>NZ_CAJMYW010000112.1:0-106 GCF_905220165.1 Paraburkholderia sp. J10-1 | reverse complement strand
TGTGAGACTCTTGATACTTTTGCTACTCCCGGCCTTATTCCGAAGAACAGGACCAGGCCGCCACCGCATCAAGCGCCCACACTTATCGGCTGTAAATTTTTAAAGA
>NZ_CAJMYW010000111.1:0-121 GCF_905220165.1 Paraburkholderia sp. J10-1 | reverse complement strand
TGCGGTGCTGTATGACTCGTCGGCACACAACTCAGTGACGCTGGGCGGCACGGGTGCGAGCGCGGCAGTCGCGCTGCACAACGTGGCCAACGGCGCGCTGAGCGCTTCGAGCCTTGACGCA
>NZ_CAJMYW010000110.1:0-122 GCF_905220165.1 Paraburkholderia sp. J10-1 | reverse complement strand
TGCGTGCTCGTCAGCGAAGCGATGCCTGCCGTGCCAAGGCCGTTCACGAGTTGCGAGCTGTTCAGCGCCTTGAGGTCAGCCGAGTTCAGCTGGCGCACCTGCGTCGAGCTCAGCGCCGCGAG
>NZ_CAJMYW010000109.1:0-127 GCF_905220165.1 Paraburkholderia sp. J10-1 | reverse complement strand
TCGCGTCCGCACACGATCACGATAGGATCGTCCAGCAACGCGCGCGAGGCCAGCGCACCCACACCCTCCTGCGGTTCGGTGCGGCTCAGCACGATATCGAGGCTGCCCGCGGCGAGCATCAGGAATA
>NZ_CAJMYW010000108.1:0-127 GCF_905220165.1 Paraburkholderia sp. J10-1 | reverse complement strand
AACCGGACAGTCTCACGCGTACCCAGGCTTTGCTGGTCGCCGCCGCAATCATGTATCTGCCTGCAAACCTGCTGCCTGTTCTTCATACCGTGACAATGCTTGGCTCGAAGGACGACAGCATCATCAG
>NZ_CAJMYW010000107.1:0-128 GCF_905220165.1 Paraburkholderia sp. J10-1 | reverse complement strand
GTGAACGGCTCGCAGCTGTACGCGACGAACACGAACGTGTCGAATCTCGCGGGCAATGTGACGAACCTCGCCGGTGACGTGACGACCATCAACGGCCAGATCACGAACATGCAGGGCCAACTGGCCGA
>NZ_CAJMYW010000106.1:0-140 GCF_905220165.1 Paraburkholderia sp. J10-1 | reverse complement strand
ACCTGGTTCGTGCTCAGCGCCTTGATGTCAGCCGAACCCAGCTGCTGCACCTGGCTCGAGATCAGGCTCGACAGCTGGCCCGTGCTCAGACCCGCCACCTGACCCGTCGTCAGCGAGGCGATTGCCAGCGTTGCCAGCTG
>NZ_CAJMYW010000105.1:0-159 GCF_905220165.1 Paraburkholderia sp. J10-1 | reverse complement strand
CACCGCGTCAGCCAGTTGACCGTTGATGTTCGTGATGTCGCCCGACAGGTCCGAAATGCTCTGGTTCGTCGCGTACAGCTGCGAACCGTTCACCGCGTCGAGGCTCGATGCGCTCAGCGTGCCGTTCGCCACGTTATGCAGCGCCACTGCCGAGGTCGC
>NZ_CAJMYW010000104.1:0-176 GCF_905220165.1 Paraburkholderia sp. J10-1 | reverse complement strand
CAAGCGACCATGGACCCGATCGAGCGATTCTTCGAGGCTGGACTGAAACTCAGTCATTTGCGCCTGCTCACGCTGTTCGACAGCGTCGGGCAGATCCGTCTCGTGGCCGAGCGCCTGAATCTCACGCAGCCTGCGGTGTCGAAGCAGCTCGCCGATCTGGAGGCGGGCATCGGCAC
>NZ_CAJMYW010000103.1:0-181 GCF_905220165.1 Paraburkholderia sp. J10-1 | reverse complement strand
TCGATCGCGAAAGCGCCGTTAAACATCGAACTACCCGGCGTTTTCTGCGTTGCTGCGTCAGCAGCAGAGAAACGAGATTATGAAGAATCTTTTTCGCTTCGTCAACCCCTTTTTTTCGCTCACCGCTTAAAAAAGCTGCCGACTCCTGCGTCCACCGGTTTCCGCGGCGGCCTTCGCTGCC
>NZ_CAJMYW010000102.1:0-182 GCF_905220165.1 Paraburkholderia sp. J10-1 | reverse complement strand
CCTTCCTGCACCGTCAGGAACGGCGCGTCGTAGCCCGCTGCGCGCAGCTTCGACTGGTCCGCTTGCGTGAAGCACTGATACTTGCCGCGCAGCGCGTCGGGGAACGGGATGTACTCGATCAGCCCTTCCTTGACCTGCTCCGCGAGCGAAAGCGCAGGCTTGCCTTCCATCGCGCGCAGCGT
>NZ_CAJMYW010000101.1:0-200 GCF_905220165.1 Paraburkholderia sp. J10-1 | reverse complement strand
GCCAGCTTCATCGCTTCCGGGCTTTCGGGGCCGTAAGCCATGCCGGCAATGGTGGTGCCTTCGCCGATGCCGGTCACGCCATCGCTGCAGTACACCTTTACGAGCATCAGGGTTTGCCCGTACATCGTGGCGACGGATAGCTTGTGAGGGCGAATCGTCGGCAGATCTACCAGGCGGGTTTCGATACGTTCGATCGTCGC
>NZ_CAJMYW010000100.1:0-232 GCF_905220165.1 Paraburkholderia sp. J10-1 | reverse complement strand
TTGACCGGTGCTCAAACCCGAAACCTGTGCGCTCGTCAGCAGGTTCACCGACAGCGTCGCCAGCTGCGACGTCGTCAGCGCGTTGAGCGCCGTCGAGGTCAGCGACTGCACTTGCGACGAGCTCAGCTGGCCGATGCCTGCCGAACCCAGTGCCTGCACTTCAGTCGTGCTCAGCGCGTTCAGGTCGGCGGTGCCGAGCTGGGCGACCTGGCTGGAGGTCAGTGCCGCGATG
>NZ_CAJMYW010000099.1:0-247 GCF_905220165.1 Paraburkholderia sp. J10-1 | reverse complement strand
CGTCCCGGGCACGTGCCCCTTGCAGGCAGAGCGTCAATCAGCTCTCGCCGGCAGATTGAGCGACTACCGAGAATTCGTCCGATCCAGTCGACATACCAACATCACGCAATTGGCGTAGGCGCGCGTACACGGTAGTACGCGAGATCCGCAATTGCCGCGCCACCGCGGCGACGTTACCTCTGTGCTCACACATGGCTTGCTGGATTGCGACAAGCATGTGTTCTTCCAAGCTTGCTCCCGCTTGCTG
>NZ_CAJMYW010000098.1:0-258 GCF_905220165.1 Paraburkholderia sp. J10-1 | reverse complement strand
ACGCGTGCCGCGCGCGGCGAGCGCGTCGAGATTGGGAGTGCGGATGAACGGATGGCCCGCGCAGCCCATGAGGCCGTGCTGATGCTCGTCCGAGAGGATGAAAAGGACGTTCGTGGGTCGCATGATCGATTTGTCGGGCCGTCTGGCATAGGGCGCGGCCGTGTCTCCTGCCCTCAATAGTGGTACGCTCACGCATGAGAGGCAAGTGAGCATTTTTCAAAAGCGAATAACTTTTTGTTATTCGCAGCAGGCCAGCGG
>NZ_CAJMYW010000097.1:0-258 GCF_905220165.1 Paraburkholderia sp. J10-1 | reverse complement strand
GCGCGTGCCGCGCGCGGCGAGCGCGTCGAGATTGGGGGTGCGGATGAACGGATGGCCCGCGCAGCCCATGAGGCCGTGCTGATGCTCGTCCGAGAGGATGAAAAGGACGTTCGTGGGTCGCATGATCGATTTGTCGGGCCGTCTGGCGTAGGGCGCGGCCGTGTCTCCTGCCCTCAATAGTGGTACGCTCACGCATGAGAGACAAGTGAGCATTTTTCAAAAGCGAATAACTTTTTGTTATTCGCAGAAGGCCAGCGA
>NZ_CAJMYW010000096.1:0-260 GCF_905220165.1 Paraburkholderia sp. J10-1 | reverse complement strand
GCCGGTCGCTCGTCGCTTCAAAAAACGACACGTTGACGTGGGGCGCGCGCTTTTTCAGTTCGAGCACGAGTTCGGGCGCGAACACTGGCAGCACGGTTGGCACCGCACCCACGGCAATGCGCCCCGAGAGTCCGCTCGTGAGCGCATCGACCTCGTAGCGCGCCCGCTCGATTTGATGAAACACCTCGCGTGCATGCCGCAGCAGCACGTCGCCCACCGCCGTGAAGCGCAACCGGTTGCCCACGCGCTCGAGCACCGGC
>NZ_CAJMYW010000095.1:0-260 GCF_905220165.1 Paraburkholderia sp. J10-1 | reverse complement strand
ACCGGTCGCTCGTCGCCTCGAAAAACGACACGTTGACGTGGGGCGCGCGCTTTTTCAGCTCGAGCACGAGTTCGGGCGCGAACACCGGCAGCACGGTTGGCACCGCACCCACGGCAATGCGCCCCGAGAGTCCGCTCGTGAGCGCATCGACCTCGTAGCGCGCCCGCTCGATTTGATGAAACACCTCGCGCGCATGCCGCAGCAGCACGTCGCCCACCGCGGTGAAGCGCAACCGGTTGCCCACGCGCTCGAGCACCGGG
>NZ_CAJMYW010000094.1:0-263 GCF_905220165.1 Paraburkholderia sp. J10-1 | reverse complement strand
GAAAAGTAGGCAAAAGAAAGCCGCTCAAACCGCTAGCGCCTGCCACAGTTCACATCGCGCCACAAAAGGTTAATGGCTCCGGAGCGTCTGTCGCCTCGCACCATTCCCGTTAGTGACAAAGGGCTCATCCGTTCCCGCTGCTCGCTACGCGCGCAGCGGCCGGGTCTGCAAGGGAAACCAAGGGGCATTGTCATGGGTAACGCAATGCAAGCGCACCACTGGTTTTAAGTTATGCCCTTCGGGGCGCGCAGCGCCACCGGAAG
>NZ_CAJMYW010000093.1:0-283 GCF_905220165.1 Paraburkholderia sp. J10-1 | reverse complement strand
CGCGGTGCTGTACGACTCGTCGGCGCATAGTTCGGTGACGCTGGGCGGCACGGGCGCGACCTCGGCGGTGGCACTGCACAACGTGGCGAACGGCGTGCTGAGCGCATCGAGCCTTGACGCGGTGAACGGCTCGCAGCTGTACGCGACGAACACGAATGTGTCGAATCTCGCGGGCGACGTGACGACGATCAACGGCCAGATCACGAACATGCAGGGTCAACTGGCCGATGCAGTGATGTACGACTCGTCGGCGCATAGCTCGGTGACGTTGGGCGGCACGGGC
>NZ_CAJMYW010000092.1:0-284 GCF_905220165.1 Paraburkholderia sp. J10-1 | reverse complement strand
TAAGTCGCGCTGCACGTTCTGCCTGTGGCCGCAGACGGTGAGCGGCCACCGCTACCGCACGCGCTCGGTCGAGAACGTACTGGCGGAAGCGAAGTGGATCCGCGACAACATGCCGGAAGTCAAGGAGCTGATGTTCGACGACGATACCTTCACCGACGACCTGCCGCGCGCCGAAGCGATCGCGATTGGCCTCGGCAAGCTCGGCATGACGTGGTCGTGCAACGCGAAGGCGAACGTGCCGTACAAGACGCTGAAGGTGATGAAGGAGAACGGCCTGCGTCTGT
>NZ_CAJMYW010000091.1:0-284 GCF_905220165.1 Paraburkholderia sp. J10-1 | reverse complement strand
CAAGTCGCGCTGCACGTTCTGCCTGTGGCCGCAGACGGTGAGCGGCCACCGCTACCGCACGCGCTCGGTCGAGAACGTGCTGGCGGAAGCGAAGTGGATCCGCGACAACATGCCGGAAGTGAAGGAGCTGATGTTCGACGACGACACCTTCACCGACGACCTGCCGCGCGCCGAAGCGATTGCGATTGGCCTTGGCAAGCTCGGCATGACGTGGTCGTGCAACGCGAAGGCGAACGTGCCGTACAAGACGCTGAAGGTGATGAAGGAGAACGGCCTGCGCCTGC
>NZ_CAJMYW010000090.1:0-291 GCF_905220165.1 Paraburkholderia sp. J10-1 | reverse complement strand
ATCGGAATTCACGATGCCTGTGACGGTGAACCTGTTTCCCAATCGCCTCGGAAGAAAGTTCCGGGAGTCGCTGGGTGAAGGCAACAACGACGGCGGAAAGGCACTCCTGCAAAAACTGGTGGCTCAGGGTTTGCGTGCCCAGTTGCGGACCGGAAGTCTTATCACTAGCCAGCGCTACATTGCGCTGGACATCTTTCCGAACGCCCCGCGGGCCACCATAGACATGACGAAGGTACCGCTGGAACTACCGACTGTGCCCAATTCGCTGGAGGAGCTTCAGGTGGTCATCGC
>NZ_CAJMYW010000089.1:0-291 GCF_905220165.1 Paraburkholderia sp. J10-1 | reverse complement strand
CCGATGACCACCTGAAGCTCCTCCAGCGAATTGGGCACAGTCGGTAGTTCCAGCGGTACCCTCGTCATGTCTATGGTGGCCTGCGGGGCGTTCGGAAAGATGTCCAGCGCAATGTAGCGCTGGTTAGTGATAAGACTTCCGGTCCGCAACTGGGCGCGCAAACCCTGAGCCACCAGTTTTTGCAGGAGTGCCTTTCCGCCGTCGTTGTTGCCTTCACCCAGCGACTCCCGGAACTTTCTGCCGAGACGATTGGGAAACAGGTTCACCGTCACAGGCATCGTGAATTCCGAC
>NZ_CAJMYW010000088.1:0-295 GCF_905220165.1 Paraburkholderia sp. J10-1 | reverse complement strand
TGCTGGCGTGAGCCGGAACACGCGCGGCCGCTGCGTCCACTCCCTGTCCATATACGGCACAAGGCGACCACTGCGCACCACATCGCACAAAACGCGCCGGACATCGTCGTTGGTCTGTGGCAGGTTCCAGTGGGCGAAGTCCAGAATATCGGATAGATACTCCTGAATTGTCTGCAGGCCGCGCTGACCGGTTATCGTGCGCAGGTCATCCTTCGGCCTGAAATAGCGGTAGAAGTCGCCCCGGTCCTCGTCGCGCTGACGTTCAAGCTCATCGCGCTCCCAGCGCTTGCGCTCA
>NZ_CAJMYW010000087.1:0-305 GCF_905220165.1 Paraburkholderia sp. J10-1 | reverse complement strand
ATGACTCTCATCGTCACCGGCGCGGCCGGCTTTATCGGCAGCAACATCGTCAAGGCGCTGAACGAACGCGGCGAAGACCGCATCATCGCCGTCGACAATCTCACCCGCGCGGACAAGTTCAGGAATCTCGTCGATTGCGAGATCGACGACTACATCGACAAGACCGAGTTCGTCGAGCGCTTCACGCGCGGCGATTTCGGCAACGTGCGCGCGGTATTCCACGAAGGCGCCTGTTCGGACACGATGGAAACCGACGGCCGCTACATGATGGACAACAACTTCCGCTATAGCCGCGCCGTGCTCGA
>NZ_CAJMYW010000086.1:0-310 GCF_905220165.1 Paraburkholderia sp. J10-1 | reverse complement strand
GACGAGCGCAAGATAGCACGCCACCGCGAGACGCCGCCGCTCCTCACTGCCGATGGCCGAATCGTGGTCCATATGGCGCGCCTGGCGCTCGACCCACGGGTGCCGCACATAACCCGTCGACGGATGCAGCAGCGGCAGATCGAGCGACTCCGGCGGATACAGATCGAGCCACTCCTGCGGCACGACGAGCGGGAAATGCGGCGCAACGAGACCCACATACAGCACCCACGGACGGTCGTCGCGCGCGTGCTCGCCGAGCCACGTCACCGCCGTGTCGGCCACGCGCATGTCGAAGCGGTTGTAGCTCGAG
>NZ_CAJMYW010000085.1:0-310 GCF_905220165.1 Paraburkholderia sp. J10-1 | reverse complement strand
ATCGAGCTACAACCGCTTCGACATGCGCGTGGCCGACACCGCGGTGACGTGGCTCGGCGAGCACGCGCACGACAAACGTCCGTGGGTGCTGTATGTGGGTCTCGTCGCGCCGCATTTCCCGCTCGTCGTGCCGCAGGAGTGGCTCGATCTGTATCCGCCAGAATCGCTCGATCTGCCGCTGCTGCATCCGTCGACGGGTTATGTGCGGCACCCGTGGGTCGAGCGCCAGGCGCGCCATATGGACCACGATTCGGCCATCGGCAGCGAGGAGCGGCGGCGTCTCGCAGTGGCGTGCTATCTTGCGCTCGTT
>NZ_CAJMYW010000084.1:0-310 GCF_905220165.1 Paraburkholderia sp. J10-1 | reverse complement strand
CTTCGCGCCGATCTTCAGCTTGAAGATCTTGTGGCGGCGCACCTCGAGCATGGCCTCGGCTTCGGCGATGTCTTTCGCGGTGTCACCCGATGCCAGCGTCCATGCCACCGGCAGGCGCTCGCGGCGGCGGCCGCCCAGCAGTTCGCTCACCGGCACGCCAAGGCGCTTGCCCTGTGCGTCGAGCAGCGCGGTTTCCAGCGCGCACTTGGCGAAGTGATTGACCTTGACGAGCTTGCCGAGGTGCGCCATGAGCGCCTGGATGCGCGTGGCGTCCTGACCGATCATCGCGGGGGCGAAGTAGGCATCGATC
>NZ_CAJMYW010000083.1:0-310 GCF_905220165.1 Paraburkholderia sp. J10-1 | reverse complement strand
AATCGACGCTTACTTCGCCCCCGCGATGATCGGTCAGGACGCCACGCGAATTCAGGCGCTCATGGCGCACCTCGGCAAGCTCGTCAAGGTCAATCACTTCGCCAAGTGCGCGCTGGAAACCGCGCTGCTCGACGCGCAGGGCAAGCGCCTTGGCGTGCCGGTGAGCGAACTGCTGGGCGGCCGCCGCCGCGAGCGCCTGCCGGTGGCATGGACGCTGGCATCGGGCGATACCGCGAAAGACATCGCCGAAGCCGAGGCCATGCTCGAGGTGCGCCGCCACAAGATCTTCAAGCTGAAGATCGGCGCGAAA
>NZ_CAJMYW010000082.1:0-324 GCF_905220165.1 Paraburkholderia sp. J10-1 | reverse complement strand
CACCATCGGACTGATGGTCTCGGGCTGCGCGATCGTGCTGCTCATGCCGGGGCCCACCAACACCCTGCTCGCCGCAGCCGGTTTGAGGCAGGGTCTGCGCCGCTCCGTGCATCTGACCGCCGCCGAACTGGCCGGGTACCTGGTGTCGATTACCCTCTGGGGACTTTGCTTCACCCATGCTTCGCAGTCGCTGAGCTGGCTGCCCAAAGTGCTGCGCGTGGCCAGCAGCCTTTATCTCGCTTGGCTCGCCTTGCGTCTTTGGCTCACGGCAAACTCGATCGAAACCTCGGCAAACGGCGTGGTCAGCACGCGCACGCTGTTCAG
>NZ_CAJMYW010000081.1:0-329 GCF_905220165.1 Paraburkholderia sp. J10-1 | reverse complement strand
CGTCAAAAAACCGCTTGCAAGATGTCATCTGCATGACTAGAATTCCGGTCTTTCGCGCTTTCGATGAAGGCGCGGGGAGACGGGAAGCCCAGGCGAAAGCCTTGTGGCGACTGGGTCTGCGGGTGATGGGAAGTTGAGCGGCAGGTTGAGCGATGTAAAAAAACCTGTTGACAGATCGCCGGGCAGTCTTCATAATCTCGTTTCTCTGCTGCTGACGCAGCAACGCAGAAAGAAGCCGGTGGTTGAGCAGTTCTAACGGCAACTTCGCGATCGATCTTTAAAAATTTACAGCCGATAAGTGTGGGCGCTTGATGCGGTGGCGGCCTGGT
>NZ_CAJMYW010000080.1:0-332 GCF_905220165.1 Paraburkholderia sp. J10-1 | reverse complement strand
TCGTCGAGCAGGTACATCACGCGGTCGTACTGCACCGTGAGCGACTTCGTCACGCGCCGCGTCTCACGCCAGGTGAGCAGGGCGTCCAGATCCTCGTCCTCACGCAACGGCCGGTGCGCATCGAACGTGCTCCTGGGCGGCTTCGCAAAGCGCACGTTGTAGGCCGCCATGAAGGCAGGCGCATACGCATTCGCGTCCACCACCGTGCTGATGCCGCGCAGCCGCAGTTCCTTCACCAGGCGGTCCTGCAGCGTCAGATGCGCCCGTTCCACACGGCCCTTGGCTGAACTGCTGTTGGCGCAGAACGTCTCAATGTTCAGTTCGTACATCGC
>NZ_CAJMYW010000079.1:0-335 GCF_905220165.1 Paraburkholderia sp. J10-1 | reverse complement strand
TTTTCGAACGCCTACACGCCCTCGCCGATCTGCGTGCCCGCGCGGGCGAGTCTCGCGACCGGCCGCCACGTGCACGACATTCGCTGCTGGGACAACGCCCTCGCCTACGACGGCGTGCCGCGCGGCTGGGCGCATCACCTCGCCGATCACGACGTGCTTTGCGAGTCGGTCGGCAAGCTTCACTACCGCTCGGACGACGCGCCCGTGGGCTTTCACCAGCAGCATCACGCGGTGCACATCCTCGACGGCATCGGCCAGGTCTGGGGTTCGGTGCGCGAGCCGCTGCCCGAAACGATGGGGCGCTCGCCGCTGTACGACAAGATCGGCGCGGGCAC
>NZ_CAJMYW010000078.1:0-339 GCF_905220165.1 Paraburkholderia sp. J10-1 | reverse complement strand
ACCCGTGCCGCCCAACGTCACCGAGCTATGCGCCGACGAGTCGTACATCACTGCATCGGCCAGTTGGCCCTGCATGTTCGTGATCTGGCCATTGATGGTCGTCACGTCGCCCGAGAGCGTCGAGACGTTACCCTGGATGGTCGTGACGTCGCCCTGGAGCGTGGTCACGTTGCCAGCGAGGTTCGACACATTTGTGTTCGTCTCATACAGCTGCGAACCGTTCACCGCGTCGAGGCTCGACGCGCTCAGCGTGCCATTTGCCACGTTGTGCAGCGCCACTGCCGAGGTCGCACCCGTGCCGCCCAGCGTGACCGAGTCGTGCGCCGACGAGTCGTACAG
>NZ_CAJMYW010000077.1:0-378 GCF_905220165.1 Paraburkholderia sp. J10-1 | reverse complement strand
CGTGAACGGTCTGGGCTCGGCAGGCATCGCGGCACTGACTTCCAGCCAGGTTGCCCAGCTCGGCACGGCCGACCTCCACTCGCTGACCACGACTGAAGTGCAGGCGCTGGGTTCGGCAGGCATTGGCCAGCTGACGTCTTCGCAAGTGCAGTCGCTGACCTCGACGGCGCTCAACGCGCTGACGACGTCGCAGCTGGCGACGCTGTCGGTGAACCTGCTGACGAGCGCACAGGTTTCGGGTTTGAGCACGGGCCAGCTCGCGGCACTGAGCTCGACGCAGGTGCGCCAGCTGAACTCGGCTGACCTGCACGCGCTGAGCACGAGCCAGCTCGTGAGCGGTCTTGGCACGGCAGGCATCGCTTCGCTGACGAGCACGCA
>NZ_CAJMYW010000076.1:0-466 GCF_905220165.1 Paraburkholderia sp. J10-1 | reverse complement strand
GTTCACCACGGTCGTGGCGATGTCGTTGAACGGTTGCGCACGGCCGCTTCCGAGATTGAAGATGCCCGTCTTCTCCGGATGATCGAAGAAGAACAGGTTGACCTTCACCACGTCCTCGACAGAGACGAAGTCGCGCGTTTGCTCGCCCGGCGCATAGCCGTTGTATTCGCCGAACAGCTTCACGCGGCCTTCCGCGCGGAACTGGTTGAAGTTGTGGAACGCCACCGAAGCCATGCGCGCCTTGTGCGTCTCGCGCGGCCCGTACACGTTGAAGTAGCGAAAGCCCGCAATCTGGCTTTGCGCCTTGGGCAGCACGCGGCGGATCACCTGGTCGAACAGGAACTTCGAATAGCCGTACACGTTCAGCGGCGCTTCGACTTCGCGTTCTTCGACAAAGCGCGTCGAGCCGCCATAGATCGCCGCCGACGACGCATACAGAAACTGCACGCGCTGTGCGAGGCACGCG
>NZ_CAJMYW010000075.1:0-466 GCF_905220165.1 Paraburkholderia sp. J10-1 | reverse complement strand
ATTCACCACGGTCGTGGCGATGTCGTTGAACGGCTGCGCGCGGCCGCTGCCGAGATTGAAGATGCCCGTCTTCTGCGGATGATCGAAGAAGAACAGGTTGACCTTCACGACGTCCTCGACGGAGACGAAGTCGCGCGTCTGCTCGCCCGGCGCATAGCCGTTGTATTCGCCGAACAGCTTCACGCGGCCTTCGGCGCGGAACTGGTTGAAGTTGTGGAACGCCACCGAAGCCATGCGCGCCTTGTGCGTCTCGCGCGGCCCGTACACGTTGAAGTAGCGAAAGCCCGCAATCTGGCTTTGCGCCGTGGGCAGCACGCGGCGGATCACCTGGTCGAACAGGAACTTCGAATAGCCGTATACGTTCAGCGGCGCTTCGACTTCGCGTTCTTCGACAAAGCGCGTCGAGCCGCCATAGATCGCCGCCGACGACGCGTACAGAAACTGCACGCGCTGTGCGAGGCACGCA
>NZ_CAJMYW010000074.1:0-476 GCF_905220165.1 Paraburkholderia sp. J10-1 | reverse complement strand
GACCTCAAAACCGACATCAAGCACGTCGCCGACATCAAGAAGGCGATGGGCGAGCGCGCCGCCGTGCGCGTGGACGTCAACATGGCCTGGAGCGAAACGCAGGCGGCGTGGGCGATTCCCGCGCTGGCGGAAGCCGGTTGCGAACTGGTCGAACAGCCGGTCGCTTCACCCGCGGCGCTCGCGCGCCTCATGCGCCGTTTCCCGGTGGCGTTGATGGCCGACGAAATCCTGCAAGGACCGGAAAGCGCGTTCGAGATCGCGAAGAACGAGGGCGCCGACGTGTTCGCCATCAAGATCGAACAAAGCGGCGGGCTGTTCGCCGCACAACGCGTGGCCACGATTGCGGATGCCGCGGGTATCGAGCTGTACGGCGGCACGATGCTCGAAGGCGCGTTCAGCACGGTGGCATCGGCGCATCTGTTCGCGAGCTTCGCGAACCTGCAGTGGGGCACCGAACTGTTCGGCCCCTTGCTGAT
>NZ_CAJMYW010000073.1:0-497 GCF_905220165.1 Paraburkholderia sp. J10-1 | reverse complement strand
CACCGAAGAAATTCTGACTACCCCGCTGGACTACAGCGACTTCGAACTGACGGTGCCGAACGGCCCGGGTCTGGGCATCGAACTGGATGAAGCGAAGGTCAAGCGCTTCACCCGCGACGGCCTGCTGAAAGTGACGAAATAATACGGACACCTGACAAACGGAATTTGACGATGCTATTCCACGTACGAATGGATGTGAACATCCCGGCCGACATGCCCGCCAACGTCGCCAATGAAATCAAGGCGCGCGAAAAGGCGTACTCGCAGGAGCTGCAGCGCAGCGGCAAGTGGCGCCATATCTGGCGACTGGTGGGCGAGTACGCGAACTACAGCATCTTCGATGTAGAGAGCAATGCAGAGTTGCACGACATTCTTACCGCCTTGCCGCTTTTCCCGTACATGAAGATTTCGGTGACGCCGTTGTGTCGCCACCCGTCCTCCGTCAGGGACAACGACGCTTGAGCTGATTTCCCCCCAATACCAGGAAGCACCAGCCA
>NZ_CAJMYW010000072.1:0-497 GCF_905220165.1 Paraburkholderia sp. J10-1 | reverse complement strand
TACCGAAGAAATTCTGACTACCCCGCTGGACTACAGCGACTTCGAGCTGACGGTGCCGAACGGCCCGGGTCTGGGCATCGAACTGGACGAAGCGAAGGTCAAGCGCTTCACCCGCGACGGCCTGCTGAAAGTGACGAAATAATCCGGACACCTGACAAACGGAATTTGACGATGCTATTCCACGTACGAATGGATGTGAACATCCCGGCCGACATGCCCGCCAACGTCGCCAATGAAATCAAGGCGCGCGAAAAGGCGTACTCGCAGGAGTTGCAGCGCAGCGGCAAGTGGCGCCATATCTGGCGACTGGTGGGCGAGTACGCGAACTACAGCATCTTCGATGTAGAGAGCAATGCAGAGTTGCACGACATTCTCACCGCCTTGCCGCTTTTCCCGTACATGAAGATTTCGGTGACGCCGTTGTGTCGCCACCCGTCCTCCGTCAGGGACAACGACGCTTGAGCTGATTTCCCCCCAATACCAGGAAGCACCAGCCC
>NZ_CAJMYW010000071.1:0-532 GCF_905220165.1 Paraburkholderia sp. J10-1 | reverse complement strand
CGCGCGGTCCATCATGCCTCGTGCGCGCGCAGGAAGCGGAAGAACTCCACGCCTTCGCGCAGACGCCGCTTCATCATGTCCCAGCTCGTGAGCATCTCGCGCACGATCTCCCAGATCTTCGAAGGCCGGAAATAGAACTGGCGATAGAACTGCTCCAGATGGTGATAGATCTCCTCGCGCGGCAGGTTCGGATAGCCGATCGCCGCCAGCTGCACCCCTTCCTTGCTCACCAGGTTGATCGTCTTGTTCTCTTCCATCCAGCCGTTTTCCACGGCCTGCTTGTACAGCGTCGTGCCCGGATACGGCGCGGCGAGCGACACCTGAATCGTGTGCGGATTGATTTCCTTCGCGTACTCGATCGTCTTCCTGATCGTGTCCTGCGTCTCGCCCGGCAGCCCCAGAATGAAGGTGCCGTGAATCTTGATGCCGAGCGTCTTGCAGTCGGCGCTGAAGCGGCGCGCAAAGTCCGTGCGCACGCCCTTCTTGATGTTCACGAGAATCTGGTCGTCGCCCGACTCGAAGCCCACGAGCA
>NZ_CAJMYW010000070.1:0-538 GCF_905220165.1 Paraburkholderia sp. J10-1 | reverse complement strand
AATGTCATGGCCAGATAGAGATGTCTGGTCTCCGGCTCAATAGAAATGTCCGGTTTTAGAGAGGTTTGCTTCTGTCTTTCCCGGGGTTGATCTCCATTCCGTGTTGAAGGATAGCGTCTGGAGCAGCAGGGCAGTGGTGTGCGTTCAGCGAGCCCTCGCAGACCGCCGCCCAGGTTTTGAATCTGGCTTTGGGGTCTGCGCCAGTTTCTCGATCACCGCTTCCATGTCCGCCTGCGTGAACTCGCGCGTCTTCTTCGTGCCCGGCTCCCGTTCGGCCCTGCGCACCTCGATGCCGCGATTCGTGCGCGAGGGCGAGCCCGAGGCGCGCCGGTCGTCGCGCTGCGCCTGCAGCGCCCGCGCAACCTCCAGCGCGTGCGCGAGACGCTTGTGCTCGATCACCGCGCCCTGGTCCACCTCGGTGAGCCGGTCATACTCACGGTACGGCAGCACCTGTGCGTCTGCCCGCAGTTCGATGCGTCCGTCCGGATACTCCCAGACCTCAATGTAGCGATGCACGAGCTTCCGGTTCTCCGGCGTA
>NZ_CAJMYW010000069.1:0-605 GCF_905220165.1 Paraburkholderia sp. J10-1 | reverse complement strand
GCGAAATCGGCGAGCGGCAGGCCCATGCCGAGCTTCACCGCCGCGCCGCCCTCGAAACCCGCGAAGTAGGCCCTCGCAAGCGCACGACGCTGCACGGTGAAGCGCTCGATGTGCTTGAGCTGGCCGAGCCCCACGCGCGCCGCCACATCGGTGAGATTGTACTTGCCGCCGAGCACGTCGCAGTCCATGCCGTCGAAGCCGGTGCGCGTGATGCCCTGCAGGCGGTACTTCTGCGCGAGCACGGCCTCGGCTTCGTCGTTGAGGACGAGCGCGCCGCCTTCGATCGACGTGAGGTTCTTGTTGGCGTGAAAGCTGAACGAGACGATGTCGCCGATCTCGCCGATGCGCTTGCCGTTCCAGCTCGCGCCGAACGCCTGCGCGGCGTCCTCGATCACGCGCAGACTGTGCTGGCGGGCGATCGCGTAGAGCCGGTCCATGTCGACGGGCAGGCCCGAGAGAAACACCGGAATGATGGCTTTCGTCTTCGGCGTGATGGCGGCTTCGAGCTTGTCGAGGTCGATGTTGCGCGTGACGGGATCGATGTCGGCGAACACGGGCGTCGCGCCCACTTCGTAAATCACGTTGCTCGTGGAGACCCACGATGC
>NZ_CAJMYW010000068.1:0-610 GCF_905220165.1 Paraburkholderia sp. J10-1 | reverse complement strand
TGCCGTGCTCAGCGCGTTCAGCGCCGTCGTGGTCAGCGATTGCACCTGCGTGCTGGTCAGCGAGGCGATGCCTGCCGTACCCAGACCGTTCACGAGCTGGCTCGTGCTCAGCGCGTGCAGGTCAGCCGAGTTCAGCTGACGCACCTGCGTCGAGCTCAGCGCCGCGAGTTGACCGGTGCTCAAACCCGAAACCTGTGCGCTCGTCAGCAGGTTCACCGACAGCGTCGCCAGCTGCGACGTCGTCAGCGCGTTCAGCGCCGTCGAGGTCAGCGACTGCACTTGCGACGAGCTCAGCTGGCCAATGCCTGCCGAACCCAGCGCCTGCACTTCAGTCGTGGTCAGCGAGTGGAGGTCGGCCGTGCCGAGCTGGGCAACCTGGCTGGAAGTCAGTGCTGCGATGCCTGCCGAGCCCAGACCGTTCACCACCTGGTTCGTGCTCAGCGCCTTGATGTCCGCCGAACCCAGCTGCTGCACCTGGCTCGAGATCAGGCTCGACAGCTGGCCCGTGCTCAGACCCGCCACCTGACCCGTCGTCAGCGAGGCGATCGCCAGCGTTGCCAGCTGCGCCGTGCTCAGCGCGTTCAGCGCCGTCGTGGTCAGCGACTGCACC
>NZ_CAJMYW010000067.1:0-618 GCF_905220165.1 Paraburkholderia sp. J10-1 | reverse complement strand
TATGAAAACGCTGTTTCTGCAGGCCCCGTCGTATGACGGCTTCGACGGTGGCGCGGGCTCGCGCTACCAGGCAAAGCGCGAGATCCGCTCGTTCTGGTATCCCACGTGGCTTGCGCAGCCCGCGGCCCTCGTGCCCGACAGCCGCGTGCTCGACGCGCCGGCCGACGGCATCGGCGTGGAAGCCACGCTGAAGATCGCGATGGACTATGACCTTGTGATCATTCACACGAGCACGCCGTCGTTCCCGACCGACGCGCTCTTCGCCGAAGACCTGAAGAAGCGCAAGCCGACGCTCATTGTCGGCATGGTCGGCGCGAAGGTGATGGTCGATCCGCACAACTCGCTCACGGCGACCGAGGCGATCGATTTCGTCTGCCGAGAAGAATTCGATTACACCTGCAAGGAAATCGCCGAGGGCCGGCCGTTCGCCGAGATCAAGGGCTTGAGCTGGCGCGCGAAGGACGGCTCGATCGAGCACAACGAGGCGCGGCCGATTCTCGAGAACATGGACGAGCTGCCGTTCGTCGCGCCCATCTACAAGCGCGACCTGAAGATCGACAACTACTTCATCGGCTATCTGAACTACCCGTACGTGTCGATCTATACGGGGCGCGGCTG
>NZ_CAJMYW010000066.1:0-635 GCF_905220165.1 Paraburkholderia sp. J10-1 | reverse complement strand
CGGCATTGTTCATTTCTGGCGCAGTGGGGACTGGGCGATTGCTACGGTTGTCTTCATCGCGAGCGTCGCTTTCCCGCTACTCAAGCTCGTCGCGCTCGCGTTCCTCGCCTGGACAGCGGGTTGTACTTCGCGCTGCCATCCGTTGGTGGGGACGAAGCTGTTCCGGGTCATTGAGCGCCTCGGCCGCTGGTCAATGCTCGATATTTTTGTCATTGCGCTTACGATCGCGCTCGTCAATTTCAGGTCTGTCGCTTCTGCGACGTCGGGCTGGGGCGCGGTCGCCTTTGCAGCCGTGGTCCTGCTGACGATGACGGCCACAATGCAGTTCGATCCACGGTTGATCTGGGACGCTCACGCCGGCCCGCATGAGCGTGACAGGAACGGCTCAAATAGCCCGACCGGCTCGTGACTGCCCGACTTTTTAGCCCTGCCGGTGCGATGCCAATGGCGACAATCGCCGGAACGCGTACAGTGCACTGCCCTAGGTTGACGGCGACCCGGGTGCACTTCGGCTCGTCCACGACGGCTCATCGAGCAGCCGTTCGAAAAGCCGTTCGCGCTCTTCCGACGACAGTGGCGACAGCCCGATCAACCCGGTAAAGGCCATGCCAACCGCCGCCGCCCAACGCAGCACT
>NZ_CAJMYW010000065.1:0-635 GCF_905220165.1 Paraburkholderia sp. J10-1 | reverse complement strand
GGTGCTGCGTTGGGCGGCGGCGGTTGGCATGGCCTTTACCGGGTTGATCGGGCTGTCGCCACTGTCGTCGGAAGAGCGCGAACGGCTTTTCGAGCGGCTGCTCGATGAGCCGTCGTGGACGAGCCTAAGTGCACCCGGGTCGCCGTCAACCTAGGGCAGTGCACTGTACGCGTTCCGGCGATTGTCGCCATTGGCATCGCACCGGCAGGGCCAAAAAGTGGGGCAGTCACGAGCCGGTCGGGCTATTTGAGCCGTTCCTGTCACGCTCATGCGGGCCGGCGTGAGCGTCCCAGATCAACCGTGGATCGAACTGCATCGTGGCCGTCATCGTCAGCAGGACCACGGCTGCAAAGGCGACCGCGCCCCAGCCTGACGTCGCAGAAGCGACAGACCTGAAATTGACGAGCGCGATCGTAAGCGCAATGACAAAAATATCGAGCATTGACCAGCGGCCGAGGCGCTCAATGACCCGGAACAGCTTCGTACCCACCAACGGATGGCAGCGCGAAGTACAACCCGCTGTCCAGGCGAGGAACGCGAGCGCGACGAGCTTGAGTAGCGGGAAAGCGACACTCGCGATGAAGACAACCGTAGCAATCGCCCAGTCCCCACTGCGCCAGAAATGAACAATGCCA
>NZ_CAJMYW010000064.1:0-669 GCF_905220165.1 Paraburkholderia sp. J10-1 | reverse complement strand
CGGCCAAGGCCGTCCAGGAGCTGCTGCGTCGCGCCCTGGGGCGGGCAGCCGTAGCCCACCGGCATGAGCGTGCGGAATTCGTACTTGCCGTCTGCGCCGGTCTTGACCGCGCCGCGCAGGTTGAAGTCGTCCTGCGCACCCGTCGGATCGAAGTGCGAATAAAAGCCCTTCGAATTGGCGTGCCAGCATTCGACCAGGGCGCCCGCAAGCGGCTTGCCGTCGAGATCCGTGACGGTGCCATGAATGACGAGCGGGCCCGCGTCGGCGTCCGGGTTGAGGTCGATACGCGAAACGCCTTCGCGCACCGGTGCGCCCGCAACGTACAACGGTCCTTCGATCGTGCGCGGCGTGCCGCCTTCGAGACCCACCGACTTGTCTGCGGCGTCCATGCGGATGTCGAGGTACTTTTCGAGGCCCAGGCCAGCCGCCAGCAGCGCAGCCTCGCCGTCCTGGCCCAGCTTGTTCAGATAGTTCACGCCGGCCCACACTTCATCGGGCGTGATGTCGAGATCGTCGATGGCCTTGAACAGATCGCCCAGCAGTCGATAGACGACCTGCTGGAAACGCGCGTTGCCGCTGCCGCCATTGAGATTCGCAGCGGCCTTCAGCAGGTCCTGCACTTCCTTCGTTTCGAATACTTTTGCGCTCATGGTATTTGTCTCCTGATAC
>NZ_CAJMYW010000063.1:0-695 GCF_905220165.1 Paraburkholderia sp. J10-1 | reverse complement strand
GCGATATCGCCATCGGTTGACTCCTTGCGGACCTCGGCGAGATCAGCAGCGTGAGCGCCCCGAATGGTTTCCAGGAGTTCCGGTGCCTGGACCAATGCAGCCAGTACGGCACGATTGGCGGAATGTGGCTGGCTGGCAGTTTCACGCATCACGGCAATCTGCGCGAGCAGGACCGGCTCCTTGACCGAAACATCGCAGGAATTCAGGTATCCGAGTGCGAACTCTTCAAGGTACCGCCTCTGGAACTCCAGCAATGCCAGCAGGATTCCGTCCTTTGTGCCGAACTGATGGAGAAGCCCCCCCTTGCTGATGCCGCTCTCGCGGGCGAGTGCATCGAAGGTAAGTGCGTTGAGGCCATCCCTCGAAAGGATGGTCAGAGCGGCCTTGAGGGCCGTGTTTCGGGACCGTTCTGAGCGGGTCGCGTTATCCATTATTGGCGGCTCACTGGAATGTCTGGTGTCAGTTGCAACTTCCTGGTCGCAACCTCATCGGTTATCGGGGTATCAGTTGCCATCTGGTATCTTGATAAACCGCGTCCATGCGTCATCGTCAAGCAGTCGGTCAAACAGATGAGCGCGCTCCTTGTCCGACAAGGGGGAAAGGCCGAACAGCGCATACAGTGCGAGGCCCCATGCCGCCTCCCAGCGCAACAGCGCGAGTTCAGGATCGGCGGCCTCTTCCCTGATCTGCCGGAC
>NZ_CAJMYW010000062.1:0-782 GCF_905220165.1 Paraburkholderia sp. J10-1 | reverse complement strand
AAGATCGGCGCCGACTTCCTCAAGCGCGTGAACCCGAACGCCAAGGTCGCGATCAGCGACCCGAGCTGGGAAAACCACCGCGCCCTGTTCGAAAGCGCAGGGTTTGAAGTCATCGCGTATCCGTACTACGACGCGCAGACCAACGGCGTGAACTTCGAAGGCATGCTCACCGCGCTGAACGGCTACGCCGCCGGCACCGTCATCGTGCTGCACGCGTGCTGCCACAACCCGACCGGCGTGGACCTCACGGTCGACCAGTGGAAGCAGATCATCGAAGTCGTGAAGGCGCGCAACCTCGTGCCGTTCCTCGACATCGCGTATCAGGGCTTTGGCGACGGCATCGCGGAAGACGGCGAAGTCGTGCGCCTCTTCGCCGCTTCGGAACTCAACGTGTTCGTTTCGTCGTCGTTCTCGAAGTCGTTCTCGCTGTACGGCGAACGTGTGGGCGCGCTGTCGATCCTCACGAGCAGCAAGGAAGAATCGGCGCGCGTGCTCTCGCAGCTCAAGCGCGTGATCCGCACGAACTATTCCAACCCGCCGACGCACGGCGGCTCGGTGGTCGCAGCCGTGCTCGGCTCGGCCGACCTGCGCGCCATGTGGGAAGCGGAACTCGGCGAAATGCGCAACCGCATCCGCGCGATGCGCACGGGCCTCGTCGAGCGCCTCACGGCCGCTGGCGTGGACCGCGACTTCAACTTCATCAACGTGCAACGCGGCATGTTCTCGTACTCGGGCCTGACGGCTGCACAAGTCGACCGCCTGCGCGAAGAGTTCGGCATCTA
>NZ_CAJMYW010000061.1:0-790 GCF_905220165.1 Paraburkholderia sp. J10-1 | reverse complement strand
GAAAGGAACATGTTGACGCCAAGGAACGCGAAGGTCGTCACCAGCAGGCCCGTGAGCGCCCACCAGGCCGCCACGCCGCCACGCAGGCCCTTCATGAGGCGCATATGCAGCCAGGCCGCGTAGTTGAGCCACACGATCAGCGCCCAGGTTTCCTTCGGGTCCCAACTCCAGTAGCCGCCCCAGGCCTGCGCGGCCCACAGCGCGCCGAGAATCGTCGCGATGGTGAAGAACGCGAAACCCACGGCGATCGACTTGTACATGACGTCGTCGAGCACCTCGAGCGCGGGCAGGCGGTCCGCCAGCACGCCGCGCTCCTTCATGATGTACGCCACGCCCACCATGGCCGACAGCGCGAAGCTGCCGTAGCCGATGAAGTTCGCCGGCACGTGGATCTTCATCCACCAGCTTTGCAGGGCGGGCACGAGCGGCTGGATCTGCTGCGCGTCGCGCGAGATCGAGTACCACATCAGGAAGCCCACGGCCGCGCTGATCACGAGCAGCACGAACGCGCCGAGCGCGCGCGTGTTGTAGTGCTGCTCGTAATAGAGGTAGAAGAGCGCCGTGATCAGATTGAATAACACGAACACTTCATACAGATTCGAAATGGGAATGTGGCCGACGTCCGCGCCGATCAGGTAGGACTCGTACCAGCGCGCCATCAGGCCGACGAAGCCCATGAGCACCGCCGCCCACGTGAGCTTCGAGCCGATCGAGCCGCCCGAGGGCGAACGCGAGAGCAGGCCGATCCAGTAGAACAGCGTGGCGAGCACGAACAGCGCGCTCATCCACA
>NZ_CAJMYW010000060.1:0-803 GCF_905220165.1 Paraburkholderia sp. J10-1 | reverse complement strand
CCGCCCGAAGTGCGTCACGCTGCGCCCGGTCTCGTGGGCCCTGACACTGCGGAACACGCTGGCCTTGTCGCTGTACAGCGCCACCGGCTTGCCGTAACGCTCCAGATACGCACGCGTGGCCTCGAAATAGCTGAAGGTCGATTCGGTCTGCGTGAAGTGCAGGTGCATCAGGCGACTCGTCGCGTCGTCCACGTACACCAGCAGCGTGCAGGCCGGTGCGCGCTCCTCGAACCAGCGGTGATCGCTGCCGTCGATCTGGACGAGTTCGCCCAGACACGCGCGTCGGGCTCGCGGCTGGTAGACCTTCGGCGGACGCTGCGCGCGCGGAATCCACAGACCCGCATCGCGCATCCATCGACGTACGGTCTCCTTTGCCAGCCAGATGCCATGGCATTCAGCGAGCTTCTCGCACGCCAGCGTGGGCCCGAAATCGGCATAACGTTCACGTACCAGCGCCATGGCGCGGGCCCGCAGATCGACGGACAGTTCCCGGTTACTCGGCCGCCCACGCCTGGCCGAGACCAGCCCGGCCGGGCCTGCGGCCTCGTAGCGCCGGCACAGCCGGGTGATCTGCCGCTCGCTGAGCTGCAGCCGCTCAGCCGCCTGAAAACACCGCAGGCGGCTTTCAACGACCGCCTCGATGACCTTGACCCGCTCGAGTTCGCGCATACTTGCCGTGATCAGCTCACGTCCGTTCATCGTTCACCCCTGGTCGACGCCTCACGCGAGCGTGCGCGTCAACCAGGGCAGGAATCGGACATTTCTAATGAGCCAGAACCGGACATTTCAAAAAAGCCATAACA
>NZ_CAJMYW010000059.1:0-821 GCF_905220165.1 Paraburkholderia sp. J10-1 | reverse complement strand
TGCCACCGTGCTCAACCCCAAGGCCATTTTGTTCGCCGGGTCGATTTTTCCGCCTATGGCATTCGAGAGCGTTTCGATGTGGTTCCAGGCCATGGCGGTCTTCGCGGTCTTGCTCGTCCCCATTGGCATGACATGGATCGCCATCGGCGCCGCGCCGCGCAATGGGCGTGCGCCGTTCATTCGTCCGGCGTTCTTCCAGCGTTGCGCGTCCGTCGTGGTGGGCGCCTTCTCCGTGTCGCTCATGTGGGCGCTCGCCCACTAAAGCAATCGCGCCATTTGCAGGCTCAGGCCTGCTGCGGCGGAACGAGTTCGGCGATTCTGAGCCATTAGCTGCCAGCCTTGCCAGCGAGGCGCTGCAGCGCTTCGGCTCTGTGCACACCGCACTGCACTGGGAAAGCCTTCGTTGCGTAGGCGGCAAGCCAGAGTGGTCCTCATCACGCCATCCGTGAACGTGACGAGTTCAACGATAGGCACAACCTTCAGTGCCATCCAATTCAACGTCGTGCAACCGTCGACATGACGCAAGGTCAGGCGTCAGTACGCGTGTTACGTATGCCGGCCTTGTGCCTCACGGACGACGGACATGCCATGCCCATGCCTTTCCCACGATGGAACACCCTCGAGGTACCACTGGAGAACGGGTGGCAATGCACGCTCGTACCGGGTGGCCAGTACCGCGACGCAGTCTGGAGTCAACAAGCGAGCGGGATCAAACCCTACCCGCTCAGAAAGCCGCGATGGGGATGGCCCGACGGCAGGGACGGAACCCTCTCTTCCCGACAGTCTTCGACGCGTACGCCCCGGTGCTGGCGCGACAACCG
>NZ_CAJMYW010000058.1:0-878 GCF_905220165.1 Paraburkholderia sp. J10-1 | reverse complement strand
CTTGTGCGATCAGTCGCGACACAAGGGCCGACTGTCACTATCAGCTTTCTCACCGCCGAAGGACTGGAGGCCGGGCGAACAAAGGTGCGATACCGTAACGTGGAGATCGGCGAGGTCAAGACCATCCGCCTCTCTAACGACCATTCCCGTGTCCTTGTGGATGTACAGATAGCCAAAATCTCACGCAATCTCGCGGTTGAAGACGCCCGCTTCTGGGTGGTGCGCCCAAGGATCGGTATGGGTGGTATTTCGGGTCTCGGTACCGTCCTCTCCGGCGCGTATATCGGCATGGATCCTGGTCGCTCCGACCAGCCCCGTGAAAAGTTCATCGGACTTGAGACGCCTCCCATCGTGACCAGCGACCAGAAGGGGCGTCGTTATGTTCTTGATGGCGATTCCCTCGGCTCCGTTGATATCGGCTCGCCAGTCTACTACCGCCGTTTCCAGGTCGGACGTGTTGTCGCACGCTCCCTTAACGATGACGGCAAGGGCGTCACCATCCAGGTCTTCATTGATGAGCCTTACGACAAACTTGTCAAGGCAGATGCATGCTGGTGGCATGCAAGTGGTGTCGACCTGCGGCTGGATTCGGGCGGTATGAGACTGAATACCCAGTCACTCGCGACAGTCGTCATGGGTGGTCTCGCGTTCCAGTCCCGCCCCGACAACGAGCCAGCACATGAAGCGCCCAACGGCACCGCTTTCCCGCTTTCCGACAGTCAGGCAGAGGCGATGCGCGCACCGGACGGTGCTGCTGCAAGCGTTGTCATGAAGTTCAATCAGTCGCTGCGCGGCCTGTCTGTCGGCGCGACGGTCGATTTCCGCGGAATCGAGCTTGGACGCGTCACTGCAGTCGACGTGGAATACGACCCGAAACG
>NZ_CAJMYW010000057.1:0-929 GCF_905220165.1 Paraburkholderia sp. J10-1 | reverse complement strand
CGATATTGCCAAAAAGCTGGATCGTGTGCCGTTCGACCGGATCGGCACCAACCTCGATCAAACGCTCCAGAGTGCCAATCGTGCATTCACGCAAATGAACACCGAACTTGCGCCTCAGGCCCGCGATACCCTCGCGACCGCCCAGGAAACGTTCCGTACAGCGCAGGCAGCGTTACAGCAGGATTCACCGCTCCAGTCGGATATGCGGCAAGCTGTTTCGCAACTCAATCGCACGCTGCAATCGCTGAACGAGCTGGCTGTCTACCTTCAGGAGCATCCGGAGTCACTGCTGCGCGGCAATCCAAGGGACGAAAAGCCATGAGTCAAAAAGCTACGAGGCGAAGTCACCAGCCCGTATGCCTTAAGCTGCTTTTTGCTTTGTGTAGCATCGCCGCGCTTGCTGCGGCGTGCACCGCTGTGCCGGAAGTGCATACCTACACCTTGGGCACGGGATCCCCGCCGCAGACGTTACGAAATAAAGTCGTCAACGACAAAAATTTACACCCAGCATTTCTGATCGACGTGGCGCCTGTCGTCGTTCCAGCACAGGTCGCGCGACGGCAACTCGTCTTGCAGAAGGATCCCGTACGCGTTCAGGTCATGGAACAGGAGCGCTGGAGCACCGCCCCGGCCGATGAGCTTCGCCAACGTTTGTCGGCGAACCTTTCCGCGGCGCTTGGCACGTTCGACGTCGCGAGCGTTCCCTATCCAGCAGATCAACCGGTCTATCGAATTAGTGTTGTGGTGCAGCGATTTGAGTCATGGTACGCATCGCACGCACTGCTGGACACCGTGTGGACGGTGAAACCACGAACAGGAACGACCATGCTGACCTGCCATTCGACGTACTCGGTGCCCGTCAGCGACGGCTTTGGCGAGCTTGTGAAGGGGCATCAGCTGGCAGTGTCCGAATTGTCGAATGAGATAGC
>NZ_CAJMYW010000056.1:0-959 GCF_905220165.1 Paraburkholderia sp. J10-1 | reverse complement strand
TCGACAATGACCTTCAACGCGTGCGTGCTCGCCGCCTGCGAAAACGTCTCATAGGCCTTGAGCATGTCGTCGAACGCGAAGCGATGCGTGATCAGCCGGTTCGGATCGATCCGTCCGGCGCACACCGTCTTGAGCAGCATGGGCGTGCTCACGGTATCGACAAGGCGCGTCGTGATCGACACGTTGCGGTCCCACAGCTTGTCGAGGAACAGCGACGCCGGCACGCCATGCACGCCGATGTTCGCGATCACGCCGCCCGGCGCCACGATCTGCTGGCACAGCTCGAACGTCGCAGGCACGCCGACGGCCTCCATCGCGCAATCCACGCCCACGCCGTCCGTGAGCTTCATGAGCGCATCCACGGCGTCGCCCGCGCGCGGATCGATGCACGCCGTCGCGCCGAATCGCTTCGCGCATTCCAGACGGTTGGCGTCCATGTCGATCATGATGATCTGCGCAGGCGAATAAAACTGCGCGGTCAGGAGCGCGGCCAGCCCGATCGGTCCTGACCCGACGATGGCGACCGTGCTGCCGGGTTCGATTCGGCCGTTGAGCACGCCGCACTCGAAGCCCGTTGGCAGGATGTCTGAAAGCATCACGAGCGCCGCCTCGTCGAGGCCCGCGGGAATGCGGTACAGGCTCGTTTGCGCGTGCGGGGTCCGCACGTATTCGGCCTGTGTGCCGTCGATGCGGTTGCCGAGAATCCAGCCGCCCGTCTTGCAGTGCGAATACATTCCGCGCCGGCAGTATTCACACTGCCCGCAGCTCGAAATGCAGGAGACGAGCACGTGATCGCCGGCTTTCAGCGTCGACACGCCCTCGCCGACTTCGTGCACGACGCCCACGCCCTCGTGGCCGAGAATGCGGCCCGGCTCGCAGCTCGGCACGTCGCCCTTGAGAATGTGGAGATCGGTGCCGCAGATCGTCGTTTTCGACAGCTTGACGATTGCATCGCCGGG
>NZ_CAJMYW010000055.1:0-1031 GCF_905220165.1 Paraburkholderia sp. J10-1 | reverse complement strand
GCCCACGCCGTGCGCCTGCAGGAAGAGCGCGGCCTGACCTTCGTGCATCCGTTCGACGATCCCTACGTGATCGCCGGCCAGGGCACCGTGGCGATGGAAGTGCTGAGCCAGCATCAGGCCCCGATTCACGCGATCTTCGTGCCAATCGGCGGCGGCGGGTTGGCGGCAGGCGTGGCGGCCTACGTGAAGGCCGTGCGCCCCGACATCAAGGTGATCGGCGTGCAGACCGACGATTCCTGCGCGATGGCGCAGTCGATCAAGGCAGGCAAGCGCGTCGAGCTGACTGAAGTCGGCCTGTTCTCGGACGGCACGGCAGTCAAGCTCGTGGGCGAGGAAACCTTCCGCCTGTGCCAGACCTATCTCGATGAAGTGCTGACCGTCGATACCGATGCCCTGTGCGCCGCGATCAAGGACGTCTTCCAGGACACGCGCAGCGTGCTCGAACCCGCGGGCGCACTGGCCGTGGCGGGTGCGAAGCAGTACGCGGAGCGCGAGGGCATCGAAGGCCAGACGCTGGTGGCAATCACCTCGGGCGCGAACATGAACTTCGACCGCATGCGCTTCGTGGCCGAGCGCGCCGAGGTAGGTGAAGCGCGCGAAGCGGTGTTCGCGGTGACGATCCCCGAGGAGCGCGGCAGCTTCAAGCGTTTCTGCGAGCTGGTCGGCACGCGCAGCGTGACCGAGTTCAACTACCGCATCGACGACGCCGAGCGCGCGCACATCTTCGTGGGCGTGCAGATCCGCAACCGCGGCGAGTCGCAGCAGATCGCGAAGACCTTCGTCGATCACGGCTTCCCGACCGTCGATCTCACTGGCGACGAACTGTCGAAGCAGCACATCCGCTACATGGTGGGCGGCCGCTCGCCGCTCGCGCACGACGAGCGTCTGTTCCGCTTCGAGTTTCCGGAGCGCCCGGGCGCGCTCATGCGCTTCCTGTCGTCGATGGCGCCGAACTGGAACATCAGCCTGTTCCACTACCGCAATCAGGGCGCCGACTACAGCTCGATTCTGGTGGGCATCCAGGTGCCCGC
>NZ_CAJMYW010000054.1:0-1101 GCF_905220165.1 Paraburkholderia sp. J10-1 | reverse complement strand
ACGATTTGGCTAAATCGCTCAGCCGGCGTGTCGAAGTTTAGTGTTTTTCGGGGGCGTTCGTTGAGCCGTCTGGCTACGGCATCCAGTCTGGCCTGCGAGTAGACGGAGAGATCGGTGCCCTTAGGGAAGTATTGCCTCAGAAGCCCATTCGTGTTTTCGTTCGAACCGCGTTGCCAGGGGTGTTGCGGATCGCAGAAATAGACCTCAATGTCGGTAGCGACGGTAAAGCGGTTGTGGTCGGCCATTTCCGAACCCCTATCCCAGGTCAGCGATTTATATAGTTCCCGAGGTAACTTGCTGGCGTGTCGTATCAGCGCGTCAACCACAGCCTCAGAATCCTTGCTGGCCACTTTTACCAGCATCACGAATCGACTTTGACGTTCGACGAGAGTTGCAATCTGGCTCGTAGCGTTGCCATACAGCAAGTCACCTTCCCAGTGCCCGGGTATTGCGCGATCCTCCGCTGTAGCGGGGCGTTCACTGATCGACACGGCGTCGCGAATGTTCGTGCGGTCCTCAGTTTTCAGTGTGTGATGACGGGACCGGCGCATGGTTCGAGCGCGTCGCAAGTGCTCGAGCAATTCCTTTTTCAGAGCGCCACGAGCTTGAATATAGAGGCTCCGATAGATTGTCTCGTGCGACACTAGATAGTCCTTGTTGACCGCGTACACATGTCTGAGCCAACCAGAAATCTGCTCGGGAGACCACTGCAGCTTCAGCTTTGCAGCGACAACTCGTGCCAGCGTCTGGTTTTGCACCAATTTGCAAACCTTCGGGCGACGTGCCCGATTCCAGGCGAGCGCATCCGCTTGATTTGCTCAATAACCTTGACTGCCTCCGTTGCGGTGCAATTCGCGGCTTATAGTGGAAGGAGCGCGTCCCAGCCTGGTGGCTATCGACCGGATCGATAATCCGGACACCAGAGAGCGGGAAATCTCCTCGCGCTCCGCAAGCGTCAAGGTCTGCGGCGCGCGGCGTCTTTGCGGTGGCTCGATGCCGCCGTTCTCCGCGAGTATCCGCTGGATCGAAGAGTGGCCCCGATCAAACAGTTTTGCAATCTGATGGATCGTTTCGCCTTTGCGCCAGCGCTCCCACATCAGT
>NZ_CAJMYW010000053.1:0-1102 GCF_905220165.1 Paraburkholderia sp. J10-1 | reverse complement strand
CCGCAGTTCTGGCAGTCGGCAAGTGCATCTGGTGGGGGAAACGCGAACCGTCCATTGACATGGGATCAGTGGGTTGCTTTCAAGGCTGCACAGGACGGGAAAACGGCTGGAGCGGGGTCTGCCCTCTCTCAGGCATTCGATGTGCCTTCGCAGGTAGCCAAAGTCGCAACGGGGTTGACGCAGGCTCCAGACAGTGCCGCGGGCAGTAACGAAGGCGACGGAGGCGCAGGATTGTTTGGAGCCGTTGGGTCGGCGGCAGGCGCTTTGCTCGGTGGCGGCGAAGGCAATTCGGACGGCGACGACACCGGAAGCGACGATGGTGGTACGTTTGACGATGACCTGCTCAATGCGAATCCAGGCGTCAACGTGACACCGCTCGGCGACGCGCAACCGTTCGCGTATCAACCGGACCATTTGAGCGATGATGTTACGCAAGTTGCCGCCCGTGGTGTCAGCGCGGCCGACGAGGCCGATTGCTTTGGCGAATTCGAGTTCGATCTGGAACAATGCGATTTCGTCAGAGCGATGACCCAAGACCCACGAGCCTATGCGGTCTGCAAGGAGACCGCATTCCAGAACTATCAACGTTGCAGAGGCTTTTGAAATGACGAAACGCGCCCGCGC
Organism: Paraburkholderia sp. J10-1; assembly: GCF_905220165.1. Taxonomy (NCBI): domain Bacteria; kingdom Pseudomonadati; phylum Pseudomonadota; class Betaproteobacteria; order Burkholderiales; family Burkholderiaceae; genus Paraburkholderia; species Paraburkholderia sp. J10-1. Next base: position 478 of record NZ_CAJMYW010000053.1, on the reverse strand, counting down.
TACAGTGATCTTTTACAACGAAGATACGCAGCAGATTCAACTTTGCACTGTGTATCGTGACGAAATCGGGACTGCAATCGATCGGCAGATCGCGCGAGGTTCGGCGATGAATCTACCTCTCGGCGAGCCGGATGACAGCACGACCCCAATTACGGATGATGCTCTTCGTCAGATTGGCGGCATGGCCGTACTCAATCAGGCATCGGTGCATCCTGAGTTGCGTGGGCGCCTGAAAATTACAACCGAAGCGCCAATCGAGTGGACACAACCAAAAGGAACGGCGCAGTAAAACAGGACCACGAACGGCCTGTGGCCGGCCATCTGATTAATGTCGAATTCGCGCGCCGCATTGGCGAGGCTGCGCTTCCCTGGTTTGCCACTCAATACCCGGAATTTAGCGCCCGGCGCTCGGCCGAAATAGGCATCTCCCGGCGTAAGCCGTAGATTCTTTCAGTCGCCCTTCCATGCTTTCCCTTTT
>NZ_CAJMYW010000052.1:0-1213 GCF_905220165.1 Paraburkholderia sp. J10-1 | reverse complement strand
GGGTCGGACAAGCTAACTAACCGACCCTACCCGATTGGCGTTACCCTATGTGCTTACCGCTGCCGACGTTTGAAGCGTGCCGCAATGAGGTAGCCTGAAAGAACGTGCGCAATGAACCTGGTTTTCAGAAGCGGTGTCGTATGCCCACGATCGCGAGCTCTTGCGAGGCTGTTCCACCCGCAGTATACGAATCCGCGATAACCGCTTGAGCCGGGCCAATTCCGTTCGTTCCGGACGCATGGCCATACCCGGCAGAGAAGTACAAGTCCGTTCGCTTCGACAGTGCGTAGTCTGCCGCGAAGGTAATCTGATGATAGGTAGCGGACGAGTCACCATGCGACTTCAGGTAGTCGTACCCGAGTTCAAGCATTGTCGTTTCCGTCATCTGCCATGCGGCAAAGACAGATCCATTGTTGTAGCGCTCAGCTGATCGAAAGGTCGAATCTGCATCCGCCAGATATTCAGCATAGCTGTAATACCCGCCGATGGTGACTGGACCAATTGCGTATGCAGCTCCAACTCGCGCAACGTTGTAACCACTTGCACTTGCGTACGCGGAATTCACGGGACTAAAGAAGCCGCCAGAAGCGCTTGAAAGCCCGCGGGTCGAGGTCCTGGCGTTGCCATTGTCCGCATGAAAGTAGCCTCCGGCCAACGTTAGCGCGCCGATCGAATAGTTCAATGCTGCACTGTAGGACTGACCTGAACCCAGTGAACCAGCGACGTTACCGAAACCGTATTGGAGCGCGATCTGAAGCCCCGCCCACGTCGGACTGGACCATTGGACAGCGTTATCGACTCGCGTCGTTCCGTCGGCGAGATCAATGTCCCCTGGTGCTGTGAAGTATTCGAGGAAGAAGTTACCTTGAACTGGCGCCACAAGGTTTAACATGCCGTCGAGTTGACGACCAAAGGTGAAAGTGCCGTATTGATCGCTTTTCAGTCCGACGAATGCTTGCCGGGAGAAAAGCCTCTTGGAATCCGTCGACGCACCACTATTAATATCGAACCAATTCTCGAGGGTGAAAATTGCGGACCAACCGGCACCTAAGTCCTCGCTTCCTCGAAAGCCGAAAACAGTTGGCGACATCTGTCCGCTCTGCATCGATAGAGAGTTGTTGGCCCCGCCATTATTGTGAACATATTGAATAGAGTTGTCTAGAACGCCGTACAGCGTGACAGACGATTGTGCAAACACGCTTGCAGAAAACCA
>NZ_CAJMYW010000051.1:0-1279 GCF_905220165.1 Paraburkholderia sp. J10-1 | reverse complement strand
GCCTGGGATGCATCCTTGCTCCGCACCGGGAGCATTGCTGGGCAGCCGCGCGCGCTTGCGGGGCGGACGGCGCGCCACGACTGGACTCATCGGACTTCCGGCGGGCAACACCGTCGCAGGTTCTGCACGCAACAAGCCCGAGGTCCATCGCGGACACGGAGGGCAACGCGGGAAAGGTCGTGGGTGGCCCTGGCAAGTTATCGCGTTCGCGCGCATCCAGTGTCTCGCGGATGTGCCAGAGGGCACGCGGCTCGAATTCCATGACGACTGCGAGCATGAACGGCAGCGTGCCAAGCGCGAAGAGGGCGGTCTCCGGGGTGACGTATGCTCGGTCAGCAAGCTTCGTTGCAGTGACAACGACCCCGAGGAACAGGACTTCGATCATGACCCATGGCCGCACGAACTGCAGCACACGCAGCACCGCTGAAAACGCGGGAGGAACCACGCCGAGGCGCACAGGTCCGGTAACGTAGAGAACCGCGGCAAGATCGAGAAACGGAAACACGATGGTCACGCAGGCGACCAGGACAGCGAGTGGCCACATGCCTTGAACCCAGAGTGCGCAAACGGTCCCTGTCAGGGTAGTGGCCGATGTGATTCCACCCATCTCGAGCTCGACGACTGGATACGCCTGTGCGATGAAGAAAGTAATCATTGCTGCGAGCGCCAGCGCCAGGACGCGATCGAGTCGCGCCATGTCTGTGCTGGCGATGCTCGCCCCGCAGCGGGGGCAGCGCATTCCCCGAGTCTTCCCGGTCCGGAGTGGGCGCGACAGCAGCAGATCACAATCGGGACAGGCGATGAGGTTGCGGATTTCCATGGTTTTCAGATCGCTCGCCCCGTCAGGCTTCAGACGCGTCCGTCGCATTGCTCAATCCCATGCGCATGGATGCGAGTTCTGCCTCGAGTGCAGCAATCTCGTTCCACTGCTTGAGCACCGTCCCTCGCAGGACTCTGAGTTCTTGATGGACGGCCGCAAGTGCGAAGCGCGCACAAGGTTGCGGACACGATTTGCACCCGGCGTCGGACGGGCTGTCTCGACAGATCCTGCTGCGTGATGGTTCGCCAGTGAGTCGGGTTGTCGCAAGGAACACGTTGACCTCTCCTGCTTGATTGCCACTTCAAGGTAAATACAGCATGACGCGCTGTCGAGTCAGCGTGGGGGCGCTACCAAGGACCAGCGCGCTAGTTCGCCTGTACGCCAGCATCCGCCGTCTGCATCCTTCCACGAACGCATTTCAACGGGGCCGGTGAATCCTGCCGTGCTGCGAGGATCGTT
>NZ_CAJMYW010000050.1:0-1282 GCF_905220165.1 Paraburkholderia sp. J10-1 | reverse complement strand
GGCAGCAATCCTCGCAGCACAGCAGGATTCACCGACCCCGCTGAAATGCGTTCGTGGAGGGATGCAGACGGCGGATACTGGCGTACAGGCGAAGTAGCGCGCTGGTCCGTGGTAGCGCCCCCACGCTGACTCGTCAGCTCGTCATGCTGTATTTACCTTGAAGTGGCAATCAAGCAGGAGAGGTCAACGTGTTCCTTGCGACAACCCGACTCACTGGCGAACCATCACGCAACAGGATCTGTCGAGACAGCCCGTCCGACGCCGGGTGCAAATCGTGTCCGCAACCTTGTGCACGCTTCGCACTTGCGGCCGTCCATCACGAACTCAGAGTCCTGCGAGGGACGGTCCTCAAGCAGTGGAACGAGATCGCTGCACTGGAGGCAGAACTCGCATCCATGCGCAAGGGATTGAGCAATGCGACGGACGCGTCTGAAGCCTGACGGGGCGAGCGATCTGAAAACCATGGAAATCCGCAACCTCATCGCCTGTCCCGATTGTGACCTGCTGCTGTCGCGCCCACTTCGGACCGGGAAGACTCGGGGAATGCACTGCCCCCGCTGCGGGGCGAGCATCGCCAGCACAGACATGGCGCGACTCGATCGCGTCCTGGCGCTGGCGCTCGCAGCATTGATTACTTTCTTCATCGCGCAGGCGTATCCAGTCGTCAAGCTCGAGATGGGTGGAATCACATCGGCCACTACCCTGACAGGGACCGTTTGCGCACTCTGGGTTCAAGGCATGTGGCCTCTCGCTGTCCTGGTCGCCTGCCTGACCATCGTGTTTCCGTTTCTCGATCTTGCAGCGGTTCTCTACGTTACCGGACCTGTGCGCCTTGGCGTGGTTCCTCCCGCGTTTTCAGCGGTGCTGCGTGTGCTGCAGTTCGTGCGGCCATGGGTCATGATCGAAGTCCTGTTCCTCGGGGTCGTTGTCACTGCAACGAAGCTTGCCGACCGTGCATACGTCACCCCGGAGACCGCCCTCTTCGCGCTTTGCACGCTGCCGTTCATGCTCGCAGTCGTCATGGCATTCGAGCCGCGTGCCCTCTGGCACATCCGCGAGACACTGGATGCGCGCGAACGCGATAACTTGCCAGAGCCACCCACGACCTTTCCCGCGTTGCCCTCCGTGTCCGCGATGGACCTCGGGCTTGTTGCGTGCAGAACCTGCGACGGTGTTGCCCGCCGGGAGTCCGATGAGTCCAGTCGTGGCGCGCCGTCCGCCCCGCAAGCGCGCGCGGCTGCCCAGCAATGCTCCCGGTGCGGAGCAAGGATGCATCCCAGGA
>NZ_CAJMYW010000049.1:0-1583 GCF_905220165.1 Paraburkholderia sp. J10-1 | reverse complement strand
CTACAGCAAGGACGGGAGCCTTTCGCTTTTCGCCAATCAGGCCGACGACGTCTGGCGCCAGTACTACGCCTCCTTGCAGCAAAGCTACGGCGACCCTTCGACGATCAAGTGGACCGGCTTCTTCAACATCTACTCGACACACGATCAGGGCAGTGCAATGCAGGGCCCCATCGACAGCAACGCGTACAGTCTTTCGCTCGCCGCGCAGCACGGTCCGCATTCGCTTCTGCTCGGCTACCAACAGATTCTCGGCGACCAGTTCTACGACTACGTGAACGAGACGGCGGGCGACTATCTCGTCAACTCGATGGACGTGGACTACAACGCGCCGCACGAGCAGTCGTTCCAGGTGCGCTATGGTTTCGATGGCGCCTATGCGGGCCTGCCGGGCGCGAAGGCGATGCTCTGGTACGCACTCGGCTGGGGCGCCAACGCGTCGGCGGGTGCAGCCTCCAATCCCACGCCCGCGAGCCCGTTCTACAACCTGTACTGGAGGAACGGGCAGCCCGTGCACGGCTCGCACCACGAATTCGGCTTCATTCCGAGCTATACGCTGCAAAGCGGGCGCTTCAAGAACACCAAAATCACCTTTATCGCCATGTGGCACCACGCGTCGAAGTACTACTCCGACCCGAGCAACCAGGAATTCCGCCTCGTCATCAACATGCCGTTGAAGCTGTTCTGAAGCGCCGCGGCCGCCACGCGGCGGTGCGGGCCGCCGCCGCGTGCGTCGTGCGCTTCAAGCCTCGCGTGCAAACACCTCGCGCGCGGCGAAGAGGCCGTTGAGCGCCGCGGGAAAGCCCGCGTACACGGCCATCTGCATGATCGTCTCGACGATCTCCTCGCGCGTGAGGCCCACGTTCAGGCCCGCGGCAATATGGACCTTGAGTTGCGGCTGCGCGTGGCCAATGGCCGTGAGCGCCGCGATGGTGGCGATCTCGCGCGAGCGAAGGTCCAGACCCGGCCGCGCGTAGATGTCGCCAAATGGAAATTCCAGCAGATACTGCGCGAAATCCGGCGCGATATCGGCGAGCGAGTCGATCACGTGCTCGCCGCCGCTGCCGTCAATCGCCGAGAGCATGCGCCTGCCTCTTGCGAGGCGGCTTTCCTGCCGGGCGGCGCTGGTCTGATTTGTCGTTTCGTGCATTCTCGTTCCTTTGCATGGCGTGGGAATAACCTTCGATCTTGTTGTCGAGGACGAGAAGACACGCCTGGAGTTCGGCCACCTGCGCACGCACCGCTTCGCGATGCGCCGCCAGCAATTCGCCGCGCTCGCGCTCGGTTGCCTTGCCGGCCGCGCGCAGCTGCGCGTAGCGCAACATGCCCTGGATCGGCATGCCCGTGGTCTTCAGACGGCCCAGAAAACCGATCCATTCAAGCACCGAGCGGTCGTAAGCGCGCTGGCCCGTTTCGTCGCGCACCGCATAGGGAATCAGCCCGATGCGCTCGTAGTAGCGGATCGTATGAGCCGAAAGGCCCGTGAGCGCGGCCAGTTCGCCAATCTTCATGCGCTTCTCCTCATCGACGTTCTGAATGGTGGGACTTCGAGTGCACTCCAGGTCAAGCATTTTTTGGCGCGGGTA
>NZ_CAJMYW010000048.1:0-1651 GCF_905220165.1 Paraburkholderia sp. J10-1 | reverse complement strand
AAATGTCATGGCCAGATACAGATGTCGTACGGCCAGCCATTTACAGATGTCGCATCTCTTTCATGGTTCTGTTCGCCCGTATTGTTGAAGAACACGGGTTGAAGCAGCAGGGCGCCTGTGTTCATTCAGCGAGCCCTGGCAGACCGACGGCCAGACTTTGAATCTGGCTTTGCCGCCCGTGCCAGCTTCACGATCACCGCGTCCATGTCCGCCTGCGTGAATTCGCGCGTCTTCTTCGTGCCCGGCACCCGTTCAGCCCGGCGTACCTCGACGCCACGGTTCGTGCGCGAAGGCGAGCCCGAAGCCCGCCGGTCATCGCGCTGTGCCTGCAGGGCCTGCGCCACCGCGAGCGCGTGCGCCAGCCGCTTGTGCTCGATCACCGCACCCTGGTCCACCTCGGTGAGGCGGTCATACTCGCGGTACGGCAGCGGCTGGCCGTCAGCACGGATCTCGATGCGTCCGTCCGGGTACTCCCACACCTCGATGTAGCGGTGAACCAGCTTGCGGTTCTGCGGCGTATCGTCGAGCAGGTACATCACGCGGTCGTACTGCACCGTCAGCGCATTTGTCACCCGCCGCGTCTCGCGCCAGGTCATCAGCAGATCGAGATTCTCGTCGGCGCGCAGCGGCCGGTGGGCGTCGAAGCCGCTCTTCGGTGGCTTCGCAAAGCGGGCGTTGTAGCTCGCCATGAAGGAGGGCGCCCAGGCATTCGCTTCAGCCAGCGTGCTGATGCCGCGCAGCCGCATCTCCTTCACCAGACGGTCCTGCAACGTCAGGTGCGCACGCTCCACGCGGCCCTTGGCCGGGCTGGAGTTCGCGCAGAACGTGTCAATGTTCAGCTCGTACATCGCGCGCCCGAAGTGCGTCACGCTGCGCCCGGTCTTGCCGGCGCTGACACTGCGAAACACGCTGGCGCGGTCGCTGTACAGCGCCACCGGCTTGCCGTGACGCTCCAGGTACGCACGCGTGGCCTCGAAATAGCTGAAGGTCGACTCCGTGGCCGTGAAGTGCAGGTGCATCAGGCGGCTCGTCGCGTCGTCCACGTACACCAGCAGCGTGCAGGCCGGCGCGCGCTCCTCGAACCAGCGATGGTCGCTGCCGTCGATCTGGATCAGTTCGCCCAGGCACGCGCGGCGCGCACGGGGCTGGTAGACCTTCGGCGGACGCTGCGCACGTGGAATCCATAGCCCGGCGTCTGCCATCAGCTTCCTGACCGTTTCCTTCGCGAGCCGGATGCCATGACATTCAGCGAGCTTCTCGCACGCCAGCGTCGGGCCAAAATCGGCGTAGCGCTCGCGGATCAGTGCCAGCGCGCGCAACGCCAGGCCTTCGTCGAGCTTCCGGTTGCCTGGCCGTCCGCGTCGGCCCGAAGCCACGCCCGCGGGTCCGTGTTCGCGATAGCGGATCACCAGTCGCTCAACCTGGCGCACGCTCAGACCCAGCCGTTCGGCGGCACGCCCGGGCTTCAAACCCGTCTCGGCCACCGCCTGGATCACCTTGAGTCGGTCAAGCTCTCGCATCGTCAGTGTCACCAGTTCGCCTGGTCGCATGGCTGGCTCCGCAGTTCGCACGAGCCGGTTAGCATGCCAGTGGTCAAAAACACGACATCTGTAAATAGCCAGAACACGACATTAGGATATAGCTCCTACAT
>NZ_CAJMYW010000047.1:0-2884 GCF_905220165.1 Paraburkholderia sp. J10-1 | reverse complement strand
CAACGCGATGCCGATCAACGCTGCACCGATCGGTACGAGCCAGATGGTGAGCGGGAGAAATCGTCTGAGGGACATTGAAAGCTGCTGCAAAAGTGAATTACCTGAATTGGGCGATCAGTTCGGCTGCGCCCCGTTCAATGCCGGTTTTGGGGGCGTCTGGCGAGCTCAACCTGGCAGAAAGCCCGCCATCTGGATATCTTTCGATATAAGCTTCAATCAGCTTGTTTGAAGAGGAATCCGAAATTTCTACCGCATAGATGACATATCCTGGCAGCGCCGTGCCTGCACCGGTAAGCGTGAGCCGAACACGAAGCGTGTCGGCTCCGGATTCATTCACCAGATCGAAGCGGGTGGCCAGCGTTTCTGCGAACGTAGCCTGCATGAAATCAGCGAGCTTCGAGCGCTCCGCGTTGCTGACGTGGCGAAACTCTGCATCCGGCCCGCCGTAAAGCTGGACCGGTTCGAGGATGAGTTTTCTGTACCGTGACCAGTCCTGCGGTAACGCATACCGATAGGGCATATGGGTTCCATCCCGGTCGTCGGGATTGACGCGCAGGTACGGCCATGAAGCGAGGCTGGAATACTTGACGGGCTTGACTGCCGAGCACGCCGAGAGTGCGAGGCAAGCGAACAGTGCAAGACCGAGCGCTGCGCAAATCAGGGCTTTGGGGGCCATCGTCAACAGCCATTCGAACGCGGGGGTTGTTAGTTTCCGTATACTCATACGAACCGTCTGGCCGGTTTGCAAATAAGGCGCTTCATAACGACGCTAAATCTGGGAAGCGTCCTGGCTGTCGTAGCGACCTGTACGCGGACGGACGATAGACCGAGGTGGCTCGCGGGTCATACTAACGCAGGTCAGTCGTCATGTAAACCGTCTAGCCGGTTTGTCTTTTATCCCATGTGCGTCGCGGGCATTGGCGGATCCCTCGGCCGGCCGCGTCGCTGCCTTTGGGGGTGACGTGGATTTTTGTGCATTTTCCGGCTAGGGGGACATAAGCCTAGCGCGGTCCCACCTTGTGGCCCTGTATAAATTGTCTTTCCAATCAAGCAACTGCTAACTCCCCCTTGAACGACTCACATTTGTGTGTGATGCCCATAGCAGCCCGAGGGTTCCACTATTCAGGACTCGTAGTTCAGGCTCGGCGACTGGTAGTCGCCACTCATTCGAGATGGTATGCGGGTATTTATCTTCGTGCTTGTTGGACCCGGTGCCTCCCTGCGGGAGACGCTACGCACTCACTCGGACGTGCGGAGGTTCGTCATGGAAATCGACATTCTCGGCGTCGATCTTGCGAAGCAGATCTTCCAGCTCCACGGCGCGGATTGTCGAGACCGTGTCGTGCATCGATCGAAGGTCTTGAGGAGCTTCTTCTCTGAAACCGCGCGCACATTGAACCCCAAAATGGTTGTCATGGAGGCATACAGGACTGTCCATCACTGGGCGAGGTGTTTGCAGTCGATCGGACCGAAGTTCGGCGAATCAGTCCGCAATATACTGTACCGTTCGTCAAGACAAGTAAGAACGATCGCAACGATGCGGAGGCGGTAGTCGAAGCTGCCAGCCGACCCACGATGCGCAGCATGTCGATCAAATCGGTCGAGCAACAGGCCATCGAGGCGGTATACCGCATGCACGCTATCCTACCGCGCCACCGAACCGCGCTGATCAACCCGATACGTGGCCTGCTCGGCGAGCGCCCCGTTCGAACTATCCGCTTAGAGGATCAAAAATGACCCAAGCGCTGGCTGAGGTTCTGCTACTAGCTTCCATGGTCGTGAACGCGACGCTCTTGATTTTCATTGCTGGCGTGCTTCGGCACGTCATGAACGACATGGACGCAGCGACCTTCAAAGACTTCGTAGGATCCCTGGTACGACACTCAACCAAATCGCCGTTCATGATCATTGCCCTAAACGTCCCGCTGATCGGCGCTATTCCCTATTACTACTTTTATGGATTTGGAAATCGCTGGATCAGCGCAGGACTCGCGCTATGGCTGGCCGGTGGACTCATATCAAAACTCGTCAAGCTCCCGATTTACAAAAGCATAAAGGCAGCCGAACGTGACGATGAAGTTCACCTAGGAGAGCAACGCCGAAGATTGAATGCCGGAAACCTGCTGCAGGCCGCATTGAATTCACTAGCTGTAGCTATGATGATCGTTGCATGGTTCAAATGAGCGACGGGCTTCTGTAATTTGAAAAACTGGAGGTGGTGTTTCCGTCTCCTGGATCAAATTCGGGATCCTGTACGCCGGGCGTTGCTGAGCATCCCATCGCGAATGACGCGATTCGAAGCGACGATATGGTAGGCAATTGGCGCGGTGTCCCAGTCGATGTCATTTAAGAGGTCGAAATACTGGATGACTGTACACGTCGGCCATTTTGCGAAATCACCGAGAGAGTCCGTAGGGGATCGAAGGCGGCGAGATAAGGAACCAACGATATTGCCGCTAGAACCCGTCGCGCGCACTACCCACGCTCTTCGATCCGCTCACATGCGCGGCACCCGTTGCTGGAATTAAGGCGTGCCTCCCCAGGCATGGGCTTGGGTCTTTATATCTGCCGTTGCATTGCGCAAGCTCACTACGGAACGATTGAAGTTGAATCTGACGAGAACCATACCGTCTTCACCGTAACAATCTCACGAGGCGCAGCATAGCGACGCGGTCAGAGATCAGGGGAGCCTAGCTGTGAACGAGAGCGCGTCGCACGATATGTCTTGCTGACCAGCTTCCTCTTCAATGAACCAGTGACGGGACCAGGCTTGTCCCTGCGGCCGCTTCGAATGTTTGTCGTCGATCCTGAATGCATGTCGATGTGCAGTGCTTCGGTGAAACACCGTGTAATTTAACATAATAGTTAAGAGCGAAGTTTTAAT
>NZ_CAJMYW010000046.1:0-2974 GCF_905220165.1 Paraburkholderia sp. J10-1 | reverse complement strand
TCGTTCATGGACGCGCAGGCCGGCAAGGTGCTCGACGCGCTGCGCGCCAACGGTCTCGAAGAGACGACCACCGTGATCTACAGCAGCGACCACGGCGACAATCTGGGCAAGCGCGGCATGTGGAACAAGTGCCTGATGTACCGGGAATCCACGGGCGTGCCGATGATCCTCGCCGGCCCGGGCATTCCCGCAAGCAAGGTCAGCGAGACACCGGTGTCGCTCGTCGATGTCCAGAACACGCTGCTCGATCTGACCGGCTGCCCCAAGACGCTGATGACGGGCCCTGGCACCTCGCTCGCACAACTGGCGAACGCGCCCGCGCAGCGCGAGCGGCTCGCGTTCAGCGAGTATCACGCCGTGGGCTCGGAAGCGGCGGCCTATCTGCTCGCCGACGCGCGCTACAAGTTTCACTATTACGTTGGCCTGCGCCCCGAGTTGTTCGATCTCGAACGAGACCCCGAAGAACTCGACGACGTGGCCGCCGATCCCGTCTATGCGCACGTGCTCGCGCGTTTCGAAGCGCAGTTGCGCGCACTGCTTGATCCCGAAGCCGTCGATGCCGCCGCGAAGGCCGATCAGGCACGGCTGATCGAATCGTTCGGCGGACGCGAAGCCGCGCTCAGGACCGGCACGCCCGCCGCGACGCCGGTACCGGCGGCATAGTGCGCGCCACCGCGCACTGACCGACAAGAAAAGACGACAAAGACAAACTGGAGACGACCATGCCATCAGCCGGACTCGCCGCGGCCGCCACGCCGGCCGGCCTCAAGCGCAAGTGGAAGACGGTGATACTCGCGAGCCTCGGCGGCTCGCTCGAAATCTACGACTTCATCATCTACGGCGTGTTCGCGCGCGAGATCGCGAGGCAGTTCTTCCCCGCCGCCGATCCCATCGCCTCGCTCATCAGCACGTTCAGCGTATTCGCGATCGGCTACGTCTCACGGCCACTCGGCGGCATCGTGCTTTCGAGCCTCGGCGACCGCTTCGGCCGGCGCGCGATCTTTCTCGTCTCCGTGCTTGCGATGTCGGCCTCGACGATCGGCATCGGCCTCATTCCCGGCTACGCGAGCATCGGCGTATTCGCGCCCGTGCTGCTCGTGTTGCTGCGCCTCGCGCAAGGCTTCTTTCTCGCGGGCGAATTGCCGTGTTCGATCACGTACGTCGTTGAAGAGATGCCGCAGCGCGCGAGCCTTGTTGGCGGCCTCGTCGTGTTCTGCCTCAATTCAGGTGTGCTTACGGCAACGCTGATGAGCCTCGCGCTGCACGCAACGCTCGACGCCGCCGACGTCATTGCGTACGGCTGGCGCATCGCGTTCATTTTTGGCGGACTGATCGGGCTCTTCTCGTACTGGCTGCGCACGTCGCTCGAAGAATCGGCGGAATTCCAGCGCCTGCGCAGCCACAAGGCCAAGCGTCCGTTTCGCACGGTGCTGCGCACGTTTGCGTGGCAGGTGACGGCGGGCGTGGGCGTGGCGGGCATCGTCAACGCGGCGAACAGCCTGCTCTTCGTCGTATTGCCGTCGTACCTCACGACCGTGCTGCACTATTCGCCGGCTATCGCGAGCGCGGCGCAAAACGTCGGCATCGCGACGATGTCCGCGTCGCTGCTCGCCTGCGCGTGGCTCGGCGACCGCATCCCGCCGCGTCTCGTGCATCGCGCGGGCGCGCTCATCATGCTTGCGGGCAGCTATCCGTTTTACCGGCTCGTGGCCGCGCATGGCATCGATCCATTCACGACGTTCGCCGTAATCGGCTTCGTCGGCGGCTTCGTGAACGGCACCTACGCGTTCCTGCTCGCCGATCTCTTTCCGACCCACGTCCGCTTCTCCGGCATCGCGCTCTCGCTCAATCTCGCGACCGTGCTGTTCACGGGCATCACGCCGCTCGTCGTGACCGATCTGCTGCATCGCGTCGGACCTGTCGCGCCCGGCCTCTACATGACGGCGATCGCGTGCATCGGGCTCGTTGCGGGGCTCGCGCTCAAGCGGCTTGGCGGCAAGGTCGAGCGCATGCATCAGACCGGCTAGCCGACACCCCCGACTCCTTCGATCCCAACCGACCAAACCATGCAACCCTCGCCTCCGATGTCCCTTCCCGACGCACTCGCGAATGCGCTTGGCGCCGACCGCGTGAGCACCGATCCGGCCGTCGCCAACTCGCACGCGGCCGACTGGAGCGACGCGCCGCGCTGCGCGCCGCCGCTCGTGATCCTGCCGCGCACACCCGAGGAAGTCGCGCGTGCGCTCGCCGTGCTCTCGCAATACCGGCAGCCGGTGGTCGTGCAAGGCGGCTTGACCGGCCTCGCTGGCGCGGCCACGCCGCAGGCGGGCGAAGTGGCGCTTTCGCTTGCGCGTCTGAATGCGCTCGAGGCGTTCGATACGACCGGCGGCACCGTGACCGTGCAGGCCGGCGTGCTCCTCGAGCAGTTGCAAACGCACGTCGAAGCCGAAGGCTGGTTCTTCCCGCTCGATCTGGGCGCGCGCGGCTCGTGCCAGTTGGGTGGCAACGCGGCAACGAATGCGGGCGGCAATCGCGTCGTGCGCTTCGGCACCATGCGCGAGCGTATTCTCGGTCTCGAAGTCGCCCTGCCCGACGGCACCGTGCTGCCGATGCTCAATCGCGTGACGAAGAACACCACGGGCATCGATCTCAAGCAGTTGTTCATCGGCTCGGAGGGGTTGCTCGGCGTCATCACGCGCCTTGTGCTCAAGCTCGAACCGAAGCCCGCCGCCGCGCAAACGGCGCTGTGCGCGCTCGGCTCGTTCGATGCGGCCGCGCGCCTGCTCAAGACATTGCGCATGCGCTTGCCGGGCCTGTCGTCGTTCGAGCTGATGTGGGACGACTTCATGCTGGCCGCCTGCGACGTGGCCAGGCTCAAGCCTGCCTTTTCGACGCGTTATCCGGTCTACGCCCTCGTCGAAACACTGGGCGAAGCCAACGACGACGCTCAGCGCGCGCTCGAAGAAGCGCTTGG
>NZ_CAJMYW010000045.1:0-3979 GCF_905220165.1 Paraburkholderia sp. J10-1 | reverse complement strand
TGACGCACTCGAAGCAGGCACGATCGACGACGTGATCGTCGCGCAGTCGCTGGAGCAGGCAAAGCAGTTGTGGGCCGCGCGCGAGTCGGTCGGCGAGTTGCTGGCCGCCACGCGCCCGCACGCGGCCTTCGACGTGGGTGTGCCGATGGAAGAGATGGAACGTTGCGTCGCGACGCTGCACGCGCGGCTCGAAGAGAAGTTTGCACAGCAGAAGCATCTGTTCTTCGGCCATCTCGGCGACGGCAATCTGCACGTACTAAGCGGCCCGTACGCCGACGAATCCGCGCTGCTCGATGTCGAGGCGCTCGTCTACGAGACGGTGCGCGAAGCGGGCGGGTGCATCTCGGCGGAGCACGGCATCGGCGTGGTCAAGCGCGCCTTTCTCGGACTGACCCGCTCGGATGCAGAGCTTGACCTGATGCGCAAGCTCAAAACCGCGATCGATCCGGCGTCCATCTTGAACGGCGGACGAGTGATTCCTTAAGCGCGACGAAACACCTTGCGGAACGGCCCAGGCGATTGTGCAAAGACAGCTTGAAAAGGGTCGCTTCAATGGTTCTGTTCGCTTTTTATTTCGTCCCGGAGCTTGCGATGTCCTCCACAAGTCGCTCCATGAACCTGGAGGTCAGGGGCAACAACGAACCATCCATACGCGGCAGGCAGCCAATTTCACTGGGCCAGTTGGCATGGCTTGCGGCAACCGTGCGCAACCAAATTGATCGGCAATGGGCCGGTGCTGGCTACTGCGTCTGTATTGGCGACCAGGGAGAAAACGCACACTGATGAACTGTAATTTCTCAATGATCGGACGCCTGTCGTAGGACGCACGCTAGCGACGCTCGCAGCTTTGCTTCTACACGGCAAGACGGCCTAGCGTTTGCTATACAGCCCCCTCGAAATCAAGAGTGAACAACAACATGGCAAGCAAAACATCCCGTCGCGCATTTCTCAAACAGACCGGCTCGACCGTCGCCGCGACCGTACTGGGCGGCGCAACCTCCCACGCGCAATCCGCTCCGGCGTCCTCTGGCACACTAGCTGCACCGACTCAGGCTCTGAACACGCCGAAGCACCCGGCCAGTCGGCTCAAACGCCCGAACATCCTCTTCATCCTGACCGACCAGGAGCGCTATTTCGACAGGTGGCCTTTTCCGGTTCCCGCGCGTGAATGGCTTGCCCAGCACGGCACGACCTTCACCAACCATCAGATTGCCGCCGTAATCTGCTCGCCGTCGCGCTCGACGATCTATACGGGACGCCACGTGCAGCATACTGGCGTGTTCGACAACGCGGGTGTAGCCTGGCAGCCCGACATGTCGCCGGAGATTCCGACGATCGGCGGGATGCTCCAACAGATCGGCTATCACTCCGCGTATCTCGGCAAATGGCATCTGAGCAAGACGATGCACCGTAGCCCGAGCATCTACAACGCACCGGTCGGTGCCTACCACGACACCATGAAGCACTATGGTTTCGACGACTACTTCGGCGTGGGAGACTTGATCGGCTTTGCGCAGGGAGGCTATAGCTATGATGGCATCACCGCCGAATCCGCGGTCAGCTGGCTACGAAGCCGCGGTATTGAGTTGCGAGACGCTGGGAAGTCCTGGTTCATGGCGCTGAACTTCGTGAATCCGCACGACGCCATGTTCACCAATACCGATTCCGCGTCCGACGAGCTCCAGCAGCATTCGCCGCATGACCTGAAGATCATGCGTCCGCCGGCGGACGATCTCTATCGCCAGTCGTGGACGGACGTGCCGCTTTCGCCGTCGCGCCTCGAATCGCTGCACGCGAGGGGACGCCCTTTCGCGCATGCGATGTACAGCGAAGCGCATAGCCTGTTCGTCGGCAAATTTCCGTTCACTGACGAGCGCGTTCGCGTCTACCAGGACAACTACTTCAATTGCATCCGCGATTGCGACACGCATGTCATGCGCGTGCTGCAGGCATTACAGGCATCTGGCCTCGACGAATCCACAGTCATCGTTTTCACGGCTGACCATGGCGAACATGCGGGCGCGCATCAGCTTGTCGACAAGGGCGCGACGGCCTATCGCGAGCAGAATCACGTCCCGCTGATCATCCGTCATCCAGACCATCCCGGCGGCGAGCGTTGCAACGCGTTGACGTCGCACGTCGATCTCGTCCCCACGCTTTTGTCGATTGCGGGCGCGGACCTGGCCACGCAAACGAAAGTCGCGCGCCAGCCCCTCGTCGGACGCAGTTTTTCGAATCTGCTGGCTGCGCCGGGTAAGGCGGCCACTGCGACCTTGCGAAGCGCGACGCTCTTCAACTACGCCATGCTCGACTATTCCGATGCGAACTGGTTGAAACAAGTTCGCGAACTGGTAAAGAACAACGAGATCCAGGAAGAGCGCAAGGATGTGATGCTCAATGCGCTGCAGCCACGCCTCGAGTACCGTTGCGCGATCCGCAGCGTCTTCGACGGACGTTACCGGTTCAGCCGGTATTTCGCGCTGAATCGTTTCAACCGTCCGACTTCCATTGATGCGCTTTACGCGGACAACGACCTCGAGATGTTTGACCTTCAGCGCGACCCTCACGAAGTTGTCAATCTAGCGCTATCGCCTTCCGACCATCACGATGTGATGATGTCGATGAATGCCCAACTCAATGAACTAATCGACAGGGAGGTGGGTATGGACTCCATCGCTGCCATGCCTTTCACGAACGGGCGTGTGGACTACAGCGCAAGAAATGTGACGCATGGCTAACGGAATGTTCGTGCTTCACATCGAGGTGTCGAACGTGCGCGCCAATTAAGCGTTTTGGTTTGCGCACAGCCTCGACCGGAGTAGCGCGACATTCCCCTGCATCCGGATTGCTGGCTCGCGGATTCCGATACACCTGACATCAAGCCGGATGTGCGTCCCCTGATACTGAAGGAAAACGCCCTTCGGCTGCTTGGTCTCTCCGCCAGGACCGAACCGATTGTGAGTAGGCCTTGCTTCGACGGTGAACCCTTGCAAACCGCAATAGACCCAGCGCGGGATGTCCGAGGTAGCGACGCGGCCAGCCGAGGAATCCGCCAAAGTCCAACCACCTAAGAGACGTAAAATACAAACCGGCCAGACGGTTTACATCGTGACTGACCTGCGTTAGTATGACCCGTGAGCAATCTCGGTCTACCGTCGGTCCGCGTAGCGGTCGCTACCAGTCAGGACGTTTTCTCAGATTTAGTGGCGTTATGAAGCGCGCAATTGACAAACCGGCTAGACGGTTTATATGAGCATCCGGAAACTAATAACCCCTGCGTTCGAGTTGCTGTTGAGGATGGCCCCCAAAGCCTTGATTTGCGCAGTGTTCGGTCTTGCACTGGTCGCAACGCTCTGCCTTGCACTCTCGGCGTGCTCGGCAGTCAAGCCCGTCAAGTATTCCAGCCTCGCTTCATGGCCGTACCTGCGCGTCAATCCCGACGACCGGGATGGCACCCATATGCCCTATCGGTATGCGTTGCCGCAGGACTGGTCACGGTACAGAAAACTCATCCTCGAACCGGTCCAGCTTTACGACGGCCCGGATGCCGAGTTTCGCCACGTCAGCGACGCGGAACGCTCGAAGCTTGCTGATTTCATGCGGGCGAAGTTTGCAGAAAAACTGGCGACCCGCTTCGATCTGGTGAATGAGTCCGGAACCGATACGCTTCGTGTTCGGCTCACGCTCACCGGTGCAGGCACGGCGCTGCCAGGATATGTCATCTATGCAGTAGAAATTTCGGATTCCTCTTCAAACAAGCTGATTGAAGCTTATATCGAAAGGTATCCAGATGGCGGGCTTTCTGCCAGGTTGAGCTCGCCAGACGCCCCCAAAACCGGTATTGAACGGGGTGCAGCCGAACTGCTCGCCCAATTCAGGTAATTCACTCTTGCAGCAGCTTTCAATGTCCCTCAGACGATTTCTCCCGCTCACCATCTGGCTCGTACCGATCGGTGCAGCGTTGATCGGCATCGCGCTA
>NZ_CAJMYW010000044.1:0-4874 GCF_905220165.1 Paraburkholderia sp. J10-1 | reverse complement strand
GGGGTAGCGTCAGCATTTGTATTCAATGGAGACGCGTACAGATGCATTGGGCTGTCCGGTCTGCTGGACTAAGCCTTTGAAGGTTCGGACTGGCTGAACAGATCCAATACTATCGCACGCAACCAACGGTTTCCAGGATCGTTGTTTTGACAGCGGTGCCAGTGTTGTTTCAGGTCGAACGTTGGCATCGGATAGGGAGGGCTCACTGCTCTCACGTTCGCGAATTGCGTAAAAACTTCGGCAACAGCTCTGGGTACAGTCACGACGAGGTCGGTCATAGCAACGACCATCGGAATACTAAGGAAATGTGGTGAGCGAAGCATCTCGCGTCGTTCAATGCCCTTAGAACGCAAATATTGCTCTACGATCTCCTGGCTTCGACCTTCCGCACGTACAACGGCGTGGGGCAGTGACTGGAACGCTTTACGAGTGAGTCCTGATTCCAAAACAGGATGATCCGCTCGGACTAGACATACAAAGTCATGACGGAAGAGGCGCTGCTGGAACACGTCTACGCCACTTAAGTCCGGAAAGTAGCCGATTGCGAGATCGACTTCACTGCGCTGAAGCGCGGTCATGAGGTCCTTCGGGTCGCTAGATACAGTTCTAACATCTACAAACGGCGCATCTTCCGCGACGCGTCTGAGAATTCTTGGCAAGAAAACCATCTCTCCAACGTCGGACATGGCGATCGTGAATGTTCGCTGAGCTGTCTGCGCCTCAAACGCCGGTGCGGTCAATACGTGTTCACGCACCTCGCGAAGGATCGATTGAACAACTGGTGCGAGTTCCAGCGCGCGGGGCGTGGGTTCTATTCCGTGACGCACTTTCACGAAGAGCGGATCGCCTAGTTGCTCACGTAGCCGCTTTAACGCGTAAGACACGGATGGCTGACTCATTCCCAACTCGTCGGCCGCTCTGCCGACGTGGCCATGATGATGCAATGCGGAAAAAACATTCAGTAGGTTCAAATCGAAGTTATCCATTTTTTCTATGAGAGTTATGTTGGAAATCGGATTGAAACATGATACGGATAAGGTGACACTGAGTGCAATAGCGGAAAATGCTAAAAATTCGGTCGAGACCTTAACAACTTTGGAGACGTAGATGTTTGTCAGAAATTCGTGGTACGTCGCCGCATGGGCAGATGAAATCGGGCAAAAGCCGTTCCCTCGGACGTTGCTTGGTGAGCCCGTAGTCCTGTTCCGGACGATGGACGGGACCGTCGCAGCGTTGGAAGATCGCTGCTGTCATCGGGCACTCCCGCTGCACCACGGAGACGTGGTCGGAAACAGCTTGCGGTGTGCGTATCACGGTCTCGAGTACGACTGCAGTGGGCAATGTACGCGTGTGCCAGGACAAAGCAAGATACCTACTAAGGCGAAGGTCAGGTCGTACCCGGTTGTTGAGAAGGACGATCTGATCTGGATTTGGATGGGAGGGCCAGATCTCGCGGACGTCGCCAATGTGCCTGCCTACCCGTGGCACTCCGATGGTCGCTGGCGATACCGCAAAAATACGTATCTGATCGAGGCGAATCATCTTCTCATCTACGACAACCTTCTTGATTTAACCCATCTCGGATACGTCCACAAACACACAATTGGTGGCGACGCCGAGACGCACTTTGCCGCGGACACAAAAACGACGCGGACAACAAAGGGGGTACGTGTCGAGCGCTGGATGCTGGACTCAATTCCGCCGCCCACATATACAGCTGCTTATCAATTTGGCACCGAGCACGTCGACCGCTGGCAAGAGATTGAATTCGAGCCTGGTCTAGTTCGTATTTTCACTGGCGCTAAGGACGTTGGTGCGGGCGCTCCGGAAGGGAACCGAGATGACGGATACGGATTTCGCGGACTCAACGCAATGACGCCGGAAACCGAACATTCGACTCATTACTTCTGGTCCGCGGCCCACAATTTCCGAATCGACGAGACTGAAGTCACCGACGAGATATATCGGAACATTGTTGCGACGTTTAACGAAGACAAAGAGATTATCGAGTCGCAGTACCACAGTATGCAACGTACGCCCGGGCGAGAGTTCGTCGACATTGCATTCGATATCGGGCCTGTACAGGCACGCCGTGTATGGGATGCATTGTTGAAGTCTGAAGCATCCGAGCATGTTTGGGCGGAAACTTCGGAATAGTGCATTTACGGGTTTGAATCATGTTGAATGTCAAGATCGCCGCAAAGCGGAAAGTCGCAGAAGATATATGCACCTTCGAACTCGTCAGTGAGGATGGACGTAAGTTACCTCAATTCACCGCCGGGTCGCATATTGATGTGCATGTTCCAGGCGAATATGTTCGCCAATACTCACTCTGTAACTCCACGCAGGAGACGCATCGCTATCTTATCGGCGTCCTGAAAGATCCGGTATCACGTGGGGGTTCGATAGCCATGCACCAGCTAGAGGAGGGAGCAAGGTTGCGCGTGAGTGAGCCGAAAAATCACTTCCCATTGGAAGACAGTATGGAGCACTCGATACTCGTCGCCGGCGGAATTGGAATCACGCCAATTATCAGTATGGCCGATAAACTCACTGAGTCAGGTCGTTCCTTCGAACTCCACTACTGCGTAAGAACGCGCAATAAAGCTGCCTTCATGGAAGAACTCACAAGGGAGAGATTCTGTTCGGCAGTTAGGTTGCACGTTGACGACGAACCGGATCAAAAGTTCGATGCAGAGTGGATTTTCAAACATGCGCCGGGGGCAACGCCGCACGTATATGTTTGTGGCCCGAGTGGATTTATCCAGCACGTTCTGGATTCTGCCCGAGGTGCTGGCTATGCCGAAGCACAGTTGCACCGGGAATATTTTGGAGCGAACCCGAAGAAAGACGACTCCGCGGACAAGTCTTTCGAAGTTCACATCGCGAGTACCGGGCTGAGGTGCCTCGTTGGCGCGGACGAGTCAGTTGTCGCTGCTTTGGCGCGCCACGGCATTGAAATTCCGACTTCCTGCGAGCAAGGCGTATGTGGCACTTGCGTTACGAGGGTCGCGGCAGGCGTTCCTCTGCATCGAGATCTGTACCTGACCGACGAAGAACGCGCGGCGAACGATCAATTCACCCCGTGTTGCTCCAGGTCGTCGTCGCCAGTGCTCGTCCTGGATATTTGACCGGGGCGTGCCAGCCTGCATCGCATAAGGTCTTTCAGACGTTGTGCGATGCATTCTTCCGCAGCAAAGCGTTCTGCGCGTCCATCCGTCTACCCTCAATATCAAAGTGGTTCATGTTGGGACTTTTCAATCGGCGAATAATCCAATTTTATAATTAATCGACCATTAATCTCGTTGCTATAAGACGGAGACAAAATAATGCCAGGTAATCGCGGTGTCGTGTACGTCGGTAACGGTAAGGTTGAAGTTCAGTCAATCCCGTTCCCGGAGTTGGTGGATCCAAGAGGGCGTAAAGCGAGCCACGGCGTTATATTGCGGGTGGTGACTACCAATATCTGCGGCTCAGACCAGCACATGGTGCGGGGGCGGAAAACTGCTCCCGTTGGGCTCGTCCTTGGCCACGAGATAACGGGGAAGTGATCGAGATTGGCTCGGACGTCACAACACTTCAAGTGGGTGATCTGGTGTCGGTGCCTTTTAATGTTGCGTGTGGACGCTGCCCGATGTGCAAGCAGCAAAGCACAGGTGTGTGTCTCAACGTGAATCCAGAGCGCCCGGGTGGGGCGTACGGCTATGTCGATATGGGCGGCTGGATCGGTGGGCAGGCAGAATTCGTCATGGTGCCGTATGCGGATTTCAATCTTCTAAAATTTCCGGACCGAGATCGCGCTATGGAAGAGATTCGCGATCTGACGTGCCTGTCCGACATCCTCCCGACCGGCACCATGGTGCGGTGACCGCGGGAGTGTGTCCCGGAAGTACCGTCTACGTGGCGGGTGCCGGTCCAGTTGGATTGGCAGCAGCAGCGTCCGCACGATTGCTTGGGGCTGCCGTTACAATCGTTGGGGACGTTAATCCTGCTCGTCTCCAACATGCTCGTCGCGTGGGTTTCGAAACCGTTGATTTGTCGTCGGATGCTTCACTTGGTGACCAGATCGCTGACCTTCTCGGTGAACCGGAGGTCGATTGCGCAATTGACTGTGTGGGTTTTGAAGCAAGGGGGCACGGTCACGCCGGATCTCAATCGGAGGCGCCAGCGACGGTCCTCAATGCGTTGATGGAGGTCACACGTGTCGCTGGGAAGATCGGTATCCCTGGCCTCTATGTGACAGAGGATCCTGGCGGCGTTGATCCAAGTGCTCAGCTTGGCAGCCTGTCCGTGCGATTGGGTTTGGGCTGGGCGAAATCGCATAGCTTCTTCACCGGGCAGACGCCTGTTATGAAGTACAACCGAAGCTTAATGCAAGCCATTCTCTGGGACCGGGGTGAACATTGCGGAAGTGGTCAATGTCAATGTAATTACGCTGGACCAAGCCCCCGAGGGCTACTCGCTGTTTGATTCAGGCGTCTCGACCAAGTTCGTCATTGATCCGCACGGGGTGCTGAAAGCGGCATAGGGCGTTTACTAACGAGTCATTGGGCGCCTGCGCCAGCTGTCTGGCAACCGGACTGTCGTATATTGGAGGGGCATTTTTAGAGTGCCCATCCTTCTTTTGTGCCGTTGTCGAGAAGAGCTCTTGTCGGGGCGCATCCTACTAGGATTTGATGCCAAACGTCGTACGAGATGCAGCCCTTATGACTAGCTTCGCCTGGCTAGCGAATCAGGTAGTGGCTGAGTGCATTGCAACTCAAGCGCAGGTCGAGAGGGCGCGATGGTTCGCCAGAATCGTCGGTGCAGGAGGCATAATAGACGCGCGCCGCCCACCTGCGCGATGCCGACGTTGTAGCTGACATGGTCGGGAA
>NZ_CAJMYW010000043.1:0-4999 GCF_905220165.1 Paraburkholderia sp. J10-1 | reverse complement strand
GAAAAGTAGGCAAAAGAAAGCCGCTCAAACCGCTAGCGCCTGCCACAGTTCACATCGCGCCACCAAGGGTTAATGGCTCCGGAGCGTCTGTCACCTCGCACCACCGAACTGAGTGACAAGGCGCTCATCCTTCCGGCGGCGCTACGCGCGCCGAAGGGCATAACCTAAAACCAGTGGTGCGCTTGCATTGCGTTACCGCATGACAATGCCCCTGGTTTCCCTTGCAGACCCGGCCGCTGCGCGCGTAGCGAGCAGCGGGAGCGAATGAGCGCTTTGTCACTAACGGGAATGGTGCGAGGTGACAGACGCTCCGGAGCCATTCACCTGGGGTGGTGCGAGGTGAACTGTGGCAGGCATTAGCGGTTTGAGCGGCTTTCTTTTGCCTACTTTTCTTTGCCGCTGCAAAGAAAAGTAGGTGCCGCCCCGCACAGGGGCAACGCTGGCATACCGACGCGAAAACAAGGAAAGGCCAAAGCCCCAGAAGGACCACAAAAAAACACATCAATGCAGCGACACCCGAACAACGCCCCCCTCAGCATCCGCCCGCGCAAGCGGCGATTCACTGCGCAACAGCGCATCGAGATCCGCCAACTGCGCAGCATCCTGCCCACTGCGCTGCGCGCGAAACATGACAGGCGGCACGCCAAACTGCTTACGAAATTCGCGCCCAAGATGCGAAGCATCCGAAAACCCACAACTCGAAGCAATATCGGCAACAGTGCGATCCGAACTCGTGAGCAGCCAGGCCGCAGTGCGCAGGCGCAGCACGTTGGCGAACGCACGCGGGCTCTTACCCGTTTCCGCCTTGAAAAGCCGTTCGAGCTGCCGCGCCGAGAGATTCAGTTTGCAGGCCAGCTCTTCCAGCGGCACGTTGCGGCCAACCTGCTGCTCCATCAGCAGCACGGCGCGCTTGACCTTCGGGTGCGTGGCGGGTTCGAGGCCGGGCGGGTGAGGCTGGGGCGCATTGCCCTTTTGCATTTCGCCCACCAGCAAAATGCGCAACGCCTTCTGCACGGTCGCGTGATCGAAGTGGCGCAGCAAAATCGCCGCGGCGACGTCGATCGATGCGCGCCCGCCCGAGCACGTAATGCGACGGCGGTCGATCGCGAACAGGCGGTCGGCGACGATAGCGTCGGCATTGACGTTGGGGAAGCGCTCGATGAAGTCCCAGTAGTGGAACCAGCTCACGCAAATACGATGGCCGTCCAGCACGCCGGCGCGCATGAGCGCGAACACGCCCGTGCAGATCCCGACCACTGTCGTCTCGCCGCTGGCCGCGCGGCGGATGTACTGCAGCGTGGCTTCGCTCGCGTGCGGGCCGGAGTGCAGCAGTCCGCCCACGACCACGAGATAGTCGACCGGCTCGGCATCGGCAAAGGTTTCCCACGGCGCGATCTGAATGCCGCAACTCGCACGCACGGGCGCGAGCGTTTCGCCGATCACGCGCCAGGAGCAGCGCACCGGCTTGCTGTAATCGCCTTCGTCGGCGGACAAACGCAGCATGTCGACGAATCCGGAGAACGCGGTCAGCGTGAAGTTCGGCAGCAGCACGATGCCGAAGCGAATGCGCTCCTTGGGAGCGGCGTCGAAGGAAACGGCGGTGGCAAGTGAGTCGGACATGGGGGGCGCTGGAAATCGGCGATACGGTTTCAGCCAAGCATCCCCGATATGGCCCCCTGGCGCTTGTCGTTTTCCGCCATCGATCTTCGCAAAAGCGAAATCCGCGCAATGTTGAAAGGAATACCTGCCGCATGGCGGCGCGGTTCTGTCGCCCTGGCGCGTTCGTTCTAGCGGCAGCGCCGCCGCTTTGGTCAACTCGCTAGTGGGCACGCGCCCCACGCCGAACCTATCCACGAGGCCTGCTTTCATGCCGCGCACCGAAACCGTCGAACTCAACAAGCGCGCCCGTCACGGCGACGCCGAGGCCGCGCTCGCGCTGCTGGAGCAGAGCATGACGCGCGGGCACGGGCGCATCGGGCTGCTGCGCTATTTGCAGGCGCGTTGCGTGGGCGCGGCGCTCGAGCAGCGGCATCACGACTACGCGCAACGGGTGGCCAGCAAGATGAGCGAAGGCCCGTTCGCGGCGCTAGTCGCGCAAGCGCAGCGTCGCCACGGCAACGCGGCGGCTTGAACACCCACGCTCGTGCTTACAGCACGACGGTGCGCCCGTCGTTGATGAACACCCGGCGCTCGAGAAATACCCGCACGGCGCGCGCGAGCGTCACGCATTCGACGTCGCGCCCGACGGCCAGCAGGCGCTCGGGGTTCAGCGAGTGGTCGACCCGCTGCACTTCCTGCTCGATGATCGGGCCTTCGTCGAGATCGTCGGTGACGAAGTGCGCCGTCGCGCCGATTAGCTTGACCCCGCGAACATGCGCCTGATGATAGGGCCGCGCGCCCTTGAAGCCAGGCAGGAAAGAGTGGTGGATGTTGATCGCGCGGCCGGCCAGCTTCTGGCTCGTTTCGTCGGAAAGAATCTGCATGTAGCGCGCAAGAATCAGCAGCTCCGAGCCGGTCGAGTCGAACAGGTCGAGGATCGCGGCTTCCTGTTCGCGGCGCGTTTCCGGCGTAACAGGAAGATAGTGAAACGGCAGGTCGTGCTGCCGCGCGAGCGGTTCGAAATCGCGGTGATTCGAGGCAATGCCCGCAATGTCCATCTGCAGCTCGCCCATGCGCCAGCGAAACAGCAGGTCGGCCAGGCAGTGTTCAAGCTTGGAGACCATGATGAGCACTTTGGGACGCACCCGCAGATCGTGGATGGCCCAGGTCATCTCGTGCTTGCGGCCGACGCTCGCGAATTCGTCGCGCAGGCCCGCGAGATCGAAGCGCTCGCCCGCGCCGGGCTGCACGACCTCGTGAAAGACGCAACGCAGGAAAAAGCGCGTGCTGATGTCGTCGTCGAACACCGTGAGTTCGTCGATATAGCCGCGGTGCGCGTCGAGAAAGCCGGCGACCGCGGCAACCTGCCCGGCGGCGGCGGGGCAGGACAGCGTGAGCACGTAGCGGTGCTGTGGGTCTTCGGTGGGCATGCGCGTTCTCCTCGTGTCGTGATGCGCCCGGTGCGTCTTGCGGTTCGTGCCGGGGCGCTGGCGTGATGGCGCAAGTAAGCCATCAATCCGGGCGTGGCACATAGAACCCACGCGCTGTATCGCGAGAATGAAAACGCCAAACGCGGCAGACGCGCGCCGACCCGAAGCAAAGCGCTTTTGCCCTGATGGCTGTCGCTTTGCTCCTGGCGCGCGGCTTTTAGGGCTGAGGCGAATCTGGAACGGAGATGGAGAGATGCGTGGGTCTGCAGGTAAGGGTGTGGAGTAGGCGGCGTGGGCGCTTCTTCGTGCGCATAAGTCGCTCGCCGCCCGGTGGATGTCGTGAGCCGCGCGAACTACGGCAACGAGGCAATCTGATCTTGCGCCATGTTGACGTTTTGCATGAAGTTGAACGGATGGCCTGGCCGGCGCACCGGTACGCTGCATGCCCTTTTTTCGGGCCACATTACAACAGCGCACCGCTTTCAGGATGGTTCTCCATCAATACCCTCTGACCTCTGACCTCGGCGGCATGCGCCGCTTTTCCCGGCGAGGGCGTTCCATTGGGCGGGTCGCGCTGTAGTGATTTGTAGGTGCGTTCTCGATTCAGTATGAATGCCACCTTGCACAAGACTTGTCGGCCTTGTGCTATCGATACTCGTCAATCTCGACTGTACCGCCCATTGTCTCCATCATGACGCGAATATCACCGGGCACATCGGGGACACGATCACCGGATTCGTTGTCCCAGTAGCAGAAGAAACGCATGTGTGCGTCTTTGTCTGCAAGGAGTTGACGGAGGTCTTCGCGTGGTAGATTTAGGTGACGGATGAGATAGCGAAAATGAGGTTCGAGTGAATCACTACGAACAGCTGTCTTGCTTCGAATGCCCCATACTCCGGTCCGACCCTGTACGCTGCTAAACCGGCCGGAAGGAGTTTTGAATCGTTGGCCCTTCACGACCGAAAAATCCGGGGGGACCCCGAAATATGCCGTCCAGAACTCGGGGTGGAGACTATCTCCGGCAACCGAGAACGAGACATAGGCCAGTTGGTGTGTGTTTGTCATGTCGTGCTCAGAATGCGTAATCGTGCATGTTGCCGATGATGTTTTTTCTAAACTCGATATTTCCGTTGTCGTGCCAAATGACATTATCGTCGCCACAAGTCAAGATCGTCCTTCATGACGTGCACCATGTCGCCGAATGTGTCGCGATCGTAGCCAAGCATCTTCGCCGCGTAGTCTGGATTGTTGGTTGATTTGGCAAGCTGCGCTACGTCAGCACTAAGTTCGAGCGGCTGATAGTCGAACGGCTGTGCATCACTGATGCGTCGCCGACTCGCCTTCGATGGCGTCGCCGCTCAAATCAGCGTCATTGCCACCGAGCAAAGCGCCTGCCGCTGGTTCAACGAACCCTAAGAATCCTGCGCCTCCATCTCCTTCGCCAGTACTTGCGGCACTGCTTACAGCTTGCGTCAGTCCCGTTGCGGCTTTGGTTCCCTGCGAAGGCACATCGAATGCCTCAGAGAGGGTAGACCCTGCTCCAGCCGTTTTTCCCTCCTGGCGGCCTTGAATGCGACCCACAGATCCCATGTCAACGGACGGTTCGCGTTTCCCCCGCCAGATGCACTTGCCGACTGCCAGAACTGCGGTGCTCGCGTGAGCCGGAACACGCGCGGCCGCTGCGTCCACTGCCGGTCCATATACGGCACAAGGCGACCACTGCGCACCACATCGACACGGAGAAGGCGCCCACCACGACGGACGCGCAACGCTGGAAGAACGCCAGATGAATGAACGGCGCACGCCCATTGCGCGGCGCGGCGCCGATGGCGATCCACGTCAGGCCAATGGGGACCAGCAAGACCGCGAAGACCGCCATGGCCTGGAACCACATCGAGACGCTCTCGAATGCCATAGGCGGAAAAATCGACCCGGCGAACAAAATGGCCTTGGGGTTGAGCACGGTGGCG
>NZ_CAJMYW010000042.1:0-5286 GCF_905220165.1 Paraburkholderia sp. J10-1 | reverse complement strand
AGCCTGACGATTACCTACTTTCACACGGGCAATCCGCACTATCATCGGCGTGGAGTTGTTTCACGGTCCTGTTCGGGATGGGAAGGGGTGGGACCAACTCGCTATGGTCATCAGGCATGACGGGTTGCTGCGTCGCGGTTTTGCGCGCCACAGCCAATCGGGAAGAAGCGTAAAGAGGTGTTGCTGAATTGGGGTTGTGTTGTTTCTGGCACAACACCGATCTCTCAACCTGCGCGCTCCACTCTCCATGCTTTCTGGAGGGAGGCACACCTGTTATAGGATCAAGCCTTACGGGCAATTAGTATCAGTTAGCTTAACGCATTACTGCGCTTCCACACCTGACCTATCAACGTCCTGGTCTCGAACGACCCTTCAAGGGGATCTAGTCCCCGGGGAAGTCTCATCTTGAGGCGAGTTTCCCGCTTAGATGCTTTCAGCGGTTATCTCTTCCGAACATAGCTACCCGGCGATGCGACTGGCGTCACAACCGGTACACCAGAGGTTCGTCCACTCCGGTCCTCTCGTACTAGGAGCAGGCCCCCTCAAACTTCCAGCGCCCACGGCAGATAGGGACCAAACTGTCTCACGACGTTTTAAACCCAGCTCACGTACCTCTTTAAATGGCGAACAGCCATACCCTTGGGACCGGCTACAGCCCCAGGATGAGATGAGCCGACATCGAGGTGCCAAACACCGCCGTCGATATGAACTCTTGGGCGGTATCAGCCTGTTATCCCCAGAGTACCTTTTATCCGTTGAGCGATGGCCCTTCCATACAGAACCACCGGATCACTATGACCTGCTTTCGCACCTGTTCGACTTGTGGGTCTCACAGTCAAGCACGCTTATGCCATTGCACTATCAGCACGATTTCCGACCGTACCTAGCGTACCTTCGTACTCCTCCGTTACCCTTTGGGAGGAGACCGCCCCAGTCAAACTGCCTACCATGCACTGTCCCCGATCCGGATCACGGACCAAGGTTAGAACCTCAAACAGATCAGGGTGGTATTTCAAGGACGGCTCCACGGAAACTAGCGTTCCCGCTTCACAGCCTCCCACCTATCCTACACAAACCGGTTCAAAGTCCAATGCAAAGCTACAGTAAAGGTTCATGGGGTCTTTCCGTCTAGCCGCGGGGAGATTGCATCATCACAAACACTTCAACTTCGCTGAGTCTCGGGAGGAGACAGTGTGGCCATCGTTACGCCATTCGTGCAGGTCGGAACTTACCCGACAAGGAATTTCGCTACCTTAGGACCGTTATAGTTACGGCCGCCGTTTACCGGGACTTCAATCAAGAGCTTGCACCCCATCATTTAATCTTCCGGCACCGGGCAGGCGTCACACCCTATACGTCCACTTTCGTGTTTGCAGAGTGCTGTGTTTTTATTAAACAGTCGCAGCCACCAGTTTATTGCAACCCCTTCACCCTTCTGGCGCAAGCCAGTCAAGCTACCAGGGCGTACCTTATCCCGAAGTTACGGTACCAATTTGCCGAGTTCCTTCTCCCGAGTTCTCTCAAGCGCCTTAGAATACTCATCTCGCCCACCTGTGTCGGTTTGCGGTACGGTCACTGTTGAACTGAAGCTTAGAGGCTTTTCTTGGAACCACTTCCAGTTGCTTCTGCTCCGAAGAGCATGGCCTCGCACCCTTGAATTCCGCGCCCGGATTTGCCAAAGCGCCTTCTCCAATGCAAGGACCGGGACTTCCAACACCCGGACAACCTTCCGCGATCCGTCCCCCCATCGCATTCAACAATGGTGCAGGAATATTGACCTGCTTCCCATCAGCTACGCATTTCTGCCTCGCCTTAGGGGCCGACTCACCCTACGCCGATGAACGTTGCGTAGGAAACCTTGGGCTTACGGCGAGGGGGCCTTTCACCCCCTTTATCGCTACTCATGTCAGCATTCGCACTTCCGATACCTCCAGCACGCTTTTCAACGCACCTTCGCAGGCTTACGGAACGCTCTCCTACCATGCGAGACTAGCTCGCATCCGCAGCTTCGGTATATGACTTAGCCCCGTTACATCTTCCGCGCAGGACGACTCGATCAGTGAGCTATTACGCTTTCTTTAAAGGGTGGCTGCTTCTAAGCCAACCTCCTGACTGTTTTAGCCTTCCCACTTCGTTTCCCACTTAGTCATATTTGGGGACCTTAGCTGGCGGTCTGGGTTGTTTCCCTCTTGACACCGGACGTTAGCACCCGATGTCTGTCTCCCGTGATTGCACTCTTCGGTATTCGGAGTTTGCTATGGCGACGTAATCCGCAATGGACCCATCAACCATGACAGTGCTCTACCCCCGAAGGTGATACACGAGGCACTACCTAAATAGTTTTCGGAGAGAACCAGCTATTTCCAGGTTTGTTTAGCCTTTCACCCCTATCCACAGCTCATCCCCTAACTTTTCAACGTTAGTGGGTTCGGTCCTCCAGCACGTGTTACCGTGCCTTCAACCTGGCCATGGATAGATCACCTGGTTTCGGGTCTACACCCAGCGACTGAACGCCCTGTTCGGACTCGCTTTCGCTACGCCTGCCCTATTCGGTTAAGCTTGCCACTGAATGTAAGTCGCTGACCCATTATACAAAAGGTACGCCGTCACCCCTTGCGAGGCTCCGACTGTTTGTATGCATGCGGTTTCAGGATCTATTTCACTCCCCTCCCGGGGTTCTTTTCGCCTTTCCCTCACGGTACTGGTTCACTATCGGTCGATCACGAGTATTTAGCCTTGGAGGATGGTCCCCCCATCTTCAGACAGGATTTCACGTGTCCCGCCCTACTTGTCGTACACCTAGTTCTTCCATTCCGCCTTCGCCTACGGGGCTATCACCCACTATGGCCGCACTTTCCAGAGCGTTCGGCTGACGGTACAGATAAAGAGTACAGGCTGGTCCCATTTCGCTCGCCACTACTTTGGGAATCTCGGTTGATTTCTTTTCCTGCGGCTACTTAGATGTTTCAGTTCGCCGCGTTCGCTTCGCATGACCTATGTATTCAGTCATGGATACTCCATTCGGAGTGGGTTTCCCCATTCGGACATCTACGGATCAAAGCTTGTTTGCCAGCTCCCCGTAGCTTTTCGCAGGCTACCGCGTCCTTCATCGCCTGTGATCGCCAAGGCATCCACCACATGCACTTGTTCGCTTGACCCTATAACGGGTGTGTCTCGGTCACGATTGCTCGTGCGATTCACGCTCGCTACAGGTTGAGTATTCGTGTTGCGCCGTATTTCAAGGCAATCTTTCGATCACTTAAAAATACATTGATACAATCACAACCCTGATTCACCTACTCGCACCCATCTCTAGATGCTTTTGGATGAATCTCTTTACTACTTCTTCCTGATTGTTAAAGAACGACAGCCGATATGGTTTTACTCACATCGCTCTGACTGGCTCAATCGCCAATGCGAAATGTTCTGCATCACTTCTGCAGAACGCTGTGCATTGAGGATTGGTGGAGGATGACGGGATCGAACCG
The DNA here is from genome assembly GCF_905220165.1 of Paraburkholderia sp. J10-1. Lineage (NCBI taxonomy): Bacteria > Pseudomonadati > Pseudomonadota > Betaproteobacteria > Burkholderiales > Burkholderiaceae > Paraburkholderia > Paraburkholderia sp. J10-1. The sequence continues at coordinate 1,798 of NZ_CAJMYW010000042.1, read as the reverse complement.
ACGACCCCCTGCTTGCAAAGCAGGTGCTCTCCCAGCTGAGCTAATCCCCCAGTCACATACATACTCAAGGGGTTATCAGTCAGCCACCGCGCAGACAAATTGGTGGGTCTGGATGGATTCGAACCATCGACCCCCGCCTTATCAAGACGGTGCTCTAACCGACTGAGCTACAGACCCCTGAGTCTGTCTTTCTTACAGCCGACAAGTGTGAGCGCTTAAAACGCAGTGAGCGATGAGCTCTGGAAAGGAGGTGATCCAGCCGCACCTTCCGATACGGCTACCTTGTTACGACTTCACCCCAGTCATGAATCCTGCCGTGGTGACCGTCCTCCTTGCGGTTAGACTAGCCACTTCTGGCAAAACCCACTCCCATGGTGTGACGGGCGGTGTGTACAAGACCCGGGAACGTATTCACCGCGGCATGCTGATCCGCGATTACTAGCGATTCCAGCTTCACGCAGTCGAGTTGCAGACTGCGATCCGGACTACGATCGGTTTTCTGGGATTGGCTCCACCTCGCGGCTTGGCAACCCTCTGTTCCGACCATTGTATGACGTGTGAAGCCCTACCCATAAGGGCCATGAGGACTTGACGTCATCCCCACCTTCCTCCGGTTTGTCACCGGCAGTCTCCCTGGAGTGCTCTTGCGTAGCAACTAGGGACAAGGGTTGCGCTCGTTGCGGGACTTAACCCAACATCTCACGACACGAGCTGACGACAGCCATGCAGCACCTGTGTTACGGCTCCCTTTCGGGCACTTCCACCTCTCAGCGGAATTCCGTACATGTCAAGGGTAGGTAAGGTTTTTCGCGTTGCATCGAATTAATCCACATCATCCACCGCTTGTGCGGGTCCCCGTCAATTCCTTTGAGTTTTAATCTTGCGACCGTACTCCCCAGGCGGTCAACTTCACGCGTTAGCTACGTTACCAAGCCAATGAAGGCCCGACAACCAGTTGACATCGTTTAGGGCGTGGACTACCAGGGTATCTAATCCTGTTTGCTCCCCACGCTTTCGTGCATGAGCGTCAGTATTGGCCCAGGGGGCTGCCTTCGCCATCGGTATTCCTCCACATCTCTACGCATTTCACTGCTACACGTGGAATTCTACCCCCCTCTGCCATACTCCAGCGATGCAGTCACCAATGCAGTTCCCAGGTTAAGCCCGGGGATTTCACATCGGTCTTACATCACCGCCTGCGCACGCTTTACGCCCAGTAATTCCGATTAACGCTTGCACCCTACGTATTACCGCGGCTGCTGGCACGTAGTTAGCCGGTGCTTATTCTTCCGGTACCGTCATCCCCTCTCGGTATTATCGAAAAGGATTTCTTTCCGGACAAAAGTGCTTTACAACCCGAAGGCCTTCTTCACACACGCGGCATTGCTGGATCAGGCTTTCGCCCATTGTCCAAAATTCCCCACTGCTGCCTCCCGTAGGAGTCTGGGCCGTGTCTCAGTCCCAGTGTGGCTGGTCGTCCTCTCAGACCAGCTACGGATCGTCGCCTTGGTGAGCCTTTACCCCACCAACTAGCTAATCCGCCATCGGCCACCCCAATAGCGCGAGGCCCGAAGGTCCCCCGCTTTCATCCAAAGATCGTATGCGGTATTAATCCGGCTTTCGCCGGGCTATCCCCCACTACTGGACATGTTCCGATGTATTACTCACCCGTTCGCCACTCGCCACCAGGTGCAAGCACCCGTGCTGCCGTTCGACTTGCATGTGTAAGGCATGCCGCCAGCGTTCAATCTGAGCCAGGATCAAACTCTTCAGTTTAAACCTGTTACTGTTTTCGGTT
>NZ_CAJMYW010000041.1:0-6364 GCF_905220165.1 Paraburkholderia sp. J10-1 | reverse complement strand
CTGCCCGGCGAACCGTTCCCGGAAAAACGCCATAGGGCTCGGATCATCCACAAGGATCGAAAGGACTGCCCGCGCAGGTGAGCGGTTCTCGTCCACCATCTGGCGCAATGCCGCAATCTCGAGTGAGAGCGCTTGCTGTGGGGCATCCTTCGGACGCGATTGCTGATAGTTGCGCCGGAACTGTTCGAAACTGACGTTGCGATATGCGAGTACACCCTTGAACAGATCAGCCTTGGAGCGAAAGTGATGCGTGACGGCCCCCTTGCTCAGACCTGATTCCCGGGCGACAGCCTCAAATGTCAGCCTCGCCGTCCCGTCGCGGGCGAGGACGGTCAACGCCGCCTCGATGATCGCATTGCGGGTCTGTTCTGAACGCTCCTGCCTGGCCAAAAGTTTGTCCCCAAAGTTATGGAGGGCTGAAATGGCGCGATCGAACGTGCCTTGCTTCCGGTAGCCCACTTGCACAATATCTGCATCCTGGACCGGGAGTATACGGCTCGATAAAAAAACCGTCCAGACGTTTTGCTTTCTCTGTATCTCGTGCTAGACTTCGCTCCAGTTCTTCACCTTGCATAGAAAACGAACCGTCTGGACGGCTTTGTTATTCCGCGAACACAGCGGAGATGCTGACGTCGTAGATCAAACCGCCCAGACGCCTTTGTTCATGCCGTTCATCATTTCCGTTGCAGCCGTGTATCTCTCATGAGACCCAAAATGACAATCACCAAGAATGCTCGCCACCTGCTGTTCGCGCTGTCGTTTCTCTCGCTGGCAGGTTGTGCCGGCGTTCAACCCGTCGCCTATTCCGGCATTCCGTCGTCTTCGTACCTGAAGGCAAATGCGCACGACGATACCGGACGCATTCCGTACAACTACTCGACGACGGTGAACTGGCAAGCCTACTCCAGGGTAATCGTCGACACGGCCACGGTCTATAACGGTGCTGACAGCCAGTTCGGCGATATCAGCGACGCCGACAGGGCAACGCTGGCCACTTACCTCCAGAAGTCTTTCACTCAGAAACTCGGGACGAGATTTGCCTCGACGACGCAGCCCGGCCCGGGCACGCTCCGCGTCAAGCTGATCCTCACGGGTGCCGAGACCACGAAACCCGTGCTTGGTCAGTTCACACATTTCGACATCGGCGGAAACGTCTATAACGGTGTGCAGGCCGTTCGCGGCGGTAAGGCGATGTTTGGCGGCTCTGTTTCGTACGCAGTCGAGATTTACGACGCGTCAGACAACAAGCTTTTGAATGCCTACGTAACAAGGCAGTATCCAAACGCCATGAACCTGGTCGCGAGTTTTGGCTCACTCGGTGCAGCGAAAGCAGGGATCGACAAGGGCGCCGACGCGCTGGTCGCTCAGCTCCGGTGAGCAAACACACGTCGCGCGACACAGTGGTTCATTGGCGTGTGAGCCACTGTGCGCGCAAAGCCCTTGCAGTGCATCCGGTATCGCAGGTAACCAAGTCGGCTGACGGAGCGCTAAATGTCTGGAATCGCGTCCCTCTTCGCACTGCCCCTCCCTTCGCCCGTGATGGTGGTGCTCGTGTTCGTTGCCGCTTATCTGCTGGTTGGCATTCCACTTCATTTCCTTGCCGGTGCCGAAGCGCGTGACATATGGGGGACGTGGACTGGACTTTTCGCCGCACTGATCTACATGGTGGTCTTCATTGACTTCTATCCTGAAGCGCACGATATAAACACACGTCAGCCGACCATTGCGCAACAAGGACTTTCCGTATCCGGGGAAGCGCAACAGCCGCCTCGCGAAGCCAGAAAATGAGTTGGCTAGTTATACGTTGCTGGCTCACATGGGCGGCAGACAAACTACGGCGGATGGTGCTCCGCGTATATAGGGTAATAGTTGGCCAACTTTGATTCAACCGTACCGGTGACAAACCTGGTCTGCTGGGCCCCTCGTCTTGAAGAACAGTTGATGTGAGATCAGGCAGTTAGAACCCGTTCGACGACGCCATCCATACAGGCCATTTTCACGATGAATTCTTCCACCCAACTCCAACCCCGCGCCACGCGGAGATCCCGCAGGCTACTGGTTTGGACGATCCCGATCTTCACGGCCCTCTTCTGTGTGCTCGTTATTGCAACGGTATTTTCAGGCGAGGTGCCAGGACTCACCGAAGGATTCCCATCCAAGAGCAATATCGACACACCCAAGAATAAGCCTTCCATGAATCGGCCAGAATATCAACCGTGAATTCTGTCGACACTAAAAGTATTTCTGTCGACGTGCGAAGCTCGGGTTCTTATCGCAAAGCGGCTGAGTGCGTTATCCACTACTGCATGGCCCGATTCCTACCGTCAAGACAAGCGCAGAGAGATGGCATATATCATCGACCAAGACGTCGGCACGATCCTCGACCTGTTTTCGTCGCGTGCGTACCCGACGATCTGGACACTAGCGCTAGACGCCGCATTTCTATCGCTGATAGCGGCATCTCTTCACCTCTTGCGACGGGCGGAATCCTTTGAAGTTTTCTTAGGCGCGATTGCAGGACTGATTGCAGGCCTCTCTTATTTTACCATTGCGCTTGGGACGCTTCCCGAAAACGACGCTCGTGCAATGCATTCGACAGGTTCGCCGACGCCTCGCGTCGATGTACACGGAAGCCCGATAGTCTTGTCTGGTGAATGGCAACATGGTCGATGTAAGACAAAGCAATAAACGCTATTTGTTTCCTTGATCGAACTTCAACCACAGAATGCTTGTTTCGAATCCGGCTTGCACAAGCACAAAAGTCACTTGGGAAATTATTTGGAGGTAGGCAATGAGAAGCCTGGGAGCCAGTCTGACTCTGTCAATCGCGTTCACGTGCATGCTGGCAGAGTGTGCTGCGGCTGCGACGGAAAATGAAATAAAACTAGAGAGTATGTCGGAATTCACAATCGGCGCGACAACTCAGCAATACGTAATCTGGAAGCTGGGAACCCCATCATCGACAAACACCATACCGGATGGATCGACGTTTCTGGTTTACGCATTCACGGACAAACCACCATTTTGGGACAGAGTGATGTCAAATTTCGGGCCGTATGCATCCACAAATGTTCGCAGAACCGACGTCAGTTTTCTTTTTGGACCGGATGGGACTCTCAAGAAATCAGATACCGTTTTATATCAATGATCGCCTGTACGAGCTACGGGACACAACGCTGTTGGCAACCCCGGGACATCAACGTTGATGTTGACTCATTTCCGCTTCCATTCACGTATGATCACTTTCAGGTGCAGGCGTACCGGTGCCAATTCTTTTCAGGATTTCCCTACCCTCCTTCCAGCTAATCCCTCTTTATCCTTGTGATATTCCCGCCATAATGAAGAGTTCAAGCCTTGGCTCCCGCGTCGCATTCTCAGCGTCATACCGTGTTCCAGGCAAATGGCGGCTCGTGTGCATGGCCAAACGCCAGAGCCGCAACCGGCAGCCACGACGCTGCATTGTGGATCGAGGCTTCGTTCCGCGGGACCAGAAGCGAACCTTCAATCGCAACGAATGTATGGCCGCCCGCCGATGAACGCCGACTCAACCGCGCATGTCCTTGCAGTTGCAAGCACCGCAAAATCGACAATATATACATCGGTCAAAGGTGCAGTGAGAATTAGCCGGTGCGCTCAGTCAGTACAAATCGGCTGTCCAATGAAGGTGCGACCTACGCACTACGATCCTGGATTTGATCACTATGCGTATAGCGGTTCTGGACTATGACCCTGGCCAGTCGCAATTCGTCTACGAGGCGCTGACCGCCGCCGGCCACGACTGCCATGTGTTTGCCGAGGGCCGCGCGCTGATTCACTGGATGCAGCGGGAGACTTTTGACCTCGTGATAGTCGACTGGAACGTCGTTGACATTCCGGGTGATGCTGTACTTGCCTGGATCCGCAATAACGTCGACTCGAATCTGCCTGTGCTTCTCATGACAAGCCGCACGCGCGCGCAAGACGCTGTCTATGCGCTGAACGCCGGCGCCGATGACTACGTCACTAAACCGATCGCCGCCCGCAAGCTTCTCGCGCGCGTCTCTTCGCTTTTGCGCCGGACTTGCCAGCAGGAAGCGGCGGCGACCTCGCAGCAGTTTGGCGAGTACCTGTTCGATATTCAGGAGGGTAAGCTTTTTCGCCACGGCACATGCTTGCCGGTTACCCGGAAGGAGTTCCAGCTCTCGCTACTACTCTTTCGCAATCTTGCGCGACCGCTATCGCGAACTCAAATCCGTGCGGCGGTATGGAAGCAACTGACTGACATTCCCACCCGTACGCTCGATACACACATTTCCACCGTACGAGTCAAACTCGGCCTTCGGCCAGAGAACGGCTATTGTATCGTCCCGATTTACGGCTATGGCTATCGCCTTGAAAGGCTTGATGCAGCTGCGGTGTACCCGTAGTGAATGCTCGGCAGAGGTCAAATGGCCGCTCGCTTCGCTTCTCATATCCCGAGGTGTGCAGTTGATCTGCGCTTCTCGCCCTTGAAGTCGTCCGCGGCGCCACCGTCGTTGTCCTTATCGTCACCGTTCTTACGTACAAAGCTCCTGTGTCCAGCCCACGCCTGGATCAACGTACGGTCAACGCTAAAGTGCTCGCCCGAGAGCAGCTTCTTCTGAGCGATGGCCACCACCTCGTTGAAAAATTCGATCACCGCATCGTGTCTGATCAGCCGATATCGGTTCTTCGTGAAGACCGTGGGCGCCCACACCTCGTCAACCATTGCCAGGCCAAAGAACCAACGATACAGTAGGTTGATCCCGATATGTGTTTGGGGTGCCATCTGCCGGTACTGCAAACGGAACAAAATTATGCGAACCAACGCTTGAGAAACGGCGCTTCACCCCGCGCTCCTCGAGATCTGGATGTCCATCTCAAGGCGTCGGATCGCACAGCCCCGTGCGATTTCTGCCGCCACCTTCATTCACCAATCGGATGTTCGACCACGCGAAGGGATCACGCAACCACTAATGCGCTGCGCCTCCATAGGTTTTAGCGCTGTTCCGGTGGTCGAGCGTGATAGCGCGCCGAACTAGGCATTCAATTCCTCGAGCCGCCGCCCATCGGTCTTCGCGCCGAATGCACCAATCAACACCGCCACCACCCAGCAACGCGTGTGCGTCACCGCAATCGCTTGTTTCTCCGACTTGTTCGGCCGATATTCAAAAGAATCTTAGTGGAATATCGGATCGAATGCCGGCTCAGGCATCCGCTGACTTCGACCACGCGAAGCAATCGAACACACGGTTGATATGCGTCGGAATAAGTTCTTTTCCGACACCATAGATGTGGAGCGATACTGCGGTCTCTTGGTGGAGGTTTCCAAGACGATGAACATCATGCAGACTCGACTCCCCAACAACAATGTCTCCAACCCTTCGCAGTTTTCCACCAACCTGCACCAGCTTGTCCTCCTCCCATCCAAAATGGTCCTCCGACAGTGTGCCCTGAAGCACCAGATACCCGCACCACGTCCAGTGGCAATGGACAGGACTGCGCTGCCCGTGTTGCCACGTAAGCAACATGATGGAGAAATGACCGTCGGGATGGGTATAGAGAATATCGCGTTCGTATCGCTCGCCGCTCCCCGTTCTCTGGCGATCCGTAAGCACCTCCGCCAAAGGAGTGGCACATTTCAGCAACTTGCGCAATGCAGGAAGCAAATCAAGAGGGCGCAGGGTCGTATCGGTTGAAAGTGCAGCTGCCAGTTCTCCCACAATCTGCTCGCGCTTCGCTGTCGCCTCGATAGCGTTCATCAGCTGCTCCTAGCTTGAATGAATTGGCCGATAATCGTATCCAAAATGATCGAGCAAAAATTTCCATAATGTTGTGCAGCTGCACTTCAATTTGGAAGAAAATTCTACGACCGACAATTTTCGTCTAGATACAATCTCAAGCCTGCCACGCAGAAATAGCCTTTGTTTCTCGACAGAAACTTTACGATTCTTCATTTTCACCTTGGTCACCTAGTCAATTCTTCGAGGTGTAACCGGGGTTCGGCAAAGACCTTCTAACTGTTTATCGCCTACAGGACATGTCTATCTTTTCAACCGTAAGCCTTGCCCCTCGCGACCCGATCCTGGGTCTGAACGAAGCCTATAACGCCGATGCGCGCGCGACCAAGGTGAACCTCGGCGTGGGCGTGTACACCAACGAAGAAGGCAAGATTCCGCTGCTGCGCGCCGTGCGCGAAGCCGAAAAGGCGCGCGTGGAAGCCGGTCTGCCGCGCGGCTATCTCCCGATCGAAGGTCTCGCCGCGTATGACGCCGCCGTGCAAAAGCTGCTGCTCGGCGACGACTCGCCGCTGATCGCCGCGGGCCGTGTCGTTACGGCGCAGGCACTGGGCGGCACGGGGGCGCTC
>NZ_CAJMYW010000040.1:0-9477 GCF_905220165.1 Paraburkholderia sp. J10-1 | reverse complement strand
AAACGGCAGTAATTTCCATCGGCGCGCCGCCACTTGAGTTCCGCCCGACGGGCGCGGGGCAAGCGGCACTCCCGGCGTGCGAAAACCTAGGCGGGTCGATCAAAAAGGGAAAGGGCCCGACAGGGAGACAGAAAGTGCCTGATTTGGTGAGGTATTTTAACGGGGCCGCCTCGCAAACCAGCATCAAACCAAGATCAACCTACCGTCGCAAAATGCATTGATATCAAGGGTAGGCCTTCCTAGCGATACGTTCCTAGCGACTCGTGCAGCGAGAGCCACGATTGCATGGCCTCATAGTCATTGCTCGCGTTAAGGAGGCTGGCTGGCCCAGGGTTCCGTTTAGTTCCTCCGGAACACGCAATGTTTCCCATGGTTTAGGCAGTTGCACAGGCGCAGCGGCGAGGGGCGCGCATACGCGCTCGCCTATCTCCGGATGGCTGTCAAGGAGCGCCTCTACGCGGCGTGCCTCGGCCGCACCGATCCCGTGAACCGGTTGCCACCGGCGTCGCCGACGACCGACACGAACCGCACAATCACCAATCGTGCGGAGTCCATCAGCCGCCGGGCAGGTACCGATCCGCGCTGAACACAAAGCGCGGCAGACGACTGCCGTCAGTCGACCGAACAACAAGCAAACGACCGGTATCGAGGGGCAGCCAGACGGTATTGCTATTCGCAGCGAGCATTTCGACGCTACCGGCTGCGTTGCACCACTGACCCGCGCCGGAGGACCAATCGCGGAGATCGAGCAAAGTCAGCCGACTAGTCTTTTGCCGGTACGTTGCTCAGTTCGGTATTGGCGTCTATGAGGAGCTTCATCAAACGCATGAATTCCCTTTGATCGGCCTTCGATAGAGATTCAAGCAGGCGTTCCTGCGACCGAACCAGTCGTGGCACGACGGCCTCGGCGATCTCGACTCCCGATTCTGTCGGCGTAATTTGCCGCGCGCGTCGATCGTGCGGCGCGACATTGCGAACAACCAGTCCCCGGACCTCCAGGCGATCTATAACACCTGCGATTGTCGATGTGTCAATGCCAATTTGCGACGCAAGCGTCTTTTGGTCGATTTCCGGGTTATTGCAAATCGTAAGTAAGGCAGCACATTGAATAGGCGTGAGATTGAGATCGTCAACCTCCTGAACGAACAGGGCGACAGCGAGCTGGTGAACCCGCCGCGCGAAGTGACCCGGCATGGTGCAGATATCAATGTTCAAAAACGTTTCGGTCATTGCCGTCCTCTGGGACTTCGGGGATTACCCGAATTCTACACGGTCATATAGTTCGTATACTGATCATACGCATACAAAGTAATTCGTGCAACGGAGTTGCTTGTCGTGCGCCATGACCGGCAGTGCAATTGATCGACCGCCCTGGTCAGTGCAGCCTGCGTTAAGTCATACGAGTGGACACTGACGTGGTGGTATTCGCGCCTCTGCAGTTCCTGTGGGGCGAGACACTTGAAGGAGAATGAAGTGAATTGGCTGAAAAATGTGTGGTACGTCGCGGGCTTTTCGCGCGAACTGGATGGCGGTCAAGTCGTGGACCGACGATTTTTGGACACGCCGGTCGTCATGCTGCGCCATTCAGATGGGCGCGTAGCAGCGTTGGAAGATCTGTGCCCCCACCGCCTAATGCCGTTGTCGGCTGGGACGCGTGTCGGAGACGAACTGCAGTGTGGCTATCACGGCATGCGCTTCAGGATCGATGGGCTATGCACGCTGGCGCCAGGTCAAACGCACATGCCGAGTCAGGCATGCGTGCGCAGCTTTCCGCTCAGCGAAAAACATGGCCTCCTGTGGATTTGGCTCGGGGACGCTGGTCGAGCCGACGTCGATCTCATCCCTGACATCCGTTGGAATGACCATCCAGATTGGACGCCGTCACGGGGCTACCACCATGTAAAGGCAAATTTCCGCCTTGCAGTCGACAATCTCATGGACCTCGGTCACGAGAGCTGGGTTCATCTCCGCACGATCGGCCAGGGGCACGAAGAATGCATCCCTAACTATCCGGTCAAGGTTTCAATCGAGGGCGAAGGTTTGCTAAAGGCTCATCGCGAGATGCCCGATATTGACGCTCCCCCGTTCTTCGCCATGGTGCTGAATCATAGTGGACCGATTAATCGATGGCAAACGGCAATCAGTCTCGCCCCCAGTATCTGCATGACCGACTTCGGTGTTTACCCGGTGGGGACCTCGGCCGATGACGCATATCGAAGTCATGTATGCCACCTTCTCACGCCCGAAACGGAAGAATCCAGCCATTATTTCTGGTCGGTGGCCAGAAATAAACGGCTTGATGATGAAACCCTCACACAGGATGTTTGCGAGGCCATCACTCAGACGTTCGACGAGGACGCCGAAGTCCTCGAGATCCAGCAGGCCCAGATCAAAAAACTGGGTGGTGCGGTGCCGCGAGTTGCCTTGAAGGTCGACGAGGCACCGATTCGTACACGACGACTACTGGACGCGCTAATCAAGCGCGAACAGGAAGATCCCACCTTCGTATATCGACCCGCACTCATGGTCGATGACGCGACGCCAGCGCTCCAGATGGAACTGACGCGGCGATGAACTTTTAAACTGTTGATCGGGCTCCGGTGGTTTCTGTTTGAAGGATCCATCTGGGACTAATCTCCTCGAATCAGTCACGCCATCGGCGACGATGGCTGGCATGCCTGGATGATCGTCTCAAGGATTCGCTACCTTGATGCAAATATAGCCGTTACGGCCCTTGAGCAGGAGATTGAAAAATGGCGGGCAGGGAAGAAGATATTAAAGTCCGGGTTGCGCGTAAAGAGTCGATCGCGCTCGACGTCGCGCTGTTCGAATTGACAAGCTTGAGCCAAGCACCCCTACCCTCGTTCAGCGCAGGGTCGCACATTGATGTTCATCTGCCTGGAGGCATGGTCCGGCAGTACTCGTTGTGCAACGACCCAACCGAAACTCATCGTTATCAGATTGCGGTTCTGAAGGACGCGACGGGACGCGGGGGGTCGCGTGCGATGCACGACTCAGTCCATGAAGGTGATGAAATTCGCGTTAGCGCACCCAGGAACTGCTTCGAACTTGGGGAAATATCGGAGGACATAATTCTTTTGGCCGGAGGTATTGGCATAACGCCGATTCTGTCTATGGCCGAAAGTCTTTCGGCGCAAGGTCGTTCCTTTCAGTTGAATTATTGCGCTAGATCGCGTGAGCGGATGGCGTTTATCGATCACATCGACCGATCCCGCTTTCGGACAAAGGTGAATTTCCATTTTGACGACGGAGACGATGGCCAAAAGTTTCGGCTAGAAGAGGTGCTTGGCAGGGGACAAAACCAGTCGCACGTCTATGTGTGCGGCCCGAAGGGATTCATGGACGCCGTACTTTCCGCCGCGAGGGAAAGTGGATGGTCGGAATATCGACTTCACTACGAGTTCTTCAACGCGGAACCTGTTCGTCTGTCGACCGAAAAGAGTTTTGAAATCCAGTTGGCAAAATCAGGGCGGGTTCTCTGTGTTGCTCGGGAGCAAACCGTCGCAGAGGCGTTAGCAGCGCACGGGGTAAACATACCGACGTCATGTGAGCAGGGTGTTTGCGGAACTTGTCTGACCCGCGTAATCTCCGGGCAACCTGATCACAGGGATATTTATCTTTCCCCGGAAGAACAGAAAAAAAACGATCAATTTCTCCCGTGTTGTTCGCGATCACTGTCTTCCAGGCTAGTACTCGATCTGTAACTATTCGCTCGAATTAGTTGTATTAGTCGTGATTCCATGGCGCGAGAAGTGTGCTTTACCTCGGGAAGCACGCGGGGCCATGGGCTGAGCAATTGCAGAAGCGACGTCCGTCAAACGTAGTCGCTGTTGCGCTGGCGAACAAGATTGCCCGAACGATCTGGGCAATCCTCGCGCATGACAGACCGTACGATCCAGCTCATACAGCAGTAAAGTCAGCTTGATAGACCGAGCAAGAGGGTAAAGCTTGTAGGAACGACGTCGAAAGGTTGCGTTGGCAATCGAGCGTGATGACAAGACAGGTCGGACCGTGACTCGCTGAACCTGAAAGTTAATTCGAGCGTTCAGCTCGTGCGACAAATGAGGGGCGAGTCAGCGGATTTCATCGGGGCCCGCAGCGTATGAGGCTGCATTGAGGCCGCATATAAAGCTGCAACCCATCCTGTCGATTCAACGCGCGAGAAAAACTGGCGCATCGGGGGCGTTCATATAAAAATTATCTTGGCCGGCGTGCTGCTTGACGCTGTCTAGAAGAGAAGATTTCACAAGAAGGCACTCGTATGATCGATACGAAGACAGATGTGCGCGGGCACGATCACCCAGTCTGCGCGTCCGTTGTCGATGTGTTGGCCCGGATTGGCGAGAAATGGACCGTCATGGTTGTGGGCACGCTGAGCGAAGGCCCGCTACGATATACCGAACTCCAACGTCAAGTGGGCAGCATTTCGCAGCGCATGCTGACTCTGACACTGAAAGCATTGGAGCAGGATGGATTGGTGAACCGGACGATGTACCCGACCATCCCACCGCGTGTGGACTATGAGTTGACGTTCGTGGGCCGCAGCCTAAAGATCGAGCAAGAGAACTGGTGTCTTGGCCCTCGAAACGCACATCATCCTCGTTCCGTTGCGCCTCTCGTTGTCGCTCAAAACGCTGTCGCGATGATCGGGTATGCCTTCGATCACAGCAGTCTCACAACTGCCGCATAGCCCTTCCCTACACGAGTTGGGTACTTCGATGCCGGCGGAACACACAGCGTCAAGGATCGACTGATTGGAATGCACTTTCAGATTCTTCCGCGAGCGGACAAGTTGCACCTCAAACGCCTCATTAGCCTCGGACTCGTCCTGCCGACGTTGAAAACGTTCCGCGCGGAACAGTCCCGGATGCGTGAGGCGCGCAATTGATCCGACAGCCTCTATCAGCGAGGAGGGGCCACAGCAATACAGCATCTCTCCGGCATCTCCATCTGCCGCCCATGACTGGATATCAGGAATGCCTTGCTGATCGGTAGATACGAGTACGGCGCGCTCACGCCCCGCATCCAGCTTGATCAACTCTTCAGAGAACGCCATACGATCCGGCGTTCTGCAAAGATACAAGAGTCTCCAAGCAACGCCCGCTTCGTTGCATTGTGCGATCATGGATAGAATGGGTGTGATTCCGATTCCACCGGCCACAAATGAATATGAGGGCGCTGATTCAAGGACAAAATTATTCCGCGGGCGCCCTATGCCGAGTGCCAAACCATCTCGTGCCCACTTGTGTAACCGCGCTGAGCCTCCCTTGCTCTCCTGCACAAGCGCGACGCCGATGTGGTAGCGCACAGGTGTGGCTGATGCTGTGCCGCAGAGCGAGTATTGCCTGACCATCCCATCGGGAAGAAAGACATCGATATGCGCGCCCGGTGTGAAATCCGGCAACAACCGTTGTCTTGGTGCGACCAAGCTGACTTGGATCACATCGCGGGCCACTGCCCTCACGCTTTCCACAACTACCGAGAGCGTTTCGTTTCGGGCGATACCACTTTTCGTGCCGACCTCCATGACTCAGTGCCCCCTGTTTGCATCCAAATGCACTTCATCGGGAAGCGACTCTCTACTCTCAGCCCTGATCGCCTGATCCAGCATCCACCTGAATTGTGTGGGTGCTGCGTCCAAACTGCAGGGAAGCATCCTGAAGTCATCAAACCGCTTGAGGTTTTTTTCTTGAGCCGTAATGATCACACGGTCCTCTTCGAATGCGGAAAGAATACTCTCGTGCAGCAACCGCGTAACGTCTTGATTGTCCGGTTCGAATCTCCTCGGCTGCGAGAAGAAATAGTGCGTTGTTCCGTCAGTCTCCGGCGTAACTGCCTGACAGTGGCGAAACTCGATCGCCTGGCTGCGATCCCCTTTTTCTGCGCCAGACCCTGCCGGTGCAAAACCTGAGTCCATCACGAGGACCCCTGGAATGAAAAACTCGTAGTTATTCCAGCGATCCACATTGCCAGCGTGACCGACCAAGGTCCGAACGAACGGCGCCGGTGGTCGATCCATGAACCAGCGGGTAATGTGGAGACTGCGTTCACGCCGATCCACCTTGGATCGCAGTTGCGCGTACTCCTCCGACCCACCCAGAGTAGACGGGTGGACAAAAGACAAATGCGAGAAATCCAGCAAGTTGTCATTGAGGAGGCGGTAGTTCGCTTCATAACGGATGTATCCCGGCGGCGTACACGTCCACCCCGGATCATCCAGCCAATGCGTATCGGGAATAATCGAGGGCTCCGCGTGTTCCGGATTTCCCATCCAGATCCACACCCAGCGATGACGCTCGATCACGGCAAACGAGCGCACGAACGCCGCAGCAGGGATCCGGTCCTGACCCGGAATCTCTACGCATCTCCCTGAACGATCGAATTTGAAGCCGTGATACATGCATCGAACTCCGTTGGCCTCGCGGCGTCCACACGACAACGGCGCACCACGATGACAACAACGATCCACCAGTGCCTGCACCGTGCCTGATTCGTCGCGCCAGAAGACAACTGGCACCCCACAAATCGTCCTCGCGAAAAGCGAGCTTTCAGCGATCTCGTTCGACCACGCAGCTACATACCAGCAATTCCTTATGAACATTTCTCCTCCCGGGACACATTTCGCGTCAGGCACTCACATAAGACTTATAATCTCATTTTTTGATATTTTGGCTGTCATGCTTCGTACTTTCAACGACACTATAGTACATAGAATCTCTATTCTGGATACTTTATCCTACAGAATAACCCTATGAAGGGCGAGATCCGGGGTCCCGAGGCGTGCATCCGCGAGCGCTGGAGTGAGTTGGCTCGTTTCGACTGGTGTCCTGGGTAAAATCTGAGACCGTCACCAAACTGAAATGCGGAACGCCTTGAGCAAGGCCCTACCTCGATGAGCAAGTTGGCAAAGATGATGGATGTTCTTGATCTGTTCACACCCGAGACCCCGTTGATTAGCGTCGAGGAGATGGCCGACCGGCTCGCCATTTCGCGTCCGACCGCGTTTCGGTATGTCAAAGAGCTAAGCAGCGTTGGATTTCTAGGCAAGCTGGGCACTCGCTACGCCCTCGGAGCTCGAGTAATCGAGCTTGAATACCAATTTCGCCAATCAAGTCCGATTCTCAATGCTAGTGCCGAGGTCATGCGAGAGCTGGCGCAAGCGACAGCAAGCGGCGTATTTCTCGCCCACCTGCTAGGGACTACAGTGTTCAACCTCCAGATTGAACCGCCCGAAGCAGCTTCTCTCGTGACGTTTGGCCGAGGCCGGCCACTGCCGATATTGCGTGGCGCGGCCTCCAAAGTGATACTCGCTCACCTGCCGACGACCAGGCTGAAGACGATCTTCGAGCAGCACAGCGATGACATCGATCACATCGCGACTGATTTCGAACAGTTTGCACGTTACTTCCGACACATCAAGAAACGCGGGTACTACGTCTCGAAGGAAGAAGTCAACCAGGGAGTTGTGGGCATCGCCGCGCCCATCTTTGGCGATCGACGTGCAATTCTCGGGAGCTTGGTTTTGGTGTTCGAAGAACGACGGCAAAAGTGGATGGATGAAGCTGGCTGCGCGGAGCTCGTAATGAGTGCCGCCCGCGAGATTACAGCTCGCATATCCAGTGCAGCGGACGAGGTCATATCAGCTCCCGGCTGATGTTCTCGCTTGACCCCGGCGGTGCTATCTGAAGCAGAACTTTGTGGTGCCGCTCGCAACCACGCTCAAGCAGTCGGTACTAAAGCTGGATGACGCGGGTGCCACGCCTTATTGCACCGCGAAGCAATCCATTCGTTGAGGACTTCGAGCGATTCTCAGCGACGGAACACGGCTTCGTGCCAGATCTGCCGGCGCCGGTCCTACGCGTTTTTCTCGACGATGCCTTTCTCCCCGCCGGCACCGCGGTTGCAGAACTCAGCCTCAAACAGGTAACGGCTGCCCATCGCTTTGAAGCGCGCAATGGGCGCAAGGTAGGGATACCTAATCTCCATGGCAATTGCGTGCGTATGCTCATGGCGTACCTCGACGGTGTTGACATCGACACAGCCGCACCCGCGCGGTGGCATCGGCGCATTTCAGCAGTTCTCCCAACAGCTTTTAGTGTGCGCGTAACTGAGTGCTTCGCCAATCCTTGTCGCCGGCCCAACAACGAGCGCATTGCCATTAGCGTCGCTCGAATCGCGTCCGAGGCTTCCGCATAGTCGGTGAATCCGCGAGGAAAGCCGTTCAGCTCCTCAAGTTCCTCAGGAGTCAGGCGGCGATTACGCCGGAAGCCTCCCTGACCGCGTGCTTCGTCCTCGACGCGGAGGTGCCGCCCTCCGACGTGATGATGGTCCGTGATGGAATGTCCAGAGGGTCGGGGAACGCCATCGCACCTTTCGTATATTCGTACTCAAAGCCGTTCTTGAGGCGAGGAACCCGCTTCACCCCTTTTGCAGCCAACCGCTTCGCTTCATCCTCCGGCTTAATGTAGAAGGCTGTAGGCATAGGCCCTGTCTTGCGGACAACGTCGCCTAGCGTCATCGCGCCTGCCGAACCAGTAAACACGGCGAAATCATCAAAGGCTTTCGGTTTCGCTTGCGCAGTCCACACATCCGTCCCGACCATGAGACCGCTCCGTTCGACAGGGGCCAATAGAACATCTGCTCTTCGAGCGGCTCGTGTCGCATAGCATATGCCGGCGCTCTCACATCACACCCATGAACATGTACCGCCGGAAACGCGCGGCTCAACACAGATTCGCTAAGCCAGCCCTCGCTTCCCTTGTGGAGGCTCAAGACTACTCGGTACGCGAGCGGAGTGGTCACATGATAGGCGACGGTGAAAGTGCGCCACCGGCTCTGCGGAAAGCCGTAGTCCGCCGCGCTCACTACGCGCCATTCTGCTGCATAGCCCATGCCGCAGAGTGTTGACAGTACCATGGCGAAGTCTCGTCCGGGGCAACTCGCCGGAAATGAAATGAGATGGTCAATGTTCTCGAGGACGATGTACGGCACGGGCTTCCGTCTTCGAGGCGTTGCCACAGTAGCTCGGATATTGACCACCAAAGCTTGCCCTGCGTGCGTTCAATACCGCGAGCCAACGAGAGCGGTTTGGCCACGGAGTGGTCCTGGCAAGGAAACCCGCCGACCACAACGTCAGGTCGAGCCTCTCGAATTGCCGCGCGCCCTGCTTCCGAATTGAGCACCTCGGCAATGTCTTGATTCAGGTGAGCACCATCTTGCCAGTGTGCCCGATAAATCTCACTCGCATACTGTCTTTTGCGAACGGGTTCCCACTGGTTGCTGAGATTCGGGCCAAAATAGATCCACTCTTAGTGCTCCGCTTGGCGGAACCGGCGCTCGTTTACAGCGGGAGCGCGCGAATTTTCGCGACGGCCCCTCAAAGGCTTAGTCCAGCAGACCGGACAGCCCAATGCATCTGTACGCGTCTCCATTGAATACAAATGCTGACGCTACCCG
>NZ_CAJMYW010000039.1:0-13682 GCF_905220165.1 Paraburkholderia sp. J10-1 | reverse complement strand
GGCGAAGGGGGCGAATCTTAGCGCCACGAGCGCGCGCCCGCAAGCCCTTTTTCATCGACTCAAGCGAAAAGAGGCGCAGTGCGCCCCTTCTCACTGAACGCCACTAGCGCTCATGACTTCGGATCGGCCTTCGCCGGCGGGTCGAACATCGCCTTGCATGGCGGCGAAAGCTCATCGTAGTGCTGCTTCATACACGCTGCGATCTTCTGCTTGTTAGGAATCGCGCTCGCGCAAAAGTGGAATGCATCGCCACGGCATGCGTGTTCCTGCTCGTCGCGCGTTTCGCCGCTGCTCGCAATCGCAAACATCAGGCACGCCAGCAAGGCGCCCGCTTTCATCATGCGATCGAACGGTTTGCTCATGGCGTTCTCCTCGTGATGAGTAGTCCGGCGTCATCCTGCAAGCGCTATTCCCGGCACGTCGCTTGCAGCACTGCCCTCACTTGCCACGATGAGGCGCTGCTCTCACGCAGCGAAACGCCATGAATCTACCGATCACCAGGATACTCGCGCTTTGCTCGGCTATTGTCATACCAGGCGTCCCCCTGGCCGCTCATGCGGACGACAGTGCAAGCCCCTGCGCAGCGCTCAAGCGTATCGTCGCGGCTGCACCGCAGCATTTCGCTGCATTGAGTCCTGATGACGGACGCGCCGTCGCGCAGCCCTATGGCGACGACGCGCAATGCGCAACGAGCGCCGGGAGTTTTCAGTGCGTCTGGAGCGCACGAGACGCTGGGTCGGGGACCAATGCACTCGAAGGCGTGGGGGCCGACATCGCCTCATGCCTTCCCGACGCAACCCACGACGTGAACGCGCCAGGCCATCAGCACTTCTATCTGGGACAGCGCGGCAGCCGGACCGAGATCACAGCACAGACCGATGGCTCAACGCGTGTGAAGCTGAGCGTCTCCCATCAATAAACCTAGCCCGAAGCCGAATGGGTTCGACAACGCATGCGAAACCGGCAGATCAAGACGCCATCCACTAAGAGCCCGCGGCCGCGCGCCGCCGCGTCACGCCTGCAGTTCGCGCGGCGCCATGTCGGCGCCCAGTCAGCACGGTCTGCACAATCACCGCGGCAAGCAGGAACGCGCCGCTCGCGAGGTTCTGATAGTAAGGGCTCAGCGTGCCGACCTGATTGATCACGTTGTCGATGACACCGAGCAGCAGCACGCCGGCCAGCGGTCCGGCCATCGTTCCCACGCCGCCCGTGAGCAACACGCCGCCGATTACGGCCGCGGCGATCGACTGCAATTCATAGCCAGTGCCCGCTCCCGGCAGCCCCGAGTCCAGATGCGAGGCCAGCAGCGCCCCCGAGAGGCCGGCCAGTGCACCGGACAATCCGTAGGCGAGTATCTTCACCCGCTCCACGCGTACGCCCAGCATGCGCGCCGCCTCTTCGTTGCCGCCGATCGCGAAGATCGCGGCGCCAAAGCGCGTGTGGTTGAGGAGCGCGCCCCCGAGCGCATAAACGATCACCAGCACCCAAATGAGATTGTTGACGCCCAAGATCGAGCCATTGGCGATGCGCGCGAAGAAACCTGGATTGGCGATGAGCAGATCCTGGCTCGCGAGCACGAGCGCGAGCCCCTTGAGCCCAAGCAACGCGGCGAGCGTGACGATGAACGGCGCCATGCGCGCGCGGGCGATCAACACGCCGTTCACCAGACCCACGACGAATCCGGCAGCCACCGGCGCGAGCAGCGCGGCGCCCCACCCGTAAGGCGCTGCATAGGCGGCCAGGACCGTGCCGAGTCCGACCATCGACCCGACGGAAAGATCGAATCCGCCCAGGATGATGACGATGCTTTGCCCCACGGCCACGAGCCCGAGAAACGCGCCGTTCGCGGCGATGTCGGCGAGATTCGCGGGGCGCAGGAAGTCGGGAAATACCATGCCGGCCACGAGCGCGACAACCACGAGCATCGCGATCGCCCCGCGCGACTGCACGAGCGCGATCAGTTGTGCGCGCCGGTTCGCGCTCGGAGCGGCGGCGGTTTGCGCCGCCGATTGTGTGGGCTGTTGCATCGCTTCAGCCTCCCGAGCGTTGCAGGTAGAGCGCGACGACGATGAACACCGCCTTGAGGATCTGCGCGTAAGTGAAACTGATGTTGTTCATGATGAAGCTCGCGTCGAGCACCTGAAGCAGCAGCACGCCGAACACCGCGCCGACGATCGAGATGCGTCCGCCCGAAAGCGGCGTGCCCCCGATGACCGAGGCGGCGATCGCATCGAGTTCGAAGTTCACGCCAACGTAGTTGGGATCGGCAGCGCCAAGCCGCGACGAAGCGAACACGCCGGCGAGTCCGGCAAGCGTGCCGCTCACCGCATAGACGAGAAAGAGCGTACGCCGCACGGGAATGCCCGCGAGGAACGCAGCACCGCGACTCGCGCCCACGAGGATCGCGTAGCGCCCGAAGGTCGTGCGCCGCACCACGAATGCCACCACGACCGCGAGCCCGAGCGCGATCAGCATGACCATGGGCAGTGGGCCAACCGCGCCCGCGCCGAGCAGATCGAACGCCGGGGTGTCGGGCAGATTCACGCGTGAGCCGCCCAGGAGCGCCTGCGCGAGCCCGCGTGCGGCGACCAGCAAGGCAAGGCTCGAGATCAGCGGATCGATGGCGAGCAGCGCCACGAGGAACCCGTTGCACAAGCCGACTACGGCGCCCACCGCGACCGCGCCCACGAGCGCCGGTCCCACGCCATACGGCAGAAACACGGCGATCGACGCGCTGGCGAGCGCCATCACCGATCCCACGGAGAGATCGATGCCACGCGTCGCGATCGCGAGATTCTGGCCAAGCGCGATCAAGACGATCGGCGCGGCCTCGAACAGCAGGCTGCGCGCCGCGAAGGGATTCGAGAAGCCAGGCGTGATGATCAGATTGAAGACCACGAGCGCGGCAAGCGCGAAGTACACGCTGTGCTCGCGCAGCACGTTACGCCAGGTGTGCATGCGCGACGCGGCGCCGGGCACAGGCGAGACGGAGCGGTTCGAGGAATTCGAAGGATTCGCGGGGCTCAAGCTTGCCTCGTTCGATTCAAGGTTGGTCGCCATCGGAACTGTGGTCGTGGATTGTGGCGGGGTTGGTGCGGGGTTGCTCACGCAGTGCCGTCGCCGTGGTCAGCGCCATCGCGAGTTCCAGCACCGGCCAGCACGGCGAGCACGTCGTCGGGGTGAGCGCCGGCGGTTGGCATACCGCCCTCGGTCGCGCCTTCGTTGAGCACGACGAGGCGGTCGGTCAGCGCAAGCAACTCCTCCATCTCGGACGACGTGACCACCACCGCAAGCCCCTCCCGCGCCAGGTCCTGCACGACGCGATGTACCTCCTCCTTCGCCCCGACATCGATGCCGCGCGTGGGATCGTCGAGCAGCAGCACCGTCGGGCGGGTCGAGAGGCAGCGCGCAATCAGCGCCTTTTGCTGATTACCACCCGAGAGCGTCGTGACGAGCGCGCCGGGACCGGCCGTCTTGATGCCGAGCCGTTCGATCGACTCGCGCACCACCTGCGCCTCCTTCGCGCGCGAGATGAAGCCAAAGCGCGATATGCGCGGCAGCAGGCTCGCGACGATGTTCTCGCGCACGGAGAGACTGGGAAAGATGCCTTCCGCGCGGCGGTCTTCGGAAAGGAAAGCGAGACCGCGACCGATCGAGCGCGCCGGGCTCGCATGCGTGAGCGCGCGGCCCGCGATATCGACTTCGCCGCCATCGGCCTTCTGCGCGCCGAAAATCGTCTTGAACGTTTCCGTGCGGCCCGAGCCGAGCAGGCCGGCAAGACCGACGATCTCCTTGTGAGCCACCCGTAGCGACACGTCGCGCACGCGATTGCCCCACTGCAAATGATCGACGGCCAGCGCTGGCGTGGCATTGGCATCGGCGTCGGCATTGCCCGAGTGCTCGGCCCACGCATGCTCGCCCGCGCTTTCGCGACCCAGCATGGCTGCGATCAATGCCGCGCGCGGCAGTTCTTCGGGCGTGCCCGTGCGGACCACGGCGCCATCGCGCATGACCGTGAAGCGATCGCACAGCCGGTAGCATTCGGAGAGCCGATGACTCACGAACAGCAGCGCAATGCCCTCGGCGCGCAGGCGATCGACGACTTCGAACAGGACGTCCACTTCCGCACCGCTCAGGGCCGAAGTGGGCTCGTCGAGGATCAGCACGCGCGCGCCCAGCGAAACGCCGCGCGCAATCGCCACCATCTGCTGCGCGCCGAGCCCGAGCGAACCGAGACGCGCGGCCGGGTCAACCGCAAGCCGGTAGCGCTGCACGATGTCGGCGGCGCGCTCGAGCATGCGCTTCCTGTCGATCAGGATGCCGAATCGTTTTGGTTCGTGGCACAGAAAGATATTGTCCGCCACGCTGCGCTCCGGTATCAGGTTGATCTCCTGATACACGGCGCACACGCCTGCCCCTTGCGCCGCGCGCGGACTGTCGAACGCGACGCCCGCGCCGTCGAGCGTGAGCGCGCCCGAGTCGGGCTGATGAAAGCCGGTGAGGACCTTGATCAGCGTGGACTTGCCCGCACCGTTCTCGCCCACGAGGCCGTGCACCTCGCCCGCGCGCAGCGTGAGCGAGACGTCGCGCAGCGCGCGCACCCCGCCGAAGGTCTTCGAAACGCCGTGCGTTTCGAGCACGGCGCGCGGGGTGGCCGTAGCGGGATCGGCGCGATTGGTGCGATTGGCGGGGACGCTCGTCGTCATCGTGCAGGCGCGGCTCAGTAGACCTTGCCCTGCGCGAGCGACGGCTGCGCGTTGGTCCGGTTGAAGAGCGCGTCGTCCATGATCTGCTTTTGCGGCACCGGCTTGCCGGCGAGATAGTCTTCCAGCGACTTGAAGGCGAGCGGACCGAAGCGCGGGTTCGTCTCGACGTCGGCGGCGACGATGCCGTTCGAGATATCCGTGACGATCTCCTTCGTGCCGTCGATCGAGACGATCTTCACGCCGTTGAGCTTGCCGGCCTGGCGCAGCGCCTTGATCGCGCCGACCGTCATCGTGTCGGCGTGGGTGTAGACGGCGTTGACGTCCGGGTGCGCGAGCAGGATCTGCTCCATCACCTTCTGCGCCTCGGTCGTTGACCAGTTCGCGGTTTGCGCGGCGACGATCTTCATGCCGGGATAGGGCTTGAGGCCGTTCGCGAAGCCATCTGTGCGCTGGCTTTCCACCGTGTTGCCGTAGCCGCCCTGGATCTCGGCGATGATCGCGTTGCCGCCCGTGGCGTCGGCCAGCGCCTTCGCCGCGCGCTCGCCCTGCTTGTAGAAGTCGGAGCCAAGGAACGTGATGAAGTCGTCGCACACCGTACCCGCCGTCTGCCTGTCGATCGTCACGACGGGAATGCCCTTCGCGCGCGCCTGGGCGAGCGCGGGCTGCAGGCCGGTGGAATCATTGGGCGCAATGATCAGCGCCTCGGCGCCCTGATTGATCATGCTTTCGATATCGGCGACCTGCTTGGCCTGATTGGCGTTCGCGTTCGTATAGAGGAGGCGCTTCACGCCGGCTTCCTTCGCCGCCGCGCGCACCGAGGCGGTTTCGGTCGCCCGGAACGGATTCTGCTCATTCTCCGACTGCGAGAACCCCACCACCATGTCGCTGAGCTTCTTGCCGCCCGGCTTGGGATTCGTGCAGCTCTCGCTGGAATTCGACTGGACCTTTTGTGCGCCGTTGTCGGACTGCGCGTAGGCGCTCGCGGCGAACGCGCTCGCCAGGCAAAGACCGGCGGCAATGAGGGCGGACTGGATTCGTTGATGACGCATGGCTGTCTCCTGTCGGCCGGAGTTAGTGCTTCAGCACTGACTCCGGCCTGAATGACACGATCGGCGCAGGCTTTCGGCCCCACCGCGGCTTTTTTTGTCTTTCTTGTTCCATTGGCGCCGCACCAGACCCGACGCCAAATAATCACGGCCACCGCTTCAACTAATATTACCAGTCAATTTTCAGAGATATTAATGAGGGTATTCACGGGGGAGGGAGAGACGGGGCCGGGCGCACACACCGAGGCCCGTTCGATAAGCGGCCCGTCGAGCTTCACGGTGCGGTGGCGCACCGGCGCGCCGGCGCTGCGGTTCTGCTCTTCCTGCAGCAGCGTCTCGACGGCCCAGCGCCCAAGCTCGTAGTTGGGCAGCACGACGGTGGTGAGCGGAGGATGGGTGTGGCGCGCGATTTCCTGGTCGTCGTAGCCCATGATCGAGACGTCTTCGGGCACGCGCAGCCCGAGTTGCTTGAGCGCCTCGATTGCGCCGATCGCCGTCAGGTCGTTGGCGCAGAAGATCGCCGTGGGCGGATTCGGCTCGCGCATGAGCGAGAGCGTGAGTTCGAAACCCTTGCCGGAACTCCAGTCGCCGTCACGCACGAGGCGCTCGTCGAACAGCAGATCGGCGGTCGCGAGCGCCTGGCGGTAGCCCTTCAGGCGGTCTTTCGCGGCGTCCTGCCAGGTTTCGCCGTTGATGAAACCAATACGCCTGTGTCCGGCCTCGATCAGGTATTCAGTGGCCGTATGGCCGCCCGCCACTTCGGCCGGCACGACCGAGGAAAGCGCGTGATCGGACGCGTAGCAGTTGAGCAGCACCGCCGGCACCTTCAGCAGCGCGGGCGGCACCGTGACCTTGCGCGTGTACACGGTCGCGTAGATCACGCCAAGTACGTTCGGCATGGCAAGCGTTTGCAGGACCTGCTGCTCCATCTGGGCGTTGCCGTGCGTCGAGAACACCGCGAGCAGACAGCCGTTGTTCCAGGCGGCGTCGCGCGCGCCGTCGATGCTCACGACGGGGTGCGGGCTCGTCGACACTTCGTCGGCGAGATAGACGATGAGATTGCGCTCGCCCGCCGGGGCGGGGGTCTGCACCGCGCGGATCGGCAACTGGTAGCCAAGCGACTGCGCCACTTCGTGCACCTTCAGGCGTGTCGCCTCCGAGAGCTTGGCGCCCACCGCGCCGTTGAGCACGAGAGAGACCGTGGATTGCGACACGCCCGCGGCCTTCGCGATGTCGGTCATGGTCGGGCGGCGTTGCGTCGATTTTTTCATCGGATGTGAGGGGGACTGCGGAAGGGCTGCGCGGCGCGGCGGCGCGCGCTCGGGGCCGCGCTGTTGGCCCGAAGCGTAGCACTAATAATTTGGACCATCAATTGGCGTATGTCACCATTTTTTTGGATTCATCATCGGCGATTTCAACGCCTATATTATTTTTTATTAGTAATAAAACGATTCGCCGGAGAATGCTCATTTGACTGCCCGATCGAACCCCTCGCCGCCCCCGGAACTCGCTTTCGACGCCGCCGCGCTCGACGACGGTCAACTCGTCACGCTTGCCCATGGCGATGCGCGCGTACTCGTCGCGCCGCACGTGGGCGGCTCGATCGCCGCGTTCTACGACACTTCCGGCGGAGCCCCGGCGTCACACTGGCTGCGCCCGGCCACGCGCGCCGCCATCGACGCACGCGACCCGCTCGGCATGGCGAGCTTTCCGCTGATGCCGTACTGCAACCGCATCCGCGACGGACGATTCCGCTTCGAAGGCGAGATGATCGACTTACCGAGCGGCACCGGCGCGCTGCGCCACGCGCTGCATGGCCACGCCTGGCGGCGGCCCTGGACGGTCGAGGCGCAAACGGCCGCTACGCTCACACTGCACTTCCTGCATGAGCCGCACGAAGCGCATGAATCCCACGTTTCGCGCAAAACCGATTCCCACGCCGGGACCGGCTGGCCGTTTCGCTACGAAGCGCGCCAGCATCTCACGCTCGACGCCAGCGGCCTCACGGTGCGCCTGTGGGCCCGCAACCTGGCCGCGCGGCCCATGCCGTTCGGCCTCGGCCACCATCCGTACTATCCGCGCCCGCCTGGCACACGCATTGCCGCGCGCGTGCGCGCCATGTGGGAAATCGACACGGAAGTCCTGCCGGTTTCGCTCAGCGCCCACCCGGCCGTCGACGCGCTGCAGGCCGGCCTGATCGTCGACGACTTCGATCTCGACAACAACTTCTCCGGCTGGCGTCGCGAGGCGGTCATCGAATGGCCGCACGAAGGCCGGCGTCTCGCACTGCGCGCGAGCACGCCGCTGGACTTTTTCGTGGTCTTCTGCCCGCCCGGTTTGCCATACTTCTGCGCTGAGCCTGTCAGCAATACGACGGACTGGCTCAATCTGCGCCACGAAGGAACGGTGAAGCGTATCGACGTGGGCGGCACCGTGCTCGCCCCCGGCGAAACGCTCGAAGCCCAGCTTGCCTGGCAACCCGAGCGCACCTGAAGCGGAGTACAGCGCTCACATGCCCGCACCGTTTCGCACGCCCGCCAACGGCGCGCCGTAGCCGCCCGCCTCGGCGTTATTCGGGTGGCCGTTCGCGAGTTGCCCGCGCGGATCGGTGGGGCCGACCGGCATTTCTCCGGCCTGGCGATTGCCATGGGTCGGGTACTCGCTGCCGGGCTGCGCATTGGGCATCAGTGCGAGGCTGTTTTGCGGCGAGCGCAGGTTGTCATTCGGCGCCAGTTGGGCAACGGCATAGCCGGGCGCGCCTGCGAGCATTGCGCAAGCCATGAGGCACGGCATGGCCGCGTGGGCGAAGAAAGGCTTCATCTGGTACTCCTTGTCGCGCAACGCGACACGCTTGCAGCACGCGCATGCTCGCCGTGCTGCTTTCAGGCTAGCAGACAGACGCCTGCCGCGCCCAATGACGCTCTCCTGCAAACACCGCGCAGCGGTTACTATTCGAGGTTGTAAGGCAAACCAGAAAAAGCGGCTCGCCATAGCGGGCCGATACAACGACAACCTCAGTCGACAGGAGACAAAACCATGGACCAGCCGCGCGCCGTCGACGTCCAAACCTTCCTCAACGAACATCCGTTTTCGCCGTTCCAGTGGTTCATCTTCGCGATGTGCTTCGTCATCGTCCTGCTCGACGGTTTCGACACGGCCGCGATCGGCTTCATCGCGCCTTCGCTGCTCGGCGAATGGGGCATCGCCAAGCCCGCGCTCGCACCCGTGCTGAGCGCGGCGCTTTTCGGCCTCGCTTGCGGTGCGCTCGCGTCCGGGCCGCTCTCCGACCGGCTCGGGCGACGCGCCATGCTGGTCGGCTCGGTGCTGCTGTTCGGCGTGACCTGCCTCGGCTCGGCGTTTTCCACCAGCATCGGCGAACTCACGTGGCTGCGCTTCATTACAGGCGTCGGCCTCGGCGCCGCCATGCCCAATGCGGTCACGATGATGGGCGAGTACTGCCCCGACCGGAACCGCGCCACCGTGATCAATCTGATGTTCTGCGGCTTTCCGCTCGGCGCGGCTTGCGGCGGATTTCTCGCGGCATGGATGATTCCGCACTTCGGCTGGCGCAGCGTGCTCGTGCTCGGCGGCGTGACGCCGCTCGTGCTCGCCGTGCCGCTCTTCCTGCGCATGCCGGAATCGGTGCGCTACATGGTGGCGAATAACCGGCCCGCCGAGCGTATTCGCGCCGCGCTCGCCCGCATCTCGCCCGACGCCGCCAAAGCGCAGGTCTTCACGATGACGGAGCACGCCCCGCAAACTGAAAGCAAGGGCCTTGGCGTCGTGCTTTCGCCGATGTACCTCGTCGGCTCGGTCATGCTGTGGGTCGCGTATTTCATGGGGCTCGTGATCTTCTACGCGTCGATCAACTGGATGCCGCTCCTGCTCAAGGACTCCGGCCTCACGGCCTCGAGCGCCACGCTGATCTCGGCTCTCTTCCCGCTCGGCGGTGTGGGCGCGGTGCTGAGCGGCATGCTGATGGACCGCTTCAACGCGAACCGGATCATCGCCGCGTGCTACGTGCTGACGGCGGTTTCGGTTTGGCTCATCGGCCAGGCGGCGGGCAGCGTGGCCCTGCTCGTGCTCGTCGTGTTCGTGGCCGGCGTGCTGATGAACACGGCGCAATCGTCGATGCCCGCGCTCGCCGCCGCGTTCTACCCCACCCAGGGGCGCGGCACCGGCGTGGCCTGGATGCTCGGCATCGGCCGCTTCGGCGGTATTGCGGGTTCGTTCCTCGTGGCCGAGCTGACGCGCCGGCACTTCACGTTCGCGGGCATTTTCGCGACGGTCGCCGTCGCCGGTCTCATTGCCGGCGCGGCGCTGCTGATCAAACAGGCCGCGTGGCCGCAGGAGAGCGGATCTGCGGCGGCAAAAACGGAGTCATTCGGGCACTGAAGCCCGCGTGAGGGTCGGGCATTGCGCCTTGCCGCCGGGCTTGCGGGCGGCGCAATGCTCGCAACAATCAGCCGCCGAGCGCGCCGAGATTGAGCGTGTGCGAATGGCCGATCCACACGGCGGCATCGCGATGGTCACGCAGGGCATCGGTCGTGTTCGGATGCACGAACACGTCGAGTGCGCCGTGATTGAGCGTGAGCCATTCGATGACCGTCATGAAGCGCTCTCGCGGTATGGCGAGCTGATACGACCACATTGGATGCGGCCCAACCGGGCGTTCGTGAAAACGGCCAATTTGCACGATCTCGCCGAAGCGGGCTTCAATCGCCTCGCGCAAGGTCCATGCAGCGTCGCGCGTAGCCGCGTCGAAATAGACGTGCGCGTGCCAGCTCGTTATATCGGCGGGATCGAGGTAGTTCATGGCGGGAGCAGGACTGCGGTGATGGTTCGATCCGACATTGTCCATCGAATGCGCGCGCGGCGCAGGCAAACGCACCACGCAATGTATCAGTGCGCGCCGTTTGAGTACGTGTCGCCCACCATCAGCCGCACGATCTCATCGCCATCGGTTTCGGCCACGCACCGCTCGCCCGCCACTTCGCCGCGCCGCAGCACGACGATGCGCTCAGCCACGGCGAAAATATCGTGCAGGTTGTGCGAGATGAGAATCACCGCCACGCCCTGGGCCTTGAGTCCGCGAATCAACTCCATCACCTTGCGTTGCTCGGGAACGCCGAGCGCCGCGGTAGGTTCGTCCATGATCAGCACGCGCGCGTTCCAGTAAATCGCACGCCCTATCGCGATGGCCTGGCGCTGGCCGCCCGAGAGCATTTTCACGGGGCCCGTGAGCTTGCGCGGCGGAATCACGATATCGAGTCGCTCAAGCACTTCGCGCGCCACCTCCGCCATGTGCGGCCGGTCGATCAGCTGCAAGCCGAGTCGCCGTCGCACGGGCTCGCGGCCGAGAAAAATGTTGCTGCCCACGTCGAGATTGTCGGCGAGCGCGAGATCCTGATAGATGGTTTCGATGCCCTGCGAACGCGCGTCCTGCGGATCGCGCAATTGCAGCGGGCGTCCATCGAAGTGCAAATCGCCCGCATCGGCGCGATAAACGCCCGAGAGAATCTTGATGAGCGTGGACTTGCCAGCGCCGTTGTCGCCCGCAAGCGCAAGCACTTCGCCCGGCATGAGGCGCAGCGAAACGCGCTTGAGCGCCTCCACGCCGCCAAAGCGGATCGACACGTCGCGCGCCTCCAGAATCGGCGTGGCGCTCGCGCTGCTCATTGCGCGCCTCCGAGCCGATCCTTGTACTGGTCGATCAGCACCGAAAGAATGATGACGATGCCGACCACGATGAATTGCCAGAACGCGTTGACGTCGATGAACACGAGCCCGAATTCGATCACGGCGATGATGAGCGCGCCGATCAGCGTGCCGATGACGTTGCCGGTGCCGCCAAAGAGACTCGCGCCGCCGATCACGACCGCCGCGATCGAATCGAGCAGCATGGGTTCGCCCGCATTGGCTGCGCCCGCGGCGAAGCGTGCCGTGTAGACGATGCCGCCCACCGCCGCGAAAGCCGCCGCGATCAGATAGATCGCGAACAGATGGCGGCGCACGTTAATGCCCGCGCGCACCGCCGACTGCGGATTGCCGCCTATTGCATAGGTGTACTGGCCAAAGCGCGTTTGCGAGAGCACGAAGTGCATGATGACGAGCAGTACGGCCGTGAGGATCACGGGCGTCCAGCCGCTGCCGAGCCACGCGAGCCCGGGATTGTTGACGGAGACGGTCATGCCGCTGCCCGCGGCGAGAAAACCCACGCCGCGCGCGACGCCATACATGCCGAGCGTGCCGATGAACGCGGGTACACCCAGGCGTGCGATGAGGACGCCATTCACGAAGCCCGGAATCAGGCACACGAGCACCGTGAGCGGAATCGACATCAACAAGATCCACGGCGACTCGCCGCCGGGAATCGTGAACTGCGCCACGCACACCGCCGCGAGCCCCATCACGAAGCCCACCGAAAGATCGATGCCTGCAGTGATGATCACGAAAGTCTGGCCGATGGCAAGCAAGAGCGGTGCGCTTGCCGCGAGCCCGATCGACTGCAGGTTGTACGCGTTGAACACGAACGACCGATGCGCGGAGATGCGCGCCCACGCCTCGAAGAAGACAAGCAGCGTGCCGAGAAAGAGCCACGGCCAGACCTTGCTGACGAGCGCGAGCCTGTCGAGTCGTTTGTCGTTCATGTGGCTCTGTTCGCGTGCCTTAGTTCGAATAGATGTACTGCTTCATCTCCGGCTTGTCGATGTTCGACTTGTCCAGCACCACGAAGCCCGTGCCCTTGTAGATGGGAATCTTCTTGCCGTGGATGGCGTCGCCGGCGAACTTCACGGCTGTATAGCCCATTTCGTCGGGAAGCTGCGCGATGGCGATATCGACGAGGCCGCTCCTGATCTGCTCGTCGATGCCCGGCACGGCGTCGAACACCACGACCTTCACCACGCCCTGCTTGCCCGCGTTCTTCACGCCTTGCGCCGCGCCCGCGCCCGAGAACGTGTTGGCGCCGAACACGCCCGCGAGATCGGGATTGCGCGCGAGCACCGCCGCGACGTGCGAAGCGGCGCGATTGGCGTCGTCCTCGTTGTATTGCGTCTCCAGCACCTTGATGTTGGGGTGCTTCTTCATCTCCTCCATGAAACCTTGCGCGCGCGCGTCGGTGCTGGAGATGCCCGGCTTGTTGTTCTCGCAATAGACGGTGCCCTTGTCGCCAATCGCCTTGGCGAGCGAGCGCGCCGCTACCCGGCCACCTTCCAGGTTGTCCGAAGCGATATAGGAGAGCGGGAAATCGGCGTCGCCCTTGCCGGTTTGATAGTGGCCATCGCCAATATAGGTATCGACGGTGATGACCTTGATGCCGGCGTCGGCGGCTTCCTTGAGCGGGCCAATGAGCTGCTGCTTGTCGACAGGCGAGACGAGCAGCACGTCGGGATGCTTCGCGATGAACGCCTTGAGGATCGGCACCTGCTCCGTGGTGTTCCAGGCCTTCGGCACCTGGAACAGCAACTGGATGTTGTCTTCCTTCGCCGCGCGCTCCGCGCCGCGATGCATCGTGAAGTAGAAGGGATCGGTGACGCCGGGCAGCAGCGCAACGACGGGATGCGCCGCATCCGCGTGCGCCAAGCCGGGCAGCGCGCCGGCGACCAGCGTGGAAAGAGCCATCAGACAGCCAAGAGCGATGCGCAACATGTTTGTCTTCCTCCAGGTGAGTCCGACGCACGGCGCCCAATCTTCCCGAGGCGACCACGCCCGGCAGCAGTGGCTCAGTATACTGACGCGCACTGCCGCGGGGCCTGGTGTTTTCCTGCACTTTCTTCGCTGTTTATGCGCTACAGATGCAGACGTCCCGATTGGTGGGACGACTGACTATTTTCATTGCAGGAACAACCGGTACGCCGGATTGCTCGTCTCTTCCCAATGCGGATAACCGAGCGTGGCGAGGAAGCGGCGGAATTCGGCGTCCTCGGCT
>NZ_CAJMYW010000038.1:0-14770 GCF_905220165.1 Paraburkholderia sp. J10-1 | reverse complement strand
GCGACCAAAGTGCGTCACGCTGCGCCCGGTTTTGCCAGCGCTCACGCTGCGGAACACGCTGGCCTTGTCGCTGTACAGCGCCACCGGCTTGCCGTAACGCTCCAGATACGCACGCGTGGCCTCGGAATCACGTCCGTTCATCGTTCACCCCTGGTCGACGCCTCACGCGAGCGTGCGCGTCAACCAGGGCAGGAATCGGACATTTCTAATGAGCCAGAACACGACATTAGGATATAGCTCCTACAGTGAAAAAGTTGATAATTTATGTTATGTAAAATACGAATCGCAACAGATTAATGTCCCCTCATCACCTCAATCACGCTCATACACAAAGCACCGATCCCGCCCCTCAAAAAAACGCACAACCGCGCTAAATCGCCGGATTAAAAGGCATTTATCCGCCAATCCCTTTTTTCGCGCGCCGCACAACGCAGGCATAATTTCAATGGAGCAGCGCGATTAAAAGGGTCGTTTTCGTATTCCTGAACATCTACGGACTACGCAAGGCGAGACGTTCTTGCGCCTCCGGTCCCACGATAGATTATCTGGCGTCGCCATCGCGGCGCGAGGCAGGAATAGATTCATGAAACCGGCAAGTAATTCGCGGTGGTCACGCTTTGGCCGATACATTGCGTTGGGTGTTTGCGCGGCCGCAGTCGCGGCAACGGCTGGCTTCTTCTACTGGCGGCATGAAGCGAATCTCACGCAGTCCCAGCCTGCGGCGCTTGGTGGCATTGCCAGCGAAATGCGGCATGACACATCGCCCTGGACGAAGCGGGAGAAAGACGCCTCGGAATTGCTGCGCGATATTCACGACCGCGATGTCGCCGCTATCGGTGTGAGCCGCGAAGCGATTCTCGTCTCGACGCTCAAAGGCGAACAATATTATGTGGCCGATCATAACGGCGCGTTCTCGAACGCCCTGCTGCTCGGCGATCTGAAGCCGGGCGCCACGCCGCCCTGGCAGCTCGTCTGGCTGCCTCACGCCGATGTGCGCATTGGCGCCGCACGGTGGACCGAAGCGTTGGACGGCCTGCGCGACGCACTCAGTCTGCTGCTTCCCGTGCTGATGGTGGGCGGTCTGTTCTGGTTCATGCGCCGCGAAATGGGCGGCGGCGCGCAATTGCTCGGCGAGTCCCCGGCGTTGCGCTTCGACGACGTGATTGGCGCGGGCGAGGCCAAAGCCGCGCTCGCCGACGTGCGTGCGTGGCTCACCGAGCCGGCGCAGTTCACGGGCATGGGCGTGCGCGCGCCATGCGGCGTGCTGATGACCGGTGGCCCGGGCGTCGGCAAGACGCGCCTCGCGCAGGCGCTTGCAGGCGAATGCGGCGCGAACTTCATCGCCATCACTGGCAGCTATTTCAGCGCGAAGTATTACGGCGTGGGCATTCAGAAGGTCAAGCGCCTGTTCGAACTCGCGCGCAAGAACGCGCCCACGGTCATCTTCATCGACGAGGCGGACGGTCTCGGCAAGCGGACCGACACCGGCGGCGGCCCGGTCGAGGCGGAAAGCAACCGCATCATCAACCAGCTGCTCGCGGAGATGGATGGGTTCGAATCGAACGAAGGCGTGATCATCGTCGCCGCGACCAATCACCCGGACAATCTGGACGAAGCGCTGCGCCGCCCCGGCCGTTTCGACCGCACGGTGCAGGTGCGTCTGCCCGACCTGGAGGATCGCGCCGAGATTCTGCGCTTCTACGCCGGCAATCTGAAGACGAAAGCCGACGACATCGATTTCAACCAGCTCGCGCGGCTAACCACGGGCCTTTCGCCGGCCACGCTCTCGATGATCGTGAATCAGGCGGGTCTCGTCGCGCGCAAGGCCGGCAAGCAGGAAGTGGCCGCGGTGGATTTTCTCGAAGCGATCAAGATTGCGCGCATTGGCGACGTCAACGGCGCCGAGCGCGCGCTTTCGGACGACGAGCGCACGCGCATTGCGATCCATGAAGCGGGACATGGCCTCGCCGCCGCCCTCCTCGGCACTGGCGTGCTCGAAGAAGTCACAATTTTGCCGCGCGGCGGCGCGCTGGGCGTGGCGCTGATCACGAAAATGCAGGACAAGTACCTGTATCGCGAGACGGAAATGCGCAACGAGATCCAGGTGCTGCTGGGCGGCCGCAACGCGGAACTGCTCATGTTCAGCGAAGCATCGAGCGGCGCGGCGCAGGATCTGCAGGAGGCTTCGCGCATCAGCCTCGATATGGTATCGAAGCACGGCTTCAACGCGGACGGAAATCTGTTCAGCCTCGCCGCGCTGCCGCAGCAGGTCGCGGGCTTGCAGTTAAAGAGCGCGATCGAGCACGCCAACGCGCTGCTGCACGAACTCAACGACGCGTGTTTCGCGTTGCTGCGTGCGAACGAGCCGGTGCTGCGCGCGATCGCCGATCAGTTGCTCGAGTCGGAGACGGTGCCCGGCGAAACGGTCTATCGTCTGATTCGCGAGCATGCGGCGGCCGTGGCGAGCACGCACGCGGTGACCGAAGCGGCCGCCGCTTGAGCGGCCGCTTGCGGCGCCGTCGTTCAGGTCCTCAGCCCCTTTCGAGGGCCGCCATCGCTCTCACGATAACGAGCAGCACCGAAAGACTCACGCCAGTGGACGCGCGCAGCTCCGTAAGCAACTGCGCATAACGTTCGAGCGCTGCCTCGTGCTGCGCGCACCATGCGTCCACAAGCGTTTGCGGGTTCGCGGAATCGGCGCCTTGCGCAAGCACGCTCGTGGTCAGCGCGCGCTTGAGGTGCGCCACCTCGGCAAGCGCCGCCGCGCGCGCCATGGTGTCCCAATGCGTCGGCGTGGGCAAGGTCGCGGCTCGCTCGCTAATCCAGCCGTAATTGAGCCGCGTGCCCAATGCGAAATACACTGCCGCAACGCGCTCGAGCGGTTGATCGCACGCGGCAGCCACATCGGCAATGTCGAGCAGTGCTACTGAAATATCGCCACTAGCCACGCGCAGTGCGAGGGCATTTTCAACACCGGCGTTCACGAGTTCACCCTGGCGTGCCGAGAGCGCTTCGAGATCTGTTTCAGGCAACAGCGCCGGCAATTGCGGCGCGAGGCGCTGCACGGCGTCGCGGCAACGCGCCAGCAGCGTACTCACGCCGTCGTTGCTGACCACAGCCGCCTGCAGGTGCCGCAGGAACCATAACGCCGCGCGTTCGAGCAGCCGCGCGACGGCGACAAACATGCGCGCCTGCACGTCGTCGGCGACCCGGTTGTCGAGCGCGTCGATGGCGCGCCAGATATCGTTGAGGCCGAATACGTCCTGTGCCATGACGCACGCGCGCACGATTTCGCCGGGCTGCGCATCGGTTTCCTCCATCAAGCGGTGCACAAATTCGCAACCCACGCGGTTCACAAGCGCGTTCGTCAAATGCGTCGCCAGGATTTCACGCCTCAGCGGATGCCGATGCATCGGTTCGCTAAAGCGCTGCTGCAGCGGCTGCGGGAAATAGTCGATCAGCAGGTTCGCAACGAGCGGATCTTCCGGCACGGACGAATCGAGCAGTGCATCGTAGAGCCACATCTTGCTGTACGCGAGCAGCACGGCCCGCTCCGGCGACGTGAGCCCGAGTTTGGCGACCTGGCGTTCGGCGATTTCGTCGTCGGTCGGCAGGAATTCGATATGGCGATTCAGACGTCCTGCGCGTTCGAGCCAGCGCATCAGGCGCGATTCGGCATCGAGCAGCTCCACGGCGTAGCGGCCCGCGATCGAAAGCGCCTGCGTCTGGTAGTAGTTGTCGCTCAGCACCAGCAGGCCGACTTCGTCGGTCATCTCCGCCAGCAACGTGTTGCGCTGCTTCGTTGTCATCTCGCCGTCGGCGACCACGATTCCGAGCAGGATCTTGATGTTCACTTCGTGATCCGAACAATCCACGCCTGCTGAGTTGTCGATCGCGTCTGTGTTGATGCGGCCGCCGTGCTGGGCGAATTCGATCCGGCCGAGTTGCGTGACCCCGAGATTGCCGCCCTCGCCCACGACCTTGCAACGCAGCTCCGAGCCGTTCACGCGCACGGCGTCGTTGGCGCGGTCGCCGACCTGCAAGTTGGTCTCGCGCGCGGCCTTCACATAAGTGCCAATGCCGCCGTTATAGAGCAGATCGACGTTCGCCAGCAGGATCGTGCGAATCAGCTCGGTTGGCGAGAGTGCCGACGCCTCGATGCCGAGCGCCGTTCGGACCGCGGCTGAGAGCGGAATCGTTTTCATGGTGCGCGCGAACACGCCGCCGCCAGCCGAAATCGTGGCGGGATCGTAGTCGGCCCAGCTCGAGCGTTCGAGCGCGAAAAGCCGCGCTCGTTCGGCGAGACTCACGGCCGGATCGGGGTTGGGGTCGAGGAAAATGTGCCGGTGATCGAACGCCGCGACGAGTTTGATATGCGGCGAAAGCAGCATGCCGTTGCCGAACACGTCGCCCGACATGTCGCCGATGCCGACCACGGTGAAATCGGTGGCCTGCGTATCCACGCCCATTTCGCGGAAGTGCCGCTTGACCGACTCCCACGCGCCGCGCGCCGTGATCGCCATCTTCTTGTGGTCGTAGCCCACCGAGCCGCCCGAGGCGAAGGCGTCGTCGAGCCAGAAGCCGTATTCGACGGATATCGCGTTCGCATAGTCCGAGAACGTCGCCGTGCCCTTGTCGGCGGCCACGACGAGGTACGGGTCGTCCGGGTCGTGGCGCACGACATCGGGCGGCGGCTGAATCGCGTTGTTCACGAGATTGTCGGTGAGATCGAGCAGGCCGCGCAGGAAGGTTTGATAGCACGCTACGCCTTCACGCATCCACGCTTCGCGCTCGCTCGCCGGCGGCGGGTTCTTCACGACGAAGCCGCCCTTCGATCCCACCGGCACGATCACGACGTTCTTCACCATCTGGGCTTTCATGAGGCCGAGCACTTCAGTGCGGAAGTCCTCGCGGCGATCCGACCAGCGCAGGCCGCCGCGCGCAACGCGTCCGCCGCGTAAATGCACGCCTTCCACGCGCGGCGAATAGACCCAGATCTCGAACATGGGCTTGGGCTCGGGCAGGCCGGGCACCTTCGACGGATCGAATTTGAACGAGAGCGAGGGCCGCTCTGCGCCATTGGCTTCGCGCCGGAAATAGTTCGTGCGCACCGTGGCGTTGATCACGCCGAGGAACTGGCGCAGGATGCGGTCTTCGTCGAGATTGGGCACCTGGTCCAGCGCGCTTTCGATGGCCTTGAGCATGAGCGCCGTGCGTTCCTCACGCGCCGCTGCATCGCGCGGATCGAAACGGAGTACGAACAGTTCGACGAACTGCCGTGCGATCGCCGGATTTCCAGTTAGCGCGCGCTCGATATAGGCGTCGCTGAAGGTCGAGCCCACCTGACGCAGATACTTCGCATAGGCGCGCAAGATCGTGACTTCGCGCGCGCTCAGGTAGGCGCGCAGCACCAGCCGGTTGAAATCGTCGTTTTCGATGCGCGCGGTCCACACGCTTTCGAACGCGTCTTCGAACAGGCTCTTCACGCGCTCGATATCGAATTCGGCATCGTCCGCAAGTTCAAGGCCGAAATCGTGGACCCACGCGGGCTCACAGGACGGCGCCTCGATCACATAGGGCCGCTCTTCGTCTACGCGCACGCCGAGATGTTCGAGCATCGGCAGGCTGCGCGAGAGCGCAATGGCGTCGCCCGCACAATACACCTTGAAGCGGAACGTACGCGGCCCCGCCTCGATGGGCCGATACAGATTCATTGCGATGCGCTGTGTTCCCTGCACGCGCTCGATCAGTTCGATGTCGCGTACCGCCGTGCGCGCGGGGTAGTCGTCGCGATAGCCGGGCGGAAACGAATCGGCGTAGCGATGCAGCAGACGTGTGCCCTGCTCTTCGCCGAATGCGTCGAGCAGCGCGTCGGCCAGATCGTCCTGCCAGCGGCGCGTGACCTGCACGAGCCGCGCTTCCAGTTCGTTCGTATCGACTTCGGGCATCGTGCCGGGCTCGGCGTGCACGACGAAGTGAATCCGCGCGATGGCCGACTCCGAAAGCAGCGGCGTGAACTCCACGGAAACGCCGTTGAACGCCTCCACGAGCAGGTTCGCAATGCGCCGCCGCAAATCGGTGTTGTACTTGTCGCGCGAGACATATACGAGGCACGAAACGAAGCGATTGAAACGGTCGCGCCGCACAAATAAGCGCGTGCGCTGGTGTTCCTGCAAGCGCAGCACGCCGAGCGCGATGTCGAAAAGTTCGTCTTCACTCGCCTGCAGCAGCTCGTCGCGCGGATAAGTCTCTAGCACCGTCACCAGCGATTTGCCGAGATGGCCTTTGGGCAGAAAACCCGCGCGCCGCACGATATTCGCGCATTTGCGCCGCACGATCGGAATTTCGGCGGTGGACACCATATAGGCCGTCGACGTGTAGAGGCCCACGAAGCGGCGCTCGCCGCACACCTTGCCATCCGCGCCGACGAGCTTCACGCCCACGTAGTCGAGATAGCCGGGCCGGTGGACGGTCGCGCGCGAGTTCGCTTTCGTCAGGAAAATGGGCCACGCGCCTGCGATGATCTCTTGCGCCGCGGGAGGCAATGGCGTGATGTCGGGCGTGCCCGGCGCGCGCAGCGATTCGCGCAGAATGCCCAGACCCGAGCCTTCCACGCCGCGCAGGGCATAGCCGCCGTCGTGCGAAACCAGCGCGTAATCGCGTTGGCCGAGGAACGTGAAATGGTCGGCCACCATCCATTCGAGAAATGCGCGCGCTTCGATGTCCTCTGCGCTCGTTTCGCGCGCTTTCATCGTCTTGATGGTGGTGCGCGCGGCCTCGAGGAGGTTCGGCCAGTCTTCTACGGACGCCCGCACGTCGCCAAGCACCTTGGTTATATCGCGGCGCAATTCGTCGAGCTTTGCTGCGTCGCCGCAGCGGTCGACTTCGAAATGGATGAACGACGCGAGTTGCGATTGCCCGTCACCGGCGCTGGCGCCGGCCTCGCCGACGCGCTCAATTGCGCCGTCCTTGTCGCGCCAGATCCGGAATACAGGGTGCAGCGCGGAATGCAGCGCAAGACCCAGGCGGTTGACGGCCATGGAAACCGAATCGACGAGAAACGGCATGTCGTCGTTGACGATTTCAATGACCGTGTGGTCCGAATGCCAACCATGCTGTTCGAGGATCGGGTTGTAGACCTGCATGCGCTCGCTGCCCGGCACAAAGCGCTGCGCGGTTCGCCAGTGCGCCATGGCAGCGCCGTAGAGGTCGGCAATGCTGCGGCTGCGCAGATCTTCAGCGTCGGCGAAATCGTAGTAGTGCCGCAGGAAAGGTTCGACGATCTGGAACGTAGGCTCGGGCAAGCGCGCCCGCGCAAATTCCACGACGTCGGAGAGCAGATGGGCGACGAATTCTTCGTTCCTCGCTAGCATGACGAACTCCTTGGCGGATAGTCATCGACTGCATCGGCGGTTCAGTCATTATGCACCGGTAAGGTGATCGAACGATGAATGCGTGCGCACGATCTGCCCCACCGCGAGGCATTGCACGCTCGCGCGCTGCGTTGCGATGCGGATGTTGGCGCAGAACTTGCGGACGGCGAACGCCTGCGTCAATGCGCTAAGGAGCCGCTTTCGAAGCCAGATGGAATTGGGCGAGCAGCCAGGTGCGAAGCTTTTGGCTTGTCTCCCATCGCACGCTGCCCTGGGGGAGGACCACGTAATAACCGAGCGACAGTGGCAGCGAAAAGTCGAACAGGCGTTGCAATCTTCCGGCTGCGATATCGCGCTCGACAAGATGCTCGCTCGTGAGCGCGATGCCCTGCCCCGCAATGGCGGCGTCGATGGCAAGCGACGACTGACTGAAGCGCGGCCCTTTCAGCGTGTCGATGCCGTTTGCGTAGCCCAGTGCGTTGAAAAACTCCGGCCACAGGTCATGAGAATCGTGCAGCAGCACATAGTTTTCCAGGTCCGCGATCATGCGCACCGGGCAGTCGTGCTTGAGCAGTTGCGGACTGGCTACGGCGAACACCTGTAGCGGAAATAGCAGGTCGCTGACGAGACCTTTCGCGAACGGTGGCTTGCCGAGCCGAACCGCGATATCCACGCCATCGGATTTGAAGTTGCACAGCGTTGCATCAGCAATAATCCGGACGTCGATTTCCGGATGTGTTTCGGCAAACTCTGCTAGCCTGGGTATCAGCCACTTCGAAGCAAATGACGGCGTCGTGCTGATCGTGAGGGACGTCGAACGCCGGTTCAGCGCCTCGGTCGCGTCGGCGACGATCGTGAGCGCCCGCTGGACGGCAGCAAAGTAAGTATGCCCCTCGGTCGTGAGCGCAAGCCCCCGCGGCCCCCTTGCGAAAAGGGGCAAATTCAGGGCTTCCTCCAACACCCGTACCTGTTGCGCGACGGCGCCCTGCGTCACGCCGAGTTCCTCCGACGCGAGCCGGAAATTGAGGTGCCGGGCGGATGCGTCGAACGCGCGGAGCGCATTCAGCGGCGGCAGATGGCGTGGCTTCAATGAGTGCTTCAACGGATATATTGGCTACTGAAAAGTCGGCAATTCGCCAGCAGCGGTTCAATAGCGAGCCAGTAGAAATTTTATTGTCAGACCATAATAAACATCATTCGACAATTCAATCATAACGCCATACAGTTTCTGCACGAAGTCCCATGCAGCGCAGCGCTGCGGCGCTGAATCCATTCAAGGAGAGAGCAACATGGCAGTAGAAAAAGTAGCACTCGTCACGGCGGCCGGCAAGGGCATGGGCGCAGCGATCGCGCGCGAACTGGCAGCCAGCGGCTACCGTCTGGCCTTGATGTCGCCCTCTGGCAGCGCGGCCGAACTGGCGAAAGAGCTGGGCGGATTCGGCTTTACGGGCTCGGTAACCGATCCGGACTGTATCGACCGGTTCGTTAGCGAAACGCTCGAAAAGTACGGCCGCATCGACGCCGTGGTGAACAACACGGGGCACCCACCGAAGGGCGATCTGCTTTCTATCGCCGACGAACAGTGGCATCTCGGGCTCGATCTCATCGTGCTCAACGTCGCACGCGTGCTGCGCCGTGTGACGCCTGCATTTCTCGAACAAGGCGGCGGCGCGGTGGTGAATATTTCGAGCTTCGCCGCCGATGCGCCCGAGCAGGCCATGCCCGTTTCTTCTGCGCTACGCGCCGCGTTGAGTTCGTTCACACGCCTCTACGCCGATCGCTACGCCAAGGACAATATTCGAATCAATTCCGTTCTGCCGGGATTTATCGACAGTTGGCCCGAAACGCCCGAGATCGTCGCCCGCATTCCGGTTGGCCGCTTCGGCAAGACACAGGAGATCGCGCAAACAGTGGCGTTCCTCTTGTCGGATGCTGCGGGGTACATCACGGGGCAAAACATCCGAGTCGATGGCGGTATCGTGCGTGGTCTGTAACGCGCCAGATATGGATCAGATCGTCGACGCGGTCTGGGCTCGCCTGCACGCCGGCGCAAACGCCGGCAAGGAGCGCTCGCCCTTTACGATACTGCAGGCCGCGACGATCGGGCTGGACGGCGCACCCGCCGTGCGGACGGTTGTGCTGCGACGCGCCGCTCGCG
Organism: Paraburkholderia sp. J10-1; assembly: GCF_905220165.1. Taxonomy (NCBI): domain Bacteria; kingdom Pseudomonadati; phylum Pseudomonadota; class Betaproteobacteria; order Burkholderiales; family Burkholderiaceae; genus Paraburkholderia; species Paraburkholderia sp. J10-1. The sequence goes on along the minus strand of NZ_CAJMYW010000038.1, from coordinate 5,239 downwards.
AGCAGCGTGCAGTCATGTTTCATACCGACGTGCGCTCTACGAAAGTGGCTGAATTGCGGCGCGACTCGCGCATATCGCTTATCGGCTGCGATCTTGACGCTGGAGTGCAAATACGACTCTATGGCGTTGCACGACTTGTCGAGGCGCCGTCGGAAACGAGAGCGGCATGGAACGCAAGCCGACCTCGAACGTTGATCGTCTATCGCACGCCGCTTGCGCCCGCGACGCCGGTTGCGTCTCCCGCTGAAGCGCATGCTGCGGCGCATGGCGAAGATCTCGACCCAACAGACGGGTTCGAAAACTTCTGCCTGGTCGAAGTGACCGTATCGAGAATCGACTACCTCGATCTGAATCCCGCGGGGCATATGCGGGCCAGTCTCGTGTTTGATGAAGGGAAATGGCGCGGCACCTGGATCGCGCCTTAGTCAGCGGGATGCCTCGACCCGCCTGCCGCCATGTGGCGGCGTCGGCCCCTGTGCCAGCGTGGCTGCAGGCAGGTGGTTGAAGGCTTTCACCAGCTTCGCGCCCAGCAGACGCTGCCGTAGCGCTTGTAGGGTGCGTCACGCAATGTTCGCTAGCTGCGCGCGCCGAGTGCCTGGTTCATTCGCCATCGATTCGCGTGCATAGCGCGCGAATTCCTGCGCTGCGGGTTGAACTGTCGCTGGAAATCGCAGGCAGATCGCGAACGCAGGCAGCGCAGGCAAGCCGGTTGCTTCAGGCGTGAGCATCTCCACACCGACCGGCACCGTGGAGGCGAGCCAGGCCGTGATCGCAAGGCCCGCGCGCACCGTCGCAGCGGTCGCCTCGATGTTGCCGCTCTCGAACACGGTGCGCCACGCAATGCCCTTGTCCGCGAGCGCGCCGAGTACAACCTGCCGGAACGCACAGTGCTCGTCCACCATCGACAGTGGCAATGGCCGCTTGCGCCACGCATCGCTGCCGCGCCCATTGACCCACACCAGGGGCTCGATGCCGACCACTTCGCCCGCCGCTTCGCTCGCGACATATTCGAGCAACGATACGTCCACATGACCGCTATCGACTGCGTCGCTGAGTTCCGGTGAAGCCGCGCAGACCAGCGATATGTCGACGTGTGGATGGGCTTCGGCAAATGCCTTCATGGCGGGCGCGAGCCGCGTCACGAGGTCGTAAGGCACGCCCACACGCAGCGCGCCACGCAGCGGCTGGCCGGTCATGTCGGCCCAGATTTCATCGTTGAGCCGCAGCAGTTGGCGCGCTTTCACGAGAAACGCCTCGCCCTCGCGCGAAAGCTCCAGCTTGCGCGTCTTGCGTACGAATAAAAGGCAATCCAGCACGTCTTCGAGGCGCTTCACCTGCTGGCTCACGGCGCCTTGCGTCATGTGCAGCAAATTCGCGGCAACCGTCATGCTGCCGCTATCGGCAACGGCAACGAAGGTACGTATGAGGTCGAGGTCCAGGTTCCGGCTCATCGATGCATTATTCCGCGTAATGGAGCGCATCAATATTATTACCTTTCACGATGCGTTGCCGATCCGTACAGTGCACCTCTCACTCACGCAGATGGGCACCCATGACCTCGATTCTGCCGCTCGTGCTTTTCGTCGCCGTCTCGACCGTGACGCCCGGCGGCGCTACCACGCTCGCCACCGCGTCGGGCGCGCGCTTCGGCTTCGTACGTTCGATCCCACTGATGCTAGGCATCGCGATAGGCCTTGCCTTGCTCGCTGCGGTCGCTGCACTTGGACTAGGCGGTTTGCTGCTCGCCCTCCCGTCGCTGCAAACGGCGGTGAAGGTGCTCGGCACTGCGTATCTGTTGTGGCTCGCGTGGCGCATCGCGCGTAGCGGGCCGCCGGGTGCAGGCAACGGCCCCGCGCGTCCGGTTACGCTCGTCAACGGTTTGCTGCTGCTCTGGCTCAACCCAAAAAGCTGGGCGATGACGGTCGGTGCGGCAGCGTCGTTCACGCTGTTCGCGAACAATCCGAACCGCCTCGCGATGCTGCTCGGCACGGCATTCGGCGTTGCTGCGTGCGCGTCGCTCGCACTCTGGTGTGCGCTCGGCGTGCTACTCGCGCGGTTCTTTCGAACGCCGCGTCACTGGCGCATGCTCAATCTCGCGATGGGCGTGCTGCTCGCAGCATCCCTCATTCCGACCTGGCGATGAGCATGCTTTCGGCAAAAGTCATCGCCCAGGTGGGAGAGCCGCGACGCTGTCGCTTACATTGGCGGGACGACGCCGTCCTTTTCGACCACCACGCGCTGCGCGGCATACGTGCCCTGTGACCCGGGCTTCGCGACCACGAAGACTTGCTTGCCCGGCGCCAGATCTGCGCGCGCCGCCGGCATGAACGTGACGATGGGTACATTCGGCGGCACCGTTACCTCATTGCTGCCGCCCTTGTACGACAGCTTGAGATTGCGGCCGTCCGTGCCCTGCACGACGGTATCGACATTCGCATTGGTCATCGTGCTGTTCGGGCCGAGGTCCCACGCGTAGTGGCCCTCCCCCGTGCCGCGTGCGGCTTCCGGGAAAACGACGACTTCCGTTGCAGTCAGCTTGCCGTCCGTGCCGGTCGTCGCGGCCGTGCCGACGAACGTTCCCGGCTTGATGTCGGAGAGCTGCATCGCCTTGACGGCCGACACGGGAACATTTGCCGCGAGGGCGATCGAGACCGTATCGCCACTGCGGCGATGGACCTTGAGAACATCGCCGTCGAGAGACACGACATTGCCGCGAATACGCGTTGGCTTGGCATCGGGCGTTTGTGCCAGCGCGCCGCCGGCAAGCGCCATTGCGGCAATGGCCGCGCCAACTTTCAGTCGAATGGTCATGAATACTCCGTATAGCAGATACACGTTGAGGAAAAGGCCGATTCCCCTTCAGGAACCGCCAAACCAGTTGTATCCCTGGTTCTCCCAATAACCGCCGGGATACTCGTTCGTCACTGTGATTGCGACGATGTGCTTGGGATTTTTGTAGCCGAGTTTGGTCGGCATGCGCAGCTTCGCGGGAAAGCCGTATTTCGGCGGCAGCACGTCCCCGTCGTAGGTCAACGTCAGCAACGTCTGCGCGTGCAGCGCTGTCGGCATATCGATGCTGGTCCAGTAGTTATCGGCGCAATGGAGCGCGACGTACTTCGCAGTCATGTCTGCTCCGGCGCGGCGCAGGAATTCGGAAAAGCGTACGCCGCCCCAATGTCCAATCGCACTCCATCCCTCGATACAGATGTGACGTGTGATCTGACTTTCCTGGGGCATCGCTTGCAGTTCGGCGAGCGTCCATGTGCGTTTGCCGTTCGCGAGTCCGCCTACCTGAAGCCGCCAGGTTGCGGGGTCGACTTCCGGTACGTCGTCGATGTCATAGAACGCGTTGAACGGGAAAGGCCGCGTGATCATCGACTCTGGATACGTCGGCGCCATCTTGTTCGGATCGAAGAGCAGCGCCTGCACGCGGTCGTTGAAGAACGACATCTTGCGCAGCATGGTATTCACCGACTTGTCGCTCGAGAGATCGCAGCCCGAAAGCATGGCAATGCCGCCGAGCGTGAGTATCTGTCTGCCGAGCAATCTGCGCGCGGGACTCTTCAATTCGCTGCGCGCGTCCTTGATGATCGAATCTGCGTTCGAGACGAGAAAGGCATTGGTTTGTTTTTTGCCGGAGCGCATGGGCGATTACCGTCCGCGAATCATCAGGAGCAGCGAGCGCGGCACGAATGCGACCATGACGACGTGCACGACGAAAAACGCTACGAGAATGCTCATGGCGAAGAAGTGGACGACACGCGCGTTGTCGTATCCCCCCATGAGCGTTCGCAGCAGGGGGAACTGAACCGATTTCCAGACCGCCAACCCGGAAAGGATCACGATCGCGATATCCGCAATCACCACCACATATGCCAGCTTTTGAACGGCGTTGTAGCGCGCCAGATCCTCATGCTTCAGCTTGCCGCGCAGCGCGGCGGAAAGATCCCTTGCTAGCGCCCCGGGACGGATCGGCAGAAGCTTTCTCCAGAGGCGCTTCGACAGGATGTTGAGGAACATGTAGACGAGATAATTCGCGACCAGCAACCACATGATCGCGAAGTGCCACTGCAATGCACCGCCCAGCCATCCGCCCAGTGTCACGCTCGCGGGAAACGTCAGTCGCGCAAAGACAGGCGAGGCATCGTAAATCTGCCAGCCGCTTGTCACCATCAGCACGACCGCCACCGCGTTGATCCAGTGTGTCGTGCGGATCCAGAGAGGCTGAATTATCGTTCGGCTCATTTGCAGGCTTCGTGGAAGTGGTTCGTCTGCGATCAGACCCGGCTCGCTCGTTCCGAGGTCGCACCGTGTTGGTGGGTAAACCTCGCACGTGCATGCCTATTCCACAGCTGCTGAAGATTTTTTCCTTACAGATTCACAACAAAATGCTTCGACTTTCAAACGCGACGGAATAAAGAGGGCATGCGGAGCGTTTTCCCGGTGCCCTCAGCGCGTCACGGGGCCGTGCGAGTGACTCGAGCACAGATGGCTGAGGGTCAATTGCGCACGATAGCTGTCGACTTCTGCAGCGCGCTTGGCGGGCATCCCGAAAAGTGGAGGTAGAGCGTGCGGGAACATAACCCCATCTGTCGACGTGGCCTGTCCATCGGTCGTCTCAGGCCACACGCAATTGCAATTGCGACGTTTGTCTGCACTGCGTGTGCGGCGGCCGGGGTTAGCGCCGATCCGGTCGATGTGTCTTCTCCGCTGGCTCAGTATCGACTCGATCCAGGCCGTTCGGGTGTGACGTTCGACGTCACGAACGTCTGGCACTCGAGTCTCACGATGCACTTCAGCCGCATAGGTGCCGAGCTCGATGGATTCGAGGGCGTGGCTTCAGGCCGGGTCATGGTGACGATCGACGCGACAAGCCTCGAAGCGAACGCGCCGTTTGTCACCGGAATTGTTGAAGGCGGTGGCATGCTGGACGTGATGCACTATCCGGCCATTCACTTCGTCAGCACTCGCCTTGTCCGGACCGGTCCGCTGAATTGCCTTTTGACAGGTGACCTAACGATCCGCACGACGACACGTCCCGTCACACTCACAGTCACCTTCGACTCAGACCCGCACGAGCCGGCGGGCACTCGCCAAACGCTGGCCTTCTCCGCCGACGGCCATTTCAGCCGTGCAGCTTTCGGGCTAACAAAATGGTCCTCCGCTGTCGGCGACGATGTGCACATGAGCATCCGTGCCGAATTCGTCAGGGAGCGTGTGGACCCGTGAATGCTTGTTC
>NZ_CAJMYW010000037.1:0-17566 GCF_905220165.1 Paraburkholderia sp. J10-1 | reverse complement strand
CAAAAAGTGCGATAAATTATATTATGTCCAATTAGATAGCCACCTCAGGCACACCTCCTGCGCCGCCAATCCCATGGCGTCCTGCAGGAGGAACCCATGACGTCCGCCCCGTCATCCGGGCAACCAACCCGCGCCAGTTCGAATCCAGAACCCACGCTCGCGCAGCGCGTCGCCGGCTGGCTCGGTCTGTGCGCAGTGCCGCTCATCTGGCTGCTGCATCTGGCACTTGGCGTTACGCTCGTTTCCACGGCCTGCGCCGACGCCGTCACGCAGGACCCGATGCCGGGCTGGCACGGCACGCAATGGATCCTCGGCATCGCCTCGGTCTGCGCGCTCGTGCTTGCGCTCGTCATTACCTACGCCGCAGGCCGCGCCTGGCGCAAGACTGCCTACGTCGCGAAGGAAAAGCGCGATGCACGGCGATTCATCGCGTGGTGTGGCGCGACGGCTTCCGTGGCCTTCACCTTCGGTCTCGCCTTTTCGATCTGCATATTGATTGCAGTACCGATCGAACGCCTCTGTACCGCCTTCGACTAGGTAACGCGACATCCGCCATGCAATCGCTGTGCGCCAGTGCTTCGCTGCAGTCATTTGTCTCGCTGTCCGTTGTCACGGTCACAGCCAGCCCGCCGAATTCCGCACGACGACAGGTTCGGTCGCATCGTCGGATCAGATCACAGGATCGTAGCGCCATCCCTCGCGGCTCCATTGCATGGTATGCGTCGGCGCCAGCGCGGCGATGAAATCCGCGTCATGTGAAGCCACGATCAGCGCGCCCGGGAAGTCCGCTAGCGCCCCCTCGATCGCACGCACGGATTCGAGGTCGAGATGGTTGGTCGGTTCGTCGAGCAACAGTAACTGTGCCGGCGTGCCGCGCCAGAGCGCACAGGCGAGCGCGGCCTTCAACCGCTCCCCGCCGCTCAGGTAGCGCGCCGGTTGCGTCACGCGCCTGGCGTCGAGCTGCAGCAGCGCGAGCCGGCTACGCAACGCCCCTTCTGCGAGCGGTGTTTCGAGCAACCCAAGCTGCTCGACGATCGAGCAGTCGGGATCGAGCTGTATGAGCTTCTGGTCGAGGTAGGCACAGCGAACATGCGTCACGCTGCGCCCCGTATAAGGTGCGAGTTGCCCCGCAAGGAGGCGCAGCAGCGTCGACTTTCCGCATCCGTTCGGGCCCGTCAGCGCCACGCGCACAGGGCCGCTGCACGACCAGGTGAGCGTGGCGGCGGGATCGTCGTGGGCAAGCCACGGCAGCCGGGCCTCTTCAAGCGTGAAGACCTGGCGGCGCGCGCTGACTTCTGCGCCTGGCATCGCCACGAGCACGGGCGCCTCGGGTTCGACACGTGCGGCCGCCTCGGTAACGCGCTCGTCGAGCGCCTCCTTGTGCTCGCGCTGCTCGGCCCTGACCTGCCCCATCACATTGCGCCCACCGCCCTTGATCCCCTCCTTCGCCATCGACGATAAATTGGCCGTCTTCGCGTAACGCAAGGTGCCAGCGGCATGCCGCTGGATCGTGTCGTGTTCGCGCTGGAGCTTGCGCGTGGCGCGCTCGCGTTCGGTACGCGCATGGCTGAGCGCGCTCTTCGCCGCTTCGTGCTCCGCATCGCGCTGGGTGCGGTAGCTGGCATAGTTGCCGCCATAAGTTCGAAGCCCCGTGGGCGTGACTTCGACAATGCGCTGCATGTCTCCAAGCAATGCACGATCATGGCTCACCACGACGAGGCCGCCTCGCCATGCGCAAAGCGCGCTGCGCAGCCATGCGCGGCCAGCCGCGTCGAGGTGATTGGTCGGCTCGTCGAGCACGAGCAGACCGGCGTCACCCAGCAGCGCGCCTATCATGGTCACGCGTGCGAGTTCACCGCCGCTGAGTGCGTGCGCTGATGTGTCGGACTCCAGATGATCGAGACCCGCCGCGTCGAGCGCAGCACGCAGGCGCGCAGCGAGATCCCAGCGCTCGCCGATCACGTCGAAATCGACGGCGTCGGCCGTACCCTTTCCCAGCCGCGCCAGCGCCGCGAGCGGCGCTTAGATCCCCATGACTTGCGCAACGGTCCGCGTATCGTGTGACACGTCAAGGTGTTGCTGCGCCGCGTAAGCGACACGCACGTGCCGATCGATCGTGCCGGACGTCGGCTCGATTTTTCCCGCGATCAGTTGCGCGAGCATGCTTTTGCCAATGCCGTTTCGGCCGACAATACCAGTGGGCACGCGATCGACAACGAGTTCTAGCGAATCGAATAGCGCAATGCCGCTATCGAAACGCAATGAGACGTGATGGAGTGCGGCAAGCGCCGCAGCTGGCGTGACTCGAGCCATAAGCTTCTCCCGAATGTATGAAACCTCTCGCGCAACGTGTTCGACGCTGACGCGAAAACATTTTTTGGGGGAAGCTTAGTTGTCCACTTTGGCTGGAGTCCGGTATGCAGGAATGGAAGGCGCATGATAACAACGAGAGATGCCAGGCACAAGCCATACGCCGGCCGAATTGTTGGCCATGCACCACACCGCCAGCGGATCGATCTACCAGAGAACACCTTCTAAAAGCGGTCGATCATGCCAAACTGGACACCGCGCACTGGCGCGCCTGGCCAGGAAGGCGGCAGCCCGGTCACGTTCACGCCGCGCAGCGTGAAGGTCGCATCGTTACGATTGCGCAGCCACCCTGCGCTCGCGTAGAGCAGCACGCGCTTCGAGAGGTCGTACTCGCACGCGGCGCTGAACTGGTCGGCGTCGTTGTCGGCGCCCGAGAGGTCGTGCACCCACGCATAGCCGAGCGACGCGCGAAATTGCGAGGTGATCGCGTAGCGCGCGGAGACTGAAAAGCCGTTGTTGTGGTTGCGCGGCGTGCCGCCGTCGCCGTTGAAATACGCGAAAAAGCCTGTCACAGGCCCTAATACATATGACATGCCTCCGAGATTCGCGCGTAGTGCCCCTGCGCCGTTTTGCTGTTGATGCGCGTACGAAACGCGAAACGGTCCGTGCCGCCATTCGACGGTTTCGATGTTGCCGGCAAGTCCGTTGCTGCCCGTAGCGGGGTCGCGCAGCGAGGCCATCAGCGTGGTCGAGAAACCGTAGATATCGGGCGACAGATACGTGATCGCGTTCGATTCGTATGGCGTGATCTTCGATAGATTGTTCAGGCCCGAAGCGATGGTGCCCGCGCCGAACGCGTCGAGTTGCCCCTTGAACGGAATATAGATTGGCGAGTATTGCCGCCCCGCTCGCACCGTGCCCCACTGTGTGCCGAGGCCAATCCACGCCTGGCGATTGAAGATCGTGTTGGCCACAGCAAAGGTGCCGTCGTTGGACCCGAAGCCGTTTTCCAGCTCGAACAGGATCTTGATGCCGTCGCCGATATCCTCCACGCCGCGCAGCCCGAAACGAGACCCGCGATACGCGCCCGAGTCCATGCGCGCGACCCAGCCCGCGCCCGGGTTCGTCACCTCGATGCTCGTGTCGAGCGTCCCGTACAGCGTGACCGAGCTTTGCGCGCGTGCGCCTGTCGTATGCAACGTGGCGAAGGTTGCCGCACACACCACCGCCCAGGCGCGCGCGGCGCGCAATGTTCGATTCATGGAGGAAAAACGGGTGAGGCGCACGAGCGGTGCGTCGCATGCTGCATGAGAAGCGGCAGGTGCTGTGCGAGCCCCTGCCTCCGCCTGAAAAACCCGCTAGCCGCGGCCGCCCTGTGCTGCCGGGCGGCTCCCGCGCGCTTCACTGCTTCGGCAGCGCGTAGGCAATCACGTAGTCGCCGAGCTTCGTGCCGAACGAGCCGTGCCCGCCCGCCGCGATCACGACGAACTGACGGTCGCCCACCGCATAGGTCATCGGCGTGGCTTGACCACCCGCGGGCAGCCGCGCTTGCCAGAGCCGGGCGCCATTGTTCACGTCGAAGGCGCGGATGTAGTTGTCCGCCGTCGCGCCGATGAAGATCACGCCGCCCGCCGTCACCATCGGGCCGCCGAGCATCGGCATGCCCGTGCGGAAGGCCACCGGAATCGGCGAGCTGTCACGCGTCGTGCCGATGCGCTTTTTCCAGATGATCTGATTGGTCTTGAGGTCGACAGCGGAGATGTAACCCCACGCCGGCTGCTTGCACGGCAGCCCGAGCGGCGACATGAACGGATTGAGTGTCACGCCGTAAGGCACGCCGTATTGCGGCTGGATGCCCGCCTCCGTGCCGCTGCCCTTCGCGCCCGGCTGCGGCTCCATCGGGTTGCCCGGCCCGCGCGGAATGAGCCGCGAGACGAACGGCAGCGCGATGGGATTCGCCACGGCGATCTGCCGGTCGGTGTCGATGGCAAGGCCGCCCCACTCGAACATGCCGAGGTTGCCCGGGAAGACGAGCGAGCCTTGCAGCGAAGGCGGCGTGAATGTGCCTTCATAGCGCAGCTGGTGGAACATCACGCGGCAGATGAGCTGGTCGTACATCGTGGCGCCCCACATGTCGGCGTCGGTGAGGTCCTTCGACGGCCGGAACGTGAGTTGCGAGAACGGCTGCGTGGGCGAAACGTGGTCGCCCGGCGCCGCGCCCTGCGGCACCGGCATTTCGGGCGCGGGCACGACGAGTTCGCCCGTGCGGCGGTCGAGTACGAACAGGTTGCCCGTCTTCGCGGGCGCATACACCACCGGCACGGTCTTGCCGTCCTTGTCGGTGATGTCGGCGAGCGTGGGCTGCGAGGGCTGATCCATGTCCCACAGGTCGTGGTGCACGGTCTGGTAGAACCAGGCGAGCTTGCCGGTCGACGCGTGCAGCGCGAGCAGGCCCGTTGCGTAGCGTTCCATGTCGGGCGTGCGGTCGCCGCCCCAGATGTCCGGCGTCTTCACGCCCATCGGCAGATAAACGATGTCGAGCTTCGCATCGTAAGCCGCCGGCGCCCACGAGTTCGGCGAATTCCACGAGTAGTGCTCCCCTGGGCCCGGAATCTTGTTCGGGTCCGCCGCGCCCGGATCGAACGCCCACAGCAGCTCGCCCGTGCGCACGTCGAAGCCGCGAATCACGCCCGAAGGTTCGCGCGTCGAGAAGTTGTCTTCCACGGCGCCCGCCACGACGATCACCTTGCTCGTGACGATGGGCGGCGAGGTGGGCTCGTACATGCCCGGCGTCGTTACCGGCATGGCGTGCTGCAGGTCGAGATCGCCGTTTTTGGCGAAGCCCGCGCAGCGCTCGCCTGTGAGCGCGTCGAGTGCGTAGAGGTGGCCGTCGTTCACGGGCAGCAGAATGCGCTTCGTGCAGGCGCCGTTCACGGCGGCAGGCATTGCGACGGCCGTGGTTTCGCTCGCCGGCGCGGCGGCTTCTGTCGCTGAGGCGGCGTCGCTCGCGGGCGCGGCCGCCTCGGTTGCCGAAGCCGCCTCGGGGTCCGATGCGGCCGCGGGCGTCGACGCCGCTGCGGCATCACCCGCACTCGCATTCGCGCTCGCCGAAAGATCCACGAACGACACGCCCCGGCAGGTCACGTGCTGGAACGAGGGATCGGCCTGCAGCTTCGGATCGAACTTCCATTTGAGTTCGCCGGTTTGCGCGTCGAGCGCGAACAGGATCTGGTGCGGCGAGCACAGGTAAAGCAGGTCGCCGATCTTGATCGGCGTGACTTCGTTGGTGATCTCGACCGGATCGTTGGGCCCCTTCGTGTCGCCGGTGCGGAAGGTCCAGGCCACCTGCAGATTGTGCACATTGTCGGGCGTGATCTGCTGCAGCGGCGAATAGCGCGTGCCTTGCTGGTCGCGTCCGTAAGCGGGCCATTCGGATGGCTCGATGCCATCGACGTTGGGCGCGGGCGTGGTCCTCACCGCCGCGAGCGAGCCGTTGATCTGCTGCGGGTCGTTGAAGTGCGCGTACACGAGCACGCCGCCCCACACGAGCAGCCCGACCACGAGTGAAAGCACGCCGAACTGGCGCGGACGCTCCAGGTGCCAGCTCATGAGCACGAGCAGCCAGATGCCGAACACCACCAGCACGCCCGAGCGCGGCACGAGCGCCCAGAAGTCCGGCCCCGACTCCCAGAGCCCCCAGATCGCCGTGCCGATCAGCACGATCGCGTAGAGCACGAACGCAGAGGGACTCGCACGCCACAACAGCCACGCGAACACGAGCAGCAGCACGCCCGTCACGACGTAATACGGCGAGCCGCCGAGCGAAATGAGCCACGCGCCGCCAGCCAGCAGATAGACCGCCGTGAGCAAGGTGAACAGCACGGAGATGACTCCGATGAAGCCCAGCGGTTTCGATAGTCTGGCCATGATCTCAACCTTCCTCGAAGAATGTCGTCTGCGATGGCGGAACAACGTGGCGTCAGAACACGTGCATCATCCCGACGTAGGCGCCCGTTTGCGATTGGCCCGCCAAGGGGCTGGTCGGCGTGCTCGAGTCGCGCGGCGTGGCGAACACGGAGAACGTGCCGTTCTTGCTGTTGCTCACATACGCGAGCGTGCCGTACAGGAACGTGCGCGCACTCAGGTTGTACGTGGTGCCGAGCGCGTAGAGCATGGCGTGGCTCGCAGGGTCGTGCGAGGCGTCGCCGCCGCCCTCGCCTACGTGAATATAGAAACCCGCGGCCGTCACGGCCCACTTCGGTGTGGCCTGGTAGGTCGCGCCCAGCCAGTAGTGGTCGGCGGTATCGGAAATGCCGGGCGGCGTATCGGGCGCGGAATAATGCGTGTACGCGGCCTGGATCTTGAACTTCTGCACGCGCAGGTTGCCGCCCACGAAGTATTCTTTCGAGGCCGTGAAGATGTTTGAAAAGCGCCCGCTCGAATCGCGCAGTTCGTCGTAGATGCCGCGCAGGTCGAAAAGCGTCGAGTGGTACGAAAGCATGATGCCGTCCGAGCGGCCAAACTCGCCTTCGGCGCCGGCATTGAAGTTGCCCGGCTGATTGCCGAATGAATACTGCCCCTGCACGTCGAGGCCGTTCCACACCGGGCTGTGATATTCGATGTTGTTGCTCGTCTGCTGCCAGTTGCGGCCGCGCACGAGCGAGGCCGACGACACCGCCTGCTGCACGAACGGATCGAATGCCCACACGCCGTCGCTATCGATGAAGAGATTACGGCCGGCTTGCAGTTGACCCCACGTATCGTTCTTCAACCCCACGTACGCGCGGCGCGACCAGAGCCGGCCGCCGCCCGTGGTGCCGTTCATGATCTGCACGGCGGTTTCGAGGTTGAAGATCGCGGCGCTGCCGCCGCCCAGGTCCTCGGTGCCCTTGAGGCCGAACATGCTGGTGCCCCAGTCTCCGCCTTCGGCGCTCCAGCGGCTCGAACTGCCGCCGTTGCCGTTCGCGATGTGATTGAGGTACTCGATACCGCCATCCACGCGGCCGTACATCGTGACACTCGATTGTGCGCACGCGGCCGAACTGGCGGCGAGCAGCACCACTGCGCCCAGAGTCGTTTTCACGTTGGCTCCCTTGTGGAGTCCTCTTTCTTGGTCCGGTCCGTGCCGGGGCGGATAACGTGGTTTAACGTGCAGACAAGCCGGCGCGCCCGGTTGCATGCCGGACACATCGCGCACTAAAAAGCATAGCGCGTGGTGAGAAATCCCGTATTTTGGCTGGACGACGAATGACGCACAGTTGCACGCCCGCGACGGCGCGGGGGCGCAAAGCATATTGCGTGCCGCGCGGCACCATGCGCGACGCATGCGTGGGCTGTTCAGTACGATTACCGTTGGATTTCAGGGCGACGTATCGGCGCGCCTGCCATTGCGAGGGCTCGCGAAGGGGGGCCGGACACGCGATAGAATCAGCGCTTTTCATGGACGTTTCCCCATGACCACTGCGCTGCTCGTCATCGATTTTCAGAAGACGCTTGTCGACACCGAACCGCTGCCCGGCGACATCGCCATGGTCAGCGCCAACATCAATGTGCTGCTGCAGCGCGCAAGGCATGCGGGTGCGCCGGTCGTGCTGATCCAGCATGAGGACGACACGGCGCTCGTTCGCGGGTCCGACGCGTGGGCGCTGTCGGCCACGCTTGTGACGGACCCGGCCGACCACCTCATCGGCAAGCGCACGCCCGATTCGTTTCTCGGCACCGGCCTGGGCGCCCTGCTCGCCGCGCATGCGGTGAATCACGTCGTGATCTGCGGCTATGCGAGCGAATTCTGCGTCGACACGACGGTGCGGCGCGCCGCCGCAAACGGCCTCGCGGTCACGCTCGCCGCCGACGCCCACACCACCCACGACAAGGCCCACGCGAATGCGGCGTCGATCCGCGCGCACCACAACGCGACGCTGTCGAATATCCGCAGCTTCGGCCCGAAGATCAGCGCGGTGCGCACCGGTGAAATTGCATTCGGCACGCCCGCACAAGACGGCTGAAGTTAGCGCGCGTCGTGCCGCGAGTCTGCCTTCGCGGCGTCGCCGCCCTGTGTCGGCTGCGGTTGAGCCGGCCGCACAGTATGGAAAACCGGCAAACGCCAGCCGAAATAGAGCGAAGCCAGCCGCAACGCCACGCAGGAAATCACGGCCACCCAGGGCGTCCAGAACGTCGACCAGCCCGCATACGTGAGCCCCACCTGCACGGCGGCGCCAAGCAGCGCCGCCGACGCATAGATCTCGCGATCGAGAATGGCCGGCACGCGCGAGAGCAGCATGTCGCGCATCACGCCGCCGCCCACCGCGCTCACGATGCCAAGGATGATGGCCGGCTCAGCGCTCTGGCTATACGCAAGCGCCTTCTGCGCGCCCGCCACCGCAAAGAGGCCTAGCCCAATCGCATCGAACAGCAGCACGGGGTGACGCAGCCGCCGCACCTGCGGATACGCGGCAATGGTGAGCCCCGTAGCCAGCAACGTCACCGCGAGATAGGCCCAATTTGCGAGCCCTGCCGGCGGCACCGCACCGATACACAGATCGCGGATGATGCCGCCGCCGCACGCCACCATGAAGCTCACGACGACGATGCCGAACAGGTCGAGCCGCCGCTGCCGCGCGGCCACCGCGCCGGAGATCGCGAAGGCGAACGTGCCGATCAGGTCGAGTGCCGTATAGGCCGTGTGAGCGTTGAGATGCGCGCCCACTTCCGCGCCGATTGCCACGCTCACGCCGCCTCGCTTTCGCGGCCGAGCCACGCGCCGGCCGCGCACAGCATCGCCTCGAGGCCGGCGCGCAAGGTGGGGTCGAGCACCGGCGCGAACTTCGGCGAGTGGTTGCTCGGAATCTCGTTGAGCTTCTTCGCGGCCCTGGCTTGCGCATAGACCTCGGGATCGGTGCCGCCCACGAACCAGAACGCGTACGGCACGCCCCATTCGCGGCCGAACACGCTGAAGTCCTCGCTGGCGGCGGCCGGCGGCGTTTCGTAAGCGCGCTCGCCGAACCACGCTTCGAACGCCTTGCGCAGGCGCGCCGTGGTGGCGACGTCGTTTACCGTGAGCGGGTAGCTCGACAGCGTCGTGAACTCCGGATCGCGCGGCGCATTCGAGGCCGCGCATTCGGCGCAGCAGATACGGCGGATCGCGCCCAGCATGTACTCGCGCACGTCTTCGTCGAAGGTGCGCATGTTGAGTTTGAGCGTGGCGTCGTCCGGGATGATGTTTTCCTTCGTGCCTGCCTGGAGGGAGCCCACTGTGAGCACCGCGCGCTCGCTCGGCGAGATTTCGCGCGAGACAATCGTCTGCAGGCGCAGCGTGGTGGAAGCCGCCATGATCACCGGGTCGATCGACGTTTGCGGCTGCGAGCCGTGCGAGCCGCGGCCGAACAGCTTCACCTTGAGACTGTCGCCCGCCGAGAGGATCGTGCCGCTGCGATAGCCCACGGTGCCAGCCGGGCCCACCATCACGTGCTGGCCGAGAATCACGTCGGGCTTCGGAAAGCGCTCGATCATGCCGTCGTCCATCATGCTGCGCGCGCCGCGCCCCACTTCTTCGCCGGGCTGGAACACGGCAAGCAGCGTGCCGCTCCATGCGTCGCGATGCGCCGCCATCAACTGCGCCACGCCTAGCAGCCAGGTCACGTGCAGATCGTGCCCGCACGAGTGCGCCACGCCCACCTGCACGCCCTCTTCGTCTTTGGCGGTCACGGTGCTCGCATACGGCAGGCCGGTGGCTTCGGCCATGGGCAGCGCGTCCATGTCGGCGCGCAGCATCACGACCGGCCCCTCGCCGTTGCGCAACACGCCCACCACGCCCGTCACGCCGACTTCGCGCGAGACTTCGTAACCGAGCTTTTGCATGCGCTCCGCCACGAGCGCCGCCGTGCGGAACTCCTGCATCGAGAGTTCAGGATGCTGGTGCAGATCCTTGTAGAGCGCTTCGAGTTCGGGTAGCAGCGCGCCGATGGCGGGCGCCACGGTTTCGACCAGCTTCGGCATGGACGACTCCTTCATGCTTGATTCAATCACTTTGTCAGTCAGGCAAGGCGCGGTCTCAACCGCGCTCGATCAGGCTCTGCGCAAGCTTGGCGAGCAACTGGTCGAGCGTCTTGCGCTCGTGGTCGGTGAGCACGGCAGCGAGTTCGGACTCGAGCTTCGAGCCTGCTTTTTCAGAGGCGCTCGCCACCTTCGCGCCCTCTGGCGTGACGCGCAGTGTAACGCTGCGCCGGTCCGTCGCGTGCGCGCCACGACCTATCAGACCGCGCGACTCGAGTTCGCCGAGCGTTTTGGAAAGCAGCGTTTTTTCGATGAGCGCGAGCTGAGAAACGGCCTTGGGCGTGATGCCCGGTTCGGCCCGGATGATGCGCAGCACGCGCATGGCACGCACGTCGAGATCCCAGCGCTCACGGTAGACCGCGTTGGCGCGATCCATCAGCAGGGCACTCGTTTGATCGAGCCTGAATGTGAGGAAATCTGAATACAAATGCGTGCTCCCCTCCAGTGCGCCAACTGGACGCCAGTATAGTCAAATAGTTGAAAATTTCAACTATCTAGAACCGGTAAGCACGATTGAGCGGGCGCAGATGTGACAACGCGGCGGCTCCCTCTTGAGAGGAGAACCGCCGCGCGGGGGAAAACGTTCGGCGGGGACAGATGCCCGCCGAGGTCAGCCTCGCTGAACCGACTTAGAACGCGTGGCGCATGCCCACCGTGACGGCGACCTGCGTATCGGTCGACGAAGGCGAGAGTGTGTTGATCATGGCATGCGAGAGCACCGAGCCTTCCGGTGCGCCATGCACGTTCTGGTACACGCCTTCCAGGTAGAAGTCGGTGCGCTTGCTGATAGCGTAGTCCGTTTGCAGCATTGCCGTGTTCCAGCCCGGGCTCGAGCCGTTGTACGCGCCGTGCGTGTACGTGTACGCACCCGACACGCTCCATGCCGGCGTGAGCGCGTATTTCACGTTCGCTTCGAAGTTGTCGAGGCGCAGCGAACCGGCGAGCGAACCTGCGGAGTCGTCGTTCGAGCCGAGGTAGGTGCCCGTGCCGAACGAGTAGACGCCTGCGGCGTTGTCGATCTGCGAGTGGCTCCAGACGAGACCCACCGTGGCCGGGCCATAGGTGTAGTTGCCGCCGAGCGACCAGACACGCTGACGTTCAGCCAGGAAGTTCGCGCTCGTGTCGCTCGTGGTGACCGCGCCGCTGCCGGTGCCCGCGTTGTTGAACTGCAGGTAACCGGCCGCGAGGTTCAGCGGGCCCTGGCTATACGACACGGCGAAGCCGTACGAGCGGTTGTTCGCGAAGTCGCCGGCCTTGTTGCTGAACGAGTACATCGTCTCGAACGTCACACCGTACCAGGTCGGGCTCGCGTACTTGACCGAATTGTTGATGACCACCGAGTTCGCCGCGAGGTTGTCGTTCTCGAACGGGTGAGCCGCGAGGCTGCCGCCCCACGTGTTGAATTCCGCCGTGAGCGGGCCCACGAGGTCGTTCATCACGTCGAACTGGCGGCCGAACGTGAGCGTGCCGTACGGATCGCTTTGCATGCCGACCCAGGCTTGCGAACCGAAGCCCAGACCCGAGAACGCCTGCGCGCCGTTGTTGAGCAGGAAGCCTTGTTCGAGCTTGAAGATCGCATGCAGACCGCCGCCCAGATCTTCCGAACCCTTGAGGCCGAATACCGTGTTCTGCGTGGAGCTGCTGTTGAGCTGCCAGTTGCTGTGGCCGAACTGGTTGTTCGTGTAGACGAGACCGGTATCGATCAGGCCGTAGAGGGTCACGCTGCTTTGCGCGTGTGCCGAAATGGCAAAGGCGCTCAGCAGGGCCGCGGCGAGTAGCGATTTTTTCATGTTTTCAAGCTCCGGATTGGGCGGTGGGTTAATGCATCGAATTCAGGCAGCCGGCACCATCGGCGTGCAATCTCATACGCGCGCATTCCATTTCGGTGCAGATTCAAAAGAAAAAATCTACCCGTCGATGATTATTGCGAATTGAGCAATTCATCGATGTTGATAATGCAATGACGAAATGGGAATCGAGCGGCGAGTACGGCGCGAATCGAACACCCGCATCATAGGGCGTAGAAAATAAAAATGGTGTCGAAATTCGAGCGGCGTGGCGTCGATGGCACAACCGCGCCGGGCAAGGCTCGACGCGCGTCGAGGAATGTGCGGGGCGTGAATATTGCCGGACAAATTACATAATGCTTTCGATATGACGCATTAAAACCGGCGAGAAAGACCGATTAACCGCATTGAGAACTGTCGCCGAAATCGGCCCTCAGAGCGCGTTGATTCTTGTATTAATGCGCGCTCATTTTGACTTGACGCCATTCATTCAGGCAGCCGGTGCAACCGACGCGCCCGCTATTGCATGACGCTTCAATGCCTCTGCCACAAATCCCGACGCTTTCATGGTTTCGACAAACGCGCCGAGCACTTCGGCCGCCTGCGGACCGCGGCTCTTTGCGACGCCCATCGCCTGGCGAATCACCATGAAGCGTTCGTCGAGCAGGCGCAAACCGCCGACTTTCGCGGCATCGGCTTCGAGTTGCTGCTTCACGCCCGCGGCGACTTCAAGCCCTTGATCGAGGAAGGTCTGCACGACGGTTGGCGAAGTCGGCGCGCGCACGATCTCCGCCTGCTTCAATTCGCGCGTGAGAAAAAGATCGTACGCACTGCCCTTGCCCACCGCCACGCGGTTATGCGGCTGATCGACTTCGGCATTGGTGCGCACGGGCGAATCGTTGCGCACCAGATAAAAGCCTTCGATCAACACATAAGGCGCGGTGAACGCGATCGTCTCGCCTCGCTTGGGATCGACGGCGAAGAAGCCGAAATCCGCGCGCTCGTCGCTCACGGCTTCGACGGACTTGCCCGCCGCGTCGAACACGACGAGTTCGAGCGGCACGCCCAGGTGCTGCGCGAACGCGCGTGCGAGATCGACGGAAACGCCGAACGGTTCGCCCGAGGCCGCATCGCGATTCGCGAGAATCGGATTGCCGAGGTTGATGGAGGCGCGCAACGTACCCGTGGGCGCGAAGGCTTTGACGATGGCGGGATCGATATTCATGGCAATGGCGGCACAACAATCAGGGGCCTTCGAGCATATCACCCCGGCCGCGCACCCCGCCTGTGCGCGCCTCGCTCAGCCCGTATCGCCGCCGGCGACCGGCAACACCGAGCCGGTGATATAGCTCGCCTCGTCCGAAGCGAGAAACAGAATCGGCGCGATCTGTTCGTCGAGGGTGCCGTAGCGCTTGAAGAATGTCGACTCAGTGACCTGCCGCACCGCCTCGCCCATCCAGGCCTTTTCCTGTTCGCTGTCGCCGGCGGCGTTGCGCGGAATGCGGCGCGGCGGCGCTTCGGTGCCGCCTGGCGCCGTGGCGACCACGCGGATATGGTGCTCCGCATACTCCATCGCCAGCGATTGCGTGATCGCATTCACGCCGCCCTTCGCCGCCGAATACGGCACGCGGCGAATGCCGCGCGTGGCGTTCGAGGAAACATTGACGATGGTGCCGCGCCCGCGCGCGAGCAAATGCGGCAACACGGCGTGACACGTGTACAGCGTGGGCATAAGCGAGCGGCGAATTTCTGCATCGATCTGCGCGGGCTCGAATTGCGCGAACGGGCGCATGCGGATGGCCCCGCCCACACCGTTGATGAGAATGTCGATGCCGCCAAAGTGTTTCGCGGCGAAGTCCATGGCCGCTTTCGCGCCTTCATACGTTTCGAGGTCGGCGACAAAGCCCGCCGTTTCAGCGCCCGTCGCCTCTGCCGCGATTTCGCCCACGAAATCGGCGCGATCGACGAACACGACCTTGCCGCCTTCGGCCGCCGCGCGCAGCGCGACGCCGCGGCCAATTCCCTGCGCCGCCCCGGTGACGACGACGACCTTGCCTGCGAATCGTTGCATGATCATGCCGCCTTCGGAACGACGTTCGGGGTGAACTTCTCGTAGTGGAAGCTGTTAGGCTTCACGCCTTCGTCATCGAAATACTTGCGTACGGCGTCCACCATCGGCGGCGGCCCGCACAGATACACGTCTACGTCGCCATCGTTCAAGGCGTCGGCGGGAATGTGCTGCGTGACCCAGCCCTTGCGAGGATGATTCGAATCCGCGTCGGCAATGACAGTCGCGAAGCTGAAGTTCGGCAGTTTCGCCGCGTAGGCCTCGATGGCTTCGACCAGCACCAGGTCGAGGTCGCGCGTCACGCCGTAAATGAGGTGCACCTTCTGCTGCGCGTTGGTGCGCGCGAGCACTTCCAGCATCGAGAGGAACGGCGCGAGACCCGTGCCGCCTGCGAGGAACAGCAGCGGACGCGCCACGTCGCGCAAATAGAAGCTGCCGAGCGGCCCCGTCAAATCGAGCTTCGTACCCGGTTGCGCGGCTTCGAGCCAGGTGCTCATCACGCCGCCCGGAATCTTCTTGATCAGGAAGCTGATTTTCGATTCGCCCGGCGCAGAAGAGAAGGAATACGAACGATGTTGACCACTGCCCGGCACGTCGATGTTGACGTACTGGCCCGGCAGGAACACGGGGCCCGTTGCGTCGACGTCCAGTTCGAGCACGATCGCCGCGTCGTTGTGCTGCTCGACCTTCGTCACCGTGGCTGCGAACGTGCTCTGCCCGGTCTTGCACACCGTTGAAGACGCGGGAATCGCGATCACGCAGTCGCTCTGCGGCACCATCTGGCAGGTGAGCACGAGACCGCTGTCCTTTTCGTCTTCGGTCAGCGCGTCTTCGATATAGTCTTCGCCCAGGTCGTAGCTGCCGCTTTCCGCGCGGCACTTGCAGGTGCCGCACACGCCGTCTGAGCAATCCATCGGCAGGTTGATGCGCGCGCGAAACGCAGCGTCAAGGACCTTCTCGCCTGCCTTGCATTCGATGAAACGGGTCACGCCGTCTTCGAAATTCAGTGCAATCTTGTAGCTGGACATGGTGTCTCCTTCATACCCATGTTGAAACCGGGTCTCGATGTCAAATAAGACTTAAACGAGACTTCAAACGTGATAAACGTCGAGTACTTGCCGGATGTAATCGTTCTTCAGCACGATCTTTTTGCTGGCAATCAGGAAGTCGTCGCCGCGCTTGCGCAAGGTGACGAACATCGTGCCGAAGAAGCTGTCCGTGGTTTTGTAGCGATGACTGAGCGTGTGGAAGTTGTAGCGCACCTCCACTTCGTCGCCGCGATCCGCCAGCACTTCCACGTTCGTCACGTTGTGGCTCGTGCGCGGCTCCGGCATCGAAGCGCCGCTGCGCTCGGTCTTGATGCGAAACACACGGTCTTCGAGGCCGCCGCGATCCGGGTAGTACATCAGCGAGATCTGCGACTGGTGGTCGTTGGTGAGCTGGTCATCGTCGTCCCACGCGGGCATCCAGTACGTGACGTCTTCGGCGTAGCAGGCGAGCCATTCTTCCCACTGGCGATCGTCGAGCAGGCGCGCTTCGCGGTACAGTGCGGCGCAGATTTTCTGGTAGTCGTTGCTCATGCCTGCGCTCCTGCCTGTTCGTGATGCATCTCCTGCTCGAGGGCGTCGCGCATGGCGTGCACCCAGTACTCGTGCTGGACCACGAACAGACCTTCGTCTTCGCTGCGCTCGCCGGAAATGATCGGCTTGAGGCCCATCTTCTTCGCGTTTTCGTCCGCCCCTTCGACCCACAGCGGCGCGCCGCGCGAGAGATCGTTCCACATGGCCGTGGTGCCCGCATAACCGGTCTGGCATGCGCGGAACTCTTCGAGGTCGTCGGCGGTGCCCATGCCCGTGACGTTGAAGAAGTCCTCGTACTGGCGAATGCGCGTTGCACGATCTTCCGCGCTCTCACCCTTCGGCGCGAAGCAGAAAATGTTCACCTCGGTCTTGTCCACGCTGATCGGGCGCACCACGCGAATCTGCGTGCTGAACTGGTCCATCAGGAACACGTTCGGGTAGACACACAAATTTCTCGTCTGATTGACGATGAAATCCGCTTGCACTTCGCCCACGCGCGCCTTGATTTCGTCGCGATGCTTGTACACCGGCCGCACTTCCGGGTTCATCGTATTGGTCCACAGCAGGATGTGGCCGTGGTGAAAGCCATATACGCCCGCCACCGACTTGCTCCAGCTATTGGCGTCCACCGCCTGGGTACCGTCTTCCTTGCGCCGGCCCATGGTCGCGGCGTAGTTCCAGTGCACGGTGCTGACGTGGTAGCCGTCACAGCCGTTCTCCATCTGCATCTTCCAGTTGCCGTCGTACATGTACGAGGAGTTGCCGCGCAGCACTTCGAGGCCGTTCGGCGACTGGTCGACGATCTGGTCGATGATGATCTTCGCTTCGCCGAGGTAGTCTTCGAGCGGCTGCACGTCGGCATTCAGGCTGCCGAACAGAAAGCCGCGATAGCTCTCGAAGCGCGCGACCTTCTTCAGGTCGTGAGACCCCTCTTTGTTGAATTGCACGGGGTACTCGGTCGTTCTTTCGTCCTTGACCTTCAGGAGCTTGCCGGTGTTGGAGAACGTCCAGCCGTGGAACGGGCACGTGAAGCTGCCCTTGTTGCCGTGCTTGCGCCGGCACAGCATGGCGCCCTTGTGTGCACAGGCGTTGATTACGGCGTTCAGCGCGCCGGTCTTGTCGCGCGTGATGACGACCGGCTGGCGGCCCAGCCACGTGGTGTAGTAGTCGTTGTTTTCAGGAATCTGGCTTTCGTGCGCGAGGTACACCCAGTTCTTCTCGAAGATGTATTTCATCTCCAGTTCGAACAGGTCGGCATTGGTGAAGATGTCCCGGCGGCAGCGGAATACACCGTTTTGCTTGTCGTCCTGCACGGCGGTGGACAGCAGGTGATCCAGGTCACTGGCTTTGTCGATGATGGCTGACATATTAGCTCTCCTATGCATACTCCACACGCGGTACGGAGTTCCTGCATCGGTGTCGAATGATGGTCGCGGTAAAACTGGCGGCGGCTGTGTCTTCACACCGCCGCCTCGCAGGACGGTTACGCCGTGGCTTCGGCGCGCAGGCGGTGAACGAGCTGGTTGTCCTTACCCTGGACCAGCGGGGTGAGCGTCACGTTGAACTCGATGTCCTTGTACGTGTCGGCTTTCAGGCCGAGCGCCGTGCCACCGGACTTTTCCGTCACGTGCGGAATCAGTTCTTCACGGGTCGCGTAGGCGAAGTCGTCCCAAATGAGCGGGTCGCCTTCAATATTGAATTGCGTGGTGAGCTTGCGGCTGTTATCCGCCGAGACGAAGAAGTGCACGTGCGCCGGACGGTTGCCGTGG
>NZ_CAJMYW010000036.1:0-18152 GCF_905220165.1 Paraburkholderia sp. J10-1 | reverse complement strand
TCACGGCAACCGTCCGGCGCACGTGCACTTCTTCGTCTCGGCGGATAACAGCCGCAAGCTCACCACGCAATTCAATATTGAAGGCGATCCGCTCATTTGGGACGACTTCGCCTACGCGACCCGTGAAGAACTGATTCCGCACGTGACAGAAAAGACCGGTGGCACGACGCTCGGCCTGAAAGCCGACACGTACAAGGCCATCGAGTTCAACTTCACGCTCACGCCGCTGCTGCAGGGTAAGGACAACCAGCTCGTCTATCGCCTGCGCGCCGCAGCCACGGCGTAACCGTCGAAGGCGGTGGCACGGACAGGGTGTGAGAACGTTCGTTCGCACTGCGCAGCGAATGCGGCGAGGATGGTAACGACTGGTAAGTCCGGGCGCTGCCCTGGTACCTTGCGGACCACGCATCCGGACTCTGTTGCGACTATCTGCTATGGCCTCCACCCTATGGAGGGCGGTTCCCGGCGTGCCACCGGTGCTGGCAGTTAGCGGGTGAGGTGCCGCCATTCCTCGATGATTTATGTGCGTCAGTCAGGCAGGAGTTGTCATTCCCACGATGACTGATTGTGGGGTAGAGACCCGGACGGGTCGTGAACGTCGAGGTGCGGCCAGCGCGAAAGGTATTCTCTTTCGCTCCCGCCCCAGACGGAGGCCATCTTCGCAATGACTTGCGCATATTCCGCGTGCATCAGTATGCCCGGTGGAGGCAGGGGGGCTGACGCGGCTGTCGGCGTACCAGCGTTCGTGGTGTTCGCCGTGCTGGCCTTTGCGTCCGCTGCGAGTCAACACGGGCATCTAACCTACCAGAAGCGGCTTTTTCTTTGTCCAGAGGTGAACTAGTCACTTTTCTCCGTGAACGTATCGGTCCGGGGTGGAAGGTGGTCCGCATGGCACCCGATACAGCAAGCGAAAGCGACGAACTGGACTGCATCAAGCAGGCCTTGCCGCCTTTCGCGTCATACGCCCGCAAGTCCCTCCAGATCGACAATGCGGATCTGCTTGCCGTTCGGCTTAACGAGACCTCCGCGCCGAAAGCGCGAGAACATCCTGCTCACGGTTTCGAGCTTCATGCCGAGAAAGCAGCCGATCTCTTCGCGGCTCATCTTCAGGTTGAATTGCGCGCCGGAGTAGCCGCGCGCCTGGAAGCGCGCGGCGAGATCGAGGAGGAATGTCGCGAGGCGCTGTTCGGCGGTCATCGTGCCGAGCAGCATCATCAGGCTGGATTCGCGCACGATCTCGCCGCTCATGAGCTGATAGAGATGGCGCTGCATGCGCCGGCTTTCGCGGCAGAATGTTTCGAGCTGGCCGAACGGGATGATGCAAACCGTGCTGTCTTCGAGTGCGATCGTGTCGCAGTTGTGGGTGCCGGAGCATACGCCGTCAAGTCCGAGCGGCTCGCCCGGAATCTGGAAGCCCGTGACCTGCTCGCGGCCGTCCCGATGCATCACGACCGTCTTGAACGATCCGGTCCGTACGGCGTAGAGGCTCTGGAAGGCGTCGTGTGCACGGAACAGTGTTTCGCCGCGATGCACATTCCGCGTGGTAAGGACCACGGTGTCAAGTTGCTGGAGTTCGCTTGAGGTTAGGTCCGGTGGCATGCAGACCACCCGCAGCGAGCAGGTGGAGCAGCGCGTAGCCGGCTGTCGAGACGCCGCCTCACGCACGATCGACTGCGGCAGCACGTCATGCCAGCGCGCCGACGGCGGCGCGGACAGTGAAGAATCGCAGGCAGGCTCGACGTACATGATCATCTCCAGTTCGCCGCGCGGGGGCCGCGCACTGTTTCACTAATGCTTCAATGGCTACGCAGGCGGCTTCGAACTCGGACGTCTTGCCGAAGAAAGAATGGGTTCCCGCCCTTCGGTACGGACGTCCGTAAATAAAATTGATATATCAACTATATTCGATGCAGCAAAATTTTGTGCGCGCCAAGGTGTCGCCAATATCCACTTAATTCGCGCTGTCGGGGGGCGGGCAGCCATGTTAGGCAACGGCCTTGCCCTCTGCCGATACTGGTTGCGAATGTGGTTTGGAGCATTCACGACTCGCCAGTGGGCGTTCTTGGTGGCAAGCGGCTGGACCGGGGTTACCGGTATGCCCTCCGGTAGACGAGGGCTATCTGAAAAGATGATGGTTGATATCAAGAATATAAAGGTGAGTTGTCAACTACATGGGCATATGATGTTGTCCGCGTAAATATCATTGGCCGCCATGTCCGAACATGTGCCAGATGAAATGTAGAGCTCTCGTGGAGCACGGTCCGAACTCAAGACGAAAAGCTCGATATCAAGACGACGACCCGCTAGATGTGCGCGTGCCGACGCGGCATTCGCGTACAGGCGATCGGTGCGTTTCGCAAGCGCGATCAGGCCGTGCGCTTCACGGTGAAGGTGGCCGCGTCGCAGGAGCTCGAAGAAAGCCTCGTCAACAACCAGCTCGACATTGCGATTGGCTACTTCTGGCGCCGCGTGGCAGGACTCGACTACACCGAGCTGTTCAGCGAGCGCCAGGTGCTTTGCTGCGGGCGCGGGCATCCGCTTTTCCACGCGGCGCAGCACGTCAATACCGACGATCTGCGCGAGCGCGACTGGGTTGGGCGCAGCTATCCGATTCCCGAGGAGCTTGCGGGGATCGGCTACCGGCAGGTGACGGCGATCGCCGACAGCATCGATGCGGCAACGGTCCTGATCCTCTCGGGCAGCCATATCGGCTATCTTCCGGCGCACCATGCCGAGCCGTTCGAGCAGCGCGGCCTCATCCGGGCGCTCGGTTGCGCCACGTTCGGCTTCGAAGTGCCGATGCATCTCGCGATCAAACGCAGCGCGGCCGAGAAGCCGATCCTGCGTGCGTTCTGTGACGATCTCTTCAGCGTGTATCGACTGCACGCCGCCGCTGCGGCGGAACCGCTGACCGAATGAAGGAGCGGGGCGCGACATATATTGGTTGCGTGTGAGATTAAATATTTGGAATTCGTAATAATGAGCATTGCTGCATGGATAGGTCGATGGAAGATTGGGGTCATAGAGCGGTGGTCCGATCTTTCTGAAGAAACACATGCAGCACAAGCATAACGCCCGGCATCACATCTCGAAGATGGCGTATCGTGTGACTCGAAGCTGGGCCTCAGAGATGCCGTTGCGCTCGCCGTCTGGAGCGCTGCTCTGTCGATTATGTAAGGATACCTATGTATAAACGCTATCCTCTGACCCTCTATTTGTACCAGGGCCTTCCAGGACTTATTTGATGCGCCCATCAGTAACAACCACTCCAGCCCATTTACGGGCTTCTTCATGCGAAAGCCCCGCGAGGTAGTCAAGGAACACTTGCGTCAATGAAATTTACATGCTAATTTTTCATGAAATTCAGCAGAGAAATTTCACGGATGCCGCCATGTTCGTCGAATCGACCCAGCATGTGGAGAGCTACTACGCCCGCACCTTGCCTGGTGAGGTGCCCGCGCGCCAGGCATTGGCGGGCGAGTGCGATGCCGATGTCCTGATCGTCGGGGGCGGTTTCAGCGGGCTGCACACGGCATTGCGCCTCGCGCTCGCGGGCCGGCGCGTGGTTGTCGTGGAGGCGAGCCGCGTCGCGTGGGCCGCATCGGGGCGCAACGGCGGCCAGGCGCTGCTCGGCTGGTCATGCGATATGGGGCCGCTCGAGCAGTCGCTGGGGCGCGATGGCGCGCGCGAGCTGTGGGAGAGCATGCGTTGGGCGGCGCGCGAGGTGCGCGAGCTGCCTGCGCGTCACGGTTTCGACGCCGACTACCGGCCCGGCAGCCTGTGGACCGCCGTCAAGCGCGGCCGCGTCGCGTTGCTGGAGGAGGCACGCGACGAAGCTGCCGACAAGTGGGGCTACGAGGCGCTGCGCGTCATCCCCGAGCAGGAGATGCCCGAATGGGTGGGCAGCAGGCGCTATCTCGCTGCGCTTTACGATCCCGAGGCCGGTCATCTCAATCCGCTCAAGCTCGCGCTCGGCCTTGCTGCCGCCATCGAACGTACGGGCGGGCGCATCTTCGAACAGACCCGGGTGCTGCAATGGCGCGAAACGCCGACGGGTTTCATCGCGACTACGCCCGAAGGCCTGATCCGCGCGAATACGCTCGTGCTCGCCTGTAACGCGTATATCGACCAGCTCGATCGCGAGCTCGCGCGCCGCATCCTGCCGGTCGGCACGTATCAGGTAGCGACTGTGCCGCTCGACCCGCAACTGGCGCATACGCTCCTGCCGCGCAACAACTGCGTGATCGACAACCAGTTCGTGCCCGACTATTTCCGGCTGAGCCCCGACCATCGGCTGCTGTTCGGTGGCGCGTGCACCTATCTCGGTGGCATTCCCAAAGACATCCGCGCGGCAATCCGGCCAAGCCTCGAACGCGTCTTCCCGCAACTGCGCGACGTCGAGCTCGAATGCGCATGGGGCGGCCATATCGACATCAGCATCCGGCGCACGCCTGATGTAGGTCGCGCGCGCGGGCGCTATTGGCTGCAGGGCTTCTCGGGGCACGGCGTGCTGCCGACGCTGGCCGCGGCGCGCGCGGTAGCCGACGCGATCCTCGGCGATACGCACTTGCTCTCGCTCTACGAGTCCATCCATAATCCGCGCTTTCCGGGCGGCAATGTGCTGGCCGCGCCGCTCGAAGCGCTCGGCAAGCTGTGGTATCGCATGCGCGACGTGGTTTGACTGAGGTATCCGGTATGGACAGGGATGAAGAGATAGAAGGCCTCGCGATTCTCATTCGCGATCTGCGCAAGCACAAGAAGGTGACGTTGGCCGAGCTCGCGCAGAGGATCGGCCGCTCGGTGGGTTTTCTCTCGCAGGTCGAGCGCGGCCTGTCGCGGCCCACCGTCGCCGATCTCACCGCCATCGGCGAGGCGCTGCAGACGCCCACCACCTACTTTTACAGCGTAAGCAAGCCGCGCGCACTGCCGTGGGTCACGCGCCCCGGCGAGCGGCGCACGCTCTATTACGGCGGCGGCATCACTGACGTGCTGGTCTCTCCGAGCATGTCGTCGGGCTTTTCGATGCTGGAGAGCCTGCTGGAACCGGGTGCCACGAGCGGCGAACGCCCCGTGGACGACAGCGACGAGCAGGGTGGCTTCGTGCTCGAAGGCGAGCTCACCATCTGGCTCGATGGCGAGGACGAAGCTGTCGCCCTCAAAGCCGGCGACAGCTTTCAACTGCCGGCACGCTGCCGCTTCAGTTACGCGAATCGCTCGGACAAGGCTGCGCGGGTGCTTTGGGTGTTCACCTGACGCCTCGCTCGATGCACGCCTGATACGAAGGCACGCGGCTTGCTGGCACGCGTGCCGCCGCTATAGTTTGGAGTCCAGATTAAATAGCAGGTCCACCATCTCTCGCTAACGAGGAACCCGAAGTGAGTGCCATTGCAACTGACCTCCTGAGCGAAGTACGCGCCTTTCGTGCGGCTCATCCCGACGTGCAATACGTCGACCTGATTTCCCTCGACATTCCGGGCCATTTCTACGGCAAGCGCTATCCCATCGCCATGCTCGAGAAAGTGGCGGCCGGTTCGCTGCTCAAGGTGCCGCAAAACAGCATCCTGCTTGGTGCGCAAGGCGGGGTGTATCCGATCGGCGAATACTGTTTCCACGACGGCGACCCCGACGTGCCGCGCCGCCTCGTGCCCGGCACGCTCAAGCCGGTGCGCTGGGAGCGTCAGCCGCTCGCCCAGATGCTGATGACCTCGGACGGCACCGCGACGCCCATTGCGTTCGAGCCGCGCCAGGTGCTCGCACGCGTGCTCGATCGCTTCGCGCGGCGTGGTTTGAAGCCGGTGGTCGCGTTCGAGCTGGAGTTCTATCTGTTCGATGCGAAGCTGCGCGAAGGTCTGCCGCAGCCTGCGCGCGATCGGCTAAGCGAGGACGAAGACAATCAGCCGAACATGCATATCGAGCGCCTTTCGCGTTTCGCGCCCGTGCTGCACGAGATGGTCGAGACCGCGCGCGAGCAGGGTGTGGATGCGACGGTCATCACCGCCGAGCTCGGGCCGGGGCAGTTCGAAATCAATTTTGGCCATTGCGATGACGCGCTGCGCGCAGCGGACTGGTCCGCACTCTTTTGCCGGAGCACGCGCGGTGTGGCACTGCGCCACGGTTATCGCGCGAGCTTCATGTCGAAGCCGCTACTCGACGTCCCAGGCAGCGGTATGCACGTGCATGTGAGCCTCTACGACGAGGCGGGTCGCAACGTGCTCGCGGCACGCGAGCGGCGCGCGCTGCGACATGCGGTGGCGGGCTGCCTCGCGTTGCTCCCGCATTGCATGCCCATTTTTGCGCCCAATCACAACGCGTTCCGGCGCTATGGCGCGATGGTCAACGCGGCGAGCCGGGCGAGCTGGGGTTTCGAGGACCGCGATGCCTGCATCCGCATTCCCGAGTCCGACGAAGCAAATCTACGCATCGAACACCGGCTCGCAGGGGCGGACGCCAACCCGTATCTCGTGCTCGCGGCGATCCTCGCCGGTATCGAGTACGGCCTGGAGGCGGGCCGCGAACCGATCGCGCCGCTCAACGACGATCGCGGGAGCGGCATCGATTTTCCGGGCGACATGCTCTCTGCGGTGGCGGCCATGCGCGGGCATGCCGGGGTGCGCGAGGGGCTCGGCGACGACTTCACCATGGTTTATTGCGAAAATAAACGGCAGGATCACCTTGATTTTATGAACGCAATCGGGCCACGAGAATATCGCTGGTTTTTGTAAATTGACCGGGACCTTAGACCGTCGATCGCTACCTGCGACGGTGCTCGAAGTGAGGTCGAGACGCAACGAACGATGTTGTCGGCCGCCCAGTTTTTATCGGGATACCGAAATGCAGCTGAACCATGTCCAATGCCGAACTGATCTCAGATCTGGCGGCCCCGGCCGCTCACGGACTGGTTCATCGATGTGTCGGCAACCGGTTCAGTTCGGCGTCGGCGACAACACGATTACCCCAAGGTGGTGACGATGGTTCTGGTGCAATGCGAGGCTTGATGAGGGTAGTTTTCATGGGAAGTCGGGGTGTCTCCGGTTGCCACTCTGACCCTGCAATTTCCGCACCTCTCCTGTTTTGCGAAGATTCGTCGGGCGAACATTCCGGGGCGTCTGTGGAATCCGGGTTTTCCGGATGAGTGCGCCAGTGCCACAGTGTCCAGGTGGCAAGGCCGATGTGCTTTCAGGGGAGAGAGCGAACGAGTCATATCGACCTTGAACAGCCTTTCAGTCTGGCGCAAAACCAATGGCTGCTCACGGGGAGACAACCGCCAACCGTATCTCCCCGAAGTTTTTGAGGCGCAACATCGGCCTCTGGGGAACTTCGCCCACGACTCGGCGTGACTTCCGTCTTGAAATTTAAACAGGCACTGGCGACGCACCGACGCATACAAATACCTTACAAGCAGGAATATAGTTGAATTGTCAACCTGGTGCCTGGGTGAAGCTTTCAGTGGTCTGATGAATCCTGGTCTCCGCGTTGCGCAGTCCAGCGTTGTTGCTTCACCGTCGACGCCGGTGCACCTCTTGATATTCGTCGTGCCGGCCCGGCCTCCTATTGAGCGACCTGCCATGAAGTCCCCTGCCGCCGCCACGCTCCATGCGTCCATATCATCCACCGGGGTTCGCCGTGTCTCCTGGCTCAAACGGGCGCTGCCGGTAATGGTACTTCTCGTGTTGCTGAACTTGGCTGCACATGTCACGCAGGCGGTGGGCGATTTCGGCAATCTTAATGAGAGGACGGCCCGTCGCCTGGATACATTGGCCACGACAATTGCGCTGCGTGTACAGGATCGCGCCAAGGCGGTCGACCATACTTTCCTGATGGTGGACGAAGCGTTCTCGGCCGGGACGCCCGACGACGGGACGCTCGCCCGGTTGGCGGCGCTGGACAGCGATATGCTGGGCAACGTGTCGATTGCTGTATTTGACTCCGCAGGCCATGTGCTCGCGAGTTCGGTCCCGCCGGGGGATCGGAACGAGGCATGGTTTAAGGCATTGCGCGGCCTGACTGCCGACCCGCGCACGATCGCCCAGCTCATTCACCGCGACTCCGGCTGGAGCCTGCTCTTCATCAGGGAGCATCCTGTTCATGCTGGCATCGCAGATATGCGCATGGCAGTGGTTGTACCCGTCGACCAGGCGCTGATGAAGGGCATAGCGCTTCCGCATGGCAGCGCGTCACTATTGGTCAACCGTGACGATCAGGTGATCGCACACTACCCTTCGAATCCAGCCGTCGAAACCGGATCGGTGAGTCACGTCGCGGGATTGAAGCGGGAAGGTCCCACGCCCTCAACGTACTATGCAATCTCGCCCGAAGACGGACGCGAACGGCTTAAAACGCTCCGTAGCATTACCGTTGGCAATCCGGGAGACAATTGGACGCTCGAGCTTGGCTATGCCGTCGACGAGTACCGGGCTCCCTGGCTACGTAGCCTCTTTCTCAACCTGCTGGGCATTGCCATTGAAGTCACGCTGCTGATCGCAGGCATCGTGATGCTCCGCCGTGAAAACCGGCTGCATGAAGAGATAGAGAACTGGTCTGGCTTAGTATCGACCGTTGTCAGGGATATCCCGACGCCGGTTGCGCTGGTGGACGTCGGCACCGGAAAGATCGCACTGGCAAACGAGGCATTCAGGAGCCTGTTTGGCGCCAGGGGCGACGTCGGGGAACGCTTGGCGGTGCTGTTTGCCGAGCCCGCAAGCTGGACCGGAATGTACGGGCGTGACGACAGCGAGCCCGTTTCGATGCTGACCAGCGCCGGGGCTGTCCAGATGATCGTGCGGTGCAGCCGCCTTCTGGGCGGCGTCGTCGCCCCCGAGGACCAGGAACTTGTACTTGTCACGCTCCTCGATGTTAGCAGGCAATGCGCGCAGATCAGCCAGCTGCGCATGGAAGCCGATTTTGACGCGCTGACCAAACTTCCCAACCGGCGCAGTTTCACCCGCGCCAGCGCACGCGCAGTGGCTTACGCACGGGAACACGGGAGTCCGCTCGCAGTGCTCGCACTGGACCTGGACCACTTCAAGCGGGTCAATGACACATGGGGGCACGCCGCCGGCGATCGCGTCCTTGAAGGCATCGCCGACCGGATCAACGGAGCGCTGCGCAACCATGATATGCCCGCCCGGGTTGGCGGCGAGGAGTTCGCTGTGATCCTGCAGGGCGCAACCCCTGAACAGGCGCGTGGTGTAGCGGAGCGCATCAGGCTCGCGGTGGCGGAAGCCCCGATCGTTCTTGGCGATGGGCGGGCCGTAAGCATAACCACGAGTATTGGCATCTCCATGTATCAATATGGCGAACCCGATCTGACGGCGGCGCAGGCACGCGCTGACGCCGCACTCTATAGCGCGAAGCGCTCTGGTCGCAATCAGGTCAAGCTGAGGACTGGGGGGAATGCGCAGGAGACCGATTGCACGGCCAATGCATCCTGATGTCGGGTCGCCTCTAGACCAGCGGATGCTTCGTCGGAGCTGGGGGCGGGACAGATTTCCGGCAGCCGGTCCGCGCTGCGTGTGGCGTCAGCGGTGCATCATCTGGCAGTTGATGCACGGGCACTGGCTACAGCCCGACATGGTAGACCCGCAGGCAACCCAAAGCGGAAATTCGGTGCCTGGCACCAGGACCGTGCTTGCTCAGGCGTTTCACGGTTTTCTAGGGGAAATTCCCAAGCGTCGTCCGTTGAGACGGTCCTTTTCAAAAGGGGCGCAGATTGAAAAAATACTATAGTTGACAACACAACTATATAGGTCCGGAGAAGAAGATGGAAAGGCAGACGCGCGCGGAAGGAGACCGTATTGGATCAGCGTTCGGAGCGGCTTTGCTGGAAGCTTCGGCTGCAATCCGCGCTAACCCTTGGGGTGTAATGTGACGACAAGAACTCCATTCACGCACACGATCAACACAAACCATTTAAGTGCCGATCGCCAATGACTCCGGCTGATACAACGGCCCAATCAGGTCGACGTACGACGCCGGATCCATCGCGACGTAGTGGCCGTTGCGGCCGATCTGCAGGTCCTTGCGCACGTCACTCAGCGGACTTTTTTGCTGGAACCACACGAGATACCCGTCATTGGTGCGGTAGTCGGGTGGTGGCAACGTGAGGTCCTTGGTGCGGACGTCGCCCAGAAGCGGAGAGCAGAGATACTGGCCATTCGCGTAGGCGCCCGCATCCTGGACATACCGGTAGTTGTAGATCACCCGTGCCGCCCGTTCCAGGTTCGCCGGCGCGCAGGGTCCACCGGGTTCCCGGTCGAGATCGGAGAGTGCGGCGAAGGCCTGGTAGGTAACCAGGTCCGCGCGCATGATGGCCTTGTCGGCAAACTCCTGAATGTCCTCCCGGTCCCGGCGTTGAACGTCCTTGTTCGCGATGTACAGGCTCGTGAGCACCGGTCCGATGGTCGCGATACATCCAAGGACAATCGACGTCGAAATCAGTGCGATACGCTTGATCATTTCGGTACCCAGGCGCGAAAAATTTTGGGAACGAACGGGGTTGGCAAGCGTGCGGACAACACACGCGGCAGCGAATATCCAGTAAAGGATAGTCCGCCGCAGATCGCGTACAACGCGGGTCTTCGCGGCAGGGCTGGTCAACATTTTTGCCGGTTTGTGAACGTTGCGGACTCTGGTTGCGCGTGCCGCGTGCCAGACCCGTAGCACGCGCACAATCGGAAGAGGACAGTAATATGTCGAGGCCGGTCCCAAACGCACTAGCGGTGGGGCGCCACTCACGGGACGCCGCGCCGTTGCTCGAGGGCAATGACCATGCTCGGTCGTCCAGTGTTCGCAGGCGTCACTGCCGTTCTGGTTGCGATAACTGCAGCGCCGTGTGCTGCCTTGCGTGCCGAGGAGAAAGCACCGCTCAGTTTCATTGACCCGGCGGACGGGCAACTGGATATGAGTGACTTCCTGCTCAAGCACAAGGGCGCGCTGCCTGTGCCCATCGTGATCACCGAGCCGGCTGTGGGCTATGGTGCCGGCCTCGGCCTGCTGTTTTTCTCCGGGCCGATCGCCGAGGAGGTGGAGAACACAACAGTCGAACCGCCGAACAAGTCTCCGCCGAACGTCACGGCGCTCGGCGGCATGTACACGCAGAACGGCACATGGGCCGCGGCCGCCGCCCACTTCCACACCTGGGATGACGACCGCTACCGGTACCTGGGCGCGGTCGCCAAGGTCGATGCCCACCTCGACTACTTCGGACTGACGAGCCAGGCCCGGGCGTACACGCTTCAGGGTGATGCACTGCTTCAGCAGTTTCTGGTGCGGCTCGGGAACAGCCGCTGGTACGCCGGCGCGCGGTATGTTTTCTTTAACGCCACGTCCAGCTTCGCGGGCGGCAGCATACCGGCGAGCATAGCCAATTTCGAGCGCAACCAGCGCATCGGTGCGGGGAGCGTGATCGTGGATTACGACTCGCGCGACAATATCTTCTTCCCGGCCGCCGGCAGCTTCGCCGAACTTGAAGCGCAGTTCGCCCGAACGGGGTTGGGCGGCACCCAGAACTATGACGTGTACGCCGCTCGCGGTTTCAAATGGTTTCCCCTCGCGCGTGCGCTGATCCTGGGCTTGCGCATCGACACGAAGTTTTCAACGGGTGACATTCCGTTCTACGCGCAGCCGTACGTCGATCTGCGCGGGGTCCAGAAGGGGCGATACCAGGACCGTAATGCCATCACGACTGAAGCCGAGTTGCGCTGGGATGTGACGCCCCGGTGGTCGCTGCTCGGCTTCACAGGACTCGGCAAGGCCTATGGACGTCTGGAAAGCTTTTCGCAGGCGCAGAACGTGACGAGCGTCGGGGCAGGGTTTCGTTATCTGATAGCACGCAAGCTGGGTGTGTCCATTGGCATCGACGTGGCCCACAGCAAGGACCAGAATGCGTTTTACATACAGGTCGGTAGTGCATGGCGCTAACTCGCGCCGCGATCGCATTCAAGCAATCCTTGAGCTGCCGGAGTCGCTGGATTGATGCGCACCCAAGGCTTGTTTTGTACGTAACGGGAACTAGGATAGGAATGCGGAAGACCGCTTATCCGACGACTACGCAAAGAAGAGCGCCGCAACCGTCCAAGAAGGGTTCGGGCCAGGTTGTTGTTTCCCGGTGCCATGACTGAAAGGAACGCATCGTTGTTCGCGTCGACATCCGCCGTACGGAGGGGACATGACCATCTGGAACGAACGATGGGTAAAGGCCGCACTTGTGTGGCTGATCCTGCTGGTGGCAGCTCCTGCCTTTGCGGATCGCGGTCCTGAAGGGCCTGCGCCATTCAAGCCGGAGGAGATTGAGGCGCTGGTCGCGCCGATCGCACTCTATCCGGATTCGGTTCTGGCTCAGGTCCTGATGGCGTCCACGTATCCGCTCGAAATCGTCCATGCGGCGCGCTGGGTGAAAGAGCACCCGGATGTGAAGGGTGATGCCGCAGTGCGGGCGGTCCAGGATCAGTCCTGGGACACCAGCGTGAAGTCGCTGGTGGCATTCCCCCAGGTCCTCGAGCCGATGTACGACAAGCTGGACTGGACACAGAAGCTTGGTGACGCGTTCCTCGCCCAGCAAAAGGACGTGTTCGCTGCGGTGCAGCGGCTACGGGCGCGCGCGCAGGAAGCGGGCAACCTGAAGTCGAACGAGCAGCAACAGGTGATCGTCGAGCCAGCGGCCGCCGGCGAGACGACCGTCGTGCGGATCGAGCCCGCCAATCCGCAGGTGATTTATGTCCCCGCCTACGACCCGGCAGTGGTGTATGGAGCGTGGGGTTATCCGGCCTATCCACCCTATTACTGGCCACCGTACCCGGCCTATTACCCTGGCTACTATCCCGGGGCGGCCCTGGCGACTGGATTCGCCTGGGGCATCGGCCTTGCGGCCGCCGGGGCGATCTTCAGTGACTGCAACTCGTGCTGGGGCGGAGGCGACGTCAACATCGACTCCGACAGGGCGAGGAACGTTGACCGTAACTTCGACAGTTCGAAGCTCAAGAACGGAGAGAGGGGCGGCCGCTGGCAGCACGATGCCGGGCATCGTCAGGGTGTGGCCTACCGGGATAACGCCACGCGCGACAAGTTCGCCGGCTCGCCAGGGTCCGACAGGCGCTCCCAGTATCGCGGGCGCGGATCCGATGCAGGTAATCGCGTGGCCACGGCCGACCGGCCGGGCGCGGGCGACCGGGCCATGACCGCGGACCGGAGCGGCGCAGGTAATCGCGCGTCGGTGGCAGACCGGTCTGCCGGGAGCAACCGGACAGGCGCATCCAATAGAGGGTCCACCAGCAACATGAACCGCGTCAGTAATGGCAGTCGAGGCGGCGGCTACGGCGGAGGCCGGGACAGCGCGTTTTCAGGCGTGGGGTCGAGCGGCAGCGTCTCGCAACGCAACTTTGACAGAGGAAACCGGAGCATGCAGGGTTCAGGCTTTAATCGGGCCGCCGGCGGAGGTGGCATGCGCGGAGGTGGTGGCGGCCGCGGTGGCAGGCGCTAGGGAGTGAACCATGAAAGTTCATCCACGAAGTGTGCATAGACTTCTGACACTGCCGTTCGCGAATCTCGCGGCAGCCGTTGCGCTGTGGGGCGCGACGGTGCCCGCGGCGCACGCACAACAGTACTTCAGTTCGCCAGAGGCTGCGATGAATGCTTTTGGCGATGCAGTCATCAAGGATCGTGAGGACGCTTTACGCAGGATCTTCGGCAATGACTTTCGTAAGCTGATCCCACCCTTCGGCGCGCCAGTGCGGGATACCTTCATCGCCGAGTGGGCAAAGTCCCACACGATCGAAACAGGGGAGGCCGGGCACGCGCAGATCGTCGTGGGCGACGATGGCTGGACGTTCCCTGTTCCCCTCGTCAAGACCGGGCAGGGATGGCACTTCGATACACAAGCGGGCGCGCAAGCAATGCGCTTGCGGCGCATCGGCCGCAACGAACTGGCCGTGATCCAGACGATGATGGCGATCTTCGACGCGCAGCGCGAATACGCGCAGACCAATCACGAGGGGAAAGGGGTGCTCGCCTACGCCTCGAAGATGGTCAGTTCGCCCGGCAAACATGACGGGCTGTACTGGCCTGCCGGGCCGGATGACACGCCAAGTCCGCTCGGCGCGGCCTTCGTCGGCGCGAGCTCGCGTAATGCACAGAGCGCCGGCTACTACGGATACCACTTCAAGCTGCTGGAGTCACAGGGGCCGAACGCGCCCGGTGGCGCCTATGACTACGTCGTGAAGGGCAAGCTGTTCGGGGGCTTTGCTGTCATCGCCTGGCCGGTGAAGTACGGCGAGACGGGCATCAAGACGTTCATGGTGAGCCATTCCGGTCAGGTCTACGAACGTGACCTCGGGCCGGACAGCGCCACGAAAGCGCAGTCGACGAAGACGTTTGACCCGGGGCCGGGCTGGAGCAAGGTGTCTGATCGCGATAGCGAGTAATCCGTTCGCATGCGGTGCGGATCGTTCGGTTTCCATCGAGCGGCTCATGAAGCAGTGAAGGAAGCGGAGCAATGAGCGAAGTTCACCTGTGGTATTTGTTGTCGACGACGATGAGCAGGTGCGTCAAGCCTTCGCGCGGCTGCTTCGAACCGCTGGCCATCTGGTTGAGACCGTCGGGAGTGCCGGTGAACTCCTGGCTCATCCTGCCTTGATGAGGCACCCGACGTGTATTTTGCTGGATCTGGCGTTACCGGACGCGAGTGGTCTCGATCTACAGTGCGCCCTGGGTGCTATCGCATCCATCGTGTTCGTGTCAGCGCACGGTGATATGAGCACCGCCATTGAAGCGATGAGGGCGGGTGCGCTCGATTTTCTCGAGAAACCTGTCGATGAACAACTGCTTCTCTCTGCCGTGGCGCGTGCTCTCGAGCGCGGCATAAAGGTATTTGCACAACACACACGAAGCTCCGAAATTCACCTGCGCATGGGGCGGCTGATGAGGCGAGAACAAGAGGTTATGACGCTCGTCGCGGACGGACTGATGAACAAGCAGATCGCCAATACGCTCGGCATTGCTGAGCGTACTATCAAGATCTATCGAGGACGGATGATGCAAAAAATGCATGTCAGGTCGGTGCCGGAACTCGTGCGATGCTTGATGCAGCTAGACATTGACGTGCCACAGGCGGCCGACCGTCGGTAGATAAGTACCCGGTCTCAGCACCCACTCTTCGACGCGTGGATAGTGTCGGGACCTGGACGATCGACGGCCATCCGGTCGAATCCGCAGAGTAGTGCAGTCGTTCCAACGGCAGGTTCGTCCGCTCGCTGAACGGCAGGTTGTGGCCGCACCCATAACTTTCTGCAGCCGGACATGCTCTTCCAGAGAGGCAGCTAAATGAACTGCCCTTCGAGAACCTCCTTTGACGCTGATTGCCGTGTCGTAACAGCTCGCTGACAATGATGCAGGCGTGCAATTACGCCGTCGGGCTTGCGGTCGTCAACCGACATATCGCGACTGCGGCGCCGTTCACGATGGGCGCGCGCTCCATGGATCGGCCGGCAAACTCCGCGTGCGCAATGCCTTGCCGGACGCCGCTACAAACGCACCCAGATGCCTCATTGATGCAGAATCGGCGCAATGGCCACAACGACACGACCTGAATACGATGGACGACCCAGAATCGCTTTCCCTGGCACTGCCCGACGGCACCAAGGTCTCTGCGCTCCTCCGAGTGCCGCAGGACGCGCGAGCCCTGTATGTCTTCGCGCACGGCGCCGGGGCGGGCATGCAGCATGCCGGCATGTCGTCATTGGCCGACGCGCTTGCGGCGGTCAATGTCGCCACATTACGCTACCAGTTTCCATACATGGAGCGGGGCTCCAAGCGGGTGGACTCGCCGGCCGTGGCACATGCTGCCGTGCAGGCGGCCGTCGCAGAGGCCCGCCGGCGGCTGCCAGCCCTGCCTCTCTTCGCGGGCGGCAGGTCGTTCGGCGGCCGCATGACCTCCCAGGCTCAAGCCATCTCCCCGCTCGACGGCGTGCGTGGCCTCGCTTTCGTCGCGTTCCCGCTGCACCCGGCGGGCGCGCCTGGCGTGGAGCGGGCACGGCACCTGGCGGACGTCACGGTGCCGATTCTTTTCCTGCAGGGCACGCGCGACAAGCTGGCCGAGCTTCCCCTGCTGAGGTCGGTCGTCGAGACGCTGGGGCCACGCGCCACGCTGCATGTGGTGGACGACGCAGACCATTCGTTCCACGTGCGCGCGTCCTCCGGCCGGACCGACGCGGAGGTCGTGCTCGAACTGGCACGGACGATGTCGGCGTGGTTCTTCGCCGAAGGAGAGTTCGTGCCCGTTACCTGAGCAAGCGCAGGAATGCTTGTAGCAGAGTCGGGACGGCGAGCAGGCGAACTCGCTGTGCTGCACTTGCCCGCTCCATCCCTTCGCTATCCGCAGATGGTCGGTCGCATAGCCACGATAAGCGACGCCTGTCGCGTCAGCGACGTTTTCACAGTACCGAGTGAGTGAATTTGTCAGATCCGCTCGCGGTGATCCGCCGCGGAAATCGCGGAGGGCGTCTGCTTTGATTTGGCCGACACACCTCTGATGTCGGCGCCGATCCGTGAGTAACCGCTCACGGATGGTGGCGGAACCAGACTGGCAGAGCGTCGAACGACGCGCATTGGCCGGTCACTGCCCGACGCGGTCGCCCGAAACCGACCCTTTCCCGTCATTCGTTCCCGTACGCTCTCGATGGCAGCTATCGGGTGCCCTGCAGACATCCGTGCGGGCATGCCAGCCGACGCGTGCGTGACCATCCCGATTGCATCGGTCCAGTGCGGGAACCGAATCGAGCTGTAGCATTAATCCGCAGATCGGGCATCGAGAGCCAGAAACGATTGTCGGGCAACGACCGTTCGCTATTTCACGGAAGCGGAGCGGGCACCAGTCCGTACCTCGACATGACACCGATCAGCTTGTCGCGGTCGGGGGGGCCGCCGGCATTTATGATCGTTCCGACATCACGAAAATACTGCGCTCCGATGTCGGGCGTAAGGACGACGAGGGCGCGTGCTGTGTCAGTGTACGGGTTGCTGAAGTGGTGAACCGATCCTCTTGGGCTAACCCCGCATTCTCCCGGCGTCAGGTCTCGGACTATTCCATCAACC
The DNA here is from genome assembly GCF_905220165.1 of Paraburkholderia sp. J10-1. Classification (NCBI taxonomy): domain Bacteria; kingdom Pseudomonadati; phylum Pseudomonadota; class Betaproteobacteria; order Burkholderiales; family Burkholderiaceae; genus Paraburkholderia; species Paraburkholderia sp. J10-1. The sequence goes on along the minus strand of NZ_CAJMYW010000036.1, from coordinate 1,067 downwards.
GAGCATCGAAGCACGCCCTCCAGGACATAAACGCATTCTTCGTTAAGGGTATGGCTATGTGGCGGCGGAACTGGAGAGTTGGGCGGCACGGTCAGCTCAAAAATACCCATGCCGCCTGTGGCAGTTCCGTCGATCAGGTATCGGATCTGCAATTGTCCAATGATGATTGGTTCGCCTGGCGGCGCGCCGTTGGGAGTCATTTTAAACCTCCTCCAGATCGGGATTTTTCGTCAGGCCGCTACGGTCGTAGGCAATGGAAGCAGCAATTGCGGCACGGCGCGCCGACGGAATTTTTAGATTCAATTTGTCAATGGGTTTTGCCATTGCCACCGTAGCACTTCGCAGGCAGGCGTTTTCGGCGGACCGTTCAAGAAGACTAGTCGCTTCGGCAATTTGTTAAAAGCGAATGCGGCCCGCGCGAAGACGGCCCCATCTGCCTCGGTCAATGCCAGATTTTTTTCCACGAACGCGACGGGATTCTCGCCGGATTGTGGGTTCGCGACGCCATCAGCGTATTACAGTTTTGCGAGAGCCAAGGCAACTGGGACGTTTCCTTCTCCGCAAACACTCTGCGACGTTTGCGGGTTCCAGCGTTGTGCAAGACCAACTTCGAGACAAACAGTATTCTCGTCGCTACTTTCCAAGTGTGCGCTAACGCGCATACGCGTAACAATTACCTGACTTCGACGACGAGGGATGAGAGGAGTCGGCATGACCGTCCGTCATGCGAGGCGACGCTGGCGTTCAAACGTCCGTGCAACGACCTGGATGAGCGGCCGTTGATGGCCGATCGCGCGCTCGCCGGCTTCGCCGTTAGCTGTCGTTCAAAACAATCCCGGGCGCGAACGGCAGTTTTGTCGTGCCACAGCTTAGTGGGTGAAACCGGCCAACAGCGTTCGGCCGCATCGCCACATTGACATTTGAGCGTCGAATTTGCTCAAAAATCGGTCACTCGGTGGAGGAAATATTTAATTTACCTTTCTGTTTTTTTGATCTATTGGCTCAGCATGTAGGGATATTTTTCGGGTCTATTGCGGATTTTCTCGGGCCTATTGTGCAGGGACAAA
>NZ_CAJMYW010000035.1:0-21605 GCF_905220165.1 Paraburkholderia sp. J10-1 | reverse complement strand
GCACGTCCTCGTGCTGTGCGTGGTGATAGGCAGTTAGATATCGCTAAGTCAACGTCTCCGTGTTTAATTAGTCGGCTATGGGGGCAATCTGACGATTTGAATTGTTAGCGTCCGACTCAGCCATGACCCACTAACCCTGATAGCTTGGAACCTGTTATATTTACCAATGCAACCGGCCAACGCTTGCCTGACTCCTAGCTCAGGAGGCTCCCAAGTTCTCCAAGCTTCTCTGGGGAGTAAGGCGGATACAGCGACTTGAGTAGTTGCTCCGACGGCGAGAGCAGCATCGACTTTCTATTTGAGAACGTTGTAAAGCTGTGTTTTCCGAAGTATTTACCGATGCCAGATGGGCCCACTCCGCCGAACGGAAGTCCTCCCAGCCAGCAATGTATATTTGTGTTGTTCACACATCCGCCGCCGAATGACACGCCGTCAAGAAACGTCTGCACGTTCTCGGCGTTGTTGCTGAACATGTAGCCGGCCAGCGCTTTCGGTTTTGCGGAGATGAACTGGATCACCTCCTGAAGGTCGTCGTATGGCAGAACAGGTAGCACGGGCCCGAAAATCTCGCCACACATTGCCGGCTCATCACGTCTTGCCGGATAGATAATGGTTGGCTCGATATAGCAGTCTGCTACATCAAAGCGACCACCGTATGCCACGGAAGCCCCCGCTGTCATCTGCGCAATTCGTCGAACGTCGTCCGGGCTTTTCATTCGGCTGTAGTCTGGACTGGAGCGGGCGTCACTCCCGTACATTTCTAGGAGCGCGGTCTTGCAGGCTTGTACGAACTTGCCCGCGACGGACGAATGGACAAACACGTATCCCGGCGAGACGCACCACTGCCCAGAAATCGCGGTTGCGCCCCATGCTAGTTGCGTTGCCGCATGTTCGATATTCGCAGTCTCGTCCACGACAGCGCAGTTTTGTCCACCGAGTTCAAGGAGTACCGGTGTGAGATGTTCGGCCGCAGCACGCATCACAATCTTTCCTACCTTCTCGCTACCAGTGAAAGCGATGAAGTCAAACGGAAGAGCAAGTAGGTCAATAACAGCCTCCTTTGCGCCGGCCACGAGCGCAAACACTTCAGCCTCGAAGTATTTCGGCACGAGTTGAAGCAGGAGTTCGCTCGTGTAGCTGGTCGCTTCCGAAGGTTTCGCAATGACCGTGTTGCCAGCCGAAAGTGCAGCAATCACCGGCTCAAAAAGAAGGATCAGAGGTGCGTTAAACGGACCAATCACAAGGGTGACGCCGTATGGCTCATAGAATATTTTCCCCTGGTGCCCCGACGCCGCGAGCCCTCCGGGGATCTCAGCCGTTTCCGGCTCCATCCATTGCTGCAAGTTCTGCAATACATTTGCGATAGTCGCAAGAGGACCGTGGACTTCCATATACTGTTCGAAGGCAGCTTTCTTGAAGTCCATCCCCAGTGCTTCATAGAATGCACCCTCATTCTCGCGGAGCAAAGCTTCGAGGCTGGACAGCTGGGCCTTACGCCACTCAAAGGAACGGGTACGTCCCGTAGCGAAGTAAGCCTTCTGCCTTTCAAAAATTTCTTCAAAAGAAAGCACTTTGCAGTCCTGATTTCGGTTGTTGACCTGAAGGGTTCTTCAGGTTCTTCAGGTCGTTCTGACATAGGCTTTTTTTAGACCGGGAACCAGCCGCCGTGAAAGCCATATGGGATGCGACTCGGAAGCTCGACCTTGGCAAGGGGCCATGTGAAACATCAAGAGCGTCAAAGACGGCGAACTCGCTGATTTCCTTCTCGCGGTTGCACATCACAGTGACAATCCAGCCTCCTTCTGCGGCCTTCTCTGTGCACGGAACGAATACGGGTTCGTGGAAGTACGCCAGCGGTGATGGCGCGTACCCAGCGGCGGAAATTGCAGGTTCTGGCCATTCCTGTACAGCGTCCCGGGCAGTCCTGCTGACAGGGTGCCGTAGGTAACAAGAAGGTCCACAACCGTCAGCTCTTCCGTTACTGGCGCGTAGTTCTCCTGGAGCGTGACATGGTGGGAGTAACGGCTCTTCAATTTCGTATCCATCTTCGTGTGGGGCAAAGCTGCTGCTGATAAAGCATTTGGGAATGCAGGTCAAGCACCGGGACGGCCTCGTAGGGAGTGACGACCGTCCCGTATCTCAAGGATTAGGCTGCATTCCGGAAGAGGTTGTGCGGGTCGATTACAAACTTCTTGGGCGCACCCGAGTCGAACTGCGAGTAGCCATTGGGGGCGTCGTCCAGCGAGATGACCTCAACGCCGACCGCCTGCGCAATTTTGATGCGGTCCCAGAGAATTGCCTGCATGAGGGCGCGGTTGTACTTCATGACCGGGGTCTGCCCGGTGAAGAAGCTATGTGACTTTGCCCATCCCAAACCGAAGCGGATACTCAAGGAACCTTTCTGTGCGGCAGTGTCTATCGCCCCTGGGTCTTCGGTCACGTAAAGACCTGGGATGCCAATTTTCCCTGCGACCGCCGTTATCTCCATGAGGGAGTTAAGCACCGTTGCTGGCGCTTCATGCTTCGCGCCGTCATGCCCGTGTCCACGTGCTTCGAAGCCAACGGCATCAATCGCGCAGTCGACCTCTGGCATCCCCAGGATCTCGGCAACTTGGTCGGCGAGACTGGCGTGATCTGAAAGGTTGACCGTCTGGAAACCCTGCTTCCGGGCATGGTCCAGTCGTGCCGAATTGATGTCGCCGACAATGACGACGGCTGCGCCCAGCAGAATTGCGGAACTGGCGGCCGCAAGACCGACGGGACCGGCGCCCGCCACGTACACCGTGCTGCCGGGGCCGACTCCAGCCGTAACCGCGCCGTGATAGCCCGTTGGCAAGATGTCAGACAGACAGGTCAGGTCGCGAATCTTCTCCATCGCTTGTTCCTTGTCGGGGAAGCGCAGGAGGTTGAAGTCGGCATATGGCACCATAACGTATTCCGCTTGGCCGCCAACCCAGTCGCCCATGTCGACGTAGCCGTATGCGCCGCCCGCTCGCGCCGGATTTACTGTGAGACATACGCCGGTATGCTGCTCCTTGCAGGTCCGGCAGCGGCCGCACGCGACATTGAAGGGAACCGAAACCAGGTCTCCCTTTTGGAGCGTTTCAACGTCACGCCCCAGCTCGATGACTTCCCCAGTGATTTCGTGCCCGAGAATGAGGCCGGCGGGCGCGGTCGTACGGCCTCGGACCATATGCTGGTCAGAGCCACAAATGTTCGTTGAAACCACTCTCAGAATGACCCCATGGTCAATCTTGCGGCCTCTTGGGTCCGCGAGCGTCGGAAAAGGAATTGACTGAACTTCCACTTTCCCTGGGCTTACATATGCAACACCACGATTCGACGACATAAGTTTGTCTCCAATCTGTTGATTTGACCTTTACGCAGCCTCTGGTTGACGGAGCAGCCGCTCAACTACACGACGTACCCGGTTGGGTCCGACATCGACGTGAATATCAATCTGCTGACGAACGGGGAACTCCTTCTGATTACGGTACTGCGCCTCGATCACAACCTTGTCCTCGTCGAACGTCGCAGCGCTTTGCTCGATGACGGTCTGTTTGACCCGCTCAACGTCTGTTTGAGGGTTGCTGGCAACCGTCCAGAAATAGTGGGTTGTTTCGTCGGTTTCGGGTGTGATTCCATGGAAGCCGCGCATGTGAAAGCCTCCACGCTCAGGGTCGTCAATGTCTCCAGAGTCGGCGTCAAGCGCACCTGTCCAGATGCGGATATGCGAGACGCGGAATTCAATCTCTTGCCAGCGATCGACCAGCCCTGTGAACGACCATGCAGCGGTGTAGGTCGGGGGCGGATCGGAGGCTGGCATCTGGCGAACAAGCTTGACTGTGTCTCCGTCAGTGCTCACCGTAGCTTTCGCGTTCATGTGTACGGGAGCGTTTCCGCCGATGGTCTTCAGATGGACATAGCCCAGATGGCTCAGGTCCATCAGATTGTCGTGAATTAGTTGATAGGGTGCTTCGTAGTGGTAGTTTCCGCCACCAAAGTGATAACGGGAGTCAGAATGAACCGGATATGAAGGGGGCTCGGAGGATGGCGTGCCAGCAGCATTGCCCCCAACCCAAACCCAGACAATCTGGTCACGTTCGACGACAGGGTAAGACAGCACGCGAGCTTTCGAGGGGATGCGCTCCTGCCCGGGAATCTCGATGCATGTACCTTGGCGGTCGAACAGCAATCCGTGATATCCGCAGCGAACTCCCTTCGCCTCGACAGAACCACACGAAAGAGGCAGTTCCTTGTGGCAGCAGCGGTCTTCGAGCGCCCCTACCTCACCGGTCGGCAGGCGAAAGAACACCATCGGGCGGTTGAGTATTTTCCGAGCAACAGGCCTGGCATCGAGTTCCCATGAGAAGGCCGCCACCCACCACTGATTCATTGGAAAGGCGGTTCGGTGCAAGGTGATAGGCTTCTCTAACGCAAGGTTTTCCAATTCTTTTCTCCTAAGGCCTTAAACCTTTCTCACGCATTGCGTCGAGCAGGATTTTGCCAAGTGCTTCGATTCGCCTAGAGGTCCAGCACTAGGACTGGAGTCTTTGAACGCGAACAGCAGGGCATAAACTGGTCACCGGCGGCTTTTTCTTCGTCGGTCAAATAGGAATCGCGATGGTCCGGTGTTCCGTCAAGAACTCGGGTTAAGCAAGTGCCGCAGACTCCCTGCTCGCACGAAGTGAGCAACTCGACTCCTGTCTCAGCCAAAGCCTGCACGACCGTCCAACCAGGCGCCACATCGACGGTGACGCCGTTGCTGGCCAGTTTCACCTGGAACGTCTTATCACCCGCGGATTGCTCTACGACTCCTCCAAAGAACTCATAGTGGAGTCGGCCCTCGACCCAATTCTGTCTGCGAGCCTCGGCCAATACTGCGTCCATAAAGCCACGAGGCCCGCAAACATATAGGTGACTATCGGCGGGCGCCTGCTCAAGTGTCTTTGCAATGTCAAATACCTGATCGGGGTCGCCGTCATCAAAGTGAAACTTCACGCGATGGGCGAAATGGGAGGAGTCGATTCGCGACACAAAAGCGGTCCGGCCTCGTGAGCGGGCGCAATAATGCATTTCAAAGTTTTCGTCCGCCACCGACAAACGTTCCGCCATGCAGAGGATTGGCGTTATCCCGATTCCCCCGGCAAGCAAGAGATGATGCGCAGCATCATGCGCCAGCGGAAAGTGATTTTTCGGTTCACTAATTTTTACCTTGTCACCTTCCTGGACAAGGTCGTGTATCGCTTTAGAGCCACCACGTCCATCTGCCGCACGCAACACAGCGATGTGATACCGGTTCGATTCGTTCGGGTTGTTGCACAACGAATACTGCCGAACCAGCCCGTCAGGGAGATGCACGTCAATGTGCGCCCCTGCGCTGAACGAAGGGAGACTTGCTCCGTTGATTGCTGTCAGTTCAAATCCGCAAATGCCCTGCACTTCAGTCCATTTGCGCGAAACCTTAACGTCGAGAGTTGCTGTGTTCATGACCGCTCCGACACCCTTTCAATCGGGATCACCTTCTTTTGCGAATTTGCCTTGAGCTCTTCGGCGAGTAGGCGGTCGATGACTTTGCGAGAAAGCACTCCCCCGGCATCGATGTTCAGCTTCAGCAGCGCGCGCTCCGGCCAGGCATCGAGATTTCGCTGTTGCTGTTCAAGCATTTCGAGGTCTTCGGCAAAAATCTTGCCTTGGCCTTCCCTGATGGATGCAGTCAGGTCCTTGTCTTCCGGACGGAAGTTTCTTGCCATGCCCCAGAAGTACCAAATCGACGATTCGGTCTCCGGAGTGATGAAATCAACCACGATGGAGGATGCCTTGAATTCGGCCGGGGCTTCGTAGCCGCCGTGACCGGCATGGGCAACGCCCACCTCAATCATCACGTGGCTGGGAGGGGTGAAGCGGCAAATTTGCCAACGGTCGACTGGAACGTCGTCGTCCAACCCGTTTCCTCGTAGCGCGAGCCGCCAGAAAGGCGGGGCCATGATGTTCTGCATGAAACGGCTTGTGATAACTTCATCGCCAGAGCTTGTCGTTTTCGGGGCTGCTTCGTCGATTTCCTTTTGGCCAATGCTGCTAGCGTGGACGTAAGTTTCGTGCGTCAGGTCCATGAGGTTGTCAATCATCAACCTGTAGTCACAGCGGATGTGATACAGGCCGCCGCCGTGTGCCCATGCGGGATCGTCCGCCCACGGGAGATGGAGCAGCTTTGCGGGGTCCGCCTCGTCGCGGTCACCGGGCCACACCCACACGAAGCCGTATTTCTCGATAACAGGGTAGCTGCGGATAGTTGGAAAACCGCTGACGCGCTGACCCGGCATGCCAGAAGTCTTGCCGGTGCACCCCATTTCAAGACCGTGGTACCCGCACACGAGCGTGCCGTCTCGTACGAAACCGAGTGACAGCGGGGCACCTCGGTGAGGGCAGAAGTCTTCAAGCGCGGTCGCGATGCCGTCCGCAGCTCGATAGAACACCATTGATTCACCGCAGATCTTCCGGCCGAGGGGCTTGGCCTCACCAATCTCGTCTGGCGTGCAGGCAACATACCAGGCATTCTTCAAAAACAATTTACGTCTCCATGGGGGGACTTGAATTCTGACGTTTGGAAGTAATATTCCGTACACTGAATGACATTCAGTGTACTCATTGATGGCCATACACACAAGTCGCGCGGTATACTGGTTTTCCCGCAATACGAGCGCTTTTACACGCGTGCGATGATTTCAACTGAGGAAAACATGAGCGTCGCTAACGAAGTAGCGTCCAGCCTGGACCTCTATGAGGAGCCGGGACATTTGATACGCCGTGCGCATCAAATCGCTGTTGCGATGTTCCATGAGAAATTAGGGCGCGAAGTAACGCCGGTTCAGTACGCGGTGTTACGCATGCTTTATGAATCGCCTGGCTTGGACCAGGTCACTCTCGCACAGAGGGTTGCACTCGATACGTCGACGACGGCAGAGATGGCTGCACGAATGGAGGCGAAAGGCTGGATTCTGCGCGAGGTTTTGCCCCGTCGACAGAGAAAACTCCTCCTCACGCCGGCAGGGGAAAAGTTGCTGAACAAGTTTCGGCCTGCGGTACAAGAGCTCCGCGCTGGATTGTTCGAGGGTATGGGGGAGGAAGATTCTGAAGATTTTATCCGGCTGCTGCGCAAATTCGTTCATTTGAACAACGAGCAGAGCCGAGCACCGTTGCGCGTTGATAGCGGCGCGTAAAGCCGGTCAAACGCGGCCAACGACAGGGTGTCTGGGCCGTCAAGAACTGCAACGTGCCGTCACGATGTCCACCGTAACTCCATCCGCGGATGATGAACCGGTGCAGGTGTTCGTCGCTCCAGCCCATGGCGAGTTGCATCACACGATGCAGTTGCGCACTCGTGACCTGCTCGGGAATCAGAAGTCGCCGCCAGACCGGCGGGCTCACCCCGCGCAGACTGATTCGCAACTGGAGGACGGAAGGCGCATCGGAAGAGGCGGAGTCCATTGACCCAATATTAACTTCCTTGCGGCCATACTCGCTGTCACCCGATTTCGCCCCCGCTTTGGCGCGGTCTCCTTACCGTTCACGGCTAAAGAAATTTAGATTTTCGGTATGTCGTTTCCCGCACTATTTCGGCGAGAACCGCGCCGCGTGCACGGCAGCGCGCTCCGCAGACTTTGCTTCGTAGATTTGCCGCGCCGCGGCCATCTCATCGCCGTGCTCTTTTGCCCATTCGTACAGCGTGTGCAGCGGCTCCATAAGGCTGCGGCCCAAGTCAGTCAGCTCGTAGTCCACGCGCGGTGGAATGCTCGGGTACATGGTTCGGCTCACCAACCCATCCTGCTCTAGTGCCTTGAGGGTAAGCGTCAGCATCCGCTGTGAAATGCGGCCCACCTGACGCTGGAGCTCGTTGTATCGCAGCGGACCTTCGCTCAGCGTACCTACGACCATGACCGTCCATTTGTCGCCAATTCGAGCCAAAACATCTACGACCGAGGCACAGACCGGGTGGTCGTGGCCGCGAACATCTGTGTTCGTATCGCTCATAAAAGTGCCTCCTTGTGCAATTCCTCGTCGAATCTAACATGACGGCACGAACATTTTGTCCGTTACTTACAGGATTAGCCCATGAAGCTTCTACATATTGATTCCAGCATCGCCGGTCAACAGTCCGTGAGCCGCCAATTGACCGCGGCCATCGTCCGCCGCCTGCGAGAGGCCAATCCCGACGCTGTCGTGATCTACCATGACCTGGCCGCCGAACCGGTGGAGCACCTAGCCGTTGCCCCCGCCGCGGGAAGCGTGACGCTTGAAGAGTTCTTGGCCGCAGATGTCGTGGTGATCGGCGCACCGATGTACAACCTGGGAGTACCCAGCCAGTTGAAAGCCTGGATGGACCGATTGGTCGTGGCTGGAAGAACCTTTTACTACACTGAGACCGGGGTGCAGGGCGGGCTGTGCGGTGGTAAGCGCATCATTGTTGCCTCCACCCGCGGCGGCTTCTACACAGCGCCTTCTCCGATTGCGGCCATGGATCACCAGGAAAGCCATCTGCAAAGCTACTTCGCTTTCTTGGGCATATCGGATGTGGAATTCATCCGTGCCGAGGGAACGGCAATGGGGGACGAACTGCGGCATCGTGCGCTAGAGGCGGCTCTGGCCGCCGCATCGGCACTGGAGGCAGAATGAATTCCAGAGCTCTGCTCGGCTCGCAGATCCTGCACGGCAGGATGAGCGGTGTTCGTTGCCATTACAGCCGGACCAGACCACCAGTGGCTCTGGGACGCTCAAATTAATAGGTGCCCACCGATTTGGGTGGGCGTCATCTAGCAACCACCTCGGTCCGACTGGTCGCCTCCTTTCACCCGTCTCAATGCGCGCCCCCCGCGTCTGTTGCGGCGGCCAGCACGCGCGCGATGTGATCGCGCTGCCCCGCATTGATGATGGGTCCGAGCGCGACGTCGTCGGTAGCTGGATCGCCTCGGTTCCTGTATTGCGAAGTCAACAAGGGGGCAACAGTTTAATCCCTAGTCGTGATGTTCCTAAAAGCGGTGTCGAACGCCGACAATTGCGATCTCTTGTGAACTCGTGCCGCCGGAGGTATAGCTGTCGGCGATGACCGCTTGAGCCGGGCCTTCACCGTTGGTGCCCGAAGCGTGGCCATACCCAGCTGAGAAGTACAGGTCGGTGCGTTTCGACAGGGCATAGTCAGCGGCGAATGTCACTTGATGATAGGTTGCCGACGAATCACCATGTGACTTCATAAAGTTGTATCCAACTTCGAGCGTGACCTCTGGCGTTGTCTGCCACGCAACGAAAGTGGATGCATTGTTAAATCGTTCGCTGTTGAGGAAAGTCGAATCGGCATCTGCAAGGTATTCCACGTAGCTGTAATATGCGCCGAACGTCAATGGACCGGCTGCATATGCTGCCCCCGCGCGAGCAATGTTATATCGACTGGCAGTAGCATACGCGCGGTTCACGGGACTGAAGAATCCTCCGTTAGCGCTCGATTCACCGCGAGCCGAATACCTTTCGTTTCCATTGTCAGCGTGAAAATACCCTCCCGCGAGAATAAGCGATCCGACTGAGTAGTTTAGCGCAGCACTATATGACTGGCCCGAGCCGAGCGCACCCGCCACATTACCGAAGCCGTATTGAAGTGCGGTCTGCAACCCTCCCCAGTTTGGGCTTAACCACTTGACTGCGTTAATGATTTTGAGTGTTCCGTCAGCGAGGTCAACGTCGCCCGGTGACGTGAAGTATTCGAGAAAGTAGTTCCCTTGTACTGGCATGAGGAGATCGAAAAGTCCGTCTAGCTGATGGCCAAACGTTACCGTCCCGTACGTATCGCTCTTGAGCCCGACATATGCTTGCCTATTGAACAGTCCGTCTGTCGCCAGTGCACCGTTATTCAGGTCGATCTGACTCTCGAGAGTAAAAAGAGTGGACAGTCCACCACCCAGATCCTCCGATCCCTTCAAGCCCCAAACGGATGGTTGCATTTGGCTGCTCTGAAGCGATAGTGAGTTATTTGATCCGCCGTTGTTGTGAACGTACTGGATAGAGTTGTCTAGTACGCCATACAGCGTCATGGTTGATTGTGCGCGAGCGCTGCAAACGGTACAAAGTGCCGCTACCCCGAAAAGCATACTGATTCGTTTCATTGGATAATCTCCATGTCCTTTTTTATGACAGTCTTTTTTAACGAAAATCTCGGCAATGATTTGACGCGCGAGCATATATCACACGCACCCTAGGAAGATGCATGCTAGAATCGGCAGACGAAATTGCGGATGCCTGAAGCTGTGTAGGTGCGTGCGCTTAAACCGTGCCGTCAGGCTTCAGACGCATGAGGACGCGGCTAACTGCTTCGACCGCCTGATCCGCCTCATCGCGGGAAAAAGTCAGCGGTGGTGAAAGGACAAGGTTTTGCGCACTGCTTATCCGGACAATCACGCCGGTTTCGTCGCGGATAATGTCCGGAATTCTCGAGGCGGCGTCTGGCAGAGGGCGGCGTGTCTCCTTGTCGACCACAAGCTCGAGTGCGATGCCAAGGCCCATTTGGCGAATCTCGCCTATGTTGGGGTGTTTGAGTAAAGTCGCCAGCTGCTCCGCGATGTAGCGTCCAGTATCGTTCGCCCGATCAACCAGCCCCTCATCATTGAGAATTCGAAGATTTTCCAAAGCGATTGCACACGCGACGGGATGGTCACTGTATGTGTAGCCGACCGGGTAGCCATGTCCCTGTCTAACGGTGTCCGCGACGTCCCGAGTCATCAACACCGCACCGAGCGGAATATATCCGCTCGAAATTCCCTTCGCAGTCACGAGGATATCTGGGGAGACGCCAAAACGCTCAGTAGCAAACCACCGTCCCGCACGCCCGAACGCTGTAACAACTTCGTCGAAAATCAGAAGGATTCCGTGCTTGCGCAGGACTTCCGCCATCCGTGGCCAATAGTCGTCAGGGGGAATAATCATCCCGCCAACGCCCATGATCGGCTCTGCAATCATTGCGGCAATATTTTCAGGCCCAATTTGGGTAATGGTCGATTCGAGTTCCGCCACACAGAATTCAGTGATGTTTTGACCATCGAAGTACCAATTGCGATACGGATGCGGTGGTGTCAGATGTGCAACGTGCGGCAGACCCGGGCCGGTACCCTCGTTCATCTCCGCGAAGCCCGTGGCCGTTCCGCCGCCATATGCGAGGCCGTGGTAGGCGTTCTTGCGTGACAAAATCCATGTACGACGGCGCTCGCCACGCATATAGTGGTAATACCTGGCGGTCTTGATGGCGGCGTCGTCGCCTTCGGAACCGCCACTCGTGAAGAAGCTCATTTCCAAGTCACCTGGTGCCATTTGAGCCAATCTCTCTACGAGCTCAATGGCTTTGTCGTTCGTGAAATCCCAGAAGCAGGTGAAATACTCCCACTGCTTCATCTGTCGCGCGGCGACTTCGGCGATTTCTTCCCGACCATGGCCAATCTGAGCAAGCCAGAGCCCACCAGTGGCATCGAGATACTGGCGTCCTTCTGCATCCCATAATTTGCATCCTTTCCCACGGGTGAATATGGTGCGATTGGTGGTTGTGAGCGGCAAGTGTGGGTGTACGACGTGACGACGGTCGAGCCCGATCAGTTCATCTACTGTTCTCATCGGTTCAGCTACCTCAGTTGGATTGGGATTGCCCCAGCATTTCGTTGTTCGTGTTGTTTGTGCCGCGCCGGAGAAACCCGTTGAGCACCCCAATCAGAGCGGCGATCAAGACGAGCCAGGGGAGTCTCGTCGAAATGCCTTCGGTGGATCCGCTCAGTGCACCGAAGTTGGTTACGGCGACGATCACGACCGCCAGGAGGCCCAAAGCACCCAGCACGGGAGCCACTACGCCTTGCCAGACGGGGCGCTCGTGAATCCGAGAAAAGAAGCCAATGACACCGACCGCGCCAAGAGTTTGGAGAACGAGGACCCCAAGTGTTCCAAGCGCGACCATCCACATAAAGATCACCTGCACAGGGTCAGCGTTGCGCAACATGAATCCAGCGAGGATTGCTGCGCAGCAAAACGTCAGAACAACGCTGGCGACGAACGGACTGCCGTGACGACGATGGATTTTGCTCAAACGCGCGGGAAGGAAGCGCCCGCGGGCGAGAGCGAACAGATAACGGCAGAGTGCGTTATGGAATGAGAGCAATACGGCAAAGACGCTAGTGAGGACGAGGATCTGCATCAACTGGGTTGACCACTCGCCGACAAACTGGGTATTGGCGCTGAACACAAACGTGATGGGATTGGCAGTCGCCTCATGCTGGACGTCCTGACCTGAATAGGCGAGTGAAAGGCACCACATCGTGAGCGTGTAGAACAGCCCGATCAAACCGATTGCAATGTAGGTTGCCCAAGGGATCGTCCGTTGAGGATTTCGCGCTTCTTCGCCGTAAATCGTGGTCGATTCGAAGCCGACAAAGCAGGAGAACGCGAACATGAGTGCCGTTCCCACGCCTGGCCCCCTCAGTGTCGACAACGCAAAAACCTGCAGGGTGGAAGTGTGGAAATCAGTCTTTATGAGGACGGCGACGTCGAAGATAAAGAGGATCAGAACCTCAAGCACCATCAGCACACCGAGCACTTTTGCCGAAAGATCGATATCCATGTAGCCGAGCACGCCGGTCAAAAGAACCGCAGCTATTGCGAGCAGCCGCCAGTCAATCGCGACCGCGGTGAACTCCTTGATCGTATCGGCGCCAAAGGCAGCGAATTGGGCGTAAATGCCAATGAGCATGCAAACGTAGGCGAGGAGCGCAACACCGGCAGCAGCATGGCCCGCGCGAATGCCAAGGCCGCGCTTGACAAGCTCGGCAAACCCACCCGCGCTTACGATGTACCTGCTCATTGCGGCAAAGCCGATAGCGAATAATAGAAGGACGCCAGCTGCCAGCAAGTACAAGGTGGGGGCGCCACTCCCTACCATCGAAAAAACAGCAGGCCCTGCTCCCAATGTCGCGCCGAGCGGTGCAGCTGCTGCGACGACGAAAAACACAATATCGGCAATTCCGAGCGATGCAGCCTTTAGCTGATTCGTCGGCTGGTCTTGTTCCATGATGCTCCTCCGGGCTGGTAGCGATTTATGCGTTTCGTGGTAGCTGATTATTGGCTCGCATATTCTGTCCAGCAATGCGAAATCGCTGATCAATCAATCGAAATTTCCGATCACAAGAAGGCTCGGGAAGTTGCATTTCCGGAGCCCGCTTGCTTAGCCCGATAATCCGCCCCCAATTATGCGTTACTCGTTTCTAGAAGGCTTTGGTACGATAGGCGTATGAAGTGAGGATCTATGCGATTGCACAATACGTCGTCCGCACAGTGGAGCCAGCCCAATCGTCAGTGGACACCGCTCGCTGCCGGAATCCTCGCAGTTGTACCGGCCCTGGTTGTAATATTGCGCGTTCGGGGTCCGTGGAGGGATGAGTTCGATGGACACACGACAGCTTTTGTTGGCGATTCGTCTCGCCGAAACCTTACATTTTGGCAAAGCGGCCGAGATCGAAAATATTGCCCAGTCGGGGCTCAGTGCGCAGATCGCAAAATTGGAGTCCGAGCTTGGCTTTAGCCTGTTCGAGCGAACTAATCGCCGGGTGATCGTTACTGAAGCGGGGAAAGGTTTTATCGAACGCGCTCGTCAGTTGCTCGGCGAGATGTCAAATACGATTGTCGAGTGTCGCGCTATAGCGGAGAAGAGTCGCGGTATTCTGAAGCTGGGCTTCTTCGGCGACGCTGCGGGCGAGCTCACACACCTCATCCTCAGTCTGTTCCGGCGTGTGAATCCGGGCATCCGGCTGGTGTGTACCGAACTGACTATGACCAATCAGGTGCAGGCTCTGATCAGCGGGCGCGTTGACGCCGCTCTTATGAGGCTGCCAGTCGATGATGAGCGCCTCGAAATTGACGTGATGTACGACGAGCCACGCGTCGTAGTCGTCCCTGCAAATCACCCACTTGCGCACGCGTCAAGGCTTCAGGCCGCCGATCTTTTCGACCAACCCTTTGCGGTCGCGGCCGCAGGGGCGCCCTCAGAGTGGGCGTCTTATTGGAGTCTGGCGTCGGAACGTCATGAACCGAGTCGAATCGGTGCTTTCGTTCAGTCAGTGCCCGAGAGCCTCGCTGCGGTAGCGTACGGCGGTGCCTTTGATACGTTTCCGTTAACTGCTACTCGAATTTTCTCTCACCCTGGCGTTCGTTATGTCCCGTTGGAAGACGCGCCGCGCAGCACGCTAGCACTGGTGACATTGAAGGGTAATCGAAACGCGGCGGCGAAATCGTTGCGCGAATGCGTTATACAGACTCTCGATGCCTCTCTCTCTCAAATTCCAGAGGCACGCCGCGATGTCGACGATTTGCCAACAAAAAGATAGTTGTGTTCATCGAGAATTGCACTGAAATCGGCGCACGCATCCGTGGTCGATTTCGCTCCCGACTTCGCTCTCTCTCCCGGAATCGGGGCAACGTACCGTACCCCGATCAAATTGTTCGCGCGTTTTTGAATCAGATATTTAACTTCCAAGACGCAGCGCTAAAATTCAATTAATCGTCGGAATAAATTTGGCGGATGATATCTTTAGTCGTTGAAATGTAACCGTCGATATCCTCATCCGTCATCGGCAGCGTCAGTCCAATCTGACCACGATGCACAGGGAAGTAGCCGCGAGTCGCCATTTCGAGCGCGTAGACGTTCATGCTGTTCTCATCAATCTTGTGCCAGTAATCACGATGGGTCGTGATTTGCTCGCCGGCTTGTTTGGTGAAAGCGTAGCCCAATACCGAGAAGGAACCGAAGACGACAAACGGGAACCCGGATTTCTCGGCCCAGGCATTGAGCTCTTCCTTGATCTTTGCGGCCAAGTCGTTGAGCCGCTGATAGGCTTTGATATCCATCGCCTTGAGGCACGCAGTCCCTGCGGCGCAAGCCAGCGGATGGCCATGATGGGTGCCAGAGATCATGACCTGATTGTCTTCCACCACACGGTAGATTTCGCGAGTTCCTCCAACAGCGCCGATCGGAAGACCACCGCCGATCATTTTACCGAGGACGGTGAGGTCAGGTTTTACTTGATACACGTTCTGGAGGCCGCCGTACGCGGCACGCAACGTGATCGTTTCATCAAAAATTAGCAGAATGCCCAGTTCTGTTGTGAGCGCGCGAAGCTTATGTACGAAGTCCTTTTGGAGTTCGACGATACCACCAGCGCACGACTGCAACTCCATGATGAGGCAGGCTATATTTTTCGCGTTATCGCGAAGAATCCTTTCGCAAGATTCAAAGTCATTCTGGGTGAGCACGACGACGTGCTCACTCTTGTAGGACGGGATTCCGTCCGAATCGGGCAGGGATTTGGGGTTAGACGAGGGGCCGGGGAAGTTGTCCGGATTGGGATGTGCGGAAATCGCGAGGTCGTCAGTAAAGCCGTGGTAACCTCCCTCGAATTTTGCGATTCCTTTTCGACCCGTATAACCCCGTGCAATTCGGATGGCGCCCAGACATGCTTCGCTCGCGGAGCAGAAAAACTTGACCTGTTCCACGGATTCGATGCGTTCACACAGGATTTTGGCAAGATCTAATTCGGCGTCCGTCGGATTGCCAAAAGAGAAACCGGTCTCGAGCATAGCTTGCATCGCCTTCACGATTTCGGGGTGATTATGCCCCAAGACATTGGTCGAGAAGTTGTTGTTCAAGTCGAGTAATTTATGGCCTTCTATCGTTTGAATATACTGTGCGTCACCTTTCTCGACGAAGATCGCATGTGGTCCATATCCAAATGTCCGTCGGCTGAATCCACCCGGGATATGGTCTTTACCTTGTTGGTTTTTTGTTTTAGAGAGATGAAATGAGTTAGAGAAGTTATCAATTGATTGTGCGTAGTTAAGCTTCATGATGTTGCGGCCTTAAATAATTGAAACGCTTGATGCGCTGGGTAGTTTGCGTAGAGAATTGGTTAACTATATTATTTCCGTAAACATTTGCGCGTCAACATCGAATCTATGATCAATCAATCGATATCTGAGATTGGAAAAAAAAGAAGTCTCGAAGGCCATCGAAGCATGGCGATTTGCGCCCGTTTCCGTGAGTCGCAAGAGGAATGTCTTTCGCGTGTACATCAACGCTGCGTGTCGTCCACTGAACGTCGGCGACAACCTTTGGGCGACAGTGCATGCCCATGGATACGGCGATCATGGCTTGATGTCCAGGTTGCGTTAGATGGTAGTCTGTATGGATTCGGCGGCCAGGATCACAAACACGCGAACCGAGTCTGGTCGGGTCTCGTTACGGGCCGCAACGGAGATCAGCGAGTCGAAGGCAGCCCAACACATCGGGACCGTACCATCGCCGAATAGGAACTCGCGTTCCTCGCTTTCGCGTTGGTCGAGTACGGCTGCGAGCAGGGCGACTTTGTCGGTAGCAACCCTGACCGGGACACGCCGGCCTTGTCGGCGGTATCAGAGATACCGTGACTCGTCACCCTTCTTGTGGGCCTTCTTGTCTGCCGGGATTGCAAACCGAGTCGGGAAGGGCATTTTCCTTGTTCTCGTACTGGTTGGTTATATGGTGTGTTAATACCTTTGCAGTTGAACGAAGCGCGGGGCAGGGACGCAGCTCGCGCGTCCCGAGTCCGCAGGCGACGAGACCGTCGCCCGGTGGAATGGTACCCGCACTATTTCGGCGAGAACCGCGCCGCGTGCACGGCAGCGCGCTCCGCAGACTTTGCTTCGTAGATTTGCCGCGCCGCGGCCATCTCATCGCCGTGCTCTTTTGCCCATTCGTACAGCGTGTGCAGCGGCTCCATAAGGCTGCGGCCCAAGTCAGTCAGCTCGTAGTCCACGCGCGGTGGAATGCTCGGGTACATGGTTCGGCTCACCAACCCATCCTGCTCTAGTGCCTTGAGGGTAAGCGTCAGCATCCGCTGTGAGGACGAACTGCGGTGTTCGTTGCCATTGCAGCCGGACGTGACCACCAGTGGCTCTGGGACTCTTACATTAATAGGTGCCCACCGATTTGGGTGGGCGTCATCTAGCAACCACCTCGGTCCGACTGGTCGCCGCCTTTGAACTACCGCTTATCTTTAGCCGACCGTGCTTCCACGCATTTCGCGAGGCCGAATACAATGTCTAGGCGAGCAATGCCTGTTCTCGGGAAGGCCCGTGTTCGGAAGGACAGGTACGTAACCATGGGACTTGCGTCGATATTCGGCAAATTACGCGCCTGGATCGAGTGGAGTCCATCGTTTGCGCCGTTCTTCAACATGCCGATGTCCTTCAGCGGGCATCTTGGGGCGACGGACAATGTCGTGGGCCGCCCGAGCAGTTCGTGACGAGAATATTCGTTTCCGTCGACAAATGCCGCGTTGCAATACATGGTGATTCTCGAGACGTCGGTCGTCGAAACAGGCATTTACCCCGTATGCGAGAAGACCTCGCCATGCTTGATCGATGTGCATGCCCGTGCCCTTTTCAACTGTCGATTTTGCCACGAACCGCGAAATGCCTACTGCGGTGTCGGTCATTTACTACGTGGTCTACTCACACTTAGCACGTGTTCCTCAAGCAGGATTGTGCGTAAGTTCGAGGGCCGCAAATCACGTTTTGCGGCGTTGGGAACGACATATGAACCGTCTCAAATCGACACAAAGGCACAGTCCTGTTCTGGCGCGCACTCGCCGCAGCGCGGAATTGCTCCGGACTCGCGATCCTGACTTCCACACGCTCCTGCTTCGTCTGCGCGTTCACGCAGCGCGCGTCAATTCGCTCACTGTTCAATAGCTGAACGCTTTTCTGAGCTTGACGCTGTAAATATGGGCAATCTGGGGGCGCGAACAATTCCCGATGGCGGCGCTCACCCTTCTTTTGGTAGCGTGCCTAGATGCGTACGTCGGCAAGCGTCGTTGACGTACTCCAACACGGCTTTCGCCAAATACAGAAAGGACTCAGCATGACCGGTACTTCCGCACGCCTTTTCGACAACGACAACTGGCATCGGCGTCTCTTCACAGGCGTATGGCAGGACGGCACATCGGTTGCCGACGTTTTGGAACCCGCCACCGGTAAGCGCCTCGCAAGCATTGGCATGGCTGACGCCGAACTCGTGGGCGCGTCGTCGAAGGCTGCGTTCGAGGCGCAGCAGGCTTGGGCTGCGCTGCCTTATGACGAGCGCGCTGCCGTATTGCGCCGCGCCGCACGTCTCGCCGAAGACGCGTTCGACGAGATCGCTGGCTGGATCGTGCGCGAAAGCGGATCGACGCGCGCGAAGGCTGGTTTCGAAACCATGGTGACGGTGAAGGCGCTGCACGAGGCGAGCGCTCTTCCGTCTCGCTCCGCAGGTGAGGTTTTGCCTTCGGTACCCGGCCGCCTCTCGCTCGCTCGCCGCCGTCCGTTGGGTGTGGTCGGCGTCATCTCGCCGTTCAACTTTCCGCTCTATTTGGCGATGCGCGCGGTGGCGCCGGCACTTGCACTCGGCAACGCCGTCGTGCTCAAACCAGATCCGCGCACTTCAGTCTGCGGCGGCTTTGTAATCGCACGCCTGTTCGAACTTGCTGGCCTGCCAGCGGGCGTGCTCCACGTGCTGCCCGGTGACGGCGCGGCAGGTGCGGCGCTTACGAGCGATCCTCACATTGCGATGATCCAGTTCACTGGGTCGACGAACGCAGGCCGCAAGGTCGGCGAGGCGGCAGGACGCCACCTGAAGAAGGTTTCGCTCGAACTCGGTGGCAAGAATTCGCTGATCGTGCTCGACGACGCCGATCTTGATCTCGCCGTCGCCAACACGGCGTGGGGCGCGTATCTGCATCAGGGCCAGATCTGCATGGCGACGGGCCGCGTGCTCGTGCAGCGCAAGATTTACGACCGATTTGTGGAAAAGCTCGTGGCGAAAGCGGCGAGCCTCACTGTCGGCGATCCGGCTACCGATGACGTCGCGCTCGGCCCCATCATCAATGCGGGGCAGCGAGATCACGTCGCGCGCGTGCTAGCCGCCGCGACAGACGCGGGGGCGCGCATCGAGACGGGCGGCGACTTCCGCGATCTGTTCTTCGAAGCGACCGTGCTGAGCGGCGTGACGGCGCAGAACCCGGCGTTCAACGAAGAAATCTTCGGGCCGGTCGCGGTGGTTGTGCCCTTCGACACCGACGAAGAAGCGATTGCGCTCGCCAACAACACCGAATATGGGCTTTCCATGGCCATCGTAACGTCGGACGTAGGTCGTGGGCTGCGCATGGGCGAACGCCTGCGCACGGGTCTCCTGCACATCAATGACCAGACCGTCAACGACGAGGTCATTAACCCATTCGGTGGGGTGGGCGCGTCTGGAAATGGTACCAGCGTAGGTGGGCCGGCCAACTGGGAAGAATTCACGCAGTGGCAGTGGCTCACCTTGAAGGGTGAAGCCCCGCTCTATCCCATCTGATCGACACAGGTGCTTGAGCGGTCCGAAGCACATCGACGATTCGCTGAGTGAGGGCATGAGTAGCAACTGCAGGTCGCGGTGTCACGGCCGCAGTTGCACTTAATAAGGGAACCGCTTGGATCCAGATGGCATGTTTGCGCGGGCGGAAGTACGTTTAGATGCTCATGCGTGTGGTCGCCACGAAGCTCTGCCATACGGACTTTATCGTGCGCGATCGATACTATCCGGCGCCGTTACCCTGCGTTGGGGCGCGAAGGTACTGGTGTCGTCGAGCAAGACGGCCCGAACGAGAGGAACCTCAAGCCTTGGGATTACGTCCCGCTGATCTATGGCGCATCCGGTCAGCGCCATGCCGCTGGAATGGGGCATCTCGACCGGCAGGGGCACTTGGGGACTGTCTCCCGTGGTGACGGCGCGCGTGGGGCACGACGACAATCGTCGCGGGTCCTTTGCGGCTTCGACTCGCGAAGGGACTGGGCGCAATGCACACCGCCAACTGCGCGGCAATCGACATTGTTGAGGCCTTCTGTGGCCTCACTGGCACTGGCCTGGAATTGCGACTGCAATCGAATGGACATCCTAAGGTATGTACGAGCGCCGTCTAGTCGCGTGACACGCTGGGCGCAGTCAGTATGTGGGCGGGCTACAGATCGCACCAAGGCCCACCTCGAAAGCAACAATCTGCTGCTAGGTGGGCCGATAATTCGCGGCATAGTGGAAGGCGATTGCGTTTCGCAGCGCTTCACTCACCGGCTCGTCGAACCTTGGCAGCCGAGGTGATTCCCGTTTGCTAAGCTCGTGAAGTTCTATCCGTTGGAGCAACTCAACGAAATCGTTGAAGATTGTACGCGTGGCGTCACGCTCAAACCGATTCTCCGTTTCGGACTTGGTTGAGGCGTGGCCGGGGTACGATTGGCGCGTTTGTCAGCAGTGCCTCCGGTTTCCTTGAGCTGCGGTATCCTTGAGTCTCTGGTGATCGAAGCGTCCTGCGCACGCCAAGGACCCTGACGGTTGGCGTGGCACCACAAAAAAAAGGGCGCGGTGTCGCTCGTTATTTCGGGCCAACTGCGCATCGCCGCGGATCTTCTACTTTCAACGCAACGCCATGACGGGACCCCGAATGAATCGCACGTCCGCGCCCGAGTCCACGAACGACAATGCGCTCGCGCAATTGCATTCAGCCCGCGAGCGCTTTGGCGGCGGCGAGCAATTGCCCGATGTATTGACGCCGAATTTGCTCCCCGAGTCTGTCGCGCGCTCATGGGTACGCTCGCGCGACGCCGGCGTAGTGCCTTGGCAGGCGCCAGAATACGAATTGCTTATTGGTACACGTAGTGTGCGTGAGACAGCTGATGACCGCCGCCTGTTTAGCTGCATCGTCGATGAAATCGAGCAACTTTGGGACGCGTTTGGTGGCGATGACTGGACCATTTTCTGCGTGAATCCAAAGGGCACTGTCATCCACGCACGGCGCAGTGCTGGTTGTGGCGACCAGCTGATCCTGCCGATTGTCGCAGGCCGGCGTATTCTGGAATCCCACATCGGCACGACAGCACCAAGCTGCGTGTTGCACGACGGTACCGAAACGACGGTAACTGGCGGCCAGCACTACCTCACTGAGTTCGAGCGCGTCTCGTGCCTTGCGGTGCCGCTTTTTGGGCTGCACGGCGAGGTCGTCGGCGCGCTTGATATTACTGGCACAGGTCAGCGTGATTTCTCGCAAATGAAGGAGCAGTTCCGACTCGCCGCGTTCGCGGCTGAGCAGCGTCTGTTCGGGACGTTGCGCGGTTGCCATCTGCTGCGTGTGCAGCACGATCCTCGTTGGCTTGCCACGCCACTCGCAGGTGTGCTTGCGGTCGAGGAGGATGGCCAACTGCGCGCCGTGAGCCGTATGGCGCGTCGTATCCTCGCGTTGCCGCATGGCGCGTCCGTCACCCGGCTCACACTGCGCGAAGTGTTCGACGAGGCGCCGCCTGCCTTGCAGACCCGTATACTGACCCCACAGCGCGGCCCACAACGTATTGCGCGTGCGGATGGCAGTCACCTGTGGGTCCAATATGCGCGCGCGCCGCTTAATCGCAGCACAGCGCGTCGCATGAATACAAATTTCGAAGTCCAAGGCGTCGAGGCCGAATCTGGGCAGACCGTCAACGCTTCGCATGGCGCA
>NZ_CAJMYW010000034.1:0-32770 GCF_905220165.1 Paraburkholderia sp. J10-1 | reverse complement strand
AGGCCTGCATAGCTACGGCAGTCTGTGAGGAAAACGAAAGAATATCTGCGGGTTTCTACCCACGCGTTTCGGCGAGCAATACTACTTAAATCCGGCTTCGTCGCGGACAAGAATGTCACCAGGGGTTTCGGTGCGTGACCGGCGTAAAGTTGGAGTGCCTGAAATGAGACGCGTCTACTTTCTGTTGCCCACCCCACAGCGTGCGCGCAGGATCGTCGGCGAACTGCTTATGCAGCGAATCGAGTGGCGGCATATGCATGTCATTGCCAACGAGAATGTGTCGATCGACGGCTTGCCGCAGGCATCGCTCGCGCAACGCAGCGATCTGCTTGTGTCGCTGGCGCGAGGCACGGCGGTAGGCTGCGCGACCGGATTGCTGGTGGCGCTGATTGCGTTCGTCGTGCCGCCCGAAGACCTCAGGATCGCCAGCGGCACCGTGGTGATCCTCGCGCTTTCAGGAACAGGATTCGGCGCGTGGGTGGCGGCGATGATCGGCGTCGACATGCCAAATTCGCGATTGAAGCGTTTCGAAGCGGGAATTCTCCGGGGTGAGCTTTTGATAATGATTGACGTTCCAAAAGAGCGTGTGGCGGAGATCGAGCACGTGATCACACTTCAGAACGCGCAGGCACACGTGGAGGAAGGCGACCCAGGCATGCCCGCGATCCCGTGACGCGCGCAGACCGAAAGTCAAGAAGGGAGAGCGTAGGGCGCGGCGACCTGCGAATGCTCGCGCCGTACGTAGCAGAGGGCGACCGGCCGACTGAACTGGTCCGCAGTCGGCCGGCTCGCTATTCAAACGCCTCGGGTTGCCGCCAAGGGCGCGGTGCAGGGCGATCAACTGGCCGCGAGCAGCTGCTTGTAGCGCGCCAGCACGCGCGGAACATAAAGCCTTGTTTCCGGCAGCGAGGGCACGCGATAGCCGGCGCGAATCACGGCGTTCTCTCCAGCGTTGTAAGCGGCCAGCGTGAGTTCTACGTCGTCCTTGAACAAGTCGAGGAGAAAGCGCAGATACCGCGCGCCGGCCAGCACGTTGTCGCGCGGATTGAACATGTCGCCTTCCGAGAAACGCTTCGCGGTTTCCGGCATCAACTGCATCAATCCCAGTGCGCCTTTATCCGATACCGCCTTCGGGTTATATCCCGACTCGACGTCGATTACCGCGCGAAGCAATTCGGGTTTCACGCGAAACGAGCGACTCGCTTCGTCGATGACGTCCGCGTACAAAGGGAAGTCGGCGCTGCCGGTTGACTTGCGGGACCGGCGCCTCGCGCCGGGTTCCCCTGGCGGCTCGCCAGCAACGATTACCTTCAATCCAGGCTTGCCCGGCACGTTCGTGAGAACGATCGCCCCATTGCCGTCTACCGTGCCGAATATCTGGGCATATGCAGATTTCGGCAACACCGCGCCGAGCATCGCGAAGGCGAGAATGATTGCGTTTCGCACGCTGGGTGAAGGGTGGCGATCCATCGTTGTTTTCTCCTGCACCTGAATTGTGGTAGCAGAAAAAACCGATCGACAATGGGGCACCTCCCTACACTTCGCATCGTGATTTGGCCGCCGCAAAGCACATTGCAGAAACTTAACATTCGAAACAAATGGTAAGAGACGGTAATTGGCCGATACAAATCTATTGCGATGCAGGGCGCCTGTTTTCTTCTCATGCGGCGCAACTGTGACGGGTTAATTTGCACCCGGCGGCAACAATGAACGGATTTCCCGTTATCCCTGGCCTATCCCTTGCGATGGCCAATCCTCTGCGGAATGCAAAAGGGTTCGAATTTGAAACATTTTTGATGCCCGCCGCGCTCCCGAAATTTGCGGAAATGTGGAGACGCGCGCCGGTGCTTGTTCACCGGGAAGTGGCGTGAACCTTGCAAATGGCACGCGCGTGTAGGGTGCGTGGAAAACGGGCGTAAAGCAGATACTTAGGAATTCGAATGTAAGTGATGAAAGCTTAACGGAAGGTTTCGGAATAGTCAAATCGTTAAGCCGTTCATGACGACTGAGGGCGTTGGAACCGGGAGACAAGACGTGAATACCAAATGTCGCGTTGTAATCGCAGAGGACCACGATCTGCTGAGAAATGGCCTACGTTCGATGCTGTGCGCGCAAGGCGACTACGACGTCGTCGGCGAAGCGAGGGACGGCAAGGAAGCCTGCCAGCAGGCCATGACGCTCGCCCCTCATCTGATCCTGATGGATCTGTCGATGCGGGGGATGAATGGCATCGACGCCAGCGCAACGATCAAACGGCGATCGCCGGACGTGCGCATCATTGCGCTCACCGTGCATCAGAACGAGGAGTACGTGCGCGAGGCGCTGCGTGCGGGCGTGGACGGCTACGTGCTCAAGGACGTGTCGTTCGACGAACTGCTGGTCGCAATGCGCTCGGTCATGCAGGGAAAGAAACATCTGAGCGCAGACGTGTACGGGTACATGGTGGACTCATTCGTGAGCGGCGGCCGCGAAGCGCCCGCGCCCAAGCATGCGTGGGACGTGCTGACGGCACGCGAACGCAGCGTGCTGAAGCTGATCGCGGAAGGGCGCACCAACCGGCAGGTCGGACAGTATCTGAACCTGAGTCCCAAGACGATCGAGAAGTATCGCGCAAGCATGATGCACAAGCTTCACATCGCCAACCTGACCGAACTGGTTCTCGTGGCGATGAGCATGGGCCTGCTGACGTCGCTTGCGGCCAAGTGCGCTGAGCCGAATGTGGACGACGAGCACTTGCCGGAGCGCTCCGAGCCGGCGGCGGGTTCGGGACCTGGGGGCGAGCTGCCCGAATACCGGCTAGGCGAAACGGGAACCTGAACGCGGCGCAGACCGCGCTAGCGCATCCAGGTTGCACTAACGCGCGTACCTGTCGCCGCGGAAGACTCGATCGAGAACGCGCCGCCGTGCATTTCGACACGGTGCTGCATGCCGATCAGGCCCAATCCTGTCGTGTAGGCGTCTTCTGTGGCGAACGGATGATTCTCATAGCCAATGCCGTCGTCCTGAATCGTCAATAGCCAGCCTCTCGTGTCGCCGCGCAGGCTAAGCGAGATTTGCGTAGCCGCGGCATGCTTGACGGCGTTGTTCAACGCCTCCTGAGCGACTCGGAACATGTCCGCTTTCAGGTGCTCGGGCACGTCCTTGTCCGCAACGTCGCAGTCGAACGAGACCGACAACGCCGCCGTGCCGTGTTCGATGCGCCGGCACAGCGAACTCAATGCCGCGGGCAACCCCAGCTTGTCCAGCATGAGCGGCCTGAGCTCACCGCATATTTGCCGCACGTCGCCGATCGTTTCGCGGATCCGGAACACGGTCGAATCCAGCAGGTTCACCGCGTCGTCGATCTGCCCGCGGCGTATGCGCATCAGCGTGTCTTCCGTCATCAGCTTGATGAGCGTTAATGCCTGGCCGAGTCCGTCGTGCAACTCCGCGGCAAGACGCTGGCGTTCCTTCTGCTGGCCCATCATCAGATACGTCTGGCACAACCGCTCGCTTGCATCGAACACGTCGGCCGGATCGGCGGACCGGGTTTCGAAGGTCAGCGGCTCTTCGAATAGCGTCAGCAAGACGGTCGATCCAGGGTGTCTTGTGGGCAACAGTTGCTGATGCAGCGCGAGCCGCGTTGGATGGCCTGTGCGGCTGCTGAGGACTGCACTGAACGAATGGAACTCGCGAGCCGCGCTCGCGGAGAGTTCGTCTGCCAGTTCGTCGTGAAAATCGTCGGGTGCGAGGTCGGCGAGGCCCTTGCCGGCAAGCTCGGCGCTCGAATAGCCGAGCAGTGCGGCGGCACTGCGGTTTGCCGACACGAAGGTCCCATCGGGCGTGAGAATCGCGAGCGCCGCTCCACGCGCGTCGGTGACGACGCCCGCGTCGGGTTGTCTGGAACACGCGGTACTGCGGAGCTTGCGCATCGCTTCGATCAGGTCGAGCAATCTTACCTGCGGTCCCCCTGGCTGGCTTTCATCCATTGGAGCTCCCCGATGCGTCGGTGTCGGTATAAGCAATTAGTAAGATTATCCGGATTGTAGGCCGTGATCGATTCAAGCCGCAACGGGGAAATTGTGGGGTCGTAGTGTGGGAGCACTCCCACTGATCAGTGCGGGTTTTCCATCAAGCGGACATACCCCACCGCCATTTGGGGGCCCTCATCCAATGACGCTCTTGGGCAAATTCATGACACTGGATTTGCGAGGGAGTGAGCGCGCCGCGGCCCGCGCGTCGCGAAAAGCAACCCTTCTCCTCATTTCTGGAGACCGGTATGAACAGGACTGCAAAATTAAGGGTAGGCGCATTGGTGCTGACGGGCATGGCGCTCGCGGCAACGGCGGCGTGGTGCGCACCTGACGGGGACGCCGAAGCCGGTGCCGATCCGCACATGCATCATCACATGATGGCGGGCATGACGACCCGCACGACAGCGCAGTACACGCTGCCCTCAGTCGATCTCGTGCGCGACGACGGCAAGACTGTTTCGCTGATCGACGAGTTGAATGACGGCAGGCCCGTGATCCTGACGTTCATCTACACCACCTGCACGACGATCTGCCCGATGATCAGCCAGACGCTCGAAACACTGCAAGGCGATCTGGGCAGCGACCGGGACAAGGTCCACATCGTGTCGATCTCGATCGATCCCGAAGAGGACACGCCTGCACGGCTCAAGGCTTACGCGGCGAGGTTCGAAGCGGGCCCCGAGTGGCAGCACTACACGGGCACGGTCGAGGCGAGCATTGCGGCGCAGCGCGCGTTCAACGTCTATCGCGGCGACAAGATGAACCATACGCCGGTTGCATTCCTGCGCGCCGCGCCCGGCAAGCCCTGGCTGCGCATCGACGGCTTTGCCACGCCGTCGGAACTGCTCGCCGCGTATCACGACATGGTCGCTTCGAACTAGGCGCGCAGCGTCCAGCAAGGAGCAACGAAATTGGAAAAAAGACATCGCGTGCTGATTGCCGAGGACCAGCATTTGCTGCGCACCGGCCTTTGCCGCATGGTTTCCGAACTGGACGACTACTGCATCGTCGGCGAGGCGAGCGGCGGGATCGAAGCCCATCGCCTCGCCAGAGAGACGCTGCCCGATCTGATCCTGATGGATCTGACGATGCCCGGCGGCAGCGGCTTCGAGGCGATCGTCGCGATCAAGCGCGAGTGCCCGTGCATCCGGATCATCGTCCTTACCGTTCATTGGAGTGAAGACCATGTGCGCGAGGCGTTTGCCGCGGGAGCCGACGGCTACGTGGTCAAGGACGCGTCGTTCGACCAGCTGGTCCGGGAAATGCGCGTCGTGATGCAGGGCAGGCGCACAGCCGGCGTCAACTGGGTTAGCGGCGGCACGCACGGGTCGCAAGAGGACATCGCCCACCATGCGCAGCTCTGGAACGCATTGACTGGCCGCGAACGCACTGTGCTGCGGCTCGTGGTCGAAGGGCGCACGAACCGGCAGGTTGGCGAGTGCCTGAGCCTGAGTCCCAAGACCATAGAAAAGCATCGCGCGAACCTGATGCGCAAGCTCGGCATCAGGAACCTGAACGGCCTCGTGCGCCTCGCGATCGACATGGGCGTGCTGACGCTGCCCGATGACGAGCATGTGTGAAATCCCTCCAGACAGGGACGGTGCAACTGGAGGGTCTTTACCCATGTCTTTGGACGGCACTCCCTACTTCTTGGCTGTATCGACCTGAACAAAAATGCATTCAACGGCTTCAGCGACGCTGAAGCGGTGAGTCGATACAGGGGAGGGGTGCCGTGTCCAGCGAATCGACCTCTATCCAATGCGGCATGCGTCAGGCCGAAACCGGTGCGCCACGGCGTAGCGCAAGTCTTGCGGCGCACGCAAGCGCGCGTGCGAGCCGCGGCTTCACGCTGCTGGAACTGCTCGTCGTGATGGTCATCATCGGCTTGCTGGCCGGTCTCGTCGCCCCCCGATACTTCGAACAGGTCGGCAAGTCGAACGTCAAGATCGCGCGCGCACAAATCGTGTCGCTCGGTCAGGCGCTCGATCAATACCGGCTGGACGTCGGCGTCTATCCAACGACCGAAGAGGGCCTCGACGCGCTGGTGGTCAAGCCGCAGAACGCAACCCGCTGGAGCGGCCCCTATTTGCAGAAGGCCGTGCCGGTGGATCCGTGGGACCGCCCGTATCAGTATCGTTCGCCGGGTGACCACGGCGACTACGACCTGTTTTCGCTGGGCAAGAACGGACGCGGCGACGGTACGGGAGAGAACGTCACGATCTCGTCGTGGTAGCGATGCGCGGCGGGGCCGCTGCGCCGGTAACGGATGGTCTGCAAGGAGAGTCGACGTGAAGTACGTGCTGCGTGTCTTCGATACGAATGGCTCAGTGCAGACGCTTCGCATCGACAGCGACTCGTCGACGGCAGCCACGGCGCTTGCGCGTTCTCGCGGCCTGCGCGTCGTGTCGGTTCGCGCCGATGGCGTCCGGCGGCGCAGTCGTGCGAACCGGCTCGGGATACCCGGCGCCCGCTTCAACGTCGAACTCTTTGCGCGCGAACTCGCCGCGCTGCTCGACGCGGGCGTGGGCGTCGTCGATGCCTTGCGCACGCTTGGCGGCAATGAACGCCGGGAGGCGTCGGCGCAGGTGTATCGCGACCTCTTGCGCCGGCTGGAGGAGGGGCAATCGCTCTCCGCTGCGCTCGAGCACGCCAGTCATGTCTTCCCGCTCGTTCTGGTCGCATGCGTGAAGGCGAGCGAGCAGACCGGCGGTCTCGCCGACAGCCTCACACGTTTTTCGCGCAACAGTGCGACACTCCACGAACTGCGCTCACGCGTGGTATCGGCGGCGATCTATCCGACGGTCCTGCTGTTCGTCGGCGCGGCTGTCGTGCTGTTCCTGCTCGGTTTCGTGGTGCCGCGCTTCGCGAGCCTGCTCGAACACAGCGGACGCGAGTTGCCGCTGCTGTCGCGCATGCTGATGGCCTGGGGCGGCATGGTGCATGCGCACGGGGCCGGGCTGAGCGTCGGCCTCGCCGTGCTGGTCGTGGCAACAGGCTTCGCCTTGCGCCGCCCGTTCGTGCGCAACTGGATCGCCGACCGGATGCTGGCGCTGCCGGGTATCGGGCAACACTTTCGTGTCTTTCGCCAGTCGCAGTTCTATCGCACGACCGCCATGCTCGTCGACGGCGGCATTCCCGCGGTGAAGGCTTTCGACCTTGCACAAGGTCTGGTCGGACGCGCGGACCAGGCCGCACTCGCCGGCGCACTGCAGCGGGTGCGCAACGGCGCGAAGGTCTCGGACGCGTTTCAGGAGGCCGGGCTCGCGAACGCGATCGCGTACCGCCTGCTGACGGTTGCGGAGAAGACGGGGGGTCTCGGCCCCGTGCTCGACCGCATTGCGGCGTTCCAGGAAGCGCAGGTGTCGCGCACGATCGATCTGATTTCGCGACTGATCGAGCCGGCGATGATGATCTTCATTGGCGTGGTGATCGGCGGCATTGTCGTGCTGATGTACATGCCGATCTTCGAGATCGCGTCGAGTATTCAGTAGATAGTCAGCAGTACGTATTGGGGAAGCGCGTGGATACCGTCATCGCCCTGCAGGAAGGCCCCCAGGCTGAAGCGCGCGCCGATCTGCGCGACGCGCTGAGAGCGCTCGGCGAGCGGCATGGTTCCGGAATTCGCGCGCTCGAGGAGCTGATGGCCCAGACCTCGCTCAGCGCAGATGAGCTGCGTGTGCAACTGGCGGCGCAATTCCGCATGAAGTCGATCAGTATGCGCGAATTGAATCAGCTCGAACCGGATTTCGAAGTCGTTTCGTTCGTCGACGCGACAACCCGCCTCTGCATCTGCTTCCACGATCCAGACGATAGCGATAGCCGCGGGCTGCTGTTCGCGATTGCCGATCCGCTCGATGCCCGCACGCGCGGCTGGATCGAGCACCGCATGCGCTCGCAACCGGGCGTCCCGTATCGCTGGGCGCTCGCAAGCGCAGGGGACATCAATGCCTGGCTGACCGTGCGCGAAAAGGATGTTCGCGCATTGGACTCCCTTGCGTTCGACGATCCGATCCAGAACGCGGTCGATCCCGCTTCGCTCGCGTTGACGCTGCAGGGCATCAGCAGCGACGACAGTCCGGTCGTCAGGCTGCTCAATTCGACAATCTACGACGCGCTCAAGATGATGGCGAGCGACATTCACCTCGAATGCCGCGCGAACGGGCTGATGGTCAAGTGCCGGGTGGATGGCGTGCTCACCGTGGTGGGCCGCGCCGAGGGCCGCGATGTTGCGGACCAGGTGCTCTCGCGCGTGAAAGTGATCTCCGAGCTCGATATCGCGGAGCGGCGCGTGCCTCAGGACGGGCGCTTCAAGGCGCAGTACGCGGGGCGTGAAATCGACTTTCGCGTGTCGATCATGCCGAACCAGTTTGGCGAGGATGCGGTGTTGCGCATTCTCGACCGCTATCAGCTTTCGCAATCCACAGGTGGCCTGACGCTCGAGGCACTCGGTTTTCAGGAGGGCGACACGCGCTTCATGCGTACGATCGCCTCGATGCCGTACGGCATGTTGCTCGTCACGGGGCCGACCGGCAGCGGCAAGACCACGACGCTCTACGCGATTCTCACGGAAATCAACAACGGCCTCGAGAAGATCGTGACGATCGAAGATCCGGTCGAATACCAGCTCGGCGAGATCCTGCAGATTCCGGTCAACGAGGCCAAGGGACTGACGTTCGCACGCGGGCTGCGCTCGATTCTGCGGCACGACCCGGACAAGATCATGGTCGGCGAAATCCGCGACCCGGAAACGGCGCAGATCGCCGTGCAGGCCGCACTGACCGGGCACCAGGTGTTCACGACCGTTCACGCGAACAACGTGTTCGACGTGATCGGCCGCTTCACCAATATGGAGGTCGATCCGTACTCCTTCGTTTCCGCGCTGAATGGCGTGATTGCGCAGCGCCTGCTGCGCCAATGCTGTCCGGATTGCATGACCGAAGACACGATTGACAAGGAGACGCTGATCCGCTCGGGAATCGACCCGGACGCAGCGGGAAACTACCTGTTTCGCCGCGGCACAGGCTGCGCCGCATGCCGCGGCAGCGGGTATCGCGGGCGGCGTGCGATTGCCGAGGCGCTGCGCATGAACGACGAACTCCGGCAACTGCTATCGGAGCGCGCGCCACTCGGGCACATCAAGGCCGCGGCAATGCGCTATGGCATGCAGACGCTGCGCGTCGCCGCAATCGAGCTCGTGAAACGCGGCGAAACGACACTCGAGGAGATCAACCGTGTCACGATGGTTGAATAGTCCGGTTGCAATCGGCATCGGCACACGCGAGATCGTCGTCGGGACCCGCGCGCCCGGACGGTGGCACCCGCGCAAACACCTGCCGTCGGCTGAGCCGCTCAGCTTCGCGATTCCCGACGACCTGTACGGCACCGAAGCGGGCCTGCTCGCTGCGCTGCGTGCGGCGCTCGTCGCCACACCCGGCGCCGATGCAGCGGAGGCAGCGGAAACCGTCGAGAGCGCGCCGCGCGAGGCGAAATCGCCGACACGCAACGCACACGTGGTGCTGGACGACTTCTGGGGCAACCACGCGATATTGCGCGGCGACTTTCGCACGCTGCGCGCGCGCGAACTCGAAGAGATCGCGCTGGCCCATTTCACCGACACCTATGGCATCGACGGCGAATCGCTGCTGGTGCGCTTTTGCGTACAGCAGGGCGGCCGCGCATTGTTTGCGAGCGCGATGTCGCGCGCGCTGCATGACGGCATGCATGAAGTGGGCATTGCTGGAAATGTGCGGATTTCCCGCTTGAAACTGGGCCTGCCGGAAATGCTCAATTGCGCCGACATCGTGGCGGGCGGCGATGCGCTGCTGATCTTCGTGGCCGAGGAGTTGATGCAGGCCGTGATGGTCGAGCAGCGCGGCTGGGCCGCCTATGACGCGCAGCGCCTCTTTCCCGGCGACGCGGGCAACGCGCCGAGGCTTGCCGAACTGGCCGAGCAGCTGTTCGAGCGCTCGGCGACGCGAGCGGGCTTCAAACGGGAAGACTGCACGATCTATTTGTTCGGGTACGACACCGACCCCGCGCCGTTCGAAGCGCGTTTTGCGGCTGCGATCCGGCCGACGCAACCGGCGCCGGACAGTTCGCCCGCGCGTCGGCTGATGGAGCACGCGCAATGATCCAGATCCTCGACATCGACTTCGCCAGGCGGCGCGCGCGCATCGGGACGAGCGGCCGGATCTTGCTGGGTGTCGCCGCCGTGCTGCTGCTCGCGTGTGCAGTGCGCCTCTGGCATGCCTACGCCGAGAACGATCGCGTGCAGACCGATCTCGACGTCGTCCGGCATCGGACGTTCGCGCAACAGCACGCGGTGAAACCGCCGCTGACACTGGCCGCGAAGCTCGCGGAAAAGCAGAGCCTGTCGATACTGCGCGAGCTGACCGTGCCATGGCAGGACCTCTTTTCAATCGTGGAAGACTATCCGGAGCACGATGTCGCGCTGATCGGCATCGACCAGAACCCGGCGCAGAGCCAGATTCGCATTACGGCGGAAGCGAAGAATTTCGACGCGATGATCGCGTACCTGAAGTATCTGCAGACGAGCGTGCTGTTGCGCGAAGCCGTGCTCAACGATCATCTGGTCGAGACCAATGTGCCGGGCAAACCGGTTCGCTTCCAGATCACCGCCGTCTGGAGGAAATCATGAACGCGGAGCAACTGCGGGACAGGCTGCTGACACTGCGGTTCGAGTTGCGGCGCTCGTACGGCCTGCCTGGACTCGCGGGTGTGCTGATGTTCGGTGCGGCGGCACTCATGTGCGTTGAAATCGCCAATGTGGATGCCGATACGAAAGCCATGCAGGATTCGGGCCGGCTCACACGGACAGCCGCGGCGCACCCGCCTGGCGGCGCGCATAGCGCGGCGGCGGATGCGGTTGCGCTCGACGCGTTGCCGGAACTGTTCCCGCATTTTTCGCAAAGCGCGGACGATATCGCGGCGATATTCGAGCAGGCGCGTGGCAGCAATCTGACGCTCGGCTCGGCCGAATACCAGGTGAGCACGGATGCCGGTGCGCGCTTCACGCGCTATCAGGTGATGTTGCCCGTCAAGGATCAGTACAGTGCGATCCGGCATTTTCTGGCGTTGGTGCTCAACAAGGTGCCGAATGCCGCGCTACGGGAAATCCATGTCGAGCGTCCCGCGGTGGACGGCAACATTCTCGACGCGCGGGTGCGCTTCGAACTGATTTACAGGAGCGTCCAGCCATGAAACCCGCTCTGCCCATGCGTGTGCTGCTGGTGTTTTGCGCAATCGCGGCTGCCGGGGCAGGGTATCGCGTGCTGGTCGCGGCGCGCCAGATGCCGGCGCAAGTCGCCGTGCTCGACACTCAGCATCGCAATGACAGCCACCTGCGACCCGACGCCAGGCATCGCAAGCACCCGTCCGCAGCAGCCGACAAGGCCGCGGCGCCGGCGTCGGGTGCGCAGGGCGCGGACGTCGGTACGGCGGTGGAGAGCGCCCATGCGAAGCTTCTTTCTTTGCGCGCGCCGCTTTCGCTCGAGTCGAACCACGATCCATTCACGGTCTCTTCGTGGCTTCCGCCGCCACCGCCAGTCGAAGTGCCTGTCGTGCCGGTGCAGCCCGCTGCGCCCACCGCGCCCCCCGTGCCGTTCACGTACGTGGGCCAAATCGATGCAAAGGCAGCCAGACCGCAAGTGTTTCTCAGCAACGGGGATCAGTTGTTGATCGTGTCGCCAGGCGACGTGATCGACAACCAGTACCGTATCGAGTCGGTGTCGGAGTCGGACGTCGTGCTGACCTATTTGCCGCTGCACGAAAGGCAGGTGGTAGCCATTCCACGCGAGGACAAATAAATGAATGCCTCATGCACACGGGGTGCGAGCCGCGATGGGGACAGCGGCCCGTCAACACGCCTCTCGAAGGTCGCTCGGTTTCCTGTTCCGTTGCCAGGCGCGATGCAGATCGCGAGAGGGCGCGTGCTTGCGCTTGCCGTTGCCGTGTCCGCGCTCGCCTTCGGCGGCTGCATGCACGTACCGAACATTCATGACGATCCCACCGACGCCCAGGCGAAAGTCGACTATCTGAACCAGCGCAACGCCCAGGTCAAGACGCTGCTCGACCAGGCCGATCAATTCCGCAAGAGCTACCAGTTCGACGACGCGATCCGTAACCTCTTCCAGGCATACGCCATCGATCCGACCAATGAGCGCATCCGCAAGATCGGCCTGCAGATCGATCAGGACCGCAAAGATCTGGCCATTCTTCAGGAAGCCGAACGGATGATGAAGCGAGGCGCCTATTCGCAGGCCGCTGAACGGGTGCACCGCGTGCTGGTAGAGAACCCGACCAATACCCTCGCGCAGCAGATGCAGACGGAGCTCAACGCGAAGCTGAGCCAGCAACGTGCGGAGCGCGACGACAAGCTGGCGGCGTCGTCGATCATGCAGAAGCCGGTGACGCTGCAGTTTCGCGAAGCGAACGTGCGCATGGTATTCGAAGCCTTGTCGCGCACCACGGGGTTGAACGTCATCTTCGATCGCGACGTACGCTCCGATCTGAAGACGACGATCTTCGTGACGAACGCTTCGGTGCAGGACACGGTCGACATGATCCTGATGCAGAATCAGCTCGACAAGAAGCAGCTCAACGCCAATACGCTTTTCATTTATCCCGCCACGCCCGCCAAGCAGCTCGAGTATCAGGAGCTCAAGGTGCGCACGTTCCAGTTGTCGAACGTCGAGGCCAAGCAGATCCAGCAGTTGCTCAAGAGCATTCTGAAGATCAAGGAGGTCGTGATCGACGAAAAGGCCAATACCGTGACGGTTCGCGGCACGCCCGACACGATCAAGGTTGCCGAGGAGATGGTCGCCGCCCAGGATCTGCCGGACCCCGAGGTGATGATGGAAGTCGAGGTGCTGGAAGTGTCACACGAGCGACTGACCGATCTTGGCATCGACTGGCCGAACTCGTTCACGATGTCGACGCCGAGCACCGCGACGACATGGGGCATTCTGCATCATCTGACGATCAATGAACTGAACGTGAGCAGCCTTTCGGCCACGGCGAACTTCAAGCTCACCGACACCGACGCGGATCTGCTTGCGAGCCCGCGCATCAGGACGCGCAACAACGAGAAAGCGCGCATCATGATTGGCGACAAGGTGCCGGTGATCTCGAGTTCGAGCACGCCTAGCACGAGCGGCCCCTCTTATACGCAGATGATTCAGTACCTCGATGTCGGCATCAAGCTCGAAGTGCAGCCACGGGTCTATCGCGACGGCGACGTCGGCATCCAGCTCAATCTCGAAGTCAGCAACATCACGAACACGATCTCGAGCAGCAATTCCAATGGCCTGAATTCGCTCGCTTATCAGATCGGCACACGCAGCGCGTCGACGAGCCTGCGCCTGCGCGACGGCGAAACCCAGATTCTCGGCGGCCTCATCTCCGATGAAGACCGCAGAAGTGCCAACAAGGTGCCCGGTCTTGGGCAGTTGCCGGTACTGGGGAGGCTGTTCTCCAACCACAACGGCGACCACGTCAAGACCGAGATCGTGTTGCAGATCACCCCGCACATCGTCCGGCCGATGGTTGCCCCCGACGCGGACACGCAGGAATTGTGGTCGGGCACCGATGTCAATGTGCATGCCGATCAGCTTCGGCTGGATCCCGTCGTGGCGAGCGCGGCCACGTCCGTGGCGCCGGCGGCGAAGCCGATGCCTGGCATGGTCGGCGGCGGCACGGTGGGGGGCGCGTCTTCGCGAAGCGGCGCCGAAGCGTATCCCGCGCTGCCGTCGCCTTCGAACGGCGCGTTCGGACAAATGGCGCCCGCGCCGCGCACGACGCCGCCGCCCGAACCGTACGGTGGACGCTTCTCGCGAAACCCTGCGCAGCAAACGGCTCCAGCGGGGCAGTACGGGCAGTCTGGGCAGAGCGCTGCGCCGGCCCCGGCCGCGCCTGCGGCTGCGGACCAGGCGGGCGGCGAAGCGGAGTCCGCCGCGGCACCGCCGCCCGCGCCGCAGCCACCGCCACCGCCGGCAGCGGCCCCAACGCCGCCGCCGATGCTGCAAATGCCGCCGGGCACCATGCCGAGCGATAACCCCCTGCGCCCGGTCGAGGGCGGGTACTGAACCGTGGCTACCGGAACGTGCGCGATGCGCTTGCGCGGCTCACGCCAGTTCGATCAGCGCGGATTCACGCTGATCGAACTGGTGATCACGCTCGCGCTCGTGGGCATTCTCGCGCTCGCGATCCTGCCGTTTTCGGAACTGATCGCACAGCGTCAGAAGGAGGAGCAACTGAGCGACGCGTTGCGCGAGATCCGTACCGCGCTCGACGCCTACAAGGAAGCAAGCGATACCGGCCTCATCGACAAGGACGCCGAAGCGTCCGGCTATCCGCCTACGCTGACCGTGCTCGTGACCGGCGTGAAGAACGCACGCGATCCGAAAGGCGGCCTGCTGATGTTCCTGCGTCACGTGCCGCGCGATCCCTTCTTTACCGGCGACCCGGACACGCTTGCCGAAGAAACGTGGAGGGTGCGCGCCTATGGAGAGCCGCCGGATCAGGCCGCGGGCGGCGACACCGGCGCGATGAGCGAACAGGCCGGCAAGGATGTGTTCGACGTGTCGTCGAAATCCGATCGCGTCGGCATTAACGGCATTCCGTACAAACAATGGTGACGGCGCATCATGAAACCCGCTCGCAGGCACACGATCCGCGGCTTCACGCTGATCGAACTCGTTGTCGTGATGGCCATCATCGGCCTGCTGCTGACGATAGCGGTGCCGCGCTATATGCACAGCATCGAAGTCGGCAAGGAGCAGGTCCGGCGCCAGAACGTCGCGGTAATGCGCAATGCGATCGACCAGTACTACGGGGACAACGGCCAGTACCCCGAGACGCTCGACGAACTGGTGGCCAAGCATTACCTGCGCGCCGTCCCCGTCGATCCGGTCAACGGCGATGACAAATGGGCTGTGATCGCTTCGCCCGATGAAACCAAGCCAGGCGTCTACGACGTCGCGCCGGCCAGCAGTGCGCAGGGGACGCCGCCGCACGCGCAAGGAGACGCGAAATGAGCAGCGCGGGCCGCACGCCGCGCGCCAGGCGGCGCTTGAAGCCCCGTACGGCGCGCGAGCGCGGGCTCGTGCTGCTGGCGCTTTTGATCGCGCTGATGCTGATGTCGATCGCATTGGCGGGCGCGCTCGACGTGTGGTCGCTGCAACGCCGCCGCGAGCAGGAAAAGCAACTGCTGTTCGCCGGCAACCAGTACCGGTTGGCGATTCTGCGCTACTACCGCGTGGGCCGGGCTTACCCCGCGACGGTCGATGAACTGCTCGACGACACGCGCTTTCCCAAGCCTTTTCATCATCTGCGTTTTGCCTATCCCGATCCGCTCACCGGCAAGAACGACTGGGTGCCGATGCTGCAGGGCGATCGCTTCTACGGTGTCTTCAGCCGGTCGGCGGAAGCCACGCTCAAACGCA
The DNA here is from genome assembly GCF_905220165.1 of Paraburkholderia sp. J10-1. NCBI lineage: Bacteria > Pseudomonadati > Pseudomonadota > Betaproteobacteria > Burkholderiales > Burkholderiaceae > Paraburkholderia > Paraburkholderia sp. J10-1. The sequence continues at coordinate 17,295 of NZ_CAJMYW010000034.1, read as the reverse complement.
CGGGATTTCCCCGGCAATACGAGGATTTCGAGGGCGCGGAAACTTACGACGGCTGGAAGTTCCTTTTTCTTGCCCCGGGCTTGCGAACCACGCAAAGCAACCCCGGAGGCCTGACCGCGCCCGGGAAATCCACCAGTTTTCCTGCGCTGTCCGGCTTCGATGGCGGCTTCCTGCCGGGGCAGCGGATGCCCGGGTCGCGCTGACGCGTAACGGGCGGCAGATCGCGCGCCCGGGATTGCCTGACGGCATTCAGGTCCGGTCCAGCGTCTTTATCGCCAGCGCGGCGGCGGCGGCGCGCGTTTCGACATGCAGCTTGCGGAACAGATGTTCGAGGTGCTTGTTGACCGTGCGGGGCGCCATACCGAGAATGTCGCCGATGTCGCGATTGGTTTTGCCGCGCGACACCCAGAGCAGCACTTCGGCTTCGCGCGCCGTCAGGCCGAAGCGCGCACCGAGCGCATTGCGATGGACGGTATCGTCTATTTCCTTGAGGATAACGATCCATTCGCCCGGCTCGGGCGCAGGCGTCGCGCTGGCCGAGCGGCGAACGTGCCCCGCTGCGAACTCGTGAACGGCGTCGGGTGGGCATCCGCGCGCAAGCCACTCCTCGAACCAGGCGTGCAACTGCGGTGGCAAGCTGAGGCGCGCACTGGCTTGCGTTGCCTCATCCGCCTGGTCCGCGCCGGCGGCGGAGTAGGCCGCGATCTGGCGCGCGGCCTGCGGACTTTGCCAGCGGATCGCGCCATCGGCGCCCACGATCAAGGCCGCGCGCGTATCGAGCGACAGCGCGGCGTGCGCATAGAGTTGCGCGCGCGAGCGCCGCACGTGCGCGTCAATACGCGCGCTCACTTCCTCTGGCCGCACGGGTTTCGTCACATAGTCGATGCCGCCCACGCGAAAGCCGCGCACCACGTGCTCGCTTTCGGTCAACGCCGTCATGAAGATCACGGGAAGGTGCTCGTGGCGCACGTCCTGTTTCATGCGGCTGCAGGTCTCGAAGCCGTCCATACCCGGCATCATCGCGTCGAGCAGCACGACGTCGGGTGTCACGCGCGCGAGGCATTTGAACGCGTCTTCGCCGGAGAGCGCGACCAGCACCGCGTAACCGTGCGCCTGGAGCGTGTCGGAAAGAAATGCGAGGTTGTCCGGCGTATCGTCGACGATCAATACGACAGGCCGGTCGTCAAGCCAGCCAGGCGCCGCGTTGGCGCCGCCCATGGCCTGTGCGTCACGCATCGGCGGAGCGAGGCAGTCGGTCGAGTTCATGCTCGAGTTCCCTTAGCTGAAAGCGTTCCGCCAATGCGCGCAGCACATCGATATGCTCCTGCAGCGCAGGCCACGTGGCGCGGGCCGTGTCGAGCTGCTCGATCACGCCTTGCACGTAGCCGACTTCGAGGTGCGCGCGCAGGCGTTCGAGCACCGCTGGCGGCCAGGCGGCGTTGAGCGAGGCCGCACCGGCCTGCGCGGGCGCGGGCAATGACGTATCGGATGCAATCCAGTCGAGCGCTAGCAGTTGCGCGAGTTTGTCGAGCAGCACGTTCACCTGCAGCGGCTTCACAAGATAGCCTGCGCAGCCGGTCGCGCTCGCGCGTTCGCGGTCGTCGGCGAACGCGTTGGCCGAAAGCAGCACGACAGGCGCATTCGACAACTGGTTTTCGCGGATCAGGCGGCTGGTTTCGTAGCCGTCCATGAGCGGCATGGAAATGTCCATGATGATCGCGTCGGCGCTGTGCGTGGCGAGCCAGCGCAGCGCCTCGGGGCCGCTCGCCGCCTCGGCGACGTCGAAGCCAAGCGGCGTCAGCAGTTGCACGACAATGCCGCGCTGGTCCGCGAAGTCGTCGACGACGAGAATCGCACGGCGCTCGCCCGTATAGCCGCGTATCGCCGCGAGTTCGGTGCGCGCGTCGGCGGCGCTGTCGACGGCGGGCGCAAAGAGCCGCACCACGAAGCGCGTGCCGCGTCCCACCTCGCTGTCGACTTCGAGACTGCCGCCGAGCGCCTGCGTGAGCAGCCGGCAGATCGTGAGGCCAAGGCCCGCGCCGTGGTCATGCGCGTGCGCGGCGTCGCCTCGCTCGAAGGGCAGGAACAGGCGCTCCATCTCGGCCGCGGGAATGCCGGGTCCGGTGTCGATCACTTCGAACTTGAGGGTGTCGAGCGCGTGACTCACGCGCAGCGTCACGGTGCCGGCGGAGGTGAAGCGGATGGCGTTGCCGATCAGGTTAGTGAGGATCTGGCCCATGCACTTCTGGTCGGAGCGCACCGTGGCGGGCAGACGGCCGACGGTCTGCACGTCGAAGGCCAGCGCCTTTTCGAGCGCCTGCGGGCGCAGCATCGACGTGACGTGCGCGACGAAATCGGCGAGCGGCACGCGCGCGATGTTCAGTTGCAGCTTGCCCGCTTCGATACGCGCGACGTCGAGCAGGCCGTCGACCAGCGCGAGCAGATGTTCGCCGCTGCGGTGGATCGTGCGCACCGCGTTATAACGGGTCGCCGAAAGCTCGTCTTTCGCCTGCAGCAACAATTGCGCATAGCCGAGAATGCTATTGAGCGGCGTGCGCAACTCGTGGCTCAAGCCGGTAACGTAGCGGCTCTTGGCCTGATTCGCCGATTCGGCGGCGGCCGTTGCGCGTTTGAGCGCGGCGTCGGTCTTTTGGTGTGCGTCGATTTCGAGCATCAGCAATTCGTTTTGCCGCTGCGATTCTTCCTGCGTGACGCGCCGGCTTTCGCGCTCGAGCACGAACCACCATGCCGCGATGCAGCCCACCAGAGAGAGCGAGAAAAATATCTTCAGGAAACTGCCCGCAATGGCGCCGTCGAACGACGCATCGTTGGCGGCAAGCGTCGTCACGCTCTGCGACCAGATCAGATACAGCACGCTCGCGAGCACCGCCAGCATCGCGACCACGAGGCTAGCGTAATGCGTGAGACGCAGCGCGGCGGGGCCGAGCCGAATGCGCGGAAACACGCGGTGCAGCGCGCGGTCGGCCTGCGCGGCGAAGCGCGCATGCGGTTTGCAGCGGTCGTGGCAGCGCGAGTCGAGCGAGCAGCACAGCGAACAGATGGTGCCGCCGTAAGCGGGGCAGTACGCGGTGTCGTCGGGTTCGAAGGCGTTCTCGCAAATCGCGCAGCGCAGCGAAACGGCGTCGCCCGTGGGCTGCGCGGCCCGCGCGATGTAGTAGCGCCCGCGCGTGGCGATCGCGATCGCCGGCGCACAGACGAACGCCACGCCGAACGCGATGAACGATGACATCGCTTGCGCAAGCACGCCGAGCATGCCGCTTTGCGCGAGCATCGCGACCGCTGCCGCGATCAGCATGGCCCCCACGCCCACGGGATTCACGTCGTACAGATGCGCGCGCTTGAACTCGATATAACGCGGGCTGTAGCCGAGCGGCTTGTTGATGACGAGATCGGCAAACAGGGCGCCCACCCACGCAATCGCAATGTTCGCATAGAGCGACAGCACCTTGCCGATGGCGTCGAATACGCCCATTTCCACGAGCAGCAAGGCAATCATCACGTTGAACACGAGCCAGACCACGCGGCCCGGGTGACTGTGCGTGAGCCGGGCGAAGAAGTTCGACCACGCGAGCGAGCCCGCATAGGCGTTCGTCACGTTGATCTTCAACTGCGAAACGATCACGAAGAGCGTCATCACGGGCAGCGCCCAGCTCGCGAGTCCGAGCGGATCGAGCAGCAGATGATAGGCGACGAGGTACATCTGCGTGGGCTGCGCGGCGTGCGAGGCATCGACCTCATGCTGGATCGCGACGAAGGCGAGAAACGCGCCGCCGAGCATCTTGAGCGCGCCGGGCACGATCCAGCCCGGGCCCGCCGAAAGGAGGGCCAGCCACCAGCGCGTGCGGTTGCGCGCCGTGAGCGGCGGTAAAAAACGCAAATAGTCCACCTGTTCGCCCACCTGCACGATCAGCGCGAAGACCACGGTCGAGGCCTGACCGAACGCGATCAAGCTGAACGCGCGGCCTTGCGGCGCGAAGCCCGCGAACGTCGTCCATTCGTGCACGAGGCCCGGATGACGCCACAGCACCGCCGCATAGGGCAGCGCGAACAGCACGAGCCAGAGCGGCTGCGTCCAGCTTTGCAGGCGGTTGATCAGCGTGATGCCGAACATCACGATCGGGATCACGACGAGCGAACTCAGCACATACGCGATCCCGAGCGAGATGTGGAAATAGAGCTGCAGCGCGAGCGACATGATGGCCGCTTCGAGCGCGAAAAAAATAAACGTGAAGACGGCGTAGAGCAGCGAGGTGAGCGTCGAGCCGATATAGCCGAAGCCCGCACCGCGCGTGAGCAGGTCCATGTCGACGCCATAGCGCGCCGCGTAATAGCTGATCGGCAGGCTCGTGAGCCAGATCAGCACCGAAACGGCGGCGATGGCCCAGATCGCGTTCGTAAAGCCGTAGTTGATGACGAGACTGCCCCCGATTGCCTCGAGCACGAGAAACGATACGGCGCCAATTGCCGTATTGGCCACGCGCAGTTCCGACCAGCGGCGAAACGAGCGCGGCGTGAAGCGCAGCGCGTAGTCTTCGAGCGTTTCGTCGCCGACCCAGGCGTTGTAGTCGCGTCGCACCTTGACGATGCGCTGCGTGCTGGGCGCGCCCACTGGCGGGGGACTTTGGGACATGAAGATGATCCGGATTGGTGCGAAAGCGGCAGGATCGAAGTTCATGCAAGTTACATTCCAGTGCGCCGGCGGGGAATACGTCAATCGACGTATTTCGATTGCCAATTTGGCTTTCTACATTGCGTCCAACCTCGACCCAGCCCTGACACGAAGCGCAGGGCGCCCGATAAGGAGAACGTGATGTCCGCAGACGATCGAATCGATGACGATGCCCGCATGCCGTCGCCGCTGCGCCGCAAACTGCTCGGCGGCCTCGCCGCCGCGCCGCTGATGGCGCTCGGCATGCCGCGCACCTCGTTTGCGCAAACGCCGCCCACGGCGAAGGTCAACACGACGGGCCTTGCCGTGACCGACACGACGGTGACGGTGGGCCAGCTGCATTCGGCTACCGGCACGATGGCGATCTCCGAGACCGGCTCGATTCAGGCCGAACGCCTCGCCATCGAGCAGATCAACGCCATGGGCGGCGTGCTCGGCCGCAAGATCCAGATCATTCAGGAAGACGGCGCGTCCGACTGGCCCACCTTCGCGGAGAAGTCGAAGAAGCTGCTCGAAAACGACCACGTCGCCGCCGTGTTCGGCTGCTGGACCTCGGCCTCGCGCAAGGCGGTGCTGCCGGTGTTCGAGAAGGACAACGGCCTGCTGTACTACCCGACCTTCTACGAAGGCCTCGAGCAGTCGAAGAACGTGTTCTACACGGGCCAGGAAGCCACCCAGCAGATTCTGTGGGCGCTCGACTGGGCGTCGAACACGAAGAAAGCCAAGACGTTCTTCCTGATCGGCTCGGACTATATCTGGCCGCGCACCTCGAACAAGATCGCGCGCCGCCATATCGAGCAGCATCTGCACGCGAAGGTCGTGGGCGAAGAGTATTACCCGCTCGGCACGACCGAATTCAATTCGCTAATGAACAAGATCAAGCTCGCGCGCCCCGACTGCATCTTCGCGACCGTGGTGGGCGGCTCGAACGTGGCGTTCTACAAGCAACTGAAAGCGGCCGGCATCACCCCGCAGAAGCAGTTCCTGCTCACGCTTTCAGTGACCGAAGACGAAGTGCTCGGCATTGGCGGCGACAACTTCGCGGGCTTCTATTCGTCGATGAAGTACTTCCAGTCGCTCGATAACGACAACAACAAGAAGTTCGTCGCGGCATTCAAGGCGCGCTACGGGCAAAAGGCCGTGATCGGCGACGTCACCCAGGCCGCGTATCTCGGCCCGTGGATCTGGAAGGCCGCGTGCGAGCGCGCGGGCAGCTTCGACGTGGACAAGGTCGTGGCGTCGTCGGCGGGCATCGAGGTCGGCAACGCGCCGCAGGGCTACGCCAAGGTCGACGCGAACCATCACCTGTGGAGCCGCTCGCTGATCGGCGAGGGCCAGGCGGACGGCCAGTTCAAGGTCGTCGCGCAGTCGGCGCAACCGATCCAGCCGAATCCGTTCCCGAAGGGCTACATGTAATCCGTCAACCGAAGCTGCGCGGCGCGCATCATGCGCCGCCGCGCGAGGAGCGCTCGATGTCCGCTACCGACATTTTCAACATCACGCTGATGCAGGGCTTCGCCGGTTTGAGCCTGTTCAGCGTCCTGCTTCTGATGGGGCTCGGGCTGGCTGTGATCTTCGGCCAGATGGGCGTGATCAACATGGCGCACGGCGAATTCATGACGATCGGCGCCTACACCGTCTACATGTTTTCGTGGTTCGCGCAGAACGTCTGGCATGCGTTCACGCCGGTGTACTTCTTCTTCGCGATCTTCGCGGCGTTCGGCCTGGCGTTTGCGGCGGGCTGGCTTGCCGAATGGGCGCTCATCCGGCATCTCTACCGGCGCCCGCTCGACACGCTGCTCGCCACCTGGGGCCTGAGCCTCGGCATGCAGCAGGTGTTTCGCTCGACCTTCGGGCCGAAGGAAGTGAGCCCCGCGCTGCCCGACTGGCTGATGGGTTCGTGGGAGCCGGCGCCGGGGCTCGACATTCCCGTGAGCGGCATGTTCGTCATGGGGCTCGCGCTGCTCATGACGGGTGGCTTGCTGCTCGCGCTCTATCGCTCGCGCTGGGGGCTGCGGGTGCGCGCCACGGTCGCCAACCGGCCGATGGCGAACGCGGCGGGCATCAACACGCGCCGCACCGACCGCATGACCTTCGCCATCGGCTGCGGCATCGCGGGCGTGGCGGGCGCGGCGTTCACGGCGATCGGCTCGACCGGGCCGACGAGCGGCTCGCTCTATATCGTCGATTCGTTTCTCGTCGTGACGTTTGGCGGCGCGGCGAGCCTGCTCGGTACGGTGGCCTCGGCGTTCGGCATCGCACAGATGCAGTCGATCAGCGAGTTCTTCCTCTCGGGCTCGATCGCCCGCGTGCTCACGCTGCTCACGGTTGTCGTGATCCTGATGCTGCGTCCGCAGGGCTTGTTCGCCTCGAAGGTGCGGCGCGTGTAAGGACATTAAGGGCGTTAAGGGCGTTGCCGGGTGCGCGCTCGCGCGCGCGGCTCATTCACTGTTTCACTTGTATGGAGAGATGGACATGGAACCCATCCAACCCGTAGCGGGCGGCGTCTCCCCGCGATCCGGCTCCGGCGCGGCGCCGGGCGGCTGGCGCGCGGTCGCGGCGCGGCTCGACGCGTCGGGCTACGCAGGCATCGCGATCCTCGCGGTGCTGATCGTGATCGTGTTTCCGCTCGCGCTCGACACATTCCGGCTGAACCTCATGGGCAAGTATCTGACCTATGCGTTCGTGGCCATGGGCCTCGTGATCGCGTGGGGCTACGGCGGCGTGCTGAGCCTCGGGCAGGGTGTGTTCTTCGGCCTCGGCGGCTATGCGATGGCGATGTTCCTCAAGCTCGAAGCGTCCGACCCGGCCGCGACGCGCACGCAGACCACGCCCGGCATTCCCGACTTCATGGACTGGAACCAGCTCACGGCGCTGCCCACGTGGTGGAAACCGTTTCACTCGCTGCCGTTCTCGATTCTCGCGGTGCTCGTCGTGCCGACGGCGCTCGCATTCGTGATCGGCTACGCCATGTTCAAGCGGCGCGTGGGCGGCGTGTACTTCGCGATCATCACCCAGGCCGTCGCGCTGATTCTCTCGGTGCTGATCATCGGCCAGCAAGGCTATACGGGCGGGGTGAACGGCATCACCGACCTGCGCACGCTGCTCGGCTGGGACATTCGCACCGACCACGCGAAGCTCGTGCTCTATTTTGTCAACGCGGTGCTGCTGATCGGCGCGTTGCTCGCTTGCCGCTGGGTCCAGCGCAGCAAGGCAGGCACGCTGCTGCTCGCCATGCGCGACAAGGAAGACCGCGTGCGCTTTTCCGGCTACGACGTGGCCATGTTCAAGGTGTTCGCGTTCTGTCTCGCGGCGCTGCTCTCGGCCATCGGCGGTGCGATGTTCACGTTGCAGGTGGGCTTCATGTCGCCGTCGTTCGTCGGCATCGTGCCGTCCATCGAGATGGTGATCTACGCGGCGATCGGCGGTCGCATGTCGCTCGTGGGCGCGGTGTACGGCGCGATTCTCGTCAATCTTGGCAAGAGCTGGTTCTCGGAGAGCTTTCCGAATCTCTGGCTCTATCTGATGGCGGCGATGTTCATCGGCGTGGTGATGGCGTTTCCGAACGGACTCGCAGGCCTCTACGAAGAGCATGTGCGGCCGCGCGTGCGGCGCTGGCTCGGCGTGGCGAACAAGGAGGCATGAAGCATGAGCAACACTGACTTTCTGCTCGCGATCGAAGACTTGACCGTGTCGTTCGACGGCTTCAAGGCGATCGATTCGCTGAATCTCTATCTCGAGCGCGGCGAACTGCGCGTCGTGATCGGACCGAACGGCGCGGGCAAAACCACGCTGCTCGACCTCATTTGCGGCAAGACGAAGGAAACAGCGGGCAGCATCAAGTTCCGCAACGAGGAAATCACGAAGCTCGCGGAATTCCGGCGCGTACGCAAGGGCATTGGCCGCAAGTTCCAGACGCCGTCGATCTACGAAAACCTGAGCGTCGCGCAAAACCTGGAGGTGTCGTTTCCGCGCGGGCGCAGTGTGTTCGGCGCACTCGCGTATCGCGAGGACGACGAAGTGGCCGACCGCGTGCGCGCCGTTGCCGACGAAATCGGTCTTGCCGCATTGCTCGATCTGGAGGCCGGGTTGCTTTCGCACGGCCAGAAGCAATGGCTCGAAATCGGCATGCTGCTCATGCAGGACCCCGAACTATTGATGCTCGACGAACCGATTGCGGGCATGAGCGTGCGCGAGCGCGAATTGACTGCCGAGCTGCTCGACCGCATCTGCCGCAACCGCTCGATGATCGTGATCGAGCACGACATGGCGTTCGTCGAGCGCATTGCGCACAAGGTCACGGTAATGCATCAAGGCAAGATTCTCGCGGAAGGGCCGATGGCGCAGGTGCAGGCCGATCCGCGCGTGATCGATGTCTATCTCGGCCATTGAACGACAGAACGACTGAACGGAGGACACATCATGCTGGAAGTCGACGATCTCGTCGTGAGCTACGGCCAGAGCGAAGTGCTGCACGGCATCGGCTTTTCGGTGGCCAATGGCGAAAGCGTTGCGGTGATGGGCCGCAACGGCATGGGCAAGACCACGCTTTTCAAGGCGCTTATCGGCATGCTGCCCGCCAATCGCGGCACGGTGCGCGTGGGCGGCGCCGACGTTTCGAAGGACGAGAGTTACCGGCGCGTTGCGAAGGGTATCGGCTACGTGCCGCAAGGGCGGCAGATTTTCGCTTCGCTGAGCGTCGAGGAAAACATTCAGACGGGACTCGAAAACGCGCAGAGCCAGCGCATACCCGACGACATTTACGCGCTCTTTCCCGTGCTATTCGACATGCGGCGCCGCAAGGGCGGCAATCTCTCGGGCGGCCAGCAGCAGCAACTCGCCATCGCGCGCGCGCTCGCGACCGACCCGAAAGTGCTGCTGCTCGACGAGCCGACCGAGGGCATTCAGCCGTCCGTCATCAAAGACATCGCGAAGGCGCTGAATCAGATTCGCCAGACACGGAACATCGCCATCGTCGTGTCGGAGCAGGTGCTGAGTTTCGCGCTCGACGTCGCGGACCGGCTCTTCGTGATCGAAGGCGGGCGCTTCGTGCATCAAAGCACGCGCGACGCCGGTGACACCGATCGCATACGCGAATACCTCTCCGTGTGAACGCCGAGCTTCACAACCTGACCACCTTCGAACCAAGGAGCGAACGCAATGCCTGAAACTCTCATCAAGGTCGACCTGAACCAGTCCGCCTACGAAAACGAACAGGTCCACAACCGCTGGCATCCGGATATCCCCATGGCCTGCTGGGTCAATCCCGGCGACGACTTCGTGCTCGAAACGTACGACTGGACCGGCGGCTTCATCAAGAACGACGACAGCGCCGACGACGTGCGCGACATCGACCTTTCGATCGTGCATTTTCTCTCGGGCCCGGTGGGCGTGCGCGGCGCGGAGCCGGGCGACCTGCTCGTGGTCGATCTGCTCGACATCGGCGCGAAAGCGGACAGCCAGTGGGGCTTCAACGGCTTCTTCTCGAAGTCGAACGGCGGCGGTTTTCTCACCGATCATTTCCCCGACGCGCAAAAGTCGATCTGGGATTTCCATGGCGTGTATACGAGTTCGCGCCATATTCCGGGCGTGAATTTCGCGGGCCTGATTCATCCGGGGCTCATCGGCTGCCTGCCCGACCCGAAGCTGCTCGAAACGTGGAACGCGCGCGAAACCGGTTTGATCGCGACGGCGCCCGAGCGCGTGCCGCCGCTGGCGAATCCGCCGTTCGCGGCCACGGCGCACATGGGCAAGCTGGCAGGCGAGGCGCGCGACAAGGCCGCCGCCGAAGGCGCGCGCACCGTGCCGCCGCGCGAGCATGGCGGCAATTGCGACATCAAGGACCTGTCGCGCGGCTCGAAGGTGTTTTTCCCGGTCTACGTGGATGGCGCGGGCCTCTCTGTCGGCGACCTGCACTTTAGCCAGGGCGACGGCGAGATCACGTTCTGCGGCGCGATCGAAATGGCTGGCTGGGTGCACATGCGCGTGAATATCATCAAGGGCGGCATGGCGAAATACGGCATTCGCAATCCTGTGTTCCAGCCGAGTCCGATCACGCCGACGTACAACGATTATCTGATCTTCGAAGGCATTTCCGTCGACGAGCAGGGTAGCCAGCACTATCTCGATGTGACCGTTGCGTACCGCCAGGCGTGCCTGAACGCCATCGAGTATTTGAAGAAGTTCGGCTACTCGGGCGCGCAGGCGTATTCACTGCTTGGTTGCGCGCCGGTGCAAGGGCATATCAGCGGTGTCGTCGATATTCCGAACGCGTGCGCGACGTTGTGGCTGCCCACGCAGATCTTCGACTTCGACATTCGACCCAATGCCGATGGCCCGATCCAGCACATCAAGGGCGGCGTCGATCTGCCGTGCTCGCCCGATCTCGCGAAAGCGTAATCGATCGTCACATCGTCACACGAGGAACCCGTCATGCCGATCTACGACTTCGAATGCGCGAGCTGCGGTCCGTTCGCCGTCATGCGCCGCATTGCCGACCGCGAAAAGCCGTGCCGTTGTCCTGATTGCGGCGGCGAAGGATCGCGCGTGATCAGCGCGCCTGCGCTCGCGTTGATGGCAGGCACGCGCCGCCATGCGCACGCGACGAACGAACGCGCCGTGCATGCGCCGCGTCAGTCCGGCGACGGGCCGCCGCTGCGCCATCGCCCCGGTTGCAGCTGCTGCTCGGGCGGCGGCGCGAAGCTCGCGGGCGCGCCGTCCGAAGGCCTCAAGCGCCCGGCGGGGCGGCCGTGGATGATCAGCCATTGAACCGACTTATCAGGAGAGCAAACTATGCGACATGGTGATATTTCGAGCAGCCGCGACTGCGTGGGCGTCGCGGTCGTCAACTACAAGATGCCGCGACTGCACACGAAGGCCGAGGTGCTCGAAAACGCGCGGAACATTGCCGAGATGGTGGTCGGCATGAAGCAGGGCTTGCCGGGCATGGACCTCGTGGTCTTCCCCGAGTATTCGACGCACGGAATCATGTACGACCGGCAGGAGATGTTCGATACGGCGTCCACGGTGCCTGGCGAGGAAACCGACATCTTTGCCGCCGCGTGCCGCAAGGCCAACGTGTGGGGCGTGTTTTCGCTGACCGGCGAGCGCCACGAGGAACATCCGCATAAGGTGCCGTACAACACACTCGTGCTGATCGACAATCGCGGCGAGATCGTGCAGAAGTATCGCAAGATCATGCCGTGGACGCCGATCGAAGGCTGGTATCCCGGTGATCGCACCTACGTGACGGAAGGGCCGAAGGGCCTCAAGATCAGCCTCATTATCTGCGACGACGGCAACTATCCGGAGATCTGGCGCGACTGCGCCATGAGCGGCGCGGAGCTGATCGTGCGCTGCCAGGGCTACATGTACCCGGCCAAGGAGCAGCAGGTCATGGTCGCGAAAGCCATGGCGTGGATGAACAACACGTATGTGGCCGTGGCGAATGCCACGGGCTGGGACGGCGTGTATTCGTACTTCGGCCATTCGGCGATCGTCGGCTTCGACGGGCGCACGCTCGGCGAATGCGGCGAGGAAGAGATGGGCGTGCAGTACGCCGAGCTTTCGCTAAGCATGATTCGCGACGCGCGACGCAACATGCAGTCGCAGAATCATCTGTACAAGCTGCTGCATCGCGGCTACACAGGCACGCTCAATTCGGGCGACGGCGCCAACGGCGTGGCCGCGTGTCCGTTCGGCTTCTACCGGAACTGGGTAGCGGACCCCGAAGGCACGCGGCGCGCGGTGGAAGCGCTCACGCGTACGACGCCGGGCACCGCCGAGTGTCCGATAGAAGGCATTCCACACGGCGATCTGGACGAACGTCACTGAATGAAGCGCCGCAACTCCACCGTCGACGGACTGCCGAAAATTTCCTCGGGCGGTCCGCTTTCCCATACGCGGCCTTCGTGCATGAACACCACGGTGTCGCTCACGGCGCGCGCGAAGCGCATTTCGTGCGTGACCATGATGAGCGTCATGTCCTCGCGCGCGAGGCTTTCCACCACGCCCAACACCTCGCCTACGAGTTCGGGGTCGAGCGCGGATGTGATTTCGTCGCAGAGCAGCACGCTCGGCTTCATGGCGAGCGCGCGCGCAATGGCGACGCGCTGTTGCTGCCCGCCGGAGAGTTGATCGGGATAAGCGTCGAATTTACCGCCCAGGCCCACGCGCTCGAGCATCTCCTGTGCGATGACCCGGGCCTCCTTGCGAGGTGTTTTCTTGACGACCGTTTGCGCAAGCATCACGTTTTCGCAAGCGGTGAGATGCGGAAACAGGTTGTATTGCTGAAAGACCATGCCGACTTTCAGCCGCAGCGCGCGCAGGTCCGCGTGGCGTGCATCGACGTGTTCGCCGTCGATCTCGATCGAGCCCGCGTCGATGCTTTCGAGTCCGTTCAGCGCCCGCAGCAAGGTGCTCTTGCCGGAGCCGCTGCGCCCGATGATGCTGACCACCTGGCCGCGTTCGACAGTGAGGTCGATTCCCTTCAGTACAGGGTGGGCGCCGAACTGCTTTTCGACGCCTTCGGTCTTAACGAGCGGCATGCCATTTCCTTTGCAGCACCCGCGCATACCGCGTAAGCGGATAGCACAGGGCGAAATAGATCAGCGCGACGAGGCCGTAGACCAGAAACGGCCGAAACGTCGCGTTCGAAATTTGTGTGCCGGCCTTCGTGAGTTCGGCAAAGCCAATGATCGACACGAGCGCCGTGTCCTTGATCGCCTGCACGCCGAAACCCACGGTCGGGCCGATGGCGATGCGCGCGGCTTGCGGCAGGATCACATGGCGCAATTGCTCGAAATAGTTCATGGCGAGACTGGCCGACGCCTCCCACTGGCCCTTCGGCACCGCCTCCACGCAGCCGCGCCAGATTTCGGCGAGATACGCGCTCGTGAAGAACGTGAGGCCGAGCGTGGCCGCCATCCACGCCGAGACGTCGATGCCGAGCAGCGGCAACCCGAAGTAGACGATAAAGAGCTGCAGCAGCAACGGTGTGCCCTGGAACACCTCGATGTAAATGCGCACGAGCGAGCGCAGCACGCGTGAGTTCGACACGCGCATAACGAGCAGCAGCAAACCGACCACGCCGCCGGTCACGAATGAAACCAGCGAGAGCAGAACGGTCCAGCGCGCGGCCAGCAGCAAACCTTCGACGATCTGCGCGAATGTGAATTCGATCATCGCGCGCCTCGCAGGTTGCGCGTGAACAGTCGCCGGCCGGCGGCGGTGAGGGCGGCGCGCAAGAGGAGCGCCATCACGAGATAGATCCCGGCGATGAGGAAATACGTTTCGAACGCGCGGAAATTGCGCGATTGCACGTAACCCGCCGCATACGTGAGATCCGCGACCGAGATCTGCGAGACGACGGCCGAGCCGAGCATCGTGATGACGATCTGGCTCGCCAGCGCGGGAAACACCTTCGCGAATGCTTGCGGAAGCAGCACGTGCACGAAGGTTTCGCGGCTCGACATCGCGAGCGCCGCGGCGGCCTCGCGATGTCCGCGCGGCACCGCGTCGATGCCGGCACGCAGGATCTCGACGGAATATGCACCGAGGTTCAGCGTCATCGCGAGCACGGCCGCCGTGTATTCCCCGATGTGCACGCCGAGCGCGGGCAGCCCGAAGAACACGAAGAAAAGCTGCACGAGAAACGGCGTGTTGCGAATGGCCTCCACATAGGCGTGCACGACCGTGCGCGGCGCCGTGCGGTGGCTCTGGTAGACGGCCGCGCCCGCGACGCCCAGGCTGATGCCGAGCAGCGTCGAGGCCGCCGTGAGCGCGAGCGTGACGGACGCACCGCTCGCGAACATACCGGCGTAGCCCGCGAGGTCGCCGAACTGAAGCTGATAGCTCATGAAAATATGACGGGTGTGCAGAGGTGAAAGCGCCCGCCGCGCATGGCGGCGGCGCAAGGCGTCAAAGATTGGCGGGCAAGGGCTGGCCAAACCACTTCTTCGACATCGCCTGGAGCGAGCCGTCCTTCTTCGCCTCCTCGATCGCCGCGTTGACCTTGGTGAGCAGTTGCGGCTCGTTCTTGTTGAGGCCCACGAAGCACGGCGAGTCCTTGATGACGAACTTCATCTGCGGTTCGCGCGGCGGGTGTTTCGCGAGGATCGTCGCGGCGACGATATTGCCCGCCGCGATCAGCTGCACCTGGCCGGAGAGAAACGCCTGGATGGTCGCGTTGTTGTCGTCGAAGCGACGGATGGTGGCGTTCGGCGCCATGTTGGTGAGCGCGACTTCTTCTAGTGCGCCGCGCGTCGCGCCAACGGTCTTGCCGGTGAGGTCCGCAGGTCCCGCCACCTTGATATCGGCCGGTCCGAACACGCCCTGGAAGTAGGGGGCATAGGGCTGCGAAAAATCGATGACCTTTTCGCGGTCCGGCGTTTTGCCGAGCGAGGAGATCACAAGGTCGACCTTGTCGGTCTGCAGGTAGGGAATCCGGTTTGCGCTATTGACCGGCACGAGCTGCAACTTGACCTTCATCGACTTCGCGAGCAGTGCAGCCATGTCGATGTCGTAGCCTTGCGGCTGCATGTCCGGGCCGACCGCGCCAAACGGCGGATAGTCCTCGGGAACAGCCACGCGCAGCACGCCGCGCTTGGCGATGGCGTCGAGTGCGTCGGCGTTGGCGGCCTGAGCTGTGAAGAAGGTCAGTGCGGGCACGGCCAGCAGCGCGGCGAGCCAGCGGCGGCGTTGGAGCGAATTGGGCTTGTGTTGCATCCTGGGATTTCCGAAGAGATGGGTCGCCCGCATTCTCAAGAGCGAGCGTGCCGTGGCTAAAGCAAGGAGCGCGCCAATGCCCGCGTGCTCAGCCTGTGAAGCCGTAGCACATGAAAAGACCGGGTGATTTGTCGTGGGATGCCGGGTGGAATTCACCAGATCGGTGCGCCGGCAAGGTTCGGTAAGCGCGGGGGAACTCGCTGTAGTTCCACCTCGCCGCGCTAACCGGCAGGTCCGCGTTCCGGCGTTCAGGTTTGCCTGTCCGGCATGGTCTGGACGATCAGCGCATAGAGATCGTCGAGATTGTCTTCGATCTCGAGACTCTCGAAGGGATCGCGATTCGCGCCGAATGCCTCGTCGATCTCCACCCAGTCGGCCACGGTCAGATAGCGCCGCGCGCCAGGCAGGATCACCGTCTCTTCAAGATGCTGGTGTTGAGCGTAGAAGTCGGCATAGGCGCTCACCTCGCCGCGCAGCGCAGGCAACGCGCCCGCACCCTCCAGTTCGTACCGTGTGAGTGAGCGCTCGATGGCGTGGATGTACTGCTCGCCTTCCTCGTGCTGACGCCCGAGTTCGTCGATTGCGGCATCGAGTTCGTCGGTGCGCCCGCGTAGCCGCGCGAACAGATATCGCTCCTCCTTCGGGTGATGAATCTGCTCGGGAAATTCGCGTATGTAATAGAGCATCGCGCGCATGAGCATGGCGCCGGATGAACTGGCATCGGACGCCATGCGCTCGGTCACGCGCAGCATGCCGTTGACGACGCTCGTCAGGCGTCGGTGTTCGCTCAGGATCACCTGTATCGCGCTGCGTCGGGTGGCAGGTTCCATGTCGGGCTCCGTAACAGGCTCGGCCAACCGGGTAGGAATACGCACTCGAGCGCGCGCCAGGTCGGCGCCGCGTGGTCGGCCGCAACGCATTCACTATGGAACTGGCGGCGCGGGAAGTATTGATCCTGGTCAATCTGTGCGGATCGTCCGCGCCATGCTGAAGGGGACTGGCGGCTCACGCAAGCAGGGCAATCCGCATATCTTTGATGTGTGTCAATCAGACGATCGCGGGCGCGCGCACGATCTCTGCGTAGCGGTTTTTGAGAGGAGCCACCGCCATGCAGAAACACCTGATCGTGGTCGCGCATCCGGTGGAAGACAGCTTCACCATGAGCGTGACGCGCGCCTACCTTGGAGAGCTGGTCCGCATGGGCCATGACGTGCGCGTGCATGACCTGTATCGCATGGGGTTCGATCCCGTGCTGTCCGCGCAGGAATTAACCGAGCAAAGCGACGCGCACATTCGGATGGCCGACGTCGTGATCGCGCAGAAAGACGTGCTCGCGGCGGATGTCGTGACCGTCATCTATCCGCTCTGGTGGATGGCGATGCCCGCCATGATGAAAGGCTATGTCGACCGGGTATTCAGCCGCGGCTTCGCGTACGAGACGCAGCCGGACGGCGTGCACGGCATGCTGGCGGGTCGCCGTGCCGTCGTGGTAACCGTTTCGGCGGCGCCGCTGGCCTCGTTCGTGGAGGACGGCCGTTGGCAGGCGATGCAACTGCTGCAGGACACACACGTTTTCCGCGCATCGGGTTTCAATCTGATCGGGCACCTGCATTTCGACGAGATCGGCCCGGCGATGGCTGCCCCTACGGCCTCCGCCAACCTCGCGCGAGTGCGTGATTTTGTACGCGGTCACTTCGCATCGGTGCCCGCGACGTGAACCCTGGGCGGAACAGATTCGCGGCGGGTCGATCAGGCCATCCTGCGAGCTACGCGGCCAGGGCGTGGTTCCAAACATCCTTGGAGGGAACATGAAAGCACTGGTCTACAACGGTCCGGGCAAATTTGCGGTCGAATCGCGGCCGATGCCCGCCTTGCAGGGT
>NZ_CAJMYW010000033.1:0-47685 GCF_905220165.1 Paraburkholderia sp. J10-1 | reverse complement strand
AGATGGCCGACTGGCTGGAGAGGAAATACTTGAGGAAGAAGGCCTGGTCGGCGCGCGCGAGGTCGCCCTGGTAGATCTGGATCGCGAACAGCGCGAGCACCGCGATACCCGCCATGAGCAGCCGCGCCGGCTTCCAGCGCCAGCCCAGCACGACGAGCGCCGGCGTCGTGCCGCAGAGCACCAGCTTGTCGTAGTAGTTCATGTGCGCGTGATAGCGCGAGAGCGCGAAGCCTGCGCCTGCCACGAGCGCCAGCGCGAACAGCCAGTCCACCACGCTCAGGCGGCGCAGGAAGGGGCGTTCGTCGAACAGGGCGTCGGCGAGAGGATCGTGTGCGCTCGCGGCGCCGTGCGCGTGAGCGGCATTGGCCACCTGAGCACGTTCGGCGCGGCGGGCCTTCGCGGAAGAGGAAACCTGAGACAAGTCCATGGGCTTACCGGTATTGATCGTGAGTGGCTGTCATCGCGTGCGTGGATCAGGGCGCACGGTCCTTGCCGCTGCCGTTCGTGTCGCCCGCATCGCTCGCTGCGCCGGTTTGCGGCGCCGCGCCTAGCGCACGGCCAACCGCGTCGCGGGTACGGGCGAACTCCTTCTCGAAGTCGAGGGTACGGCGGGCGGTCGACATCGCCATGATGACGTCGACGCCGTGGTCCTGATCATCCTGGCCCTTGCGGTCCTTCAACCAGAACCACAGACGCCGCTCACGCACGTAGAACATCGAGAAGATGCCGAGCACGAGCAACAGGCTGCCAAGATACACGACTTTCTTGCCCGGCGCGCGCGTCAACTGAAATACCGAAGCTTGCACCTGCTTGAATGAATCGAGCTGTAGATAGACGGGAGATCCATACAGGAAGCTGTCGGAAATCGCGTTGATCGAGTCTTGTACGAAGCGCGCGGCGTCGGCGTCGGGCTTCAGGTCGGGTTCGCCGGCCTGCTCGCGCGCGAGCTGCCAGAGGTCCCACGTCGCGCCCTCCAGCATGCGCAGCAGAAGGCTCGCCGCCTTTTCCTGCTGATCCTTCGGCACCGACTTGTCGATGAAGGCGGCCACGGCCTGGAAGCCGCCGGCGGCGCCCGCAGCTGCCGTCGCACCTGTCGGCGGAGGCACTGCGCCCGCGAAAAGGGTCAAGACACGCTCTGCGCTGTCTTCGAGATGCTGTTGCAGTTCGCTGTTCGAGGCGGGGACCGAACGCGCGGCGAAGCGCTTTGCCGCCTGCGCGCGGAGTGCGGGGTCCTCGAAGGCCGCGCGCAGCATCATCCACTCCTTCGGCGTGCCGCCACTGTCGGCGGGAATGCGCAGATAGCGGAACGGATCGTCGGGATTCTCGCGCATGCCGGCGAGGAACATGCGGTCGCCGCCGCCCACGTCCACGGGCAGCATGTAGTTGTTGTACTCGCGCGCCTGGCCGTCCTTGTCGCGCACCTTGTACTGCACCGAAGGGCCGACGTTATGCAGATCGAGCGGCTTTGAGCTCTTCGCACCGGACCCGAGACGCTCGTCGAACGCCTCCTTGAGCGACTGGTGCGCCACGCCGCGCGCGTCGTTCGCGCCACTGCCGTTCGAGATGTTTTCGACGTTGATCGCGCGGAAGTCGGCGAATTCGATGGTTTGCCCATCCACGCCCGGCACCGTCTGGCCGGCGGGCAGCGCGAGCGGCGCCGAATTGCCGATCGTGCCGCCGAACGGGAAGCTCTTCGCGCTTGCGCCGGACATGGGCCACGCCGTCATCGACATCTGCGAGCCGCCGTCCTGGAAGCTCGACTGGTAGATCGACACGCCGTCGTACTCGAATGGCTCGTTCACCTCGATGCGCGCGGGAATGCGCTGCCCCGTCTTGTGGTCGATCACGACGATGTCGCTCGCAAAGAGCTTGGGCATGCCGGTCGAGTAGTAATCGACGATGAACTTGTTGAGCTGGATGGAGAACGGCAAGTCCTGGATCAGCGAGCCGTCGGGCTGGTTCAGGATGGCCGTGGAAACGAACTGGCCTTCCGGTACCCAGGCGTAGCCGCGGAAGGTCGGGTTGGACTGCGAGAGCCGGTGCTCGGGCGGTATGTCGTTGATGACCGTGTTGCTGCGAATCGGCGTCTTGTCGAAGAGCCACATCTGGAATTTGATCGGCAGATTGCTGTCGAGCAGGCCGCCAAGACAAATGATCACGATCGCGAGGTGCGCGAAGATGTAGCCGATCTTCGTGAGCGCGCCGCGCTTGGCCGCGATGAGCGTGGCGCCGTCGGACTCGCGCGTGACGAATTTGTAGCCCATGCGCTGCGCCAGCTTGCCGAGCGTGGCGGCCGTTTGTGCGCGCGTGGCGCCCTCCACTGCGAACTCGCCCTTGTGATGGAACGCGCGCAAGCTGCCTTCGCGGACCTTGTCCTTCCAGCTCTTCATGTCCGCGAGCATCTTCGGCGCGTTGCGGATCACGCACAGCGAGACCGACACGACGAGAAAGCCGAGAATCGTCATGAACCACCACGCGCTGTAGACCGTGTAGAGGCTCAGCGAGCGGAAGATGTCGGCCCAGAAGGGGCCAAACTGATTGACGTAGTTCGGGTACGGGTCATCCTGCGTGAGCACCGTGCCGATGATGCTCGCAATGGCGAGCACAACGAGCAGCGCAATCGCGAAGCGCATCGAACTGATCAGTTCGACAGCGCTTTTCACTGCCTTCTGGCGAACATTCAACTGCAAACCCTGCGTGGTGACGCTCATTCAAACTCCGCTTTTCGCTCTTGCCGGCTTCTTGCCGGCTTCTTGCTGATGAGGCGCTACAGCAAAAAAGGGTGCAGGCGCGCCGCCTGCATGACGACGCCCTCACCCTTTTCTTGTTTTTCGGCCGGCCGCCCGATCAAACAGGCGGCAGGCCTATGACGCTCAATGCAGGCCGGCCGCGTAATCGGCGACGGCCTTGATTTCGTCGTCCGAGAGCCGGTGCGCGATGGTGCGCATCGGATCGTTATTGTTACGCGTGCCCTGCTGGAAGGCATTGAGCTGTGCAACGACATATTCCGACCACTGGCCCGAGAGCCGCGGATACTGGATCGGAATGCCCTGGCCCGTGGGTCCGTGGCACGCCGCACACGCCGGCACGCCCTTGTCCGCGATACCGCCACGCCAGATCGACTGGCCGAACGGCACGGTCTTCGCGTCGCGCGCGTAGCCGGGTTTGGGTGTCTGGGAGGCGAACCAGGCCGCCACGTTGATCATATCCTGGTCTGACAGCGCCGCAGCGAAGCCCGCCATGATGGGGTTCGCGCGCGCCGCTGGCTTGCCGCCGGGCTGCGGTTTGAAGTCCTTGAGTTGCTTGACGAGATAGTCGGCGTGCTGGCCGGCAAGCTTGGGATAGGCGCCGCCGGTGCTGTTGCCGTCGGCCGCGTGACAGGCCGCGCACACCTGTGCGGCAATGGCTTGCCCCCGGGCGAGGTCGGGCTTGGCCGGCGTTCCCTGATCCGCCGCGCTTGCGTGCCCCGCCATCATGAATAAACCCGCTGTTAGACCCGACGCTATCGCACTCTCGAACACCTTCAAGCACTTGCCCAGTCGATTCATTCGCGCACCTTGTTTCGTCTTGTGGGAATCAGGTTCTGCAATGGACGACAGCGACCGATCTACCTCGAAAGGCCCGCGCTGGCCTCACTGGTATTCAGTAAACCATCGCATTGTACAATAGCGCGCAAGGCAGCTCCGCGCCAGTCGGGCCTGCCCCCGATATCCCAGATTCCATCCCGGGCGCCTCCGGGCCCGGCGGGCCACCCGCCGCGTTGTTTCATATTGTGGTCCTTTTCCGATGGCCTTCCTGCTGCACCAAGCCCGCTTCTTCACGACGGTGAACCATATGCGCGACCTGCCCGCTACGGCGCGGCCCGAGGTTGCGTTCGCCGGCCGTTCGAACGCCGGCAAATCCACCGCCATCAACCTGCTGTGCAACCAGAAACGGCTCGCCTTCGCCTCGAAGACGCCGGGCCGCACCCAGCATATCAACTACTTCTCGGTCGGCCCCGCGGACGACCCCGCGGGCTATCTCGTCGACCTGCCCGGCTACGGCTACGCCGAAGTGCCGGCAGCCGCGAAGGCGCACTGGGAACAGTTGCTCTCGCTGTACCTGCAAACGCGCGCCCAACTCTCGGGCCTCATCCTGATGATGGACGCCCGCCGCCCGCTCACCGACCTCGACCGCCGCATGGTCGAATGGTTTGCGCCGACGGGCAAGCCGATCCACGCACTCCTCACGAAGTGCGACAAATTGACGCGTCAGGAAAGCGTGCTCGCGCTGCGCACGGCGAACAAGGCGTTCGACGAGTACAGCAAGCAAGGCTATGAAGGGAAGCTGAGCGCCCAGCTTTTTTCGGCGCTCAAGCGCGTGGGGCTCGACGAAGCGCACGCCGTGATCGAGAGCTGGATCGTGCCGCAGGAATCGCTCGGCGAGACCAACACGCAAGCGTAATAGCACCGCTGGCCCGTCGCTCCAGGCAGGCCATCAGCCGTCGAAAAGCCCACACACTCGGGCGTTTCACGCGTTTTCGTCAGATCTTTTCGCAACGCAGGCGCGGCTTTCGCCGTGCTATGTGCGTTACCGCACACAGACCGCACCGACGCCAGGCGCAAACGCCCTTTTGGGTCTTCGCGTCGGGGCCTTGCCACGCCAAGTCCGCGGCACATAAAAAAACCCGCCGTGATTTCCGGCGGGTTAAACAGCCTTATCGAAAAACGACAGGCACCCGCTCAGGGAGGAGAAGCGGGGAGCTCGGCGCCAGGCGCCTCGCTCGATCGGTATGATATACCATTGTCCCGAAAAGTTTCCTGCGCTCCCGGGACCCATCCCGTTTCAAGATATCCGCCGACATGAGCTTCTATCCGCATCATCGTCCGCGCCGCATGCGACGTGACGATTTCTCGCGCCGTCTGATGCGCGAAAACCTCCTCACCACGAATGATCTGATCTACCCCGTATTCGTCATTGCGGGCAACAACGTGCGCGAAGCCGTGCCGTCGATGCCCGGCGTCGAACGTGTGTCGATCGATCTGCTGATGGGCGTCGCCGAGCAGTGCGTCGAACTCGGCATTCCCGTGCTTTCGCTCTTCCCTGTTGTCGATCCGGCGCTCAAGACGCCCGATGGCATCGAGGCAACGAACCCCGACGGTGTGATTCCGCGCGCCGTGCGCGAGCTGAAGAAGCACTTCCCCGACCTCGGCGTGCTTTGCGACGTCGCGCTCGACCCGTATACGAGCCACGGCCAGGACGGCGTGCTCGACGAGAACGGCTACGTCATCAACGACGAAACCATCGAGATCCTCGTCGCGCAGGCGCGCGCGCAGGCCGAAGCGGGCGTCGATATCGTCGCGCCTTCGGACATGATGGACGGCCGCATCGGTGCGATCCGCGAGATGCTCGAGAGCGAGAACCACATCCACACGCGCATCATGGCGTACTCGGCCAAGTACGCTTCGGCGTTCTACGGACCGTTCCGTGACGCCGTGGGCTCGGCGTCGAATCTGGGCAAGGGCAACAAGATGACCTACCAGATGGACCCGTCGAACTCCGACGAAGCGCTGCGTGAAGTGCGCCTCGACATCGAGGAAGGCGCCGATATGGTGATGGTGAAGCCCGGCATGCCGTACCTCGACATCGTGCGCCGCGTGAAGGACGAATTCCGCTTCCCGACCTACGTGTATCAGGTGAGCGGCGAATACGCCATGCTCAAAGCCGCCGCGCAGAACGGCTGGCTCGATCACGACAAGGTGATGATGGAATCGCTGCTCGCGTTCAAGCGCGCGGGCGCCGACGGCATCCTCACGTATTTCGCGCTCGACGCCGCTCGTTTGCTGCGCGCACAGAAGTAAGCGCCGCGCGCACTGCATGAAAAAAGGCACGTCTGCGGACGTGCCTTTTTGTTTTTTGCTCGCGCAATACCGCAGATCCCGATCAGGCCGAAGGCGCTCCCTGCGTCTGCGGCGCGGGTGCCGTCAAGCGATCGAGACGCGCGAGGAAGCGGTCGGCGTTTTCGTAGCCGACCACGCGCAGCACTTCCCGGCCCTGCGTATCGAAGAAGATGATGCCAGGCGGTCCGAAGAGTCCAAAGCGCTTGAGCAGCGCCTGATCGTCGGAATTGTTGGCCGTGACGTCTGCGCGCATCAGGCCCAGTTCCGCGAGGCGTGCCTGCACGCGAGGGTCGCTGAACGTGAACTTCTCCATCTCCTTGCAGCTCACGCACCAGTCGGCGTAGAAGTCGAGCATCGACGGCTTGCCCGCTGTCTTGAGCGCCGCGTCCAGTTGCGCCGGCGAGCGCACGGGGGCAAAGACCAGCGCGTTCGCTGCGCTGGCGCCGGCGGACTGCGCCGCGCCGGTTGCGGCAACATCGCTCGCACCACCCACGCGCGCGGCAAGCACCGCAAGCGGACGCAGCGGATCGGTCGAGCCCGCCGCAAGACCGACGATCAGCGTCGCCGCCCAGATTGCGAACGCCGCGCCGAGACCGCGCCCGAGGCGGCGCCAGACGTTGGCCGCACCCGCGTTCGGCGTGAAAAGCCCAAGCGCGGCGGCCGCGAGCAGCAGCCAGAGGGCGGCGAGCAGCATCTGCGCGGTGGCGCCGAGCACCGGCCAGACGATCCACAGCGCGGCCGCCAGCAGCACGACGCCGAAGAATACCTTCACGCCATCCATCCATGCGCCCGCGCGAGGCAGCAGCGAGCCCGCGCCGAGGCCGAGGATCATCAGCGGCACACCAAGACCCAAGCCCATCGCAAAGAGCGCTGCGCCGCCCAGCACGGCGTTGCCCGTGTGCGCGATAAAGGCGAGCACCGCGAAAAGCGGCGCGGTCATGCAGGCGCCCACCACGAGCGCGGAAAGTGCACCCATCACGGCGACCGCCGCAAATTTGCCGCCGGAGCGGCCCTGCGTGGCGCGCGAGGCGCCATCCTGCCAGCGCTGCGGCAGCGCGATGTCGTAGCCCGCGATCAACATGACCGCGAACGCTGCCAGGAGCACCGCGAACACGCCGAGCACCCACGGATTTTGCAACCACGCCCCCAGGCTCTGCCCGACCAGCGCAGCGGCGATGCCCAGCACCGTGTAGACGAGCGCCATGCCGAGCACGTAGACGAACGAGAGCGCGAAGCCACGCGAGCGCGTGACGCGAACGCCCTCACCAACGATGATCGCCGAAAGGATCGGGATCATCGGATACGAACAGGGCAAGAGGCTCAGCACCATGCCGGCCACGAAGTACAGGCCGACCACGGCGAAAAAGCCGCCGCCCTGAAGCAACGACTGCGCATAGTCGGCGCTCGTGGCGCGCTCGTACCAGGGCTCCCCGGTGTCGCCAGCAGCGGGCGCTGCGTTGGATTGCGTCAGGGGCGTGGGCGTCGAGCGTGCCGCACCCGGAACGGTGCTCTGGCCAGCCGTAGCGGCCTGCAAAGCCGCGCCACTCACGTGGAACACGTGCTCAGCAGGCGGATAACAGATGCCGGCATCGGCACAGCCCTGCGACGTCACCGCGAGATCGAATGGACCGCTCGCCTTCTGCACCGGCACGTGAATCGTCAGCTCGCCACGATAGGTCTCGACGTTCTTCTGGAAAGTCGGATCGAACTTGATGTGGCCGGGCGGGATTTGCACCTCGCCCAGTTCGGCCGTCCCGTTGCGCGCGGCGAAAGCGAAGCGCTCGCGGTACATGTAGTAGCCGTCTGCGATCTTGAAATGCACATCGACCATGCCCGGCGCTTCGCTCGCGCTGAAGGTGAAGGCCTGATCGGGCGGCAGAAAGTCATCGTCGGCGGCGCGCGCGAGAGAAGTGCCGAACAGCAGAGGCAGCACGCAGCAGACGAGCAGGAGGAAGCCGGACAGCGAGGCGTACGGCGCGACGCGGGGGCGCCGATCGAAGCGGTTAGACATGTAGGGTGCGCTGAGTCTCGGCATTGACCCATTGACCGTAGGCGTTCGACGCCGTGGCCTGCCACGAGAGAATCTCGGGCGTTTCGTAGGGATGCTGGGTCTGGATGAACTGTTCGAGCTCGGCCGCGCGGGCGAGGCTCGTCTTGAAGAGCAGCTGAATCTCGTTGCCTGACTCGATGCTGCCCTGCCAGTGGTACTGCGAGTGCACGGCGCCAAGGCGCGTCACGCACGCAGCGAGACGCTGCGCGAGCGCCCCGGAGGCGAGCTTTTCGGCGGTGCCCTCGTCGGGCACCGTGGTCAGCATCAGGGTCACATTGAGGGTCACGACGAACTCCGGCTGCGCCCTCTTTCAAAACAAGGGCTTGAGGCAAGACGTGATGCTACCACCGCCCCGACCGGCGCGTGCTGCGCGCCCGTTGATGTCCCTGCCGCGTGAGGTGCATGCGATCCGGTACTTTGTGGGCCGCCGGGCGCACTACACCACCGCTCAGGTTCCCGAGAGGCTGAGCGATGTGCGCACCACGGCTCCCGAGCGCTGTAACTTCGCGAGTTCGCGCGCCTGCACCACGCTCATGAACTCGGCCCAGTCCCGCGCCAGAGCGGCTTTGTCGACCTTGTCGGTGTCGCCGAGCTTGTAGCGCTCGCCAGCCCGATAAGGCAGTTCCCAAGGTGCACGGTGCCAGGACCGCTCGGCAAGCGCAAGCAGCCGCGGATACACCATGTACTCGAAAAGCCGATCGTTGCGCATCACCTCGCCCCACGCCTGGCCCTGCATGCCTTCGACGCGCGGTGCGGCGCCCATACCCGTCAGCTCGAACGGATTGCCATCCCGATCGGGCATGATCTCGGCGTTCTGCGGCAGGTTATCGGGGGCAAGCGAGAAGACCTTGAAGCTGTCCGTTGCGTGCGAACCCCAGTAGTAACCGCGCTCATGCGGATCGATCGTGTGAGGAAAGTCGAAGTAGAGGTAGTCGGGCAGCGCGAGGACCGCACGGTAGCCCTTCTGGCTCCACGATTGCGCGGTATCCGCGCCGCCCCAGAAGAGCGTGTCCCAGAGCGTCACCATCACACTGTTCGTGGCGAAGTCCTGTGGACCGCTGGCGTGCTTGAGACCGTCCTGCCACGCCGCCATCGCACCAATGCCGTTGGCGCTCACGAGCCGACTGACGTCGATCGCGAACATCGTGGGCAATTCGTCGACCGACGCCACCCTGCCTTGTCGAATCAGCGCGGCGCACCATGGCGAACGTGCCCATGGTTTGTCCTGTGCGGCAAGGTCGATGCGCCCCTTGGCGGGATCGCCGCCGTCGCGCGCCTGAAAGCCGGCGCCAAGCAGAATGTTCTTTGCCTCGTCGC
Organism: Paraburkholderia sp. J10-1; assembly: GCF_905220165.1. Taxonomy (NCBI): domain Bacteria; kingdom Pseudomonadati; phylum Pseudomonadota; class Betaproteobacteria; order Burkholderiales; family Burkholderiaceae; genus Paraburkholderia; species Paraburkholderia sp. J10-1. The sequence goes on along the minus strand of NZ_CAJMYW010000033.1, from coordinate 38,439 downwards.
CGCCGAAGTGCCAGATCGAGAGCGGCGCGCCTGCCTCGCGATGCATGGCGGCGATTTCGCCGATGATCTTGCCTGCGAAGCGGCGCGCGCCGTCGGAACAGGGGTTCAGATCGGTCCGTCGGTCGTAGAACTGCACCGACGTAATATTCGACGTGTCCTGAGGATCGAGCAGACGATACTCGTTGGCGCCTTGTTCGTCGCCCTGCGAATGCAGCTTGCGATAGCGCGCCTCCATCGACACCACCGCCGCGCGAGCATGCGCTGGCATATCGATTTCCGGGATGACCTCGATGAAGCGGTCGGCGGCATAGCGCACGAGCGCGATGTATTCGGCGCGGCTCAGGTAGCCGCCGCCCGATTCGTTGTTTGGCCCAGAGGCCAATTGGGGGATGAGGCACCGGGTTTCGCCGGGATCGTGGCAACGCTGTCCGCCGATGTCGGTCAACTCCGGCAAGCCGGGAATCTGGATGCGCCAGCCTTCGTCGTCGGACAGATGCAGGTGCAGGCGATTGAGCTTGTAGGCGCTCATCTGGTCGATGAGGCGCTGCAGGGTCGCAGGATGGCGGAAGTTGCGCGCGAGGTCGACCATCATCCCGCGATGTGTGTAGCGAGGCGCGTCTTCGATGGTCAGTGCCGGCACGCGACCGCCCCCAGCGGGAGTCAGGGAGAACAGGGTCTGCACGGCGTAGTAAAGGCCCGGTGCGTCGAAAGCGTCAATGGCCACCCCATCTCGCGCGATGATCAGCCGATAGCCCCCCGATACCGCGATGTCCGCTGGCAACGTGTTGGGCGCGAGGCGGCCCGTTATCTGCATGGACGCTCCCGTCAAGCCGAGCGCTGATGCGCGTGCCTGCAGCGCGGCAAGCTGCCCGCCCGGTAAATCCGGCAACCCGAGCGCCACCCCGCCGATCTGGACGTCACCATCGCCCGCCTGCTCGCGCACAACGGCGGGAATCGCTCGCGCCGCAATCCGTTCGGCGGAAGGTGGCGAAGACTCAGCACGCGCACGTTGAACCTGCGCGGGCGTCTGCAGGAAAGCGGCCGCGCTATCCGGGCTGGGCGGCAGGCTTTCGACATACTGGGTTTCGTCGTCGGTATTGTTCGCCTTGAGGACGATCGGCGCCGCGCCGTCGACCACGACATAGGCGCGCGGCAACACATCGCTATAGCGCCGGTACCAGTACTCGCCCACGAAGGGCACTTCGATACGCTGACCCGGCGCCAGCGAGAATGCGCCTCGCTGGGGCGACAACGCGTACAGGTCGCCCGTAATGTGGCGCCACGAAATCGCAGCGTTGTCGATCGCGAGTATGCGCCGGATGCTGTGCATGTAGAGCGCCCAACCGCCTGCGCTCACGCGTTCTGTTCCCAGATTCTCGAGGATCAGGCGGCCACGCGCACAACTCGCCCAATCCGCGCCAAGGTTCGCGCAGGAAACACCGCTCTGGGTCGCGTCGTTCGTGTCGATGGCCACACTGAGCTTCAGGCTTGACGCGATCCGTTGCGCCTGGCCCTGGGTTGCGCCTGCGCTACTGTCGTCGGAGCCACTGCAAGCAGCAAGTGACATGGCAGCGGTCAGCGCGCAAAGCACTGCGACGAGTCGAGCGACTGAAGGATCCGAGGATCGTATTCGCGCGCCGCGAGTACTCCGCGGATGAGGCAAACCCACCGCGCACAACATCTTAAGTTGTCCGAATAAATCTCGAGAAAAATAAGACACGGTCTCCTCCGCTTTCAATAGCAGCTGCATTCGTGCCTGACTATACGTTGACGGTTCCGCATCGAGGTCGCGGTACATCAAACTCAGCGGCATTCGGTGGCGCTGCGTGCAATCGGGCGGAGCCAAAAGCAAAAAAGCCAGGCTAGGCCTGGCTTTTTTGCGTGCCGCTCGATCCGCAGTCAACAACTGCGTCAAGCGACTGAAAGCTTATTCCGCTTCCTGGACGTTCTCTTCCGCGACTTCCGGACGATCGAGCAGTTCGACCAGTGCCATCGGTGCGTTGTCGCCAACACGGAAACCGAACTTCAGGATACGCAGGTAGCCGCCCGGGCGGTTCGCGAAACGCGGACCGAGCACGTCGAACAGCTTCGTGACCGAGTCACGATCGCGCAGGCGGTTGAATGCCAGACGACGGTTTGCGAGCGACGGCTTCTTGCCCAGCGTGATGAGGGGCTCGACAACCTTACGGAGTTCCTTCGCCTTCGGCAGCGTCGTCTTGATGACTTCGTGCTCGATGAGCGAGTTGGACATGTTACGGAGCATTGCCAGACGGTGGCTGCTCGTGCGGTTCAGTTTCCGCAGACCATGACGGTGACGCATTTCAATTTCCTTGAAACAAAGTTTTGGTCCAGCTCTTCTATCGCTTCGCGACTACCGAAGCACGGGCCGGTACGTGAAAAAGGCAAGACGCGGATTTTAAAGGAAAATCCGCGTCCGTGCCACATACATTACTTGTCGAGACCAGCCGGCGGCCAGTTTTCGAGCTTCATGCCGAGCGTGAGACCGCGCGAAGCGAGCACTTCCTTGATCTCGTTGAGCGACTTGCGACCCAGGTTCGGGGTCTTGAGCAGCTCGTTCTCGGTGCGCTGGATCAGGTCGCCGATGTAGTAGATGTTCTCGGCCTTCAGGCAGTTCGCCGAGCGAACCGTGAGTTCGAGATCGTCCACCGGACGCAGCAGGATCGGATCGATCTGCGGTGCGCGCGACGGGGCTTCCGCCGCCGTTTCCGTGCCTTCCAGTGCAGCGAACACCGACAGCTGATCCACGAGGATGCGCGCCGACTGGCGGATCGCTTCCTCAGGCGAGATCACGCCGTTGGTTTCGATGTTCATCACGAGCTTGTCGAGGTCGGTACGCTGTTCAACGCGAGCGCTTTCCACGGCGTAGCTCACGCGGCGAACCGGCGAGAACGATGCGTCCAGCACGATACGGCCGATGATCTTGGCCGACTCGTCGCCATAGCGGCGCACGTTGCCCGGCACGTAGCCACGGCCCTTCTCGATCTTGATCTGCACGTCGAGCTTGCCGCCCTTCGTGAGGTGCGCAACCACGTGTTCCGGGTTGATCACTTCGCAGTCGTGCGAGAGTTCGATGTCGCCAGCGGTGACAACGCCTTCGCCTTCCTTGCGCAGCGTAACCGTCACTTCGTCACGGTTATGCAGCTTGAAAACAACGCCCTTCAGGTTCAGCAGCAGGTTGACCACATCCTCTTGCACACCATCAAGCGTCGAGTATTCGTGCACGACGCCTGCGATCGTCACTTCGGTCGGCGCGTAGCCCACCATCGACGACAGCAGCACGCGCCGGAGCGCGTTACCCAAGGTGTGGCCATAACCGCGTTCGAACGGCTCCATGACCACTTTCGCGTGGTTGTCGCCGAGCGATTCCACAGCGATGATCTTGGGTTTCAACAAACTGGTTTGCATAGGTTTTCCTTTTCAATACCCTCGGCTCGTTACACCGATAAGGCTGAGATGGCAACAACCTGAAAAAAACGGCCGAGGCCGCCTCCTGCGCGAAGCACAGAGGTTACCCCGGCCGTCAATCCGATTACCGCGAATACAATTCGACGATCAGGCTTTCGTTGATGTCGCCAGCGATGTCGCTGCGCTCAGGCATGCCCTTGAACGTGCCTTCGAACTTCTTCGCGTCGACCGACACCCAACCTGCCATGCCGCCTTGCTCTGCGAGCGAGAGGGCTTCGACGATACGCGCCTGCTTCTTCGCCTTTTCGCGAATCGCAACGACGTCGCCTGCCTTCACTTGCATCGACGGGATGTTCGCGACGACGCCGTTCAGCGTGAGAGCCTTGTGGCTCACGAGCTGACGCGCTTCAGCGCGGGTCGATGCGAAGCCCATGCGGTACACGACGTTGTCGAGACGCGACTCGAGCAGTTGCAGCAGGTTTTCGCCGGTGTTGCCCTTGATACGGTCAGCTTCTGCGAAGTAGCGGCGGAACTGGCGCTCGAGCACGCCGTAGATACGCTTCACTTTCTGCTTTTCGCGAAGCTGCGTGCCGTAGTCGGACGTACGGGCGCCCGAAGTGCGGCCGTGCTGGCCCGGCTTGCTGTCAAGCTTGCACTTGTCGGCGAGCGAGCGGCGTGCGCTCTTCAGGAAGAGGTCGGTGCCTTCACGGCGGGACAGCTTGGCCTTCGGGCCGATATAACGTGCCACGTTGCTTTCCTTCGATAATTGATCACGCGAAACCTTAGTGGGAAAACCCGCGGTATCGCGCTAGTCCGGCCCTTTGAGCCGAACGGTGGGCTTAGTCAATTCAATAACGCCGAGAGCCTGGGTCGCCGTTTCCGGCGGCTCAGGCGTTCGGCTCAAACGACGCCTTAGATACGGCGGCGCTTCGGCGGACGGCAGCCGTTGTGCGGGACCGGCGTCACGTCGGAGATCGCGGTGATCTTGATGCCAAGACCATGCAGCGCGCGCACCGCCGATTCGCGGCCAGGACCGGGGCCCTTGATCCGCACTTCGAGGTTCTTGACGCCGTATTCCATTGCAACACGGCCAGCCGATTCGGCTGCGACCTGAGCTGCGAAGGGGGTCGACTTACGCGAGCCCTTGAAGCCCTGACCGCCCGACGTTGCCCAGGCAAGTGCATTGCCTTGACGATCGGTGATCGTGATGATGGTGTTGTTGAACGACGCGTGAACGTGAACCACGCCCTCGGCGACGTTCTTCTTAACCTTCTTGCGAACGCGTTGCGCCGCGGAGTTGTTCGAAGCCTTAGCCATTACGTTTTCCTGTAACTTTCAGTTCCGCTTACTTCTTCAGCGACTGTGCTGCGCGGCGCGGACCCTTACGCGTACGTGCGTTGGTACGCGTACGCTGGCCACGCAGGGGCAGGCCCTTGCGATGGCGCACGCCGCGGTAGCAGCCGAGGTCCATCAGGCGCTTGATGTTCATCGTCACTTCACGGCGGAGATCGCCTTCGACGACAAACTTGCCCACTTCCTCACGCAGCTTTTCCAGATCCGCGTCGTTCAGGTCCTTGACCTTCTTGTTGAACGGCACACCGGCGGCCACGCAGATGTTGCGCGAACGCGTGCGGCCAACACCGAAAATTGCCGTCAGGCCGATTTCAGTGTGCTGGTGGTTCGGGATGTTAACCCCTGCAATACGAGCCATTGTTTTTCCTCAAACAAAAAGCGCAAGCGCGCTAATCAGCCTTGGCGCTGCTTGTGGCGCGGGTCCGAGCTGCAGATCACGCGAACGACGCCGTTGCGCTTGATGATTTTGCAGTTGCGGCAAATGCGCTTTACCGATGCCATCACTTTCATGATATTACCCTTTTTCCTAAATCACTTCGCCCGGAACACGATCCGCGCACGCGACAGATCGTAAGGCGTCAACTCAACCGTCACCTTGTCGCCCGGGAGAATGCGGATGTAGTGCATCCGCATCTTTCCGGAAATATGTCCCAGAACGACATGGCCGTTTTCCAGCTTCACCCGGAAGGTTGCGTTGGGGAGGTTTTCGATCACCTCGCCTTGCATCTGGATTACATCGTCTTTGGCCATAGGTCCTTTTAACGCATCGGGACGCCGCCGCCCTTGAAGTTGGCCTTCTTGAGCAGCGATTCATATTGTTGCGACATTACGTACGACTGCACCTGCGCCATGAAGTCCATTGTGACGACGACAATGATCAGCAGCGACGTTCCACCAAAATAAAACGGCACATTCCAGCGCAGCACCAGAAACTCCGGCAGCAGGCAAACGAACACGATATAGATCGCACCGGCCAGCGTCAGACGCGTGAGGATGCGGTCGATATAACGTGCCGTCTGATCGCCCGGGCGGATGCCAGGTACGAACGCGCCACTCTTCTTCAGGTTGTCGGCCGTCTCCCTGCTGTTGAACACCAGTGCGGTGTAGAAGAAGCAGAAGAACACGATCGCCAACGCATACAGCAACACGTACACGGGCTGGCCAGGCTTGAGGGCTTCGGCCACATTGTGCAGCGTGTCCGCAAACCAGCCGGTTCGCGAACCCGAACTGAACCAGTTCAGGATAGTTGCCGGGAACAGGATGATCGACGACGCGAAGATCGGCGGAATCACACCCGACATGTTCAACTTGAGCGGCAGGTGGGACGACTGCCCGCCGTAAATCTTGTTACCGACCTGACGCTTCGCATAGTTCACGAGGATCTTGCGCTGGCCGCGTTCGATGAACACCACCAGGTACGTCACGGCTGCGATCAGAACGACCACGATGATTGCCGAGATGATGCTCATCGAGCCGGTGCGAACCAGTTCGAAAAGCCCACCGAGCGCATTCGGGAAGCCTGCCGCGATCCCGCCGAAGATGATGATCGAGATACCGTTGCCAAGCCCGCGTTCCGTGATCTGCTCACCAAGCCACATCAGGAACATCGTGCCCGTTACGAGCGTCACGACCGTCGTCAAGCGGAACACCATGCCCGGATCGATCACGAGGCCGGGCTGGTTTTCCAGCGCGACCGCGATGCCGAACGCCTGAAACGTCGCCAGCACCACCGTGAAGATCCGCGTGTACTGCGTGATCTTGCGTTGTCCAGCCTGCCCTTCTTTCTTCAGCGCTTCCAGCTGCGGCGAGACAATCGCCATCAGCTGCAGGATGATCGACGCCGAAATATACGGCATCACACCCAGCGCGAAGATCGTGAACCGCGACAGTGCGCCACCCGAGAACATGTTGAACATGCCAAGGATGCCGCCCGACTGGCTTTGAAAGAGCTTCGCCAGCTGGTCCGGATCGATACCCGGGACCGGAATATGCGCGCCGATACGATAAACGACCAACGCCAGCAGCAGGAACACTGCCCGCCGACGCAGGTCGCCGAACTTCGGAGCGCTGCGACCGGTTTTTGCGAGACTCGGGCTGTTAGCCAAGTAGCTTCTCCGATGCAGATGCTAGTGACGGCGGGCAAGCCCGCGCGCACCACTCACAATCACTCGGCAAAAGAACCGCCTGCTGCTTCAATCGCAGCACGCGCATTCTTCGTCGCACCCAGACCCTTCACGACGACCTTACGCTTGATCTCGCCGGTAGCGATGATCTTCGCGCTGCGGGTCAGTTCGCCCACGAGGCCTGCCTGCTTGAGAGCCAACAGATCGATTTCGTCGACCGGCAGCTTCTCGAGGTCGGCGAGGCGCACTTCACCAACGAATTCCTTCGTCAGCGAGGTGAAGCCACGCTTCGGCAGACGACGCTGCAGCGGCATTTGACCGCCTTCGAAGCCAACCTTGTGGAAGCCGCCCGAACGCGATTTCTGACCCTTGTGACCACGGCCAGCGGTCTTGCCGAGGCCGGAGCCGATGCCGCGACCGACGCGACGCTTAGCGTGCTTCGCGCCTTCTGCCGGCTTCAGGTTATTCAATTCCATTTCAAACTCCTGGAGTCTTTGGTCGACCGCTTAGCCGATGACCTTAACGAGGTACGAGACCTTGTTGATCATGCCGCGCACAGCCGGCGTGTCCTGCAGCTCGGAAACCGAGTTCAGGCGGCGCAGGCCGAGACCGCGCACGGTGGCACGGTGCGTTTCGCGGGTCCCAATCAGGCTCTTGACGAGCTGAACCTTGACAGTTTTTTCAGACATGGTGCCCACCCTTAGCCCAGAATGTCTTCGACGGACTTGCCGCGCTTCGCTGCGATGTCAGCCGGGGTCGATTGCTTGCGCAGACCGTCCAGCGTGGCACGAACGAGGTTGTACGGGTTCGTCGAACCGTGGCTCTTGGCCACGACGTTCTGCACGCCCATCACGTCGAACACTGCGCGCATCGGGCCGCCGGCGATCACGCCCGTACCTGCCTTCGCCGGAGCGAGGAGGACGACCGATGCGCCGTGCTTGCCGTGCACTTCGTGTTGCAGGGTGCCGTTCTTCAGGGGCACCTTGAACATGTTGCGGCGAGCTTGTTCCATCGCCTTCTGGACAGCAACGGGCACTTCCTTCGACTTGCCCTTGCCCATACCGACGCGGCCATCACCGTCGCCAACCACGGTCAGTGCGGCGAAGCCGAGAATACGGCCACCCTTCACGACCTTGGTCACGCGGTTGACCGAAATCATTTTTTCGCGGAGGCCGTCGTCGCGTTCGTCAGCCTGAACTTTCGCTTGCATCTTTGCCATGACGAATTCCTTCCTTAGAACTTGAGCCCGGCTTCGCGCGCAGCATCAGCCAGCGCCTTGACGCGGCCGTGATAGCGGAAACCCGAGCGGTCAAAGGCGACGGATTCGATGCCGGCGGCCTTAGCCTTTTCTGCAATACGCTTGCCGATCAGCGAGGCTGCTGCGACGTTGCCGCCCTTGCCCGACTGGTCAGCCAGTTGCGCACGCACTTCAGCTTCAAGCGTCGACGCGCTGGCCAGCACCTTGGTGCCGCAGGGCGAGAACACTTGCGCATAGATGTGCGTGTTCGTGCGATGCACGGCCAGACGCGCGACCTGCAGCTCAGCGATCTTGAGACGCGTCTGACGAGCGCGGCGCAGGCGAGATTGAGTCTTATCCATGATTGCGCACCCTTACTTCTTCTTCGTTTCTTTGAGGATCACGACCTCGTCGGCGTAACGCACACCCTTGCCCTTGTAGGGCTCCGGCGGGCGATAACCGCGCACTTCTGCAGCGGTTTGGCCGACTTTCTGCTTGTCGATCCCCTTGATCACGATTTCCGTTTGCGACGGGGTTTCAGCCTTGATGCCTTCCGGCATCTGGTGCACCACGGGGTGCGAGAAACCCAGCGACAGGTTCAGCTTGTCGCCTTGCGCTTGAGCACGGTAACCGACGCCAACCAGCGTCAGCTTGCGCTCAAAACCCTTCGTCACGCCTTGCACCATGTTCGCGACAATTGCGCGCATCGTGCCCGACATTGCATTGGCTTCGCGGCTTTCATCGGTCGGCTCGAACTTGAGCGTACCGTTGTCGTTCACCACCTTCACGAGGCGGTTCGCAGCTTGCGAAATCGTACCCAGCGGGCCCTTGACGGTAATCTTCTCGTCGCTGAGCGTCGCTTCTGCGCCTTGCAGCGCGATCGGGCTCTTACCTACTCGAGACATGTTTCTTCTCCTTAGGCCTTAAGCGACGTAGCAGATAACTTCGCCGCCGACGCCAGTAGCGCGCGCCTTGCGGTCCGTCATCACACCCTTGGGCGTCGACACGATCGCAACGCCCAGGCCATTCATGACCTGCGGGATATCGTTGCGGCCGCGGTACACGCGCAGACCCGGCTTCGAAACGCGTTCGATGCGCTCGATAACGGGACGGCCAGCGTAGTACTTCAACGCGATGTTCAATTCCGACTTCGCACCTTCGGTTTTCACCGCGAAGTCGTCGATATAACCTTCGTCCTTCAGAACCTGCGCAATCGCAATCTTCACTTTCGACGAGGGCATAGCAACCGAAACCTTCTCGACCATCTGCGCATTGCGGATGCGAGTCAGCATATCGGCGATAGGATCACTCATGCTCATTTATGTTTCTCCTATTACCAGCTCGCCTTGGTGATGCCAGGGATCTCACCACGGAACGCGATTTCACGAATCTTGTTACGTGCGAGACCGAATTTGCGGAACGTGCCACGCGGACGGCCCGTGATCGCGCAGCGGTTACGCTTGCGAGTCGGGTTCGAGTTGCGGGGCAGTTGTTGCAGTTCGAGGCGAGCTGCGTAGCGCTCTTCTTCCGACTTGCTTTGGTCGTCGATGATCGCCTTCAGCGATGCGCGCTTCGGCGCAAATTTCGCTGCCAGACGAGCGCGCTTCTTTTCACGTTCGATCAGTGCCAGTTTAGCCACGGTAACCTCAGTTTCTGAACGGGAACTTGAAGCCGGCGAGCAGTGCCTTTGCTTCTTCGTCGGTCTTCGCGGTCGTCGTGATGCTGATGTTCAGCCCACGCAGCGCGTCGATCTTGTCGTAGTCGATTTCGGGGAAAATGATCTGCTCTTTCACACCGATGTTGTAGTTACCACGGCCGTCGAACGCCTTGCCCGACACGCCACGGAAGTCGCGCACGCGGGGCAGCGCAACCGTCACGAAACGGTCCAGGAATTCGTACATGGCGTTGCCACGCAGCGTGACCATCGTGCCGATCGGGTAGCCTTCGCGGATCTTGAAGCCGGCGATTGCCTTGCGCGACTTCGTGATGACGGGCTTCTGGCCGGCGATCTTCGTGAGGTCGCCAACGGCGTGCTCGAGGACCTTCTTGTCAGCGACGGCTTCACCAACACCCATGTTCAGGGTGATCTTGGTGAGGCGCGGCACTTCCATGACCGACTTGTAACCGAACTTCTCGATCAGGCCAGGAACGACCTTCTCTTTATAAAATTCTTGCAAACGTGCCATTTTTTACTCCGCAGCGTCAGGCGCTCAGAACAGCACCGGTCGTCTTCAGGAAACGGACCTTCTTGTCCCCTTCGACCTTGATGCCCACGCGCGACGGCTTACCGTTCGCGTCGACCAGTGCGACGTTCGAGATAGCCACCGGCATTGCCTTGGCTTCCACGCCACCCGTCGTACCCTTCATGGGGTTCGGCTTCACATGCTTTTTAGCGATGTTGATGCCTTCGACAGTGACGCGCTCTTCGCCGATGGCCAGCACGACGCCGCGCTTGCCCTTGTCTTTGCCAGTGACGATGATGACTTCGTCACCCTTGCGAATCTTGTTCATCGCGACTCCTTACAGCACTTCCGGCGCCAGCGAAACGATCTTCATGAATCGTTCGCTACGCAGCTCACGCGTAACCGGCCCGAAAATGCGGGTGCCGATCGGCTCAAGCTTGGTATTCAAAAGCACGGCGGCGTTGCCATCGAACTTGATCAGCGAGCCGTCTTGACGGCGCACGCCCTTCGCAGTGCGAACCACAACAGCGTTGTAGATTTCGCCCTTTTTCACGCGCCCGCGCGGCGTTGCTTCCTTGACGCTCACCTTGATGATGTCGCCAATGCTGGCATAACGACGCTTCGAGCCGCCGAGCACCTTGATGCACAGGACTTCACGTGCACCCGTGTTGTCGGCTACTTCAAGCCGAGTTTCGGTCTGGATCATGGTTTATCTTTCCCAACTTAATCCGGTCGCGCCACCATGGCACATCCGGTCAGTCTTGGTCCCGTCAGCCGCGCCGCCACTAGAACGACCGCTCAGCTGCTTGGGTAAGAACAGCAGCGACGGCAAACGAAACCGGCCATCGCATTCCGGTGAATCTTGCTAACCCGGACTGGCGCCCGGATCTGCTTCCCCACCTACATTCGCCTGCTGCTTTGCCAACAGCAAGCCCAAAAGGAGGGAAGACCAAGATTATAACCAGACAATCTTGGCCTCGCAAGCGAAATCTTCAGCGATTTCAATTACTTCTACACCCCGGAGAATGACTCCCCGGGGTGCTGCGTCACTTTTAGATGACGCGTGCTGCTTCGATCAGCTTCGACACGGTCCAGGCCTTCGTCTTCGAGAGAGGACGGGTTTCCTGAATTTCAACGAGGTCACCCTCGTTGTACGTGTTCGCTTCGTCGTGAGCGTGGTACTTCTTCGACTGCACGACGTACTTGCCGTAGATCGGGTGCTTAACGCGGCGCTCGACCAGGACGGTGACCGTCTTGTCCATCTTGTTGCTGACGACCTTGCCGACCAGCGTCCGCTTAAGCGAGGTTTTCACGCTTTCGTTCATTTCTGGTTCGCCTTCTGAGTCAGGACGGTCCGCACACGTGCGATGTCGCGACGAACCTTCTTCAGCTGGCTCGTGTTCGTGAGCTGCTGGGTCGCGAGTTGCATGCGCAGGCCGAATTGCGCCTTCAAGAGGTCCGACAGCTCTTTGTCGAGCGCGGCCTTGTCTTTCTGAAGAAGTTCAGATGCCTTCATCAATCACTCCTTAGGCGCCGAGCTGGCGAACCATGAAGACCGTCTTCAGCGGCAGCTTGGCTGCAGCCAGACGGAAGGCTTCACGGGCCAGTTCTTCGGACACACCATCCATTTCATACAGCATCTTGCCCGGCTGAATCTCGGCGACGTAGTACTCAGGGTTACCCTTACCGTTACCCATACGCACTTCCGCCGGCTTTTGCGAGATCGGCTTGTCCGGGAAGATACGGATCCAGATGCGGCCGCCACGCTTGATGTGACGCGTCATTGCACGACGCGCTGCTTCAATCTGACGCGCGGTCAGGCGACCACGACCGATAGCCTTCAGACCGTATTCACCGAACGAAACCGCGTTGCCGCGCGTTGCGATACCGGTGTTACGACCCTTCTGCTCTTTGCGATACTTCCTGCGTTTCGGTTGCAGCATCGTTATTCTCCACTCTTGCCGTCACCGCCGGCGCCACGGCGCGGTGCGCCACGACGGGCACCCGGTGCACCTTCGCCATCACGGCGCGGACGACGATCGCCCGGGCGCGCGTTGCGGCGCGGACGCTTTTCTTCGGCGACTTCTTCCACCACCGGTGCGTCGTTGCGGCCGAGCGTGTCGCCCTTGTAGACCCAAACCTTCACGCCGATGATGCCGTACGTCGTCTTCGCTTCCGAGGTTGCGTAGTCGATGTCAGCACGCAGCGTGTGAAGCGGCACTCGACCTTCGCGGTACCACTCGGTACGTGCGATTTCGATACCGTTCAGACGGCCGGCGCTCATGATCTTGATGCCCTGGGCACCCAGACGCATTGCGTTCTGCATCGCGCGCTTCATTGCGCGACGGAACATGATGCGGCGCTCGAGCTGCTGCGTGATCGAATCGGCGATCAGTTGAGCATCGGTTTCCGGCTTGCGGATTTCTTCGATGTTCACGTGAACCGGAACGCCCATGCGCTTCTGGAGTTCGGCCTTGAGGAGTTCGATGTCCTCGCCCTTCTTGCCGATCACCACACCCGGGCGCGAGCTGTAAATCGTGATGCGAGCGTTCTTTGCCGGACGCTCGATCACAACACGGCCCACCGAAGCGTTCTTCAGCTTCTTCTTCAGGTATTCACGAACACCGATGTCTTCCTTCAACATCGCCGCGAAATTGTTGTTGTTCGCGTACCAACGCGAAGCCCAATTGCGGCTGACGGCCAAACGGAAGCCAGTCGGATGAATTTTCTGTCCCATCGTATGGCTCCTTAATTCCCGACCGTCACAGTGATGTGACAGGATTGCTTCTCGATGCGGTTGCCGCGGCCCTTGGCGCGCGCGGTGAAACGCTTCAGCGAAGCTGCCTTGTCGACGTAGATGCTCTTGATCTTGAGCTCGTCGATGTCAGCACCTTCGTTGTGTTCCGCGTTTGCGATCGCCGAGAGCACAACCTTTTTCACGATGCCAGCCGCTTTCTTCGGCGAGAACGTCAGAACGTTCAGTGCCTTGTCGACCGGCAGACCGCGGATCTGGTCAGCCACAAGGCGCGTCTTCTGCGCCGAGATGCGGGCACCGCGATGAATTGCCTTCACTTCCATCTTGATTGCCCCTTATTTCTTGGCCTTCTTGTCGGCTGCGTGACCCTTGAACGTACGGGTCAGTGCGAACTCGCCAAGCTTGTGGCCGACCATGTTTTCCGTGACATACACCGGAACGTGTTGACGGCCGTTATGAACGGCGATCGTCAGGCCGATGAAGTCCGGCAGGATCGTCGAACGACGCGACCAGGTCTTGATCGGTTTCTTGTCGCGCGTAGCTGCAGCCGCCTCAACCTTCTTCAGCAAATGGGCGTCGCAGAACGGACCTTTCTTAATAGAACGTGCCATTGCCTACTCCTTAACGCTTGTGACGGCGCTGGACGATCATGCTCGTCGTGCGCTTGTTGCTGCGGGTGCGATAGCCCTTCGTCGGCGTGCCCCACGGGCTCACCGGGTCGCGACCAGCCGCAGTCTTGCCTTCGCCACCACCGTGCGGGTGGTCGACCGGGTTCATTGCAACGCCACGGACCGTCGGGCGGATACCGCGCCAGCGGTTCGCGCCAGCCTTACCGATTTGACGGAGGCTGTGCTCTTCGTTGCCGACTTCACCGATCGTTGCGCGGCACTCAACGTGCACGCGACGGATTTCACCCGAACGCAGACGAACCTGCGCGTAGATGCCTTCACGTGCCAGCAGCATTGCCGACGTACCAGCCGAACGCGCGATCTGCGCGCCCTTGCCCGGCAGCATTTCGATGCAGTGGATCGTCGTACCGACCGGAATGTTGCGGATCGGCAGTGCATTGCCTGCCTTGATCGGCGCTTCCGAACCCGACATCAGCTGCGCACCAACCGCCACGCCCTTCGGCGCGATGATGTAGCGGCGCTCGCCGTCTGCGTACAGAACCAGCGCGATGTTCGCGCTACGGTTCGGGTCGTACTCGAGACGCTCGACCTTCGCTGCGATACCGTCCTTGTTGCGACGGAAATCGATCACGCGGTAGTGCTGCTTGTGACCACCACCCTGGTGACGCGTCGTGATACGACCGTTGTTGTTACGACCGGCCTTCGAGGACTTCTTTTCGAGCAGCGCTGCGAACGGCGCACCCTTATGGAGGTCCTTGTTGACGATCTTGACCATCGCGCGGCGACCCGGCGAGGTCGGCTTAACTTTCACGATTGCCATGATTACTTGGCCTCCGCTTCAAAGTTGATTTCCTGGCCGGGCTTCAGGCAGACATACGCCTTCTTCACGTCCTTGCGCTTGCCGTTGAAGCGGCCAAAGCGCTTGGCTTTACCCTTCTGGACCAGCACGTTGACGGACTCGACTTCCACCTTGAACAGCAGCTCGACAGCAGCCTTGACTTCCTGCTTGTTCGCGTCCGGCGCGACTTCGAAGACGACTTGTTCGTTCTTCTCCGCAACCAGCGTCGCCTTTTCGGAGATCACCGGTGCGAGCAGGACCTGCATCAAACGATGATCGTTCTTGCGAATCTCGCTCATGACAGCAACTCCTCGATCTGGGCGACCGCTGCCTTCGTGATCAGGATCTTCTTGAAGTAGATCAGCGAGAGCGGGTCGGCAAAGCGCGGCTCAACGACTGCCACGTGGGGCAGGTTGCGCGACGCCAGGAACAGGTTCTCGTCGACCGTGTCGGTGATGACCAGCACGGATTCGAGACCCATGGCCTTGAATTTTTCGGCCAGCAGCTTCGTCTTCGGCGCTTCGAGCGAGAGCTCTTCCACGACCGAGATGCGGCCTTCGCGGGCCAGCTGCGAGAAGATCGAGCAGAGACCTGCGCGATGCATCTTCTTGTTGACCTTGTGCGAGAAGTTTTCTTCCGGCGAATTCGGGAAGATGCGACCACCGCCACGCCACAGCGGGCTCGACGACATACCGGCGCGAGCGCGGCCCGTACCCTTCTGACGCCACGGCTTCTTGGTGGTGTGCTTGACCTGTTCGCGGTCCTTCTGCGCGCGGTTACCGCTGCGCGCGTTCGCCTGATAGGCAACAACGATCTGGTGGATCAGCGCTTCGTTGTAGTCACGACCGAACACGACGTCCGATGCGTTGACTGCTGCGCCTTCCTGACCATTAGCGTTCAGGAGCTTCAGTTCCATTATTGCGCTCCTTTCTTGGCGCGGGCCTTGACAGCCGGCGTCACGAAAACCTTGCCGCCCTTTGCACCCGGGACAGCACCCTTCACGAGCAGCAGCTTGCGCTCTGCGTCGATACGGGCGATTTCGAGGTTTTGCACCGTCACGGTTTCGTCACCCATGTGACCGGTCATGCGCTTACCCGGGAAAACACGACCCGGATCCTGCGCCATACCGATCGAGCCCGGCACATTGTGCGAGCGCGAGTTACCGTGCGAAGCACGACCCGAAGCGAAGTTGTAACGCTTGATGGTACCGGCGTAGCCCTTACCGATCGAGGTGCCTTGCACGTCGATCTTCTGGCCTTCTTCGAAGAGTTCCACACCGATCACAGCGCCAGCGGACAGTTCGGCGGCCTTAGCGGCGTCGATCTGGAATTCCTTGAGGATTTCACCGGCTTGAACGCCAGCTTTGGCGAGATGACCTGCGAGCGGCTTCGTCACGCGCGATGCGCGGCGAGTGCCGAAAGCAACCTGCACGGCCGTGTAGCCGTCGGTTTCAACAGTCTTGATCTGCGTCACGCGGTTGTCGGACACGTCCAGCACGGTCACGGGAATCGAATCCCCGTCAGCCGTGAAGATACGCGTCATGCCAACCTTGCGACCTACGAGTCCAAGGCTCATCGTTTTCTCCATTCCCGACTGCGATTGGTCGGGGCTAATTTACAAAGTACCGGCGCGTTTTCGAGGTAAAGGCTCGAAAGGGACACACCGATTTTTTGCGCAAACGCGCGAAAAGACGTCAAGTATAACGTCCTTCCTCGTTTTCCGCAAGCAATCAAAGACTTAGCGCCGTCAGAGAATCTGACAGCGCTGGAGACTCTTACTGCAGCTTGATTTCGACGTCCACGCCAGCCGGGAGGTCCAGCTTCATCAGCGCGTCAACGGTCTTGTCCGTCGGGTCGACGATGTCCATCAGGCGCAGGTGGGTGCGGATTTCGAGCTGGTCGCGCGACGTCTTGTTGACGTGCGGCGAACGCAGAATGTCGAAACGCTGGATACGCGTCGGCAGCGGCACCGGACCGCGGACGATGGCACCCGTGCGCTTCGCCGTATCGACGATTTCAGCGGCCGACTGGTCGATCAGACGGTAGTCGAAAGCCTTCAGGCGGATACGGATTTTTTGGTTCTGCATGACAATTCCTTGAAAAGAGCGAGGCGGACTTGCGCCGCCAGACGATATAAAGAGCGCAGGACCACCCCGCGGCAAGGCGCCGCAAGGTGGTCCCAGGGTACATCAACTTCTACAGCAAGCCGAGTATTCTACTCGATTTACTCGATGATCTTTGCAACCACGCCGGCGCCGACGGTACGGCCACCTTCGCGGATTGCGAAGCGCAGACCTTCTTCCATCGCGATCGGAGCGATCAGCTTCACCGTGATCGACACGTTGTCGCCCGGCATGACCATTTCCTTGTCCTTCGGCAGCTCGATCGAGCCCGTCACGTCCGTCGTACGGAAGTAGAACTGCGGACGGTAGTTGTTGAAGAACGGCGTGTGACGGCCGCCTTCGTCCTTGCTCAGCACGTACACTTCAGCCGTGAAGTGCGTGTGCGGCGTGATCGAACCCGGCTTGGCCAGAACCTGGCCACGCTCCACGTCTTCACGCTTCGTGCCGCGCAGCAGGATACCCACGTTGTCGCCTGCCTGACCCTGGTCGAGCAGCTTGCGGAACATTTCCACGCCCGTGCAGGTCGTCTTCACCGTCGGCTTGATACCGACGATTTCGATTTCCTCGCCGACCTTCACGATGCCGCGCTCAACGCGACCCGTCACCACCGTGCCGCGACCCGAGATCGAGAACACGTCTTCCACCGGCATCAGGAACGCGCCGTCAACTGCACGCTCCGGCGTCGGGATGTACGTGTCCAGTGCGTCGGCCAGGTTCATGATCGCCACTTCACCCAGTTCGCCCTTGTCGCCTTCCAGCGCCAGCTTGGCCGAACCCTTGATGATCGGCGTGTCGTCGCCCGGGAAGTCGTACTTCGACAGGAGCTCGCGCACTTCCATTTCGACCAGCTCGAGCAGCTCGGCGTCGTCGACCATGTCGCACTTGTTCAGGAACACGATGATGTACGGAACACCAACCTGACGGGCGAGCAGGATGTGCTCACGCGTTTGCGGCATCGGGCCGTCAGCGGCCGAGCACACCAGGATTGCGCCGTCCATCTGTGCCGCGCCCGTGATCATGTTCTTCACGTAGTCAGCGTGGCCCGGGCAGTCGACGTGTGCGTAGTGGCGGTTAGCCGTTTCGTACTCGACGTGCGCGGTGTTGATGGTAATACCACGTGCCTTTTCTTCCGGCGCTGCGTCGATCTGGTCGTACGCCTTGGCTTCGCCGCCGAACTTCGCGGTCAGAACCGTCGTGATCGCTGCCGTCAGCGTGGTCTTGCCGTGGTCAACGTGACCGATCGTGCCCACGTTCACGTGCGGCTTGGTCCGTTCGAATTTACCTTTTGCCATGTTTCTCTTCTTTCAAAAAAGTGGTGAATCGGTGACTGAGCGATGCGGACCGGACTCACGCCCGATCCGCTTATGCGCCGATGCTTACTTCGCCTTCGCGCTGATGATCGCGTCGGCCACGTTACGCGGTGCTTCTGCGTAGTGCTTGAATTCCATCGTGTACGTTGCACGACCTTGCGTCAGCGAGCGCAGCGACGTCGAGTAGCCGAACATTTCCGACAGCGGCACTTCGGCGCGAACGATCTTGCCGCCGCCAACCATGTCTTCCATGCCCTGGACGATACCGCGACGGCCCGACAGGTCGCCCATCACGTTGCCCATGTAGTCTTCCGGCGTTTCGACTTCAACAGCCATCATCGGCTCGAGGATGACCGGCTGCGCCTTGCGCATGGCTTCCTTGAACGCCATCGAACCGGCCATGCGGAACGCATTTTCGTTCGAGTCAACGTCGTGGTACGAACCGAACGTCAGGTGAACCTTGACGTCGACGACCGGGAAGCCCGCCAGCACGCCTGCCTTCAGCGTGTCCTGGATACCCTTGTCCACCGCCGGGATGTATTCGCGCGGAATCACACCGCCCTTGATCTCGTCGAGGAACTCGTAGCCCTTGCCCTGTTCGTTCGGCTCGAGCGTGATGACCGCGTGACCGTACTGGCCGCGACCACCCGACTGCTTGACGAACTTGCCGTCCACGTCCTTCGCCGTTGCGCGGATCGTTTCACGGTAGGCAACCTGCGGCTTGCCGACGGTCGCTTCCACGCCGAATTCGCGCTTCATGCGGTCCACCAGAATTTCGAGGTGGAGCTCGCCCATACCCGAAATGATGGTCTGGCCCGATTCCTCGTCCGTCTGGACGCGGAACGACGGGTCTTCCTGCGCCAGGCGGTTCAGGGCGATGCCCATCTTTTCCTGGTCAGGCTTCGTCTTCGGCTCGACGGCCTGCGAAATCACCGGCTCCGGGAACACCATGCGTTCCAGGATGATCGGGTTCTGCGGGTCGCACAGCGTGTCACCCGTGGTCGCTTCCTTCAGGCCGACAGCAGCAGCGATGTCGCCGGCACGAACTTCCTTGATTTCTTCGCGGTTGTTCGCGTGCATCTGCAGAATACGGCCGAGGCGTTCCTTCTTGCCCTTGGTCGAGTTCAGCACGGTGTCGCCCGAGTTGACGATGCCCGAGTACGCGCGGAAGAAGATCAGCTGACCGACGAACGGGTCGGTCATGATCTTGAACGCGAGTGCTGCGAACTTCTCGTCGTCGGCTGCGCGGCGCTCTGCCACTTCGCCGTTTTCGAGTTCGCCCTTGACCGGGGGAATATCCACCGGCGACGGCAGGAAGTCGATCACGGCGTCGAGCATGCGCTGCACGCCCTTGTTCTTGAACGCGGTGCCGCACAGCATCGGCTGGATTTCGCACGCGATCGTACGGTCGCGCAGTGCCTTGACGACTTCCGCTTCCGTGAGCTCTTCGCCGCCGAGGTACTTCTCCATCAGCTCTTCGCTGGCTTCAGCCGCCGACTCGATCATCTTCTCGCGCCACTCGTTGCACGTGTCAACGAGTTCAGCCGGGATGTCGACGTAGTCGAACTTCGTGCCTTGCGAGGCTTCGTCCCAAATGATCGCCTTCATCTTGATCAGGTCGACCACGCCAGTGAACGTGTCTTCCGCGCCGATCGGCACCACGACCGGAACCGGATTCGCCTTCAGACGCGTTTTCAGCTGGTCGTAGACCTTGAAGAAGTTCGCGCCGGTACGGTCCATCTTGTTGACGAACGCGAGACGGGGAACCTTGTACTTGTTCGCCTGACGCCACACCGTTTCCGACTGCGGCTGCACGCCGCCCACTGCGCAGTAGACCATGCACGCGCCGTCGAGCACGCGCATCGAGCGCTCGACTTCAATCGTGAAGTCAACGTGGCCCGGGGTGTCGATGATGTTGATGCGGTGCTCGGGGTAGTTGCCGCCCATGCCCTTCCAGAACGCGGTCGTAGCAGCGGACGTGATCGTGATGCCACGCTCCTGTTCCTGCTCCATCCAGTCCATGGTCGCGGCGCCGTCGTGAACTTCACCAATCTTGTGGTTCACGCCGGTGTAAAACAGAATGCGCTCGGTCGTCGTCGTCTTGCCGGCGTCGATGTGAGCGCTAATACCGATGTTACGGTAGCGCTCGATAGGAGTCTTGCGAGCCACTTTGATCCTCTATCGGGAGGTGCGCGCCGGGTCATCCCGACCGGGTTGATCCCAACGCGCCTGAACACAAACGGGCGAGGCGCTTGATAAGCGCACCCGCCCGGAATTTTTTCCGTTTTTCGAGCAAACCCCGGTAGGGGCTTTCTCTTAGAAGCGGAAGTGCGAGAACGCCTTGTTCGCTTCTGCCATCCGGTGAACTTCGTCGCGCTTCTTCATCGCGCCGCCACGGCCTTCGGCCGCTTCGGTGAGTTCACCTGCCAGACGCAGAGCCATCGACTTCTCGCTGCGCTTCTTCGCGGCTTCACGCAGCCAACGCATCGCCAATGCCATACGACGCGAGGGGCGCACTTCGACCGGAACCTGATAGTTCGCACCACCAACGCGGCGGCTCTTCACTTCCACCACCGGCTTCACGTTGTTGAGTGCGACAGTGAACACTTCCAGCGGGTCCTTGCCACCCTTGGTCTGGATCTGTTCGAAAGCGCCGTACACGATACGCTCGGCAACCGACTTCTTGCCGGAGAGCATCAGCACGTTCATGAACTTGGCTACATCAACGTTGCCGAACTTCGGATCCGGCAATATTTCCCGCTTGGGGACTTCGCGACGACGCGGCATGTTTCTTCCTTTAACTTTTCAGTTGAAGCGCGGGTGAATCCCTTGCGCTCCGCGGCCACCAACTAACCCGATTCATCCATTACGACTTACCAGCCTGGTCGGGTGACCACTTACTCGACAGCACCGGCCAATCCGGCACCTGTCGCTTTTATCGCCTGCACTCTCGCGAGCGCGACGACACCTGACTCTTACTTCGCAGCCTTGGCGCGCTTTGCGCCGTACTTCGAACGAGCCTGCTTACGATCCTTGACGCCCTGGGTATCCAGCGAGCCACGAACCATGTGGTAACGCACACCCGGCAAGTCCTTCACACGGCCGCCGCGGATCAGCACGACCGAGTGTTCCTGCAGGTTGTGGCCTTCACCACCGATGTACGAAATGACTTCGAAGCCGTTCGTCAGGCGCACCTTGGCGACCTTACGGAGTGCCGAGTTCGGCTTCTTCGGCGTCGTCGTGTACACACGGGTGCACACGCCGCGACGCTGAGGGCAGTCCTGCAGGGCCGGCGACTTGCTCTTCGAAGCTTCCGAAGCGCGGCCTTTGCGAACCAGTTGATTGATGGTTGGCATTGTTTATTCCTGAAATTGAACAAAATCGACGCATTTATTTCCGGGCAAAGCGGAAACGCACGCGTATCGAACTCCGGAATTGGGTATTCGATGTTAGTTTTCGTCAAATCAATCGACGAGCACGCACATCCCAAAGACCGGAACCCAGCATGATATTCCGAAAATACCAAGCGAGTCAACGGCTTGCGACATTTCGGACGACGGAAGAAGTGACAGCGGCGTGACAATCCGGCGGCGCCCGGAATACCCGGAGGAAACGCCGCGCCTTATTCGTCGCCGACGACCTCGACGAGTTCCTCACCGAAGCGCTCGAGTTTTCGCGCGCCGATACCCGGAATGTCCCGCAAATCGTCCACCGACTCCGGCCCGTTGCGCGCGATTTCCGCCAACGTGGCGTCGTGGAAGATGACGTAGGCCGGCACGCCTTCACTCTTGGCGGTTTCGGTGCGCCACAGGCGCAGGCGCTCCCAGCGCGAGCGCTGGCGCGGGCTCATGCCAAGGGTCGGATCGGCGCGCTCGCTCGTGCGGCTCGACGACGTGCGCGTACGCGTGGGCTTCACGTAGCGGCGCATCGTGACGTTCTGCTCGCCCTTGAGGACCGGCTTGCTCGCCTCGGTGAGCACGAGCGAACCATAGCCGTCGTGGTCGACGGTGAGATAACCGAACGCCACCAGTTGCCGGAAGATTGCGCGCCACTCCGGCTCCGAAAGCGCCGAGCCGATGCCGAAGGTGGAGATTTTCTCGTGCCCGCGCTGCAGGATCTTCTCGTTGCGGTTGCCGCGCAGGATGTCGATCAGATGGCCGGCGCCGAAGTTGAAGCCGCTCGCGCGCTGCGCGCGGAACACGCAAGAGAGCGCCATTTGCGCTTCACGCGTCGCATCCCAGGTGGCGGGCGGCTCGAGGCACGTGTCGCAGTTGCCACACGGTTTGCTCTCCTCGCCGAAGTACGCGAGCAGCCGTACGCGTCGGCACGAGGCCGTTTCGCACAAGCCGAGCAGCGCGTCGAGCTTGCCCGTCTGCACACGCTTGTGCTGCTCGTCGGCTTCGGACTCGTCGATCATCTTGCGCTGCTGTACCACGTCGCCGAGGCCATAAGCCATCCACGCATTGGCCGCCAGCCCGTCGCGCCCCGCGCGGCCGGTTTCCTGGTAGTAGCCTTCCACACTCTTCGGCAAATCGAGATGCGCGACGAAACGCACGTCCGGCTTGTCGATGCCCATACCGAATGCGATGGTGGCGCACATCACCACGCCCTCCTCGCGCTGGAACAGCTCCTGGTGCTTCTGGCGCACCTCGAATTCCATGCCCGCGTGATACGGCAGCGCACGCAGCCCCTGCCCTTTCAACCACTCTGCAGTTTCTTCGACCTTACGGCGCGAGAGGCAATACACGACGCCCGCATCCGTGGTGCCGTCGGCGCGCGTGTGCTCCGCGCGGATGAAGTCGAGCAGCTGCGAGCGCGCGTTGTCCTTTTCAGCGATCCGGTAACGGATGTTCGGCCGGTCGAAGCTCGAGACGAACACGCGTGCGTCGTCGAGCGCGAGCCGGTGCGCAATTTCGTCGCGCGTGATGGCGTCGGCCGTCGCCGTGAGCGCAATGCGCGGCACGTTCGGAAAGCGTTCGTGCAGCACCGAGAGCTGGATGTATTCGGGCCGGAAGTCGTGGCCCCATTGCGAGACGCAATGCGCTTCGTCGATCGCAAAGAGCCCGATGCGCGTGCGCTCGAGCAAGTCGAGAAAGCGCGGCGTCATGAGGCGCTCGGGTGCGACGTAAAGCAGGTCGAGGTCGCCTTCGCGCAGCGCTCGCTCGGTAGCCGCGGCTTCGGCGCCGCTGAGCGTGGAATTGAGATAAGCGGCGCGCACGCCCACTTCCGTGAGCGCGGCCACCTGGTCCTGCATGAGCGCGATGAGCGGCGACACCACGATGCCGGCCCCTAGTCCGGCTTCGTGCCGCACAAGCGCCGGAATCTGGTAGCAGAGTGATTTGCCGCCGCCGGTAGGCATGAGCACCAGCGAATCGCCGCCCCCTGCAACGTGCTCGACGATTTCGGCTTGCTGCCCTCTAAACGCGGGATAGCCGAAGACTTCGTTGAGGATTTCGAGGGAGCGGGACATGAAGGGCACGGGATTCTGAAGCGGTCGGCGCATTCTACCAACCGCGGCGCTCCTCAAACCGCACTTCAAGCAACGTTAGCCGAAAGGTCGAGGCGCTGTACCGGATTCGAAGGCCGTTACCCAGCGGGAAACAAGAGCCCCTGAGGGCTGCGCGCGCATGCCGCGAGCGCAGACAACCAGGGTGAAACGGAGATAGTCAGGCGGCTTGACGCCCGCGCGCGATGCGCACTGCACCGACGATCGTCACAACGGCCACGATCGCGGCCACGATCGCGAATACGCCGGCCCCGAAGAGCACGAAGTTCGCGCCGACGAACATCAACGAGCCGACCGTGAGCAGCGCGGCGCCGCCCTTGGCCCGGCGCGCCAGCAACATGATGAAGCCGATAATCAGGAACGCCCACATCACGAGGAAGGTCGCGAAGAAGTTCGCCGCAGATTGATTGCTGACGTGATGCAGTAGCTGCGAAAAGCTGGCGACACACGCCACCAGATTCAGGATGAGACCGACCCCGACCACCCACATGATTACCGCCTCCAGATTCAGAAAAATGCCGCCAGCGTCGTACGAAAAGACCCACACAGGCGGACTTGGCGCGCTACGTTAGCACGCCTGACCGATGCGCGCAGCGAGCGGGCCGGCACTGCGGCACGAGGCCGCAGGCGCGAGCGGGCAAACGCCAGCGCCAATAAAAAAAGCCGCCCGGTGAATACCGGGCGGCTTTTGCGAGGGCACGTCAGCCCGAGGCACAAGGCGGCTTGCACCGCCCCAGGCTTACTCGTCCGTCGTATGCGGCTGTTGCGGCTGCTCGGCGGCCGGGGTTTCCGGCGTACCGAACTCGAACGCTTCTTCCGCTGCGATCTGGTCGAAACGCTCGCGATCCGACGATTCCTTCGCACGGCGCGCCTTGTGGAAGGCGAGACCCGTACCGGCCGGAATCAGACGACCGACGATCACGTTTTCCTTCAGGCCACGCAGATCGTCGCGCTTGCCCATGATCGCCGCTTCGGTCAGCACGCGCGTCGTTTCCTGGAACGATGCCGCCGAGATGAACGAGTCGGTCGAGAGCGATGCCTTCGTAATACCGAGCAGCACGTTCTCGTACGTTGCCGGGCGCTTGTCCTCGGCGTTCATCTTGTCGTTTTCGTCCAGCATGTCCGAACGCTCGACCTGCTCGCCCGGAATGAAGCGCGTATCACCGTTGTCGGTGATCTGCACACGACGCAGCATCTGACGCACGATCACTTCGATGTGTTTGTCGTTGATCTTCACGCCCTGCAGACGGTACACGTCCTGCACTTCGTCCACGATGTAACGCGACAGCGCTTCGATACCCTGCAGACGCAGGATGTCGTGCGGATCGGCCGGGCCGTCCACGATCATTTCGCCCTTGTTGACGACCTGACCGTCGTGGACCAGCACCTGCTTTTCCTTCGCGATCAGGAACTCGTGCTGATTGCCTTCGAGGTCCGTGATAACGAGACGCTGCTTGCCCTTCGTGTCCTTACCAAACGACGTCGTACCCGTGACTTCCGCCAGGATACCTGCGTCCTTCGGCGAACGTGCTTCGAACAGTTCCGCCACACGCGGCAGACCACCGGTAATGTCACGCGTCTTCTGCGCTTCGGTCGGGATACGTGCGAGCACTTCACCGACCTGCACTTGCTGACCGTCCTTCACGGTGATCAGTGCGCCGACCTGGAAGCCGATCTGCACCGAGTGCTCCGTGCCCGGGATCTTCACTTCGTCGCCGTTCGCGTCGAGCAGCTTGACCTGCGGACGCACGCTCTTCGCAGCCTGCGAACCGCGGCGCTTCACGTCGATCACGACGAGGGTCGACAGACCCGTGACGTCGTCGATCTGCTTGGCCACGGTCACGCCTTCTTCGACGTTCTCGAACTTCACCGTACCGCCGTACTCGGTGATGATCGGGCGCGTGAGCGGATCCCACGTTGCGAGCTGCGTGCCGGCCTTGATCGCGGCGCCATCGAGCTGCAGCAGCGTCGCGCCGTACGGCACCTTGTGACGCTCGCGCTCGCGGCCGTGATCGTCAGCGATGATGGCTTCGCCCGAACGCGAGATGACAACCTGCTCGCCCTTCGCATTCGTGACGTAACGCATCGTCGCCGTGAAGCGCACGGTACCGTTCGACTTGGCTTCCACCGACGAGGCCACTGCCGCACGCGATGCCGCACCACCGATGTGGAACGTACGCATCGTGAGCTGCGTGCCCGGTTCGCCGATCGACTGTGCTGCGATCACGCCGACTGCTTCGCCGACGTTCACACGCGAACCACGACCCAGGTCGCGGCCGTAGCACGATGCGCACAGGCCGTAACGCGTTTCGCAGGTCAGCGGCGTGCGCACGCGCACTTCGTCGATGCCGAGGCTTTCGATCGTTTCGACTGCGTCTTCGTCGAGCAGGTCGCCCGAAGCGTAGATCGTTTCCTGGGTTTCAGGATTGACGACGTCCGCCACCGCCACGCGGCCGAGAATACGGTCGCGCAGCGCTTCGACGACTTCACCGCCTTCCACGAGGGCCTTCATCGCCACGCCATTCGACGTGCCGCAATCTTCCTCGACGACCACGAGATCCTGCGTGACGTCGACGAGACGACGCGTCAGGTAACCCGAGTTCGCGGTCTTCAGTGCCGTATCAGCCAGACCCTTACGTGCACCGTGGGTCGAGATGAAGTACTGCAACACGTTCAGACCTTCGCGGAAGTTCGCGGTAATCGGCGTTTCGATAATCGAGCCGTCCGGCTTCGCCATCAGACCGCGCATACCCGCCAGCTGACGGATCTGGACCGCGGAACCCCGCGCGCCCGAGTCGGCCATCATGTAGATCGAGTTGAACGATTCCTGACGCGTTTCCTTGCCGTCGCGGTCGATGACCGGTTCCGTCGCGAGCTGCTCCATCATCGCCTTGCCGACCGCTTCCGACGTTGCCGACCAGATGTCGACCACGTTGTTGTAGCGTTCTTGCGCGGTGACGAGACCCGACATGTACTGACGGTCGTACTCCTTCACCTTCTTCGCGGCGTCGCCGACGATGGTTTCCTTCTGCGGCGGCACGAGCATGTCGTCCACGCAGATCGAAATACCGGCGCGCGTTGCAAGGCGGAAGCCCGACTGCATCAGCTGGTCGGCGAAGATCACCGTTTCACGCAGACCGCACTTGCGGAACGCGGTGTTGATCAGACGCGAGATTTCCTTCTTCTTCAGCGGCTTGTTCAGCACCGTGAACGGCAGGCCCGGCGGCAGGATTTCCGAGAGGATCGCGCGGCCGACCGTGGTCGCGTACAGCGTGATCTTCGGCACGAATGCCGGTGCGCCTTCCGACTTGTCCTCGTTATGGACCATTTCGGTAATACGCACGTTCACGCGCGAGGCCAGCTCGACTTCCTTGTTCTCGTAGGCGCGCAGTGCTTCCGACACGCCCGTGAACGTCATGCCTTCGCCCTTGCCGTTGATCGCTTCACGCGTGGCGTAGTACAGGCCGAGCACGATATCCTGCGACGGCACGATCGACGGATCGCCGTTGGCCGGGAACAGGACGTTGTTCGACGCGAGCATGAGCGTACGCGCTTCCATCTGCGCTTCGAGCGACAGCGGAACGTGCACAGCCATCTGGTCACCGTCGAAGTCGGCGTTGAACGCCGCGCAAACGAGCGGGTGCAGCTGGATTGCCTTACCTTCGATCAGCACCGGCTCGAAAGCCTGAATGCCAAGACGGTGCAGCGTCGGCGCACGGTTGAGCATGACCGGATGCTCGCGGATCACCTCTTCGAGGATGTCCCACACCACCGGCGTCTGGTTCTCGACTTCCTTCTTCGCAGCCTTGATGGTCGTGGCAACGCCCATCGTTTCCAGCTTGTTGAAGATGAACGGCTTGAAGAGTTCGAGCGCCATCAGCTTCGGCAGACCGCACTGGTGCAGCTTGAGCGTCGGACCCACCACGATGACCGAACGGCCCGAGTAGTCCACGCGCTTGCCCAGCAGGTTCTGACGGAAGCGGCCGCCCTTACCCTTGATCATGTCGGCGAGCGACTTCAGCGGACGCTTGTTCGCGCCCGTCATCGCCTTGCCGCGACGGCCGTTGTCGAGCAGCGAGTCAACCGCTTCCTGGAGCATCCGCTTTTCGTTGCGGACGATGATCTCCGGCGCCTTCAGCTCGAGCAGACGCTTCAGACGGTTGTTACGGTTGATGACGCGGCGATACAGGTCGTTCAGGTCCGAGGTCGCGAAGCGGCCACCGTCCAGCGGCACGAGCGGACGCAGTTCGGGCGGCAGCACCGGCAGCACTTCGAGCACCATCCATTCGGGCTTGATGCCCGAACGCTGGAAGGCCTCGAGCACCTTCAGGCGCTTCGCGTACTTCTTGATCTTCGCTTCCGAGCCGGTGTTCTTAAGCTCCGTGCGCAGCGTCTCGACCTGTTCGTCGATGTTGATCGCACGCAGCAGCTCGCGCACGCCTTCCGCGCCCATTTCAGCGCGGAATTCGTCACCGTACTCTTCGACCTTGTTGTAGTAATCCTCTTCGGTCATGATCTGCCGCGCCTTCAGCGGCGTCATGCCCGGTTCGATCACCACGTACGCTTCGAAGTACAGCACGCGCTCGATGTCGCGCAGCGTCATGTCGAGCACCATGCCCAGACGCGACGGCAGCGACTTCAGGAACCAGATGTGAGCGACCGGCGAGGCCAGCTCGATGTGGCCCATGCGTTCGCGACGCACCTTGGCGAGCGTGACTTCCACGCCGCACTTCTCGCAGATCACGCCACGATGCTTCAGGCGCTTGTACTTGCCGCAAAGGCATTCGTAGTCCTTGATCGGACCAAAAATCTTCGCGCAAAACAGACCATCCCGCTCCGGCTTGAACGTGCGGTAGTTGATGGTCTCCGGCTTCTTCACTTCGCCGAACGACCACGAACGGATCTTGTCCGGCGAGGCCAGACCGATCTTGATCGCGTCAAAAACTTCTTCTTGTTGGACTTGCTTGAATAGATCGAGCAGAGCTTTCATTGCCTTCTCTCCGTAGTCCGATTAGTTGCGGTCGAGGTCGATGTCGATGCCGAGCGAGCGGATTTCCTTCACCAGCACATTGAAGGATTCCGGCATGCCCGCGTCGATCACGTGGTCGCCCTTGACGAGGTTTTCGTACACCTTCGTCCGGCCCGTCACGTCATCGGACTTCACCGTCAACATTTCCTGCAGCACATACGAAGCGCCATACGCTTCGAGCGCCCACACTTCCATTTCACCGAAGCGCTGACCACCGAATTGCGCCTTACCACCCAGCGGCTGCTGCGTCACGAGCGAGTACGGACCCGTCGAACGCGCGTGCATCTTGTCGTCGACAAGGTGGTGCAGCTTCAGGTAGTGCATGTAGCCCACGGTGACCGTACGCTCGAACATCTCGCCCGTGCGGCCGTCGTACAGACGCACCTGGTTCTTCGACGGCGTCATGCCGAGGTTCGTCGCGATGTCGTCCGGGAACGCCAGGTCGAGCATCTTCGACATTTCCTCTTCGGTCGCACCGTCGAACACCGGCGTTGCGAACGGCACGCCTTCGCGCAGGTTCTTCGCGAGTTCGAGGATCTCGTCGTCGCTGAAGCTGTCGAGGTCTTCCTTGTGGCCCGATTCGTTGTAGATCTTCGTGAGGAACTCACGCATCTCCGCAACCTTCGTCTGACGCGCGAGCATTTCGCCAATACGCCAGCCCAGACCCTTCGCGGCCCAACCGAGGTGCACTTCGAGAACCTGACCCACGTTCATCCGTGACGGCACGCCGAGCGGGTTCAGCACGACGTCTGCCGGACGGCCATCAGCCATGTACGGCATGTCTTCGATCGGAACGATCTTCGACACCACACCCTTGTTACCGTGACGGCCTGCCATCTTGTCGCCAGGCTGCAGACGACGCTTCACCGCGAGGTACACCTTGACCATCTTCAGCACGCCCGGCGGCAGTTCGTCGCCTTGCGTGAGCTTCTTGCGCTTTTCTTCGAAAGCCAGATCGAACTGGTGACGCTTCTCTTCGATCGAGTTCTTGATCGCTTCGAGCTGCGCCGCTGCTTCTTCGTCCGCGAGACGGATGTCGAACCAGTGGTAGTGATCCAGGTCTTCGAGGTACGCGCGCTCGATCTTCGTGCCCTTCGCGAGCTTCTTCGGACCGCCGTTCGCGACCTTGCCTTCGAGCATACGTGCGAGACGCTGGAACGCGTCGCCTTCCACGATACGCAGCTGGTCGTTCAGGTCGAGGCGATAGCGCTTCAGTTCATCGTCGATGATCTGTTGTGCACGCTTGTCGCGCTGGATGCCTTCACGCGTGAACACCTGCACGTCGATGACCGTGCCGCTCATGCCCGAGGGCACACGCAGCGACGTGTCCTTCACGTCCGAAGCCTTCTCGCCGAAGATCGCGCGCAGCAGCTTTTCTTCCGGCGTGAGCTGGGTTTCGCCCTTCGGCGTGACCTTGCCCACGAGCACGTCGCCCGCTTCGACTTCCGCGCCGATGTACACGATGCCCGACTCGTCGAGACGGCCAAGCTGCACTTCCGCGAGGTTCGAAATGTCGCGCGTGATTTCTTCCGGTCCGAGCTTCGTGTCGCGTGCAACGACATTCAGTTCTTCGATGTGGATCGACGTGTAACGGTCGTCCGCAACCACCTTCTCCGAGATCAGGATCGAGTCTTCGAAGTTGTAGCCGTTCCACGGCATGAACGCGATCAGCATGTTCTGGCCGAGCGCGAGCTCGCCCAGATCGGTCGATGCGCCGTCAGCCAGCACGTCGCCGCGCGCAACCTTGTCGCCCATCTTCACGATCGGACGCTGGTTGATGTTCGTGTTCTGGTTCGAACGCGTGTACTTGATCAGGTTGTAGATATCGACACCAACCTCACCCGCCACCGCTTCGTCGTCGTTCACACGAATCACGATACGGCCTGCGTCGACGTAGTCCACCACGCCGCCACGCAGCGCCTGAACCGTCGTGCCCGAGTCGACCGCAACCGTGCGCTCGATACCCGTACCGACGACCGGCTTTTCCGGACGCAGGCAAGGCACGGCCTGACGCTGCATGTTCGAACCCATCAGTGCACGGTTCGCGTCGTCGTGCTCGAGGAACGGAATCAGCGAAGCAGCAACCGAGACGATCTGCGACGGCGCCACGTCCATGTACTGGATGCGGTCCGGCGTGACCATCAGCGTTTCGCCCGCTTCACGCGACGAGACGAGTTCGTCGGTCAGCGTGCCGTCTTCGGCCACTGCCGCGTTCGCCTGAGCGATCACGTAACGGCCTTCTTCGATCGCCGACAGGTAGTCGATCTGGTCGGTCACCTTGCTGTCCACGACCTTGCGATACGGCGTTTCGAGGAAGCCGTATTCGTTCAGGTGCGCGTACAGTGCGAGCGAGTTGATCAGACCAATGTTCGGACCTTCCGGCGTCTCGATCGGGCACACGCGGCCATAGTGGGTCGGGTGCACGTCGCGGACTTCAAAGCCTGCGCGCTCACGCGTCAGACCGCCCGGGCCCAGTGCGGAAACACGACGCTTGTGCGTGATTTCCGAGAGCGGGTTGGTCTGGTCCATGAACTGCGACAGCTGCGACGAACCGAAGAACTCGCGAATCGCCGACGAAATCGGCTTCGAGTTGATCAGGTCGTGCGGCATCAGGTTTTCGCTTTCGGCCTGGCCGAGGCGTTCCTTCACTGCACGTTCGACGCGCACGAGACCCGCGCGGAATTGATTCTCCGCGAGCTCGCCCACGCAACGCACGCGGCGGTTGCCCAAGTGGTCGATGTCGTCCACTTCGCCCTTGCCGTTGCGCAGCTCGACGAGGATCTTGATGGTCGCGAGGATGTCGTCGTCCTGCAGCGTCATCGGGCCGACGATTTCGTCACGGCCCACGCGGCGGTTGAACTTCATACGACCCACCTTCGAGAGGTCGTACGCTTCTTCGCTATAGAACAGGCGGTTGAACAGCGCCTCGACTGCCTCTTCGGTCGGCGGCTCGCCCGGACGCATCATGCGGTAGATCGCGATGCGCGCGGCCATCTTGTCGGCGGTTTCGTCGATACGCAGCGTCGACGAGATGTACGGACCCTGGTCCAGATCGTTCGTGTAGAGCGTCTGGATGTCCTTGATCTTCGCTTCGCGCAGCTTCTCGAGCACGCTTTCCGTGATCTCGTCGTTTGCGTTCGCGATCACTTCGCCCGTGTCGCCGTCGACGACGTTCTTCGCGAGAACGCGGCCGAGCAGATAATCTTCGGGGACCGAAATGTAGGTGGTCTTCGCGTTTTCGAGGTCGCGGATGTGCTTCGCGTTGATCCGCTTGTCCTTCTGGACGATGACCTTGCCTTCGCGATCGCTGATGTCGAAGCGCGCGACTTCACCGCGCAGACGCTCCGGCACGAACTCCATCTGCGCGCCTTCCGGCATCAGCGTGAAGTTGTCGAACACGAAGAAGTTCGCGAGGATCTGTTCCGGCGTGAGGCCGATAGCCTTCAGCAGGATCGTGACCGGCATCTTGCGGCGACGGTCCACACGGAAGTACAGCACGTCCTTCGGGTCGAACTCGAAATCGAGCCACGAACCGCGGTAAGGAATGATACGGGCCGAGAAAAGCAGTTTGCCCGAGCTGTGCGTCTTGCCCTTGTCGTGTTCGAAGAACACGCCAGGCGAGCGGTGCAGCTGCGAGACGATGACACGCTCGGTGCCGTTGATAACGAACGAACCGGTCGGCGTCATGAGCGGAATTTCGCCCATGTACACTTCCTGTTCCTTCACTTCCTTCACGACCGGCTTGCTCGGCGATTCCTTGTCGAGCAGGACGAGACGGACCTTGGCGCGCAGCGCCGAGCAGTACGTCAAACCGCGTTGCTGGCATTCCTTGATGTTGAATGCCGGCGACGACAGCATGTAGCTGACGAACTCTAGACGAGCAAAGCCGTTATGGGAAACAATAGGAAAAACGGACGAAAACGCTGCCTGCAGACCTTCCGGTTTGCGTTGTGCGGTCGCCGTTTCTGCTTGCAGGAAAGTGCTGAATGATTCAAGCTGGGTAGCCAGCAGGAAAGGAACCTGGTGAACGATGGGGCGTTTCGCGAAACTCTTGCGAATACGCTTCTTCTCGGTGAAGGAATAGTGCATACGATCTCCGAATCACGGCGGGTAGGACGACCCGAGTGTTCACCGACTGAGACCCGATGGCTTCGCGAGCCCTGGAAGCTTGGTGGTTGGCCTCTACCAACCGCTGGCTGACGGCAACGGATTTCGGCTTGTCATAACTTGCCCGCTGCCCGACCAAACTTGCCTTCTGCAGTCGCTTCAGAAGACAAAGAGAAGCGTCGTGCGCCCAGATGGTGCCCTTGAGGCTTTCACCCGGCGAAAGACGTTTTTCTTTGGCTTCTAGGTCCCGCATTCCGCCTCCGACTTCAAAAAAATCGAACACAAAAACGCAGAACCCACAAAGCACAAAAAGGCCGGCGGTGTAAAAACCGCCAGCCTTCGCACAGCGCGCTGAAACTTACTTGATTTCAGCCTTCGCGCCGGCTTCTTCCAGCTTCTTCTTCGCTTCTTCAGCAGCAGCCTTGGGCACCGCTTCCTTCACGGGCTTCGGTGCACCGTCGACCAGGTCCTTCGCTTCCTTCAGGCCGAGACCCGTCAGTTCACGAACGGCCTTAATGACCGAAACCTTGTTCGCGCCTGCTTCAAGCAGGTTGACCGTGAATTCGGTCTGCTCTTCAGCAGCAGCAGCAGCGCCGCCGCCTGCCGGGCCAGCGACTGCCACAGCAGCTGCCGACACGCCAAACTTCTCTTCGAATGCCTTGACCAGTTCGTTCAGTTCGAGAACCGACATCGAGCCAACGGCTTCGAGGATGTCTTCTTTTGCGATTGCCATTTGAAATTACTCCAGATTTGAATTCGGAAACAGCTAGCGATCTTCGCTCGCTCTTGCTCGTTCGTCTGCCTGAAATCAGGCAGCTTCTGCTTGCTTCTTCTCCGCCAGCGCGGCCAGAGCACGCGCGAAGCCGGAAACAGGAGCTTGCATAACGAACAGCAGTTTCGAGAGCAGTTCTTCGCGGCTCGGGATGTTGGCCAGCGCTTGCACGCCTGCCACGTCCATCACCTTGCCTTCGTAGGAACCAGCCTTGATGACCAACTTGTCATTGCCCTTCGCGAAGTCATTGACGACCTTCGCAGCAGCAATTGCATCTTCCGAGATGCCGTAGATCAGGGGGCCAGTCATCTGCTCTGCCAGCGGAGCAAACGGGGTACCTTCGACAGCGCGACGCGCCAGCGTGTTCTTCAACACGCGCAGGTACACCTGCTGCTCACGCGCTTTCGCGCGCAGCTTGGTCAGATCGCCAACCGCGATTCCACGATACTCGGCCAGCACCATGGTCTGAGCCTTCGCGACTTGCGCGGAGACTTCAGCCACGACGGCCTGCTTACCTTCTTTGTTCAGTGGCACGGTTAACCTCCAGATTCGACACACTTTGCTTTCGCTACATGTGCCGCGTTCAACAACGGCGACCGACCAGTCCGGAGTAAATCAGTTTGCATCTTCAGGCGTTGCCGCCCGCATCCGCTCACATCAGCACTTCAAAACCTTTTCGGGTTCGCCATCTGCGTTGGCTTTGCATTAAGGAAGCACCCAACTGCTGCACTTCCGCCAACGGTCTTTGACAACCGGTTGCACCGCGCAAACTGCCGCTGCACAACCGCCCAAAGCCCTTTAAATCCGCGCTGCTGTTCTTTCAAACCTCAGCGCGGCGAAACTATTACGCTGCGAGCGACGTTTGGTCGACGCGAACGCCAACGCCCATCGTGCTCGAGACAGCGATCTTGCGCAGGTACACGCCCTTGCTCGTTGCCGGCTTCGCCTTGGTCAGCGCGTCGAGGAGCGCGTCCAGGTTGCTGCGCAGCGCGGTCGGCTCGAACGATGCACGGCCGATGGTCGCGTGGATGATACCGGCCTTGTCGACACGGAATTGCACCTGACCAGCCTTCGCGTTCTTGACCGCGGTCGCCACGTCCGGCGTCACGGTGCCGACCTTCGGGTTCGGCATGAGGCCGCGCGGGCCGAGGATCTGACCGAGCGTACCGACAACGCGCATCGTGTCCGGCGAAGCGATCACGATGTCGAAGTTCAGGTTGCCGCCCTTGATCTGCTCGGCGAGGTCTTCCATACCGACGATCTCAGCGCCTGCTGCCTTGGCTTGCTCAGCCTTTTCACCTTGCGCGAACACTGCAACGCGGACCGACTTGCCGGTACCTGCGGGCAGAACGACCGAACCACGAACGACCTGGTCCGACTTCTTCGCATCGATGCCGAGCTGCACTGCAACGTCGATCGACTCGTCGAACTTCGCCGTGGCGCATTCCTTCACGAGCGACAGTGCGTCGCCGATCGGGTATTGCTTCTGGCGGTCGATCTTGGCAGCCAGTGCCTTTTGACGCTTCGAAACCTTAGCCATTTACACGCCCTCCACGACAATGCCCATCGAGCGGGCGCTACCAGCGATCGTGCGGACCGCTGCGTCCATATCGGCTGCCGTGAGGTCCGGCATCTTGGTCTTGGCGATTTCCTCAGCTTGCGCGCGGGTAATCGTAGCGACCTTGTCGGTGTGCGGCTTGGCCGAACCCTTGTCGACCTTCGCTGCCTTCTTGATCAGAACCGTAGCCGGCGGCGTCTTCAGGATGAACGTGAAGCTCTTGTCCGCGAATGCCGTGATCACGACCGGAACCGGCAGACCCGGTTCCATGGCTTGAGTCTGCGCGTTGAACGCCTTGCAGAACTCCATGATGTTCAGGCCGCGTTGACCCAGTGCCGGGCCGACCGGCGGCGACGGATTGGCTTTACCTGCAGGAATCTGCAGCTTGATAAAGCCGATGATTTTCTTTGCCATGTTGAAAACCTCTTTGGAACGCGTGAGCGTTCTGGTGAGTGGTAGCGCGCGCTCGCCACAATCTTCGCTGTGCCAACTGCTTTGGCGACATCTACAGCCGACTGGACTACTGGCGCTCCTCTACGGCCATAACGCGGACCGTAAGCGCGGAAAAACGGACCGCACCAGAGGCGCGATCCGTAGTATTCGATTTACAGCTTTTCGACCTGGCCGAATTCGAGTTCGACCGGTGTGGCGCGACCGAAAATGGTGACGGAGACCCGGACGCGCGACTTTTCGTAGTTGACTTCTTCGACGCTGCCGTTGAAGTCCGTGAACGGACCTTCCTTCACGCGGACCATCTCGCCGACTTCGAACAGGGTCTTGGGGCGCGGCTTCTCAACGCCTTCCTGCATCTGCGACATGATCTTTTCGACTTCGCGCGGCGAAATCGGGCTCGGGCGATTACGCGCCCCGCCGACAAAACCGGTCACCTTTGCCGTGTTCTTCACGAGGTGCCACGTTTCGTCCGTCATTTCCATCTCAACCAGGACATAGCCCGGGAAGAAACGACGTTCGGTCACTGATTTGTGACCACCCTTCACCTCGACCACTTCTTCCGTCGGAACGAGGATCTGGCCAAACTTGTCTTGCATGCCAGCACGTTCGATGCGCTCCTGAAGCGCACGTTGCACGCTCTTCTCCATGCCGGAGTAGGCGTGCACCACATACCAACGTTTTCCGCTCGGGGATGCCGGTGTATCGCTCATATCATTTCCAACCCAGAATCGCCGAGAAAATCACCCACTCGATGGACTTGTCGCAAACCCACAGAATGATGGCCATTGCCAGCACAAAACCGAAGACCACCAGGGTCGTTTGCGTGGCCTCTTTGCGAGTCGGCCAGACGACCTTGCGAACTTCCTTGTACGAGTCTTTGGCAAACGCGATGAAGCTCTTGCCGGGCGCCGAGAGAAGACCGACTACCACCCCCGCGATCACGCCCACTGCGAGCGCTGCACCGCGGACATACCACTCCTGGCTACCGAGCCAGTAGAACCCTACGAACCCGGCCACAACCAACAATACGCCCACTGCAAGCATCAGCTTGTCGCTGGAAGTATTAACAGTTTCGACGGAAGGATTCGCCATAACACCTTAAAGAACAACGCGCCGAAGCGCGAGAAGTTGGCAGGGGCAGAGGGAATCGAACCCCCAACCTTCGGTTTTGGAGACCGACGCTCTGCCAGTTGAGCTATACCCCTAAACCATTTTGGGGTTGGCGGCATCGCCAACCCCGAAACCACTTAGTCGATCAACGAGACTGGCAAAAACTTACTCGATGATCTTTGCAACCACGCCGGCGCCGACGGTACGGCCACCTTCGCGGATTGCGAAGCGCAGACCTTCTTCCATCGCGATCGGAGCGATCAGCTTCACCGTGATCGACACGTTGTCGCCCGGCATGACCATTTCCTTGTCCTTCGGCAGCTCGATCGAGCCCGTCACGTCCGTCGTACGGAAGTAGAACTGCGGACGGTAGTTGTTGAAGAACGGCGTGTGACGGCCGCCTTCGTCCTTGCTCAGCACGTACACTTCAGCCGTGAAGTGCGTGTGCGGCGTGATCGAACCCGGCTTGGCCAGAACCTGGCCACGCTCCACGTCTTCACGCTTCGTGCCGCGCAGCAGGATACCCACGTTGTCGCCTGCCTGACCCTGGTCGAGCAGCTTGCGGAACATTTCCACGCCCGTGCAGGTCGTCTTCACCGTCGGCTTGATACCGACGATTTCGATTTCCTCGCCGACCTTCACGATGCCGCGCTCAACGCGACCCGTCACCACCGTGCCGCGACCCGAGATCGAGAACACGTCTTCCACCGGCATCAGGAACGCGCCGTCAACTGCACGCTCCGGCGTCGGGATGTACGTGTCCAGTGCGTCGGCCAGGTTCATGATCGCCACTTCACCCAGTTCGCCCTTGTCGCCTTCCAGCGCCAGCTTGGCCGAACCCTTGATGATCGGCGTGTCGTCGCCCGGGAAGTCGTACTTCGACAGGAGCTCGCGCACTTCCATTTCGACCAGCTCGAGCAGCTCGGCGTCGTCGACCATGTCGCACTTGTTCAGGAACACGATGATGTACGGAACACCAACCTGACGGGCGAGCAGGATGTGCTCACGCGTTTGCGGCATCGGGCCGTCAGCGGCCGAGCACACCAGGATTGCGCCGTCCATCTGTGCCGCGCCCGTGATCATGTTCTTCACGTAGTCAGCGTGGCCCGGGCAGTCGACGTGTGCGTAGTGGCGGTTAGCCGTTTCGTACTCGACGTGCGCGGTGTTGATGGTAATACCACGTGCCTTTTCTTCCGGCGCTGCGTCGATCTGGTCGTACGCCTTGGCTTCGCCGCCGAACTTCGCGGTCAGAACCGTCGTGATCGCTGCCGTCAGCGTGGTCTTGCCGTGGTCAACGTGACCGATCGTGCCCACGTTCACGTGCGGCTTGGTCCGCTCAAACTTACCCTTGGCCATTTTCGACTCCTAAGAGGATTTTTCCGTACGTTGCGCGGGGCGCGCAAACAATCACTGGCTTGCTGCTGCCTGCTCGATGCGGGGCTTCTGAGGCCCGCTAGATACCGGCTGGTGCCCATGGGCAGGATCGAACTGCCGACCTCTCCCTTACCAAGGGAGTGCTCTACCACTGAGCCACATGGGCAAAAACTGCTCTAAACCGCTTTATTGCTTCGCTGGAGCGGGTGAAGGGAATCGAACCCTCGTCGTAAGCTTGGAAGGCTTCTGCTCTACCATTGAGCTACACCCGCGAGGTTCGCCGGCTTTGTACTGCTGCCGGCCCGACACTTACTACAGCTGAATTCTGGTGGAGGAGGTTGGATTCGAACCAACGTAGGCGTAAGCCAACAGATTTACAGTCTGCCCCCTTTAGCCACTCGGGCACCCCTCCGCAGAGAACTGATGATTATGGGGGAACATCCGAATCGTGTCAAGCACTTTGTTCGGCGCCGATCCCACAACGCTCTCACTTATAGGGAGAGCGAAAAAGCAAAAACCCCGGCTTTTTAGGGCCGGGGTTTCGCTTGTAGAGG
>NZ_CAJMYW010000032.1:0-50422 GCF_905220165.1 Paraburkholderia sp. J10-1 | reverse complement strand
TGAAGTCATTAGGATGTCGTATTAACTACCCGTGGGAATGCAGACCAGAAGTTAAAGACCGGTGCCACATCTGTCAAATCAATCATATATGGCGAGTATCATCCATGACATGGATTTTCATGGCGCAATTGCCGAGTTGTAGTGCGGCGCAAGCTCGAGATGCTCGAGCAATCGCCCAAACTCGCCGAGTCGATGCTTCACGTACTCGGGCACTTCAACATCCGTGTAGTCGTAGAAGCCCTTGCCGTCGCGGATGCCGTCGCGCCCTTCTTCCATATGCCGCGTGACGATGGCGGCCGGTTCGAAGCGCTGACCGATCTCCTTCGCGAGGTAATGCGACGCGTAATAAAGTATGTCGCAGCCGCCCCAGTCGATGAACTCGAGCAACCCGAGGATCGAAAAGCGCAGGCCAAAGCCCGTACGCACGGCCATGTCGATGTCGTGCGCGCTGGCCACGCCCTCTTCCACCATGCGCGCCGCCTCGTTCATCACAAGCGCCTGGAGGCGCGGCACGATATAGCCGGCAGACGGCGCACATTCCACAGGCACCTTGCCCACGCGCAGCAGCAGGCCCTTCATCCGCGCGACGACCGCGTCGTGCGTGAGGCTGCTTCGGCTGATCTCGACGAGCGGCATCAGGTGCGCAGGGTTGAGCCAGTGAGCGTTGACGAGCCGCTGCGGTTGCGTGACCACCTTTTGCAGATCGGTGACGAGAAACGTCGATGTCGTGGATGCGATCGTTGCCGCATCATCGACATGCGCGCAGAGCCATGCGAACGCCGCCTCCTTAGCCGCCATCACTTCGGGTACCGCCTCGAACACGACCTCGCAGCCAGCAAGCGTGGCCTCGGCGCCGACGCGATCGAGCACTTCGACACGCGCGAGCGCTTCATCGGCCCCGCTGGCGTCGATACGTCCAGACTCGACCAGCGTCAGCAATTGCCGCGCGATTTCGGCACGCGCGGCCGCCGCAAATGCGGCACGCGATTGTTCGTTGCGCTCCTTGAAATCGATGAGCGTCACGTGCAATCCGG
This sequence comes from Paraburkholderia sp. J10-1, assembly GCF_905220165.1. NCBI lineage: Bacteria > Pseudomonadati > Pseudomonadota > Betaproteobacteria > Burkholderiales > Burkholderiaceae > Paraburkholderia > Paraburkholderia sp. J10-1. Next base: position 49,388 of record NZ_CAJMYW010000032.1, on the reverse strand, counting down.
CAAATGCGAACGCGAGCGCGATGCCCTGCCCCATGCGTCCCGCGCCGAGCACGTGGACGCGCTTCACGTCGACGGCACTGTGCGTCATGCGAGCCCCCGCGCCAGCAGGCCGCGCATCGATTCGCGCGAAAGCGAGGCCAGCCCGAGGTTTTCGAGCGTGCGGCCCTCGCTGTACAGGTCGCGTCCCGAAACCGCGCTCGCTATGCTCAGCAATCCCTGGCCGACTGGTGTCGGCACCCCGGCCCAGCGCCCCACCGAAACGATGAACGAGAGGCCGAGCCGCGTGTCTTCCAGCATGTAGCGGTGCGCCTTCAGGTCGATGCGCTCGCGCCAGTCGCCGCTGTCCGTGAGCTTGCCGTGCGCGCCGCGCCCATACATCCATTCGTCGCCCTCGCTCGCATAGTGGTCGGCGAGCGGAAAATGCGGCGCGCCGTATCCGAGCGCTTCGCGCACCGCCATGCGCTCGGCGTCGAGCGCATCCGTCACGCGGCGAATCGACGGCTTCGTGCCTTCATTGTGAATATCCCACGCCTCGAAATGCTCGAGCGGCCCCGCGTTCATCATGATGAGCGGCGGGTGGATCACGGGCCCCGCGTTCATCAGCGCACCGCTTAGCGCGTCCTCGATCGGCTCGACGCTCGGGTAGCCCTCCTTGAGCACGGGGAGCGCCCATTCGGCCGCGTTGGCGGGGAACACGCCGGTCGGCAGGCGTGTGGCGTAGGCGCTGATGACCACGTCGTTTTCGCCGTGGCGCCGCACGAGATACGGCAGCGTGCCCGTTTCCGTGAACGCCACGCGCGCGCGGTTGCCCGCATCGGCCATCGCCTTCGCGAACACGTAGCTGCCGAACGTGCCTGGCGGCAGAAAGACTACCTGATCATCGGCCAGGTGAGGCGCAAGCTGGCTTGCCAGCGATTCGTGCGTGGTGGACGGCAGCGGGATCACGATGAGCCGCGCCTCGCGCACTGCGCTGCCGAGATCGTCGGCAAGGCGTATCGCGCCACGCGCCTCGCCAACGGGTACCCGCCGCTTGCCGCGCCAGTCCTTCACGTTCAGTTCGCCCAGCTCGCGCAAACGCGCGCATGCGGCCGTATCGCGCCGCCACCACGTCACGTCGTGGCCCTTTTCGAGCATGTCGATTGCAGCCGCAAAGCACCCATGCCCGCCACCCAGTACGCTAACCTTCATGTCCTGCCTCCTTGTGCAATCCCTTGCTTCATTGGTCAGTGTCGAGATTAAAGGGGCGGCTCGCGCGCTGCGCGTCAACACGCGCAAACGCTATTCAACTCCGGCAACGGATTCGCGCGACGTATGCGGGTGAATCCGTTCTTGCGCAGACTTATTGACCATCGGATCATAGGCGCAGAGGCTCTGCTGTCACTTCGAGGCCATTAAACGATGGAAATAGCGATTCCCCGCACACACAGCAACCGGCTCGGCGCTTCCCGCGCGCGCGAGGATGTCGAACGCGAAGTGGCGAAGCTGCTTTGCGAGCACCGCATGGAGGTGTCGGGCCGCGAGCCGTTGAACGCGGAACTCTATGGCGTCGCGATGCATCGCGCGAGCCTGCTCGAGTTGTGCTACGGCCGCGAGACGCATATCGACGCGGGCGAACTCGACCATCATTACCTCTTTCGCGCGACGCTTGCGGGCCGTTGCGAGCTGGAATCGGGCAGTGAGCGTGCCTCGCTTTCGGCGGGCAGCCTCAGTGTGTCGTCGCCGTCACGCAAAAGCCGCATCAGCACCGACACCGCATGCCGCAGCCTGCTGCTGCGCGTCGATCGCGCCGCGCTCGAAATCAAGCTCGCGGAGATGCTGCAAAACTCACTGCGACGTCCGCTCGTGTTCGAACTGGACATTAGCCGCACGCACAGCGGCGCCGCCGTGTTTCATTCCACACTGCGGTATTTGTGCACCTTGTGTGAACAGATCGAGCCGAGCGCGCGCGACAGCCTGCTCGGTCCCGAACTCACGCAGTGGCTCGCCACACTGTTGCTCATGCAACTACCTCATTCGTACAGTGAAATGCTCGCGCGCGGCGCGAAGCCGCCGCTGCCCGCGCACGTGAAGCGCGCACGCGAGTATATTGAGGCGCATCTCGGCGAAACGCTTTCCATTGCGACGCTCGCCCAGGTGGCGGGCGTGTCGCCGCGTACGCTGCAAAATGGTTTCAGCCAGTTTCTCGACCAGTCACCCGCCGACTTTATCCGTGAGCGGCGTATCGAAGCCGTGCATCGCGCGCTGAAAGCCGATCCCGAGCGCAGCGTGACCGACGTGTTGCTCGAGCACGGCGTGCACAGTTTCGGCCACTTCGCGAAGGCGTATGCGCGGCGCTACGGTTATCCGCCTTCTGCGACCGCGAAGCGCGGCCAGTAAAGCACACACCCATGCCGAACCCCAGCGACTTCATTGCGCCCCCGGGCGACGAGCCCACCGACGCGCTGCGCGTGCAGGATCTCGACCTGAACCTGCTCAAGACCTTCAATGCGGTCTACGCGGAGAAGCATGTCGGGCGCGCGGCGTTGCGCCTGGGTATCACGCAGCCCTCCGTGAGCCATGCGCTCGGCCGGCTGCGGCTCCTGTTTCATGATGCCCTCTTCGTGCGCACGGGCGGCGGCGTCGAACCCACGCCGCGCGCGCAGCGTCTCGCGGCCTCAATCGACCGCGCGCTCGCCATCCTCCAGGCCGTGCTCGACGAGGGCGCCCAGTTCTCGCCCGCCACGTCGCGCCGCACCTTTCGGCTCCACATGAGCGATTTCGCGGAGACTGCGTTCCTGCCCACCTTGATGCGTGAACTCGACGAGCGCGCGCCCGGCGTCGTCATCGAGACGCTGCATATCGAGGAAAGCCAGTTCAACGTAGCGGTGGAGTCGGGCCGCATCGACTTTGCGATGGGCCACTTCCCCCATGCATTCACGCATTTCCATCGCAGCGAACTGCTGCAGGAGCGCTATGTCCTGATGATGGCCCGCCGTGTGGCCGAGCGTTGCGGACTCGACGAGCATTTCGTGCTTGATACAACCGTGCCGCCTGCATTGCAGTTCATTTCGGTGAGCTCGCACCCGCAGTCGATGGCGCTGCTCGAACAACACGGGCTCACTTCGCGCGTCCGGGTAGCCGTGCCGAACTTCATGGTCGTGCCGGCCATACTCTATCGCTGCGACTACGCGCTCATCCTGCCGCGAACCGTTGCGCGCGCCTTCGCTCCGCTCGGCGAGATGGCCGCGTTCGAGATCGCCAATGCGTCGGTGTGGCCCGTCAACGCATACTGGCATCGTCGCTTCGACGCCGATCCGGGCCACCGCTGGCTGCGCGCGCTATTGATGGAGCTATTTCGCATCGGCACGCGCGAGCCGTACGACAGCTGGCTCGCGATTCCGCCCAGTCTCCGGCCGCCCTCAACGCATGAAGGCGAGCGGCTCGTTTAGAACGACGTGAGAATGCCCGCCACGATCGAGCTTGCGGTGGCGCCCGGCTTGCCCACCGGCACCGCGCCGCCGCCCGCGCCGTTGATCGAGAACGCGGCATGCTCGCCGTTGTGGACCATCGCCGCGCCCGTGTAGAGCACGGTGCGCTTCGAGAGCGGATAGTCGAAGCGCAGGCCATATGAATCGGCATTGCCTTCGCTGTCCGCGATCTTGTGATAGTGACCGTAGCTCACGAGCAGCGACGCGCGGCCGATCGGCACCGTCGCGTTCAATTCGAAAAAGTCGTTGTGCGGGTTCGAATACGCGCTCGCCACCGCCGTCGTCACGTCGGGGCCGCCGCGGTGCCGCAAATAGATGAACGCCGGCTTCACGAAGCCGAAATCGTACGAGATCGCGCCGAGCGCGTAGTTGCCGGTGCCGGTGGGACTCGTCGGCGAGAGCGTCGCGGCCGTTGCCGTGCTGAACTTCTGCTGCATGTAATCGACGTCGATCGAAAGCGGCCCGTTCGCGTAGTTGATTCCGGCGCCATAGGTGTCGCCGAGTGTCGAAGGCACGTTGCTCGCGCCATTCGCGCCGCGCGAAGCCGTGGCGCGCAGTAGCAACCCGCCAAAGCGTGGCGACGTGTAGCGCAGCGTGTTGCTCGTGCGCAGGAACCAGGGCTGGACGAAGTTGTTCGACGCGTTGCCCCATGCGAGACCCGCGCCATATCCCGGCAAACTGTAGGTCACGAACGACGTATGGAGAATCGTATACGTCTCGCCGGCCTGCAGGCCGCCAAAAGGTCCGGTGAGCCCGACCCACGCTTCGCGGCCAAACAGGGAGCCGTTGCCGCTGATCGCGCCCGTCGCCGAATTGAAGCCGTTTTCGAGCTTGAAGATCGTGGCATAGCCGCCGCCGAGATCCTCCACGCCCTTCAAACCCCATTGCGTCGCGAAGAGATTGCCAGTGCCCATGCGCACCACGTGGTTCGGCCCGAAGTTCGCATATTCGATCGACGTGTCGATACGGCCGTAAAGCGTGAGGCTCGATTGCGCGAGCGCGGGCACCGCCGCCATGCCCACGATTGAAATACACCACTTCCAGTTGGTCATTGTTGTCGTCCCGCGAGTCGTGAGGAATCGGGGCGAGTCTAGAAAGGCCAATATCCGGCGTCGATCAAGCGGGCCATATATCACTTATAGATCTCGTTCATGAACGCGGCGGCACGCGCAAAGTACAGCCTCCAGCCCCCGTCAGTACGCGATTTCCCGGGGACGCCCCTGGTGATTTCTTTAGAGCGCTCGGTAGTTGCGAGCAGGCGTTTGGGAAACTTGCGCCTATATCTGCGAAATTTGTTTGCGTACGCTGGTCCACCAGAGTGCATGCACCTGAGACCACACGACCGACACATCGGAGATACGCCATGACCCCCACCCCCGCCAGCGCGCCAGCCGGCGCAAAAAGCGCCAGACGCTACACGTATGAGTGGTACGTAGTGCTGATCTGCATGCTTGCCTATGTCTTTTCCTTCGTCGACCGCCAGGTGCTGGCGCTCATGATCGAGCCGATCAAGCGCGACCTGCACCTCACGGATACGCAGTTCAGCCTCGTGCACGGCTTCGCGTTCTCGCTCTTCTATGCCGTGATGGGCATTCCTCTCGCGTATCTCGCCGACCGTTTCGCGCGGCCTCGCATCATCGCTACCGGCATCGCGCTCTGGAGCGTCGCTACGGCGGCTTGCGGCATCAGCCAGAACTTTCTGCACATGTTTCTTGCGCGCATGAGCGTGGGCGTGGGCGAAGCTTCGCTCTCGCCGGGCACCTACTCCATGCTTGCCGACTACTTCCCCAAGGAGAAACTCGGCCGGGCGGCAGGTGTCTATTCGCTCGGCTCGTTCATTGGCGGCGGCATTGCATTTTTGATTGGCGGCTATGTGATCGCGCTGCTCAAGCAGGCTTCGATGGTCACGCTGCCCTTCGTCGGTTCGGTGCATGGCTGGCAGGTCACGTTCTTTATTGTGGGACTGCCCGGCCTTCTCGTGGGCCTCGTCTTCATCCTCACGGTGCGCGACCCGCAGCGCAAGGGGCTCGTGCAGGACGTGAGCGGCAAAGCGCGGCGCGTTTCGCTTGCCGATTCCGCGCGCTTCATCCGCTCGCATGGCAAAACGTTTTTCTGCCACTACGTCGGCTTCTCGTTTTACGCGATGACGCTGTTCTGCCTCATGAGCTGGACCCCGGCGTTCTACATCCGCCGCTTCGGCATGTCGCCGGTGGAGGCGGGCTATACGCTCGGCACGATCCTGCTCGTGGCCAACACGACCGGCGTGTTCTGCGGCGGCTGGCTCAACGACTGGCTCCTGCGCCGCGGCCGCAGCGACGGCCCCATGCTTGCGGGCTGTATCGGCGCGGCGGCAATGGCCCTGCCCGCCGCCGCTTTTACACAGGTGAACAGCCTTGGCGGCTCGCTGACGCTGCTCGTGATCGCGATGTTCTTCGCCTCGTTCCCGATGCCGACTTCGACCGCCGCGATGCAAACGCTCGCGCCGAACCAGATGCGCGCGCAGATCTCCGCCGTGTTCCTGCTCGTGTCGAACCTGATCGGCCTTGGCATTGGCACGACGCTCGTCGCGTTGTTGACCGACAAGGTGTTCGGTTCGCCGCTTGCAGTTGGGCAATCGATGTCGATCGTGAGCCTTGTCGCGGCGTTGCTCGCGACCGTGCTGCTGGGCTTCGGCTGCCGGCAGTTCCGCCTGAGCCTCGCGCGCGAGGACGCGCACGCGCAGCGCGCAGACGCAGGCATCGAGGCGACGTTGAGCGCCACGCGCGCCTGAGATGAACATGCGCCTCCCGCGCCAGTATTATCAATGGCATTGATGCGGTCGGCCATTTTTTATCGATTTGCCCGATCTTCCGGGCGGCCGTATGCTCGGTTCAACGCCTCGCGCCTCGCGCGCGAATGGTCCATTCAGTCCAGCATCCAGAAACTACCGCTATTTCAGCGATCGGCCTCATCATGCAAGCCACTTCATTCAAGGTTCGCGTCGACGCCTTGTGCGACGAAGCACAAGGCATTCGCTCGTTCAGCATTTCGCGCCTCGACGGCAAGCCGTTCGACGCTTACGAACCGGGCGCGCATATCGACGTCACGGCACCGTCCGGCATCACGCGCCAGTACTCGCTCTGTGGCGACCCGGACCAGCGCGACGTACAGCTCTTCGCAGTGAAGCGCGAGAGTGCATCGCGAGGCGGCTCCAGTTCGTTGCACGACGACGTGGCAGTCGGTAGCGAGCTAGCGGTCGGCGCGCCGCGCAACCTGTTCCAGCTTGCGCCCGGAGCGCAGCGGCACGTGCTGATTGGAGCCGGCATCGGCATCACGCCGCTTTTGTCAATGGCGTATCACCTCATCAAGCAGAATGCGCCCTTTGAATTGCACTACTTCGCGCGCAGTGCGGAACACGCGGCGTTCCTGCCGCTGCTCGCGCGCGCGCCATTTGCGCCCTACGCGAAGCTGCACTACGGCGTGGAGCCCGACGCGCTGGACGGTGCACTCGCGTGGTGTCTCGCTACGGCCGAGACGGGCACGCACGTTTATACGTGCGGGCCTTCCGCGTTCATGGAGCGCGTGGTCGCGGTGGCCGAACAGCGCTTGCCCGACGACGCCATCCATCTCGAACGTTTCGCGGCAGAGCCCGCGTCGCCCGCAAGCGATGCAGCGCTCGATGCATTCGACGTGCAGGTGGCCAGCACGGGACAAACCGTGCGCGTGGAAAAGAACACTTCGATAGTCGATGCGCTCGCAACCATCGGCATCGAGGTCGATACGTCGTGCGGGGAAGGCGTATGCGGCACTTGCATGGTCGACGTCGTGACGGGCGAGCCCGAACATCGCGACCACTGTCTGAGCAAGGCCGAGCGGGCGAGCAACAAGGTCATCTGTTGCTGCATTTCGCGCTCACGCTCGCCGGTTCTCGTGCTCGATCTCTGAGCATCGCCGTGTTCAGCGCTTCTCCTTGTCGAACCGCTGCATGATGGCCTGAATCAGCTCGCGCATCCACGCAATGCCTTCGTCGTCGTGGAAGTGCTCATGCCAGTGCATGGTCACGGCTGCGACCGGCATGGTCACGGGCAGCGCGTAGATCTGGAAGCGTCCGTCCGCGTTGAAGATGTGCGCGAGACGGCGCGGCAGCGTCGCGTACAGGTCGGTCACGGCGAGCACGCCTGGCAGTGCGACGAAGTGCGGCAATTCCAGCGCGATATTTCTGCCCACGCCCTGCGAGCGCAGCGCGTCGTCCAACGCGTGATGGCTGTGCTCGACGGACCTCACCTGCACATGCGAGGCCTCGACGAACTGCGCGAGGCTCAGCGTCTCGCCGCGCGGCAAGCCGCGCCTGCGGCGCGTCATACACACGTAGGTCTCTTCGAATAGCAATTGATGGCGTGTGCGCGAGGTCAGCTCGGGCAGATTGCCGATCGCGAAATCGAGGCGGCTCGAACGTAGGGCGTCCTCGATCTCGTCCACCGGCAGTGGCTCGACGCATACGCGCATCCGCGGTGCCTCGCGATGGAGCGCTTCGCAAATCGGCGGCAAATAAGCCATTTCTCCCGCGTCCGAGAGCGAGAGCCTGAACGTGCGCGTGCTCACCGCCGGATCGAAGCGCTCGGCGTAGCGCAGCGCCTCGCGCACCGTGTCGAGGGCACGGCCGACGATCGCGGCGAGTTCCAGCGCGACCGGCGTTGGCTGCATGCCGGCACGCGTGCGGATGAAGAGCGGATCGTCGAACAGCGAGCGCAGGCGCGAAAGCGAATAGCTGATGGCGGGCTGCGAGAGCGCGAGCCGCTCGCCAGCCTTCGTCAGGCTGCGCTCCTCGACGATGGCCTGAAAGACCCGCAGCAAGTTCAGATCGACGTTGTCGAGTGATGGCATGGTTTTATCAGCCGCGTTTATGTGAGGTTCAATTTTAGATCGATTTGACGCATGAAGCACCAGGCGTGAGACTTCAATCAACGCACAGGCGGCGCACGACCTGCGCTTTAACCTCCTCGCGAGACATCGCGATCACCCCGATACTCCGACATCATGAGCGATAACTGGCAGACCATCGACACGAGTACGCTGCGCGGCCGCGTAGAGACGGACCGCATCGCGCCTTCGCTGTACTACGATCCGGCGCTGTTCGAAGCGGAACTCGAGCGCATTTTCTACAAGACGTGGATCTGGGTTGCGCACGAAAGCGAGCTGCCCAACGCGGGCGACTTCCGCACCACGACCATCGGCCGGCAGCCGGTTATCGTCGTGCGCGACAAGACGGGCACGGTGAACGTGCTGCAAAATCGCTGCCGCCATCGCGGTGCGACCGTGTGCGAAGAACACAAGGGCAACGCCAAGGGCTTCACGTGCCCGTACCATAGCTGGTCGTATGCGCTCGACGGCACGCTGCGCGCACTGCCCTATGGCGACGGCTACGAAGGGGTGTGCGAAAAGGGAGACTTGCCGCTTGAAAAGCTGCGCGTCGGCATCTATCAGGGGCTCATCTTCGCGAGCTTCAACAAGGATATCGAACCCCTCGAAGACTTCCTCGGCGGCGCGAAGCCCTGGATCGACCTCTTCATGAAGCAGGGCGCGGGATACCCCGTGAAAGCCAACGGCGAACACAAGTTCAAGTTCAAGGGCAACTGGAAGATCCAGCTCGAGAACACCACGGACCTCTATCACTTTCCTGTGGTGCACAAGTCGTGGATGAAGTCGATCGACGACGAAACGGCTGCGGCGATCACGAGCTTCATGACGAGCGATCAGGCCTTCTGCCGCTCGCTCGGCAATGGCCACAGCCTGGCCGTGCTCGTGCCCGAACTCGTCGACCTCGACCAGGACGATGGCGCGCCGCTGCCCGAGCGTTTTCAGGAACTGGCCGCGCAACTGGCCGGGCGCCACACGCCCGAAGAAGTGCGCCGCATCGTACGCTCGCTCATGGGTGTGGGCTTCAACCTGAACCTCTTCCCGAACCTCGCGCTCTCGATGGCGTTCTTCCGCGTGCTGCGGCCCATTTCGGCAGAGGAAACGGAAATCCGCCACGTGGCGCTCGCCATGGATGGCGGCCCCGAGGAGGCCAACCGCGTGCGCCTGCGCATTCACGAACACTTCCAGGGCCCGTTCGGCTTTGGCAGCCCCGACGACGCCGAAGCCTGGGAGCGCGTGCAGCGCGGCTCCCACGCCGGCCCCGGCACGCCGATCCTCGTGAATCGCGGCCTGAACCGCGAAACCACGGCACCGAACGGAGAAAAGACCGCGCACGCCACCGACGAAACCGGCATGCGCGAAGCGTATGCACAGTGGCGCGCCATGATGGAGGCATGATGGACGATCGAAACGTACTCAACTCGCAAGAGACCTTTACGCGCGCCGTGCAGTTCATCTGGCGCGAAGCAGAAATGCTGGACCGCCGCGAATACAGCGCCTGGCTCGAACTGTGGGACCCGAAGGGCCATTACGTCGTGCCGATCGACCCGAACACAATCGACTTCGCCGCCACGCTGAACTACGCCTACGACGACCAGCACATGCGCGAAATGCGTGTACAGCGTATGACGTCGGGCTATTCGGCATCGGCGAGCGATGCGGCACGCACGGTGCGCACGGTTTCGCGCTTCACGCTCTCGAGCGATGCGGCCGATACCGTGGAAGTGAAGTCGGCGCAGATCATCGTGGCGTACAAGCGCGGCGCGAATACGATCTTCGCGGCGGACCTCACGCACCGCATCAGCTTCGCGAGCGGCGAGCCGAAGCTTCTGCAAAAGGTGGTCCGCCTGATCGATTCGACCGAAGCGCTGAGCGCGATCGGATTCCTGCTCTAAAAACAGGGGCGCGCGGCTCGGCTTGCGCGCCCTTCTGCCATTCGACTCCATGCCTACACTCGAAGTCTATTTGCCCGCTGGCCACGCGCAAGCACGCAAGGCGCAGTTGATCGCGCGTCTGACCGAAGCCACCGTCGAAGCGATCGGCGCGGCCGCCGAATCCGTGCGCATATTGCTGAGCGAACTGGCTGACACGCACTATGGTATCGGCGGCAAGCGTGCCGCCGATGGCGCGCCACCTTCGCTGCCGGTGATCGTCGCGATCCTGATTGCAGGGCGCACGTTAGAACAGAAAGCCGCGTTGATCGATGCGCTCGCAACGACAAGCGCCGAGGTGCTCGACTCTGCGCTCGATGCCACGCGTGTAATCATCAAGGACATCCCGAATACCGACTTTGGCCTTGGCGGCAAAACGGCCCGTTCGCTCGGGCGCTAACCTGCGGGGATGAGCGGCAGCGCGAAGCAGCATTCGAGCCCGCCGCCCGGCGCGGGCTGCGCCCAGATTGCGCCGTGGTGCCGCGTAACGATGTTCTTGCACAGCGAGAGGCCGATGCCGTTGCCGCCCGCCTTCGACGACGAAAAGCCGTCGAAGAGGCGGCCATGCGCACCGGCGGGCACGCCCGGTCCGTTGTCGATCACGCTCACGAGCGCCCTGCCGTCTTTCTCCTCGCAAGCGAGCGTGAGATCGCGCCGGTCCGCATCGACATCGGCCAGCGCGTCGATCGCGTTGAACGCGAGATTGAGCACGACCTGCCCGATCAACACGCGCTCGCACATCACAGGTAGCGCGGCGATGGGCTGCACGATATGCATCCGCACGCTCGCGTCGCGCGCGCGCAGTTCGATGAAGTAAGCGACCTCGCTGAGAATGTCGCGCAGGTCCGAGCGCGTTTCGGTTGGCTCGCGCTTCACGACGTATTCGCGCACACTCTTGATGATGAGTGCGGCGTGCTCCGCCTGGCGGTCAGCGCTGCGCAGACCCCAAATCGCATCTTCAACGGGCCCCGCCTGTTCGAGCCGCCTTATCGCACCTTCGATGAAATTGCGCACCGCCGCGAGCGGCTGGCTCAACTCGTGCGCAATCGCCGTGGCCATTTCTCCCATCGCGTTGTAACGCCCGGCGTATTCGAGCATGCGTGCTTCGGTGCGGCGTGCGTCTTCGATACTCACCTCGTCGGAGATGTCACGGAAGTGGATCAACAGACCGTCGAGATCGTCTTCGATCACGAGCCGCCGGCAGGTAATGCGCAGCCAGCACGCGCTGCCGTCGCGGCGCGTCATGCGATAGCGCTGGGGCTCGGACGGGCCCTGCAGCGGCGCGTCGTCGAGTTGCTCGGCAAGGCGTTCGCGGTTGCGCTCGCTGCAGTAGTCGAACACGGAACCCGGCGCCTGTTCAGCGGCGAGGCCGAGCACGCGACGCCCGGAGTCGCTAATGAAGTCGACCGTGCCGTCGAGCCTGAGCACCGCCACGCCTTCGCTGAGGTCCTGCATGAATTCGCGCAGCCGCGTTTCGTGGCGCCGCAATGCCTGGCGCATCGCCTCTTCCGCACTGATGTCGCGAAACTGCACCATTACGACCGCGCGCTCCTTGAGCGGCACATACGTCGCAATCGCTTCCGAAAGCATGTCCTGCCCGGTGCGCGAGCGATAGCACCATTCATAGCCCTGCGGCCCTTCGGTGATCGAGCGGTCCATCGCCGCCACGGCGATTTCGCGCGCGTATTTCGGCGCGGGGCGCGTCATGTCGTGCGCCTTCAGCGGCAGCAGTTCTTCGACAGAAAAGCCCAGCGCGATGCAGGCCGCGCGATTGGCCCAGACGATCGCCTTCGTGCTGGCGTCGTGCAGCAGCACGCACAGGGTCAAGGCGTCGAGCAGGCGGCTGAAATCGTCTTCGGTGGGGTACGTCATGATCGTGAACCGGATATGGCGGCACGCCCCGCCTGGTGGTTCCAAACGATAACATCCGCGCGCGGAGCGGGGAACCTGAAGATTTCTTTAGGCGCGCGGGGAACGCTACTTAAAAATGCGTGCGGCGTCCCAATTGATGACCCCTTTTTGCCTTTTTAGACTGAGTTCCAGACTGTGCGCACGCGTTCGCGCTGCGCCCGATACACATGGCCTTCAACCTTGCGGCTCAGGAACTCAGGAGAAACACCATGGCATTAGTTGCGACCGCCGTCGCGTCCCATAGCGACATCAATGCAGAGGCCTGCGCCACGCAGTCGGGCGGCCGCCTCTCGCTCGACGAGGTCATCGACGTCGTGGCCGCGCGCCGCGACGAATTCGACCGGCTTTCGCACGTCCCACGCGACGTCATCGATCTCTTCAAGCGCGCTGGCATCTTTCGCGCGGGCACGCCCAGGCGCTTTGGCGGCGACGCGCGCGCGCCTGGCGAATTCCTGGAGATGATCGAGCGGATTGCAGTTGCCGACGGCTCCGCGGCATGGGTTGCGAGCTTCGGCTCGGCCAATGTCTACCTCGCCGCGCTGCCGCTCGAAACGCAGGCGCACATCTACGCGAGCGGCCCCGACCAGGCCTTCGCGGGCGGCCTCTTTCCCGTGCAGACCGTACAGCCGGTTGAAGGCGGCTGGCGCGTGAACGGTACGTGGAAGTTCGCGAGCGGCTGCAAGGGCGCCGACTGGCTCGGCGTGGGCATCAGCACTGGCAACGGCGCGGGCAACGCCCCGAACAAGCCGCGCACGGCCGTGTTCCGCCCCGAGCAGGTCGAGATCGTCGAAAACTGGAACGTGGTCGGCATGCAGGGCACGGGCAGCCACGACCTGCGCGTGACCGACCAGATCATCACCGACGACTGGACCTTCGTGCGCGGCGGGACGCCTTGCGTGGACGAGCCGCTCTATCGCTATCCGACCGTCGCTTACGCGGCCCAGGTGCTCGCGGTCGTCAACCTCGGTCTCGCGCGCGCGGCGCTCGACGTGGCGAACCATATGTCCGGCGGCCGCCGCACGACGACCGGCGCGCCGCAGCTCGCGGACCGTGCTTACTACCGCATCGAGCTTGCAAAGGCCGAGGCACAGCTGCGCTCGGCACGCGCATTCTTCTACGAGTCGACCGATAGCGTCTGGCGATCCATTCTCGCCGGCAACCCCGTGACCCCCGATCAGGTCAGCCTGCTGCGTCTTTCCGCTACGCAGATCGCGCGCGAAGGCGCCGACGTGGTGCATCGCGCGTATCGCCTTGGCGGCACGATGGCGATCTACAAAACGCACCCGTTGCAGCGTTTGCTGCGCGACGCAATGGTAGTGACGCAGCACGCGTTCCTCGGCGAGGGCAATTTCGACGGCGCGGGCGCCGTGTTCGTCGGCGTGCCGCCGATTCCCGGCTATCTGTAACCGTATCCATCACATATCACAAGGAATCGATCAAATGTCCGAAACTTCCCGCCCCCTTCCGCTGCGCGTCCTGTTCTGCTGCGGCGTGACGCAAAACTTCTTCGACCTGCCGCGCGAGAAGATCGGCGAAGTCTGGCAGGCGTACGGCAAGATGCTCGCCGCGGTAGAAGCGATGGAAGGCGTCAAGGTGCTCGGCATCATGGACGACGACCGCCTCGTGGTCGGCCAGGCCGGCGGCGCGCCGTGGACCTTCTACATCATGGCCGACGTTGCCGACTTCGATACGGCCGTGGCCGTTTGCAATCTTTATCGCACGACGCCGGTGGGCGAATACAACCTGTGGCGCTACGGCAAGATCGAGGCGCGTGTGGGGCGTGCGCTCGCCGTGCCGCCCGCAGCGACCGCTTGATCCTATGGCAACGATCACTGACGCTGCACGCACGATTGCGGCGCTGGAAGCGCGCCTTGCCGCACTCGAAGGCGCTAGCGCCGCACGAAAAACCATGGCGCGCTACATGGCGCTGTGCGACGTGCCGAGCGGCGCGCTCGACGGCGAATCGCTCGCCAGCCTTTTCACGGCCGATGCGGTGTGGGAAGGCATCGGCCCGCAATATACGAGCAAGTTCGGCCGTATCAAAGGCCGCGAGGCCATCGTTGCGATGCTCGCGCGCTATCTGCCACCCGCGCCGTACTTCGCGACCAACGTGCACTTTCTCACGTCCGAGAGCATCGAAATGGTGACGCCCGCGCGCGCGACGGGCCGCTGGATCATGCTGCAGGCTTCGGGCTACGTGGACGAGCGCGCGGAGCTGATCGGCGCGCGGCTCGAAGTGGACTTCGTGCCTGCGCCCGATGCATCTACGTGGCTCATCGCGCACTTTCGCACCGAGCGGCTTTTCGACGCGCCATGGCGCGTGTCGCCGCGTCCGGCTGCCTGACCCCCAAAGGAAATCGAATCGATGAGCGCATTGATCAGTGCCTTCACTCGTGGAGGCGACGGACCCACCATCGTCATCAAGGACACCATCGACATTGCGGGCATGCGCACGACGGGCGCGAGCCGCGCGCTCGCAGAAACCGCGCACGCGCAAAAGCATGCAGACGTGGTGCAGTTTCTGCTCGGCGCGAAGTGGAAAATTGTCGGCAAAGCCAACATGCACGAACTGGCGTTCGGCATGACGGGCATAAACGATTACACGGGCACGCCCGTCAATCCGCAAGACGCGACGCGCATTCCGGGCGGCTCGTCGAGCGGCTCTGCGAGCGCGGTCGGCCAGGGGCTCGCGGAAGCTGCGCTAGGCACCGACACGGGCGGCTCGATTCGCGGTCCCGCCGCATGTTGCGGCGTAGTCGGCCTCAAGCCCACATTCGCGCGCGTTTCACGGCGCGGCGTCGCGCCCGCCGAATCGACGCTCGATTGCGTGGGCCCGTTTGCCCGCGACGTGCGCATGATCGTCGAGGCGATGGGCGTCATCGCGCCCGCATTTGACAAGGCAGCCGCGCGAGAAGAACTCACCGCGTGCAGTATCGGTATTGCGCAAGTCGATGCGCGAGCAGACCTGCTTGCCGCCGTCACGCGCGCGCCGCAGCGTGCGGGGTTTTCGTCTCGGGCCATCGAGCTTGCGGGCCTCGCCGACGCGTTCCATGCGGGCCTTGCGATCATCAACGCGGAAACGTGGGCGGCATTCGGCCATCTCGTGGATAGCGGCAAGCTCGGCGCGGATCTGGAAACACGCCTGCGCGCCGCTGCGTCCACTACGTCCGACCAGGTGAGCGCAGCGGAACGCGTGCGCCGCAGCTTTACCGATGCCGTGGATCGCGCGCTAGACAGCGTCGATGTGATCGTGATGCCGACGCTTCCCGCCCTGCCGATCACGGTCGACGATGCGCGGCGCGGTGTGTCGGTGATCGCGATGTCGTCGCTGATCCGCCCGTTCAATCTCAGCGGTCATCCGGCGCTGAGTCTGCCGCTGCCCATTGAAGGCTCACCGCTGAAGGCCGGCCTGCAGATCATAGGACGCCATGGCGCCGACGAACGGGTTTGCGCCGTTGCTGCAGCGTTCGAAGCAGCGCTCGCCAGCTGAAATTTTCAAGGAATAGAAACCCATGTCCAGCAGAGTCGTCCTCGTTACCGGTGCGGCGCGCGGCCTCGGCGCCGTGATTGCCGCGCGTTTTCATGCGGCGGGCTACCGCGTCGTCCTCGGCGACGTGGCATTCGATGCCGCCGCTGCCACCGCGCGCGCGTTGAGCGCCGATGCGTCGAGCGCATTCGCGTTGAAGCTAGACGTCACGCGCAAAGAGGATTTCGAGAGTGCGCGCGATGCGATCGTCGCGCGCTGGGGCCACGTCGATGCGATCGTGAACAATGCGGGTGCATCGAAGGTCGTGCCTGTCATGGAGATCACGGCCGAACAGTTCGATCAGGTCATCGACGTCAATCTGCGCAGCGTGCTGTTCGGCTGCCAGGTGTTCGGGCAGCACTTCGCGAACCAGGGCGAAGGACGCATTGTGAATATTGCTTCGCTGGCCGGCCAGAATGGCGGTTCGGCAACGGGCGCGCACTATGCGGCGGCCAAGGGCGGCGCCATCACGCTCACCAAAGTGTTCGCGCGTGATCTCGCCGCCTCTGGCGTGACCGTGAATGCCATTTCGCCGGGGCCGCTCGATTTGCCTATCGTGCACGAGAGCGTGCCCGCGGACAAACTCGACAAAGTGATTGCGAGCATTCCCGTGGGGCGCCTGGGCGCCGCCGACTACGTCGCCGACGCCGCCGTGCTGCTCGCCTCGGGCAACGCGTACTTCGCCAACGGAGCGTGCTGGGACATCAACGGCGGTCTTTACATGCGCTAACCAGTGCGCCAATTCTCGCGCCAAAACGCGCGACGCACACGCCGCCTCACGACGTGTGCGTCTGCGCGTCCTGGTCCCATACCGCCATCACATCGCGCACGAGCGTCGCAATGGACGCGGCACCGAGTTTGTCCTTGATGCTCGCGCGATGCACGTCGACCGTCTTTACGCTGATGTCGAGTTCCGACGCGATGCGCTTACTGCCCTTGCCATCGATCACACCGCGTAGCACTTCCCGCTCGCGCCCCGTGAGCGATTCGAGGCGTTTGCGCAGATCGCGCCGCTTCTGGTCGGCGGCATGACGCTGCGTGGCAAGCTTCATCGCACGTTGCACGCGATCGAGCATTTGCTGCGAGTTGTACGGCTTTTCCACGAAATCAATCGCGCCGTTTTGCAGCGCGCGCACGGACATCGGTATGTCGCCGTGTCCGCTCACGAAAATGATAGGTAACGTCGCACCTCGTCGGTTCAATTCCGCCTGTACATCAAAACCGCTGGTCTCTGGCATGCGCACGTCGAGCACCAGACATGCTGGGACGTCCGGATCGAATGCACGCAGAAAATCGGCTGCGTTGGCGAAACCTTCCGATTTCACGCCAACCGATTCCAGCAGCCACGCGAGCGAGGTGCGCATGCCGTTGTCGTCGTCGACGATATAGATGACCGGAGCAGGTAAAGTCATCTGCTCTCTCCGATATTGTTCGTTGCGAAGCGCCGCGAGACGTGCCCTGTGCCGTCCCATTTCATTTGCGCGCTCCCGCAGTTGCATGACCCATCATAACCAGCCAATAAAGCCCTGAAAATGCGCATTACCCCGTAATTCCGGCGCGTAATTTCAAAGCGCACATTCCGGTTTCCGCGATACCTGGTGAAATCTTTAGAAGGATCGGGAGCGACGCCATCACTCAGGCCAATCGTGACAGTATTTTTCGCGCGGTGCTTGCCGTACGCTGTTAATCACAGACTCGAATCACAAGATCAGCAATTGCACGGAAAACACACATCATGTCCGACACATCCAGCACGCTCCCGACGCATGACACCCGCAAGGATTTTCGCCACGCGATGGCCCACTTGTCCGCCGCTGTCAGCGTGATCACCACGGCCGGTCCGTTCGGCCGCTGCGGCATTACCGCGAGCGCCGTGTGCTCCGTCACGGACGCGCCGCCTACGCTGCTCGTCTGCCTGAACCGCTCGAGCGCGATGCACGCCGCCTTCGCGGGCAACGGCCGCGTATGCGTGAATGTGCTGCCCGGCGAGCACGAGCTGCTGGCAAAACACTTCGCGGGTCTCACGCAACTGTCGATGGACGCGCGCTTTAGCCTGCCGTTCTGGGATGAAGGCGAGCATGGCGTGCCCGTGCTGCGCGATGCGCTCGCGAGCCTGCAAGGCGAGATCGTCGAACTCAAGGACGTCGGCTCTCATTCGGTCATGTTCGTGAAGGCGACCCATATTCGCGTGCGCTGCGACGGCGACGGTCTCGTCTACTTCGACCGCAATTTCCACCGCGTGGCTCGCCCTTGCGCCGCGGCGTAAATCGCACCCTGGTAAAACCTTTAGATCGGTGAGGAAACCCACCAGGCGCCCTGCCGCACGCACGCATTTTTTTCTCGCGCGGCGGCGGGTACGCTGCATGCATACCACTAGCCAACCCGCGCCGCCTCACGAAGAAGGTGCGAGCGCATACATCAGACAAAACGATCGGCGAGCACGGGATCGATCGTGGCGCGCCACGACACAGCCGAAGCGAAGAAAGGAGACAAGTCAACCAACGCAAGCCAGGGGCATCCCGGAGAGGGCCATCCCGGACTTGCGAGAAAGCATTCCGCCCGTCATCCTCACACCGGCATTAACCGACCAGGCGGTCAGTGAATGGTGACCAGGATGGCCGCCACCCCGATCGGTACCGCGTTTTATTCGCAATCAGCATGCAGCTCGAGAATCACACCTTTACCGACGCCGGCGAACACGCGGCGCTGCTTTCTGGCTGGGAACAGCAATACTTCCAGCTCGATTGTGGACAATTCCACGGTCGCCTACAGCAAATCGGCAGCGACGGCATACACGTGTTCTACGAGTCCGTGAACCGCCGCATCGTGCAGCAGGGCAGCACGCCCAGCGACATGCTCGTGTTCGGCATCGTGCTCGACGCGAGTTCTCCGGTGACTTTCGCTGACCGCGCCGTTACGGCTGATTCCCTGATCTGCGCGCGGGCGAACCGCGAGTTCGTGCTGCATTTCCCGGGCGAGACCGCCATACTCGGCATTGGCGTGAAGGTGCCGTTCCTGCGCGAGCGCCCGGAGCTGGCCGCACGCCTCGAAAGCCGCTTTTTCACCAAGACTTCCGTCATTCCGCTCGAACCCGGCGTGCGCGAGCAGTTCATCGCCTTGTGGCGTTACGTAACCGACGAGGCATTTGCGCTGAACGCGTTCGCAGAGTCGGAGCTGGCCCAACGCACCGTGACCGCGCAGATCTTCGAGATGCTCGATGCCGTGGTCGAGAGCGGCACTCCGGACGATAAGACCGATATCACCTGGATGTCGCATAGCGACGTAGTCGCACGCGCGCACGACATGATCATTGCGCGCCCGCTGGAACCCGTGACCGTGCACGAGCTTTGCGAATCGCTGCGTATCAGCCGCCGCACGGTGCAGACGAGCTTTCGCCTCGTGACGGGCAAATCGCCCGTGGAATATATGCGCGCGATACGCCTGAATTACGTGCACCAGTTGCTTCGCAAAGCGCCGTCGGCCGAGCTCACCGTGCGCGACGCGGCGCAGCGCTGGGGCTTTTTCCATTCGGGTCATTTCACGCAGGACTATCGCGAGCTTTTCGACGCCATGCCTTCGGACAATCGTCCGAAATAACGCGCGCCGGAGCATGCCCCGGCGCTGCCCTCACCTGCCGCGCAGATATTCCTCGACCGCCGAAGTCGCGTAATCGATCAGTACCGGCGTGAGTGTCCTGGCCGTTTCCGTGTGCTTTTTCTCATGCACCCAGCCGAGGTAGGTCGTGCTGCGCGCCGCCATGAACAGCGGCAATTGCCGCAGCTGCTCATCGACTAGCGGACGATGCGCGCGGTAGCCCGTGACGAAGGCTTCCATCGCGGTATCGAAGTACGGCTCGCCGCGGATGAAGTAGAGCGACGTCGCAACGTCGAACAAATGCCAGCCGAAGCCCGCATCGTCGAAATCGATCACGCGCACGCGCTCGCCGTCCACGAGCACGTTCTCGGGCACGAGATCCGCGTGGATCAGGCCGAACTGCCCGGCATCCTTGCCATAGGCGCTCAGGTCAGCCCAGAGCGCCTCGCGCGCCCGCTCGAAGAACCGCCGTTGCGGCGCACTCAGTTGCTCCAGTTCCCAGAAACGGCCCCAGAGCGGCTCGCTGCCCGCGAGCCCTTCCTCACACCAGCTATGCCGCTTGAAGCCCGCAGGGGCCCGCCACGCGCTCGTATGGTTGTGCATGCGCGCCGCCATGCCGCCAAGCGTGTAATAGCGGCCCGCGACGTCCTCCTCGCCGCCATCGAGACCCGATTCGAGCGCGCCGAGTTGGCGCCCGTCGACCCATTCGAGCACGTCGATCTGGCGGCCTGCCGGCAGTTCATCGCTGTGCACGCGCTCGAACGGGCGCCCCGCGCGCGATTTCACCACGCGCGGCACCTCGACGCCCGCGCTCGCGAGCGCTTGCATCCACTCGAATTCCGAGTGCAGCGCTGCGTCATCGTGATAGCCGAGGCGGTGAATGCGCAGCACCGCGCGCCGACCGTCGCGGCCATCCACACGAAACACAGCGTTCTCGCGGATCTTGATCGGCGCGATCACGCAGTCGCCGAGGTCCCACATCTCAAGCGCCTGGGCGGCAAGATGCTGCAGCGCAAACGCGTTCTCCGACGCGCGCGCGTCTTCTGTATGGGTCATCGCGATCCTCTCAAAGGTCGTTGAGCACGGCGTCGAGTGTGTCGATCAACTGGTCGGCGTGGACCGTCGTGAACGGCATGGGCGGCCGGATCTTGAGGATGTTGTCGTGCACGCCGATACGGCTGATGAGCACGCCACGCTCGCGCATGGCGTTGACGACGCGGCGCGCCACGCTGCCGGCAGGCGACTTGTCCGCGCGGTCTTCGACCATTTCCACGGCGAAGAAGAGTCCGCTGCCGCGCACGTCGCCGATCGCCGCGTGCTTTTGCGCCAGCGCACGCAGACGTTCGAGCACGTATTGCCCCATGGTCTGCGCGTTCTGCTGAAGGCCTTCATCTGCGATCACGTCGAGCACCGCCATGCCCGCGGCGCACGAAACGGGGTTGCCCGCGAACGTGTTGAAGTACATCGGATTGCGCTCGGCGAAGTCTTCGATCAATTCCCGGCGCGCCACCACGCCCGCGAGCGGGTGACCGTTGCCCATGGGCTTGCCCATCGTGACGATGTCCGGCGTGACGCCAAGCTTCTGATGTCCCCAGAAATGCGAGCCGAAACGGCCAAAGCCGCCCTGCACTTCGTCGGAGATATACACGCCGCCCGCGCGCCGCACCTTCTCCACGGCGCGCGCGAGATAACCCGCGGGCACGTCCGGCAAGCCCTCGCACGAGAGGCCTGAGCACATCAGCAGGCCTGCTACACGCACGCCGTCGGCCTCGAACGCGTCGATGGCGGCCTGCACGTCCTCGGCGTAGCGACTCGCGAGTTCGTCTTCGCTCATGCCTGCGCGCTCGCGATACGGGTCGATCACGGGAATCGTGCGCACATAGCGGCCGCGCTGCTGCTGCGTGGAAAGAAACGAGCTGACCTGCACCACCGCCGCCGTATTGCCGTGATACGAGTGCGCGGTGCAGATAATGCCCATGTTGCCGGTGCACTCCCGCGCCATGCGCAGCGCCAGTTCATTGGCCTCGCTGCCTGTGCAGCAGAACATCACCATCGGCAAGGAAGCGTCGAAGGTCGAAACGAGGCGCTCGCCGTACTCCACGATGTTCTCGTGCAGATAGCGCGTGCTCGTGTTCAGCATCGACGCCTGCTTCGCGATGGCCTCGCTCACGCGCGGATGGCAATGGCCTACGTGCGGCACGTTGTTATAGGCGTCGAGATAGCGCTTGCCTTCGGCGTCGTAAAGCCATACGCCTTCCCCGCGCACGATATGCAAAGGCGTGTCGTAGAAGAGCGGCGCGCGCTTGCCGAGCACGCGGTAGCGCCGCTGCAACAGTTCTTGATCAGGCATCGGAAGTCTCCGTATCGGTGGCGGCGCGGCGCAGCATGCGCGCATGCGAGCGCACCGGGTAATAGATGAGGAACCAGCTCGCGACGAACAACGCAACGCCGGACCCGATCACCTGAGAATAAGCGCCGGACGTCATGATCCAGGCGGCGAGCGCGGGACCAGTCGCGAGACCGATCATCTGCATGGCGGTGGCAGCCAGCACCATGCGCCCGCTACGGTCGAACACGGCCATCGACGAGAGCAACGCGGGCTGGGCAACGTTCCAGAAGAAGTTGTAAATGCAAACAACCAGCGCGAAGACGGCGAAGGTCGTGTGCGTGGTGAGAAAGAGCAGACACAGCGAGCCGCCGAGCACGCTCACCGTAAGCGCGCGCGAGCGGCCGATGCGCGTGCCGCACACGCCGAACGCCCACGCACCGAGCACGCCCATGAACTGCGAAAGCGTGAGCGCGTTGGCCACCTGCTGCTCGCTCAGACCGTCAACGGTGCCGATGAGGAACAGATAGGCCCAGACGATGCCCTGCGCCACGAAGTACAGCAGCATGGCGAGCAAGGCGGACGCCTTCGCGGGCCTTGGCAGCTCGATCGCGTTCGCATCGGATTGCGGCGCGCTTTCGCCGCCGCGCGGCAGGTAGCGCACGAATGGCAGCACGACGAGCGGAAACGCGGCGAAGAAGAACAGCAGCAGCTTCATGCCGCCAATGGCGAACGCGCTCGGCACGAGCCACAACCCCAGCGCGCCGTAGATCATCACCCACATGACCATGTAGCCGAAGTTGCGGTCGGGGTTGGCTGTCAACCCGACCGCCGCGAAGCTGAGCGAAATGAGGCCGCCTGCACCAATTCCCACGAGTAGTCTCAGCACAAGAAATACGCTGTGATCGGGCGTGAACGCCGAAGCCGCGTTGCCGAACGCCATCAGCAGAATCGACAGCACGATCACCGTGCGCCAGTTCACGCGCTTCGCGAACAGCGGCAGCAGGATGGAACTCAACGCAATGCCCCACACCTCCACCGAAGCTGCGTAACCCGCCGCGACCGCGTCGAAGCCCAGATACTTCACGAAGCCCTCTACGACCGCGGGCTGAACGATGAACACCTCTGGCCCGACCACACCCGCGAGTATCGCGACCCACAGGCGTGCTCGTGATTTCGCATTCGTCTCTTCGCGCATGGCGAGGCCCTGCAGATCCGCTGGTGACGTATTCATTGTGCCTTGATCCTCGAACGTGGTTCAGTAGGCGAAGCAGACAGATTTCGTCTCGGTGTACGCGTCGATGATCGCGCGGCCATGTTCGCGCCCCACACCGGACGACTTGAACCCGCCGAACGGCAGCGCGGGGTCGACCATGTTGTGCGAGTTGACCCAGACCGTACCCGCCTCCATGCGGTCGACCACGCGCAGTGCCTTGTCGAGCTGGTTTGTCCACACGCTTGCGCCGAGACCGTACTCGCTTGAATTCGCGGCGCTGATCGCCTCTTCGAGATCGTCGTAGGGCATGGCAACCAGCACCGGGCCGAACACTTCTTCATTCACGAGCGAAAGCGGCTTGCGCCCTTCGTTGGCGACCACGGTCGGGCGCACGAAATAGCCCGCGCCGTCATGCGCCGCGCCGCCCGCCATGATTTCGCCGCCCTGCGCACGGCCTTCGGCGATCATGCCGACGACCTTGTCGCGATGGCGCGACGACACGAGCGGACCCATCTGCGTCTTCTCGTCGAAACCCGAACCGAGCACGAGGCTGTTGGCCACTTGCGCGATGCCTTCCACGATCTGCCCGTACATCGAGCGCGGCACATAAAGACGCGAGCCTGCCGTGCACACCTGGCCGTGGTTGAAGAAGATCGCGCCCGCCGCGCCTTCAATGGCCTTGCGCGGATCGCAGTCGTCCAGCACGATCACGGGGCTCTTGCCGCCCAGTTCGAGCGACACGCGGCGGATATCCCGGCCGCACTGCGCGCCGATCAGGCGACCCACTTCGGTCGAGCCCGTGAACGTCACCTTGTCGACATCGGGATGACGCACCAGCGCCGCGCCTGCCGTTTCGCCACGACCGGTCACGACATTGAGCACGCCCGGCGGAAAGCCTGCTTCGAGCGCCAGTTCGGCAAGGCGGATCGCGGTGAGCGGCGTTTCCTCGGCGGGCTTGAGCACCACCGTGCAGCCGCACGCGAGCGCCGGCGCGATTTTCCACACGGCCATCAGAAGCGGGAAGTTCCACGGCACGACGGCCGCGACCACGCCCACCGGCACGCGCTGCGTCGACGCGCGGTACTGTACGCCCGGCGGAAAGCTCAACGACAGATCGACCGTGCTGCCTTCGATCTTGGTCGCCCAGCCTGCCATGTAGCGCAGCCACTGCGCGCTGCCGCCGACTTCGAGCATGCGCGAGAAGCCGAGTAGCTTGCCCTGGTTGAGCGTCTCCAGCGCAGCGAGTTCGTCGCCATGCTGTTCGACGAGATCGGCAAGCTTGAGCAGCAGGTGTTCGCGCGCGGCAGGAGGCATACGGCGCCATTCGTTCGATTCGAACGCGTTCTTCGCCACGGCCACGGCGGCCGCGACGTCATCGGCATCGCCGTCGGGCACCTGGGCGATTTCGCGGCCGCTGGCCGGGTCGTACACGGCGAAGGTCTTGCCACTGCGCGCGGGGACGGTGCGGCCACCCACGATCATCTGGGTGTGGAGGTTTGCAAGCAATTCCTCGATTTGCATCTCAGCTCCTGACTGGTTTGTTTGGCAACTTATTTGGCAACTCATTTGGCAACTAAGCCATCTTTGGAAAACAGGACGGTGGAACCGTCTCGCTTCAATATCAATGCGGTCAGCGCGTCGCGCCCAGGCAATTGCTTCGCCGCGAAATCGTGCGCTCCCGCCGCCTTGACCATCACGTAGCCATCGAGCGCCACGCCCGCGACACTCGTTGCATTCGCAACGAGGCCGGTGATCGAACTGCTCGCACCGGAACTCACGGACTGCCATGTCGCGCCGCCGTCCTGGCTTGCGAACAGATTGCCGCGCAGTCCGCCCACGTAGACCGTGCGGTCAGGTGCGACCACGCCGCTCCAGAGCGTGCCCTTATAGCCCGTGTGCAACGCCTGCCAGCTTGCGCCGTCGTCGCTCGACTTGAATACGGTGCCTTGCTCGGCAGCGATATAAACGTCTTTCTCCTGGCCGGCGAACACGGAAAAGAAGTTCAGCCCGCTCTTGCCTGCGGCCGCGCCCTCGCCTACCGGCTGCGTTTTCCACGTGACGCCGCCGTCGTCGGTCGTGATCAGCAGCGACCACAGGCCCACGGCCCAGCCGTGCATCTCGTCGCGGAACGCGATGGAAAAGAGCGGCTGGTCGACGCTCGTATCCGCGCGTTGCTCGCGCCAGTGCTCGCCGCCGTCGTCGGTGTGCAGCACGACGCCCCAATGTCCCGCCGCCCAGCCGTGCTGCGCGTCGACGAACGAGACCGAGGTGAGCGTTGCGTTGGCGGGCACGGCCTGCGCCTGGCGGAAATGCACGCCGTCGTCGTCGGAGAGCAGGATCACACCGCGCTCCCCGACTGCGACAATGCGGTTGCCGGCGAGTGCCGCGCCGAGCACCATCGAATGCTCCGCGTCGGCACGGTGCTTCGCGGCGACGACCGCGACCGTGCTGTCGGGCGCCGCGCCAGCGAGCGCGGCGTGTGTGTATTGCAGGCCCGCAAGCAGTGCGAGCGCTGCGCAGGCGATCTTCGAACCCTTTGTTCGTTGCATGGCGAATCGTCCTCGTGGCGGGCTAGTGAGTGAAGAAGCTCGAGCTTTTGACCGCCGAGCGGCGCGGGAAGAGCCGTGTGAGCCAGACCGCGAGCGCGGGCAGCGCCGTCATCGCCATCACGAGGTTCACGATGAACATGAACGCGAGCAACTTGCCCATGTCCGCCTGGAACTTCAGTGCGGAGAAGCTCCACGTCGCGACGCCAACAGCGAGCGTGATTGCCGTGAAGATCGTCGCCACGCCAACTTCGAGAATCGACTGTTCGACTGCCTTCACCACGGGCACGTCATGCGAGAGATGCAGTTGCAGCCGGTTGTAGATGTAGAACGCGTAGTCCACACCGATACCCACTGCCAGCACCATGACCGGCAAGGTCGCGACCGTGAGGCCGATCTGTAGTTGCTTCATGAACCAGTAGCCGATGAACGTCGCCACCGTCAAAGGCAGGCAGCAGGCGATCACCGCGCGCAGGTCGCGATACGCGAGCAGCACGAGCACGATGATGGCCGCGTAGACGTAGAGCATCATCGGCAGTTCGCTGCGCGCCACTTCGTCGTTGGTCGCGGCGAGCACGCCTGCGTTGCCGGCAGCAAGGCGGATCGTCACGCCTTCCAGATGGTTCTCCGCGCGGTAAGTCTTCACGGCATCGATCACGCGGTTGATCGTCGCTGCCTTGTGGTCGACCAGGAACAGATGCACTGCGGTCATCTTGCAGTCCTTCGTCATGTAGCCGTGCACCCGGTTGATTTCGGCGCTCAGCGCCGCATAGTTGGTGGGGTCGATCGGCACCACGAACATCTTCGGATTGCCTTCGTTATATCCCTCGTTGTAGGTACGCAGCATCAGCGGATACGAGCTGACCGAGACGACGCCGGGTACCCGGTTCATCGAGCCGGTAAAGTCGTCTTCGAAGATGCCGAGCCGCGGGTCGGTGCAGTCGGCAACGCGCGGAGTCTCGAACACGACCGTGAGCCAGTCGAGGCCGACGTCGTAGCTGGTTGCGATCGCAACGGCATCCTGGTTGAAGCGCGAGTCGGCGCGCAACTCGGGGGCGCCCGGCTGCAGTGTGCCCACCACACGATCGCGGCTTTGCCACACCGCCACGCCGAAAATCATCGCGGTCACGGCAAGCGTGATCGCGGCATTGCGAGGCTCAGCCAGGCGCGCGAGCAGCCTCAGCCAATGCGCGCGCCGCTCGCGCGCCGCCAGAGCGCGGTCCGCGTACTCCTTTGTGAAATGCATACACGACGCAACGACCGGCAGCATCACGAGATTCGTCACGATCTTGTAGCCAACACCGAGCGAAGCCGTGATCGCCAGTTCGCGCACCATCGGAATGGGAATGAGCAGCAGCGTGATGAACGACACGAGCGCGGTAACGAGCGCGAGCGTGCCGGGGATCAAGAGGCCGCTGAAGCTGTGGCGCGCGGCTTCCATCGGGCTGCGTCCATGCGACAGCTCACGCACGATGAAGTTGATCTGCTGAATGCCGTGCGAAACGCCAATGGCGAAGACGAGAAACGGCACCAGCACCGCGAGCGGGTCAAGGCCGAAGCCGAGTATGCGCAGCGTGCCGAACTGCCACACGAGGGACGTGAGCGAGCACGCGATAGGCAGGATCGTGAAACGCAGAGAGCGGCTGTACCAGTACACGGCCGCCGCCGTGAGCACCAGCGCGAGCGCACAGAACACCAGCACGCCCGAAGCGCCGTCGGCAATGTCGCCGATCTGCTTCGCGAAGCCGATGATCTGCACCTGATACGCGCCGTTTTCATAGGGCTTGCGCAGTTTCTCTTCGAGGATGTGGTTGAACGCCACGTAATCGAGGGCCTTGCCGTTCGCGTCGCGCTCGTTCAGCTCCGCCGTCACCATAGCGCTCGTCTGGTCACGCGAGACGAGCACGCCGACGTAGCCGCCCGCCGAGGTGGACTGGCGAATCGAGGCAATCTTCTCGGGCGTGAGACTCTCCGGCGTGATCGTGCCGTCGATCAGCGGGTCGGCGCGAAAGCCGTCTTCGGTGATCTCGTTGACGAACGAGTTAGGTGTCCAGAGCGACTGCACGCCGCCGCGATCGACGTTCGGCAGATAGCCCACGGCCTGCGTGATTTCGTAGAGCCGGGTGAGCCCTTCGCGCGTCCAGATCGTGCCGTTGCGCGCCTTGAGCACAACCGTGATGCGGTTCGCGCCGAGCAGATCGTTCCGGTATTGCTGGAAGGTCTTGACGTACTCGTGTTCGGTCGGAATCTGCTTCTCGAATCCGGCGTCCATGCGCAACTGCAGCGCGAACACGGCCATCACGACCGTGAATAAGGCGATCACGCCCAGCGTGATCGCGCGATGCCCGAACAGGAACCCCTCGAGCTTGCCAACCAGACGATTCAACACATTGCGCCCCTCAAAGTCTGCTGCCGGTTTCGGGCACGCGCCAACAAGGCACGCGCCCGATTGCTTAAAAATTACGTGTCGCGAAGACGCCGACGAAATTGCGGTCGGCGTACGGCTGCCCAACGGTGTCGTGACCGCCGAAGAAAGCCGTGAAGTTGATACCTGCCTGCCAGACCGCCGGGTTCTGATTGAAAAGCAGATAAACGTTGAGCGACTTCGCGCCCTGCATGTAGTTCGCCGTGAAGGTTGGCGTATAGCCGTACAGCGCGTCAGAGAACGTCACGCCAGGCGTAACTTGCCAGCCATGAATGATCGTGCCGTCATAGGTCCAGTTGAAGTCGATCGTCGCGCCGACCGAGCTTGCCGTGCCCTTCGCCGCCGTGATCGGGTAGCCGAGGCCTGAGTCGTTGTTCAGCCAGGTGAAGTAACCCGCCGCCGGCGCCTGCGTCACCTGCTGGCCATCGACCGTGCGCGTCACGCCGTTCGAATTGAGGCCTGGGTAGTAGATCCACGCGAGTTCCATTGTTAGCACCGCCATGTCGGCGTGAAGCAGCTTCAGGAACGGATACTCGCTTTGCGTGAGATTCAACTGACCGTTGATCAGATACTGCAGCTTTTTGCGGTCTTCCCACTGCTGGCAGTTAACACCCGACACGCCATTCGTGTTGAAGTCGAGCGGGCCGCCCGCGCCAAAGCACCCGGACAGCGCGACCGCATCGTGCGGACGGTACGAAAGCTCGGTGCCGATCGCCCAGTCGCCAACGCCAAAGTTCGCACTCGCACCAAACAGCTGCCGGTTCTGGAGGTACTGGAACTGTTCCGTGCCATTCGCCAGCGCCGAGGCAACCGGTGACTTGTCGGTATAGTTTTCGTAATAGAAGCCGAAGTTGACGTCGACGTTCTTCGGCTTATAGTTGAACTTGACGCCGAACTGCGGGCGGTATTTGTTCGGCAACTGCGTCGAGGTCGGAATGCCGATCGAGTTAAACGGAGGGCCCGCATACACACCGTTGACGAGGCCTGAGTTGATGCCCGCGATCGTCTGCGAGTTACCCGCGTTCGGACCCGCGATCGTGCCCGCGTCGGGGCCGTTCACGTTGCCGTTGATCGTGCTGATCGTCAATGGGCCCGCGCCGCGCCCGAAAATGTCGCCCGCAGACCAGTAGGAGCCGACCGGCGGATAGCGGTTGCTTTCCCAGTTGAACTGGTAGTAGGCCTCGGTGCTGAGCCCCGAAGTGATACCTGCCGCGAAGCTGATCATCGGCTCGGGAAGCAGCGCCTGCTTGAGCTGGGTGCCCGGAATCAGCAGCTTTTGAATATCAACGGCGTTGGTCGCATTGATGCCGTTGGTCGCAAAAAAGCTTTCGCCCCAGTTGATGACCTGATTGCCGAGCCGCACGTGCGCCGAGCGGTCGTTGAGCGTGAAATCCTTCTGGACCCAGAGATCGAGCAGATCGACCGGATAGACAATCTGCGCGGCAGCGGTGCTCGACAGCGGCGTTCTGTTCGTATCGTTCGCCAGAAAGTCGTACATGGCGGTGCCGCGGACCATGAACTTGACGCCTTGACTCGGCATCGTGAGCAGCAGCTCGCTCGTCGCGCTGACATACGTGCTGAACGGCTGCCCCTTGCGATAGTTGAGGTTGCCATCGTCGCCCGATGCCCACTGCGCCGTGTTCGCACCCGCGCCGCAGCCATTCGCGTTGGGGTCGCCCGTGAGCGAGCAGCTCGGGTTCTTGACCCGAATGCCGCCGCCCGCCGTGAGGTTCGAGACCCACGATCCGTTGACGGCGCCGTCGTCGAGTGTGAACTCGTATGCCGAGGCCCCCTGTGCCGCCGTTAGCATGACTAATGAAACTGCTGCGCTGATTTTTGTCTTGGATATCACGCTTTTCCCCTGCCCGCTTTCTTCCAGGTCGAATATGAAGGGTGGCGGCGCACGTCCCCGTGCGCGCGCCGCCAATGCTGGACGCTACGTTATCGCTCGCTCACGGCGCGCAGGTTCTCGGACGAATAGAAGTCGTCCTTGAAGCGCGCATCGCTCGAGTCTTCGTACCAGCGGATGTCGGTGTCCGTACCGATGGTCGACTGGTCGGTCACGTAACGGCCGTTGTTGAGGTCGTACTGCACGAACGGCTCGACGTCGCAGGCGCCGTGCAGCTCGTACACCGGAATCGGATACGCCTCCTTGACCTTCCAGAGCTTGCCCTGGGCATCGTAGTCTTCGGCGGCCACCGCAAGGCCGCTGTCTTCGTCGATGTAGAAGACTTTCTTCGTCGCAACGTGGCGCACGCCGGACTTCAGCGTCGCCTCCACGACGTAGACGCGGTGCATTTCGTAGCGGCGCGCTTCGGGGCTGACGGCGTCCGGCTTGAAGACGTCGTCGAACTTCGCCTTGAAGTTGAACATGCCGAAGTCGTCGTACGGAACATAGATTTCCTTCTTGCCGACGAGCTTCCAGTTGAAGCGGTCGAGTTGACCGTTGAAGAGCCACGGTTCATCGACCGTGTACTGGTTCTCGAAGCCGATTTGCGGCGCGTCGTACGAATACGCAGGCATGCGGCGCACGCGGCGCTGACCCGTGAAGTAGTAGAACGTATCGCTCGCCTTGTCGAAGTAGTCGCGCTGCACGAGACCCTGCCCCGCGAGCGCGGCGGGCGTTTCATAGGCGAAGTAGATCGCGTAGAGCATGCCAGCCTGCTGCGGCGTGGCGGTGCCCTTCTTGCCCCACGGGAAGTAAAGCGTCTGCTTCGATTCGGCCTTGATCCAGTCCGTGCTGCCCGGCCGCGGTGACGCCGCCGTCACCGCCTTTTGCCACTCCGCGCCAATGCCGCGATAGCGCGCGAGGTGATCCCACATCGCTTCCGCGCCCGTTTTCGGCGCGGGGAACGGCATGCCGGGCAGGCTTGCGCTTTGCAGCCCCTCGCCCGACGAATCCATCTTCGCCTGGGTCGCGTTCAGCGCCGTGTTGGCCTGCACGAAATCAGGCGCGCCGCATTCGCGGTGCGTCGGATACACGTCCATGCGGTAGCCCTTTTTCTGCTTGATGAGCTGTACCTGGCCGGGCGTGAGGTTGTCCGCGTACTTGTCGACGTTGCTCGCGTCGATCGAGAAGAGCGGCTTCTCGCCCTTGTGCTTCCAGTAATCGCCGCGCACCTTGCCATACGACCAGTCGGCCGGCGCGGCTTGCGGACCCGCATAGGCCGGAATCCGGCCATCGGCGCTCGCGCCTTTCTCCATGCCGGCCGTATCCGCCAGCGCCCCACCCGCGAGCGTGCCCAGTACGGCTGCCAGTACGGCTGCCGAACACATCGCTCCCATCTGCGTCTTGCCTTTCATCGTCTCGATCTCCAATACCTGTTGAATCGCACGGCCACCGCGTTGCGGCCCGCTCTTGCCTTTCGTTAGTACTGTTCAGCTACGGCTGTATCGCCGCTTTTGTGCATACGCTCGACCAGCGCCGCCCGATGCTTCGCGACGTCGGTAAGCGCCGGCCTGCGCCGTGCTGCGATTTCCTGCGCGGTATAAGGCCTGAAATCTGCTGGCCGCGTGTCCGCGTTCTTCGTGTCGATCAGCCAGTTCAAAACGTTTGCGAGCTCCGCGTCGCTCAGCGAGGAATTCGACGCACCTGGCACGCGCATCACGAATTCGCGCCCTTCAGGTAAGCGCACGAAATGCCCTAGCTCGCTGGAGAGCGGCGGCACCTTGCCCGGAATGGCATGCGCGTCGCCCGTATGGCAGCCCATGCAGTTGAGCGTCCACGCATTGCGCGCAGAGGCTGCGTCGTAGCCGCGCTCCTGCGCATGCGCGCTCGCGCCGAGCGCAAATGCACATGCGGCAAGCCACACACGCGCATGCCCCGCCTTCATAGCCCGAGGCTCTTGAGCGTGGCTTCGCGATGCTCACGCACCTGCGCACCGTCCATCTGCGTCACGCGCAGCGCCTTCACTTCAGCCGCCGTGAACGGCTTCGCACCCGCATGCTTCGCATTCGCGTCGAACACGAGGTAGTTGAGCACGCTCGCGAGATCCTCGTCGGATTCGGTCCGGAAGCTCGGCATCTTGAAGTTGTAGGTTTTGTCCTTGATCGCGATCTGGCCGAACATGCCGTTGAGCACCGTGAGGCCGAGTTGTTTGCGCCCTTCGCCATTCGCGGCGTAGCGGCCCGGCAGTTCGGTGAGCGGCGGCGCGAGACCATCCTGCCCCCTGCCGCCCGCCTGGTGGCACACGGCGCACTTCGTGTCGAAGAACGCCTTGCCCGGCGCAAACTGCACGTTCTGCGCAAACGCGTCGCCCGCCATCAGCGCGGCGCTCGCCGCGCACAACGTCATGACCCACTTTGCGAGGCGCTGGTTGGAAATCGTTGATGTCATTGCTGCGCCACTCCAAGCAAGGCGGATACAGAGCAGTGATAGTTCGCGTTTCCGCTTGCCATGCACCAGTTGATGTCGTTGTCCAGCGAGAGCTTGTAGAGCGGCTTCTCACGCTCGTTGCGGTTGCAGAAGCAGCGCCCGCACGACGTTTTGCCGCAGCAGTCGTTGTACGACACGATGTAGTCGGTGTTGTCGTGCGGATTTCGGCAGGTGCCGATCCACGTGATCGGCGAAGGCGTCGTGCCGGGCGGGCAGCTGCTCGACGTGCCACCGCAGCAACTGCACAGCCAGCCGTCGATCGCGCAGTAGCGCCAGTAATCGCAGCTATACGGATCGTCGTTTTTGCCCGCGGCCGGCGCGCTTGCGCCGCTTGCAGCGGCCGCGTTCTCCGCCGCGAAGGTGCGGTCAACCGGCAAGAGCGGCACGAGCGCCGAGCCGACCAGCGCGCGGCCAAGCGTCGCCATGGCGCTGCGCCGCGAGCTGCGCTGCGCGACGGTGCGCGCTCTCAGCTCGAAGAAGTTGTCGAACCATTTCATGCTTATCGTCCTGTCGTTCTGTTCTTTGATGACGTGCTCAGGCGTGCTGCTCCGCGTGATTCGTATGACCCGCGTGATCCCCGTGGACGTACTCCTGCAGCGACGCCACGCCGCGCTCTTTCGCTTCAAAGAGGCTTTCGAGGTGTTCACGCGAATTCACGAGGCCCTTCGCGCGGATCTTGCCCGACTCGTCGATCAGGAGTGCATAGGGCAGCTTGCCGATCTGGTAGGCCATGCCCAGCTCCTGTGAGAGCACATAGGGGAACTGGCTCAGGCCGAGCTTCTTGTAGAAGGCCGCGTGTTCCGTGGTGTCGCCATCGCTTGCGAGCACGATGTCGGTAGCCGTTTCGCGCGCCTGGATCGACGGCAGCAGCGGCAGCAGCTTCTTGCACACCGGGCAGCTCGGCGAGAGGAAAAATACGAGCGTGCTGCGGCCCGCGGCCGAGATTCCGCCCACCTTGACTTGACGGCCATCGAGCGCGCCCAGCTCGAACGACGGGCCCACAGTGCCGACCGCCGGGCCCTTGTCGATCATCAGTGCGCCGACGGGCATCATCCTTTCGTACAGAATGCCGATCTGGCGCACCAGTGCGAGCGAGATGGCGCAGAGCGCGAGCACACCGGCCCACAGCAGAGCATTAGAGATCAACAGTGCGTTTTCCATTACGAGTTCCTCAGGTGATTCAGCTTCGGACGGTTGGCGAGCAGCACGTCCAGGGTAAAAAATGCGGCAACGGCGAAGAGCGTCGCGCCCAGCACGCTCAGGTAGTCGAACCAGACGACCGCGCGCACGCTTTGCGGCATGCCTGCGAGCACGGCCAGTGTGGCCAGCAGCAACACCCGCGCCACGTGCGCCCATCCGATCGAGTGAGCGGCGGGACCGCCCGTCTGGCGAAAGCCATTGCAGCCACAGTCGATATTGGTACGCCCTCGCGCCACGTTGATGCCGAGCGCGAACGCAAACAGCACGAAGAGCGCGGCGAGCGCCGCGGCGCCCAGGCTGCGCGTGGCGGGCACGAGGCACGCAAGCGTGGCGGCCACTTCGG
Organism: Paraburkholderia sp. J10-1; assembly: GCF_905220165.1. Taxonomy (NCBI): domain Bacteria; kingdom Pseudomonadati; phylum Pseudomonadota; class Betaproteobacteria; order Burkholderiales; family Burkholderiaceae; genus Paraburkholderia; species Paraburkholderia sp. J10-1. Next base: position 15,632 of record NZ_CAJMYW010000032.1, on the reverse strand, counting down.
CGATCGGCAAGGCGAGTGCGAACGGCGCGACGAGCACGTGCGGCAGCAACTGGAAGCCCGCTACGGCTTGTCGTAAATCGGACTGGCGCATCACCTTCGGAATCGCGAGCGCCAAAGTGATAATCGATGTGGTTGCGAGCGCAACAGTCGAAACGACCGGATCGATAACGAGACTTGAGATCATGATTCGCGCCTCGTTACGGATTGACCAGCAGCGACGACGTCGCGCCGACCTGCTTGTGAACGTGCTTGAGCTTGCCCGTTGCCGCGTCGGCAACGACCACGTCGGAGGTCGTCGTGATGCCGTAAAAGAGCGGATGCGCGTCTTCGCTCACCTGGATCGAAAGCAGCGGATCGATCTTCTGGTCCGCGAGTCTCCAGCGCGCAATGCGCTTGTGCGTCTTCAGGTCGAACACCCAGACTTCGCTTGCCGGGTCTTTGTGCGAGCCCTCTGCACCTTGGTGCATCGCCACGAAAAGACGCTGCGTCGGCACGTGCAGCGCGGTTTGCTGCAGGCCGCCGGGACGCCAGCCGGCCTTCGCCTCATCGGGCGTCACGAGCGCCCACGGCGTGCCGAACACGGGTGCCGGGCCGCTGAAATCGGCAGTGCGCACGTTGCCATTGAACGTCGCGAACCAGTACGTATTGCCGCTGCGCGACGCGTTCACGAATGCCGGATCTTTCGCGACATCGATGAACGGGTCTGACAATTTGCGGCTCTTTTCCTTGCCGTTCGCACCGAGGACGACGGTCAACGCCTTGCCGCTTTCGCACAGTGACGTGAAGCGGTCGCTCCCCGACGGATAGGCGAGCACGCAGCCGTCCGTATCGATTTCCGAGGCGACCTGGTGCGTGGCCGTGTTGACCACGGTGACCGATGTGGCGGGCGTGATGTTCGCGACGTAAAGCCACTTGCCGTCTTTCGAAAGCGACGTGTTGTACGGCGACGGTACGCTTTGCGCGTGCTTCGGCGGGATCACGACTTCGCCCGTGATTTGCAGCGTCGCGTTGTCCGTCATTTCAACGACATCGGTACGTGCGCCGTGCGAGCCGCGCGCAAAGTACGTGGTGGCGACGTAGCTCGTCTTGTGATCGGGACTGATCGCGAAGCCCGGCGCGAAACCGGCGTCGATCTGCCCAAGGAAGCGGTTGGCGTCGCCGTCGAGGACATTCGTGCGCGCGTCCGTCATCGAGCTGAAGTTGACGTCCACCACGTACACCTGATGCGGGCTGTACGCCGGCATCTTCGCGATCGTCAGGTCCTCGGCCTTCTCGGTTGCGAGGACATGGGCCGCGTGGGCGGCTATCGCGGCGCCGCCCGCCATCAGCAGCGCCCGTCTCCAATTTCGTAGCATTTTTTCTCCGCAAGAACATTCGTTTTGGCCTTGCGGAAAATTAGCTTTAGTCAGTTTTTGAAACAGCTCCCAAATCGGCAAACGTTCCGTAGAATTATTACGTATGCCTTGCGATGCCAATAACGGGCTTACAAAACGGCGCGATGCATCTTCCCGCTGCGCTGGCTAGCAGGGATCACCCGTAGGCCCGCGCCGTGGCTCAGACGCCTTGGCCAGCTGCTTCGACGAGGGTCGCTTCAACACCTGGCACACAGCCTTCGAACGGCTCGCGCGCACCGTAAATGCGCGTGGGCAAGAGCACGGCTTCCGCTGCGTTCATCAACAGCAGCGCGACGTTCAGGCGCTGGTCGGTGTGGCGGACGACCGCGAAGTGATGATCGGGGAGCGCGCCGTTGAAGCGCGGGTCAGCATCGGCAATGTCCTCGTCATCGTGCAACCCTTCGAGCCTGGCGCCGGGGACGACGCACCAGCATTCGGGCAGACGCATGAGCACGTCGGGAACGTCCCCGAAGTCGGAAATGACCGCTGCGTGCGAGTTGGGCGCCCGGCGAAACCACAGCGGCTCGCCGGTCGCTTCAACGTGAAGCGCCGCGACCGGGAAGAGTAGAAGGCCATTTTCCATGGGTAGTGAATAGCGTGAGATCCCGCAGCCTGGAGGGCCGGATGATCCCGCAAAAACGGGCGCGCCGCTATATCACGGCGAACGGTTTGCCGATATTGGAGGTACGTTTTGCGTCGATCGTCAGGAGAATGGCCGATGAGCAATCCTGAATGCTGAAAACCCGCGGCAAAACAGATGCACTTCTTGTGCGTCCTTACGATTTTCCGCCGCACGAGACGCTGAGATAACGCGGAGCGATCGACAACCCCATGTCCTCGAATGCCAAAAGCGCACTCATGACCGAATCGTTCTCCGCAAGCAGCAGGATTTCGGTAATTTCGAATTCCAGCCACTGGGGCCGGCACCCTGTTTCCTCGAGGATTTCTTTGACGACCAGCACCAGGTCGCGCGACTGAAACTTCCGGGCAGCAAGAGCTGGCGCATGGACGAGACGTACATCCGTGTCAAGGGCGATTGGCGATATCTTTATCGGGCCGTCGACAAGGACGGCAACACCATCGACTTTCTACTACGCGCTCATCGGGACAAGACTGCAGCCCGGCGTTACTTTGAGATGTCGATCGCTCAGAATGGCGCGCCCGAGACGGTGACCATCGACAAAAGCGGCGCCAATCTCGCCGCGCTCGAAGCGAGCAACGCCGATCGTGAGGTGCCCATCAAGATCCGTCGGTCCAAATATCTCAACAACCTCGTCGAACAGGACCACTGGGCGATCAAGCGGCGCACCCGGCCCATGCTGGGCTTCAAGTATTTTCGCTGTGCCCGGATCCTTCTGGCCGGCATTGAACTTATGCATACGATCGCGAAAGGACAGATGAAGTGCGCCCGCGGAACCCATCCGTCAACGGCTGATCAATTCTACAATCTAGTTATATAAGCAGTACTTTGCATATCGATCTCGTTTGCTCATCGAGCCTTACTACGACAAAACCTATGCAGTCGCACTACGACTACTACCTGAATCTGGTACGCGGCGATGAGGAGAGCGCCGAGTCGCATCGCCGCTTCTACGATGAATACAACGCGGTGCTCGACATGAAACGATCCAGACCGTATTTCAGAAATTCCGCCTGGCGCAAGGCACCTGGACGGTCCGCGGCGAACCGGTGCTGCCGCAGGCAATCAGCACGACGGCGCTCATGACGGTTGAAGGAGAACTCGACGACATCAGCGGCGACGGCCAGACGCGCGCCGCGCACGACCTCTGCACGGGTATCGCCGCACATGACAGGCGCCACTTCACGGCCGAGAAGTGCGGACACTATGGGATTTTCTCGGGCAAGCGCTGGCATTCCGTCGTGTACCCGCAGGTCCGCAGCTTCATTCTGGCGCATCATGGGGCGGCGCAGAACACGGATTTCGAAGAAGCGCTTGTCGCGTAACCCATTACAGGGTACCTGTAGCCTTTGCGGCGTGCCATGCGGGCGCTCCGACAACCAGACCATGCCGAACACAGCGAAAAATCGAAGCTTCGCCGCGCAGATCGAGAGCCGGATCGTGGTGCTCGCACTCTTTATCGGCTCGATGTGGGCGGTCTTCTTTCTGTCCGCCGCCTTCCCGTCGCTGCGCCTCACACACCACGGCGTCGTCCCGCGCACCGTCTCCGGCCTCCAGGGGATCCTGTTCGCGCCGTGGCTTCACGCTAGCCTCGGCCACATCATGGCGAACACAGGCGGCCTCGTGGTGCTCGGGTGGCTCGCAATGTGGCCTCGCATCGGGAATTTTGTCGTGGCGACCGCGGGGGGCATGCTTGGCGCGGGGTGCTGCGCCTGGCTGCTTGGCGCCCCATATAGCGTCCATATCGGCGCGAGCGGACTCGTTTTCGGCTACGCGGGCTATCTGGTCGCACGCGGCATCTACACACGTCACTTCCTCGCCATGCTGGTCGCGCTCTTCGTCGTGGTCGCCTATGGCATCAGCCTGCTGTCCGGCGTGCTGCCTGTCTATCCCGGCATCTCATGGCAAAGCCATCTCGGCGGCGCGATCGGCGGCGTCCTCGCAGCGCGCCTGACATTCCAGCCGAGAGTGCGCCTCACCCGGCCCTGATTGCACATTGACCCGGGAGCGCCATCGCGCGCTGTTTCCGCCGGCCAATTGCGCGCTCTTCAAAATAGAGGGAAAACTCACTGGCGACACCGGGACACATGTCCAGGCAACCGGCACGGCGCACACTCCAAGCTGCGTCAACAATCCGCCTGTTGCTCTCTGTGCGGCTTTATTGCGGAGGCAACATGTCCCTCCTTCCGAGCAGCCCTACCCGAATTCCAGATCCTCATCCGCATCTGGGTCGCCTCACCACACTGCTGCGGCGCGGCGCCGGTGCGCTGACGATGATACTTCTGAGTCCCGTTCTGGCGGGAGTCGCGTTGCTCGCGTACAGCGAGGACTACCTCAGTGGCGAACAGGAGCGTTCGAGGCGAGTCATCTTCGTCGGACAGGTGGCGGGCTGGAAGCCACCGCCCGATGCGCAAAGTTTGGCGAGCGCGACTGAAGTCGCCGTGCAGTCTCGCCGGCCCGGCAGGCTCAACGCCGCCGTTCAAGTCTGGGCTTCAAAGCTGAACTTTGCTGCCACGGAACAGAGATTCGGACTGCCAACTGGATTACTCGGGGCACTTGCCCAGCAGGAATCATCGGGCAACGCCCACGCGGTCAGTTACGCCGGCGCCCGGGGCTTGTTCCAGCTAATGCCGACGACGGCAAGGGAATATCACGTCGACCCGATGAACCCTTCGCAATCCGCGTGGGCGGCCGCACGAAAGCTTTCCGGGCTGATTCGCCACTATGGGGGAGATCTCACGTCAGCGTTACGCGCCTACAACTGGGGAGAAGGCAACCTCGACCGCAAAGGTCTCAGCCTGGCTCCGATGCAAACGCTGTCCTACGCGCCGTCGGTGATGTCACGCATGGGTGACTACAGTGGTGGCGGCATCTCGGCTCAACTCGCAGCCTACCAGCCCGGGGCGTGACTTATCAACATGGTCACGACCACCAACGAGCGCCGCCTCCGTCGGCTACGGAAGTTCGTCTGCCAAGGCGATCCGCTGCGCATCTTCTTCTGACGGACTTCCGGGCTCGGCCATGAAGCGACGCTCGGGATGTGTGTTCGAATGGCTGCAGTTCAGCGCATTACCGCCTGTCCAAAGCGTTCATAGCAGCGCGTAGTATCGGCTGCGAGGTTTCGTTGCGAGCAGTCCTATCCCAAGGGTACCTGGACCGGTCGACTGCTTCGCGCCCCTGCGATACAAGGATGACGAATCTCAGGCGTAGATGGCCGCAACATGACGCCGGGAACGAATTCCTTTTGTCGTCAGCGGACATTTCCTGAATGAACTTGAGGACGGGGTCGTGGACTTGAGCACAGGACAAGCGTTTGTCAGGCACAAAGGCAGGTCGCCCATTGTGTGATTGTCTGCGAAGAACCACACTCGTCAACGCGCCGTGCTGATCACCGTCATCCGGAATGGGCCGCCGTTCGCCGCTGCATGAGCGACTGCCTCGTTCGCATCGTCGAGCGCGAACGTTGTCACATCGAAATGGCCCAGATGCAGCAGCCCACCTCGAATCAAACCTGTCATCAACGTCACGGCTTGCGTTGGATACATCCACTTGCCGCGCAACGTAATGTCGTTGCGCATGATCCACGGATAGGGAAGCTCGAGGCCCGCGCCGCCCAGCATGCCAACACCGCCCATCAGGACCACGCGCCCATACGGGCGGACCGCCATCACCGCGGCACGCACCGTCGTCGCCGGAACAGACGGCGGCATCAGGTCCATCACGCAGTCGATCGGTCCCGGCGCCGCCCGTTGCATGCGTTCGCTATCCGTTGCTTCGTCGCCGGACAGTAAAATGGTTCGCACGCGATCGCCGAATCTGCGCTCCAGGTCTTCGAGTGCCTGCGCGTTGCGGCCGGGTGCGACGACGCAGCGCGCGCCCATTGCGAGCGCGACCGCGACACACGCGCTGCCGAAGTTGCCAGTCGCTCCGCTGACGAGCAGGATCTCACCGGCCCGCAGATCAGACGCGAGCAGCCCGCCGTATGGTACGAGCAACGTATTGAGCGCGCACCAACGCGCGGCGTCAGCCGGATCGATCTCGCCGATGCGCACCGCGTTTTCTGTCGGCAACCGTAGCTGCTCGGCAAACGGGCCGTCGTGAAAATACCGCTGCAACCGCCTGCCGCCCTCGCCTCGCGCGCTCCAGCCCTGCAGCACGATATCAGGCATGAGCGCATCGTCGCGAGAGCGCACGGTCGGATCGCAGAACACCCAGTCGCCCAGTTTCAGATGCGTCGCATCGGGACCGATTGTGCGGACCCGACCGATCGCGCCGCAGCCCGGCACGATAGGCAACTCGATTGGATAGCGGCGTTCACCGCTGAACACTTCCTGCGCATAGGACAACACCGGCGCCGCAACGACGTCTACGATAACTTCGCCGGTGCCTGCAGAAGGATCCGGTATCTGTTCGATCGTGAGCGGCGCGTTGAGCGCCTTCAGGACGGCAGCTTTCATGACTCTTCCAGAAAGGGGGGATGGGCCGATTCTGGCAGGCTTAGAATAGGCAACAAGGCCCGCTGCGATCCCAGGATTGCGCAGTCCCACCCTGCCGTCCTACCCGATATGAAGCGAACACGATGACCGCCACGACGCGAACCCCATTCGGCGACTTTCTGCGCTCCCGGCGCAAGAAGCTGAGACCCGGCGACGTCGGCCTCAACGATGGCCGGCGCCGCCGCACGCCCGGCCTCCGGCGTGAGGAAGTCGCGGAACTCGCGGGCATCGGCGTGGACTGGTATATCCGCCTCGAGCAAGGGCGCGCGGTCAGCCCTTCGGATGCGACGCTGGATGCGCTTGCGCGGGCATTGCAGCTCGACAATGCCGAAGTGGCCCATTTGCGCACGCTCGCGCAGCGCAGTGAACCGCGCGCCTTCGCCCGCGAGAATGTGCCGCCCGCCGTCGCGCGGGTGGTAGCCAGTCTCGCTCTTCCGGCTTACGTGACTGGTCGGCGCTGGGACATCCTTGCGTGCAACCAGGCCGCCACCGAACTGCTCGGCTTCGATCGTCTCGCTGCGCAAGACCGCAACATCATGATTTACATGTTCCTCGAACCCGAAGCACGGCGGCTCTTTGGCGCGAGCTGGTCGAATGAAGCCCGGCGCATGATCGCGCTGTTTCGTACAAGCCACGACCTCCATGCGGGCGATCCTGCGTTCGTCGAACTGGTAGGACGCCTTGGTTCGAGCAGCGAGGAGTTCGCGAAATGGTGGAGTGCACACGACGTGCGCAGCGGCGCGTCGGGTCAGAAGGTCTTTGCGCACGCGAGGCACGGTGTACAGCGCTACGAGTACGCAACGTTTCAGGCGAACGACGATCCGGCGCTTAAGCTCGCAATCTACACGCCGGTCGACGCGGACGTCGTTTAGCTCAGGCGGCAACAGGCGGTGGTGTTCCCGCTTGCCGGCGTGATGCCCGTTCGAGCGACGCGCCGGCCGGGAAGCGGGACCCCGAGTGCTTGAGTCGATCGATGTCGTCGTTGTCGACGCTCCCCGTGTCTCTCAACGACTGCGCGCTGTCGAGCACGACCATCGCCGACATCAGCCTGGTGAGCGAGGCGCCCTCAAGTAGCGCCATTCGAATCCGTGCGGACCTTCATGCACCGTACCGGCTGATGTTTCCGGAAAGTGCGCGGGGAATACGATCGCCCCCGTTTTCGCCGCGCGTTCGAGCAACGATTGTCTCGATGCTCGCGCCTGTGGCTGATCGAGGCAGAACGTCGAATTCCAATGAGGACGATAGATTTGCAACGGACTGTGCATCACGTCCCCGGAGAACAATGCTGTCTGTCCCTGTGAGCGAATTTCGATAGCCATATGCCCGATGCTGTGGCCCGGCGTCGGCAGAAAGCGAATGCCGTCGACAATCTCCGCCCCTTCATCCGGCACGATGCGGGCCTGTTGGGCCTCAATGACCGGCAGTACGCTGTCCTCGAATACCATGCGCCGCGGCTCTCCTTCCGGCTTTGCGAAATAGTCGCACTCGCGCTGGCCGAATACATAGGTGGCGTTCGGAAAGACGGGCATCCAGCGGTCGTTTTGCCAATGCGTGTTCCATCCGACATGATCGACGTGCAAATGTGTGAGCAGCACATAGTCGACGCGCTCGCGCAGGAAGCCTGCCGCCTCGAAGCGCTCAAGCACGGGGTTGTCGAGTTGGTCGAACAGTGCACTGAACGGCCGCGTTTTCCCATTGCCGATTCCCGTGTCGACGACAATAGTCAGTCCGCGGAATTCAACGACCCACAAATGCGTTCTCATCGATACGCGTCGATTCGTCAGGTCGAGGCTGGCGGTCGAACAGTGTTCTTCCAGAACACGACCGCTAGCGGGATCCCAGTCCGGGAACAAGACATCGGGAGCGAGTGCGAAGGCCGTTTCATCCACCCGAGTGATGGTTGCATCGCCCACGAGATGAGTATTGGAAGCGTTTTTCATAGCAACGTTGGTTCGTAGTAAGTCATGGAGTTCCTCGCTCTACGGCAGGCGCATGCGCGACCGGCACGCGCCGCATGGCCAGTATGTAGAGCGCGGCGCCAATCAGTGAGGACAACCCACCGGTCAAGGCCAGCGCGACGCCCAGACTGTTGCCCATGTGCCCGAGGTGCTCGTTCAGGTAACCGACGGCCAGCGGCCCAACGCCTCCGCTGATCGCGTTGGTCATGAAGACGAGCAAAGCGAGCGAACGACCACGCATGCGGTTCGGCACCGCGATTTGCAGCGGTACGGGCGCGAGGCCCATCGCGATGCTCGCGGTGAACGCACAGCTGCCATACAGCAGAACCGCGACGGTGCTGTCGGCGACGAGCGGCATCGCAATCGCGGCTGGCACCAGTGTAGCAACCGCGCCGGCGGAGAAGCCCAGCACCCTGCGCAACGTGTTTTCGTCAGTGATTCGCGTCGCAAGCATGCCCGCGCACGCGATACCAAGTGTCCCACCGATCACGTAAGCGGGTGCGGCCATCTGGCCCACCGCCTTCGGCGCGAGATGAAAATGGCGCATCAGCAAAGTCGGGAACCACGCGGCGTGCGAGTAGAACAACGTGATCAACGCGACGTAGGCCGCGAAGTACGGCAGGCAGAAGCGATTGCGCACGAACAGTTCGACCACGACTTCGCGCAGCGATGGCATGGCGTCTCCTGCTTGCGTAGCACGAGCGAAGGTCTCCTGGCGGACCGGTTCGCGAACCGTGAATGCCACCAGCGCGGCCAACACGAGCCCGGGCAGCCCGACCGCGACGAACACCATTTGCCACGGCTCGAAGCCATGCGCCGCAAGTAGCGCGCTGCTGTCGCCATGCGCGACAGACAACAACATGCCGCCGCCGAACAACGCAACGCCGCCCCCCACGTATGGCCCAAGCATGAAGACACTGCTCGCGCGCGCCACGCGACGCGGCGTGAAGATGTCGCTAAAGATCGACAATGCAGCGGGGCTCAGCGCGGCCTCTGCGATCGCGGTCCCTGCACGAGCGATGAGCAGTTCGGAAAAGTTCGATGCGAATCCGCAAGCCATCGTCGAGATTGCCCAGACCGCAATGCAAGCGGCGATCAGCTTCACCCGGTTGGCTCGATCGACGAGCCGCGCGACGAAAACGCCCGCCGTTGCGTAGCACATCGTGAACGATAGACCCTGCAGCAGGCCGATTTGAGTATCGGTGAGCGCGAGCGACTGCTTGATCGGCTGCACGAGTACGCTGACGATCTGCCGATCCAGATACGAGAACGCGAAGCAGATGAAGAACAGCAGCACGATGTAGACCGGGTGTCGAACATCGCTGGATGACGGCCGGCCGACGTGCTCAGTCGCCTGAATCGAAGGGGGATAAGCGCTCATGCACGATCTCCGGAGGATGAGTAGGTGAGTCGTCCGTCACACTCGTTCTTGTTGTTCCGTGTTCAGTCCACAACGGTATCCGCGGCCAGCAATGCAATGCAGTCGCCGGGTTCCACGCGCGCGAAAGTACGGATGCACATCACCGTGGCGTCGGCGCGGAAGCGAATCTCCAGCGGCGCTTGCCAGGGCCGGTGCGGATCGAAGAGACGTCCCGCGATCTGACCTTCGCGAACGCGATCGCCGAGTGCGAAAGCGGGCTCGAACACGCCCGCAATCGGCGAATACACATAGTGGCGTGCGCCTTCCACACGAAGAAATTGCGTCTCACCCGCCGGCGAGGGATCAGCCTCCGGCGTCATGCCGAGTCGGTGCAGGACGCGAAGCAGGCCGCTCTCGACGATCGCGAGGTTGGCCGCGTCACACCCTGCGTGGCCGCCGAATTCGCCGCACAGGAATAGCTTCCCGTGGCGTTCGGCGGCCGCCGCGAAAGTGCGATCTTCGCCGAGCAGATCCATGATCATCGTGTTTGGTGCTCCAAACGCGCGAACGAGGTCCAGATAGAGCGCACGCCGCTCGCCTTCGGCGGGTGGCGACGCGAGAAGCGTGGGAGCATGTTCGAAAGATGCACCGCCGGCGTGAAGATCGATGACGACGTCGGCGCGTGGAAGCAATACCGTTTCGACGTAGTGCGCGATCATCTCCGTCGGCTGCCCGTTGCGTGCGCCCGGAAAAAGCCGGTTCAGATTGCCGTGGTCAATCGGGGAAGTGCGGGAGCCGTTGATGAAGGCCGGGAAGTTCAGCGCTGGAATCACGATGATGCGGCCACGGATCGCCATCGACGGCAGCCGCTGGAGCAGCTTGAACAATGCGACTGGGCCTTCGTATTCGTCGCCGTGGTTGCCGCCTGTGAGTAGAACGGTCGGCCCTGTCCCCGCTCCGGCGTTGAGCACGGCGAGCGGGATGGGAATGTGCCCGTAAGCCGAGCGATCGTGCGACCAGGGCAGCCTGAGCGTGCCGGTCTGGAAACCGGTGCGCTCGAAGTCCACGTCAGTGGCGATAAGCGAAGGAAGATGGGACATGGTGCGATCCGTAAGCAGCGAGGCGACGCCCCGGTTGTCTTACTATCGCCGAAGACAAAGTGCCTGACCAATGCCGTTTTCTGCAGCCGGTGATGCTTTGAAGGCATCACCGGCTACGCGTTCCTCCACCGTCGCGCCGCAGCCACGCGCCGCCTACTTCAGCTGGTCGACGAATCGAGCCAATGCCATGTTTGCGCCGTTTGTTACGTAGCAGAATTCGAGTGGCAACGGCACCGACAAATCCTGAAGATCGACGAAACGCACGCGTGCCGGTGGACGATCGCGATTCGCCGCGTTCACGATCGCGGCCCCCATGCCCGCGGACACGAGCGAAAGGATGGCCGTTTCGGTGCTGGCCTCCTGTCGGATGTCGAGCGTCAGGCCGCACTCGGCGCACGCGGACAGGAGGCGGTCGTAGTACGCCGGGTAGACGCGTCGAGGAAAGGCGATAAATGGGGTTTCCCGAAGGTCTGCCGTCGAAACGGCCCCCGCTTTGCCGAGCGGCCACGCTTCAGGCACGGCCAACAGGACGTTCTGTTCGAGCATCGGCACGCTCGCGATGCCTTCGGGGAGCACACCGACTCGATAGCAGAAACCGCCGTCGAGCCGTCCCGCTGCAATCGCTTCAAGTTGCTCCGGAGTGTTCATCGGCTGCAGTTCGAGCGCGACTTCCGGCACTGCCTGTTCGAATTCGCGCAACGCGCTGGAGACAATGCCACTCCATGCCGCGTTTTCGACAAACCCGACGCGCAAATGACCGCGCAAACCGGAGGCGATCTGGCGGGCGAGGCGATTGGCGGCGTCTACGCGGACCAGAATCTCTCGCGCCTCGGACAAGTAGGCCTCGCCCGCAGCCGTGAGCAGCAGACCTCGTGGCGTACGTTCGAACAAAGCCGCGCCGATGGCCTGTTCGAGATCCTGGATTTGCCGGGAAATCGCCGGCTGCGTCACGTGCAGTTGTTCGGAAGCCGAGCGCACACTGCGCAATTCTGCGACAGCGATGAAATAGCGAAGATGCCGGAGTTCCATGGCGGTATGGGAACAGGACGTTGGAGCGTCATCGTAAACCACTGCACGCGTTGAATGGCAGCCTTGAGGAAATCGTATAAGTCAGGCGTGTGGGGCTCGTGCTTATGAATTCGGCTTCACGATGATCTTGCCGATAACCCGGCCCGTTTCTTGAGCTTCGTGTGCTTCGACGATAGCGTCGAGTGATACTTGCATCCCTATCGTGGGCGCATACGCTCCGTGCACGAGGCATTGGCTGATCGCTGAGACCGCTGCGGACTTTGCGGCCGCCGGGACAGTGTAGATGTAGATGAACCGGAACGTGCAGCCTGCGATCATCGCCTTTAGCAGCGGAAGGGCCAGGTGGTCGGCAGCGGACTCCACAGCATAGGCGCTGATGATGCCGCCGTCGGCCAGACAGCTCATATCGGTTTCGAGGTTGTCTTGCAGACTGACATCCACGATCCGGCCGACCCCTCGCTGCCCAGTAGCCGAATTCACGATCGCCGACACATCTTGCGACAGTCGATTGATGACAAGGTCTGCACCCGCACGTCGCGCAGCGTCCGCCTGTTCAGGCGTTGAGACGGTCGTCGCGACCCACGCGCCCGCCCATTTTGCAAGCAGGATTGCTGCGGTTCCGACTGCCCCCGCGCCCCCATGGACGAGTATGCTATGCCCGTTGATAACGCCGTCTGCGAAGAGGCAGCGATGAGCCGTGAGTGCTGGAATGCCCAAACAGGCTCCGACCTCAAACGAAACGTTGTCGGGTAAAAAAACGGCTTGTGATGCCAGCACGACTGCGCAGTCCGCAGCCGTGCCGAATGGGCGACGATATTGCGCTTCGAACAGCCAAACCCGTTCGCCGATGCGTGTCGGCGCAACGCCGACCCCGACCGCGTCGATCACTCCGGCGCCATCTTGATGCGGAATGACCATGGGGAAAGCGGCAGGACCGGAGAAACCGGTGCGCGCCTTGATATCGCTCGGATTCAGACCGGACGCATGGATTCGCACGCGAACTTCGCCGGGACCTGGTTGCGGAACCGGAAAATCACCAAGCCTCAGTACTTCCGAAGCTCTGCCTTGCCTTTCGTAGTATGCGGCCTTCATCAATCTCCCTCCTTGAATAACACGGTCGTCCGCTGAGCGTTGGTCAGCGCAATAGAGCGGAGACTATCGGCGGTCGACTGTTTTTGTACAAGAAGGCACATCTTTGATATATAGGGATAGAAAGTATCCTATTGGGAGTCTGCATGGCCTCTTCGGTTACTACGTATCAGTGCTCCGTTGCTGCAACGGTCGACGTCGCCGGCGGAAAATGGAAACCGCTGATCGTCCACTATCTGATGAACGGCACGAAACGGTTCGGCGAATTGCGACGCTTGATCGGAACAGTCACGCAGCGCTCTTTGACGCTGCAGCTTCGTGAACTTGAATTGAACGGGATCGTGACACGTAAGGTTTTCGCGGAGGTTCCGCCGCGTGTCGAATACTCGTTGACCGAGTTCGGAAAAACGCTCGCGCCCGTGCTTGAGGCAATGAAGCAATGGGGCGACGCTTACATCGAACGACTGGAGCAATTGGAGTCCTGCTAACCGCGCTCGTCGACGTCCGCTTATGGGCCCTGAGAACGGCGCTTGGGGGTCGACGACTATGGGCCACTGCATCGGGCTATAGTCCGCCAGCAAGCGCCGTGTACTTTCGCTGTTACGGAGTCGTTGGAACGACCGCTTCGCTTTGATACCGGCCCTTTGCACGCGGAGGGTCGTCTATGGCAACAGCTCGGGCGGCGGCAGTGGCGGCGCCCTGATGTCCAGTCGACGGTCATTAGCGTAGCGCGATCGTCGTGTCCTTCGCGTTGAGCGCTGCTTCGAACAGAGACTTGCCCGGGCCCGCCAACCACGCGTCGAAGCTCAGCAGTGGCCCGAACGTGCTCGTCAATGACGCGATATCCGCATTACCGGCCAGCCGGCCATCGTCAAACAGATCGGCGAGGCGTCCGAGGAAAGCATTTTCTCGCAGCAGACTGTCGGGGAAGCGTTGATAGGTAATGGACTTGCCTCCTCGACCATGCCCGCGTTATCCCAGGAAGCGCTTGAACTGAACCGCCTCGTGCTCGAGGAGATAACGAGCAAGTGGACACTGCTCGTGCTAGGACATTTGTGCGGAGGCCCGATGCGCTTCAACGCTTTACGGCGCGCCAACGACGGCATCACACAAGGGCCTTGACACAATGCCTGCGTCGCCTCGAAGCCAGTGGATTCGTCAAGCGATCGGTGGTCTGCACCGCGCCCGTCGCGGTGATGTACGAGATTTCGCCGCTGGGTCGTTCCTTGGAACCGCATTTGCGGGCGCTGTTGCAATGGGTGGACGAGAATCGTGATGCGATCAAGGCGTCGCAGTGCGCGTTCGCCACACAAGGCCCGGGAGACGCGCTCAATCAGACACCGGGAGCTGTGTCGCGATAACGATGAGGGAACGAGCGGACAATCACATTGCACAGGACTGCTTGTCACGCCGGGCACGGCGCAGAAGATCGACTTTGCTGCCAGCCTTCAGAGGCACGGCCCAAGTCTTTCCATCGACCAAACGAGCGTCGACGCGTGGAACCGCGTCGACGCAGATGTAGCTGCTCGCGACGGCGCTGCCGCAGCAGCACCAACTTTTGCGTGATACGCGCGGCCCTCTGTCATCTAGATGGCCACGCTCGCACGCCCCGAGTCGTTGTCACTTCGACTGGCATCCCGCCCACAATATCGGGCGGCGATCGACCCACGGCCGGGCCCGCTCGAGTTGCCCGGCAAGTTGCAGCAACGTGTCTTCCCGGCCGAATCCTGCCGCGAACTGCGTGCCAATCGGCAAGCCGGTTTCCGGGTGCGTTTCAAGCGGTACGGACATGGCAGGGAGCCCGAAGACGTTGAAAGGTGGCGTGAATGGGGAATGTCGAAAGACCCGAATGGGTCGGTCCGCAACAGGATCTCAACGCCCTGTTTCCGAGGGAGCGCGTGCCGTCCCCGAAGCTGCAAGCGTTCCTGCGCTACTTGAAGACTCAGTTGCGCTTTACGCATACGACTTGACTGGACGAAAGTACACCACCCGCGCGCTCTATGGTTCACCGGGCAAATGGCATCGGGCATCAGCAATCGGATTCACGTCGTACCTCGACAGGCTGAAGTTGGAGCAGCTTATGGCGTCGGCACTTATTCGGCTATCCTGCATCCGCGATCTCGCCGCAGATTCAGCCCGCCGGCATTAGCGCAGATATGAATGGATCGGAGCGTTGGGCGCACGGATGTCGAATGGCTGATATCGGGCGAGCAGCAGTCACTTGAGCTACTTAGGTCGAGCGGCTGCTCAGGGTCAACAAGCGCCCTCCGGATGGCAGGAAATGCCACACTCACTTCCTCAAAGCCGTTCCGTTGTGCGATTTGCCCGCCCCGCCACGCGGCCTCCCCTCGCTGGTTTTCGCACCAACCGGATCCGGCTGACACAGGAAGCTCGCACCCGATGGGCGGATGCGCAATTGCAATAAATCGCCTCGGCGCAGGCAATATCGACGCGAGTGTGGTGCTTAGACGTGAAGGCTGGCAACGCAGCCGCGCGCCATCGGCGAGACCGACGCTCGTGGGCATCTGTGGGCGCCGCCGGCCGCTGGGATAGCCGCGATAATGGG
>NZ_CAJMYW010000031.1:0-50985 GCF_905220165.1 Paraburkholderia sp. J10-1 | reverse complement strand
CACGCTGCAGAACCGGAAGCTGATTCTTTCCCCGGTTAGCGGATGCCAATGCACCGCACTCCTTAGCATTTCCACACTACCCTGATCGTCGCAGCCGGGCGAGTACGGCTGCGACGATTCGGTCGCAATTCCGGCCGCCGAACTCGAACAGGTCCGGGCCCAGCCGCTCCAGTTCCTGCACCAACGATTCACGCAACATTTGCCTCGCCCTGAAGTGTCGGCTTCGAACCGTAGCTTCGGCAATGCCCAGGCTCTGTGCCGTTTCCTCGATGCTTAGCTCCTCAACCGACCGGAGCACGAACACCGTTCGAAAGCCCACAGGCAGTGCATCGAGCTTGCGCTCCAGCAGCGCACGGATCTCCGCGCGCGAGGCCGACTGGTCGGGGGCGTAGTCGTCACGCGTGTTCAACGGGTTCATATCGGAAGTCATCTGCTCGTCGTCGGGACAATCCGGCAGCATGGGAACGACGTTCTGGCGGCGAGCCGCACGGCGCATCCTGCCGAGGCATTCGTTGAGCACGAGGCGCGACAACCACGTATAAAGCGCGGCGTCGCCCCGAAATCCGGCGAGCGCCCTGAAGGCCTTCAGATACGCGTCCTGCAACGCGTCTTCCGCTTCGGCGTCGTTGCGCAGCGTGGCGCGGGCAAGCCGGTACAGGCGCCGGTTGTGGCGGCGCATCAATAGCTCGAAAGCCGCGAGATCGCCCGCCATTATGCGGCGCACGATATCCGCATCCGGATCCGTCAATCCGCTCGGATGCACGTCGGCCATTGCAGCGCCTCGCTCTGTCATGGTGTCGGCTCGACGACCAGTGTGCCACGCATCGCTGGATGAAAGCGGCACCCGTACGGGTGACGGCCGGGCTCGCTCATCACATCTCGCCAGGACGCTTCTGGTGCGATGCTGCCTGAGTCGAATGCCTTTGCATCGGTGCTCGCCGTATGTGCCACGAGGTCCCTGTTAACCCACACGACACTGTCCCCCCGCTGCACGGTCAGCGTCGACGGGACGAAGCGCATCTGCTCGATCGTCACGACCCAGGTCTTCGCAACCGCGGGCCCGGCGTCAACCATGCACAGGATAGCCCAGACGCCCGGCAAGATACGTCGTAGGCCGCTCATTGCGCAGTCACCAGCGATGCCTGCACGCGCTTTGCGTGATCCAGATGCGCGACGAACGCAGGCCGGACTTTCACGAGCAGTGCCTTCAGTTCGGCGTTCTTCGCGCTCGGGATCAGGGTCTTGTCGAGTGCGTCGATGACCTGTTCGTGATAGGCAACTTCATGATCGATATACGCACGATCGAACTCTGCACCTTGCAGTGGCTTGAGGGCCGCAATATTGGTTTCACCGCCCTGCTTCAGACTGTCGCTGGTCGGATTGGACTCGGGCGTAACGTGGAGCTTCTGTACGAGGCTGACGGCCGCCTGGTTGACGCTGGTATGGTCGGCGACCATGCGTTCGGCGAACGCCTTGACGTCTTTCGACTGCGTTCTCGATCCGGCGAGCCTGCCGGCATCAATATCGGCCTGGTTCGCCACAACGACGATAGCGGCAATCTGCGGATCGGTCGGGCCAGAACCCTGCGCCAAACCGGTAGCGCTTGCGAGCGCAAGCGCGGCGAGCAACGGCCAGCGGATGCTTTTCATCTGAGTCTCCTGAAGGGGCGGGAAGGTCGCCCGGCGCACAGAGCGCCTGGTCACCGTCCTGCACTCGCGGAAATAGATGTCGCGAGCTGCAAACCTGTTCCCGAATTCGGCGCGATCGAGCTAGACGATTCGACCGGCTGGAATAGAGCGAATCGCGAATCGCTGATTAGGTTCCGAATTCGGGGACAGTCTCATCAGTGAGATCTCTCTCAACTTTTGGTGTCGGTATTGACTTCAGGCTTTACATCACCCGCCGAGGGATTGTCACGTTCGCGGACGCGCGGACAAGAGCGGCAACCAGTCAACGCCGAATAAGGCCCGTCTATACAAATCGGCACACTCGTGGACGAGGGCAAGTCGGCCGGGCGAACGTAGTGCCGTCTACACCCTGGTTCGTGCCTTCAGCCGTCGCTTGATTCTTGCACAAAGGCCACGGCCTCCTCGAACAATTGGTCTAGCGCCTCGAACGCGGGACTTGTCACCGTAAAAGCCAGCCAATGTGGTGATGCCAATTGCCCGAATGGCTGGAACGAGCGGCAACCGGGAGTCAGTAGCAACGCGGCGACAGAGAGTTCAGGGAGCTTGAGGGCAATCAGATTTCCACATACGCAGGCCGCTATGCTCCCGTGCAGCGCAAACGTCGTGCAGCCTGACATTCTGCGCTCGCTGATGCCGTTATATTTGCCCGCTTCAGCCCTTAACGCAACGAGAAGCCGGATATCTTCCTGTTCGTTGGATTCCTTCATGGCACGCCCCTTTTTTTCACTCTCTAAGCGCATACGAAGACTCGAGCATCGCGTCTTGGCGAAGTGCTTCAGCTATACGCGCCACCGGGCAGCGTTATTCCAGCCATGTGTTGGCGCGACCACATTCGGCCTAACGGAACGAGGCCAACGCGGGTTGATGAGTCTGACGAATGTGCGCACGTCGTTGTCCGACGGTCCGGGCCATTTAGCGCTTGGCTAAACGCGCCCACCCGGCGCCTTTACAGGATCGTCCAGCACCTGCAGCTTCAACGGGTCCCTGGAACCACGCGCGAGCGGCAAAGGCGTGTTCGACGGAATAGTTACGTTTGCCACGACAGGCTGTGTGCTTGCGGGTACTAGCCCACGCCTTCGCGTTTTCCTTCGCAAGTCAGGCGGTCGCTGCCACTGCACCGAGGAACGCGTGATGGGCCGCATGGTGCCTCGCGACGACGCCGAGCCCGGCCGCTTTCCGACAACCTGAAGCACTAGCCGTCACGGTGAACGCAACGCCAGGGGTTTGGGACGTCGAACGTCGGCTCCGGCGCAATTACAGTCGTTCGAACCGACGTGGATCCCTGCCAATCAGTGCGATTCAGTCGCCGTCGCTTTGGGTTCAGGCGTGTGGCGAGCGAAAATGTCGATGTACTTTACACAACTACCGTCGTCGGTGAATGCGACCATCGCGAGGTTCTTGCTCGTCACAAGGCCCGAATACTTGCCTTTGCCATCGGCGAGCCTATCCACTTGATTGCCGAACGCTTGCCTGAAACCGTCAGGAGTCAGGCAGAAATCGTGGCTAATCAGCAAATGCAAAGTAGAAGACACAGTCGCATGCCGGCTATAAGCGTTCTTCCAGATTTGCCGGTAAGTAGAATCGATGGAGAAGGCATCACTTCTCTTCTGAAATCCGCGGTATGTAACGAAGACTGTGCCTCCGACCGTGGTGTTGCGCTCCGTTTCATACAGGGGCGCATCGAAACCCTTCGATACAGAATCGAAGTTGTCCGCATCGCCGTCCGACATGAAATGTGAAATTGCCGCGAGGGTTCGCGCTCGCGCTTCAGGAGGCAGCGTACTCGATTGAGGCGTAGGCGGTACAGCGCAGGCGGCGAGACAGAGTGCGCCAGCGGAAACGATGAGTGTGCGTCGCAGAGATGTGAACGACATGGGTCACGAGCCTTGAACAGTCAACCCCCTTCTTACGGCACGTGCGCAGAAAAATTGATATGGAAAGCCAAAAACGTCCGGCTTGCCGCCTTGCTGCGGGCGGCTGTCCGCTCTGAAGCGCTACATCGTGCTCGACGGCGCACTGGGCGCCACCGTCACCCATTCGCGGTTGTCGACTGCAGGCTGGGCTGGCACGCCACATATGAATACGAGATCACGAGCATCGTCCTTTGGCCCCAAACCGCTTTCGAGCCGATCGAATGCGTAGACCACTTGCACAGATTTGCCAGCACAAACCCTCCTGGCAACCTTGAAACAGGTCTTGCTGCTTTCGAGCAGGCCGTGGCAATGAACGCCCCAGCCCACCTGATCATGGGACAACTTGACGGCTTCCAGATTGTGCGCGGGACGAGATGCCGTCGTACAACCGGCGAAAAATACTGCGACTGCCAAGACAGGGAGAATACGGATCTTCATTCAATTCTACCGAAAAATTTTCGTTGACTGCGCTTCACTCCAGGTGCGCCAAAGTTCAACAGACCGGGATGTCCACAATGAAATAAAACCAAGTATTCCTACATGAATTGATCAGCGATTCGATTCATGGAAACTGCAACCGGCCACACTGATTCAACAAACCGCAGTCTGAGATTTGACTTCACCACCGGTAGCCAATGCCAGTCAGGATAACGTCGGTGTCGCGGTCGTAACGCGTCACGACGCGGTTCCACTCGATTCGAGCATCCCACCTGGGGCTAAAGCGCCAGGAGCCGGCAATCGTGACGATTCCAGAGAATTTGCCGGCCCCGGGGCCCGGCGACGCACTGTTTTCGTTCTCGTTGATCGCATAGTAGGCACCCGCCCCGACGCCCAGCGTAACCTTATCGTCGAGAAACACGCGCGTGAGCCATAGCTGACTGGTCACGCCATCGCGCCGGGCGACTTTCGTGCTGCCCTCATGCAGATATCCAAGCGTCCAGTCCACGTTGTCCGTGAGATTGCGCCGATAGTCGATGGCGCCGCCGAATGCGTCCGGCGAACGGGTCGAGTTGACGATAGTCTTGCCGAGATACAGGGCAACCTCGTTGCTGGTCACCTTCTTCGAAGAACTCGCTGCCCAGTCGCGGGGTCCCGGCGCATCCGGTGCGTCCAGTTGATAGGCCACGCCAAGCATCACGCCCATCGAGTCCGGGCCTTGCTGCACATGGACACGGTTCACCTGCAATTGCGTGACCCAGCGGTTGGATGCATACCAGGAAGCGCGTACGCTGTAGACGATGCCCCAACCGTGCACATCCGAATAACTGCCGCCTGGCTCCCCGGTGGTCGTGTCAAAGTAGCGATACGGTCCGAGCCCGGCTTGCAGCACGAGCTGCGGACTGCCTACCGGCACCCTCGCCCAGAACTGGATGAGCTGCCCGTCGCGGTGATGATTCGGGATATGTCCTTCGTTAAGCCACGTGAAGCTTGTCGCCATGGACTTGCCGAGTCCTTCCTGGTAGCTGAAAGCCCAGGTATAGGTGTTGATGCTGCTGGCTCGCGACCCGCCGCCGAGCAGGGAGAATTCCTGCGCTTGCGCCGGCGTTGCCATGGCCAGCCATAGCAGGACGGCCCCGACCGCCACGTTCACAATGCGCGGCACTGCGAATGAACAGCGGAGCCTTCCCCCGCGCATCCCGCGCTCCCCGATCCCTGGGTGCTTACTGCGCGGCATCGCTTTCATGAATCCCGCTCTTCTGCGATTTCGCCGCGAGGCTCGCATCTGGAAAGTCCGGGGACGAGAAGCCGCCCCCCTGCGCGCTCATTTCACCCGCCTCGCGCCAGTCGCCACCCAATGCGAGCACCAGGTCGATACGCGCGTTGAGCTGGTCTGCGCGCGCGCTGAGTAGATCCGCCTCTGAGAGCAGCAGCGTTTGCTGGCTCTTCAACGCGCCGCGCTCATCCGCTGATCCGATTGAGACACGCGCCTCCTCCCGAACCAGCAACGTGTGGCATTCCTCGACACGCGCCTGCAACTCCGCGACCCGCGCCTTGTAACTCGTCTCGGCCTGAAGCCCCGCTTCGACTTCGCTCAGCGCCTCCAGCGCGCGGTTGTCATAGGTGACGATTGCTGCCTTTTGCGCTTCGGTATAGTAATCAGCCCGGGCCTTGAGCTTGCCTCCGGTAAAGATCGGTGCAAGGAATGAAGCGCTCACGCCCTTGACCGGACTGCTCGAGTCCATGAGCGACAGCACGTCGCTTCGGATTCCCGTGATCGCAACGTCGATGGAAACGCTGGGTAATCGCGCGGCCTGCGCCGATTGACGCTGGTCGAACGCCTCCGCAACACGATGCGACGCCGCAATAAGGTCAGGCCGGCGTTCGACGAGGTTCGCAGGTAAGCCCGCAGGTGGCGCGGGCGGCAACGCCGGCAATGACGGCTCGGCCTCGACTTCCCCACCCGGATAGCGGCCTAGCAGCAATTCCAGCGCTTGCGCGGCTCGGACTCTCGCCTGAGTCGCCTTGATGAGGGCATCCTGATTCACTCTCAGCGCGTTGCGCGCTTCCTCGAGCTCCATTTGCGGGGCTGCGCCGATGACCACGCGGTGCCCTTCTATCCCGACAAGCCGCGCCTGAACCTCGACGATCTGCTTGAGCGCGCTCTCGAGTTCCGTACATTTGATGAGTGAAAACCAGGCCTTGGCGGTCGTTGCCGCCACGACCCGCTGTGCCCACACATAATCGGCTTGCGTCGCGGCGCGTTCGGATTGCGCCGCCCGTGACTGCGCGCGGATACGCCCCCAGAGATCGAGTTCCCAGCTCGCGCCAACCGAAACGATCTGCGACTCGGATTCACCCAGCCTGCCCCTCGCGCCCGCGGCTGGAAGCAGCCCGCTGCTCTGCACGGTCGCGAGCGCCTCGGCCTGCTGTACGCGAATCGCGGCAATGGCCAGATCTCCGTTGTGGTCGATCGCTTCGCGCACGAGCCGGTTCAATTGCGCGTCATCGAAGCCGGCGAGCCATCCATCGGCGCGATCTCCGGGCGTGCCACGATTGGCCCATTGGCGCCGGCTGTCGAGCGATGGAACCGCCTGAGCGGCGAGGTCGCTGGTCTTGGGTGGCGTGTCGAGCGCACAAGCAGAAAGCAATCCAAAAGGGATCGCAAGCAGAACTGAACAGGTTTTCTTAAGAATCAACGACGACACAATCATTCCTTCAATGCAGCTTGAGGACGAGATAATTCAGCCTTGAGCTCACCCGTAGAAACACCATACGAATGAGCTGGATCGCCTCACCATGCTGCGTATAGATCGCCCCTGCGCCCAGCGCGCCGACTGGGAGGAGCGGCCACTTCGATGGATCGTCCAGTGCGAGCTTGACGGCGAAGCGATTCGGCGCTGCGGCGACCGAACCGGTGTTGGGAAGCAGACCGCCTTGAGGGAATTGCCCTTGCGACTGCGCCCAGACGATCGAGTCCACTTTCGCCTCGAGAATCTCTCCTGGCATTGTTGGGAGGTACACTTCGGCCACGTCGCCTGGCCGCACGTTGTACAGCTCGTTCTGACCATAGAAGGCAATCAGTTCCTGGTCGTCCTCAACGAAGCTGAACGCAGGCGTCAACGGCAGGGGGACCAGCATCGTGCCGACGCGTACCTGCAGGTTCACGACCCGGCCATCCGCCGGGGCGCGATAAACGGTCTGGGATAGCTCCCACCTGGCGTTGTCGAGCAGGCTCACGGTTTCCGCGCGGTGTGCCCGTGCGGCAGCAATGGCGGCGAACTCACCCTGGCTTTGCGCCGAGAGCTTCGCCTTTGCCTCGCCTTCCTCAGCCTGCGCACTGACCAACTGGCCTTCCAGCTCGCTCTGCCGCGCCATGGCGTCGTCGCGATCGAACTTCGAGCCCGCCCCCGCCGCAAGCAATGCGTCCTGCTCCTTCACTCTTTGCCTCGCGAGCGACAACGAGGCTTGCACGGTGCTCACCTTCCCCGCTTCGCGGCGCACGGACTCCGCAAGCTGCCGGCTCGAAGCGTCGGCTTGCGCAACGGCTGCGTCATCGGCATGCAGTCTTCCCTCCAGTTGCGCGACCGACAATTCATACGGCGTGGGATCGATACGAAGCAGGACATCGCCTTTGCGGTAGTGCCTGTTACCTTCTGCCGGAAGCTCGACAATGCGCCCCTTGACCTGCGGCACGACCTGCAGGACCTTGCCGACCACTCTGACGTCATGCGTCGATGGCGCCATGACGTTGAGGGAAAGAATGATCGTTGCGAGCGCAATGACAGGCAACGTGAATGCGATGACCATGGAGACCGGATTCCACGGCAACCATTTGAACTTGAAGAAGATTAGCCATACGCAGAACGCGTAGATACCCAGAATCAAAACTTCCATCTAAACCTTGTCCTTCTCATTGGCGACGGCACAGACTTGCTCGCGCGCATAAACCGGCGTTGCCGGAGCATCGGCATCTTCCGGTGGCAGTTTGTCTGTGCCGTAGGCCGCCCGGTAAAACACCGGCTTGGTATGCGCCCAGAGCCACGCCAATGGCCAAAGAAGACCGCCAAAGAACAGTGACAGCAGGCACAACGCGTGAATCGCCTCCAATTGCGGATGCTGCTTCTTTCTTGCCACTCTTTCCGGCAAGATATGAAGAACCCAAAATACGTAGATTCCGGCAATCGGTACGACGGCGAGAACCACCCACGAAATGAAATCTGCGGCATGTTCGAGGGTCCCTCGCGAAACCGAGGCGAAAGTTGGCGAACTCAGCGCCAAAAGTGCGACGCCAGCCGCCAGATATCGCCCCGAGCGGGCTAAAGCGTTGACGCTACGCGTACGCTCAGCCCAATATTGCATTTGCTTCGATTCGAATTTCATGGCATCTGCGGCTGCGATAGAGGTTCATAGCTGAGGCGATCCTGGCCGCAATCCGGGTAGCGTCCCATGCATCGATTCGACACGGCGCCCGTGAATACCATCATCGGCACCGCCTCCCTCAGTCCCAGCGTGATCGTCATCACCCCCGCGTTTCCCAGGTCGCTCAGCACCGGGTCAATTCTTGCGCGACCCAGTGGTGCAACTGCAGAACGACTTCCGGTTTCCCGGCGCGAAGCCCGGTCGTCCATGCTTTGCGCCTGCTCTGTATAGAGCAGGTCGTATTTGTCTGGTGCGGTATCGCCATGTTCCCTGGATCGGGCCACCTCCATATTGAAACCGAATCCATAGCCTGCATTCGGGGATATGCGAGCCCATCCGTCGGTGGGAATCGCCTGTGGCTGTGCATGCGCCTGGCTGGCGCCTGCCACGGCCAGTGTCAGCGTGAGTTGATGCGCCGCGGCGCGGATCCTGCCGCTCCACTGCGCGAGATGCCACTGCCGAATAGGGCTGCAAGCGTGGCGGACGCTCGACAGGAGCGCGGCGAGCCGGCCAGTCCGCCTTCGCGAAGCCGCTGAATGATCGTTCCCGTTCATCTAAGTCGTTCCCCTTGCGTTGGGACACACATCGCGAATAGCAATATGTGTGGTGTCAATCGTTCCATCAGGTCGGTAAATTACGCGCCGCGGCATCGCGTCGCTATCACAGGAATCAGAAAGTGCGGGAGCGCCCTTTCTGATTCCTGTGATAGCCCGGAAGATGGGCTCGCCCTATTCTCCCGACGAGATGAAATTCCACACAGGGGAGACGGGGAATGATCAATGGCTTGTGGCGCGAAGCAAAGCGTGCATATTCGTCTGGGGAGCGTCCGACCGGGAACGATGCGCCTGAGTGTGCGAGTAGCGCCTCGGTCGGCAGATCGCTGGTCGAATACCAACCGATCGTTTCCGCGCGATCCGGTGTGTTGACGGGAGCCGAGGCCATTGCCCGGCGCAATGCTGAGCCCGCTGTGCTGGCAGTGCCGGACTTCGAGACCGTCTTCAACGACGGATGTGCCAACCTCGCTCATTGGCAGTGCTGCACGCCCGACAAGGTGGCGCTATGCATCGACATATCGACCGATCAACTTCTCGATGACCGGTTCACCCCTTTGGTTGCGCGCGGTATCCGGCAACATGCCGTTCAGCCCGCCCGAATCAGGTTCGAGATGCGCGAGCCCGCGGCTCGGGACGTCACCGGCAACCTCATTGCTCGACTGTCGGTCCTAAGGCGTATGGGAATTTCCGTCGTTCTCGACGATTTCGGCCTCAAGCATTCGACCCTCACGAGCCTGATTGCATTGCCAGTCAGCGGGCTGAAATTTTCCCGTCGGTTCACGGAGAGTCTTCCGCACGATCCAACATCGGCCGCCATTTTGAAAAGCGTTGTCAGCCTTGCGCGCGACCTCGGAATTTGCGTAGCCGTCGACGGTGTGGAGAACCCCAGCCAACTCGCCTGGCTCGCCCGGTTTGGCGATCTCGACGCACAGGGCAATCTGATCTCGGGACCGCTCTCATCTACCGCGCTTCTTCATTGGCTACTCCGTTCGTCTGGCATATCGGCACCAGCTCGCCGACGCGGTCAATCCGCGAGCAAGGGACTTCTGCGCGCGTCGGCGCGATAGAAGACGGGGCACTTGAAACACCGGCGCGCAGCGTGACATTGTTCCCGAAAGTGCGGGAAAACCCGCATTCAGGTAAACTAAAAAAATCGTCACATGGCAATGAAGCGATATTTCCCAGCCTGGGTATCGACCCTTATTTGGTTGATATGTCTACTTCGTCTCAGATCGCATTTGATGCTTATGCGGTCTTAATCACCATTTTTACCGGACAGAGTGTTATCTGCACGGCCATCATGTAGATGACTCATCCACTACAACATAAAACCTTATCGGCAGCGATTGCCGACGATCACCCGATGGTCCGTCTCGCGATCAGAGATGTACTCAGTACCATCGGTTTTCAAGTCGTTGAGCTATGCGAGTCCGGCAACGCGCTCTATGAAGCACTCGAACGGCAACGCTTCGATCTCGTCGTGACCGATTTTTCGATGGAGCGCGCACCGGGCAGCGAAGACGGTCTGCGCCTGATCCAGCGTCTGCGCGGCCGTCATCCCGACACCCCCATTGTCGTTTTCACGATGCTCACTAACAGCGGTCTGCTGGCCTGTATCAAGGCGGAAGGCGTGGCTGGCATTGTCGGCAAATCCGAAGACCCGGAAATTCTGAAACGAATCTGTCTGAACGCGGTATCGGGCAGCGCTGGCCCGCATCTTTCTCCGGCCGTTGCGAACAGGATCCTCAGCGCGGGTGGACGCCCCGGTGCAAATGCGTGCAATTTGTCTCCCAAGGAAATCGAAGTCGTGCGCATGTTCGCGAACGGCGACTCGCTTACGAGCATCGCGGCCTCCTTTCATCGATCGCTCGCGACGATCGCGGCCCAGAAGCGCTCCGCCATGCAGAAGCTGAATATCGCCAACAACGCCGACCTGATCACCTATGCGCGTGACCATGGTCTCGTATGACGAAGAAGACGACACCTCGACGCGATGAATCACCCCTGCGCACCTTCGATTCCGTCGAGAAAAACCTGCAGCGCGAAAGACGTGTCTTTTCAATCGTTGTGGCCCTGCTCGCGCTATGCACACTCGCCTGTGCGGCGGTGGCGATCGCCGTACGGCTGAACGCCTCGCTGCGCGCACAGGAACAACTAGCACGACTTTATGAGCAAAGCGTGGTGGATGCGGTGCTCGAGCGCCGCAGCGCCCTCACGGCTTCCAACCTCGTACTTGGCCTGCGCGCCAACGATCCCTTCCATCCAGACTCCGGAGATCGTGCGAACAGTGTGTGTGTGCGCGTTTCGCCGTCATCGCGCCAGGACGCTGTGCTTCGGCAGAGCTGCGACGAGGCGGTGCGCATCCTGCTCGCGGCGGGGCAGATGCCAGCTATCGAAATGATTTCGGTTGCTGACGGGGCAGCGTACCGATACGTCACCCCTTATTCGGCGCGATCGCGCGATGAACCGAGGTATTCGTCGACGCAGACTTCGATGATCGTGGACGCAGTGCTCAATCAGTACCGCGCCGCGAGAATCGATCTGCTGGAGGCGGCGCGGGAAAAACGTGTCGTCTGGCTAACGATACCTTCTGGGCAATCACGGGATAGACCGGACATGATCGGCGCGTCCCTGATCGCGAAAGGCAACCGGATCTATGCCGTTGCGCTAACACGCATCGCGCTGAGAGATTTGCTCCAGCCGGCAAGAGAGGGGTTGGCCGTTCCGGATGCGATTCTCTTTGACCGCTTTGACGCTCCATTGGCCAGTTCCGGAGATGAGGTCAATGCCGGACTGCTCGACCACAAGCTGCAGGGCCGTCAGGACGGTGTATTTCACTGGATTCCCGGTTATGGCTGGGCGCTTCGGCTCACACCGCTGACTGCCGACTTCGGCCGCCTCGTCTTCGTGCTCCCGCCCGGGCAACAGTTGCAGAAAATGGCCGGCGAGTTGCAGTTGATCGGCGCCGTAACGGCAGTGGTCCTCACTCTCCTTTTCGCCATGTACCGCCACTGGAACTACCGCTTCCTCGCGGTGACGTACGAGGAAGCTTCGCGGGCGCTCGAGAGCGAAATGCTCAACCATCTTCTCGTGCATGCGAACCCCGTAGGGTTGTGCATCGTGCGGCGCGAAACGCTGGAAATCATCGTTTCAAACCAGATTGCGCGCGAGGTTCTGGGCATTTCGCCGGGAGAAACGCGCCTGCCTCATGGTCTGCGCGCCGTGTTCGACGCGCATTTCGGCGCGCAGACGCCGAGCGCGAGCGAATCCGGCATAGTCCAGATGCCATTTACCCTGAAGCTGGCAGACGGTGATCCGGTTCACCTCGAGATCACCTATGCGCCTGCCGAAGTCAGGCAGGAGCCGGTGCTGTTTTGTGCGATCGTAGACATGACCGAGCACCACCACTCGAGGCAGTTGTTGCGGCAAGCCAAGCTCGCCAGCGATGCAGCCGCGAAAGCGAAACTCGCATTCTTTGCATCGATGAGCCACGAATTAAGAACGCCGCTTTCCTCGCTGGTGGGAAATATCGAATTGCTTGCTTTGGGGAAACTGGAT
The DNA here is from genome assembly GCF_905220165.1 of Paraburkholderia sp. J10-1. Taxonomy (NCBI): domain Bacteria; kingdom Pseudomonadati; phylum Pseudomonadota; class Betaproteobacteria; order Burkholderiales; family Burkholderiaceae; genus Paraburkholderia; species Paraburkholderia sp. J10-1. The sequence continues at coordinate 38,412 of NZ_CAJMYW010000031.1, read as the reverse complement.
GCCGGACAAAGAGAACGCGTTCGCGCGATGCAGGTTTCGTCAGACGGTCTGTTGCAGGTGGTCAACGACGTACTCGATTTTTCGAAAATCGATGTTGGCGCATTGAGTATTGAAGAAACGCCTGGGTCACTCGCCGACCTGCTGCACGGGATCGCGGCGTCGCACGCACGCGAGGCGGCCAAGCGCGGGCTGACCTTGCACGCCGTTCTCGATCGGCGCATTCCCGCTGAGCTCTATTTCGACGCGGTGCGCGTGTCGCAGATCATCAACAATCTGCTGAATAATGCGCTGAAGTTCACGCACACCGGCAAGGTGGTGCTGCGTGCGCGATGGTCGAATGACGGCGTTGCCATCGAGATTTCGGATACCGGCGTCGGGATTCCCGAGGACCAGCGCGATCGTCTTTTCCAACCGTTCTCGCAGGCGGCAGCACACCGCCTGGGCAATGCACGGGGCACCGGGCTGGGTCTCTCGATCTGCGCGAAACTCTGCGAACTCATGGGCGGACGGATCAAGCTTGACAGCATGACGGGAGTAGGCACGCGCGTCACGGTGAACCTGCCCCTCAGGGCTTCCGATGCCGGCAGCGACGCCGATACATTCGCGAGCGCGCCAGTCCCCCGAACTGCGATTTTATTTCGCGCACCTGAGCATTATGAAACGCTGCTGAACCATCTCGACTGGACGGGCAGTCCGCCCGCGGCCATACGGGACACCTGCGAGCCGCTCGACAGCGAGGCATTCGAATGCCTCGTTGTTACCGAAGAATTTTCTCCAGACGACGTTGTTCGCTGGTGGCCAGCGCCAGCCTCGATCGTTTGGGTAAAGCAGCAGGGTCCGCTAATCGCCTCGATACGGCCGGACGAAGGCCACGATGTCTCGATATACAGTCGCGCAGGATTTCAGGCTGCGCTGCTGGGCGCGATATCGGGTGGTCCGCTGCCTGGACCGTTCATCGATGCGTGCGTCGGCCAGGCGCCCGAGAAACCGCTAAAGGGCCTGCGCGTCTTGATCGCCGAAGACAATGTCTTGAACCGTAGCCTGCTTCGCGATCAACTTTCCGTCTTGGGCGCCAGCGTGCTCCAGGCGAACAATGGTTACGAGGCATTGAGGACACTATCGAACAGTCGTGTCGATGCTGTGCTGACCGATATCGATATGCCCGATATGAACGGGTTCGAACTGCTTCGCGAGATGGATACGCTCGCTCTGGATATCCCGGTTTACGCGATCAGCGCAAGTACGCGACATACGGTTGTTTCTGAGGCGCGCGCAATGGGCTTCGCAGACTATCTTACGAAACCCGTCTCGCTCGCGGTCCTCGCTTCGATACGCAATGGCATCGTTTCAAAGGAAAAGACGTTTCATCGCCCGTCACCCGAAAGCGAGATTCCAGACATTCCGCGCGTGCCATCAGCCTATGCAAGCGCTTTTCTGGAGCAAGCCGAAAGCGATCTTGAAACACTGGAAAGCGTCATTGCCGAGCGCAACGTTCCACAACTCGAGCGAACGTTGCACCGAACCTCGGGCACGCTCGCCGTTCTCGAGCGTTCAGAACTGCTCGCGCTCTGCGAAGAGTTGCGTCAATACCTCGCGGAAGTGGGAAGCTGGAATGCCGAAATCGAAGACCAGGCCGCGTTCGTCCTGCAGGAACTCGCGCGCATGTGCGAATGGGTAAGGCGAAGCGATATCGATTCCAGATCAACTGAGGCGACGTAGCTGGCACTTTCCAACTTCTATGATTGTGGCCATTGCCGGGAAGACGCAATATGGTCATGACAGCCGCAGCGATCAACAGCGGATCTGTCGTTTCACTTCATGTGGATTCTCCCTTTTCGCCCGCCTTCGTGCGGGCGACTTTTTCCCGCAAGTCACTTATGAGCAAACGTCGACAATTCATGTTCGCCGCGCAGGCAGCGTTCGCACTGGCGTCCGTTATCGCGCCAGCCGTGGCCGAAATTGCGCAGGCGCAGGTCGTGTACCCGAAGCCCGTGATTTATCCCGCAAGGGGGCAGTCACCCTACCAGCAGTCGAACGACGACGCGGCCTGCTATAGCTGGGCGAGGCAGCAAAGCGGCGTCGATCCCGCATTCGCGGCGACGGTGCCGGCGCCCGTCGTGGTGCCTGGCGGTCAGCGTGTGGTCGGCGCAGCGCGCGGTGCGGCGGCGGGCAGCGTAGCCGGGGCAATTGCCGGCGACGCCGGCAAAGGGGCCGCGGCGGGGGCCGCGATCGGCGCAATGGCCGGTGGAATGGAACGGCGTCAGGAACGCCGTGGGATAGCCGCGTACAACGCACAGGCCCAGGCGAACAACGAGTACGCAATGTCTTCTTATTGGCACGCATGGCGTGCCTGTATGACGGGCCGGGGCTATACGGTTGAATAGCGCGTCGTGCGCCGCGATCGCACGCAGGTTGGTAGCGAATGCAAAGCGGCCCAGTTGGGCCGCTTCGTCCCGAGCATCTACGACTGCAGATCGCTGTACTCGACAGAATCCAGTTGCCGCCTCGGCGCGCGCGTGCGCTGCCACGACCCCCACTCAAAGCGCCGTCCACTCGCTCTGCGCAACCTCACGAATACAACGGATAAAGTACGCCGCGGCACGCGTAAGCAAGCTGTTCTCACGCACGAGAAGGCTCATGCTCAGGCGCGGCAGATTGGCCGCCAGCGGCAACGCCGTAAAGCGCTGGCGCAGTTCGGGCATGCCGATGGCAAAGAGCGACCAGAAGAACACCACGTCGTTGGCCATCGCCAGGCTGTGAAAAAGCGCCTGTGAAGTGCAACGCGTCACGCGCGGCGGCGGCGTGAGCCCCTCCCGCGCAAACAGCTCCACGAGAAAGCTCGGGAAGCGCTCGGTGAGATCGGTGTGAATCCACTCGGCGTGATGCAGTTCCGCCAGCGACCGGGCGTGCGCAAGCGGACTTTCGCGGTGCACCGCGAGTGAGGTCGGCAGCGAAAAGAGTTCCTCATGCTCCACGGGCACGCCACCGGCGCTGCCCGTGGCGGCGCCCACGGCGAAGTCGAGGCTGCCGCTGCGAAGCTGGGTAACGAGCTGATCCGAGGTGTATTCGATGAAATCCACCTTCACTTCCGGCCACGCCTGGCGAAAGCGCGCAAAGGCGCGCGGCACGATGGTCAGCCCGGCCAGTGGCGTGACGCCGATCGCCAGTTCCCCGTCGCGACGGCCCTTGAGCTGGTTGATCTCCTCCTGCGCCCGGCGCACCTCGCGCACGATCAGGCGTGCCCGCGCCAGCAACGCCTGCCCCTCGACGGTGAGCACGACGCCGCGTGCCTGGCGCGTCACGAGCAGGATGCCGAGTTCCGCTTCGAGGTCTTTGATCGCCTTGGTAATGGCTGGCTGCGTGAGGTGCAGGGCCCGGGCGGCCCCGTGAAAACTGCCCTGGTCGGCCACTGCGACCAGCGCGATGAGTTGGTGATGCTTCAAGAGCGGCCGCCTTCACTGATAAACATTGGTAATCATTATAAGAAATTTTTGATTGTTGTTTGATATTGGCTCCCGCAGAGTGCGGTCACCTGAAGAGGATGGCCATGCACCGCATCGCTCAGGCACGCCGGTTTGGCGCCCAGCGCCGGGACCTTTGTCACACGTTTCACCGCAACCGCACGCCCATGAAGAAGCACCCTGCCGAAGCCCACTCCGCCGGCGCCGGCCCGCTGGCCGCCCCCTGCGCCGTGCACACAGAGACAGCCGATCCGATCGTGCTCGATCACACCACGTCGTTGCCACCGCAACCAGGTGCCAGCGAATCGAGCCCAGGCGGCGGCCGCCGATATATCGTCGTCGCGCTGCTCATGATCGTCATGGTCATCGCGGTGCTCGACAAATCGATCTTCGCCTTCGCCGGTCCGCAGATCATCGACGAGCTCAAGCTCACGCCCGCGCAGTTTGGCTCGATTGGCAGCGCCTTCTTCGTGCTGTACTCGATTTCCGGGCTGCTGGTGGGCTTCGCCGCGAACCGGCTGCCCACGCGGTACATCCTCGCCGCGATGTCACTGGTCTGGATGGCCGCGCAACTGCTCACGGCGCGCAGCAGCGGCTTCGCCATGCTGGTTGGCAGCCGCATGCTGCTCGGTGCGGGCTGCGGACCGGGTACGGCCGTCACTCAGCACGCGTGTTTCAAGTGGTACGCACCGCGCAAGCGTGTCGTGCCGGCGGCGCTGATCCAGGTCGCGATCATGCTCGGCGCCATCGCCGGCGCGCTCATGTTGCCGCTCGTGATCCAGCGCTTCGGCTGGCGCGCCGGTTATTTGATGCTGGCCGGCGTGAGCCTCGTCTGGCTGCTCGTGTGGATGGCCTATGGCCGCGAAGGCACGTACGACGATGCGGCGCAAACGAGCGCCGCCGCCACCGCCCCTTACCCGCGCCTGCTGCTCAATCGCAGCTTCGTGCTGGTGACGCTCGCGGGCTTCTGCAGCTATCTGCCCACGGCGCTGATTTATAGCTGGGTGCCGGTCTATCTCCAGCGCGGACTTGGGCTCGCGCCCATCCAGTCGGGCTACGTGGTGATGGCCGCGACGCTCGGCGTCATCGTGCTCAATCTCGTGGTCTCCACCGCTTCGCAGCGCGCGCTCACGCGCGGCGCAAGCGTGCGGCGCGCACTGGTCGCGCCGCCCATGCTCGCCTGCCTGCTGGGCGGCATCGCCATGGCCGTGCTTGGCTTCGGCTCGCCGAGCCGGGCCGGCACGCTCGCCCTCTTCCTGCTCGGCAGCATCCTCGTCAACTTGCTGCCCGCCTTTGCCAACAGCATCGTCGCGTTTTTCGCGCCGAGCCGGCAGCGCGGCAGCCTGCTCGCCATCCATATCGGCCTCATGACGAGCGCGGGCATGGTCGCGCCGCTGCTGGTCGGCCGCGCCGTCGAGCATGCGGGCGGCCTGATCGCGCCGGGCTTCGAACTCGTGATCGGCGGCTTTGGCCTCGCCCTCGTCGCGAGCGGCCTGCTGGGCCTGGCGCTGATCGATCCCGAGCGTACGCGCTCGCACCTTCTCAACTGCGATACCCAACCGCGCTGATGCGCACTCCAACAATATGACTCTGCACCAACGCATCAAGGCGCCCCAGCAGCGCCCCGCCTCCCTCGAGCTACAGGCCAGCTGGCGCGAAGCCGACGTGGACGACGGTTTCACCGTCGTCGCCGTGGGCGACATCATCATCACCCACGCGATCCGCGCCAAGCTCGCGCGCAAATCGCCCGAGTTGCTCGCGATCCTCTCCCGCGGCGACGCTGTCGTCGGCAACTACGAAGGCTCGGCGATCGACCTCAAAACCTTCGACGGACACCCGGAAGCGCAGTCCGGCTTCGCCTGGCTCACGAGCGACCCCGAGTGCCCGGCGGACCTCGCCTCCATCGGCTTCAACCTGATGGCGCGCGCGAACAATCACGCGCTGGACTGGGGCGTGGCGGGCATGAACATGACCGACGGCCTCCTCGACGACGCGGGCATCGTTCACGCCGGCACCGGCGCGAGCCTCGCGGCCGCGCGCGCGCCGGCGTTCCTGAATACAGATAAGGCACGCGTGGCGCTGATCTCTTACGCCACCACCTTCGAAGGCAACGCGCCCGCCAACGACGGCCTCGGCGCCGTTGCGCCGCGCCCAGGCCTGAACCCGCTGCGCACGACCGCGCACCGTCTTGTCAGCGCCGAGGATTTCGCGGTGCTCAAGCGCCTGAACGATCAGGAAGCCTTCCAGGACCACTTCCTCCTCAAGGCGCTGCACGGCCAGCACAGCGTGCACCTGGGCATGGCGCTGCACTATCGCGTCGATCCCGAAGCGGCCCCGGGGTCGCTGCGCATCGTCCACGAGTGCGATAAGCGCGACCAGGCCGACATCGAACGCAACCTGCGGCAGGCCAAGCAGACCAGCGATTTCACGATCGTCGCCCAGCACACGCACGAGCCGGACAACTTCACCACCGAAGTCCCCAGCTATTTGCCGGCGCTCGCGCGCAAGCTGGTGGACGGCGGCGCCGACATGCTGTGCGGCCACGGCCCGCACCAGCTGCGCGGCATCGAAATCTACAACGGCAAGCCGCTGCTGTACTCGCTCGGCAACTTCTGCTTCATGGACAACAGCCAGCAGATCGTGCCGCGCGACGAATGGGAGGAGATCGAATGGATGGCCGCCGAGGCTATCGTCGGTCCCAAGGGCGTCACCAACCCCAAGGTCGGCACGCCTGCGGAATTCCTGGAGTGGAAGCGCGTGGTCGGCATCTTCTCCGAGCCGATCTGGTTCGAGAGTGTCGTGGCCGAATGCCGGTTCAACGCCGACGGCCGCCTCAAGGCGCTCCTGCTTCACCCGATCGAACTCGGCTTTGGCGGCCGCGACGCCGAGCGCGGCATTCCGCGCCTCGCGTTCGACACGGTGGAGAACAACGGCCAGGCGCGCCGCATCCTCGAGCGGCTGCAGACGCTTTCCAGCGAGTTCGGCACGCAAATCGAGATCGACACGGTAACGATTGGCGAACGCACGAGCAGCGTCGGCCGCGTGCGCGTGGGTGGCTGATGCGCGCGATCCTGGACCCCGGCAGTTTCTCGCTCAGCTACGCTCAGGCGCGCAAACGCTTTCTCGCCGCCTGCGCGCAAGCCGGCCTCGCGGTGCAACACCACATTCACCCCATGGTCGGCCGTGACGGCGAGGAACTCGCCATCGACGTCGCGCGCATGGGCGCACCCGATGCGGCCAACCTGCTCGTGATCAGCAGCGGTTGCCACGGCATAGAGGGGTTCTGCGGCTCGGGCGTGCAGCTCGATCTGCTGCGCGACGCCGACTGGCTGCAGCGCTGCAAACGCGACGACCTGGCGGTGCTTTACATCCACGCGCTCAATCCCTATGGGTTTTCGTGGGAGCGCCGCGTGACGCACGAGAACGTCGACCTCAATCGCAATTTCCGCGACTTCGGCGCATCGTCCACTCAGAACAGCGCCTATCGCGAGATCGCCTCGCTGCTCGTGCCGCGCCGCTGTCCTCCCACGCTGGCCAGCACGCTCGGCCTGCTCGGGTATGCGCTGCGGCATGGCCGGCGCAAGCTTCAAACGGCCATTTCCGCTGGCCAGCAGGTCGACCCTCAAGGGCTCTTCTACGTGGGCGATGCGCCGACGTGGAGCCATCTGCGCATTCGCGAGATTCTGCGCGAGCATGCTCGACAGTGCCGCCGCATCGCCTGGATCGACGTGCATACCGGCCTCGGCCCGGCAGGCGTTGGCGAGCGCATTTACAAGGGACAGCAAGACGCGGCATCGATCGCGCGCGCCCGGCAATGGTGGGGCGATGTGACAAGCAGCGAGGAAGGAAACTCCAGTTCGACCGTCGTTGGCGGAACGCTGGATCTCGCCGTGATGAGCGAGTGCCCGCAGGCGGAGTACAACGGGCTCACGCTCGAATACGGCACGCTGCCCGGACGCCAGGTGCTGGAGGCCCTGCGTGCGGAGCAGTGGCTCTACCAGCATCCCGGGACCGATATCGAGCGCTCGCAGGCCATCAAGCAACGGCTGCGCGCGGCATTCTATGTCGAGACCGACGACTGGAAACGCACCGTGCTCGCCCAGGCGCGCGAGGTGCTGGATCAGAGCCTCGCGGGACTCGGCACGCCGCTGCCGCAGGCACGAGCGCAAGCGGCTTGATAAACGCGCGAGGTTGGCGGCGCGCGGGGCCGAGACCTTGCCGCCGCCGGCTTTGCGCCCCCATCTTTTCCGAACGGCCGGCAGCCCCTGCGCATAGCAGCGGGCTGCTTTCACGTCTTCACGTTTTCAAGCGCCGGACACGTCCGGCCCGCTAAACGGCGCCCTCTTTCTCGAACCGCATCGCCGCGCTCCGCTGCGCGCTCAATCGGCGGATGCGAAACCGCCCGTGCGCGGTTGACCCATGCGTTGCGCGGTAACGTCGAGGATGCAGTCGACGAAGTATTCGGCGGGACGCGTAAGCTGCGCCTCGGGCGCGGAGAACAAATAGAGCTGCAACGAGGGCGGCTGCTCTTCCACCTTCAATTCGACGAACGCGCGGCCCAGTTCGGCCTCTTCGAGCGAATGGCGCGTCCACGCAAACACGGCGTCGGAGCGCACCGTGAGGCCGTAAAAAAGGCCGTAGGACGTGCAACGCGTGACCCGCCGCGGCGGTTCGAGCCCGGCGCGCTCGAACATCGCGTGAATGTAGCCCGGATAGTTGTCGGTGACGTCGGTATGGATCCACTCGGCGTCCTGCAGCTGGGCCAGCGAAGAAGCCCGCGCGAACGGCCCGTTCGCGCGCGTGACGAAGACCGCATCGAACGCAAGGAGCGCCTTGACCTGTGCGCCATCCTCCCCCGGACTCACCGGATTCACGGGAAACGCCGCAAATGCCAGATCGACTGCGCGGTTACGTAGTTGCTCGCGCAACTGGTTCAGGCCGAGCTCGACGAATTCGATCGTGACATGCGGCCAGCGCCGGCGGAATTCGACAAACGCCTCCGCAAGGCCCGCGGTGCCGGCAATGGGCGACACCCCGATCACGAGCCGGCCTTCGCGCCGCCCCTTCATGTGGGCGAGATCCTCTTCGGCGCGCTCCATCTCGCGCACGACCGTGCGTGCACGTTGCAGCAGTGCAACACCCTCCGGTGTTGGGACCACACCCCATGGATTGCGCTCGAACAGGCGCACGCCGAATTCGTCCTCCAGTTCGCGGATCGCTTTTGTGACAGCGGGTTGCGTGACATGAAGGCGGTATGCCGCGCCCTTGAGCGTGCCCGTTGCGGCGACTTCAACGAGCGCGCGAAGCTGGTGAATTTTCATGATGCGGGGGATATTACCATTGGTAATAGACATTCCAATTATTGTTTTTTTATTTCGTCCGATCGTCCTTAGGCTCTGCGTCTGAATGCCGTCGCACTGAACGGCTACGGGGGAAACGATCTCATGACGCAGCACTACGCCACCCTGCTCGCGGCCCTTCGCGAGTCGGAACCGAAGTTCATCTCGATCCGCCGCGACATCCATGCGCATCCCGAACTGGGCTTCGCGGAAACCCGCACCGCCGCCATCGTCGCGGAGCAACTCGCGCAGTGGGGCTATGAGGTCACGACGGGAATCGGCGGCACAGGCGTGGTCGGGCGGCTCAAGCGCGGCAATGCCAGCCGTGCAATCGGGCTGCGCGCCGACATGGACGCTCTGCCGATCGAGGAGGCGACCGGCCTGCCCTACGCCAGCACCGTCGCCCAGACAATGCACGCCTGCGGCCATGACGGCCACACGGCGATCCTGCTCGCCGCCGCCCATCATCTCGCGACGCAAGGACAGTTCGACGGCACGCTGAACCTGATTTTCCAGCCCGCCGAAGAAGGTCTCGGCGGCGCCACGCGCATGATCGAGGACGGCCTCTTCACGCGCTTTCCCTGCGATCAGGTGTTCGCGCTGCACAACGCGCCCGGCTTGCCGGTGGGTCAGTTCGCGGTCCGCCACGGCTGCATGATGGCCTCCTCGGACAGCGTGACGATCACCGTCACGGGCCGCGGCGGCCACGGCGCGATGCCGCATCTCGCGAGCGATCCGGTCGTTGCGGCCGCAAGCATCGTGATGGCGCTGCAAACCATCGTCGCGCGCAACGTGGAGCCCACGCGCGCGGCCGTGGTCACCGTCGGTTCGATCGAGGGCGGCAAGGCCGGCAACGTGATACCGGAGACCGTCACGTTGCAGCTTTCCGTGCGCGCGCTCGACAGCGAGACGCGCAGCATGCTCGAAGCGCGCATTCGCAGCATTGCCGGGCTGCAGGCGCAGTCGTACGGCGTCACCGCAACGGTGGATTACCGCGCGATCTCGCGTCCGCTCGTCAACGACCGCGCGGCCACCGACCTCGCCATCGAGACCATCGAGGCGCTCGCGGGCAAGGCGGCGTTGACCATGCTGCCCGACGCCATCATGGGCAGCGAGGACTTCTCGTGGATGTCCGAACACCTGCCGGGCTGCTACGTGCTGCTCGGCAACGGCACCGGCCAGACAGGCGGCTGCCTCGTCCACAACCCGGCTTACGACTTCAACGACGCGGCGCTCAGCTGGGGCGCGGCGTGGTTCGTCGCGCTGACCGAGCGCTATTTGCGCGCTGAATGACCCCCAACCAGTCCGGCGGCGGAACGCGAACCCGTCACTTCTCGCCGTGCGCGTGACCACCGCCACTTTTGCAGTTTCTGACCAACCCAAAGAGCCTATAAATGTCAGCAAGCAGCCTTCGGCCCCATTCCGCCGCACACAATACGGGACCCCACTCGAAACCGACGCGCTTCGCGCTCGCCGCGCGCCGCGCCGGCATGGCTGCCGCGCTTTGCGCCGCGAGCCAGGCCGCTTCGGCGCAGATGCCGTCGAACCTGTTCTTCACCGACTACTTCCAGGGCGTGCCGTACGCGAGCACGGGCGCCTATACGCCGGGCATCTCGCTCTATGGCGTCGTGGACAACGCGATCGGCTTCACGAAGGGCGCGCAGACCGCGTTCGTGCAGCAAAGCGGCGGCGAGTGGACCTCGAAGTTCGGCATGTATGGGGTCGAGGACCTCGGCGGCGGCTACCGCGTGCGCTTCGCCCTTGAAAACGGCTTCGATGCATCGAACGGGTCGCTCGGCACGTCGAACACCATGTTCAACCGTGAAGCGTGGATCGCGCTCGGCTCGGCGAAAACGGGCGAGGTGAAGTTCGGTTTGCAGGACGCCGTTGGCGTGCCGCTCTTCATCGACGTGTTCGGCGAGGTGCTGTCGGTTTCGACGGTCGCCTATCTGGCCGGCTGGACCTATGACCTCGGCCCAGGCGCCAGCTACCAGCCGCTGCACATCTCGAACGCGGTGAGCTACTCGTCGCCGTGGTATGGCCCGTTCAATGCCCAGGCGCTGATCCAGATGCACAGCGCGGACTCGACCGCGCCGACGCTGACCAACCGCTCCATCGCCGTGAACTACTTTGACGGCCATCTGTTCGGCACGGTCAGCTATTTCGGCAACTACGCGGTGAACGGGCTCAACCCGTCGCAATACGTGCGCACCGACAACATCTCGGGCGGCCTGCTGTACGACGCCGGTCACTACGTGCTTTCCGCGGGCTACAGCTTCCTCGCGCCGCGTCTTGAAGGCGACCGTGTGTCGTCGACCTATACGCTCGGCGCCATCTACCGCTACCTGAAGCGCAACGACTTCCGCGCCGAAGTGGTGTATCGCACCGTTGGCGGCTGGGTCGACCACTCGTACGGCGTGACGCTCGGCTACGACTACAACCTCTCCAAACGCACGGCGCTCTATGTGCGCGGCTCGGTGATCCACAATATCGGCACCGCGCCCACCTATAGCCACTACCCGTATCCGTACACGCAGCAGCCTACGCTCGACAACGTGAGCAACGCCTATTCGACCTCGAACGGAACGCAGTTCTACAAGACGCCGCACGTCGTGCTGATCGGCATGTATCACAAGTTCTAAGCGTGCTCACGCACGACGATTCGAGCACCACGACACATGATCCATTGACTGGGGAGAAACGACATGACGATTCGCCATTCCGTGCGGCTTGCCGCCGCCCTGCTGTTCGCCGTTTGCGCGAGCGTGCATGCGCAAGGCGGCAGCGCCGCCTCGAGCGCTTCCACCGCGACAGCGTCGCCCGTTGCGGCCGCGTCTGCGCCAACCGACAAGCAGCTCGCTGCAAACGTGCGCCAGGCGCTGCGCGCCGCGCGCAAGCAGGGACTGAAGTCGACCTATATCCGCGTGCGCGCGCATGACGGCGTTGTCACGCTGAGCGGCGTGGTCGCGAACGAGAATCAGATCTCGCTCGCCACTTCGGTGGCGCAGGGCGTGAGCGGCGTGCGCACCGTGAACAGCAAGATCGAAGTCCGCGGCAGCGCGGGCGCGCCCATGGGCAACCAGTAAGCGCCTCGATGCGCGGCGCATGGCGCCGCGCATCGTTTCAGGCATTGAGCATTTCAGCGCTTCAGAGCATGAGCGGCTTGTCGACTAGCCGACAGTTGCTGCGCCCGATTTGAGCGATCATTCGTCTACGCCTGCGCTGCGTGCCGTGCCCGGACAGGATGTACGGCCATGGGGCGTCACCGAAGCTGTTCAGACCGATTGATTGAGGAGACTCGATATGGCCGCATCTGATCTCAGCCTGAAGCATGCCGTAACCGCCGCCGAGTGGGACGCGCGCGTCAATCTCGCGGCGGCGTACCGTTTGACCGCGCTGTTCGGATGGGACGACCTCGTGTTTACCCATATCTCCGCGCGCGTACCCGGACCCGAGCACCATTTCCTGATCAACCCATACGGGATGATGTTCGACGAGATCACCGCGTCTTCGCTCGTCAAGATCGACCTGGCAGGCCGCAAGGTGTCCGACTCGCCGTACGACATCAATCCGGCCGGCTTCACGATTCACAGCGCAGTGCACGAGGCGCGCGACGACGCGCTGTGCGTGATGCACACGCATTCGGTCAACGGCGTGGCCGTATCGGCCCAGGAAGCGGGACTGCTGCCCCTCTCCCAGCAGTCGCTTGGCGTGCTCGCCTCGCTCGGCTATCACGACTACGAAGGCATCGCCCTCAACGAAGAGGAGAAGCCCCGGCTGGTGCGCGACCTCGGCAACAACACCAATCTGATGCTGCGCAACCACGGGCTCCTGACCGTTGGCGCTACGCCGGCGGACGCGTTCGTCGCGATGTACTTCTTCGAAGCGGCGTGCATGATTCAGGTCCGCGCACAGGCGGGGGGCTCGAAGCTTCGGCCGATCGCCCAGCCGATTCTCGACGGCATCCGGCAGCAGATCGCCACCGTGACGCGGGGTGTCAGCCCGGGCGCGCTCGCCTGGCCTGGGCTGCTTCGCCGGCTCGACCGGCACAATCCCGGATACGCGGCATAGTGCCCATGAGCCGGGGGCGGGCGCATCGTCACACGAATGCGTGAAGCCCTCACGACGATGGCGCGAGGCGTGCAAGACACCACGGCAATGATGCTAAACATTGGGCTGGCCAGCGCAGGCGCACGTATCCGGGTATCGTGTGGACTATCCACAACCTGCACCCCTCGCCCATGATTCCGGTCCAACGTCATCGAGTGTTCACACGTCTTGCGCTAAAACGCACTGCGGCCATTGCCACAGCGTCTCTCGCGCTCTTCGCAGCCGGATGTGCGACGTCCAGCCAGCAGGCCGGACACGGCGCACAGACGCAAGCTGCGGCCGCCACTTCACTCGATGCCGCGATCGCCGGTCCCCAGCGTAGCGAGCGGGCCAAAGCGCGCGACGTCTATCGACATCCGAAGGAGACGCTGCAGTTCTTCGGCGTCGAGCCCACGCAAACGGTGCTCGAAATCGCACCGGGCGGCGGCTGGTACACGGACATCCTGGCGCCGTGGCTGCACGCTGGCGGCCATCTCTACGAGGCGCAATATGTCAGCACGTCGGCGGAACTGGCCGCCGAAGACCGCGACACCGACGCCGCCTTCCTGCGCAAGCTCGCAGCAGCCCCGGCGCTTTATGGCAACGTCAAGGTCGGCGCCTTGCGCGCAGGCGAATTCACGGGCTTCGAGGCGCAAGGCCAGTTCGACGAGGTGCTCACGTTCCGCAACATCCACAACTGGATCAAGGACGGCCAGATCGACGACAACCTGCGCGCGTTCTATGTCGCACTGAAACCCGGCGGCGTGCTTGGCGTCGAGGAGCATCGCGCGCGGCGAGGCACGACCGTGCAGCAGATGATCGATACCGGCTACGTGACCGAAGCGTACGTGATCGAGCATGCGCAGAGCGCGGGCTTCGTGCTGGCCGCACGCAGCGAGATCAACGCGAATCCGAAGGACACCAAGGATTATCCGCACGGCGTCTGGTCGCTGCCGCCCACCTACGAGGGCGGCGACGCGGACCGCGCGCGCTATGCCGAGATCGGCGAATCGGATCGCATGACGCTGAGGTTCATCAAGCCATAACGCCCTTGCCGAGCGCCGACGCTGCACGCGGCTTCAGGCATACATGCCTGCACCGGCACGGCTCACTCCACCGTGTCGTTCACATCGGTCAAGCGAATCATGTGCGGGCGCACGCGGGCCTCGTCCTCGGGTTCCACCTGCGCCGGCGGATGAATCAGCGCGTCGAGGCGCGCGCGCGTGGCGAGGAACTCCGGCGTGTTGAACTGTGCGTAGCCACGCGGACGCGGCACCGGCACCTCGATCAACTCCTGCACCTGCCCCGGATGCGCCTTCAGCACGAGGATACGGTCCGCCAGGTAGATCGCTTCGTCGAGGTCGTGCGTGATGAAGAAAATCGTAATGTCGACGTTGCGCCAGATATCGAGCAAATGCGCCTGCATCTTCGCGCGCGTTTGCGCGTCGAGCGCGCCGAATGGTTCGTCCATCAACAGGATGCCGGGCCGATTCGCGAGCGCGCGTGCAATCGCCACGCGCTGCTTCATGCCGCCGGAAAGCTGGTGCGGATACGCGTTGGCGAACGGCTCCAGCCCGACGAGGTCGAGCCATTGCAGCGCCTCGCGCTCGGCCTGGGCCTTGCCCTGCCCATTCATACGCAATCCGAACATCACGTTCTTCTTCACCGTGAGCCACGGAAAAAGCGTATAGCCCTGAAACACCATGCCGCGGTCGGCGCCTGGGCCGCTCACTGTCTTGCCGTTCACGCGGACCTCGCCCGATGTTTGCGCTTCGAGGCCCGCGAGAATCCGGATCAGCGTGGACTTGCCGCAGCCCGAAGGCCCGATCACGCACACGAACTCGCGCCGGTGCGTGGTGAAGCTCACATCGGCGAGCGCCGTGTGCTCGCCCTGCGGCGTGACGAACCGCTTCGTGAGATTGCGCACTTCCAGGATCGGCTCGCGCGCTTTCAGTTTTTCGAAGCGCGCGCGCACCGCCTCGGACTGAAGGAGATAGTCGGGAACGGTTTGCGGATTGAACATGATGCGGTCCTTGATGATCCAGAATGCGTTTCGAAATGCGTGTCGTTGCGCACACATGCAGGCGATTGCGCCGCGCGTCAGGCCTTGAGCGTGCGATCCCACGGAAACAGCTTGCGGCCGAGGAATGCCAGCACGAGATCGGTGCCGAGGCCAATGATGCCGATCATCATGATCGCCGCGTAGACGTTGTCGAAGTGCTGATAACGCGCCTGCTGCGTGATGTACCACGTGATGCCCGAGCTCGTGCCAACGAGTTCCGCGACGATCAGGTAGGTCCACGCCCAGCCGAGCAAAATGCGCTGGTCGCGATAGAGATCGGGGAGAATGCCGGGCACCACAACGTGCGTGAGCAGTTTCAGCCGCGTGGTGCCGAGCGTCATCGCCGCTTCGAGCAGGCCATATTCGAGCTTGCGCGTGGTGTTGGCGATGATGAGCACCTGCTGGAACAGCGTACCGATCACGATAATGGCGATCTTCGGCGCGTCGTAAATCCCGAGCACGGCCACCATCAGCGCGCCGAACGCGGGCGCCGGCAAATAGCGGAAGAACTCGAAGAACGGCTCCTGCAGCCGTGCGAGCACGCTATAGGTGCCGCACACAATGCCGAGCGGCACGCCAATCAGCGACGAGAACACAAAGCCCCAGAAGATGATCTGCACACTGTGCCAGAGGCTCTGATGCAGCCACACGCCGTCCTGAGCGACGGGCGGTGTCGTGAACGCGGTATAGAACGCGCGCAGCACTTCGTGCGGCGCGGGCAGATACACCGGGTTCGCGGGCATGCCCGCCGGCAGCGCGGCGTGGGTTTCGCGCGCATGGTCGAGTTCGTCGGCGAACACGGCCTTGTCGACACGCATGCCGGGCTGGAAATAGTCCACGCTGCCCGGCTGCGTGATCAACACTTGCGGATGCCAGACGAACGGCACATAGCTCACGAGACACCACACGAGCACCGGCAACAGAAACGAGCCGATGCCCAACATCCACTTGCCGCGCGGCGAAAGCTCGCGGCGTACGGCAAACCATCCGGTCTGGCTGATTTCGGCCATGATGTTCTCCTTGACGTTCTGCTGCCAGGGCCTGTTCACGCTGATTTCACGTCGAGAACAGGCCATGTATGACTCGCTGCCTTACTTCAGTGCGCTCGTGAGGGAGGGGTCCACATACGTGTTCACGTCCTGCGAGGTCTTGTAGACCTGGTACTTCACGTTGAACGCGTCGGCGACATGGCTCGATCCGTAGAGCGAGCCGAATCCGTCGGCTTTTACGTAGGCGTGTTGCGCCTCGGGCAGCGTGAGCAGCTTCGTGCCCTTGAGCAGCGGCAGATACTGCGCCGGCGTGAGGCCCACGCGCGCGGCCATGATCTTCACGGCGTCGGGTTGCGTGGCCGGGTCGTCGATGTACTTCACCACGCGGTACCAGACCTTAGCGAGCTTTTCGTAGTCGGCCTTGTGCGCGGCGAGGCTCACAGGGTTCACGGCAAGCACGTCGTAGATGAGGCCCGGCTCGTCGGCGGAGGTGAACACGGGCCGCGCACCCGGCACCGCGCGCTGCGCTTCGCCCGCGTTCGGCTGCCATGCTGCGATGGCCGAGACGTCGGAAGAAGCCAGCACTTGCGGCGTTTCGTTGGTCTTCGCGTTCACGAGCGTGACTTCGCCCTCCTTCATCCCTGCGCGCTGGAGCGCGTCGAGCAACAAGAGGTGATCGACCACGCCGAACTCCACGCCGATCTTCTTGCCCTTGAGGTCCTGGATCTTGCGTGCGGGCGGCTTGGCGATGACCATGTCGTTGCCGTTCGAGTAGTCGGTGATGAGCGCCATCACGTTCTTCGCGCCGTTCGCGCCCATCGTGAGCGCATCGCCGTTGGTGACGAGCACGGCGTCGAGTTTGTTGGCCGCGAAGGCGTCCATCGAGGCCGCGTAGTCGAACCAGTCGAATTTCACGTCGAGGCCCGCTTCCTTGAACCAGCCCTTGTCGATAGCCACCTGCCACGCCACCCAGCCCGGCCAGTCGCTGTAGCCGATGCGCAGCGGCGCGGCGGCCGCGGCCTGTACGCCGGCCGCGAACAGGCCCGTGGCCAGTGTGAGCGCGCTGGCGGCGCGCAGCGCCCAACGGCGCAGCGGTGCGGCAGATGTTGCGTGGCGTGCGTTGTCTGCGTGGGTTGCGAACGGAACGTGCGTCATCTTCATGGCGAATCTCCAGGAGTGAAAGTGCAACGGTTTTCTTGACGTAATGGCGTGGGGTTTCATGCTTCGGCGCTCCCGCTTGCGCTATGCGACCCTGCCTCGGCCAGCGCCGCGCGACACGCGTGCGAGCCGCCCTGAGCGCTGATGCCGGGGGCGTGCGCCAGCGCGGCGCGCTCGCCCAGCCACGCGCGGGCCAGGTCGAGCAGGTACGCGTCGTCGTGTGCGCGCGCAACGAACGTGATGCCGAATGGTTTGCCCGTGTGCGGACCGCTTGCGCACACGCCCGCTGGCACGGCGAGCGCGCTCAAGTCGAGCAGGTTCACGAAGTTGGTGTAGTAGCCGAAGCGCGCATTCACGCCAATGGGGTCCGCTTCGAGTTCGGCGATTGTGGATGTGGTGGGTGAAGTCGGCGTGACGAGCGCGTCGATCCGCGGCCACACGCGCTCGCTTTCCATGCGCAGCGCCGCGAGACGGTCGAACGCCGCGAAGGTGTCGGCCGCGCTCCAGCGCATTGCACCGCCCACGATCTCGCGCGTGACAGCATGCAGCGCTTCGGGCTGCGCCTCGAAGAACGGCCGGATGGCGGCAAGGCGCTCGGCCACGAACGGGCCTTCGTAGAGCAGCCGCGCCGTGGCGAGGAACGGCTCGAAATCGATCTCCACGAGTTCGGCGCCGGCCGCGCGCAGCTTCGCGAGCGCCGCGTCGAACGCCGCCGCATAGGAAGCGTCGCCATAGAAGCTCAGCTGTGCCGCACGCGGCACGCCGAAGCGCACGCCGGCAAGTGTTGCGCGCTCGCGACCGGTTGGCTGCCAGGCGCGTGCATACGGGTCGTCCTCGGTTACGCCGCGCGCGCACTCGAACACGCGCTGCGCGTCGTTCGCCGAGTGCGCGAAGATCGAAACGCAATCGAGCGAGCGGCACGCGGGCACCACGCCCTGCGTGCTCAGCACGCCCTTGGTCGGCTTGAGACCCACGAGACCATGAAACGCCGCCGGCACGCGGCCCGAGCCCGCCGTGTCGGTACCCAGCGAGAACGCGGCGAGGCCGAGCGCCACGGCCACGGCCGAGCCCGAACTGGAACCGCCCGAGGCGTACTCCGGGTCCAGCGCGTTGCGGCACGCGCCGTAGGGCGAGCGCTGGCCCGAGAGGCCCGTGGCAAACTGGTCGAGGTTGGTCTTGCCCACGGGAATCGCGCCCGCGGCGATCAGGCGCTCGACCACGGGCGCGCTGCGCTCCGGCATATACGCATAAGCGGGGCATCCGGCCGTGGTCGGCACGCCCGCGAGGTCGATGTTGTCCTTGATCGCGAACGGCACGCCGTAGAGCGGCAGCGTGGCGGGATCACGTTGCGACAGCGCGTCGGCGTAACGCATCATCTCGTCGCGCGTGAGCGCACGGATCCATACGCGATGCGGATCGTCGCCGCCGGTGCGCGCGGCAATGCGTTCGACGAGTTGCGCCGGCGTGAGGCTGCCGTCCAGGTAGCGCGCGCGCAGCGCCGCGAGGGTCATGGGCAGGTCGTCGTTATGCGGATTCATTGGCATGCGGCCTCCTCGCCGCTCACGGCGGTTGCTTGTGCGGGATCGCCCGATGCTTCGGACGCCACACGGATCACCATCAAACGCTGCCCCGCCACCACGGCGTCGCCGGCCGCGCAATCCAGCGCGTCGATCACGCCGGCCGCGCTTGCGGTCACGGTCACTTCCATCTTCATCGATTCGAGGATGGCCAGGTCCTGGCCCTCTTCGACGCGCTCACCCTCGGCGACGAGCAGCTTCCACACGCTGCCCGATACGTCGGCGCCAATCGCGCGGCAGTCGTCGGCCAGGGCTTCGGCGGCGCGTGCGGCGCCGGCTGCTTCGTCTGCTGCGCCTTCGGCGACGTACTCGGCCTGACCCGCTTCGCGCCAGCGCTCGCGTTCGGCCTCGAACGAGGCTTGCTGCGTGGTCTTGAACGCGGCGATCGAGGCCGCTTCGTCGTGCAGGAAGCGCTCGTACTCGCCGAGGTCGAACACCGATTCCTCGATGCGCAGGCTGCGCCGCCCCGCGAGAAACTCGCTGCGCCACTCCGCGAGTTCGGCCTCGCTCACCTCGAAGAAGCGGATTTCGTCGAAGAAGCGCAGCAGCCACGGCTTGCCCGGCGCGAACTCGGTTGTCGTGCGATAGCGGTTCCACATCTGCACGGTGCGGCCCACGAACTGATAGCCACCGGGGCCCTCCATGCCGTACACGCACATGTACGCGCCGCCAATGCCCACGGCGTTCTCGGGCGTCCACGTGCGCGCCGGGTTGTACTTGGTGGTGACGAGCCGGTGACGCGGATCGACGGGCGTCGCCACAGGTGCGCCGAGATAGACGTCGCCGAGGCCGAGCACGAGGTAGCGCGCGTCGAACACGATGCGCTTCACGTCGTCGATGCTCGCAAGACCGTTGATACGGCGAATGAACTCGATATTGCTCGGACACCACGGGGCGTCGGGACGCACGGACTGCATGTAGCGCTCGATGGCCACGCGGGTGGACGGGTCGTCCCACGAGAGCGGCAGGTGCACGATGCGATTCGGCACGCGCATGGCATCGACGGCTGGCAGCATTGCTTCGGCATCCTGCAGATGTGCGATCAGCGTGTCGAGCGTGAGCACGGCGGGGTCGAAATGCACCTGCAGCGAACGGATGCCCGGCGTGAGATCGACGATGCCGGGCAGGCGGTGCGCTTCGAGCCAGTTCATCAGCGCATGCACCCGGAAGCGCAGCTTCAGGTCGAGCACGGAAGGGCCGTATTCGATCAGCAGGTTGCGGTCGCCCGAGCGGCGATAGACCACGCCCACGCCCACGCCCACGCCCTCGCCCGCCTGTTCGTCGCGATAGAGCACGCACTCGTGCGCGCTGCCGGTCGCAGCGGCACCAGCAGCGGGCACGAACCGAACCGTATCGCCGGGGCGCAGTTGCCCGAGCTTCCACAGTTCCTCGCCGATCACCGTGACCGGGCACACGAAGCCGCCCAGGCTAGGGCCGTCCGGGCCGAGAATCACCGGCATGTCGCCCGTGAAGTCCACGGCGCCGATCGCATAGGCGTTGTCGTGGATGTTGGAGGGATGCAGGCCGGCCTCGCCGCCGTCCGCACGCGCCCACTGCGGCTTCGGGCCGATCAGGCGCACCCCTGTGCGGCTGGAGTTGTAGTGCACGGTCCAGCGCGCTTCGTAGAGCATTGCAATGTCGTCGCGCGTGAGGAAGTCCGGCGCGCCGTGCGGTCCGTCGAGCACCGCCAGTTCCCATTCGTGGGTAAGCGCCGGCACGCGCTGCGCCGCGAGCCGTGCGCCCACTTCGGTCGCCGCGCCCCTGCCCGCCCCTGGGGCGAGATGGAGCACATCGCCCTTGCGCAGCGCGCGGCCCGCGTGGCCGCCGAACTGGCCGAGCGTGAAGGTCGCCTTGCTGCCGAGATAGTCGGGCACCTGCAAGCCGCCCTTCACCGCGAGGCATGCGCGCACACCCGCGCCCGTCACGCCGCCGAGCTTGAGCACCATACCCGCGCTCGCGCGCACCACCTGCCAGTACGGCACCGGCTCGCGGTCCAGCGTGGCCGCAAGCGGCGCGCCGCCCAGCACGAACAGCGTTTCCGTGTTGAAGCGCAGCGTCGCGCCCACCATCGTGAACTCGAGCCCCGCTGCGTCGGGCGCGTTGCCGAGCAGTTCGTTGGCCAGGTTGAACGACCGGTCGTCCATCGGGCCGGAGGGCGGCACGCCCACGTCCCAGTAGCCGAGGCGGCCCGGCGTCTGCTGCACGGTGGTTTGCACGCCGCCGTCGAGCACGTCGATCGTATGCGGCGCGAACAGAAAGCGGCCGAGAAAGCCCGTGGTCTGCTCGCCCGCCACGAACGTTGCGCACCCAACGATCGCGCGCAGATAGTCGAGGTTTGTTTCGATGCCGTAAAGCTGCGTGTGCGCGAGCGCGTCGCCGAGTTTCGCGAGCGCCGCGTCGCGCGTTGCGCCGGTGGCGATGATCTTCGCGAGCAGCGGATCGTAGAACGCGCTGACTTCGGTGCCCGCGTCGATCCACGTGTCCACGCGCGCTCCGGCGGGAAACGCTACGTGCGTGAGCAGGCCCGAACTCGGCTGGAACTGGCGGTTCGGATCTTCGGCGTAGACGCGCACCTGGATGCTCGCCGCGCGCGGGGCGAGCGTATCGGCGGGTGCGAGCGCGTCGAGCGGCGCAAGCGTGCCTTCGGCCTGGCGGATCATCCATTCCACGAGGTCGATGCCGTACACCTCTTCCGTCACGCCGTGCTCCACCTGAAGCCGCGTGTTCACTTCGAGGAAATAGAACGCGCGGGTTTGCGTGTCGAACACGAACTCCACCGTGCCCGCGCTCGCATAGCTCACCGCTTTCGCGAGGCGCACGGCCGTGCCGTGCAATGCGCGGCGTTCGTCGTCGGTCAGGCCCGGCGCGGGCGTTTCCTCGATCACCTTCTGGTTGCGCCGCTGCACCGAGCAGTCGCGCTCGCCGAGCGAGATCACGTTGCCCCGGCCGTCGCCGAACACCTGCACTTCGATATGGCGCGCATGCTCGACGAACTTTTCCAGGTACACGCCCGCGTTAGCGAAGTTGCTTTCGCCAAGCCGCACAACCGAGGCGAACGCGGCTTCGAGCTGCGCGGCGTCGCGGCACAGCGACATGCCGATACCGCCGCCGCCCGCCGTGCTCTTGAGCATTACGGGGTAGCCAAGCGTGAGCGCTGCTTCGAGCGCCGCCGCCACGTCGGGCAGCAGACCCGTGCCAGGCAGCAGCGCGACTTCGTTGGCGCGCGCGATGTCGCGCGCCGTGTGCTTGAGGCCGAAGGCCGTCATCTGCTCGGCGCGCGGGCCGATGAAGGCGATGCCTGCTCGCTCGCAAGCCCCCGCGAACGCGGCGTTCTCGGAGAGAAAGCCATAGCCCGGATGCACGGCCTGGGCGCCGGTGCGTTGCGCCGCCGCGAGAATGGCCTCGGCGTTCAGATAGCTCTGCGCAACGGGCGCAGGCCCGATGCAAACGGCTTCATCCGCGAGCATGACGTGCATGGCGTGGCGATCCGCTTCGGAATACACGGCGACGGATGCGATGCCCAGACGCTTGAGCGTGCGGATCACGCGGCACGCAATCTCGCCGCGGTTGGCAATGAGAACCTTGTCGAACGCCATCGTCATGCCCCCCATACGAGCAGACGCACGGGCGTCGGGTTATAGCCGTTGCACGGATTGTTCAGCTGCGGGCAGTTCGAGATCAGCACCGTCACGTCCTGCTCCGCGCGCACTTCCACGTATTTGCCGGGCGCGGAGATGCCGTCTTCGAACGTGAGCTTGCCAAGCGGCGTAACGGGCACGTTCATGAAGAAGTTGATGTTGCTGACGATATCGCGCTTGCCCAGCCGCGCGCCCACGCCGCACGTGCAGTGCGCAAGCGCGTTGAGGTAGCTGTCGCGGCAGCTGTGCATGTGGCGTTTTTCGAGCGCGTAGCGCACGGTGTTGCTCTCGGCCGCGCAGGCGCCGCCAAGCGTGTCGTGGCGGCCGCACGTATCGGCGACGATGGTGAGCAACGGCGCACCGCGGTTCGACATGAGCACGCTGCCCGCGCTCAGATAAAGGTTGCGCTGCGCACGAATGGTGTCCTGCGCGCTGTAGCGTTCGGTGGGATCGGCGCTGCTGTAGAACAGCGTGTCCACGGCCTGGTTGCCTTCGAGGTCGACGATGCGCAGCGTTTCGCCGCGCTTCATGTCGTGCATCCACGGCTCGCCCGCAGGCAGAGTGAAATCGGTATGGGCATTGCGCTCGTCGAGCGCGCTTTCGATGATCGGCATGACAGATCCTTTGCGCTCAGGCGAACAGACGGTCGGTGTTGATGAAGCCGCGCTCGTTTTCGGCGCAGGCCGTGCGGCACAGGTCGTCGGCGCTGGCGGCCGCGTCCGCCGCGTAGGCGCGCCAGGCAACGAGCTTCACCGGCTTCGGCCTGTACTCGCCGTGCGGATCGAGCGGGTGTGGGGCCGTTGAAAACGCCGCGAGCGTGTTCATCTCGAAGCGCAGGTCGAACGCCGCGCCCGCCTGCGAGTGGCGTGGCACGAATTCGAGCGAGCCGTCCTCGCCCACGGCCACCTTGCTGAAGAAGTTGACGTTGGCCACGAGATCGCGCGCGCCCAAGCCGTATTTCGCGAGTTCGAGCACGAGGCTGTCGCGGCCGTTGCGGATCATGTCGTTTCGGTGTGCCTGGTAGCGCCGCTCGCCATACTTGCGCATGGAGAGCGTCGCGTCACCCACCCCGCCGAGGGGGTCGTGCCAGCCGAGCGTATCCGCGGTAATCGAGGCGATCACGCGGCCCATGTCGGTATAAAGCGCATGGCCGCGCGTGAGATGGGCCGTGTGCTGCGCCTTGAGCGTGTCGGCCATGTTGTAGCGTTCCAGCGGATCTTCCTGGCGGTGGAACACGGCGGCGAGATTCGCGCCGCCTTCGAGGTCGATCACGCGCAACGCAAGTCCACGGCGCAGGATGCCCGACCAATGCGCGCCGGCGGGAATCACGGTTTCCCACAGCACGTCCACGGGTGGCAAGGCGGTTGGCAGGTCAGGCTGCGCGCAGGCAGAAGAGAAGCGGGTCGGCATGGAGGCTCCGGTTTGCGAAGGGAAAAAGCGTGAGAGGGCGACCGAACGACATCGCGACCTCCCGGGCTTTTATCCCTCCGTGGAGCCTCATCGCCGCCTTGCAGGCAAGGTGGGAGACGAGACCGGATTGCTCTCGGACCAGGCATCGAACACGCGGCATGAACTCATGCGTTGCGCCGACCGGAACCCTAGCGATCCTAAGATGATGCAAATTGCTTCGCACCTCTCGCCAGGCTATTTAGCGAGTTCTGTGCCAAGTCTGTCTGGGTGCGTTGAAGCCCGCCTCGACGCGCCCTCGCGGCGCGAGTGGGCGCGTGGCACGCGCCAGAACGCGCCACGTCCGCGCAATCGCAGTGCAGTGCGTGCACCATGTTGCGGGGCCAGGCACCGCGACGGGGCGGCGCGCCTGCCCATGCAGCGTTGCAATGGCTCTATTGACCAATGGCATATGAATTGCGTTTGCATGTGGGTCCCGCTATCCGCTCATTCGCTTGCCCTTGCGTCCAACGAGACTCGCCATGCAACCCGTCCCGCACTTCGCCGCGCGCCTGCGCCAGTTCCTCTATGTCGTGTTTGCCGCGCGCTTTATCGAACTCGCGCCGCGTGCGGTTTCGAACACGAAGCGCGAATAGCGGCGTGTTCCCCTTCGCGCACGCCGTTGGCCTCGGCCCGCGCCCGCAACGGCACGGCCGCAGCCACGCCTTTCCTGATTGATCGGTTCAACGCGAACTGAGCAACGAAGCGAACTTGTCGGCGAGCGTGGGCCGAGACCGGTGTGGCCAGATCGCGCTGAGTTCGAAGAACGGCAGCGCGCCGCCCTCGCGCACTTCACATACGCGCACGCCGGAAAACTGGAGCGCCTTGACGGATTCCGGCAGCAACGAAGCGCCGCACCCTGCCGCAACGCAAGCGAGCACGGTTAGCGACCGATTGGCGTCCTGCACGATATTGGCCTCGCAGCCGAACTTGCGAAACGCGCTCAGGATGCCCGCGCGCACCACCGGCAACTGGCCATGCGGAAACCAGACCAGCCCGATGCGTGCAAGATCCGCGAGGCCAAGCTTGCCGTCGGCGCCGAGCGGATACGACTCGTGCACGACCGCCAGCAGCCGCTCGCGCACGATCAGCTTCTCGCGCATTCGACCGCTCACGGCAACCGGCGTATGCAGCAGGCCAATGTCGATCTCGCCCGAATCGAGTGCGCTGGCCTGCTCCGCATTGCTCATTTCGCGCAGCGTCAGTTCGACGTTGGGCACCGCGCGGCGCAGCGCCGCGATCGCCTTGGGCATCACCTCGAACAGCGCCGCCGACGCGAAGCCGATAGCGAGCCGCCCGCCGCGCTGCGCGCCGATATCGCGTGCGCGCTTTTCGGCCGCCTCGATGCGCGACACGCTCAGCCGGATGTCGTCGACGATCGCCTCGCCCGCTGGCGTGAGCGCCGCGCCGCGGCGCGTTCTCGCCAGCAGCTTCACGCCAAGGTCCTGTTCCAGCCGCGTGATGGCCTGACTGAGCGCGGGCTGCGCCATGCCCAGCTGGCTGGCCGCGCCAGTGACGCTGCCGGCGTCGACGACAGCGAGGAAATACTTGAGCGTGCGGACAGATTCCATATCAAAATGCTATGAAAGAACAACATTTCCATAGTATGCGCGCATTCCCGCCTTTTTTAGAATGACCTCCACCAATTAACAGCGGCCGTGCTGATCAAGCCCCGGCCGCCGCGCCCAGCGGCGCGCACAAGGAGACGACCATGCGCTGGTACCGGGACATCACACCCCTCGAAAAGAGAACGTTGTGGAGCTGCTTCGCAGGCTGGGCGCTCGACGGCGTCGACACGCAGGTCTTTTCCCTCGTCATTCCGTCGCTGCTGGCAACGTGGGGCATCAGCAAGGGCCAGGCCGGACTGATCGGCGGCGCAACGCTCGTAGCCGGTGCGCTAGGCGGCCTGCTCGCGGGCATTCTGGCTGACCGCGTGGGCCGCGTGCGGGCCCTGCAGATCACCGTCGTCTGGTTCTCGCTGTTCACATTCTTAAGCGCGTTCGCGCAGAACTTCGACCAGTTGCTGGTGTTGAAGACGTTGCAAGGCATTGGTTTCGGCGGCGAGTGGACGGCTGGCGCCGTACTCCTCAGCGAGACGATGAACCCGAAGCATCGCGGCAAGGCGATGGGTATCGTGCAAAGCGCTTGGGGCTTCGGCTGGGGCGGCGCGGTGCTGCTGTATATGCTGGTCTTTTCGTTCGTGTCGCCGCAATGGGCCTGGCGTGTGCTGTTCGCGATCGGTCTCGTGCCCGCGGTGCTCGTGCTGTACCTGCGCCGCAACATCGTCGAGCCGCCTCGCGAGGCGCAGACGGCGAGCGACGAACGTGGCCAGCGCGGCGTCTTCAGCGTTGCCGCGGGCATTTTCGATCCCGCCGTGATTCGCACGACCCTCGTCGGCGCCCTGATCGGGCTCGGCGCGCATGGCGGCTATCACGCGATCACCACCTGGCTGCCGACTTACCTCAAGACCGAGCGCCACCTCTCAGTGCTGGGTACAGGCGGCTACCTGGCCGTTGTCATTGTCGCGTTCATCGTCGGCTGCTTCGTGAGCGCCTGGCTGCAGGACCGCATCGGGCGACGCCGGAACGTGATCCTCTTTGCCGTGTGCTGCGCGGTGATGGTCAACATCTACACGTTCCTGCCGCTCAGCGACACCACCATGTTGATCCTGAGCTTCCCGCTCGGGCTGTTCTCGGCGGGTATTCCAGCGACGCTCGGCGCACTCTTCAACGAGTTGTATCCGCAGGGCGTGCGCGGCACGGGTGTCGGGTTCTGCTACAACTTCGGCCGCATCGTATCGGCGGGCTTTCCGGTGTTGATCGGCCATATGAGCAGTTCGATGTCGCTCGGCGCGGCGCTCGGCATTGACGCAGGCGTGGCGTATGGCCTCGTCGTTATCGCGGCCTTGCTGCTGCCCGAGACACGCGGCCGCCGCATGGCAACCTCCGCGCAAAGCGGCGCGCGGACCGACGCCCCTGCCGCTTCGCGCAGCTGAGTGCGCGCCTTCCCGTCGCCACGCGCCGACCATTGAACCGACTCCCAGACTGAACACACGATGGACCTCACTTTGCCCGCAACCGCCGCCGATCCTTTCCTGAGCCTCTCCGGAAAGAACGCCGCGTGGCTCGATACAGAAGCATCGTACGTGACCGGCATCGACTCGCATGCGCACATATTCGTGCAGGGGCTGCCGCTCGCCGCGCAGCGCCGTCACGCTCCCGACTACGACGCGACGCTCGATCAGTACGTCGACCAGCTCGCCAGTCACGGCATGTCTCACGGCGTGCTCGTGCAGCCGAGCTTTCTTGGCGTCGACAATTCGTTTCTGGCGGCAGTGTCGAAGCGCTATGCGCGGCGCTTTCGCGGTGTCGCTGTCGTCGATCCGGAAGTCGGCGACGAGGAACTCGAAGCGCTGAATGCCGCGCATGTCGTCGGGGCGCGGCTGAATTTGATCGGTGTGCCGTTGCCCGATTTTCATGGCCGCCGATGGTCGGCACTGCTTTCGCGGCTCAACGCGCTGCGCTGGCATGTCGAAGTGCAGGTGCACGCCGCCGATTTGCCCTATGTGCTCGACGCGCTGCTCGCGCACCGCTGCACGGTCGTGGTCGATCACTTCGGCCGTCCAGATGCCGCGCGCGGCGTAGACGATCCCGGTTTTCGCCATCTGGTGTCGAAGGCGTCGTCCGGCGACGTGTGGGTCAAGCTTTCCGCCGCTTATCGCAGCGTGCAAGGCGCGTGCGGCACCGAAAGCGCAATCGCACTCGCAGCGGCGCTGCTCGATGCATTCAGCGCGCAACGGCTCGTCTGGGGCAGCGACTGGCCCCATACGCAGCATCGCCACCTCGTCGACTACGCCGCGGCCGCGAACGCGCTGCAGCGGTGGATTCCCGACGAGGCAGCCAGACGGACGATTCTCACGACGTCGGCGGTGGAACTGTTTCGTTTCTAGCTTCTAGCTGCTAGCGCGCGGCGTTCGTCCTGGCTTCGCACGCTAAACACCTCAGGCGCGCCAGAGACCACGCAAGTGCAGCACAGCGCGGACGGCTATCTGCTCATCAGAAACCAGCGCTATCCGCGTAGGGTTGACTCAAGTCAATCGCGACCACGCTTCGGCACCTAGACTGATCCCACGCCGCCCTTGTTGGCGGCTTTCTCAATCATGCCGCACTGATTTCACCGGGCGCCCCGCGCCATTGAGAGTCGGGATACACCATGCTCGACAAGCCACACGACCCTGCCGCCAGCGCCACGCCACTCGACAAGCTCGACGACTACGCGTTGCGTTACGCCGTGCGCCACGCAACGCTCGCCCCGTCGAGCCACAACAGCCAGCCGTGGCGCTTCGTCGCCAGCCGCGACCGGATCCTGCTGTGCGCCGACCGGCTACGGGCGCTGCCCGTTGTCGATCCGTACGATCGGGAGCTGATCATCAGTTGCGGTGCGGCGCTGTTCAATCTGCGCGTGGCGCTCGCGAGCCTGGGCATTGGCTATGCGATCACGCTTTTTCCAGCGAGCCTCGATCCCGACCTGCTCGCCGATGTGCGCCTGCTTCGCGAGCGTCCCGTTGGCGCGGAGCTGGCTGCGCTCGTGAGCGCCATTGCCCGGCGGGTCACCACACGTCGCCCGTTTTCTCCGGTGCCGGTCGCTGCGGCCGTCGAACGCGAACTCATCGACGCAGCCCGTGCCGAGGGCGTGGAAGTTGCGTGCGCAACCGAAGCCGGAACGCGCGAGGCGATCGCCGACCTCGTCGCCGAAGCCGACCAACGGCAGTTCGCCGATCCCCGGTTCCGCCGCGAACTCGCGAAATGGATCCACCCGCGCCACACTGGCGACGGCATGCCGTCCTACGCGGCCGGACTCGGTTCCCTGCTCGACTTCGCAACACCGCTTGCCGCCTCCGCGATACGCACATTCGACGTGGGTGGCGGCGTAGCGGCGACCCACCGGGAGCTGGCGGCGGCGTCGCCCCTGCTGCTGAGCATCGCGACGAGCGTCGACGATGCGCAGGCCTGGCTCGCGGCGGGCGAGGCGCTCGAGCGGGTGCTGCTGGTGCTGACTTCGCACGGACTGTGCGCTTCTTACTTGAACCAACCGATCGAGGTGGCCGAACTGCGTGCGCGGCTGAATGCGCTGCTCGGCATGCCGGGAGCCGTTTGTCCGCAGGTCCTGCTGCGCATCGGACACGGCACGCCCGATGCGCCGTCGCCGCGCCGCCCGTTGAGCGAAGTCGTGGCGTAGGTCTCCATTCAACGCCTCGGGCGGCACTTCGCCTGACGTTGAACATTCAGCCGCCGCCCGCTTGCGCTGGACCGCAGCGAGCCTCCACGTTCGTCCTTATCTGACGCCGCTCACTTCGCGCACGAAGTCGAGCTGCGCCTCCTCAAGCTGTTCGGCGCAGCGCGCATAGAGCCAGCCAGGGCCGTTGTCGCTGCTGTACATGCCGCGGCACAAGCCCTTGAGCCGTATCGTCGTGGTTCCATCCGCGGCCCTCTGCCGCACCGCCCAGAAGTAGGCGATGCCGAATTCATGCGGCATGCGCGTCTCGATCGTATCGTCGGTCGCACGTTCGATGGGCGTGGGCGAGTGCCGCTGGACGAAAACCAGGGCGCGGGTCCAGGCCTGTGCGCAGTCGTCGGGGGCCGAGCAACGGATCGCGCTCTGCTCGCGTCGCGCTGCCAGTTCGGTTTCCGAACGGCGGAAGGCGACGTTTTCTCCGCGGCGCGTATCGCGGTAAGCGGTACAAGCCGAAAGCGTTGCAATCAACGGGATCAAAACCAGCGCCCTGCCAGACGACAACCTGCTCCCCATTTCACCCCCGCCGGAATCTCGGCCCGCGCGCCGCGTGCCACCGACTCCAATGTACGAATCGGATGACGCGTTGCGATTGATCTGCCTCAAGGAGAGGCGGCCCGGGGCGATGCCTGTTTGTCTGATTCAAGTCAAAGCCGGCCCGCAGGCGCGCGTTCCAATCGATATCGGGCGTGCACATGGCGCGTGAAGCGAGGAGAGCATGATGAAGCTGACGTTTCTGGGCGCGGCACAAACGGTCACCGGGTCGCGCTACCTGCTGGAGGCGGGAGGCAAGCGGGTGCTGATCGACTGCGGGCTTTTCCAGGGCACCAAAAACCTGCGGCTGCGCAACTGGGACCCACTGCCTTTTCCGGTCGACTCGCTCGACGCCGTCATCCTCACGCACGCGCATATCGACCATTGCGGCTACCTGCCCGTCCTGGCGCGCAACGGCTATCGCGGCCCGGTTTATTGCACGCCCGGAACCGCGGACCTGTGCGGCATCATGCTGCGCGACAGCGCACGGCTACAGGAGGAAGACGCGGCGTTTGCAAACCGCCACGGCTTCTCCAAACACCATCCCGCCCTTGCGCTCTACACCCTGGAAGACGCCGAACAGGCACTGCGGCTCATTGCGCCGCGCCCGTTCGATGAACCCGTTGCGCTCGGCGAGCAATTGACGTTTCGGCTGCTGCCCGCGGGCCATATCCTTGGCGCGGCGAGCGTGGTGCTGTGCAACGGGCATACGGTCACCGCGTTTTCCGGCGACCTCGGGCGCCCCGACGATCCGATCGTGCGCGCGCCTTCCCCACCGGTCCATGCGGACTATCTGGTGGTCGAATCGACCTACGGCGACCGGCTGCACGACGCGCTGAACCCCGAGGACGAACTCGCAGCGATGTTCGCGCGCACCTTCGCCCGCGGCGGCATCGTGGTCATGCCCTGCTTCGCGGTGGGACGCGCGCAGGAAGTCCTTTACTACATTGCGCGGCTGAAGCAGTCGGGGCGCATGGCGAATGTTCCGGTCTACCTCGACAGCCCAATGGCGATTGGCGTGACCGACCTGTACCGGCGTCATATGAGCGATCATCGGCTGACACTCCCGCAAGTGCACGCCATCGATCATGCGGCGTTCATGGCGCGAACGGTGGAGGAGTCAAAGGCCATTGCGGGGCGCCACGGCCCCATGGTCATCATTGCCGGCAGTGGCATGGCCACTGGCGGCCGCATTCTGCACCATCTGAACCTGTACGCATCGGACCCGCGCAACACGATCGCGCTCGTCGGATACCAGGCGCCCGGCACGCGCGGCGCGGCGCTCGATGCCCATGCGCCCACCATCAAGCTGCATGGCGACTACGTGCGCGTGCGCGCAGAGATCTCCTCGATCACCTCGCTCTCTGCGCATGCCGATTACCGGGAAACCCTGCGCTGGCTCGCGGGCATGACGTGCCCGCCCCTTCGCACGTTCGTGACGCACGGTGAGCCCGCAGCGGCCGATGCCTTGCGCCGGCGCATCGCCGAGACACTGCACTGGGATTGCTGCGTGCCGGAATTCGGACAGTCGTTCGAGCTTGCCGAGCAAGCCGTGCGACCGTATCCCTGCCCGCCGTGCCCGCCGGACGAACTGGCGCCCGAGCAGGAGGCAGGCGCCACGCCCTGAAATGCTGCCGGAACACGGCACGCCGCGCCGGCACACCTCGCAAGCACGGACGACGAGCGTGAAATTTTTTTGGGACACGGTTTCCAGTGGCTCATAAAATCGGCATGGATCCCTGTGATACGGAATACTTGTGTCCCGCCCATTGAAGCCGACACTTCATATGCGAATGGCCTTCGCATCGATCTCGCGCCCGCATCGCGCTCCGGACGGTCGTCATGGGCCCGCGCGCTGACCCCCGCGCGCGCGCCGCAAAAGGCGCGGGCCCGGCAAGTTCTGCCTGCGCCATGGCCATTGCGCTCGCGGGCGCGCTCGGCGCCGCCGCGCTCGCGCTTCTCGCGCAACGCCTCGTGCGCGCAAACCCGGCGCCTGCGAGGGCGGCCGGCGACGCGCGGCTCAACGAGGCCCGCATGCTCGGGATCATCCGTTCGTCGATGGAAGCGATCGTCACTGTCGACGAAACCCAGCGTGTGTTGATCTTCAATCCAGCCGCCGAACAGGTGTTCGGCCTGTCCGCCAGGGAGGCGATCGGCTCGCCGCTCTCGCGCTTCATTCCCGAGCGGTTCCGGGCGGCGCACGCGCAGCATGTCGAACAGTTTGGCGAGACAGGCGTCACCGAACGCCAGATGGGCCGCCCGCAACGTGTGCTCTACGGGGTGCGCGCCAATGGCGAGGAGTTTCCGATCGAAGCATCGATTTCGCAGATCCGTGACGGTTCGGGCAAGCTTTTCACGGTCATGCTGCGCGATATTACCGAACGCGTGCGCGCCGAGGAAGCGCTCAAGCGTTCGCGCGAGGAGTTGCGCGAGCTGTCGGCCAATCTCCAGAACGTGCGCGAGGCCGAAAAAACCCGCATCGCGCGCGAACTGCATGACGACCTCGGCCAGCAGCTCACCGCGCTCAAGATCGACCTCGCCGCGCTCGAGCGCCGGCTCGGCGAGGATGACGCCACCGACGTGCCTGCGCGCCTCGCCGGCATGCGCAACCTGATCGACGCGACCGTGGCTGCCTTGCGGCGCATCGCGGCCGACCTGCGGCCGGTCATGCTCGACGACCTCGGCCTCGTGCCCGCCATCGAATGGCTGGCGAACGACTTCACGAACCGCTACGGGATCGCCGTCGAGCGCGACCTGGATGCGGACGCCACGATGTTTTCGAACGCCGCCTCCTCCGCGCTCTTTCGCATCGTGCAGGAAGCCCTGACCAATGTCGCCCGCCATGCCGAAGCGAATTTCGTCGA
Organism: Paraburkholderia sp. J10-1; assembly: GCF_905220165.1. Taxonomy (NCBI): domain Bacteria; kingdom Pseudomonadati; phylum Pseudomonadota; class Betaproteobacteria; order Burkholderiales; family Burkholderiaceae; genus Paraburkholderia; species Paraburkholderia sp. J10-1. The sequence goes on along the minus strand of NZ_CAJMYW010000031.1, from coordinate 5,963 downwards.
GATTACGCTCAAGGTGGATGGGCCACGCTGTGTGCTGCGCATTGCCGACGACGGCGTGGGCGCGAGCACCGATCCCGCCGATCCACCCAACGCGCAGCGCAACGCCTTGAGAGACAAGTCGTTTGGCCTGCTCGGCATTCGCGAGCGAGCCCACATGCTTGACGGCACCGTTGCCATTGCCACCGCGCCCGGAAAGGGCTTTGACATGACGATCACGTTCGCCCTCCCTGCCCTGCTTCCGGAAGGAGCCGCATCATGATCAAGGTGATCATCGCCGACGACCATGCGCTCATGCGTGACGGTTTGCGCCGCATACTGGAAAGCGAGCGCGGCACGCAGTTCGAAGTCGTAGGCGAAGGCTGTGACAGCGCGACCACACTCGCGCTCGTGCGTGAGCGCGCAGCCCAGGTCCTGGTGCTCGACCTCTCGATGCCGGGACGCAGCGGCGTGGATCTCATCAAGCAGATCAAGGACGAAAAGCCCGAACTGCGCATTCTCGTGCTGACCATGCATGCCGAGCAGCAATACGCGGTGCGCGCCTTCAAGGCGGGCGCGTCGGGTTATCTCACCAAAGAATGCGCCAGCACGGAGCTGGTCACCGCCGTGACGAAGATCGCTTCCGGTGGCGTCTATATCAGCATGACGATGGCCGAGCGCTTCGCACAAAGCCTGAAGGAGCCGGCCGACACGCTTCCCCACCAGCGGCTTTCCGACCGCGAGTTCGAGGTGTTCCGGCGTATTGCGGCAGGCCAGACCATTACTGAAATCGCGCAGGAACTCTGCGTGAGTACGAAAACCGTCAGCACCTACAAGGTGCGCATTCTCGAGAAGATGCAGATGCCGCACGAAGCCGCGCTCGTGCGCTACGCGATGCGGCACAAGCTCATCGACGATCCCGACGAAGTCTGACCCTCGGGTGTCGCGGCCGATTGCCGCATGACTGTAGGAATCGCCCTACAGGCCTTCCGTTCCGCGTACGTCAATTTCCATCGCCGCCGATATTTTTTTGAGACGGCGTTGCCAATACTGGCTACATGAAAGCCAGTCCTGTCCGCACGCGCCTGCAGGTTTTCCTGGTCGAGGATGCGACCGCAGTGCGCAGGAAGATCGCCGAGGCATTGTCGGCCATTCCGGATGTGAGCGTGATTGGCGAAGCCGAGGATGCGGCCAGCGCCCTGACCGGCATCGCGCAAAGCGGTGCGGACGTCGCGGTGGTCGATTTGAGGCTTGCGAGCGGCAGCGGCATCGAATTGCTGTCCCTGCTGGCTCACGAGCAACCCTCGGTCGTGACGGTCGTGCTGACGAATCACTCCGCCGCACCGTTTCGCACCGCCTGCCAACGAGCGGGAGCCCATTTTTTCTTCGACAAGACGTCTGAGTTCGAAGCCGCTTGCGAAGCCATTGAAGCGCTAGTGAACCGGCGCGCCGCCCCCGCGCGCTGAACGGGAGACGATCATGTATGCCGAGGCAGCCTGCGAATCCTCACTGTCCACGCCGCTATCCCCGCCCTGGCTCGTCGTGTCGCCGCAGCCCGCCGAGCGCGACGCCGCTGCGCGCTGCTCGAGCTGCTCGCTGCGTGCGGTCTGCATGCCGCCGGACCTCACGGCCGCAGAACTCCGGCAACTCGACACCGTGGTCCTCACCACGCGCACCGTGCACCGCGGCGTAACGCTGTTTCGCGCGCACGACGCCTTCCAGAGCCTCTACGCCGTCCGTACCGGATCGTTCAAGACGGTCGTCATGCATCGGGACGGGCGCGAGCAGGTCACGGGCTTCCAGATTCCGGGCGAGCCGCTCGGGCTCGACGGCGTTTGCTCCGGCACACACCGCTGCGACGCCATTGCACTCGAAGACAGCACGGTTTGCATCATGCCGTTCGGCCAGCTCGAAACGTTTTGCCGCGAGAGCCGGCGCATGCAGCGCCACCTCTACCGGCTGATGAGCGGCGAGATCGTGCGCGAGTCGCGCCTGATGATGCTCCTCGGCACGATGACCGCCGAACAGCGCCTCGCCGCGTTTCTGCTCGATCTCGCCGCGCGCTTCCAGGCGCGCGGCTACTCCGGCGCGCAACTCAACCTGAAGATGAGCCGCGAGGAAATCGGCTGCTTTCTCGGCCTGAAGCTCGAAACCGTGAGCCGGATGTTCTCGCGCTTTCAGCGCGAAGGCCTCGTCGAGCCCAATGGCAAGCAGATTCGCCTCGTCGATCTGGAAGGGCTCGCGCGCGTGTGACGGCGCCGCTTTTTATTTCATTCATGCATCTGGCCGGCGGCACTGCGCTCCCCGGCCGCACTCGAGGAGACATTCGATGCCACGCCGTCCTGCACCTGTTGCTTGCCTCCCGGTGATTGCGTCGCTCCACGCGCGCGCGAACACGATCCTGATTCACGCCGCAGCGGTATGCGCGGTGGCGCTGTATGCCGGTGCTGCGCACGCGCAGCTTGCCGAACCCACCGAGCTTGTCGATCAGCAGCACTGCATGTTCTGCCACACGTCGGATGCGCCATTTCTCGCGCCGTCGTTTCACCAGATCGCCGAGCGCTACCGCAACAAGCCGAATGCCGAGGTCATGCTCGAAGACAAGCTCAGGCACGGCGGCAAGCCCCACTGGGGCGACATGGCCATGCCGCTGCCCGCAGACCGCGGCGGCCCGCTATCGGCCGAAGACGCGCATACGCTCGTTCAGTGGGTACTGAGCCAGTGAAGCCCGATAGGGCGACTCCTCCAGCGTGGCGTCGATCAGTGATCGCCGCGCGGCGCACCGTTTCGGTAAACGGCGCCTGCGGACGCGGCTGAACCCAGTTGGCGCTCGGCGGCGTCGAATGCCGCACGCATGGCAGCCACAGGGTCGTCACCTTCGCAATGGCCAAGCGGCGCGAGTTGCCTCGAAGTCGAAACGAGGTCGAGACGAACGTCATAGGCCGGGCGGCAGCTTCCCGGCTGCACGGAGTGCATTCGCTCGATCGCGAGATGACACCCTGCCAGCACGCCGCTGAACCGCTCGAGGCGCAGCAACTGAACGCCGGCTTCCGCCTCAAGGGCAGATGAACCGGCGAAACCCAGATAGACGATTTGCATCCCGAGTCCCATCGCCGCGCCCCTTCAGAAGTCGGCATCGTCGCTACCCGAAAGCTCGCTACTGCCTCCAGGCAGGCCTTTCTACACTTCGAACGCGTGATGGATTTTCAGGTCGATCCACACCATGCCTTCGCGCAACCCCTCGAGCACCGCCTCTCGCTCGGTTTCAAACACGCGATGATGCGCAAACGCGTGGGAGAAGCACTGCGTTTGTGGACCGTGCGTGACGCTGACTTCGCAGAGAAAGCCGCCCTGCGGAGCCGGCGATGTGCGGGCCTGAACGCTCCAGGCGCCCGAGTCGATATGGCCGGTAAGTGACATGATTTCGTTCTCCCAAGAAGGCGCGCAGCGAATGCGCCTGCGGCACAATGGCGCGCGCCATGGCTCACTGGATCTGCAGTCGCTTCTGTTCCGCAGGCGCCTTTTTCGGCAGCGTGAGCGAGAGCACGCCATCCTGATACTGCGCGTTGGCGCTGCTTTCGTCGATATCGCTGGCAAGCGAGAACGTGCGTGCGAAGGCGCCGCTGTACCGTTCGCGGCGAATGACGCGCTCGCCTTCCTTCTGCTCGGTCGTGCGCTCGACCTTCGCGTGAATCGAAACCACATTCCCGTCGATCTTCACGTCGATGTCCTTTTTGTCGACACCCGGCATCTCGGCCTTGACCGTGTAGGCCTTCTCGCTTTCCGTAACGTCGAGCTTGATCGTCGCGAGTTCGCTCTCCTCGGCGGCCAGCACGCCGCGCATTGGCCGGAACAGCCCCTGGAAGAGGTCCGAAACAGGCTCCATGGAAAACGGGTCATAACGTGTCAGATTGCTCATTGCCTTGCCTCCTTTTCGGCTTGCGTGGCGCACGAACCCTGCGAAGCGTCGCGCTGTATTCAATCTACGCACGGACTGCCGTTTCCGATTGATCTGCCTCAATGTCTCCTTTTTTCCGGGTTCCAGGGGCGACCTATTTCGCCAGGAAGAGATGGTTGATTCAAATCAATCGCAACGAGCCCGCCGTCCCTAGACTCGAATCACTTTCTCCGCCTCGAGGGGCGGTGGAACGCCCCCGTTCGCTGGAGATCACGATGAGCTACAAGACGATCATGGTGCACATGGACACGAGCGCACGCGCAAGCGCGCGTCTCTCGCTTGCGTTGAAGCTGGGCCGCCGGTTTGGCGCGCATCTGGATGGACTGTTCGCGGCGTTCGAGCCGCGCCCGCGCGAGTTTTACGTGATGGCCGGCACGGCCGACTATTACGACACGCACCGCAAGCTGCGGCGCGAACAACGCGGCGCGATCGAACGCCTCTTTCGAGCCGAACTGGCACGAGCGCAGGTCGATGGCGCCTGGGTGACGGCCGAGGGGGATCCGGTCACGGCGGTCATGCAGCGCAGCCGGAGCGCCGACCTCGTGATCGTGGGGCAAACCGATCGGGACGATCCGGAATCCTATATTGCTGAGCACTTTACGGAGACCGTGCTGCTTGGCGCGGGCGGCCCCGTGCTGGTCGTGCCGTATGCAGGCAGCTTCGAGTCGGTGGGCGAGCGCGTGCTCGTGGCCTGGAACGGCAGCCGCGAGGCCGCGCGCGCCGTGCACGACGCCATGCCTTTCATCGCGCGGGCGGCCCACGTGACCATCGTGGCCGCTTCTGCAACCGCTTCTCTGTCCGCTTCTACGTCCATCGTGCCTGCCGAGCGGCAAGCGTCGTGTGCCGACCTCGCGGCCATGCTTGCGCGCCATGGCGCAACGAAGGTCGAAATCACCCGGTTCGACCGCGACGCCGCCGCAGCCACGGGCGACGCGCTGCTCAGTTTTGCGGCAGACGGCGGCTACGATCTGCTCGTGATGGGGGCATACGGTCACGCGCGCCTGCAGGAACTCGTTTTGGGCGGCGCCACACGCTCGATCCTGGCCACGATGACGCTGCCGGTGCTCATGTCGCACTGACGCAGCGCCACACGCCGAGCGTCGACACACGGGAAGCAGCACGACGGCGAAGCCCGACAAAAAAACCGGGCCAGTCGTGTTGCTGGCCCAGCCTTCCCCACGCCTGAACGCGTCCGCCTTTCTTACATCGGCGTGAACACCACCGGGTAGCCGAGATGGTCCTCGACACCCTTCACGCCGGGCACGAGCTGCGCCGAGACGAGTATCGCCTTGCGCTCCTCCTCCGAGTTCACCGTACCCCAGAAGTGGACAACGCCCTCCTTCACGACGACGTTCTCCGCCGGCATTGCCCAGCGATGCCCGGCGAGCGCCTGAATCACGTCGCGATGGATGGTCTCGTCCGACACGAGCCCTGCCTGATCGGGGCGCGCCGCGCTCGCCAGCGCGCGGATCAGGTTCGCACGGCTGACGATACCCACGAGCTTGCCCTGATCCAGCACCGGCACCCGCTTGATTCGAAGGCGTTCGAGCACATCGGCGATCTCGCTGAGTGGCGTGGAAGGCGAAACCGAAACGACATTGGCGGTCATGACGTCGTCCACCTTCACCGCGTTTTCCTTCAGGTACTCGCCCGCGAGCTTGCGCGTCGAATGGAGGAATTCCCCAAACCAGCTTCGCTGCGGCTTGCCGGTGCCCGTTTCCACGCGATGTAGCAAATCGCTTTCACTGAGAATGCCGACAACGGCTCCGCTATCGTCGACGACCGGAATGCCGCTGATGTGATGGTCGGCGAGCAGCGTCGCCGCCTCGAAAATCGACGCATTGGGGCGCACGGTGATGACGTCCGTCGTCATGATGTCTGATGCTTGCATGAGGTCCTCCGTTAAGGGCCAACGCCCCGGTATGACTCAATTTAGAGATTGCCGGGCTGCGCGCATTGACTTGAATCAAGCCGCGCGGCCTGCTATCCGGCAGCGGAAAGCCCGCGGTTGCCCGTGGCGAATCACATT
>NZ_CAJMYW010000030.1:0-59073 GCF_905220165.1 Paraburkholderia sp. J10-1 | reverse complement strand
CCATCCGCTCGCGGCGCGGCGTTCCGTCAAGCGCGCCGATCTTGCTGGCTTGCCGTGGATTCTGCCGCCGCGCGAGGCGCCCACTTTCGTCGCCCTCGAACGCTGGATGCAACGGGGCGGCCTCGAGTTGCCGGCGGGCTGCGTGCAGTCGGTTTCGATTCAGGCGAACGAGACGATGCTCGGCCTGTATCCGTTTCTCGCGTTGATGCCGTTGACCGTGGCACGGCGCGGCACGCTCGCCATCCTGCCGATCGAAGGCGCGCGCTTTCTTGAAACTGTGCGGCTCTACTACGGCGAAGTTTCGCCAAATCCCGTGCTGGCTACGGCACTGGATTGCGTGGCCTCCGTGAAGGTGCGGATTGCCGCTTCGCTGCATGCCTGAGCGCTAATGTGCCGGGGCGCGAATCGAATCATGGAAAAAGAGGGGGGCGACGGCAACGAACGTCTCCATGGCTGTCATGCGATCCGTCGTTGTCAGCGAAATGACGGACGTCGACGCTTGTGCGTTCGACGGCGCGGTCAACCGCATCTCATTCTCGCGGACCGCACAACACGCCGGGAATATTCGAAGCCCCATTTCGTTTTAGCAGGATGCGAGTCGCACGCAGCAACGCTGCGCTGTGGCTGCGTGACGAACGAGCGTGCGAGCAGACTGCCATTGAACGGTCACATTGCGTCGTCCTGAAGAAGTCATGCCGCTCGAAGCTACGCACGAGCGGCGAACAGTCATCACGATGCATCGCGACACCTGGCGAAGCACCTACCTCAAATAGAGGAGGTTGACCTATCGCGATTCTGATTGCGCGCTTGCACAATGAGGACGATAGCCGTACCGACGAGACAAGGTGAATCAACCGTTTTTTCGCTCGCGAGCGGCAATTTGCGCCACAGCCGCAAGGCGTAGTAGTCCATAGCGGACGGTTCAGCGTGGACGGTATGGAACCCGATCGCGGCACCACGCCATAGTCGCGACGCGTGCCATCGCATGCACATAGGTCGGCGCGGGTGAGGTGGGGTGGTACGCCTGCAACCGCCGCTCAACGATGGATGGAGGCCACATGTCACTCATCGTCGCAGCACGCTTTACGACGTTCCCCGCAGCTGAAGACGCGGCACAACGGGTCATCACTGCCGGCTTCGTCGAAGAGGACGTCACACTGTTTTTCGTCAATCCGTGCGGCCAGCACGGATTCGAAACCATCACAGACGCAAACGCGAGGGAGGCGCCGGCGGGTGCCGAGATAGGCATCACGATTGGCGCAGTGGTTGGCGCCCTGGTCGGCGTCGGGGTCTTCGCAGTGTTTTCGCCGCCGCTTATCGTGTCGCTGATCGCGACGGGGGTGAGTGCGTATATCGGCTCATTGGTCGGCGCGATGGTGCGCACGCGCGAAGCCAGCAACGAAGAAACCCGTGAATCCGGCGTGCTGGTGGCCGTACACGTGTCGCCGGACAGCCAGTTGGACGCCGCACGGGTGCTGTGCGATGCGGGAGGCGCGGCGATCGAACGCGCGACCGGCTGCTGGCAACAAGGGCGGTGGGCCGACTTCGATCCGCTCAAGCAGCCTGTGCCGCTCAACGAATTCAGTGAGAAGCACGCCTGATTTGAAGGTGTTTTTTGCTGAACTTTTCTCCGAATCAATCAGGAGACAAATTGTGCACCTTCACATGGATTTCCATCATTTCACACACGGCCAGCTCGACTGTCGGGCCGCCGTGCTGGCAGGCGTCATCGCCGGCACTGTCTTCCTGGTGTTAGGGGTCGTCCTGATGGCACTGACGACTGGCGGCAGTCTGCTGGAGCCCCCACGCATGGTCGCCGCGATCATTCTGGGACGAGGCGCATTGCAATCGCCGCAAGCATTCTCGCCTGGCATCGTGCTCGCGGCCTTTGTGGTGCATTTTGCCCTTGCCATCGTGTTCGCACTTGCCCTCGGTCTGGTCATGACGTCATTCGACCTGGACTCGAGCATGGGGATGGCTTCGCTGGCGGGTGGCGCATTCGCTGTAGCCGTTTATCTTATTAATTTCTACGGCATGACACGGCTTTTTCCGTGGTTCGCAGAGGGGCGCAACCTGGCGAGCGTGTTCGTTCACATCGTCTTCGGTATCGTGGCAGCGAACCTGTACATGAGACTGGAGCGCAACACATCGCGCAGGGTCAGGGTGGTCGCGGGCGGCCCGTCGTAGTCCGGTGCCGTGCTGATCGACCGGTCTCCAGAGTGCCTGAGTGCACTAACAATGTTGAGGCATTTAGATATCCCAGGTATTCGACACAAGTCTTGATCGTAGTTTAGTTCGAGTCGTGCGAGCGGGGCAAACCGGGTGATCACCATACAACTCGAGTGTTTGGTAAGGCCGCTTTGAGTTCATCGACATTCCGGGCCTTGGTGCCATAGAGAACGAGCTCCCGCAGCCCGGTCAGGCCTTTCAGTACATCGACGTCCTTGACTGGCGTATTCGCGAGATAGAGCTCTTGTAGCCCCTTCAGTCCCTTTAGCGCGTCGATGTCTTGAACGTCGGTGCGAAAGAGATTGAGTGTTCGAAGGGCAGTAAGATTGCTCAGCGCATCAATGTTCTCGACGCGGGTGTCGGAGAGATTGAGCCGTTGCAGGCCAGTCAGGCTTTTCAGTGCGTCGATGTTCGTGACTGGCGTGCGGGCAAGAACGAGTGTTTCCATCTCGCGCAATCCCCGCACCGCCTCGATATTCTCGACTTTGGAGCCGTCGAGCACGAGCGTCTTCAGGTGTGGCATGCCCATCAGCACATCGATGTCACGAACAGACGTGTTCGCGAGATAGAGCGCCTGAAGATCGTGAAGATTCTTCAAGGGATCGAGGTGCTCGACTTGCGTCTCGTTGAGATCGAGCGTTATCAACGTGGTCAATTGACCGAGTGGCTCGATGTCCCTGACATTTCTCGCGCCACCCAGTTTGAGTGCTTCCAGACGAGGTAGCTTCGCCAGCGCTTCGAGGTCCCGAACCTGCGTATCCCGAAGGTCGAGTTGGCGCAACTCAGTCAAGTCCCTCAGTGCTTCGAGATTCGAAACGCGGGTGTCCCAGAGATTGAGCAATTGGAGACTGGTCGATTCTCGAAGCGCATCGATGTTCTGGACCTGGGTGCGGTGTATCACGAGTCTTTTCAGGGAACGCATTCCCTTCAGCACGTCGATGTTCCAGACCGGCGTGCCCGTGAGGTCGAGCGATACCACATCATCCAGCTCTTTCAGCGAGTCGATGTTATCAACGGAGCTGCCCGCCAGACTCAATTCGAGTTTCAGGTGAAGCTTGGCCAGGTGGGGGACCGCGGCGGCGAGCTGAGACGTTGTCACTGTCGGTTTTGCCCGCAATGCCAGGCATCCCGACTCGGGTGTGGCAGTTGAATCGCCACGGTCATCGCATGCGCCCGTGAAAAATCCCAGGCCGCTCAGCGCCCGTTCATCCAGTTTTTCCCGATCAGGGGCGAAGATCACCAGCAGGCTCACGAGCAAAAGGCCGATGCCGCCGCAGAGGGCCCAAAGCCTGACAGGACGCGAGACCGAAGTGCGCGCGCCTTCGGTAACTGGCTTTGAGGTGGACGGTGGGGTTTCGGCCACGGCGGGCTCCGTTTGTCTTGGGTAGCCTCATTTATACACGAAGACCGAGGGCGCAATTCCCCGCCGATTGCGGCCCCACGCCTGAAGCTGTCACTGATTGACCCGGGCAAATTGTCCGGTTGGGGAGCACCAACAGAAACCCGCCGGTCCTCGCGGGAGGACGTGGCGGGCGGGTGTTGCAGGTGGATATTACAGGCCCACGCCAAGCGACGGAGCCTCGCGCCACGGCGCCTCGGCACGGCGGTGCCGAATCAGTTGTCGTCGCTTCTGGACGGGAGATGCTCGTGAGCCTCGGGCTCGGCCGCGTTGGCGTCTGGCAGGTCGTCGGGAGCCGGAGTTTGCAGGCCCGTCGGACCGGATGGGCGATCGGGCTGGCGAGTCGTGCCGGCGGAAGGGCGCGCGGTGTCGGGAGCGGTGCCGGTCGGCGCGGCCAACGGATGGGAGATCATGATGGGCTCCTGCGCTGATGAATGCAGCACCATTATGATAGACCGCCTGGCCGGTCCGCGGGAGACGCGCGGGCAAGCCGGGGAAAACAGTCGGCGCGGCCGCTCAAACTCCAAAAATGATCTGTAGTGTCAAGCGTTCCATTGCGGGCGTTCGCATAGCCACGCGTTACTAGCTGCTCGCCGATGCAAGCTCCAGTTTCTTGCGCTGCAGGAACCGGCGCACCGCCGGATCGCGCTCGAGCCCGATTGCAAGATCGTACGCGTCAAGCGCATCGGTCGTAGCGCCGGCACGCGCGAGCAGATTGGCGCGTGCCGCCCAGTATGGCTGGTAGTCAGTCAGCCGCGGATCGTTCGCATACGGCGCGAGCGCGTCGAGCGCCGCCTGTGCGCCGTCGCGCTCCGCCAGTGCGAGTGCGCGGTTCACCGCGATCACGGGCGAAGCTGCTATGGCGAGCAGCCCGTCGTAGAGTTGCACGATCTCGTCCCAGTTCGGGCAATGCGATCGGCAGCGATGCACATGTGCCGACTGCAGTGCGGCCTCGAGTTGAAAGCGACCGATTGAATTAAACGCGTTCGCGCGCCGCAGCAGTGCGTTGGCTGCGTCGATCATCGGTGCGTTCCATGTCGCCGGGTCCTGAGCCGACAGCGGCACGTAATCGCCGGCTGCATCGCGTCGGGCATCGCGCCGCGCCTGCGCAAACAGCATCAGCGCAAGCAGACCCAGCGTCTCGGCTTCCTCGGGCAGCAGTTCGACGAGCAATTGCGCAAGATACAGCGCTTCGTCGGCTAGATCGCGCCGTTCGGTATCGCCGCCGACCGGGTCCGTCCAACCTTCCGCATACGCGGCATAGACAGCTTCAAGCACCGAGTCGAGCCGGCCGGGCAGTTCCTCACGCTCGGGCACGCTGAACGGAATGCCCGCTTCGCGGATCTTGGTCTTCGCGCGCACGAGGCGCTTGCTCATGGCGGCGGGAGACATCAGAAACGCGGATGCAATCGTCTTCGCTTCCAGGCCCAGCACGACCTGCAGCATCAGCGGCGTGCGAATCGCGGCCTCGAGTGCGGGGTGTGTGCATGCGAAGAGCAGCGCGAGCCGCCGGTCGGGCAACGCGCCGGGTTCACACTCGTCGATCTCATCTGCGAGGATCGCGAGCTGGTTCACCACTGTGTCGCCGACATGGCGATGGCGTGCGCCATCTATCGCCCGGCGGCGCGCAACGGTCATCAGCCAGGCTTCGGGGCTTGCGGGGCAGCCGTGCTCCGGCCAGTCCGCGAGTGCTGCCGCAAACGCGTCGGCGAGTGCGTCCTCGGCCGCGGCGACGTCGCGCGTACGCATCGCCAACAGCGCGACGAGCTTGCCATAACTGCGGCGCGCGACTGCCTCGGCAATGGAATGTGCGGCGGCGTCAGCGTGCCGGCCGCCGCCGGACTGGCTCATGCAGCAGATGGCGCATCGTACGGAGCGGTCCAGACCGGGCGCACTTCCATGATGCCGTGAGCCGCGCCGGGACACCGCGACGCCCACGCCATCGCCGCGTCCAGGTTGGGCACGTCGATCAGGTAGTAACCCGCGAGTTGCTCCTTCGAATCGGAATACGGTCCGTCGAGCACTTGCGGCTTGCCGTCGACCAACCGCACGGTCGTGGCCGTATTCGTGTGCTGCAGCCGGTTGGCACCCACCAGCGCCCCCGCTTTCTGGAGCGATTCGGTGTACGCGTGATAAGCGGCGACGCCTTGCTGCCGCTCACTGTCGGTCATCTGGCTCCAGCCGTTTTCTTGCGAATAGATCATCAAGAGGTATTCCATTTGAGCCTCCGTCATGGGGTTGAGGCGGATGAATTACATCGTGCCGCCATCATAATGACGCTCGCACGTCTTGCTGACGGACAAGGCGCATCAAAAAAAATTGCGGAGGGCAGATGGCCGCTGGTGAATACGCAGGCGGTTTGCCGTGTGACAGGCACTAATCGTCTTCGGCATCATCATGCTGGCGATGTTTCCAGCCCTTGTGCCGGCCGTTGTCGTGCCATTGCCGATGGTCCCAGTACTCACCCCCATAGCCGCGGCCGTATGCGACGGGCGCTTGCGCGTACACAACCGGAGGCCCCACGTACACACCGGGAGGCGCAGCGTACACGACCGGGGCCGCTTCGACGACGTCGCCTGGCCGCGCTTCATCGACGGGAACCTGTTGCACCGAACGGCGGCGATTCTGCGTGGCGAAATCGTCCGCGGTACCGGGCCAACCTGTAGCGACGCGCGGTGCCGGGAAATCCCGGCGTTGTGCAGCGCCGTGATCGAACGGAGGGGAAGGGACACGCCTGACGATCTCAGCACGGCCAACCGCAGTTCCACGAGCAGAGGCCGACCTTGGTGGTGCGCCATGGCCGGACGCAAGTGTCTGTCGCTTTGGCGATGTTGATCGGGGGATGCCGAGCGCTTGCCGCAAGCTTGTCATAAAGCGCGACGCCCAATGCCCGCGATTCTGGGCCGCGACGTTGCCGGCCTTACCCACTCGCCCTGTGGCCATCCGCGGTGCAGCACCGTCGCGGGAAGGTGCCGCGCTGCGGCCAGGCGACGTGGAAGGCGTAGGTGGGGCGAGTTCCGCACGAGCGATTGCGGTTGCGCGAGCAGGAACTGCTGTTGCTGGCGAGACCTGAGCGGACGAAGACCCTTGTGGGATCGGCGATGCCGGTCTGATTATCCCGAACGCCTGTCGTGCGCTTGCGTTTGATTCGACGCCAGCGTTCTGATCATGGTCGGACCAGAGATCATACGTGACGGCACCCGCGGCCCCGAACGCCACTACGCTCGCCGGCGCAACCCAAAGTGCAAGGCGTCCGAGTCGCATAGGCGGTGTAGTGGGGACAGGATCAACCGCAAGATTGGCGCCCCCAGCCAGGCTGCGTCCGCCTAGATGCAGCAGCCCCAACTGTCCAGACACGGCTTCGGGTTTCCACTCATTTTGTCTGATGTTTCGATAGACCTTACTTGCACCTGTGTGCAGGCGCGGAAACCGCCTGAACAGGATGATGAGCGAAACAATGACGCACATCAGCGTATTGGCCAGATTCATCCAAAACATCCCATTCGGGATTCCCCGGCTCATTTCGAGGAGCATGAGTGCGAATGTGCCATTGCTGAAAGCCCAGCAGCCCCAGCTCAACAGACTGTGGCTGCGCATGTCTGCTTCCCTCGCGAGGAGTTTGCCGATCGTCGGAAGGTACGTGAGGATGCGCGCCCCATTCCAGAACAGGAACATCGCGCTAAGTGCCTGGATGTAGAGTTCGTGAGACATCTCGACTCCCTTGCCGTCCATGGCGGGCGGGCCACGTGTTACAGCGCCGGTATCCAACAGGCGATCGTCGTATGCCAGCATCGCTTCCGCCGGTCTCAATTGCCGGGTGCGCGCGAGTAGCAACGTTTCCATAGCTAATGCGCCTATGGTAGAAAATTTATTGCAACATCGCTGATCGCTGTCTTTTAGTGCCTATTGATGTGCCGAGAAAGTCGGTGAATCCAGGGCGGCCCGGCGACTTGAAGGTGGAAAGTTCACAAAGATTTCTTCGCGCTTGCGCCTGACGCTGGGCCTGAACGTCCGACCGAGGATGCAGGCGAACGGCGGGTCTTCGCCGACGACTGCCTGATGGGGCGGCCGAAGGCGACCCGCCCGAGTATGGGGGTTCGGACAGGTGGAATAGCCTGGCCTCGGCGGCGTACGGTCAACATGTGCCGGCGGCCCAGGAGGTGTAACGGGCGTTTTCGCACGGGACAATGTGGCGAGTCGTCGCCGCGCTGAACCTATCCTCGTGAATGCGTTTTGCATGATTTTGACAAGGTTCGTCGTTTGGATCTACAGACTCGTGCGCAGATGCCGATAAAGAAGGGTTGGGCGAGAGAAGGCAACGGATCTCGGAGATTTGCCAGTGGTACTTTTTGTAGCGACCAACCGCGGAAAGAGGAAAAAAACAAGGAGAAGACGAGAATGGATCGGGCGACTTTATCGCTGCTGCGTCAAACGATTGACGACCTGGAACGCTTGTCAGTGACGCTTCCCCAAAAGAGCGAGGGAGTCATATTCCTCGGTCGGATCATTCACCAGTTGCAGATCCTTCAGGACACGGTCATTGCGGGGGATGCCCGCGAAACTGTATTTGTGTGCTCAGAGCAGATTGCGTCGATCGGGCGCTCGCATGAGACTTTCGTGCATGTTGCTGGCCTCGACCTGTATGCCCAGACCGTTGAGATTCTGACGGCGCTACAGAAGGAGGCGCACGTCTTCGCCGCCATTCAGCCGCAACAACACGGACCTCGCAAAATGATTCACGGGTAATCAACGCACTTGCAACGGACAACGAGAAGAAAGATGAAGGCATCGGTTGTTGGAGCGGTTATGCTCGCCTCAGTCTTGACTGCAGGTCCCGCGGTGGCTGAGCAACCGGTAGAGCCGGAGCAGAAGCTCTCGCACGAGGCAGCTTGGTGGTCTCGTGACGTGGTCCTCGAACGAAGGGCAACTGACGGCAGTTGGACTGTTCGATGGTTTGACGATCTTACGGTGCGCGGGGCATCGAAGGGCTACGCGGGAAATGAGAAGGAAGAGCCGCTCGTCGAGATTGCTGCGCTTCGCTTCGAGGGTGACGCCATTGCCTCGCGTGCGATCACTGTCAGCTGCTTGGGTCATTACGAAAAGCGGGTCATCGTAGCCGCCGATGTGGTTGATGGGGACGAGCTCAAGCAGGTCTGGATGCAGCAGTTCAGATGCGGCGATAGTGAATGGCGAGTGAGAACCGCCAATGCGACCCGATTACCGTCGACCGACCACTGATAACAGAAAACAACAGGTGAACAAACCACTCTGTCAATTGCCACAGTTAGAGCGAATGCTGATCGTAGTAGGCGATTCCAATGCTGGAAAGAGCACAGCACTGCGCAGCATGTTCGTCGACCCGCGCTTCGGGACGAGAGGGTGACGATTTGCCAACGCATTAACAATGCGAAGGCGATCTATCGCAAGGCGATCGACCCGAGCGCGGTGGACGGCGAAGGAGCGGCTTGGTGGGATGAGGTTGCAGACGAGGTTCGCCACGTGACTACCGCGCGAACGTTGAGCGACGCCGGCGCAGCCATCGAATAGTGGCATCACGACCGATGCCTTCATGCAAAAAGCGTGAGTCGACCCTGAGCGGACTCTTGAGCAACCCGAACACGGTCGATCAAGCTCCCAGCGGAATCGTAATGGCAGTCAGCGACTGCTACTCCATTCCATTTTTTGCAGGTTGATCGCGGGTTGACCGGCGAGTGTTTCCCATTCCGGCAAGAATATAAAACCATGCCTTCTATAGAGGTCCGCAGCGCGGCCGTTTTCTGGCGAGACTCTCAATACGACTCTTCTATATCCGCGTTCAATCGCGCGCGCCTGGATTGCATTGACGAGACGGCCCCCAATTCCCATGCCTCGCCGCTTCGGATGAACCCACATGGCAATCAAGTGGTATTCGTGCGAACGGGTTATCCCGTCTCCGATCAGTCCGACTGCATGTCCTTGCTCCAAGGCTACCAGGTATAGTGGTTGCGTTTGAGCTGACGCGCAGTCGCGCCATTGCTGCTCGCTATACGCGGCCGCTGTGGCGTAACGCAAACCGAACGCCGTTGGACTGTCAGACAGCGCAGCAAGGAAGATCCCTTTCAAGATCTCCCAGTCTTCTTCAGTGGTTGGCCGAATACCCACAGGCCGCGTGCCGGAAGCTCGTATTCCGGTGCGTGGCGTGCCACCCACGTTGTCATTCGTTTTGTTCAATTCAAGAGCTTAATTGCGCGGCTGTAGTCGTCGGAGCATCGGTTTATTTAAGCTGCCCGACTGCGTGAGGCCCGGTTTCCGGGTCCTCCAGGGTTGGCGTGATATGTCCAACCAGAAGGCCCATGCTGATAGAAGTGCGCACGTATTGCGTATCACCGGCATGCAACTTGAACGTTACGGCTGCAATGAGCATGTCCTCAGGTTGCGTGTAGTCTGTCGCGCTTTGTCAATCGCAGCACTTTGGTTGTCGCTTTACCGGTCTACTAGCGACGCTCCAGCAAAGCGCACGCAGTCTGACTGAACGACCGTAAGTGGCCGCGTCCTGTCCGATGCAGCCGGCACGTTCCGTTAAGGTTTATTCGACGCCTGCCGACATGTGCGGTGGCATGCACATTCCTGCGGCCAATGGCAGGCCTTAACGCTCATTCATTTCACTTTCCAGTCTTGCCCATTTTCTCGACAATTCGGCTCAGCTTCTCGTCCAGGAGGGACGCGGGAAACGGCTTGACTATGTAGCCGTTCGCACCGGCCTGAGCCGCTGCGATGATGTTTTCCTTCTTCGACTCGGCGGTGACCATCAGCACCGGAAGATGTGCAAGACTTGCATCTGCGCGAATCTCCTTCAGCATCTCAAGCCCGTTGAGGTTAGGCATGTTCCAGTCGGTAATCACGAAATCGAAGGGGCTCGCACGCAGATGCGCAAGCCCCATCACGCCGTCCTCCGCCTCATGGACGTTCGTATAACCCAGATCCCTCAACATGGTGCGGACAATTCGGCGCATCGTCGGAAAGTCATCCACCACCAGAATTCTCATACTCTTGTTCATATCACTCCGCACGTTTTAGCGCCTGAAACCAAACCGGCCTTACGGCAGTCTGGCTTGAAACTTTAGTGTTCGAGTGGTCAAAGTATCGGTATCGCAGTCAAGTCGGTACGAAGATGGGGCCGATCCGACCGATGAAGGGTTATCTCCCAAGATTCGAGACTTGAGTCTGAGTGCTAAAGCCGCAGAGCCTGGAGGAGTGCGGCGGCCTTGGAGCGCTGTATTCCAGTGAAGGAATCTCTGGGCGCCGTAAAGTGCGGTCCCAGCGGCTTTGCAAGGTAGCAGGCAGCGTGCGCATGATCTCCGCTGCTCAGCCACTGGCGCCAGTGATTTGCCGGATGCGACGTGTCGAAACGCGCCGACACAAGCGTATCGGCACTGGTCTTGTCGCAGGTGTGACTGGCGGCGAGAGCCGACCCATCGCAGTCTTTCAGTCCTGCCTCAACGTCAGCTTCCAGGCATCTCCGGCCGTCCAGTGACCGACGTTGGGCCCGGGGGGGCAGCCGGAGGAAAAAAGAGACCTGGCGCGCGTGCTGCGACGGCGAGACTTCAATTGGGTAACTGAGAAGACGCGAAAAGGCGATCGAGTGGCAATACGACGACGATTCTCAACATGCGCCACCCGTAATTCTCGTTGAGATTCTGGACTGCATCCGAATAGGAGCTTCGGCTGTAGGCGAACTGCACTGCTGCGGTGATGCCATTGCTGAAGGTGCGCCTGGCAGTGATTCCAAATTCTGCCGTCGGCTTGTCAATGTCGTGATCGATCCATTCGTGGCCCAACCGGGCATACGCATAAACCCGCCAGTCGCCAAACGAACGCCGCAAGCGCAGTCCTGCCTCCGCCTTCCGGTATTCTTCGGGACTGAAATACAGCTGCTGCGATTGTCCGCTTCCATGAAAGCCCTGCCCCTTCAGTTCGATGCCGATCCCGCTCTCCGGCACCGGGGAAAGGATCAGCCAGGTTCGCCCGCCAAGCTGCTGGTTGCCATCGGTAAATCGGCGCCAGGTCGGCATGGCTATCATCGTCAGGTGCTCGGTGGGCGCGTAGTCAAAGCTTGCCGCAAGGAAATTGGAGAGGATGCCATTCTGGACCGCTGCTTCGCTCTCCACAGCGTCGCGATTCGCAATAAGCTCGACACCGCCACGCTCTCCAAAGCGTACGTTCCATGTGACCTCCCCGTGCCATTGAGGATGCCCGGTCGTGGTAACCGCCAATCGGCCGGTAATTCCTTCTGCCGTAAGCTGATTGACTTTCCGCCCTTCGATCAAAACGGAGTCAGCAATGCCAGTCCAATCGCCCTGGCGGAATTCGTCTCGAGACACGCCAAGGCTGACAAAGTCATACCGGGATGCATAGTGAACCATTCCGCCAAGACGGAGCGAATCCCGTTCGAATCCCGTCGTATCGCGGGTTCCGAAATAGTCGGTTGTCATCCCGGCCAAGGGGGCATACTCAGGCGACTCGAAGAGGTCTGGGCTCTGTCCGGGCGGGCGTTTGTCAATCACCTCATCGTATGCGGCCGCGCTGGCTGCGACCGCGAAGAGCAGCACCGGCAGCAAACGCAGGACCATTATTTGGTACCCCACGTTTTCGCCTGTCCGAACAATTCGGCGAGGTAGCCGCGCAAGCTGGCCGGATGATTGATGAGTCCGTAGGCCAGCGTATAGACGACAAGCGCCAGTGGATCCCACGCTATCTTGCAGCCTGCCTGGTGAAAGACCTTTGCGCTCATCCGGTACATCACGAAGCCGATAAAGCCGGCCGATGGGATCAGCGCCAGCGTCAATGGACCAACCAACCAGTAATGGCCGAACAGTGCGAGTACCAGGCCCGGAATGAATGCGAAGGTAAAGACCAGGTCTTGCCACGGGAAAAGCAGGTTCCAGACAACAAGAAATGTTGTGATTCGGCGCTGGCGCAGAATGCCCGGGTGATGACGGAAAGCCTCGATCATGCCTCTCGCCCAGCGAGCCCGCTGCCGTAGCAAGCCGCCGAAAGTTTCCGGCACGTTGGTGAAGCAGAGCGCCCGCTCGGCGTAGCCGACGTCGTATCCTCGGGACAGCAACGCCCAAGTGAGGACAATATCTTCGCCAAGGCTCTGTGGCCACCCTCCGATTTCTCGCAGCAGATCGGTACGGTACAGTGACATGGCACCTTGGGCGACCAGCGTTCCGCCATAGGCGGCCTGCGTTCGTTTGGTCGCCGCAATGCCGTGCAAGTAGTCCCAGTATTGGACGCGAGACGACCAACTCCTGTCCCTATTGCCTACGAATACGGCCCCGGCGACCGCTGCGGTATTGGCCGGTCCGTTCAAGTACTCCAGCACCAGATAGCGGAGCGCATCGGCGTGTAGCCAACTGTCGCCGTCAACGGTAACGACCAGAGAATGGTGCGCGACTGCAAGTCCACGATTGAGAGCTGCTGCCTTGCCCGCGTTACATGCCGAAACGATCACACGTACTTCCGGGAAAGTCTCGCGTACGATCGTTGCGGTTCCGTCCTGAGAACCGTCGTCAATGACAATGATGTCCAATCGTGCAGAGTACTTCTGGCTTAGAAGAGAGTGCAAGGCATTGGCAATCTGGCCGGCCTCGTTATACGCCGCGATCAGGACTGTCAGGGCGGGGTAGGCAGTGGGTTCGCGGTAGCGACCGCTCGGACGTTGCAGGAGGGTCGCGGTCTGAAAGGCGTTCATGAACCCTGGCGCCAGCGCAATGCCGCCGACGACCAGCCATGTGGATACCGAGCCGATCTTTTCCGCAAGTTCGGCCACCCATGGCAGCGCCAACCAAAAAGAAACGCCAAGCCATGCAGTGGCCACGACCAGGGCGCAACCGAAGCCGCGGATGCCGAGTAGGCCTGGCCCGGCTCCAAACGGCCGGAAATGAACTGGGTCGACGTCTTCGATGCGCATGGCGTGGCCGGTTTCGAGTGGCGCGGCCGGGATATCGCGACAGCGCCAGATTCTGATCACCTTCCGCCGCATTACTTATTCGACGCGAGCCGCTCCTGGATGTGTTGCGCGCGCGCCGCCGACGCCGGGTGCGAACTCAGAATGCTCGACTTGCCGCCGTCAAATTTCGCGAGTTTGTTGAACGCGGTGACGAGACCGGACGGATCCAAGCCCTTTTTCTTCTGGATATCGAACGAATAGTCGTCCGCAGCCATTTCCTGCGATTGCGAGAACTGTGCGTTGATCAGTTTCTCGGAGAAGTCGCCGATTTGCGACGCAGAAATCGCGCCTGTCATGCCGCCCGCCGACGTCGCCACCGAGCGCAGCGCCGACGTCGAATACGCGACCTGCATCGCCTTCTTCGTGTGGCCGAGCGCGACGTGCCCCATCTCATGGCCGACGACGCCGCGCACTTCGTCGTCCGTCATCATGTCCATCAGACCGCTATAGACGCGTACACAGCCGTTCGCCATCGCCCACGCGTTGACGTCCTTCGTGATGTAGACCTTGTAGTTGACGGGCACGCCGTTAATGTTATTGCCAAGTTGCGCGGCGATTTTGTTCAGGCGCTGCGTGTACGGGCTGTCGGCGGCCGCGATCTGGTTTTCCGAGTCGAACTGTGCGCACGACTTGTCGGACAGCGTGCGCACATCGGCATCGGTGAGCGACGCGGCCTGAAATGCCTGTGAGCCAGATTGCGCGAGGGCATTGGGATCAAGGCTCATCCCCGAGCAAGCGGCGAGCATGCCGCACGCGGTGGCAGCGGCAGCGAGAGCAATGCAGGTCGTTTTCATGTCGAACGTCCTTTGACGGTTCTCGTAGCCTTCTACACAGGGAAGCACTCTTCCGCAACGACGATTTTAACCTCGCGACTTAACTATAGTGGGGAGGACACCAAGAGGGGAGGACACCGAGAGAATTTACTGCTCCATATGTCGTTGTCGTTCCCACACGCATTTTTTCAATTCCTGTGAATGACAATGCTTTCCGTTTCAAAACGTGAACGCTAGCGCTAGACGGCTTATCCCCGGCAAGTGACCGCCCGGACCCAGGACTTATCGACCTCAACCGATGCTCGAACGGCCGCTACCTGCTACGAAGTTGACGTCCGGATACCCCGTAACGAATCTGTCACGTGCATCTGCCAGTGTTTTAAGAGATCGTATCCATGTGCATGTGGGCATCGGCTGAAACGAAATCATTGTCGAAAATATTTATAAGTATTCCTTTCATTGTGTCGTCAAGAGGTGGCTGTGCTCGTTTTCGGGTCGTCGCTTGGTATCACGACTTGTCTTCCCGAAGATTTGCTTTAGATAGCTTGCCTGTTTGAGGAGAGACTCGCCCCGATCATCTCATTCCAAGCACGTCGCAGACGCCTGTGTCTGCCTGTACCTTCAAGGTAGAGGGCGTGTCTTTTCCCATTCGTTCGCTAATGACTAGGTGATGCCATGACAGACGTAGCCCATAAGTACGCACGTTGCCAGGAAGTCGGTAGCAGGGTTGCCCGGCTTTTCGCAAAGCGTTCCGAAGTCGCGCGCTCGCAATTCAATCGGCGTTTAGCGGATGCGGCGCGGCGAGTCGGAGGCAACGGTGCGCCGGCGCCTGGCAATCCGGCATGGACAACGGCGTTGGACCCCTGGGCCGGCTACCGCTACGCAGTGGATGTGGCCGAGCGTTCCGTCCTCTTCTGGGACACCCTGCGCCAGCGCGGAAATGCTTTCGTCGATCAGGCGCGCGAGGGTCTTCAACCGGTCCTGCATTTCGGTCATGAACTCGTGGTCGATGGTCGGAGGCTGCCTCGGCCAGTCAACTATGCGCTCGTGCGTCTGCTACCTCCCGATGGCGTGGTCATCGACGTTAGCAAGCGTCCCTATGTGATCATCGACCCTCGTGCGGGCCACGGTCCCGGCATAGGCGGCTTCAAGGACGATTCGCAGGCGGGAGTTGCGCTCAAAGCTGGCCACCCTGTGTATTTCATCATCTTCTTTCGTGACCCTGAGCCTGGCCAGACGTTGCTCGACGTTTGCGCGGCCGAAGAACAGTTCATCAGAAAGGTATGCGAACTGCATCCAGACAGCCCGAAACCGGCAATCATCGGAAATTGCCAGGGCGGCTGGGCCGCGATGATGCTGGCAAGCTCCGACCCGGACCATACGGGGCCGCTCGTCATCAATGGCGCTCCGATGTCATACTGGAGCGGCGCATGGAGCGAAGGTGAGGGCGACAATCCCATGCGCTACTCCGGCGGGATGCTGGGCGGCACCTGGCTCGCGTCGCTGACTGCGGATCTCGGCAACGGCAAGTTCGACGGCGCACATCTCGTGCAGAACTTCGAGAATCTCAACCCCGCCAACAGCCTGTGGGACAAGTATTATCACCTGTTCGACAACATCGATACGGAGCCACCGCGCTTCCTTGATTTCGAGCGCTGGTGGGGCGGCTACTACTTGATGAACCGTGAGGAGATCGAATGGATCACGCGCAACCTGTTCGTCGGTAACAAGCTGTGGTCGGGCGAGGTTCGGGGTCTCGATGGAGCGGCGTTCGATCTACGGCAGATCAAGTCGCCGATCATCCTGTTCGCGTCGCTTGGCGACAACATCACGCCGCCCCAGCAGGCATTCAACTGGGTCGCCGACATCTACGGAAGCACGGAGGAGATCAAGGCGCGCGGTCAGGTGATTGTCGGGCTCGTGCACCAGAGCATCGGCCATCTCGGCATTTTTGTTTCGGGCAAGGTCGCGAAGAAGGAACACCGTGAGATCGCATCCGTGCTCGAAGCGATCGAGGCGTTCCCGCCCGGTCTCTACGGGATGCATATCGCCGAGCACACCGGCGAGGACGGCAAGACGGAGTATGACGTCTCATTCCAGGAGTATTGGCTCGAAGATATCGCCGCGCGGCTGAACCGGTTCGAGCGCATTGACGAGCAGCCGTTCGAGGCCGTCAAGCGCGTATCGGAGTTGAATCAGCGCGCGTATGAGCTATTCCTGCAACCCTGGGTACGCGCCGTGTCGAACGACGCGACAGCAAACCTGCAGCGGCAGTTCCATCCACTGCGCGCGCAACGCTGGATGTTTTCGGACATGAACCCGTGGCTCTCGTGGCTTGGGCCAACGGCGGAAGCGGTCAGGGCGAAACGGCATGCGCAAGCCCACGAGGACACCCGCTTGAGGGAGTTCGAGCACTATGGCTCGGCAATGATCAGTGCATCGCTCGACTTCTATCGCGCGATGCGCGACGCCATGACTGAAGGCGCATTCTTTTCTCTCTACGGGAATCTGTTCTCCGCCGATCAAAGTGAGCAAGCGCAAGCGAAAACCGCAGAGGCATCTGGAGATCGGCGTGATCTGCCCTTCGTGAGGGATGCGTTGGCGTCGATCAACGAGGGCGGCTACACAGAAGCGCTTGCTCGCGCCGCTTGCCTGCTCGCTCGTCACGGCGAGCCGCTTCCGTTGGCGCGGCTGAACCTGCGGCATGAACTCGCAAAGGACTATGCCGCCTATCTGCCCCAGCTTCCAGGTGACCAATGGAGGCGTGTGCGCGGTGAGCAGGAAATCATCGTGCATTACGAGCCGGATCAGGCGCTGGCCACGCTCCCGAATCTGCTAAGAGACCGGAAAGACCGGGAGAAGCTGCTGGAACTGGCTGAAAAGCTTCTCGCTGACAGGCGCGTTCAGGCAACGGAGCCGACCCCAGCCCAGCTCAGCATGCTCGATTCGATCCGCGCTTGCCTGCCGTTGGAGCGTGCAACCGCGCCACGGTCAGCGGCGTCGGTGCATCAGGTTTCGGAAGCACCGCCCTCCCGCCTGGCACCCGGACTCAAGGAGGCATCGTGAATCGCGAACACGAGAAGTATGAGGCGCTGATCGCCGTTTGCCGGTCCTTACCGCCGCTGGCCACCGCGGTCGTGCATCCCTGCGACCGAAGTTCTCTCGAAGGCGCGCTGCAGGCGAAGGAACTTGGTCTGATCGCCCCGATCCTCGTGGGGCCGCGCGAACGCATCGAAGAGATCGCCGCGCGCGAGCACCTGGACATTGCCGGCTGCGCGATCGAGGACGCACCACACAGTCATGCCGCGGCGGCAAGGGCGGTCGAACTGGTGCGCGAAGGGCGCGCCGAAGCGCTGATGAAAGGCAGCCTGCATACGGACGAACTCATGGGCGCAGTGGTGAGCCGCGATGGCGGCCTGAGAACGGAACGCCGCGTGAGCCATTGCTTCGTTATGGATGTGCCGCGCCACGAGAGCGCGCTGATCATCACCGACGCTGCGATCAACATCGCGCCCACGCTCGCCGAGAAGGGTGACATTCTGCAGAACGCGATCGATCTGGGGCACGCGCTGCGGCTGCCCGAAGTGCGGGTGGCAATCCTTTCGGCGATGGAGACGGTCAATCCCAAGGTGCCATCCACAGTGGAAGCCGCTGCCTTGTGCAAGATGGTCGACCGCCGCCAGATAACCGGCGCGCTGGTCGACGGCCCACTGGCGCTCGACAATGCCATCGATCCCGAAGCCGCGCGGATCAAGGGTATCGATTCACCGGTGGCGGGACGCGCGAATGTGCTCCTGGTGCCCGACCTCGAGGCGGGCAACATGCTGGCCAAGAGTCTGTCCTTCCTCGCTGGAGCGGACGCAGCCGGCATTGTGCTTGGCGCGAGGGTGCCGGTCATCCTGACGAGCCGCGCGGATTCCGTTGTCACGCGGCTTGCATCGTGTGCCGTGGCGTCGCTCGTGGCCGCGAAGCGCAGGGAAGATGCGCGGGTAAAGGGGTGACGCCATGGCCGACGTCATACTCGTTCTCAACGCCGGTTCTTCGAGCATCAAGTTCAGCGCATTCGATGCCCAGTCGGAGGACCTGGCGCTCATCATGCGCGGCCAGATGGAAGGCCTGCTTTCGGCGCCGCATTTCGCCGCATTCGACGGGAAGGGCAATCAAACCGGAGAGGAGGATTGGGGCGCGAGCCTCGAGCATGAAGAGGCGGTCGTCTACATCGCCCAGTTTCTGCGCAGCCATCGTGACGGCAACCAGGTCGTTGCAGTCGGGCATCGTGTGGTTCATGGGGGGCAGGCGTACTCGAAACCCGTGGCCGTCACGCCAGGTGTGCTGGATGAACTCGACAAGCTCACGCCGCTCGCTCCGCTGCATCAGCCGCACAACCTGAAACCGATTCGTGTCATCGCCGAGCGCAACCCGGACTTGCCACAGGTCGCGTGTTTCGACACGGCATTTCACGCTACACAGCCTGCACTCGCTTCGACGTTTGCGCTGCCGGCCGCGTTGACGCAGAAAGGTGTGCGGCGATATGGCTTCCACGGCCTTTCCTATGAGTACATCGCACGAATGCTGCCCGACGTTGCTCCCGATGCAGCGAAGGGTCGCACCGTCGTGGCGCACCTCGGCAATGGCGCCAGCATGTGTGCGATGGACGCAGGCCGGAGTGTCGCGAGCACGATGGGCTTCACCGCGGTCGATGGATTGCCCATGGGCACGCGTAGCGGCAATCTCGATCCCGGCGTGATCCTCTATCTGCTCGATGAGCTAAAAATGGATACGCGGGGCGTCGAGGACTTGCTCTACCGCCGCTCGGGGCTGCTGGGCGTATCGGGCATATCGGGCGACATGCGCGCGCTGCTTGCAAGTGACGACGCGCGTGCGGCCTTCGCCATCGAGCTGTACGCGTACCGAATCGCACGCGAGCTCGGGTCGCTCGCCGCCGCGCTGCAGGGGCTCGACGCACTGGTTTTTACAGCGGGCATCGGCGAGCACTCGCCTGAGATCCGGCACCGGGCTTGCGAACAGGTGCGCTGGTGCGGAGTGGAAATCGACAGCGGCGCGAACGCGGCCGGCGGCCCCTGCATCAGCACCGCATCGAGCAAGGTCGCCGTATGGGTTGTCCCGACCAATGAAGAACTGATGATCGCCCGCCACACGCGGGAGGTGGCGGGCATTGCGTGAATCTGCCCGATTGCGAAGGGAGGAGACAGATGAGCCTGAGCACTGAACATCCGGTCCTGAAGGGAAAAAAGGCGCTGGTCACGGGTATCGCCAACGAGCATTCGATCGCTTACGGCTGCGCCCAGGCGTTCCATGAACTGGGCGCGGATCTCGCGATCACTTATGCCGACGAGAAGGCGAGGTCTTACGTCGAGCCACTGGCAAAACATCTCGAGGCGCCCGTTTTCATGCCGCTGAACGTTTCACAACAAAATGAGCTGGAGGCGGTATTCGCGCGCATCGCGAATGAATGGGGCCAACTCGACATACTCGTGCATTCCGTTGCATGGGCGCCGAAGAGCGATTTGCAGGGCGGGCTGCTCAACTGCTCCGCTGATGGATTTGCAGCAGCCATGGACGTTTCATGCCATTCATTCGTGCGGATGGCCCGGCTCGCCGCGCCACTCATGAAGAACGGCGGCTCCATGTTTGCGATGAGCTACTACGGTGCGAACAAGGTGGTGCCCAACTACAACGTAATGGGGCCGGTCAAGGCGGCACTGGAGGCATGCGCGCGTTATCTTGCGTTTGAGCTGGGTCCGCAGCAGATTCGTGTGCACGCCATCTCACCGGGACCGCTGAAAACCCGAGCCGCATCCGGTTTGAAGGACTTCGATCTGCTGCTGACGCAAGCGGCGGAACGTGCACCGCTTGGCGAACTGGTGGATATCATGGACGTCGGCTATACCTGTGCGTTTCTCGCGACGCCCTATGCACGACGACTGTCCGGTGAGACGCTATACGTAGACGGCGGCGTTCACATCATGGCGTAGCCGAACGACGGGCCCGCTACTTTGCCGGTGCGGCGATAGCGCAGCCGCCGCCATGAGCGCCGACCGGTGTTCTTCAGGCTGACCCGTGCCTGTCGTGGCCGGTTCCGATCGACTCGAAAATATCCGCGCGCGACCGCTGAAGGCGGCCTGAACATAGGTGCGAAAGACATGGTGTCCTCCTATGCCCCGCGGCGACTCTCGACCGTCCAGATGTCTGCGCGCGGCCACGTACATTGCTCATGATGCGCGCGTTTCCGGAAAAGAGCAGACGTACGCCTGATGGCGGCAAACCTCCGTGCGGCGAGCATGGCAGTCACTGCAACGCGCGAAGTTTCCCTGTTCGGCGGTATATCAATGGCGTTTTTGTGCGACGCATCGCGTGCGTGCCGTACGCAGTATCGTCAAGCCCGATGGAGGCGATCCGGCGGCGGGACCCTTCACGCGTATTGCCGCGTCGAGCCATCCGGTGATACATACAGTCGACTTGGGAATGGCGGCTTCCTTGGCGTGCAACCAATGCTGTGCGGAATCTAGCTCCCAGTACGGTAGCTGCACTCCTGGGCGCTAGATTGGCGGCTCTTTTCCTGCATGGCCGTTCACTCCATACATCGTGCTTGAGCAACGGATCGTCACCCAAAGCGTCGGGGCTCAGAGTCAGTTTCCTGGCGCCTGGCTATCGGACGAAGGTCCGATATCACCGTCGATCGAGTGGCCCTAATCTGGATGTCCGCTACTTCGATCGAGGTTGCGATGCGTCCACGGTCCAACGGCCTCACGAGTCCGGTTGCGGCCTTTTCCGGACGTGTCGCGTTACTCGCGTTCCGGGTCCCGACGGCCGGGGTAGAGCCGCAGCCCCCAACTTCGCATCACACAGCCCCGATGACCAGCCTGGCTCGCGGGGCACGCCCCTCGGGGAGAGCGCCGATGAGACGTACAAGCGACGCGGCGATGGCGAACCGCAGCATTGACGTAGATCCACTCGATGCATTCTTCGTCGAGGGGAGAATGCAATGAGTCTCACATGTGGCAAGCGGCAATCTCGCACCGTCGGCGAGGGCATCATGCGAAAAGGTCCAGCGATAGGCGGCCAGACGGCTCTTAAGCGCCTTCTGAATGTCAGCCTCCTTGGTTCTTTCGTGCTTCTCACGGGATGCCCTTACTACGTGGCGCCAGCCGGAACCGTCGTCATGATCCCGGCCAGTTTCGACCGGTCCTTTGCCGCCGCGTCCGGCGCAATGCGCGACGAAGGACTAACCATCACGACCCAGGATTCAGCCAGCGGAATCATCGTCGGTGGACGTGATGGCACCACCGTGACTGCGAGCGTGCGCCAGCAAGCAGACGGTAGCGTAGTCGTGCAGTTCCACTCGGGCGACGAGGGAGACCCCACATTGCTCCAGCGTGTTTCGCAAAGCTACGACCGGCGTATGGGCCGCTGACGGTGCGCTGTTGTATTGCGCGAGAGACGTGCTTTCAGATGCAATTCAGAACCTTGTGACGGCAGTCACGTCACGGTTACTCATTGCACGGCGAGACGCAATCACCATAAGCGGTAATATTTCATGCTTTTCGCTACATGAAGTCTAATTACCGCTGCCGGCTGACTGTGCTCGCGATCGGCTACTTCGTACGTGCACTGGTGGCGACGGTTTCGTTGCCTGTCGCGTACACACTCGCAGCGGTTTGATCTCGACCATGAACGTCGTTCGCCCACTTAAACGTGATTTTGGCAGACCCGATCATGGTTGGCGGCGGCGCATGTATGCCATCCTGGTTGATGCCGAGACGGATGCCGCACGCCGCTTCAATGCCGCGATGCTGTCGGCAATCATATTCAGCGTCGCAGTCGTTATGCTGGACAGTGTTGAGGCTGTTCGCGCCCGTGAGCTCGTGGTCCTCGATTTTCTGGAGTGGTTCTTTACACTCCTGTTCACCGCCGAATACATTGTCCGGCTCCTCTGCGTGGAGCGTCCGTTGCGTTACGCGCTGAGCTTCTTCGGCATCATTGACCTCGTGTCGATCCTGCCAACCTATCTTGGCTTACTCTTGCCAGGCTTCCATGTCCTTGTCGACGTCAGGTTGTTGCGCATGCTGCGCATTTTCCGGATCGTGAAGCTGCCTCTCTACTTCAACGAGTCCCAGGTTCTCTGGCGCGGACTCGTCAGGAGCCGGCACAGGATCATGGTATTCCTTGGCGTCGTGCTGATTCTGATCGTGGTTCTTGGCACTGTCATGTATCTTGTCGAGGGACCATCGAACGGATTCACCAGCATCCCGGTCAGCATGTACTGGGCGGTGGTTACGATGACCACCACAGGCTACGGTGACATTCATCCGAAGACGCCGCTCGGGCAATTCATCACTTCGCTGGCCATACTGCTGGGGTATGGCGTAATAGCCTTCCCGGCGGCCATGGTTGGCGCCGAAGTGGCGACGGCGACGCGCCAACCACGGCGGCATCCCCGCGTCTGCCTGCGATGCCATAGTGAAGGGCACGAAGTGGATGCAGCGTATTGCAGGCACTGTGGCGAACCGCTTCCCCCAATTGATGCTCAATAGTCGGCTCCCCGAGTGCAAGGAGCCTTGCAATCAGCAGACAGCCGAACAAGACGTGATACTCGTTCTTCGGAGAATCTCGTAGCCATGAACTCCCTCGTCACCCTCGTTTCCGACCCCGCTGCCTGGATTGCACTTGTGACGCTCGTGGTCATGGAAGTCGTGCTCGGCATCGACAACCTCGTATTCATCTCGATTCTCACCAACAAGTTGCCGGTGACGCAGCGCCCGAGGGCCCAGCGGATTGGCATCGGCCTTGCCCTCGTGATGCGCCTGGCGCTGCTTGGCACGGTGGCATGGATTACGCGTTTGACGCAGCCTGCACTCTCGCTGTTTGGCCATGCTTTTTCCTGGCGCGATCTTGTCCTGCTGAGCGGGGGCCTCTTTCTTGTCTGGAAGGCGACGAGCGAGATCCACCATAACGTCTCTGGAGATGAGGATGATCAGTCGAGTGGCGCCGCGCTTTCCGCGCTCACCGAGCGAGCAGCCATTGCGCAGATCCTGATGCTGGATCTGGTGTTTTCCATCGATAGCATTGTGACAGCAGTCGGGATGACCGAGCACGTGGCAATCATGTATGTTGCTGTGATCGTGGCTGTTGCCGCGATGCTGTTTTCAGCCGGTCCGTTGTCGCGTTTCATCGACCGCAATCCAACAATTGTGATGCTCGCGCTGAGTTTTCTTCTGGTGATCGGTATGACGTTAATTGCCGAAGGATTCGGCTCGCACGTCCCGAAGGGCTATATCTACGCGGCAATGGCATTCTCCGCATTCGTCGAAAGCATGAACATGCTTGTGCGCCGTGCAAAGCGGCACCGTCGTGAGGGTGGTCCACTGCGCGACTGACGGCTCTGGTCAACAGCTTGACCAACGCATTCACGCATGAAGGCCCGCTCAGGCGAGCGGAACCTCACGCGCATGACTGCGCGACTGCACAGGTGAGCGGTGCCATTTGGCCGCCTGCTGGCCTATGCGGTCGGACGGGATCGCGCCAGCTATTGCACTGGGGCAGGGAATTTTCATACGCTCAACGTGACGAGTCAGCACGAAAGGGACGTGCAGGCTGACATCCGCGAGCGAATCGCCTGCTCATGGTGGTTGAGTCCGATGTGCCAGCAGCGTGCATTGCGCGTGGCGCACTTGCACCGCAAACTCGAAAAATCGGCGCAAGCATAGCCGTGCTGCACACACAGTTGAATAGGACCATGGTCGGATTGCCCTGTTGACGACTGGTGCTCGGGGCGCGGCGACACGACAAATCGCCACGTTGATGTCATCGGTTGCCTTGAGGCCTGCTTTCGTGGCTACTCCTGTTGCAGCCGGGCATGATGGTACTTAATCACATCCATGACCGCAGCCGTCATCACCGAGGTCGAGACTCCGAACATAAGGATGCCGTTGGCAGCTTCGATTGGGCCCAGCATGCGCCATTGCTTGGACATGACGATGTCGCCGTAGCCCAGCGTGATGAAATTGACCGCGGAGTGATACAGAGCAGTGGCGAAATCGGAAAACTCACCCAGGAACATGAACAGCGCAGCCCAGATTGCCATTTGGGCGAAATTGCAGAGCAAGGTCAGCAGCATCACGCTTATCAATAGCAGAACGTCCACCCATAGCAGGTCTTGATTTTTGACGTTGCGCCGGAAGCGCGCGTACCGGCGCAGGCAGATGGCTACCACCACGCCTTGCAACAGCAGGCACAGGATCATGGCCGGAGCGGCGGCCAGTATATTGTGGAGCATGGTTGACTCCGTCTTCAGGGGAAGCGTGCAGGAAAAAAAGCGCCCCGTTCGGGACGCGGAAATCGCAAGTTTGAAACGCGCAAACGCGTCCAATCATAGGAAAGCTCGCATATCGATGTCGAATGGCCGGCTGCCGGGGATTCTCTCTACTGGCTAAATTCAGGATCGGAGAAAGCACACTGTGCGACTCGCAGGACGCGCAACGGTCATATGGCGACGCGTGAAGTGCTTGCGAACATCCACTCCCGTATGCGGCCGACGTGCGGCAGTATCCAGCCGGCATTGGGGCCCTTGCGCTGCCCCCCGGCGCTGCCAGTCCATCAAAACTTGGGTACCGAACTATCGACTCTTTCATATACAGCTCGCACCAACATCCCTCGTTGGCAGCTAGCGCGACGTCTCGTTGTCTACATCGAGTCGAGGCCATATGAGCACTATCATGCCGGCGGGTCGTGTCGAACCCGAACGGCGCGAACCAATTCTCAATACGGTCGACCGTGTCTGCGAAATATGTTTTGGTCTGTTCATGGCGCTGACGTTCGTCGACGCCATCAAGGCGGTCACCGCAGGCGAAGACGAGGGGGACAAGATGTTCTTCGCCGCACTCGGATGCAATCATGCGTGGGGCCTCGCCGGCGCCGTGATGTATCTCGTCCGTACGCTCGCTGATCGGGGGCAGCGTCTGCAACTCGCGCAGACCGTCAAGCGCGAGCAGGACCAAGGCGGTCGCCGTACGGGCGTTGCGCGATGCATTGACCGAGAAACTGGCATCGCTCGTCGAAGATGCCGACCTTGAGCGGATCCGCGTGCGCCTCGCGGCCGCCGCGACGCTGCCACCTCGGGCGAATTTCGTCAGGGCGATTTTGTCGGCCTGCTGGGCATCTTTCTGCTTGTTGTTCTGGGAACGTTTCCGGTCGCGTTGCCGTTTCTCGTCGTCAAGGCCCCGACCACACTGCTGCTGGATACTCACGCAACCAGCGCTAATACTTGATGTCCCGTTTCTGCTGGCGACCTTCCTGCTTCGCGTTGCGTTTGTCCTGCCGGCATTGGGAGTTACTCTTCTGGTTTGCAGCCCGGCAGTCGACCTTGCCCGCTCGCGCTTGCTGTTTGGCAGCCTGGTTGACGTTCCTGCCTTGTTGGCGCTGCTGCGACTGGGTGGTGGCCAAAGCAGCGCTCGATAGCGCCATGAGTCCGGCGGTAGCCAGCATTGCGCCCGCCCGCTTCCAAAGTCCGTTTCTTGATTCGACCATTGTCACTCTCCTTCGCGCCTGGTTGAAACCACGATCAGCTGTCGCTGCGCGGCGCCCTGTAAAGCGTCAAGTCCCGGACCGAAGAGGGTGCAGAGACAAGACCAATCAATGCGGCAACAATAGTGCAATCCATGTCGACGCATTCAGCCTCGTTCTGCGATTGGAACGCATTGGCTGAGAGTGTTAGTTCGCGGTCAATCATAATACCGAAATGGCGCCCGCTCGACACAATGCCCGCTAGCAGGCCGAAAAGACGATGAATGGATGATGTCATGCGCGGATTCGGTGTCAATTGGACCTTGGTCCTACAGCATGCAGGGAGGTAGCGGCCTGCCTTGCAAACTCCGGTCCTTCACGGATTTTTTTCGAACGACGTTGGCCAACATTTAGGCCACTGGTCCACCTGAGGCGCGAAGTATCGGGTACGGCCCAGCTTGGCGTCCCGGCGCCCGCCGTGTACTTGCTTTCGCAGCTACTCATCCTGCTGCCGGGCATGATGGTACTTGATCACATCCATGACCGCAGCCGTCATCACCGAGGTCCGCACATGCCGTTGGCAGCTTCGATTGGGCCACGCATGTGTCATTGCATTGACACGACAATGTCGCCGTAGCCCAGCGTGATGAAGTTGACCGCGGAATGGTACAGAGCAGTGGCGAAATCGGAAAACTTTCCCAGGAACATGAACCTCGCAGCCCAGATCGCCATTTAGGCGAAAATGCACAGCAAGGTCAGCAGCATCACAGTTAGCAATAGCAGGACGTCCACCCATAGCAAGTCCTGACTCTTAACGTTACCTCGGAAGGCGTGACGAGCGGCGAGAGCCGACCCAGAGCAGCTTCTTAGACTGGTAGTCCGTCAATGCATGCTTCCGAGGGCACAACTGCCCGCGATGACGATCGAGCAACAATTTGTCGGGACGCTTGCGTCGGGTGTAGCTGGTCGGCGACTAACAAACGCGCTTAGGTCAACCACCCTGAGCAATACTGATCGTGAACTGTAAACCTCAAATTCTTCATTGGGGGGGACGTTGAACCTACACGTTCCTTCCTGAAGTATTCGATTCCGGCCAGGGATCTTGGTCTGGGCGTGGACGAATGGCCCCTGTTCCTCGAAACGAGCATGGGTAGCGGCAAGCCATTCGAGCGCGTGCAGCGGCTGGAAGAGGGTGCCTTGTACCGGCAGGGCAGAGATCATCTCGTCCTGCTTGTGCTTGACCGCAAGGTCTGGTCGGGTCTCTTTCGGGAGAAAATCTTCTCGATGGTTGTTTCTTAACGAAACAGGATAAGCAGTCTTTATTTCACACTCCTCAGAGCAATCCGCCGTCCTGGAAAAGCCGTTTTGCTAAGAGTCGTTTGACATAGCTGCACCGCACTTTGCAGTGTGGCCGGTACAACAGCGAATACTCGCGGAATTCATCGGCACCCCAAAACCGGTGCCACCGCGCCGATTGGTTGAAGCCACAACGAGCATGCTCAACGCGCCGCCGCTGGTCAGCCCGTTTCCATCGACTCGGCTGCAGGGTCGCCGCGCATATCGAGGCGCTCGTATTCGGCGATCAGTTGCGCGCCAAACAACATCAGCGTCGCGAGCGCTTCGAGGCCGAACAGCACAACGATCGCTGTCGTCAGCGACCCATAGACGACGTTCACCTGCGAAAGCTTCGCGAAGTACCAAACCAGCACGCGTCTTGTGATTTCCCACAGAACGGTGGCCGCGACCGCGCCGACGACCGCATGCCGTAGTGTCGTGCGTCCCGCCGGGATCACAAAATAGATTGCCGTTAGCACGAATATCTCGCCCGCAAGGCCGCCCAGATATAGCACGACGCGGGTCACGCCAGTCAGTAACACCCCATGGCCGAACAGATCGATGCTACCGGTCGCAACAGCCCGCAGGCCGCTGGAGACGAGCGTCACGAGCAGCACACCGATACCTAGTGACAGACTGAAGAGATAGGGCAGGATTGCCGACAGCAGGAAGTGCCTTCGCCGGACCTCAACGCGATGCACGAAGATGATTGACAGGGCATTCTCCAGAACCGTGAACGCAAGCGAACTGAAAAAGATCATCGTGATGACGAGGTACCAGCCGACCACGGAGCGATGCTCGAAAAAGGTCGCGAGCTCGCGCACGAGCGTTTTTGACTGCCCCGGTATCAGCCATTCGAGCAGACGTCCGAGCGTGTCGAACAGCAACTGCTCGCCGATGAAGTGACCGAACGCGATTACAACGAGAATGAGCAGCGGCACGATTGACAACAAAGCGTAATAGGCGATCGCGCCCGCGAGCAGCAGCCCCTGGTTTTTACGGAATGCGGTGCAGACCTGGAATATGAATCGCGCTGGATGCGCCGCAACAAAGCGCAACGCGCGCTTGCCTGTCTCATCGGTTGTGTTCACGTCAGGCTCCGCTCGTTCATTGCACTCGCGCCGCCCTCATCGTACGCGTTCAACGCGGCGCACGCAGTTCTCCGAGCAAGCCGCCGCACCGTCACGCCAGGCACCAAGCCATTGCAGTTGCGCGCGGCAGCACCGCAAGCCCGTGCGCCGACAGCCCATCGCGCGCGAGATCCGTTGCATCCGCGCATCACTACCGCGCCTTGCCGCGCAACTCGCCTGTCTTGGCCTCCAACCGCGCGTTACTGGTAGGCGAGCCGATCGTTTCCTTCACGTTTCCAGCAGCTTCGCGGATTGCAAGATCGAACTTGCCACCCCGACCAATCATCGGACACGTTGCGGCAGCCGCACCCAGCCTTGTCCCGAACTAACTATTGCGCCCGCGGGACGGTTGCTTACTGAGCGAAGCAGCCGCCCGAATGTCTGAGTGCGGATGCAGACGAACGACGGCTCATAGGAAGCCCGCCGGTCGTCCCGTCGCGCGTGAGCTACCCGGCCGTGCGTCCGCCGTCGGACTGTGGACGACCCCAAGCGGCCATTACGACTACAGCCCACGAGTGGCCGCTCATCGAACTACTCCCGTCGTCGAGAGGCGCAGCCGAGCTACACTGATACCGAGTCTGGCTTCGGTTAAACAGATGCCTGGTGTGCCGGGCCACATGAACAGAATCGCTTACTATCCTGTCGACAAAACTCATCAAAAGACTACTTGGGCGCATCTTGAGACCTCTTGACGACGAAGCACGGACAGAATTGCTCTGCTTCCTTGTGGTCGGCCAGCTCTTCGCATTCTCACGTGAAGGCGTGTGGATGCGCGCGGATCACCTGATCGAATCGGCGCAGATCTGGTCGAGTTCGAACAGCGCTGAATGCGACTGGCTGGAGCGCGCCAAGCTTGTAGATGCTTCACGCGTGATCGCCAAGCAAGAGAGTGCGCGCCCCTTTCCGACGGACGACGCGGATCTTCATCGATTGTTCGATCTCCAAACTGACTGGTTCCTCGATTACTGTTCGCCCGTCGTCCAGCGGACTCACGCACTCTGCACCGCTTACCTGAAGGCATCCACTAATGTTCGTTTTGGTCACTTAGACTGGGAGTGCGCGCAACTGCGCGAGAAGCTCATCCGGAACTGAGGTCCGAAGACCGGCACACAGCAGGCAGAATGTTTTCATCGATGTCATCTCGTCGTGGGCACCATACCCGCAGATAGCAGCGACATCTAAAAACCGGCAATACGATTACAAACGAGCCGGATGCCAGCGGCTACTTCGCCTGGAATCCCCGGAAGAGCTGTTCTGTAGCTACGTCGCATACAGAACCAAGGCGGCGGAGTACATGTTTTCTATATCGTCGCCATAGGTTGCCTCTTGCAAAGGCTCCCATTTGACCCATCTCTGATTCAGATGCCCATCACCGACGATAACAATAAACTTTTCAATGTTAGTGTAAGTTTTGAAATGATTCACATAATCAGTGATGTTCTTCTTTTGTGAAGCATGCCTTTGGAGACTGAGCGCCGGTCCTTTTCCGTCAAAGCCATAGACCGCATATGCGTTGGCCATAAGATTCTCTAACGCAAGCGCATCCGCGCTATTTATCTTATCTTTAATAATAATAGCGCGAGTATCCTCGAATTCGTCCTTCCTGATTGGCTCATTGGACACCTCTTCTTCCAGCAAGAGGATGTAGCTGTTGGGCTTGAGTTGCCCCAGTGTTTGCACGCCAAATAAAATGCATCCGTCTTTAGTGTGGTCATCACCAATAAATATCAATTTTTTAGCCATTGCCATTCCTTGTAAAGAACACACCGACCTCTTACGAGTTACCGAACGTTGTCTCAAATCGAGCAGATCGTTTCTGAGCCATTCAATGCTAGTGCAAAGTTCAGGGGATTGTCGGCATTCTGCCTTGCGCGGTGCGCGACGCGCCGAACAGCCTGCGCGCGGTCATAGATGTGGGGGGCAGCGGCCGGATCGCCGCCACCCATCCGCAGGTAGGCTCGCGTCGTGTTCGTTCTGGCAGCCCTCTGGTTACGCGGCACTACGCGCGTTGGCAGAGCTTCGCAACTGTGATTGTTGGATCTTCGAATGCCTGGATAACTCGTGAGAGTTGATGGACGGTTTCCTGGGTTCGGTAAAGAAGCTTGTCGCTGTCCTTGCAGGCAGTAGACGGCAAACAGCTGTTCCGCCCACAAGAGCTGATTGACATTGTCCTGTGTTGGATTGGCCATCACTTTGCGGGACGCGTCCAGCATGTCCTCGGCGTATTCCGAGGGATGGCGTTCTAGGGAAGACTTGTCTCAGCCCCGATGGATCGGCGGCGCGGGGAGGCGGGCGCAGTTCGTTGTGGCGCTGGCAGAAGGGGAAGGTGAAGTGAGCCCATCGTTGTTTGGCTCGGTGACTTCGAACGGCACAAGCATTGCGTGCCAGATGCGGGATGTAAACCAGTAGACGACACGAACTAAACGATGCTGTCAACGAGCGCCTGGCACCTGAAAATCGGTGGCAGGCGCGGGTGAGATCGAGGCTGATAGGTTACGCGCCAGGCCACACCTCCTAAAAGCGTTTCGGTCTTCTGCGAGAAGGGTTGGCGGGGAGGCCAACCTCCTCCATGAAACGCTTCTAAGCCCCGGGGGAGAAACGCTTCTGTTTCTCAAGGACACGTGGTCTACTAGTCTTCCGCCCCGGTGCCAGCGCGAACGTCTGTTGATTGATACGGAGCTGCCGTTTGAATGGCCATCTGAGCGTGCGGGCGAACGGCCGCATCTGGCCGTCCAGCGCCCTACGGTCGGATGCGACGATCGTCTGCAGCGCGCATTTCACGCAAAAGGCATAACCCAACGTATTGCGGCCCTTAAGCCAACTGACGGTGCTACCGCAGAGCGGACGGCCGCCAAGATAGCCTTGCCATGCAATGACCGCAGAACATGTTCGCGCTCGCTATATCGTCCGTCATGTTTGCGAGGTAACAAAATTAGGCCAGGTGAACTACTTTCCCGACACTCTCGCTACGGCCCCTCCGAAGAAAGGTGTCGAGATGGCGCTGTGACGAACTGACACAGCATCCCCAGTATCAGCAGGGCAATCGGATAAAGAATCGTATAGCTGAAGCCGGCAAGGAGGAAACCGCTGGACAGCAGTGCGAGCGGAGCTAAAAGCCATCGCTGTGCTCTGCGTCCAGTCTTCCAGAAAGCAAAGATACACACCAGATAGAGCACCAGGAAGTTCTGGTTGGCGACGATCAGCAGATCCGGTACATCTAACTGAAAAACGGTCGACGCTGCCAGGACAATCAAAAAGCAAGCGGCCAGTAACAGAATCGCGTTGCGCGGAGTGCCTTGACGGTCTACGCGCGCGAAGACTTCAGGCAGAAGACCGCTCCTTCCGGCAGCGTAGAAAAGACGACTGGCAGCGAAAACCCACGCGTTGGCTGTCGCCTGAATGATCGCAAGCGTCATGAGTGCGAAAGCCGGTTGCCAGCGTGACGGAATGAGTATGGCGATGCCGTCCGTCGTGTTCACGGACGCACCTTCAACCGATGCGCCGTTTATGGTCCCTGCCAGCAGGAAATACAGCACCACCACCACGAGATAGCTGAGCAGATAAACGCGCTTGATCGTTCGCTGCGGTTCGCGGAACTCTTCGAGACCGAACGAGACGTTCTCCCAGCCAATGAATGCCCAGAAAAGCAAAGCGCTTGCTTTCCATACCTGTGACAGCGTCATGCCCGCCCAGTCCGGACGCGTCCACAACGCTATGCCGGCGTCGAGATCGGCGCGCCTCAACACGCTCAGCACGAGTACGGCAGCGACGATGAATATCAACGAAAGTGAATTGACGAATGCAGTCGTGCGAATCCCGGACAGATTGAATGCCAACGCAATGAACAGAATCGATGCCGACACGGGAACGAGCGCGCCCGGACGAAGCCCGAAGGCCACAAGCGCATAACTTGCGCCGATAATCGACTGGGCGGGAACGGTAAGCGGAAAGGTGCCGCACATGAGGGCCGCGACGGCGAACTCCGCACGTTTTCCGAGTGCTGCCTCCGCGTAACGCGAAACGCCGGCAGCAGAGGCGTCACGCGTGCCGAGAATAGCGAATATCCACACCAGCGGAAGGCAGGCGATCGCGCACGCCAGCCATCCGAACGCTGCGGCTTGCGGCGAAACAAGCCGAAGCGCAAGGCCCGGTAAACCGAAGATGCCAGACCCGACGACCATTCCGACAGCCAAAGCCGTGCCCCCGAACAGCGATAATTGCCGACGTAGTCCAGCGGCCATATCTTCTCCTTAGCCGGCGGTCTGATGCACGGCCACAACGCAGTCATCGATGCCCGCAAGCGGGCGCCTGTTCGATTGGCCTTGCGGTGCAGTAAAGAGGTCCAAAGCCCACCGGCGATGAAGCGTTCGATACAACGTTCTCAGCGCAATCGCTCTGCATGGGGCCGCCAGCGTATCCGGGCAAGCTGGAACGCAGCATCGTCGCGGGATGCGGGGTCTGGCGCGAGGGAGCAATACAGATCGGGCATGCACAACGCGAGCGCGCTATCTACGATGCCGGGCGATGCCTCTCGGTCGGCAGGCCCGGATGGATGAAAACTGACTGAGGGAAACGGCAGCGGCCGCAATACGTATGGCCCGTACGAACCGCTCAGCATGTCGTCATCCTCTGCCGCATGCATGGCACATACCGTCAGCGAAGCGCACGTCAGACAGGCGCACGCGACGGCCTGCATCGTTTTGCTTGCGTTCACGATGTCCGCCTCATTCATTTCTCGCCTTGCCAGTCCTCTTCACTGGCTTCGACTTGTGCGAGTCGTGAGCCAAGCTTATCTGCGTGCGCGATAGCTCGGCCCCCCTGCGCAGGGGATATCCATGCGAACGGCCATGCGGAAACGAAAAGATGACGCTACGAGAGTTTTCTTCTGAGCGCGTTACGCGAATGGATGCCGAGTTTCTCGTAGATCCGGCGCGCGTGATCGATCACGGTGCTTTCCTTGATACCCAGCACGCGACCGATTTCCGCATACGATGCGCCGTTCAGAATTTCGATACACACGCGCCGCTGGCGTGCGCTCAGCCCGTACTGTGATGCGATCGCATCGATCGCATCGGCACCGTTCTCATAGTGATCGATGCAGACGGAGATAAGGGCGGTTTCGCGGGTCGGGCGCAGGCCTTTCAGCGGATAGGCGCGCACCACGAAGCGTCCGGCGGGCGTGATGCGCTCGACCGGTTGGGGGGGAATGGGGCGTCTCGCAGAAGTGCCATCGAGCTCGTGCAGAATCGGTGCGAGCCAATCAGGCAACGAGGTCGCCGTCGCGCCATCCTCGGTTCCGCGGTCGGCGAGGGCGAGCAGACGCGCGCTGCCGGCATCCAGCCTCACGATTCTGCCGGTCCAGTCGACGAAAAATATCCCCGAGCGAATTGTCACAAGCTATTCGGCCAACACTGAATCCCCAAGCGACGGGAAGCGCGTGTGGAGTGCCGCGCGGTCGTGGATCTCGAGTTTGCGGAACATCTCGCGAGCATGGGTGACAACCGTGCTTTCGCGGATCGCCCTGCGTCGCGAGACCTCCGCGTAAGTCAGGCCCTCGAGAAGGTCGCCGCAAAGATCTCTCTGACGTTCGCTTAGCCCGAACCGGAAACCAAGCGTTTCGACCTGCAACGCAAGCGGCGGATAATGCTCGACATGAACCGCGATCGTAGGGAGATCGCCATTCGATGCATGCTCATCGAAGCAATACGCGCGGATGCGGAACAGGCCCGTCGAATTGCGCCGTACCATCAGGCAAGGTGGCCTGTCCTGCCCATTCCAAAGTGCAACGAAGTTGGCGATCAGTGCCCGCAGCCAGAGCGGTACTTGTTCTCGTCCACAAAAGCCAGGTGGTCCGCCGTTCGCGAGGGCGACGCACTGAAGCGCCTCGGGGCTCGCAAGCAGCAGCTTGCCTGTCGCGTCGGTAACAAGGACACCCGATGATCCGCTCGCAGCGTAGTCCGTTACCGGCGTGTCTGGCGCAGTCAGTGCGTGCGCGAGATGGGTGCGGAAGATCGCGAGCGTTGCTTCGTCATGCTCGGAGAACGGACGGCTTCCGGGCGGGCGCTGTAACTGAATGGCGCCCCAACCCCTGCCGTTATACGACGCGGTTTGCTCCAACGCGTGGCGGATGCCGAGCGGGCGCATGATGTACTCATAGCCCGCGCCTTCGAAGACAGCATGGCCATACCAATCCGTATTGCCGTATCCGCGGCCTCGGCGCATTGCGTCGCTGAAGCGCACGCCGAGGACGTCCTGCGCCGGCGAATTATGGATCTCCGCTAAATATTGCGGCAGGACGTCGAAGAACGCCGGATTCTCGCTGTAGACGTCACTGAGTTCGAATTGGGCGTCGGCGAAATAAAAGAAGCCCCATTCGGCGCGCACAAGTTCGCGCAGCGCGGCTACGACCGGCGGAATCACAACTTTGGGGTTCAGGCCACTTGAACAAAGACGGCGCACATGCGCACCGAGCGCCGCGTTCTTGCGGTTGCTATTCATCATGTCCTGCCTGCCCTTCGGAAAGGTCTCCGCATGCTTTCAATCACGTTAGTACATCAAACCGGGAACTGATAGGAAAAATCATATGTTTTCGAATTGCCTCGGATGTAGTCGCGTGAAATTGCGCAAACGCTGTCAATACGACCTACCGTGGTGCACGGTTGAAATGCGTAACTAACGTCTGGCTTGCATTTTTCTAAACTGGTTTGAATACTGAATGCTCAACGCGACGCTTCGCGACGAGGAGCACACCTTTGTCAATGCGATTTTTATGCGCCGTGCCGACCTTTGTTTTCGTTGCATGGATCTCGACCTACGGCGTGACCTGTCCGGCTGCAGAGGCGATTCGCCCGGCCGGGCCAATTGGTGGAACGGACATACAACAGGCGCTGCTTCCTCCACCAGGTGTTTATGCCGCCGCGGTCGTCGTTCCCATCAATTTCTTCTCGTTCTCCACGAGCCGGGGTGCGACCCCTGCGTCCGGACATAGCCTCGATGCCGGTGTCGCAGTGTTGTGGGTGTATGACCTGCATCTATTCGGCGGAAGCATCGCGTCCTCCGTCTCACTTGCCTATGGGCATAGCTGCTTCCAGCTAGAACAGCAGCCGCGCTTTTGCTCGAAAGCGGGTCTCGACGACAGTTATGCCGACGTGTTCGTCTGGAGTCGCTTTTTCCCTTCAAAAGAATTTGACTCCGCGCGTAACCAGGTGAGTCGCATTCCGTTTGGTCTCGCAGTTCAGGCTGGACTGGGGATCATGTTTCCGACGGGCACGTATGATCCGAACCGCGTCGTCAACAATAGCGCGAACTTCTATGATTTCGCGCCGAACATTGCCTTAACCTATAACGTGCGTAGCCTGCTCGGGGAGCGCCTGGGAGACGCGACTGAGTTCAGCATGCGCATCTGGTTCAACAACTACACGCAAAATCATTCGACGCATTACCAGACCGGCCGCCTCCTCAACGTGGATTTCGCCATCACCCAGCGCATGGGCCATTGGCAATTCGGATTCACCGGCACAGCATTCAAGCAGATTGAGGACGACAAGATAGCCGGCATCAACGTGCCTGATGGCGGTGCGCGTTCGGACGGCGTTGCGATCGGACCGCTGATCTCGTATAGCTTCGTCGCTCACGCGCGTCCGTGGATCATCACGCTAAAAGGTCTGTACGCCGTTTCCGCGACAAATACCGCATGGCCGCGCGGCGTCGTCCTGCGTGTGGCTACGCGATTTTAGTGTCGGCACTCGACTAAGAACGGTGGTTCCGTTCCGGCCACCTGTTCACCCGCCAAAACCGTCCAGCGTCATCCCATGAGGTAGATCGCGACCACAACGAAGCGCGAGGTAATAATGTTATTGAACGATCGACTGAGCCAAGTATGCCTTCACACCAGCGAAGCTGGTGCGGGGCGCGCGAAACCATGCTACATCGAGATTCGTGCCGCCGCTCTTCGGCGCGCTTCTCTTGGGACAAAACCGGCGGACTTGTGCCGGCGTTGCTGTCGCAGGACAACCTTCTTCAGGGCCGCTTAGGTTCAGAATGCTGCCGGACCCGCAGTTCCGGTGGTGACATTCGCAAACCGGCGTCGACGAACGTCAGCTCTCGCCGCCATCGAGTTGGTCTTCGCGCTGAGAGCGGCCCTCCGGCCAGGCCGCCACGACCGACCGAGATTTAGCCGATATGGGACGCTCAGATTTTCTCTTTTAATGACTGTTCATGGCCGAAAGTCAGAGGTCGACAAACCGCGTTGGTAAGGCGCCGGGATCCCGAACTTCCGTAGTCGACGGCGGATTCAACCGGTCGATGCAACGCTTGGCGCCACTGCGGCCGCGTACTTCAGGAGCGACCCTGTCGTGCCTTTCGGCGGAACCTCTCGCGCGTAGTCGATGAACACTCCTCGCCGGGCTGGAAGAGCCTCGTTGCTTCGATATACACGCGGCCCGATTCTTCAACGGCTTCGCAGGTTGCCGCGCAGGCATGGTTGAGCCAGGGTGTGCCGTTGCCGCCACGACAGCCATCGATGACATGACCACTGGACAGGCCAAACAGGAAGGTGTGACTGGTAGCGTACGAAAAGATCCGTTTCTTGAGGGCACCCCTACCCACGCCAGTGGCCCCCGCAGCGAACTGGCATATGGACTTGCCTGGAGCCGCGTTGAGTACTGGAACAGTGTCTGGTGCTGCAGCAAAGGCTGGCACCGTGCCGGAGAAGGCCATAATGGCGAAAAACAAAGTGTGTGGCGGGATAGTTTTTCATCTTCTCGGGTCACGGAGTGTGTCGGGGAGGGTTTACAGCGCTCGCGTCAACGGTCAGCGCATCGGGGATTTCAACGCTTTGCAGGACGATTGCCCGTACTGCAATGATCGCAGACGGAAGTGCCCGCACGTCACCGCCATGTGTGAAATTCAGATTGTTACGCTACTGTGGAATTTGACAGTCAGTGTCCATAGACCACGATGGATCTCGTAGTGACGAATGAGAACCGTCGTCAACTCGAGAATTTCCAACGGCGCAAGTAACGTTTCGTCTGCTGACAAGCTGGCGTTCCTAACGGGTGGATGCAAAGAACCGCACTTGCTTCGCCGGCAAATCTCACTGACGTTGCAAGGCACGGTCCCTGCTGATCGTGTGTCAGCCAATTGACTATCATCTATGTCACGTGCAGTTTGCGCGTCGACAACGGCCTGGTACATAGCGAAAGTGGCCGCCACTAGTCGAAAAAAAAGCCGTGTGCCGGAGAGCGCTTACCTGCGCGTGATGACAGTGGCGTATGGAGATTGATAACGGTCAAGCTTGATGCGCTACCGTGAAACTTCGTTGGTTACGTCCTCTCCAAGGCCCCAAAGCCGTCGCCCTGCCAGACCAGGTGCTGCATGGGGCGAAAGCAAAGGGGCGTTGAGCATGAAGGGGCGTGTCGTTGTGGTGCGCATGCTTGTTGCATTTTGCGTGCTGGGGGCTTGCTGGTGGTTGACGTTGAGACTTTTTGACAGGCTGAATGATGCAGAAGACCCGACGTTCTGCTTCTCGGGGGTGCGTGTCCTCGATCCACGAACACGCTGGCATTGGCCTGATCCGCAGAACCCACGCAGCCTGAAAGCACTGGTGGCTGATGAAATTGCCTGCGTTTGTGCACAGCCCATAAACAGCGGTGGTGGCTGCGACACAAGCGAGATTGTCAAGCCGGGCATGTCGAATCGAGACCTGGAGCAACTGGCCAGCTGGTACGCACGGGTGGGATCCCAGGAACTCATGAGGCAATGTATGGAAAAAAAGGGGTATGTAGCGGTGGAGTACCAGAAGCTGATCTGTAGCTCGCGGTGGAACTGACTGCGCAGAGCTCGGGTCGCTGGACTGGGTGGTGGCGGTATTGCTCACGTGGCTCAACTGGATTGCAGTCGTACTCGTGGCGGCGCTCACGCCTGATGCAGTGTCGACCTGGGACGGATCAACAGCCATACCGCCTGTGCGCAACGCAGGATCAATGTACGAATTGGGGTACATGCTTTTAAGCAACGAATCCACGTCCGTCGCAGAACAGGTTACAGCGATCCCGTAGAGCTGGGTGTCGGCGTCGGTGGTGTTTGCGACACCGGCCGCGAGGGCGCTCGTGAAATCACTCGTGCCGCCAACGATTGACGAGAGATCGATAGCGCTGTCATTGACGCCCTGACTCGCGCGGGTGCAGAAATTCCAGGAGGGGGCCGCGGCATCGAAGACGGCCAGCATTTGCGTGAATGTCGACGAGTCCAGCGCGGGTGTCGCCTGGTTGATACAGCCGTACGCTGTACGGCTGTAGGTCTGTACGAACTGCGAGATCGCGGAGGGATTCAGGGACGAGATACCCGCTGCGCTGGCCACGGCCGCAAGGATCCTGAGACTCGCGAGGTCGCCCGTGCGTACAAGACCCGGAAGTGTCTGCTTGACGATCGCTGAAAGGACGGTCGGACTGGTGATCTGGCTAACCATCGATTCAAAGACACCCGACACTCCAAGACTCGCACACTGGTTGATCACGCCCGCAGCTACGCCGCCGAGCGCCT
Source organism: Paraburkholderia sp. J10-1 (assembly GCF_905220165.1). Lineage (NCBI taxonomy): Bacteria > Pseudomonadati > Pseudomonadota > Betaproteobacteria > Burkholderiales > Burkholderiaceae > Paraburkholderia > Paraburkholderia sp. J10-1. Next base: position 20,151 of record NZ_CAJMYW010000030.1, on the reverse strand, counting down.
GGTTGTCGATCAGCATGAACGGCGACGATCCGGAGAAACTGTTGATGAGTTTGCCCAGACTCTGGATGTCACCGATTGCGCCATTGGTGATGCCGCTCACGACGCTGCCCACGCTCGCCTCCACACTTCCGACCATCTGGGCCGCTGTGCCAATGCTTGCCTGGATCGAAGAGGAGAGTGCGGAAAATGCACTGTTGACGGAGCCGCCTGAAGTGGCCTGCACCAGCGTGTTCGACGCCGACAGGATCCGCGCGATCGCGTTCTGCGGGTTCATGAGAAGCTGGCCGTTGGCCACACCCTGAACCAGTGGGAGCAGCTTCGCCGCCGCGGCGCCCGAGCGCAGCATCCCGATAAGGTTGACGTCGTACTTCGCGGCGAGGCTCTGGATCGAGTTGATGATCCCGCCCGCCGTGCCGCTGTACACGTCGATTGCAGCAAGGTTGTCTCCGGGACCCGTAAGGAATCCTGTACTGGCGAGTGCACCGGATGGCATTGCCTACTCCTATCGATGGGAGGTCAAAGTGAACGTCACGACCGGGGCGGGGGGGCCACGGGAGCCCCGCTTTCAGGTAGCGCCGGATTTCCTCCATGCCTTCGCACAACCATCCCGAAATCGGGCTGTGAATCTGGAACTGATGCGGACCGAGACAGTTGTTGAAGGTATCCGTGTGACTTTTCACCCACGACTGGATGGTGTCCGACGGAACGGTGGCGCGGGGTGATGTGGACTTGAACGGGGCTCGCGTTCTCGCACGATCATTCATGGCGCTCTCCCTCAGAAGGCGGAAAGTGACTGACGTCGCCGGGTTGGTCGTCTCGTGACGCGTATTGGGTGAACAGGGCGTTGGGTCCGCTAACGATTGCGCTGTCCAGAAGATCGTTCGCTTCCAGAAACGGTGAAAGTGTCATGATTACCTCTCTTTCTTGAAAAGAAGGATGCCTAACTATATGGACACGGAAAATATTGACAGCAGGCAGCGCGGCATCCGGACATTAATCAAACCAGCATTAATGTTGATTTATATCAAGATACTGATTTTCCGATTCCGCCACTCAGTGTTAGCCGGCATCATCGGCCGAAAACCGGGTGAGTGAATACCCGGCTCAGTCAGCCTAGATCAGGACGGATCGATGTCAAGATAATGAATGTAAGTATGCCAACTGGTTATCACCCCTGCCGCTGCCCATCAGGAGATTTTTCAATTCAGATTTCACCACGTGGGGAATCCGGCGTTATCCGGAAGAAACGATGCGCTCGTCTGAACGACACCTTTTCAACCAATCCCGAATACGGGAGGCTGAGAATCATTGCTCGCGCGAATAGGCATCCGGTGAACGACTGCCAGACCATCGCAGGTAGGCACGAGCGGCTGCCAGCGCAAAAGCAGGCATTCCATGTCGTCGGTTGCGACTCCCGCGCGCTATTTTTAGCGCGTGCTAAAAATAGCGCGAACACGTTACCGGGCCGTCTCCTGATCTGCGGTGGGCCAACGAGACTGCATCAAATAATGCCATCTGTATAACCATACAATTTCATTACATATTTTTTATCCAAAACTATAAACGTACGATAGATTTATCTTTCGGACAACTCCTAAAATCACGCAATTCAATTTACAGTTACGGGCAACAGTACTAAAGTTAAATCACGCTTAACAATCATGTCCTTTCACGCACATCAAGACAAATCAGCTTGCCAATTGACGCGATTCAGCGGCGTCTTGCCACGCCGAAACAACACGGCAATGTCAAGCTAGGTCACGCAGAATCCGCTTTGAGTGAAGCGGGTCTGGTATCGAATGCCGGAATTGATCTGGCATCCTCGCAGGGGGAATCCTGCTCTGTTATTTTGGAGTCCAGAATGGAAGACGTACTCAGCTACTTCGAAACTCAAGACGTCCAAGCCATGCCGGTGAAGATGGGCCTCTGGTAAGCCGAAATCCGGCGTTGAAAGAGGAGGGGCACTCGCCCCTCCTTCCTGACGAACACGGGAGTCGACATGAAGCTGCTGGCAGGTACATCGCTAATCAAGTTTGATCGTCAGTTTCCAATCTACAACTTTTTCTTTCCCAACCAAGGAAAGGAACAGTCCGCGATATCATCGTCTAGTGTGTGGCATAACGCGCAACAACACGTCCAATCGCGAGCGCTCTATTTTCACATCCCGTTTTGTGACACGATTTGCAATTTCTGCCCATTTACCCGCGGAAAATATTCAGATCGTTCTACCATCGATCAGTACTTCCACGCGCTCCTCTCCGAGATCAGGATGAGGGCCGAGGCGGTTGATCTGAAGCACGTTCCGGTGAGTTCGATCTTCTTCGGCGGCGGTACTCCGAGTCTGTTAGACCCCGACCAAATCAAGGAGATCGGCGAACTGATTCGCGCGACCTTCGATCTCTCTCAGCTGCGTGAATTCTCGTTCGAAGTCGAGGTCAAGAGTCTCACGCCCGAACGTGCAGCAGCAATGCGAGAAATTGGTGTTACTCACCCACGCTTCGGCTTGCAGACGTTTTCACCAAAGTGGCGTGAAATATTCGACTTGACGGCCACGCTAGACCAAATCCGAAATGCCGCGACGCTGCTCAAGGAAACTTTCCCCTACCAGACGTTCGATATCCTGTACGGCATGAGCGGTCAGGATGAAGAAGAACTCATCGCCGACCTCCAGGATGCCATAGCACTCGGCACGACAAACATTGATATCTACCCGATCGACAACATTGTTACCCAAATTGGGTTGCACAAGAAACTGTCCGATGGGGGGGCGGCGCCGACCTCGGCGATGCGGAAATTCGGGATGAACCTCCTCGTCGACCAGTTCATGCGACACGCCGGATTCATGCCGCACAACGGCCACGGCTACGTTCGGACGCCGGCAACTACCAGCGTCGTGAGCAGCGCCTATTCATTCGTTTATCACGAACACGTATACGGCTACCACGACCTTGACCTCTTGGGTTTCGGCGTGAACGCGATCAGTTCGACTATAGGACACGTTACGACGAACACGCATAGCCGAAAGGTCTATCAGGAGAAGATCGCCAGTGGCGAGTTTCCCAGTGTGGTCAGCCAGCACGACGTGTCGCTCGACTACGCTCGCCCACTTGTCCTCCGGCTTCCCTATCACGGAACGATCGAGAAGCAACGGGTCGTCTGGGACCAAGTTCATCCCGAAGTGCTCGCCAAATTTGACGCGCTGCGGACAGAAGGATTCGTCACTGAAGATGATACGTCCATTTCGCTTACCAAGCTTGGTTGGTATTGGTACGTCAATATCATGTACTTCCTGATGCCAACGGCAGACCAACTACTGATGAACGGGATGGTCGTTGACAAACTCAAGGACCCGGGGCGGAAGTTCTCGAAGCGAGAACTGCTGTATCCGATCATGCCCCTAGCTGCAGCGTAGCAAGAAAAAGGGGGATAGGAGGAGGACATATGATCGGAATGCTCCGTCGTGAAAGACAATTCTCGGTTTTGCTGGTCGGCAATGCCATGTCCCAAATTGGTGATGGTGTTCACGAGTTCGTATTCGTCATCACGGTGTTACACGCCGCACACAACAACGTGGCGCTCGCAGGCATCGTCTATTTCTTTCGCTTCATCCCGTATCTGGTGCTCGGGCCGCTCGGTGGCGCATTATCGGATCGACTGCCTCGTCGCGCATTGATGATATTCGCGGATCTCTCTCGTGCCATAACGACGGGACTATTCTGCGTGCTACTCGCTATTGATCGTGTCGACCTCGTTTCACTTGGTCTGATCGGAATGGCAATGACCTCGTTCCGCACTCTGTTCCAGCCGGCTTTTCAGGCAACGATTCCGACGATCGTAAAAACCGAGCACCTGCCTTCTGCCAACGGGGCAACACAAATGGCCATTGAAATGGGAGGACTGGTCGGCCCGGCACTCGGGGGCGTCATGCTAGCGATGATTGGCAATCCGGGCTTCGTTTTGGTCATCGACGCCGCGACCTATTTGCTGTCGACGCTATGCGTCTGGCGTGCCATCACGGCACGTGTGCGCGATTGCGCATCTCTCTCCCAGAAGAGACCGACGATCCGGAATCTATACGGCGACTTTGGACAAAATTTCCGCGGCGCGTTACAAAAGCGTGAATTGTTCGTCACGATTGGATACTCTGCGCTTTGCATCCTATTCATCGGCTCGGCCTTGCGTATCCTGATTCCGGCGTTATTGAAGGGCAACGGTTACTCAGACAGCATAGTCGGGTATGCAATGAGTTCCATCGCCTTTGGTGCACTGACCGGCGCCGTTGTGTGTAGCAGAGTGATACTGCGGTTCGATACGCGCAATCTGATGCTTTACTGGAGCATGTATGGCTTTGTACTCGCAATCCTGCCAGCGTGTGTGGTCACTATGCCAACAATTTTTGCAGGATGTTTCTTGCTTGGCGGCGTGGGTGCCTTTGCCGATGTCATTTTGCCGACCAACATTCAGAATCTATCTACCGACGCGAACGTTGGCAAAAATTTCAGTCTGTTCTCTACACTGGCAAACACGAGTGAGGCACTATCTGGTGCTTTGGCCGGATTGTTGACGCTGGTTTTACCTGTCGGTGGCAGTCTTGTGATTACCGGCTTGCTGATTGCGTCAGTAGCCTATCTCGGCAAGATTCGGGTTGAGGTTTAAATGAACGGACTTTCGTATTTGGCTTATGGTCGCCACGTCTTTGCCGACATATCGGATACAAACCCCGAGGTGTTGAATGATCTGTCGTCCCTTGAACGGGCATTGACAGACGCGGCTACCACAGAGGGTGTTTCAGTTCTCGGTATCATCCGACATGCATTCCAGCCAAGCGGAGTGACTATTCTTTTGCTCCTCGCCGAGTCTCACGTGTCGCTGCACACCTATCCTGAGCAGGGTAAGGCATTCTTTGATGCGTTTACGTGTGGTGTACAGTTTGAACCTGCCAATATTTTTCACGGCTTCGCTCGAGCTAGCGCTGTCGGAACTTTTAGAATTTTTCAGTGCGAGCGTGGAGTCCAGCGCAGCGCGGAGTGACAATATGACTGCGCAACGCCAAATAAACAGTAACATTGGCTGTTTCTTGGTTATCGCCAACGGTCACCAAGTTCACATTCTTACTAGCGGCCCCAAGGCACAAGCAAGCGCTTCGAAGGGGAGTTTGTCGTAACGCGTCAAAGTTCGATACGATTGAAGAGTCGTTCGATGAGGAATGCCAGATCCGAATCTGAGGAGACAATGTGCAAGAGAAAACCATTTTGACGGCGCTAAAGAATGGCTTCTACGACTCACGGATCTATTACGAGACACTACACTCATTCGACGACGGACAAGGCGTGTTTTTCGATAAATATCTTGATGGACACGTTGTTGTCGGCTACGAAATTTGCAAGGACGTTGCCCGACGCATCGACGAGTTTGGGCGCAGAAGTCTGTCGTTGCCATCCGATCTGTTTCGCGGCAGCAGGCAAGCCAAATTGGGATACGAAGTCATGCAGGCGATGTCCATTTTTTTGCCAGCAGGCTCCTCTTATGTGGCACGCCGTCAGCGGCTCCTGGAAGTCGCCGGCCACGCGAGGCATGATCTCGGCCTCGATCGCATCCGAGAGGTGGCCTCGAAATCGATTAACCTTCTTCCCGTTGACGAACCGGCCGAAGTTTTCCTGACCTCTTTGCGACCGTTTGCGGCTCAGTGTGCCAATCTCCTCGTGTTACAAAGTGCAGAGGTCCCAGCGTATGTAACCGAGGACGCGGTGACTGCCACATACTTCTTCGACGGGAAACGGCCCGGGAGAGAACATCTGCTTGCCGCCATGGAAGCAATCGATCGCTTAGCAGACTGGCTGGCGACGGCGCGCGGTTTGTCGCGCTCAAACGACGGAGAGATACTAGCCGACCTAGCCCTTCTCTACGTGGCCGCTCACGAAAGTGTTTCATATCTACTCTACAACTGCCTATGGTATCTTTCGACCAGAGAAGGAGGCTTCGACAAATCGTTACTCCCCAATCTCGCTTCGCTCGTCGCTGAAGCCTTGAGATACGATTCGCCCGTTCAGATAAGTGGTCGCGTAGCGCTCGATGATTCTCGAATTGGTGACTACTTGGTTCGAAAGGGTGCGCACGTATATCTGCACGTTGGCGCCGCGAACCGTGACGAAAAAGTGTTCACCAATGCAGATGTGTTTGACGAAAATCGGCAGCCCATGCATCTTGGATTCGGGTGGGGACCCACGCGATGCGTCGGATCGGAATTCGCGAGCGCGTGCGCGGCAGAATACCTCACAGCGATCCTTGCGCGCTTTTCACGCGTACACTATCACAAAGAAAATACCCGGTTTGATCATGGCCTGTCAGCGCGCGGATTGAAAGCGGCCAGTTTCTCTCTTGGTCAACGCTGAGGCGACATCACTCGGAACGGAGGGCATGGCGTGAGGCCATCGGGCAGTGCGCTACAAGCTCGACGGCCCCCTTGATCGGAGCCAGATGACAGTCAAGCCGACCGATCCGGCAACTCTCAGCACTGAACGGAGCCGGACGATTTTGACCCAATTTGGGCTCGATCCGGACACAGAAGAGAAATGATCATACGGGAGGCGGCAGCCTCCCGTTTTTATTCCGCTCCCACGCCGCGACCTGACTCTACTCCGCCTCACAGGAACAGCCCCTGTTGCCGTAGGTCCTTCGGCGGCGGCAGGGAAGCCTTCGCGCGACGAACGCAGCGGCGACGTATAAGGCGTCGTACGTGGGCGATGAGCTCGGCGCGTGTCTCACAAGCCATTACGAGCGAATACAGCCGCACGCCGCCCGGGCCGAAATCCGGGCGCGGCCGCAACGAGATTCGCAAGGAGAGACGACGCGCGCGATCGACCAGCTGCGCGCGGCTCATACCCGGCCAGCAGGCTCCGATCAGCGCCGTCACGGACGGCGGAAGCGACTCGGGCGCGCAGCCAGCCGGCGCGAGGGCAACAAGTTCGAAACGGGCAGTCATGTAAAGTGAAAGGGCAGTTGAAGCGGGATACTGTGACCCGATGACACGCATATCGTGCCGCAAAATGTGGCGCGCCGCAAAACGGTGCGGGTCTGTCGCCAGCCCTCCGGTCAGGCTCAAGTTTTACCCGACAATGCGATTTCTAACCTCACTATTAAGATAACAGGCAGTTGGCCTATGCGTTCGAATTGCTCTACGAATACGGCTCAAAGCGCGCCGCGGTGGCTGTTGGTCCGGATATAACCTGCGACCGGCTACGGACTGCGGTGCGCGCCTCGTTCACAGGCGATGAAGGCGCCACGCGACTACGGAACGTCGATGCCGCATGTTCGCCGGAAGCGCCAAGTGCGAGATGAACGCCACGTCCGCTATCACGCAGTACAGCCTCTATGGCGCGCCCTCACTCGAGGCGAGCGCGAAGGGTTATGCCAGGCCTTGCGCCCCGTCGCGCGCGCGTGCAATGCGTTGGGTATCAAACGTACAGATATCGCACAAGATGAAAGAACACCGGCGCGGCAAAGCAGATCGAATCGACCCGGTCAAGCATCCCGCCGTGCCCGGCGATCATCGAGCCCCAGTCCTTTGTACCCAGCGAGCGTTTGACGGCCGACAGCACGAGCCCGCCGACGAAGCCCGCGATCACGATCACGAGGGAGATGCCGAACGCTGCTCCAAAAGTGAATGGTGTGACGCGATAGAGCGCCGCGCCGCACAGCGTCGCGAGCAGGCCGCCGCCGACGAAGCCTTCGACTGTCTTCGAAGGCGACAGGCGTGGTGCGATCTTGCGTCGTCCGAACAGTTTTCCCACCACGTACTGGAGCACGTCGCTAATCTGTACGACGAGCAGGAAATAGAACAGCAGCAGCGCGTTACGGCCTGCGTAATGGGGGATGTCGAGGATCAGCACGGCGGGCGCGTAGCTCAGTCCGTAGACACACACCATCAGCGCCCAGTTGATCTTCGCGTTGCGGCTCAGGAATTCGCTGGTGTCCTGCGTGAGCGCCGACACGAGCGACATCGCGAAGAACAAGTGCACCGGCACGAAGATCGAGTACATGCCGTACCAGTTGATCGCGAGAAGCAGGTACTGAACGGGAATCGCGACGAAGAACGCAATGAAGAGGGTAGTGTGGTCGCTCGCCGTTGTGGGCGTTAGCGTGATGAATTCGCGCAGCGTCAGGTAAGACAGCAGTGCGAACACGAAGTACGTCACGGTATTGCCCAGGCCAATCGCAATCGCCATCACCGCGATCATTGCCCACCATGCCCGGATACGCTGGTTCAGGTTGACTATGGTCGTATTTGTGCCGCCACTGCGTGCGCCGAGGAGCGCGCCGATAACGGTCGCAACAGTTAGCAGGCCTGTGACGCCCGCGACCAGTTCCCAGAAAAGTGTTCGCATGATCGAGATTCGAATGAGAAGGAAGGGTGCGGCACTCAACCGGCCTGACGGTCCGGAGCGAGCGCAACGATCGCATCGCGCATGCGGGCGAGGAAGGATGCCTTGTCTTCCTCTTCGCCGCGCGCTTCGTTCGCGCCGAAGTGCACCTTGCAGATCAGTGGCACGGGCCAGATCGCGCCTTTTGGCATGATTCGCTGCAAATTTTCGAGATAGACGGGGGCAAGCGGGACCGTCGGGAATTCGGTCGCGAGATGGAACAGACCGCTCCTGAACGGCTGCGGCAGCGCGTCGGCACCGCGCGTGCCTTCCGGAAAGATAATGATCGAATGGCCCTGCGTGAGCGCTTCGCGCACGGGATCGAGCGGATCGCCACCCGATTCGCGATGACGGTCGATCAGCACGACGTTCAGCAGCTTCTGCGCTATATGCCGCTTGAGGGTGCTGCTATCCCAATAGTCTCGCGCGGCAACTGGCCGCACGACGGCGCGCACGTCGCGCGGCAGCGCGGCGAGAATCGCGAGCGTATCAACATGGCTCGTATGATTCGAGAAGTAGATTTTCTGCAATGCACAAGGCGACGCCTGATGCCAGACGGGATAGGCGCCAGCGACGACCCGCGCGATCATCAGCAGGGAGTCGCGTTGCCAGACATGCCAGAGTTTCATGGGTAGGCGTGGTAGTTTGACAGGCGGGCCGAGGCGGCCCGTCGCATATGAAGTGAATCAGGGTGGAGATGACCCATGTTCGCGCAGCATTCAATTTTCGCGACACCGGTAGCCTGAAATAGCCGATTGTTTTGCGGGCGATTCTTTTCTGCGCGAGCGCAGTGAATTTGACGATATTTAACACATCTCAATAAAAATGCATCTTGACAGAAAACACGTCCTTTATCTTGTATTGCCAGGATGTTGACGTCTATGGCATTGCCGATAATAGTAGCTTCTTTCGTACGGCCATTGAATAAATCCAGAAGACTGATATCGCCAGACGAGACCTGTTATTTCGCACGTGCGAGACGAAATGAGCCTCTACACACTCAAACCCAAATTCCAGAATCTGCTGCGTCCGCTGACAAGGTCACTCGCCGAGCGCGGTGTCACCGCGAACCAGGTCACGTTGTTTGCCGCCGCTGGATCACTCGCCGTCGGCGCACTCGCGAGCCTGGGGTTTATCGCACGTGGGTTTTTCCTGCTAATTCCGATTTGGTTATTCTTGCGGATGGCGCTCAATGCGATCGACGGGATGCTCGCGCGGGAGCACGGACAGAAAAGTACGACCGGTGCCTACCTGAATGAACTCGGCGACATTGTGTCTGACGTTGCGCTCGTACTGCCATTCCTCGTCGCCCCTGGTTTTCCGCCGCCCGATATCTGGCTGTTCGCGCTGGTCGCGATCGTTGTCGAATGCGCCGGGCTGATTGGCCCGCTCGCCGGCGCGAGCCGGCGCTACGATGGCCCGTTTGGCAAGAGCGACCGGGCACTCGCGCTCGGTGCGTTTGCCCTGTGGCTCGGCGTGGGTTTGCCTGTCGGTGTCATCGCGGTGTGGGTGTGGCGTCTGTTGATCGTGTTGTCGCTCCTGACGGCCGTGCGACGTGCACAGGCGGGAATCGCTGAAGCCGGTGGATGATCACCGAGGCGAGATTGATTCGAACAACGGAATGAGAGAGCGAGCATGAGCGTACGTGTTGCCCACGAGGCGGAGTTCACCACTCACGATGGCGAAAAGCTGTTCTACCGTCACTGGCCCGCGACGAACGATACCTGCCGCGGCGCGATTGTGCTGCTGCATCGCGGCCACGAGCATTCGGGACGCGTTGCGCATCTCGTCGACGAGCTCGATCTGCCTGACTTCGCATTCTTCGCGTGGGACGCGCGTGGCCACGGCCACTCGCCCGGTGCGCGCGGCTACAGCCCGGGTGTGGCCACGTCAGTGCGGGATCTGCAGACGTTTGTGGAGCATATTCGGGACGTTTACGGCATCGCAATCGGGGATATGGCCGTGGTCGGCCAGAGCGTAGGCGCGGTGCTCGCGGCCACGTGGGCGCACGACTACGCACCGCCGATCCGCTGCCTCTGCCTTGCGTCGCCGGCGTTTCACATCAAGCTGTACGTGCCGTTCGCGCGGCCTGGCCTGCGGCTGATGCACAGGCTGCGCGGCCTGTTCTACGTGAACAGCTACGTGAAGCCGAAATTCCTCACGCACGACCCCGAACGGATCGCGAGCTACGCCGCCGATCCGCTGATCACGCGGCCCATCGCAGTCAACATGCTGCTCGACCTGAATGACACTGCGAAACGCATCGTCGCCGATGCGGCTGCGATCACCGTGCCGACGCAACTGCTGATCTCGGGCGCCGACTGGGTCGTCCATCGCGGCCCGCAGGATCGCTTCTTTGGGCAGCTCGGTTCGGGGCGCAAGGAGCGCATCGTGCTGCCGGGTTTCTACCACGACACACTCGGCGAGCGCGACCGGGCACAGGCGCTGGTACCGCTGCGGGCGTTCGTGCTGCGCGAATTCGAGGCGCCCGGCCCGTGCGTGTCGCTCGCCGATGCCGACCTGAGAGGCCCTTTCCACGATGAGTACGCGGCGCTGAAGCGGCCACCCGCGAACCTGTTCGCGCGAGCGTACTGGGCGGCGACGCGGGCCTCGCTGAAGGCCGGCGGCTGGCTGTCGGACGGTGTCGCGCTCGGACTGAAGCTCGGCTTCGATTCGGGTTCGACGCTCGACTATGTGTACCGCAACAATCCGCAGGGAAGGTTGGGGATCGGGAAACTGATCGATCGCGCCTATCTTGATTCGCCGGGTTGGGTCGGCATCCGTCAGCGCAAGATTCACCTCGAGCAGCTGATTGGCGTGGCTATTAGCCGGTTGCAACGCGACGGCGTCGCGGTGAGGATCGTCGACATCGCGGCTGGGCATGGCCGCTATGTGCTCGACGCGATTGCGTCGGCGACTGCGCGCAATGGCGCTGCGCCGGACGACATCGTGCTGCGCGACTACAGCCCGCCGAACATCGAGGCGGGAAGGACGCTGATTTCCCAGCGCGGCCTTGAGCCAATCGCGCGCTTCGAGCGTGGCGACGCATTCGACGAGGCGTCGCTCGCCGCACTGGATCCCCGGCCGACGCTTGCGATCGTGTCCGGCCTCTACGAGCTCTTCGGCGAGAACGCGCTGATCAAGCGTTCGCTGCGCGGACTTGCGCAGGCGGTGCCAGTCGGTGGCTATCTCGTCTACACCGGCCAGCCGTGGCATCCGCAGCTCGAATTCATCGCCCGCGCGCTGAACAACCATCGCGGGGATGCAAGCTGGGTGATGCGCCGCCGCTCGCAGGCCGAAATGGATGAGCTGGTCGCGCGCGCGGGCTTCCGTAAGCTTGACCAGCGAATCGACGCGATGGGCATTTTTACGGTCAGCCTTGCGCAGCGGGTGAGCCCGGCATGAGCGAACTCGGTGGCAGTGCGCGTGGCTTCGTCGGTGACGCCGCAGACGGCGCGCGCGAAGCATCGCTCATGCTGCGGTTCGGCTGGCTCGCAGTGATGGGCGCGGTGTTCTTCTTGACCTATGGCTTCGCGAACTGGCTGGCTTCGCGACGTGCCTCGGTGCCCACGTTCGCGTTCGGCTGGGAGCACGCGATTCCGTTCGTACCCTGGACAATCGTGCCGTACTGGTCGATCGATCTGCTGTACGCGCTGTCGTTCTTTTTCTGGGTACGACGCGACGATCTGCTCGATCACGTAAAGCGTCTGCTGACCGTTCAGTTGGTCTCGGTCGTGTGTTTCATCGCGTGGCCGCTGCGTTTCGGTTTTGAGCGACCCGATGCGGGTGGCGTCGCGGGCGCGCTGTTCACAATGCTGATGGGTTTCGACAAGCCGTATAACCAGGCCCCGTCCCTGCACATCGGGCTGCTCGTCGTGCTGTGGGCCGTCTACGCGAAGCATCTGCGCAACCCGGCGGCGCGCGTCGTGCTGCATCTGTGGTTCACGGCGATCGGCGTATCGGTGCTCACAACCTGGCAGCATCATGCAATCGATGTGCCGACCGGTGCCGCGGTCGGCTGTCTCGCTCTGTTCCTGTTTCCGCTGCGCGACGCCGGTGGCCGGTCACCGGGTCTCAATGGGGCGTCAACGGCAGAAAGCCGTGTGCTCGCGCGACGCTATGCGCTTGCCGCACTCGCTGTCGCATGCCTCGCACTCGCCTGCGTGCCGGGTTCGGTCGGCTGGGCGCTCGTCGCAGGTTGGGGCGCGCTTGGGCTCGGATGTGTCGCATCGATCTACTGGCGTGGCGTGCCGGCTGCGTTCCAGAAGGATGCGCGGGGGCATTTCCCGCCGTTCATGCTGCTGCTGTTCGCACCAACGATCGTGGGCGCATTCGTCAATTCACGTGTGTGGACGTTTCGGCGGCCGCAGCCCGTACGGATCGACGCACAGGTGTCGATTGGCCGTACCCCGACCTCACGTGGTCTGCGGCGGTACGGCTTTACCGGCCTCGTCGATCTGACCGCCGAGATGCCGCGATGGATGAAGGACGAAGCGTCAGTCGCATATGTGTCCGCGCCGCAACTTGATCTCGTCGTGCCGTCGTATTCGCAGTTGCAGCAGGCGGTTGCCGCGCTCGAAGAGTTGCATGAGGCAGGCCACGACCTGCTCATCTGCTGCGCGCTCGGCTACGGGCGCAGTGTATTGTGCGCGGCGGCGTGGCTGGCAATGCGACGCGACCTGCGAGATGCCCGCGACGCGTTCGCCGCTGTGCGGGCCGTACAGCCGTGCGCGGTGTGGTCGGAGGGGAGCGTTGCGGTATTACAGGCGTGGATCGATCGCCGGGCGGCGAGGGGGGCAGCGTGATCCGCGATCCGTCCCTTCCGTTCCTGATTGCCGCCGCACGTGGCGCACTCGACGCCGGGTGCTGGGTGAGCGCAGTGGCGCTTTGCGCAGCGGCTTCGGGATGCTGGATTGCGGCGAGCTGGGAGGCGGTGCCGCTGGTGTGCGCGCTGCTGGTGAGCATCAGTACGGTGTCTGGAGTCTCGGCCCTGTGGTACGCCATGCGGATCGCCATTGACCGGCGGCTGTTCTCGGTGCTGACCGACCCAGCACAGCTGCAGGGCGTTGTGATCGACGAGTCGTTGGCGGAGCTGGACGAGGCGTTGATCACGCTTGGCTGGACGAATGCCGCAAAGGTAGGCCGCCCGCTGGACATGCGGGTGCGGGGTACGGTCAGGCTGCTGCGAGGGAGTGTGGTGATTGCCGTCGTACAGTGGCTGGTTGTCGGTGTAGCGATCGCTACGCGAGGACTGTGACGAAGGCACATTCACGATGGCAAATCAGCAGGCTGCGCGACGGGTCGCTCAATCCCGAAGGGTTCCGCAGCGGCAAGCCGGGCCGCTACGACCATCGACTCGCCGGCACTTCTCACCGCGTTACTTCACAACAAATGATCTCGCCATGATCCAGCTTGCTGCTCTCGTCGCGTGGCCTGCCCCCCGCACGCGATGAAGTCACTGCGAATCCTGTCGCGACGCACGTGCGTCGGTGTGGGACTGCTTGCGTGCACGCTCGCTGCGTGGCTCGTCGTTACGCTGTTGCACGCGTCGGAACCGCAAGTGCATGCGCGGTTGTCGAACGACGCCTATCTCTGGCAGCGCAAGTGGACGCCCGCTGTCGTCGATGCATTACGGGAATCGACGGGCCTTGTACAAGGCTGGCACGTCCTGGCTGCCGAATACGACGGCGTCCCTGGGGGTGAGACGTGGTCGAGCGTGTCGCCGGACTGGCGGGTGCTCTCCGCCTTGAGCGTCCCTGTAACAGCGGTATTTCGCATAAATGGGCACGTCGAGCGCTGGGATGGCGCGGCGCTGGCCGCCGATATCGCCGAGCGTCTCGCAGCGTGGCGCGCGCACGGCGTAACGGTTGCCAGCGTCGAGATCGACTACGACTGCGCGACCTCGCGCCTCGCCGATTACGCGCGTTTCCTGCAAACGTTGCGCAGAGTAATCAGCACGAATGGCGCGATCCCTCTGACGATCACTGCGCTGCCGACCTGGCTCCAGAGCGCCGATCTGGACGTCCTGCTTGCCTCGAGCGATGAGGCCGTACTTCAACTCCACGCCGTCATGAATCCCGTTGAAGGTCTGTTCGATCCCGGGCGCGCGTATCGCTGGGCCGCAGCGGTCGCCCAGCGCACCTCGCGGCCGTGGCGCGTGGCGCTGCCTGCTTATGGTTCCCGCGTAACGTGGGGCGTCGATGGCCGCATCGTCGCGATTGAAAGTGAGCGTCCCACGCTCTATCCGGGCGGCGTCGCGCATGAGCTTGTCGCCTCGCCCGATGTCGTGCGGGCGTTCGTCGCACATCTCGATAGCCAACGTCCGCGTGGGCTCGCGGGCATCGTCTGGTTCCGGTTGCCGACCGATGCGGATACACGTGCGTGGAGTCTTACGACGTGGCGCGCGGTGCTTGCGCGCGATTCGCTGTCCGGGCGGCTCGACGTCATTGCGCATTCGTCCACGCAGGCCGGGCTCTACGACGTGTCGCTCGTCGCGCGCGGCAACGCCGATCTGCTGCTACCGCGCGTTGTGCGCCTCGCACGCGCCTGCACGGTGGGCGACGGCATCAACGGCTATGCGCTCGATTACGACGCGCAGGGCATGCTGCTGCGACGCGCCCAACCCGGCCTGCTGCGCGCGGGTAATCAACTCAACATCGGCTGGCTGCAATGCGGCACAGTTCCTTCCAGCGAGGTCACCTTTCATGTCGAACCTTAAGACGCCGGCGCTTGCAGTCGGCGCCGTCACACTGCTTGTTGCCGGCGGCGCGTTGGTCTATGCGTGCGGGCAGTTTTTCCCGATGCAGTTGCTGGACAACCGCACGGCCACCTTGTTCGGCACACCGTCGAATTCCTTCGCTTACGAAGCCGCGCATCTCGTGACGCCCGACAATGCACTGAAGCTGCCCGCGCCAGGAACAGACGGCGGTCACAACGGAGTGATCGATACGACGAAGGTGCTGGAGCAGGGCTTGTCAGTGCAGCAGATTGCGTTGCTCAGGCGGATGGCGGATGCCGCCGACGGCGACGCGGCTTACGCGCTGGGCGCGAGCGTGCCGGAGGCGCAACGGCTCGAAGCAGCTGCGCGGGTCGATCTGAAGTTGGCGGACCAGGCGTGCGTTGCCGATGCGGCGAGCGCAGCATCGGCTGCCTCGTCGACGGCACCCGCGGCGACTGACGATGCCACGCCGGCGACGAAAATCGCTTGCCCGGATCCCGCCCTGGCGACCCGGCGCGCGGCCGCGCGCCTTGACGCTGTGCTGGCGCTGCCGCCGGCACAGAGCGCGCAGGTCGGCTTGATCGCGGCCGACGAGCTGGCGCAGCTGGCGAGCACACAGGCACTGCAATGCGGAGTAGGGGCATCGTGCGCGACGTCCCTGCGCGCTGCCCATGATGCGTTCACGCGGGTACGTGCGTTTGCCTTGCGAGGGGTGCCGGATCCGCTGGGCATTGCCGTCAACAGCTACGGCGACGAAGCGCTGCTCGACCTGCGCAACGCGAAGAATGGCGATGCCTGCAACTGGCTGAGCTTCGTCAATGCGACGCCGTGCGCAACGGCGATTCCCACCGCCGGACTAAAGCACGCGATCGGGCTCTATGCGCAGCAGGCGGCGCGCGGCTCGAACATCGGCGTCGAGTCGCTGACGTTCATCGCGGACTGGGCGCTTGCCGATGCGCAACGCGCTGGCGCGCTGATTGACGATCCTGTCGCACAACATCTGCTGGTGAGTTTCGCACTGGCGCGCGTCGGCGACATCGAGAGCGGCGACCCGGCGAGTGCGAATGAATACCGCGGCGGCTGGGACACCACGGTTGGGCCCTCGGGTTACAACGACGCCGCGCGTGGCGGTCGCAAGACGACAGCCAATCCGCAACTCGCGGCGCTCGTCGAGGCGATCCGCGCGCGTGGACTCACACACATCGGCCGGACGGATCAGCTCGCGGCGCTCGCGTATCGCATCGGCCGCTACGATCTGGCTTCAAAGCTGCTCACCGGCCAGAACAGCGCGCTCGCGAACTGGGTGCATGCGAAGCTGGCCTTGCGTCACGGCGATACGGACGGGGCGCTGCGGGCCTATGCGGCGGCGGCGCAGGCGTTCCCCGCCAACGACACGAGCGTCGAGCCGGCGGGCGCGTCGCTCATCGAAGGCGAGCGGGGCGTGCTGACGCTCGCGCGGGGTCAATATGTTGAGGCACTGGGACTGTTTTACAGCGCGTCACAGAAGGCCGAAGCTACGCTCGCCTATGACATCAACTACGCAGGCGACATGGCCTATGTCGCGGAGCGCGTGCTGACGACCGACGAACTCAAAACCTTCGTCGATACCCATGCGAGCACATCGAAACCGCCCGCGCCGGGCGCTGACCCTAACGCGCAGCCTGCGCCTGTCACAACCGGCGACACGCTGCGCTATCTGCTCGCGCGCCGGCTCGTGCGCGATGGCCGTATCGATGAGGCGCTGCCGTATTTCCCGCAGGATGGCGATCCGCGTTACCAGAGCGTCACCTACGATGCCAAAGGCCAGCCGCAGGTGCATCCGAGTGAGTTGCGCGCTCTGGCGCAACGCTATGGCACGCTGCTGCGCACAGCGCAGCACGGCTGGTCCAGAACCACCCGTGCGCAGGCGTGGTTCGAGGCCGCAACGATTGCAAAGCAGAACGGCATGGAGTTGATGGGCTACGAGCAGGACCCCGATTATGCCGATGTCGGTGGTTCGTCCGAGGGCGGATCGGGCCGCGACAGGACTGACGCTTTCGGCGCCGACGCGGATCCGGACGCCAATCTGCCACAGCCCGCTGACAATCCAGCGGCGCGCGCGCAAGCAGCGTTGCGCGGCCCGTTCGTGACCGATGGCGAGAAGGTGCGCTACGCGGCCAGCGAGAGCAAACCGTACATGCGTTACCACTACCGTGGCATCGCTGCCGATGAAGTGCAGCACGCCGCCGACCTGTTGCCGCCGCGCTCGCAGGCCTATGCGGCGGTGTTGTGTCAGGGAGCGGCGTGGATCCTCAACGACGATACGGCGCGCGCCCGGCACTTCTATCAGCAGTATGTGGGGCGGGGCGCGTATGTGGATTTTGGCGGCGGCCCGTTTGGCACACGCTGCGCCACGCCGGATTTCCTCGCCGCGAAGTATTTCCGCCTGACGCAGACGAAGCACACTGTTTTGCGCTTCCTGCGCGCTCATCACAAGCGTGTGACGCTGATCGGTGCGGGTGTTTTGCTGCTGATCGCGGGTGGTGCGATGTGGGAGTATCGGCGTCGCGCTAATAATTTGTCGCCGGCGGATCAGGGAGAGAAATGAATGGGAATCCGAATCACGTCACCGCAGAGCGCAATAAATCGTTTCCTCTATAAGACAAACATAGACCGCAGCGAATCCAATCCATTTCGCCTGAACACACTTCCATTCAACTCACAGAGTTTCTCGATGTCCAGCAAATATTCTGTTGTCCGTGTCGTGCTTTGTGCCGCGCTTTCCATGACGGCGACGTTCGTGCGGGCAGACAATAGCGTCGCCCCCTCCTACGACCGCTACAAGAACTGGCTGGTCGCATGCGATAACGAGTTGAACTGTGATGCGAAGGGTTTCACAACCGACCAGAGGGCACAAATCGAAATCAGTCGATCAGCTAGTGCGGAAGACATGGGGCGTGTCGAGATATCGGCCGTGTCGGTTGGTCTCTTCAAGTTTCAAGACCTGAGAGTCGATGACCAGCCCCTAGGTTTGAGCAGCATCGGAACCGTGAACTCTTTTGGCGAAAGAGGCGAGGGCGGCGGCACGATCACGTCGTTTCTCGTAGCATCAGAGTCGGGAGTCCGGGCACTGATCGCTAGACTGCGAAATGGTTCGACGCTTACTTTCGGGACATCCAGCAGTCCGGCGATACCGTTGGAAGGTATGGTCGCCGCGTTGCTTCGCATGGACGAGCGCCAAGGCCGGGTGGGCGGACCAACCGCATACATCCGGCCAGGCCCGCTACCAGTGGGCCCTGGCTATCCACGCGTGTCGATTCCAGATGTGATGGCAGTTGTCGTACCTAGATCCATTAAAGAGCCACAGGCTCGGCAGATCGGTGAAATTGTGCGTACTAGTCAGGCAAAAGTGCTGGCCGACTCTGGATGCAAGCCAATTCAGGAGCCGTACGTGGATGACCTAAACGCTGAAAAAGTTCTGGTTTCGTTTCAGTGCGCGCAGGGCGTTTACCGGCAAAGCGACGAAACATGGGAAAATGGCTGGTCCCTGCTCTTCGTTGCGTCACGGAACGGGAACTCATCGGAGCAACTGATTTTGCCTCTGACGAAAGTGCTTGGATTTGGCCCTCAGTGGTCTGATATCAAGATTTATACCAACCCTCAACTCGCGATCACAAATCGACGGGGCTACCTCGCAATACGGAATTACTTTCGCGGTAAGGGAGACTGCGGGATGGATGCGCGATGGCTGTGGGACGGCAGACAATTCCATCTGAGCTACCTGGCCTACCAGGATGTATGCGGCGGAGTCAAAGATGGCGACTGGCCAATCCTGTATCGCACCCATGAGCATTTTCCTTCCTGAGTCCAAATCGGATATCTTCAGATTAGGACGATGTTCGTCAGATCGAGAAAAATTAATATCGATTCGCAGTCCTAAATTTTACATAAATTAAATTATCAACATTTTTCATGTAGGAGCAAAGTAGTAGTGTCGTACTTGGGCAAAGTACAGACGTCGTACCCAGGCCCGATTTGAGGTGCATGCTGGCGCGGTTTTCACGTATGCGTAGGACTGGTGTCGTTCTGTACTTCCAGGCCTGCTGTTGTCGCGCGGTAACGGCCCAACGGGAGGACGACGGCGTTCGCGCAGCCGGGACAGCTGGCACCCGTCAGGATCAGAGGACCGGTCACGGTGATATTTGAAGGAAACGGCAAGTATGACCCAGTCCGGCCTCTACGCATCTCGGAAATCTGGCCAGCTCGCAGTCCGTTTCCGCCCGAAACCTGCCTCCCGATTCGCCGAAGGCAAACGACAGACTTTGACGGCATACGCGGCGAGTCCGACAATGCTCGGGATAGCGCTATACTCCGGCGCACTTGTTGCCCTTCCTCAGGCACCACTGAATCCACATGAACGCTTTGCCCCCTTCACAAACGAATTCAATTCGATAAAAGGTCTCGCTGTGTTCAGAGAACTCCGACGGCAGGGGAAGCTCATTGTGCCTGTCTCGATAACTTTGCTTTGCTTCAGCGGATGCGTTATCAATCACCAGGAAGCCATTGCATCAAAAACGCTTTCCGGACCAGACCAGACCAACTTCCATGGCGACAGCGAAGAATTCATCGCGAAGGTCTCGAAGGCTCTCACGATGCGCTTTCCGGCAGGAACGCCACAGGGGCAACTCATCGACTACGCGCGCAGTCTCGGCGGAGAATGCGACATCGCGGTTGATCGGAAGATATTTGCGCCGCGCGACCTCGAGATAGGTAACGTGATATGCACCGTTCCCGAAAGAAACAGCCTCTTTCTCCGATCGGAGATCGTTCTCAACGACAGGGTCGAAAGTAGAAAGATTGTGTGGTTAAACTGCGGCTGCGGCGCGCTTGATCCAGGCAGGACAACACCAGGCGCAAGGCTTGCCTCGGGCCGACTGCGTCGGGCAAGCTTCGGCCAACTACTGCCGGTGGTCATCACATTGAAATGGACACTCGAATGTCCTTAACGAACGGCGGATTCAACCGGTCGATGCC
>NZ_CAJMYW010000029.1:0-68553 GCF_905220165.1 Paraburkholderia sp. J10-1 | reverse complement strand
AATGAGCGCCTTGTCACTCAGTTCGGTGGTGCGAGATGACAGACGCTCCGGAGCCATTCAAGTGTGGTGGCGCGATGTGAACTGTGGCAGGCGCTGGCGGTTTGAGCGGCTTTCTTTTGCCTACTTTTCTTTGCCGCTGCAAAGAAAAGTAGGTGCCGCCCCGCACAGGGGCAACGCTGGCATACCGACACGACCACAAGGAAAGCCCAAAGCGGCAAGAGGCACAATTCAAGCCGCGGCCCGAGGCACACTCAGCGCCCGCTGCAACGCCGCACGCAGCACCTCGTAATGCACCGGCTTCGTGAGCCGGTCGAAAAACGGCGCGCCCTCGCCGCCCGAGGCGCCAGCATGATCCCCAATCGCCGCGAGCCCCGCCACATCGGCGCTCACCGCGATCACGCGCGGCTGCCCGAGCACATCCTGCGCGGTTAGAAGCCCCGCGACGAAATCGTACCCGTCGCGCCCCGGCATATGCAGATCGAGCAGCACGACATCGCACGCCTCGTGGGCGAGCAGCCCAAGCGCGCTGTCGGCATCGCCGGCCGCGAGCGCGCGGTAGCCCATATGCGCCACCATCTCGCACAGCGAATCGCGCACGAGCGGGTTGTCGTCCACGACGAGCACCTGCGGCAGCGCCCGCACAGGCAGCGCCGCTTCGGCCACGGCCGCGGGCGCCGGCGGCTCGACCGGCGTGACGGGAATGCGCACGGTGAAGGTCGTGCCTTTACCCACGCGGCTTTGCGTCTCGATCGTGCCGCCGAACAGCTCGACGAGGCCCCGCACGATCGCGAGGCCCATGCCCGCGCCCTCGTAGCGCCGCGAGCGCGACGTGTCGAGCTGCGTGAACTCCTTGAAGATGAGCGGTATCTGGTCCGCCGCCACACCCGGCCCCGTGTCGCCAACGACGATCACGAGCGTGTCGCCGCCTGCCGGCCGCACGGCTCCTTCCTCGCCATTCAAAGGCCGCGCGGCCCGCGCGGGCGCCTGCAGCCAGAATTCGAGCCGCACCTTGCCGCGCTCCGTGTAGCGGATCGCGTTCGTGACGAGGTTGCCGGCGATCTGGCGGATGCGGTGCGGGTCGGCCACCACGCGCCGCTGCGGTCCCACCCACGCATGCTCGAACGCGAGCCCGCGCGAGCGCGCGGCCTGCTCGTTTTCGTCGACGATCGACTGCAGCAGTTCGCGCGGCTCGAACTCTTCCTGACGCAATTCGAGCTTGCCCGCGCCAAGGCGCGCGTAGTCGGTGAGATCCTTCATCTGCGCTTCGAGCTGGCGTGCGGCGGTTTCGAGGCGATGGATCACCTTGCGGTCCGCTTCCGAATGCGAGTTGAAGCCGAGCAGTTCGATCGACGAGACGATTGCGTGCAGCGGCGTGCGCAGTTCGTGGCTGATCATGCCAAGGAAGGCGTCCTTCGCCATGCTCGCCTCGCGCGCGGCGCGGCTCGCCTGGTGCTCGGCTTCGAGCGCCGCGCGCTGCTGGTCGAGGAGCCGGGTGCGCCGGTAGCCGTTCATCACGAGCAGCACGCCCGCCGCCGCCGAAAGCACGAGCAGCACGAGCCCCGACGCAAACAGTTCGCGCCGCTTGGCGATGAAATCGTGCCGGATCGCCTCGCGCTCGGTCACGTCGGCGAAACGCCGGTTCAGCGCCAGGTCGGTCACCTGGGTCCAGTGCAGGTCGAGCGCCTTGAGCATCGGCACCGCGCGTTCGGGGTTGTCCGAGAGCGTCGCGATTTCGGCTTCGAACGGGGAAATGGTCGCGGCCAGAATGGCGAGATCGGCGTCCTGGCGCCGCTTCAAACCCGGCGTGGAGTCGAGCGACAGCGTCGAGCCCTTCATCACGTTGAGCTTCGACTGCAGCACTTCATAGCGCAGCCGCACCTTGTCGAGATCGCGGTCGATGCCGTCCGCGAACATCAGCAACTGGCTCTCGAAGCGCGCGTAGGCAATCTGCAGCTGCGCGGCGTCCCAGTACAGGCCGTCGTAATTGCCCGTGATGCGCTGCACGACCTGCGGGTTGAGCAGATTCGCATAAAGCAGATAGCCGACCGCCACCACGGGCGGCGCCAGCGCCGCCATCCAGATGATCGCCTGCAGCAGGCGTCGCAAGGGTCGTCGCATCAGCCGCCAGTCACCGCTTGATCGTCATTGACTTGATCTGCCACGCGAACTTCGCGTCGCCGGCCGCGCCATCCAGCTCGAGCGGATGCTGGTCGCGTGGATAAATCAGGAACAACGGGCCGAAATTGCTCACCTTCAGGCGCTGGCCGTTCATCTCGTAGGCCACCACCACGCCATAGCGCGCGGCGTCGGCCACGGGCACCACGCAGGTGTAGTCGTCGAGCGTGTGGATCTCGATCTGGCTGCCGTAGGCGCCCACCGTTTTGAGCACGTCCGAGAGCAGCGGGCCCGTGAAGGTCGAGCGCGGAGTCCAGGTCGTGGCCGTCGTGATCGAATGCGCGGGCAGCGCAAGCAGCTGCGCCTCAGTAAAGTGATACGCCGTGTGGGCCGCGTTGTTGGTCACGCGCACCTCGCCGTCCACGTCGAGCGAGAGCGAACCCGCAGAACCCGCAGAACCCGCCGCCTGCGCCGCATGTGCAAACTGCACGAACGGCAACAGAGCGCCCGCGAGCGCGAACCCCGCCACGGCGGCCCAGCGCCGCCAGCCTGGCCATCCCATCCCATGCCACATCTTGCCCGAGCCCTTTCGCGCGATGATTCGCGTCGTTGTCGTGTGTCTTTGCGCGGCGCTGCGCCGCGTTTTTCTGCTGCTGGTCCCGCCATTTCCCGCGGCTTCCCGCTTCCTCCACCCGCCAGGCCAGCAGGCGCTGGTGAGCATAGGCATAATATCGTCAAACATTGCGCTGACAATAGCCGTCTTTTTCTCGCACGCCGCTATCGGAAACGCGCGTTGTGCATTTGCCGCACATTTGCCTGGCACGCGCTTCGTCACTCATTTCAACCCATGGATAAACCTGTCGTTCCGCTCACCTACGAACAGCTCGATCACTGGGTCGAGTCGCTGCAACCGGCGCTGATCGATGAGGAATTCGACCTCGTGGTCGGCATTTTGCGCGGCGGCGCGCCGCTCGCGCTGATGGTTTCGCACGCAACGGGCGCGGGTGTCGCGTTCCTGCGCTATGACCGCGCCACGCGCGAAGTGCGCTGGGACTCCACGTTGCCGCTGCCCGAGCCGGGCGCGAAAGTGCTGCTGTGCGAGGACATCGCGGGGCGCGGCCATAC
Organism: Paraburkholderia sp. J10-1; assembly: GCF_905220165.1. Taxonomy (NCBI): domain Bacteria; kingdom Pseudomonadati; phylum Pseudomonadota; class Betaproteobacteria; order Burkholderiales; family Burkholderiaceae; genus Paraburkholderia; species Paraburkholderia sp. J10-1. The sequence goes on along the minus strand of NZ_CAJMYW010000029.1, from coordinate 65,313 downwards.
GCTCGTGGACTGCATCGCGTTTCTGAGCGAGCACGGGCTCGTCGTGCGCACGCTCACCGGCGCCTATGACGACCTCAGCCGCTTGCGCCCCGATTATTCGATCGATGCAAGCGGCTATTTCGCGCTCTTCCCGTGGGAGCGCCAGGCCTACACCGACCGCTACCGCGCCGACTGGATTCGCGACGGCGACGGCGAGGGCACGCGCATGGCCGACGACCACGAGTACGCCGTCTACGCGATCGATCTCGACGGCGTCCTGCTCCCCGACATTCCGGTTGCGCGCTACGACGAAGACCTCGTCGCCGCGCTCGCCGAGCGCGATGAACTGGTGCCGTTCGAGCGCCTGCCCGGCATCGACCTGAAGCGCGCGCGCGCGATCATCACGGGGCGTCCCGAGATCGACCGCGAGCGCACACTCGCCTGGCTCGAGCGTCACGGCTTCGGGCACCTCGAACTGATCATGCGCCGGCCGGACGAGCATGACGACACGGCCGCAGCCGTGGCGGCGCACAAGGCCGCCGCGGCCATTCGCAGCGGCGTCACGCACTTCATCGAGAGCGATCCGGTCCAGGCCATCCTGATCGCCCAGAGTGCGCCGCTGTTGCGCGTGATCTGGTGGAACGCCCACGCGCGCACGGGCACGCTGATCGGCGCCTCGGCCTGGAGCTGAGCGAGAACGCCGTCACGCGCCGCCGCGCTGGCCCTCGATGAAGCGCGCGGCGCGCGGCGACGCCACCACGATGAGCTTCATGGCCGCGCGCGTCGCGCCAACGAAGAGCTTGCGCGCGGCGCGCTCGTCGAATGCCTCGAAATCCACCTCGGTCAGGATCACGCACGGTGCGGACTGCCCCTTGAAGCGGTAGATCGAATCGAGCAGCACGTCGCCTTCGCGGTACTGCGGATTGCCGAACAGGTCGTACTGGCCCGTGAAGCTGCGCAGCCGGTGCGGGCCGAGCTGGTCGAGCGCCGTGAAAAGCGAATGCTCGCGCCCGCGATAAGACAGCACAACGATGTCCTGCTTGCGAAAGCCGAGCGAGAGCGCCTGCGTGATCGCGCGTTTGGTCGCCAGAACCACGCCGGGCTCGGCGCCAGGTTCGGCTTCGCGCTCGTCCCAGCTCGCCACTGTCACATCGGAGCCATCGAACGGACTGCCCGCGGCAAGCTGCGCGATGGCGGGCACAGTCGGTCCGGCCACGTCGCGCAGGAACGCGAGGATGTCGCGCGGGCTGCGGTAGTTCGTGTTCTCGCGCAGCACGGTCCAGCCCGCCAGCGCGAGCGGCTCGCGCACGTACAGGTTCTGCAGCGGATCTTCGAGCCACCACCACGCAGCGTCTGGCCGCAACAGACGCTCGAGCGCACCGACCCACGGTTGCTGAAAATCCTGCCCCTCGTCGACGATCAGCACGTCGAACTGCCAGCGCCCGGCTATCGGCATCTCGCCGGAGCGCCGCACGAGCTCGTCGAATGCGCCGGGGCTGTCGAAATCGGGCACGTGGCCGCCGTCGCGCGCGACCCAGTCGCACAGCTGGTGATAGGTCGCCACCTTCGCTTCGGGCGGCGCGAGTTGCGCGATGTGATCCGCGAGCGGCCGGTTGAAGCACACGTACAGCGTGCGCGCACCGCGCGCCACGGCGTCCTTCATGACCTGCACGGCCAGTTGCGTCTTGCCCGAGCCCGCTGTGCCGATTACACGCAGCCGGAACGGCGCGAACTCGAGCCGGCGCGCCCACGTGGCGAGGCCGCCCGCGAGCCGCGTGACGAGCGTGTCCGCCGCGCCGACCAGTGCGCTGGTGTCGGGCGTGAGCGACAGTTCGTCGGCGAGAAAGTGATGGATTTTCGCGGCGCACGGCAGGCGCGGCTCGTCGGCGGGCATGGCTTCCAGCACGATGGCGGCGAGCTGCGTCTTGCGCGTGGCGTCGACGATGCGCGCGGGATTCACCCCCGCGATCGCCGGCTCGCGCACCACGTGGTCAGGGCAGTAGAACAGCTCTTCGAGCACGTAGGTGCCGGCGCCGAACGTTGCGGTGAAGCGCCGGTGCAGCCCTTCGACGGTGCGCGCGAGCGCGATCGCCACGTTGCGCTCGGTCTGCATGTAGGCCTTGACGAGCCCGCCCGGCGTTTCGCGCAGAAAGCCCGTTTTCTGCTCGACGATCATCACGCGGCCGGCCGGACTCACGATCACGAAATCGGCCTCGCCGAAGACCGAAAAGCCTTCGGAAAGACGCGTCCAGTGCACGCCGTGATAGACGGTGTAGCCGTTGGGCAAACCGCGTGCGAGCGCGGCGAGCGTTTCGCGCTCGCGCGCGGCGGCGCCGGTGGCTTCGAGATGCTGCCAGTCGTCGGGGACAATGCGGGCCATAAGCGGGTCTCGGGCGTACGCTGGGTGCGCGGCGGCGCGACCGCGCGGGAAATCGAGGGAGCGGTGCCGCACGAATCGGGCGCGGCGGGGGAACGCGAGGCGCTGCGCAGCGCCTATTCTACGAAATGCATGGCGGCGCAAAAAACTGCGCGAGAATCGTGTATCGTGGCGGCCTGCGCCAGGCTTGACCCCTTTTCCCCTTGCAAGGAGTACGCGCCAGATGATCACGATCTGGGGACGCGCCAATTCGGTGAATGTCCAGAAAGTCCTGTGGTGTTGCGATGAACTCGTCCTGCCGTTCCAGCGCATCGACGCGGGCGGCCCGTTCGGGCATCTCAACGAGCCTTCCTATCTCGCCATGAATCCCAACGGCAAGATCCCGACGATCTCGGACGGCAATTTCCTGCTGTGGGAGTCGAACGCGATCCTGCGCTATCTGGCGATGGAGTACGGTCCCTCGAGCCTGCTCTACCCGACCGACCCGAAGGTGCGCGCCTCGATCGAGCGCTGGCTCGACTGGTCGATGAGCACGCTCGCGCCCGCCGAGCGCCCGGTGTTTCTCGCGCTCGTGCGCACGCCGCCGGAGAAGCGCGACACCGCAAAGATCGCAGCCGATCTCGATCAGCTGACGCCGCTGTGGAGGCTGCTCGACCACCACCTGCAAGGCCGCTTCTTCCTCGAAAACGAGCGCTTCTCGCTCGCGGACATCGTGCTTGGCGCGTACGCACGGCGCTGGTTCGGGCTCGAAGGTGTGGAGCGCGAGCCGCTGCCGAACCTCGAACGCTGGTATCAGCGCATTGCGCAGCGCCAGGGCTTCCGCAAGTACATCGATCTGCCGCTCACCTGAGCGGCCACTCCAGGACGGCGCGGGCGGCCCGGCGGCGCGCCCCGTATAATCGCAAGCATGAAGACAGCAAAACCGTCCCCGGACGCCTCCGCCTTGCACAGTCACACGCACGGCGAGACGCACGACCACGATCACGGCCACTCGCACGGCGCCCAAGGCGCAACGCTTGAGTCCGCGCTCGCGATGGCCGAGGCCTATTGCCGCGAGCGCGGCGAAAAGCTCACGCCGATCCGCCGCAAGGTGCTGGAACTGCTGCTCGCCTCGGGACGCGCCACCAAGGCGTATTCGCTGCTCGACGAAATGCGCCAGATCCATCCGGGTTCGGCGCCGCCCACGGTCTACCGGGCGCTCGATTTCCTGCTTTCGGCTGGACTGATTCACCGCATCGAGTCGATCAACGCGTTCGCCGTTTGCCACGACCTCACGCAGTGTCAGCACGGCATTCTCGTGGTGTGCCAGCAGTGCGGCAACGTCACCGAGCTGCACGAGCCGAAGCTGCGCCAGGCGCTCGTTGCGCAGATCGAGGCCGCGGGTTACCGGCTCGCCGGCGACGGGATCGAGCTGAAGGGACTCTGCGCGCAATGCCAGGAGAGTCAGGCAAATCAGCCGAATCAGGCTGGCAAGCCCGCGCAGCCGGGCGCCGCTGCCGCGCCCGAAGCGGCGCAGTCCTCGTCCGTTAGCTAACCGTTATTGCCCGCCGTTGCGCGCGGGCAATCGTGGACGATCGCGGACAATCGCGAGCAATACGCCAGCCGCGCCGCCTGTCGCGGCGCCTCAGTCCCTCAACCCGCACGTTTCCCGCCTCGCTACGCGCGCCGCCTCAGAGCGACTGGCGCGCGTCGATTGCGTCGCTCAAGAGCGTCACGAGTTCCTCCGGCCGGGCCGGCTTGGTCATGAAGTGCTGGAAACCTTCGCCGATACTGCGCAAACGCCAGCTTTCGTCGGTATGGCCCGTGAGCGCGACCGCGACGGTCGGTGCGTGATCGCCGCGAATTTCATAGTCGCGCAGACGCTGGATCAGGTAGAAGCCGTCCATGGCCGGCAGGTCGAGATCGCAGACCACGGCGTCGGGGTGCAGGCTCAGGGCTGCTTCGACGCCCGTTTCTGCGTCTTCGACCGCCACGACGTGCGCGCCCTCCGCCTCCAGCAGCGAAGTCAGTGACGCCCGGCTGTGCGGGTCGTCTTCGACGAGGACGATGGTCGTCCGGTCGAGCTTGTGTACTGCGTTCATTGTGTTTGCTTACATGCCTTTCTGTCTGTCAGGCCGATTGCCGCGAGGCTGCGAGCCCGGCGTGATGCTGGGCGCACGGCACCGCGGGCCGTCCTGATAGAGCAATCTTAATGCCGTCTGGTTCCGGCGTGCTGAGCGTGCGTCCATCCGCGCCGCGCACGATAGCCGCAACACAAGACAGCCCGATGACGGCCGCGCTCACGCTTTGCCGCCCTGCTTTTGGCCCTGCTCCCGGCCCTCTCGCGAAGCGGCGAAGCCCTTGGCTTTGCCGGTTTGCGCATAGGCTTCGAGTGCACGCTGGCGCGCCAGTTCGTGCTCGACAACAGGTTCCGGGTAATGCTTGCCAAGGCGCACGCCCGCCGCTTCCAGCTGCTGCGCGCCGGCCTTCCACGGCTGGTGCACGAGCGCATCGGGCAGGCCCGCCAACTCCGGCACCCACTGCCGCACGTAGGCGCCGCGCGGGTCGAACTTCTGGCCCTGGAGCACCGGATTGAAAATGCGGAAATACGGCGCGGCGTCCACGCCCGAGCCCGCCACCCACTGCCAGTTGGCCGGGTTGCTGGCCGGGTCGGCGTCCACGAGCGTGTCCCAGAACCACGACTCCCCCGCGCGCCAGTCGATCAACAGGTGCTTGGTCAGGAACGACGCCACGACCATGCGCACGCGGTTGTGCATCCACCCCGTGTGCCAAAGCTCGCGCATGCCGGCGTCGACGAGCGGATAGCCGGTCAGCCCGCGTTGCCACGCTTTCAGGCCAGCGGCGTCCTTACGCCACGGCATGGCGTCGAACGCGGGACGCAGGTTGCGCGTCGCCAGATCGGCGTAGTGAAAGCGCTGGTAGTGGCAGAACTCCCGCCAGCCCAATTCGCTTGCGAACTTCTCCGCGCTCGTGGCGCGCCGCGCCGAGCCGCGGCCGTGCGCGTGCTGCGCCGCCTTGAGCGCCGCCCAGACCTGACGCGGCGAAACGGCGCCGACGGCGAGATACGGGGAAAGACGGCTCGTGGCGGCGTCGCCGGGCTCGTCGCGCTCGCCAGCGTAAGCGTCGAGGTCCGTGGCAAGGAACGCTCGCAGGCGCTCCAGCGCGGCTTCCTCGCCCGCTGGCCAGGCCGCGCGCAAGCCGCCCGACCAGTCGGGCGAGCGTGGCGCGAGACCGAGCGCATCGAGTTTCGATGCGCGCTGGGTAAGACGTGCTGGCAACGATTGAAAAATCATCCGTTCGGGCTCGCCTTGCGGCGGTGGCGGGTCCCCCATACGCAGGCAAGCGCGCCAGTAGGCGCTGAACACCCGAAACGGCCCGCCGGACTGATTGAGCACCGTCCACGGCTCGTTGAGGAGCTGCCCGTTGAAGCTCTCGACCTCCACACCGCGCTCGCGCAGCGACGTTTTGAGCGCGCGATCGACCTCGCGTTGCGCCGCGCCGTAACGGCGATTCCAGTACACGGCTTGCGCGCCGGTTTCCGTGACGAGGGCGTCCAGCGTTGCCACTTCGTCGCCTTGCAGGAGAAGCAGGCGGCCGCCGCGCGCGGTTAGCGCGGCATCGAGCGCGCGCAGCGACTCATGACGCCACCAGCGCGCCGCGCCGCCCTCCGGGCGTTCGCCCGAGGCGCGCGGATCGTGGATCCAGACGCAGATCAGCGGCAGGCCGCTCGCCGCGGCCTGCGCGAGCGCTGGCTGATCGGCAAGCCGGAGATCATCGCGAAACCAGACGATGGCGGGCGCTTGCCTGGAAGAAGCGCGGGAAGAAACGGAAGAAGAAGGCAGACCGGACCTCGACCGGGAAACATTCGCGCGGCGCAGCGCACGAGCCGTGCCGCAAAGGTCACGGAGCGTACCACGGCGCGCGGCGGCGATTAATCCGTATCAATGCCCGTATCAACGCGCGTATCGGCGGGGCTGTCTACGCGGGCCGGTCCCACGCCTTGCGTGATGAGCGCGACCGCATGGCGCGCGATCGTCTCGACGCCAACATGGGGCTGCGCCGCGTCGCCGCGCCATATCTGGCTGGTCGCGAGCGGCAGCAGCGTGAGGCCCATCAGCGACTGGAACAGCAGCGAAGGCTCCAGCGCCGCGTTGAGCCGGCCCTCGCGCTGCCAGCGCGCAATCGCCGTGTGGGCCTTTTCCTGGTTCTCACGGCCCAGGCGCTCGAGCATGCGCTGGCGCAGCACGCCGCCCTCGCTGATGACGTCGCGCACCCACAGCGGCGGAAACCACGGATTGCGCTGCCCCACCGCCACGAAGCGCTGCGCCAGCGCGGTGAGCGCCTTCACAGGATCGTCGGGATGCTCCGCGAAGATGTCACCGAGCGCTTCGCGCAGCGGCACGAAACGCTCGTCGATCAGCACGTCGATCAGTTGGTCGCGCGTCTTGAAATAGTAGTGAACCATCGCGGGCGTGACGCCGGCCTCGCGGGCAATGGCGGCAAGCGACGTGTCGAGAATGCCCTGGCGCGCGAACAGTACGAGCGCGGCGTCGATCAAACGCGCGCGCTGCTCCGCCCCGCCCACGCCGCCGCTCGGCCGGCCGGGGCGGCGCGCGGCGGGCCGGCCTGGCGCGCCGCCTGCGCTGTCGAGGGTGTGTTCTGGCGCTTTCATAGGCGTTCTATCGGTTAGCAACTCGGTAACGAATTGAATTTTGACCAACTGGAATAATTGTCCTAATATTAACCTCCGAATTAATTAAATTCAAGATAGATGGACACGACGATGGAACCCAGCACGAAACACCCTGCGCCCGCCACGGCGGGAGCCAGCGCCAGCGCAAAAGCCGCGGCGACGGCGTCGGGCCCGGCTGCTGCCGATGCCGGCGGCCATCCGCGGGGCGGCCATCCACCCATCCGGCTGCTGTTTCCGGCGCTCCTGCTCGTCATGCTGCTCGCGGCGCTCGACCAGACCATCGTCTCGACGGCGCTGCCCACCATCGTGGGCGAGCTGGGCGGGCTCGACCGGCTCTCGTGGGTCGTCACGGCCTACCTGCTCACTTCGACGATCGTCGTGCCGCTGTATGGCAAGTTCGGCGACCTGTTCGGCCGCAAGATCGTGCTGCAGGCCGCCATCGTGATCTTCCTGATCGGCTCGGCGCTGTGCGGCGTGGCGCAGAACATGGAGCAGCTCATCGTGCTGCGCGCGCTTCAGGGCATTGGCGGCGGCGGCCTCATGGTCGTGACGATGGCCGCCATCGGCGACGTCATCCCGCCCGCGCAGCGCGGCAAGTATCAGGGCATGTTCGGCGGCGTGTTCGGCATCGCCACCGTGATCGGGCCGCTGCTCGGCGGCTTTCTCGTCGAGCATCTGTCGTGGCGCTGGATCTTCTACATCAACCTGCCGCTCGGCGCGCTCGCACTCGTGGTGATCGCCGCCGTGTTCAAGCCGCGCGCCGCGCACGTGAAGCACGTGATCGACTACATGGGCGCGGCATGGCTCGCCGCCGCCCTCACCTGCCTGATTCTCTTCACGAGCGAGGGCGGCTCGCTGCTGCCGTGGACGTCGCCCACGCTCTGGCTCACGCTGCTGCTCGGCCTCGTAGCCGTGGCGGGCTTCATCCACGAGGAAAAGCATGCGCCCGAGCCCATCATCCCGCTCGAACTTTTTCGCCAGCGCACCTTCGTGCTCGCGAGCCTGATCGGCTTCATCGTGGGCGTGTCGCTGTTCGGCTCGGTCACGTTCCTGCCGCTCTATCTGCAGGTCGTGAAGGGCTCCACGCCCTCGCAGGCCGGCATGCAGATGCTGCCCATGATGGGCGGCGTGCTCGTGATGTCGATCATCACCGGGCGCATCATCAGCAAGATCGGCAAGTACCGCATCTTCCCCATTGCGGGCACGGCGCTCGTGGCCGCGGCAATGATCCTGCTCGCGCGCTTGCAGCTCGACACGCCCATTCACCGCATGTATCTCTACATGGGGCTGCTCGGCTGCGGCCTGGGCATGGTGATGCAGGTGCTGATTCTTGCTGTGCAAAACGCCGTGGAGTTTCGCCACATGGGCGTGGCGACGTCGGGCGCAACGCTGTTCCGCTCGATTGGCGGCTCGGTGGGCGTGGCGGCGTTCGGCGCCGTGTTTTCGCATGGGCTGCACGCGCGGCTCGAAAAGGTGCTGACGCCCGACGTGCAACTGCCGCAGCCGCTCACGCCCGACGTGATCCACCATTTGCCGCCCGCGCTGCACGCGCAGTATCTCGATGCGTTCGCGGGCGCGCTACACACGGTTTACCTCTCGGCTGCGATCGTGGTGGTGTTCTCGTTCGCGCTGTCGTTGCTGCTGCGCGACGTGCCGCTGCGCAAGCAGCATTGAGCGCGCTTCGCCGCTTTTTCCCCTCCAGCCAGCGGATTCCCGCTGGCATTTTTTTGCCCGCGAGCCGGCATCCCATCGGTCTAATGGGGCCCGCTCGCATCAGCATTACATTTTCCACACATTTAATTACAGTTAGCTAAAATCGCGGGCACCGCGCGCCGGGACCCGGCGGCGCGCGTTCGAACTCTCGCGACGGCTGCATGACGGTCGCTCGCCATAAAACACACAACCCAGGAGAAGACCCGCCCATGGACGTCCAGAACGACCCAACCACGCTATCCGCGCAGGACACGAGGCGACGCGTACTCGCCATCGTCGGCGCCTCGTCGGGCAATCTCGTCGAGTGGTTCGACTTCTACATTTACTCGTTCTGCGCGCTGTATTTCGCGCCCGCTTTCTTCCCGAGCGGCAACACCACCACGCAGCTTTTGAACACCGCCGGCGTATTCGCCGCGGGCTTCCTCATGCGCCCGATCGGCGGCTGGCTGTTCGGCCGCATCGCCGACCGCCACGGCCGCCGCAATGCGATGATGATCTCCGTGCTCATGATGTGCGGCGGCTCGCTCGTAATCGCCATGCTGCCCACCTATGCGCAGATCGGCGCGTTCGCCCCGTTCCTGCTGCTGCTCGCGCGCCTCTTCCAGGGGCTTTCGGTGGGCGGCGAGTACGGCACGAGCGCGACCTACATGAGCGAGGTCGCGCTCAAGGGCCGGCGCGGCTTCTTCGCGTCGTTCCAGTACGTCACGCTAATTGGCGGCCAGCTCTGCGCGCTGCTCGTGCTCGTGATCCTGCAGCAGACGCTCTCCACGGAAGAACTGAAGGCCTGGGGCTGGCGCATTCCGTTCGTGGTCGGCGCGGCCGCGGCGCTGATCTCGCTCTATCTGCGCAAGTCGCTCGACGAAACCTCGACGAGCGAATCGCGCCACAAGCGCGACGCGGGCACGATTCGCGGCGTGTGGCAGCACAAGGGCGCGTTCTTCACGGTGGTGGGCTTCACGGCAGGCGGCTCGCTGATCTTCTATACGTTCACGACCTACATGCAAAAGTACCTCGTGAACACGGCCGGCATGCACGCGAAGACCGCCAGCAACGTGATGACCTGCGCGCTCTTCGTCTACATGCTGATGCAGCCGCTGTTCGGCGCGCTTTCCGACAAGATCGGCCGCCGCACGTCGATGATCCTCTTCGGCTCGCTTTCGGTGCTCGGCACGGTGCCGATCATGCACGCGCTCAAGGACGTGTCGAGCCCGGTGGCCGCATTCGTGCTCATCATCGTCGCGCTCGCCATCGTCAGTTTCTATACGTCGATCAGCGGCCTCATCAAGGCCGAAATGTTCCCGCCCGAAGTGCGCGCCATGGGCGTGGGCCTGTCGTATGCGGTGGCGAATGCGATCTTCGGCGGCTCGGCCGAATATGTCGCGCTGTGGTTCAAGTCCGTTGGCAGCGAGACCACGTTCTACTGGTACGTCACGGCGATCTGCGCGGTTGCGCTCATCGTGTCGTGGCGCATGCGCGATCCGGCCAAGGAAGGGTATTTGCGCCACGAGCCGTGACCCGGGCGTGGCGCACGCCGTTGCTCAAACGGGCTGCGCCACGCGTTCCATCGCACGCTGCAACGTTTCGTAGACCTTCGGACGATTGCACTGCGAAACATTGAAACGCAGAAAATCGCCCGCGCTGCGCGACACGCTGAACACGTTGCCCGGCGCGAGCACCACGCCTTCCACCAGCGCCTCGCGCGCGATCTGCGCGGCGTCGAGCCCATCCGGCAATTGCGCCCACACGAATAGTCCGGCCTGCGGCCGCGTCCACGCGGTGAGGCCGAGCGCTGAAAGACGGCGCAGCGTGTCGCCCATCGCGTCGGCGAGCTTCGCGCGCAGGCCGTCCAGATGCCGCCGATACGTGCCGTCCACGAGCAGGCGGTGCACGAGTTCGGCCACCATCTCCCCGTTGCCGAACGAGACCGCGAGCTTGAGATCCACGAGCGGTTCGATCCAGTCCGTGCGCGCCGCGATGAAACCGCAGCGCGCCGCCGCCGACATCGTCTTCGAGAAACTACCAATGGTGACCACGCGCGCGAGGCCGTCGAAAGCCGCTAGGCGCGGCGCGGGTTCGATTTCGAAGTCGGCGAAGATGTCGTCCTCGACGATCAGGAGGTCATGTTCCTCCGCGAGCTTGAGCAGGCGATGCGCGACGGCAGGCGCGAGCGTCGCGCCGGTGGGGTTGTGGACCGCCGAGTTCGTCACGTAAAGGCGAGGGCGCGATTCGGCCAGCGCGCGCTCGAACGCGGCGAGATCCGGACCCGTTGGCGTGTGCGGCACGCCGACCACGCGCACGCGGTGCGCGCGCAGCAGCGCCTGGAAATTGAAATAGCACGGGTCGTCCACGAGCACGGTGTCGCCAGGCTCGAGCAGAAAGCGGCACAGCAGGTCGAGCGCCTGAGTGCCGCCGTCGGTCAGCACGATCTGCTCGGGGGCGGCCTCCACGCCATGCTGACCGAGCCGCCAGGCGAGTTGCTGGCGCAGCGCGGGCAGGCCGAGCGGCGAAGCGTAATCCGTGAGCGGCGCGCGCGGATCGCGTGCGATGGCGCGCAGCGCGCGCCGCACGGCGTCCTCCGGCAGCCACGAAGCGGGCAGCCAGCCGCAGCCGGGCCGCAGCGCACCCGCCTCGGTCTGCAGCGACTGGCGCGTGAGCCAGAGCGGATCGATCTCGCGGTCGAGCTGCGGCCCGAGCGCGGCAAGCGCGAGCGGCGGCGCGTGACCGGCCACGAAGAAACCCGCCCCGCGCCGTGCGACCAGCACGCCTTCGGCGACGAGGCGCTCATAGGCCTCCACCACCGTGGAATTCGACACGCCAAGCTGCTCGCTCATCGCGCGAATGGACGGCACGCGCGCGCCCGCGGCCAGCGAGCGCGCGGCAATACGCTCGCGCAGCGCCTGCATCACCTGCTCGACGCGCGTCATGGGCAAGCCTTCCGTTCTCGCTCTGTCTTTCATCTGTACTGCTCCGTGTTCAATACAGTTTGAAGAAATTGTACTGATCTGTAGCTTACCTCCGCGCGGCTCGGCGCGCATCATCGCTGGATCGATCACCGATGCTTTCCCGTTGGCCATTGCCCATGCGCAAAACGCTCGATCCCACCACCGATGGCTGGCTCTGCGGCCTCGCAGGCGTCCTCATCTTCAGCGGCTCGCTGCCCGCCACGCGACTCGCCGTGCTCGGCCTCGACCCCGTGTTCCTCACGGGCGCGCGCGCGACCATCGCGGGCGTGCTCGGCGTGTTGCTGCTTCTGTCGCTGCGCGCGGCGCGGCCGGCGCGCAACGAAATCTGGCCGCTCGTCATCGTCGCGCTCGGTGTGGTGGTGGGCTTTCCGCTCCTCACCGCGCTCGCGCTCCAGCACGTGAGTTCGGCGCACGCGATTGTGTTCGTCGGCTTGCTGCCGCTCGCCACCGCCGTGTTCGGCGTGCTGCGCGCGGGCGAGCGTCCGCAGCCGGCCTTCTGGGTCTTTTCAGCGGCGGGCAGCGCCGCCGTGGTGGCGTTCGCGCTGCGCCACGGCATCGACGCCTCGCCGCTCGGCGACGCGCTCATGCTCGCCGCCATCGTCGTGTGCGGGCTCGGCTACGCGGAAGGCGCGCGGCTTTCGCGGCGCCTTGGCGGCTGGCAGGTGATCTGCTGGGCGCTCGCGATTTCGCTGCCCGTGATGGCGCCGCTCGCGTGGTGGCTGCGCCCCGCGTCGTTCGCCGCCGTCGGCGCGGCTTCGTGGTGGGGGTTCGCCTATGTGTCGCTCTTCAGCATGCTGATCGGCTTCGTGTTCTGGTATCGCGGGCTCGCGCTCGGCGGCATTGCGGGCGTGGGGCAATTGCAGTTGCTGCAGCCGTTCTTCGGCTTCGTGCTCGCGGCGCTACTGCTGCACGAAACCGTCCCGCCGGCGATGATCGCCGTCACTGCCGTGGTGATCGCGTGCGTGGCCGGGGCGCGGCGCTTCGGGCGCGCAACGGGCGCATCCACGGTCGCGAATCGCACCCGCACGCAGCGCGTCTAAGCCATGCATTTTTGGCGCGCTTCAAAAGCGCCCGCGCGCGAGGCATAGTGAGGGATGCAAACCTCCTTCCGCTGTGCCTTCGCGCCCCGCTCCAACCGATGACCCCACACACCGACGCGTACGTGCGCGACGCCACCGCCGACGACTTTCCCGCCATCGCCGCGATCTATGCGCACCACGTGCTGCACGGCACGGCCTCGTTCGAGGAGACCCCGCCTGCGCTCGACGAACTCCTGCGCCGCCACGCCGCCGTGCGCGAACACGGCCTGCCCTGGCTCGTCGCCGAGATCGGCGGCCGCGTGGCGGGCTACTGCTACGCCACGCCCTACCGGCCGCGCCCGGCGTACCGCTTCACCGTTGAAGACTCGATCTATATTGACGAAGCGTTTCGCGGCCGCGGACTCGGCCACACGTTGCTTAACGCGCTGATCGAACGCTGCGAGGCAGGCCCGTGGCGGCAAATGATCGCCGTGGTCGCCGACCCGCGCGGCGGCTCGCTCAAACTGCACGAGCGCCTCGGGTTCGAACTGACCGGCACGCTGCGCGGCGTAGGCTTCAAGCACGGCCAGTGGCGCGACACGGCGCTCATGCAGCGCACGCTCGGGCCGGGCGCGGATACGCCGCCCAAAGGCTGACGCGGCACGCGCAAAAACGCTCCGGCGCGCCGCACACGCGCCGCAAGCGAAACGCGGCTCGTACAATACGTCCTTTCGCAACGGAGCCAGTTCCAAGGCTCCGAAGACAAGGACTGATTCGCCATGCAACCCCTCCTCGAACACCTGCACCCGGCCAACTGGGGCTTCCTGTGGGACGCGCTCTCCGCGCTCGCGCTGCGCTTGTGCGCGGCCTTCGCGATCATCTGGTTCGGCTGGTGGTTCTCCCGGCGCGTAGCCAACTGGATCGCGCGACGCGGCGGCGCCATCGACCCGACGCTGCGCCCCATCGTGCGCGACACGGCCGTGTGGGGCGTGCGCCTCGTCGCCGTGATCGGCGCGCTCTCGCAAATCGGCATCCAGACCGCCAGCATCGTCGCGGTGCTCGGCGCGGCGGGTCTCGCCATCGGTCTCGCGCTGCAAGGCACGCTGCAGAACATCGCGGCGGGGATCATGCTGTTGCTGCTGCGGCCGTTCAAGGTAGGCGACTATATCGACGGCGGCGCAGGCACCGTTGCGGGCACCGTCGAGGAAGTGAACCTCTTCACCACGCGCCTCACGAAGCCGGACGGCATCTGCGAATACGTGCCGAACAGCGCGCTGTGGAGCAATTCAATCCGCAACTACAGCCGCAATCCCACGCGCCGGCTCGACCTCGAAGTGGAGGTGTCGGTGCGCGACGACGTGAACCGCGCGATCGACGTATTGCGCACGCTCGCCGCCGCCGACCCGCGCGTGCTGGCCTCGCCCGCGCCGCAAGTGATGGTGACGCGCTTCGACGACAGCACCGCCGTGCTCAACATCCGGGTGTGGTCGAACATCGACACGTTCTGGGACATGCGCTGGGACCTTTCGCGCCAGGTGCGCCAGGCGCTCAACGACGCGCACTGCTCGCTGCCGCTGCGCACCCGCGAGCTGCACATCGTGCAGACGCAACCGGAGCAACCGACACAACCGACGCAGTCGACGCAACAAGCGCAGCAATGAACGCGTACGCGCGCCGCCTGCGCGGCTATGCCAGAGGGCTAGTGCCGCACGGCTACCTGGCCTTGCTGCTGGTGCTCGACGGCCTGCTGCTCGTGCGCCCGGTCGCGCAGAGAGCGCTCGAACACGCGCGCGGCAACTGGTTCGACGACTGGATCACGCTCATCAACGCATTCGGCGTGCTCGCGCTTCCCCAGGCGCTGGTCGCCACCGGCCTCACGATGATGTCGTTCGGCATTGCGCTGCGCGCGCGTGTGGCATGGGTGCTCTCACTCGTGCTGCTCGCCGGCGCGGCGAGCATCTGCCTGTGGGGCGACTATCGCAGCCACGCGCTAGCGGCCTTCTCGCTCGCACTCGCCTGCGCGCTCATTTACTACTGGCGCCGCTTCGATCGCGCGAGCGTCGCTGCGGGCTCCTTGTTCGCATTCCTGAGCATTGGCTCGTTGGTCGTCTACGCAGTGTTCGGCGCGCTGTATCTCGGCGACGACTTTGCGCCGCCCATTCGCAACCTCGTCACCGCGTTCTACTTCTCGATCGTGTCGATGTCCACGGTCGGCTACGGCGATATCGTGCCGCACTCGGACACCGCGCGGCTTTTCACGGCCTCGATCATCGTGCTCGGGATCACCGTGTTCGCGACTTCGATCAGCGCCGTGATCGGGCCCGTGATCGGCGGCCATTTGAAACGCATCGTCAAGGGAGGCATTTCCAACGTGACCCGCAAGAACCACTATCTGATCGTTGGCGCCTCGCCGCTCGCGCATAGCGTGTATGGGGGGCTCGTTAAGCGCGGCTACGCGGCAACCGTGATCGTCGCGCCGAATACGCCGCACAACTATCCGGCCGAGGCCGACCTGATCGTCGGCGACGCGAGCGACACCGCCACGCTTCACAACGCAGGCGCCGAAACCGCGCTCGCCGCGCTCGCGCTGCGCTCCGACGACGCCGAGAACGCGTTCGTGATTCTCGCGATCAGGGAGATCGCGCCGAAGGTGCGCACAGTGGCGCTCGTGAACGACAGCCGCAACTTGCAGCGGTTGCGCCTCTTGCAGCCCGACATGGTGTTTTCGCCGCAACTGCTCGCAGGCGAACTGCTCGCGCGCACGCTCAACAACGAGACCATCGACAACACGCTGATCGAGCAGTTGTTGTTTGGGAAGAACGCAGGGGGCTCGGCTTGAGTGGCGCGCGCCTTCCCTTGCCTGCGATATCAGTCATCAGCACCTAATCAGACCTTGCGCCCACTTCATTTGTAGTCAGTTGGCACAGAGGGAGATGCACGCCTCACGATTTGGGGTCCCTCCTCCACTATCACGGCGTCGCACTCGATTGCAACTTCGGCGTCAAGCGTCGAATAGACAAAAACGAGCAACCCCGCTTTCCTGCGAGTAAGCCGCTCGCCGCGTCCGAGCACAGTGCTGGCACGCGTGTACTTTTCATCGGTCGGTTGAACGACGTAAATACCATAGACGATGTTCAGCAACCCCATGTTCTCAATGCAAACGCACGTAGCACCTTCAAATCTCACGACCGCGCGCCTGTCGCCGAGACACAGGCCAAGTGTCACCGGGGCTCAGAGTTCGGCCCAACCGTTAAACTTTCCAGATACCAATCGTGGAAATAGTCCCATGGCGTCAGCACATTGTCTGTCATTCCATTCACCAAGGAAGCAAGGAAACCGGAGCGCCGCTGTCACGGCTTTCGCCTTGCTCGTTGTTGCTTCGGTGAGGTCATCAATCGTCTCTACCTCGAACGGCCGCTTTGTGAACGACCACTCTAGCGTTTGACGACCTGGCTGCAATTACAGCTATCACTGCCTCGGTTCCTGCGTCACAGAGATGTATTGCTTGATTTCGGGTTGACCAAGCGCGATCAGATTGAGCATAGCGACGCCGAGCCGTCGCGCAAATTCATCATCAAGCTTGAAGTCGTGTTCATCCAGGAGGATCGGCATTTCGATCTTTCCAGCAACGAGTGGAGCCAGTTTGGCAGGATCAACAGTTTGAACTGTGAACCTATGCTGATCTTCCGAATAGGTGAGAACGACAGAATAAGGTGGGTGCTTTGCCATCAATATCCTCGGCATTGTTGATAATTCTGAAACGCGCTTTGCTTACACAAGGCCTTTCCACGGTCGCCGCCCATCGCCCCCCCGAGGGCTTCGCACAAGTCAAGGTCCCGCTCGTATTGCGAGAAGCATTCGGCCTCATCTTCCTCACTTACGCCTCGCGCTGCAAGGTCTATCACATCCCTTCCGGCCGACTCCTCGCTGTACTCGATCGGCTGCGCATCGCCAAACGGGGTTGTGCCATTGCTACTGTCAGCGCCGCCGCTGCCGAACAATGCCCCCGCTACCGTTTCCACGACCCCGAACACCCCCGCGCCTCCACTGCCCGCACTACTTCGCGCGGCACTTCCCACCGCTCGCGCTGCCCCACGCGCGGCTTGGGCTCCCTGAGGGGACGCTTCGAATGCCGCGGACAGGGCAGACCCCGCTCCGGCCGTTTTCCCCTCCTGCGCGGCCTTGAAAGCAACCCACTCATCCCAGGTCAACGGGCGGTTCGCGTTTCCCCCACCAGACGCACTTGCCGACTGCCAGAACTGCGGTGCTGGCGTGAGCCGGAACACGCGCGGACGCTGCGTCCACTCCCTGTCCATATACGGCACAAGGCGACCACTGCGCACCACATCGCACAGTACGCGCCGGACATCGTCGTTGGTCTGCGGCTGGTTCCAATGGGCGAAGTCGAGAATATCGGAAAGATATTCCCGAATTGTCTGGAGGCCACGCTGGCCCGTTATCGTACGCAGGTCATCCTTCGGCCTGAAATAGCGGTAGAAGTCACTCCGGTCTTCGTCGCGCTGACGTTCAAGCTCATCGCGCTCCCAGCGCTTGCGCTCACGGTCGTCGCGCCAGCACCGGGGCGTACGCGTCGATGACTGTCGGGAAGAGAGGGTTCCGTCCCTGCCGTCGGGCCATCCCCATCGCGGCTTTCTGAGCGGATAGGGCTTGATCGTGGACCCTTGTTGACTCCAAACCGCTTCGCGGTACTGGCCGCCTGGTACAAGCGTGCATTGCCATCCGTTCTCCAGCGGTACTTCAAGGGTGTTCCATCGTGGGAAAGGCATGGGCATGGCGCATCCGTCGTCCTGTGGCTCATGACCCCATACGTAACACGCGTACGGAAACCGGACCTTGCGCTATGTCGACCCGCGCGAGCTCGATGGCGCGGTTAATGCGTGCTGCATTCGATCATGGTTTTCTCCTAAACCAAGCACACCGAATCTTTTCTGGATTGGATGTTACGAATGCGACGCGGCGAGGATACGGTCTCCGCGGCGCAAACTCCAGGCCGTTTTACCGCCCCGGCAGCGGCAATCGCCGAAACAACGTCGGATAGTCGATCACGAGCCCATCTTCGTCCACGCGCAAGTTCGCCGTGAAATCGCGGAAGATGCCCTCGTAGCGGTACTCGCGGTCGCGTTCGATGCACACGTAGGCCTGCTCGACCGGTTTGGGCTCCAGCTCCGGCGCGGCGATGTACACCACGCGAATTGGCTGGCGCTCGCCGCGCGCGAGGCCTAAACGCCGGATCGGCAGTGTGTTCGTGTACGGTGTCGCGGCGATGTCGATATCGATGCAGCCGTCGAGCGCTGCCAGTGCGCGCCCTTCCCCGTCGGTCCAGTGACCCTTGCCGTCGCCCTGTAGCACGAGCGAGCGGCCGCCCATCACGCGAAACGCCGCCCAACGCACGCGCCACTGCGCGTCGCACTCGATGGCGTAAGCCAGGCCATAAGATTTGCCGTAGCGCTCGCCGACGACCACGCTTTCCGCGCGGATCGTGTCGCCTTTTTCGCCAAATTTCGGGCCGCAATGCGCATCGAACGCCAGATGCTCCATGCCCTCGCCCGTTTCGGATGCCCAACGCACTTCCCGCATCGTCCGCCTCCACAAAGATCACGGCACCCGCCGTGTGCGTATCGTAACGCGGCGGCAAATAGCGACTATCAACCTACGCGCATGCGCGAAGCGGGCTGCATCGCCTATGCTCGCACTTTGGCCCGCCGTGCGTCTCGCACCGGGGCCGCACTCGCCAGTATCCGCACGCCACCTCTTCATGTCAGCCAGATTTCCCGCCGCCTCCGGTGCCACTGCCGATACTGCCGATACTGCCGATTCCGCCGTGGCTCCCGCCTTGCGCGCGCTCTTACGCAGCCTCGGCCAGATCGTGCTGCAGGCGAACGCGGGAACGGGCGCGTGCCTGCTCGCGGCGCTCGCGCTCACCGACTGGCGGCTGGCGCTCGCCGCCCTGCTCGGCGCCGCGGCGGCCAACGTCTGCGCGCTCGTGGCGGGCCACGCAGAAACCGCGATCCACGACGGCCTCGCCGGCTACAACGGCGCGCTCGCCGCGCTCGCGGCGTTCACCTTCGTCGGCGACGCGGGCACGGCGGCTGCGCTCGCGCTCATCGCGGGCGGCGCGAGCGCGTGGATCGCCGGGCCGCTGAACCGCTGGCTCGCCCGAGCGCGGCTCGGCCTGTATTCCGTGCCCTGCCTCATCGCGACCTGGATCTGGCTGCCGCTGCATCCGGGCAGCGAGCCCGTTGCCACCGCGAGCGCCGTTGCACCGCTCGCCCCGCACGGTTCGCCGCTCGAGGCTGCAGTCCACGCCGCGGCTGGCGTATTGAGCGGCCTCGCGCAAACCACGTTCGCTACGGGCGCGGCGGCGGGCCTGTGTGTGCTAGCCGGTCTCGCCTGGTCGTCGCGGCGCGCGGCAGTCTATGCGCTCAGCGGCGCGGCGCTCGCGAGCGCCCTCGAACTCGCGCGCGGCGTGAGTCCGGACGCCTTCGGCGCGGGCCTCGCGGGCTTCAATGGCGCGCTTGCGGCGCTCGCCGTGTGCACGCTCGGCATGCGCGCCGCGTTCTGTGCGACCATGCTCGCCGCGGCCCTGCATCTGGCCGCCGTGCGCTGCGGATTGCCCGCGCTAACCGCGCCGTTCGTGCTGGCGAGCTGGAGCGTGCATATAGCAGCGCGACGCCTGCGCGCGCTGCCCGCGTCAGCCACGCCGCCTGAAGAATCCACCGTCCGCTGAAGGAATTGCCATGTCTTTCGCCCATCGCCCGACGAGCACCTGCGCCGAGACCGCGCCGCGCTCCGCCGCCGAGCAGCAACTGCGCGTCGATCTCGCCGCCGCCTACCGCCTGATTGCGCTCAACGGCTGGGACGACCTCATCTACACGCACGTTTCCGCCGCCGTGCCCGGGGAACCTGGCCGCTTCCTCATCAATCCGTTCGGCCTCGCCTTCGACGAAGTGCGCGCCTCGAACCTGGTGAAGATCGACACCGAAGGCCGCATCGTCGGCGAAAGCGAGCACCCTGTGAACGCCACCGGCTTCGCGCTGCACGCGGCCGTGCATCTCGCGCGGCCCGACGCAGTGTGCGTAATGCATCTGCACAATACGGCGGGCATTGCCGTGTCGATGCAGCGCGACGGACTCTTGCCTGGCTCGCAGCACGCGCTGCGCTTTTACGGCCAGCTAGCGTGGCACGACTACGAGGGCCTTGCTTTCACGCCCGCCGAAGGCACGCGCCTCACCGCGAGCCTGGGCACGCACCCGGCCATGCTGCTGCGCAATCACGGCACGCTCACCACCGGCCGCACGGTGGCTGAAGCCTATGTGCTGATGGCGACGCTCATCAAGGCCTGCGAAATCCAGTTGCAAGCGCAGGCCGGCGGCGTGCCGCTCGTCTTGCCGCCGCCCGAGGTGGCCGAACGCACCGCCGAGCAATTGCGCGACGGCGGCGCGATCGAAGGCGTGCTCGAATGGCCGGCGCTGCTGCGCAAGCTCGATCGCATCGATTCGTTATACCGCGACTAACCACGCCCATTCCATCGCATCACTGACTTTCCGAGGAGACCCGCATGCCAACATTCCACATCGAAATGTTCGAAGGCCGCAGCGTCGAACAAAAGCGCCAGCTCGCCGCGGCACTGACCGAGACCACCTGCAAGGTGCTCGGCGTGGAGCCGCAATCCGTCGACATCATCTTTCACGACGTCAAGCCGGAAAATTGGGCGACGGCCGGCAAGCTGTGGAGCGATCCGCGCTGACGCTTCCCCTTCTATCGCATTCCTTATCTTTTTCCGCCTGGCGTCGCACGCAGCGCCCGCGCCGCCAGGCGCGACTGAATCCTCCCTCGCACGCTTTCTTGCGCCGCACCCCGAGGCGCATTGACGCACCCCACGCGGCTGCGCGGTGTATTGCCGCAGCGCCACACCCCTCGCACACCCCGCCTGCACAACGAACGTTTAATCTAAATTGATCTTTATCAATGCGTTAGCGCATGTTTTCTACTGATTGAGATTGACGACTGCGACACGCTGGCGCACGTCGCAGTGCAGCAAAACCGCCGCCATTCCCCTACGCTTACGTCCATCGCACGCAACCGCAGCGCCCCCACTGCGGTGCAGTGTGCAGGTTCCCCCGCGCATTTCCCGGTAAGCAAGCAACAGGCACGCACATGCACACGTCACTCTCCGCCTTCGACCTGGCCCGGCTGCAGTTCGCCTTCACCGTCTCGTTTCACATCGTCTTTCCGGCGCTTTCCATCGGGCTTGCAAGCTTTATCGCCGTGCTCGAAGCCTGCTGGCTCAAAACGCGTCAGCCGTTCTACAAGGACCTTTGCCTCTTCTGGTCGAAAGTGTTCGCCGTGGCCTTCGGCATGGGCGTCGTCTCCGGCGTCGTCATGAGCTATGAGTTCGGCACCAACTGGTCGGGCTTTTCGTCGTTCGCCGGCCCTGTAACCGGACCGCTGCTCATGTACGAAGTCATGACCGCGTTCTTTCTCGAGGCAGGCTTCCTCGGCATCATGCTGTTCGGCTGGAACCGCGTGAGCCCGCGCGCCCACTTCGGCGCGACGCTGATGGTCGCCATCGGCACGCTCATCTCCACGTTCTGGATCCTCGCCTCGAATAGCTGGATGCAGACGCCGCAAGGCTTCAAGGTCGTCGATGGCCACGTCGTGCCGGTCGACTGGTTCAAGATCATTTTCAACCCGTCGTTCCCTTACCGTCTTGCGCACATGGCGATCGCCGCGTTCATCGTGGCCGCGCTCGTGGTGGCCGCGAGCGGCGCATACCACTTGCTCAAGGGGCGGCGCGACCCCGCCATCAAGAAGATGTTTTCGATGGCGCTCGGCCTGCTGCTCGTGCTCGCACCGGTGCAAGCCCTCGTGGGCGACGCGCACGGCCTGAACACGCGCGAATATCAGCCCGCCAAGATCGCCGCGATCGAAGGCATTTGGGACACCGAACAAGGCGGCACAGCACTGAACCTGTTCGGCATCCCAGACATGCAGGCCGAGACCACGCGCTACGCCGTTTCCATCCCGCACCTGGGCAGCCTGATCCTCACGCATAGCTGGGACGGCGAGATCAAGGGGCTCAAGTCCTTCCCCGCCGACGAGCGGCCCAATTCGCCGCTGCTGTTCTGGAGCTTCCGCGTCATGGTCGGTTTAGGCCTCCTGATGATTCTGCTCGGCGTGGTGGGCTGGGTGCTGCGCCGCCGGGGCACGCTGTACGAATCGCGTGGTTTCCAGCGCTTCGCGCTCGCCATGGGACCAACGGGCTTCATCACGCTGCTTGCGGGCTGGGTCACGACCGAAGCCGGCCGCCAGCCCTGGGTGGTCTACGGCGTGATGCGCACGGCGCAAGCGGTGTCGCCGCTCACGGCGCAACAGGTGGGCGTTTCGCTGATGGCGTTCGTGGCCGTGTACTTCCTCGTGTTCGGCACGGGCATTTACTACCTGCTCAAGCTGCTGCGCAAAGGCCCTGCGCTGCCCGGCACGAAGCCGCACTCGCACGACGAGCCGCGTGAACCGCGCGTGGCCCACCCTGCGCTCACTGTGAATCAGACCGCACGCCGCCCCATGTCCGCCGCCGATCAGCTGATCGACGCTTGAGGCGCCCCGCATTCATCGTTACGAGGCTAGCAAGCAAATGGATGTCACCGTCATCTGGGCCGCGATCATCGCGCTCGGCGTTCTTCTCTACGTGGTGCTCGACGGCTTCGATCTCGGCATCGGCATCGTGTTTCCGCTCTTTCCCGACGAGGAAGAGCGCGATCTCATGATGAACACCGTCGCCCCCGTGTGGGACGGCAACGAGACCTGGCTCGTGCTAGGCGGCGCGGGGCTTTTCGCTGTGTTCCCCGTCGTCTACTCGACCGTGCTTTCCGCGCTCTATCTGCCGCTCGTGTTCATGCTCGCGTGCCTGATCTTCCGCGGCGTGTCGTTCGAGATTCGCGCCAAGGCCAATCGCACGAAGCATTTGTGGGACCTCGCGTTCATCGGCGGCTCGACCGGTGCGGCGTTCTTCCAGGGCATTGCGCTCGGCGCCTTCCTGCAAGGTATTCCGATGGACGGCGGCCAGTTCGCCGGCGACGCCTTCGGCTGGCTCACGCCATTCAGCCTGCTTTCGGGCTTCGGGCTCGTCGCGACCTACGCGCTGCTCGGCTGCTGCTGGCTCGTCGCGAAGACCGAGGGCGACCTGCAGCGCCGCCTGCGCAAGCTCGTCTGGCCGCTTACTGTCATGCTGCTCGGCTTCATCGCGCTCGTGAGCCTGTGGACGCCGCTGCAGGACCCGGCGATTGCCGATCGCTGGTTCCGTTCGGGCCTCTTCTGGCGTCTCGCGCCGGTGCCGCTGCTCGTGCTCGCCTGCGCCGCGTGGATGCGCTGGGCCGTGCATGCGCGCCATCACAAGACACCCTTCATCGCGGCCATCGGGCTCGTGCTGCTCGGCTACGCAGGCTTGCTCGTGAGCCTGTGGCCTTACGCGATTCCGCAGGGCCTCACGCTCTGGGAAGCGGCCGCGCCGCGCGAGAGCCAGACGTTCACGCTCGTGGGCGCCGCATTCATTCTGCCGATCATTCTCGCGTACACGATGCTCGGTTACTGGGTCTTCAGAGGCAAGGTGCGTCATGGCGACACCCATCACTACCACTAAGCTGCCCGGCTGGATCTGGTTCGTACTCCTTTGGTGTGCGGGCGTGGGTGCGGCCGTGTCGCTCGGCTTCGCGTTCAAGGTCTTCATGAACCTCACGCTGTTCGCCGTCAAGTGATTGGCACAAGCGGATTGGCACAAGCGCGCTCGATTTCATGGCGCCGCGTTAGACTGTAGGCTCTCTGTCACCCGTGTGAAACCTTCATGCAACAGATGACCTTCATGGAATGCGTCAAGCGCGCGTGGGCGAGCGCCTGGCAGGCCGCCGTGCAAATGCCGTTTCTCGTTCTGGCGACTTTCGCGATCTACGCGGCGCTCGGGTGGTTCGGGCTCGCCGGGCGGCCCGTGCCGGCCGAAGGCGCGACGCCCTCGGCCGGACTCATTGCGCTCGGCAATCTCGCCTCGCTGCTGAATTCGCTCGTCTATCTCTGGTTCACGCTGAAGATCTCGCGCTTCGTGCTGCTAGGCGAGCGCAGCGCGCCGCTCATGCCGGCAGGGGCGAAGCCGTTCCTGCGTATCTTCGCGGTCGGCCTCATTCTGGCGGTCGCGCTCGGCGCATTCGCGCTCTTGCTGTGGGTCGTGCTGCGGCCTCAGTACCAGGGCGGCGCGGCGTTCCTCTTTCTGGTGGTCCTTGCAATCTGGATGTTCGTGGCGGTGCGCCTCTCGCTGCTCTTTCCGGCGCTTGCAATCGGCAGCCCGATCGCCTTCGGCGCCGCATGGCGCGACAGCCGCGGGCATTTCTGGAGCCTCTTTGGCGTCACCTTCGTCGCGGCGCTGCCCATTGCCGTATGCGGCCTCATCGTGCTCATCGGCATGGGCCTCGCGGGCGTTTCGCCTGAAATCGTGCGGCAGCCCGGTTGGCTCACCGCGCTCGCCATTGGCCAGAGCATCGGCAATATCGTGTTCGCGCTGCTCACCACCACGGCGCTCGCCTGGCTTTACCGGCGCTACGCGCAAGCGTTGACTTCGCCCGCCACGCGCTAGTCCCTGCTACCAGATGCCCGGCACGAAGCGATAACGCACGCGCGCCAGATACTCGCGGTAGCCGGGCAAATTCTCCGCGAGCGTTTGCTCTTCGCGCACCGCGCGATAGCCGATCCCCACGACCATGACGGGCACGCACGCGAGCCCCCACCACGAACCGAGCATGAGCGGCGTGCCGGCGAGAAAGAGCAGCGCGAAGCCATACATCGGGTGACGCACGTAGGCATACGGGCCCGTGTCGCTGACCGTATGCCCGCGTTCGCTCTGAATCTTTACGACCGGTGCGGCAAAGCGGTTCGCCGCGAAGACCGCACGCGTTGCGTAGATATCGACGAAGATGAAAATGGCGCCGAGCACGCTGAGCCACAGCGGCACGCACGACCAGCCCATGCGCACGGCGTCGATGCCCATCAGGCACAGCCACGCGCAGAACCCCACCGATACGCACAGCATGAATACGCGGTCCCACGGCTGCTGTGTGCGTTGCGCGAAAGGCGCGAGCCGCTCGACGAGGAGCCCCGGATCTTCGCGCCCGAGCCACAGGCCGATCCACACGCCGCACAACGCCCACTCGATGAGCCACAGCCACGCTGCCGTCCAGGCCAGCGTGCCCGCCGAAACGAACAGCAGCGCACCCATCAACCCGAACCAGACCACGACTTGCACGAACAGCTTCGCCATTAGCGCTTTCGTCATTTTCGGCTCAGTCATGATGCCCTCCTTGCGCGCGGCCCAGGTGTTGTTACGCGCGCTTCCTGCTATGCGCCGTGCGAAGTCATGCGCGCATAGAGCACATCGGCGTCGATACGCTGCGCCGCTTCGCCGCGGGTGAGGTCGATGCCGAAGCGTTCGCGCAGACACTTCGCGAGTTCCTCTCCATTGGCGATCGTACGCTCCTCGCTCACCTGGCCTTGCGCGTCGCGCTCGGTAAATCGATCGTTGAACAGGATCGCGCGACCACCTTCACGCGCGATGCACGCGATCAGGCTGAACGTGAAAAACGAATCGGGCGACGCCGACGTATACCAGTTCGCCACTTCGTAATCGACCCACTCCGCGGGCGTCAACTCGAAGCGATAAACGTCGAACCACTTCTCGCCGTCGAACAATTCGAGTTTGCGCTCATCGTCTGAAAGCGTCACGAGCCGCGCCGGCTCGTGCGGCGTTTGCTGTTGCGCCTCGCTCGAAAGCAGGAGCGGTACGCACAACGTCGCGCCGCCGAAACCCACGTCCACGATCCACGAATCGCCCTCGGCCTCCACGCGCAGCAGCATATGCGTGCGCGGCGTGCGCGCGCCCGGCGCCTGGCCGAACAGCACGCGCGCGGAAAGCGGCGTCACGGAAAAGCCCAGTTGCATGAGCACATGCGCAAACAACGTGTTGTGCTCGAAGCAGTAGCCGCCGCGACGCTGCGCCACGAGTTTATCGGCAATGTCCGGCAACTTGACCGACACGCGCCGCCCGGCGAGCGGATCGAGATTCTCGAACGGAATGGCAAGCGGATGAAGACGATGCAGTTCGCGCAGCACGGCGAGCGTGGCGGCTCGCGAACCGCCGTAGCCGATGCGGGCGAAGTACGCATCGAGATCGAGTTCGTAGCGTGAGGAAGTGTCGGTCATGGAGCCAGTTTGGTTTGAAGTTTGAGCGGTGAACGTGCGTTCACAACCGTGATGATATGCGACTTCATTCGCCTGACTATTACGTCCAAAACTAACTGTCTGTAATGCACGAACGCGCAATAGACAGGCATCCGTAAGCATTCAGATGACGCCACGTAAAACTTGCGTAAAACGGTTGAGAATCATTCTCGTTTTTGTTGACGCTCGCATTTGCTGTTAGTACGATGGCGCCGTCTGGAGATGTCGGGTATTCAGCGGCTTGCGAATAACAAACGCCAACGCGATCAATCAAGCAATCATTTCAATAAGTAAGGAATACGATGGAATTGACCCGAACCGTCCGCGTGCCCGCGCCGGCCGGCTCGCGCAGCGCGGCGCCAGGCCGCCCGGCGCGTCGGCGCGCACCGGCGTTGCGCGCCATTGCCGTGCTCGCCGCGAGCGCGACATTCGCATGCGGCGCAGCGCGCGCACAGAGCAATGCCAACCCCGACGCCGCTCCTGAAGCTCCGGAAGCCGACCTCGCCATTCAGTCGCAGCCGTCGAACTTCTGGACCGGCATCTGGACGCGCCAGAACCTGCTCGGCGACATGGGCGGCCTGCGGCCTTGGCTCGGCAAATACGGTGTGACATTCCAGCTTACCGAGACGAGCGAGTACCTCGCGAATCTGCGTGGCGGTCTCAAGACGGGCGGCGCGTACGACGGCCTCACGACGGCGACGGTGCAGGTCGACACGAGCAAGGCGCTCGGCATTCCGGGCGGCCTCTTCAACGTGAGCGCCCTGCAGATTCACGGCACCAACCTGAGCACGTCGAACCTCGGCACGCTGAACACCGCGAGCGGCATTGAAGCGACGCCGACCACGCGCCTGTGGGAGCTGTGGTATCAGCAATCGTTCTTCAACAAGCGCCTCGACGTGAAGATCGGTCAGCAAAGTCTCGACCAGGAATTCATCGTGAGCCAGTACGGGGCGCTGTTCATCAACACGATGTTCGGCTGGCCTGCGCTGCCCTCGTACGACATGCCCTCGGGCGGCCCCGCCTATCCGCTCGCCGGTCTCGGCGTGCGCGTGCGCGGGCAGATCACGCCTTCGTTGACCGCGCTCGCGGGTGTGTTCTCCGGCGACCCGCTCGGCAACGATCCGAATAATCTTAGTGGTACGAACTTCAATCTGCACAACGGCACGTTGTGGATCGGCGAACTGCAATACGCCATCAACCAGCCGTCAGAAGGCGAACTGGTCAGCGCAGACAATCACGGCCTGCCGGGCACCTACAAGCTGGGCTTCTGGTACAACACCAACTCGTTCGCCGACCAGCGCTTCGACAACACGGGGCTTTCGCTCGCGAACCCGGCTTCGACCGGCATTGCGTTGCAGCACCAGGGCAACTACAGCTTCTATGCCGTGGCCGACCAGATGATCTGGCGCCCGGACCCGGACGAGCCGCGCAGCATCGGCGTATTCGCACGCGTGATGGGCGCGCCCGGCGACCGCAATCTCGTGAGCCTCGCGGCCAACCTCGGCATCGTGATGAAGGCGCCGTTCAAGGGCCGCGACAACGACAGCGTGGGCATCGCCGCCACCTACATCAAGGTCGGCAACAACGTGCACAACCTCGACCTCGACCAGCAGATGTTCACCGGCGGTCCTTACGGCGTGCGCACGCAGGAAACGGCGCTCGAATTGACCTATCAGTATCAGGTCACGCCATGGTGGATTCTGCAGGCCGACGCGCAATACACGTTCAACGCGGGCGCGGGCCAGAATCCGCAGGATCCGACCGCGCCGCTGCGCAACACGTTCGTGGTGGGCGTGCGGACCAACATCACGTTCTAAGCCCAAGAAAGCGCAACCGACCCATGTTCAACCCCAAGTCCTCGCGTTTTCCCAACCGCACGCACTGCGGCCGCGCGAGGCACGGAGATTCAGTATGAAACACGCTACGCGCACGCTCCTGCAATGCACGGTCCACGCGGCCTGCTCCGCGCTCGCGCTGGCCGCCGCGGCAGTGCTCGCCGGCGCGCCGCTCGCGGCCCACGCCGACCCGCAGGGCCTGCTCGAGACCGTCAAGCACCACACCACGCTCATCAACACCGTGCCCGACAACGGCGACCAGAACCCGTACGCGATCTTCGTCGCGCCGGTTTCCGCCGGCACGGTGAAAGAAGGCGACGTGCTGGTGGACAACTTCAACAATGCGGCCAACCTGCAGGGCACCGGCAGCACCATCATCGACTATCACCCCGACACGAAGCAGATGACGCTGTTCGCGACAATTCCGCGCGATCTCAAGGAGTGTCCGGGCGGTGTCGGCCTCTCGACCGCGATGACGATGCTCAAGTCGGGCTGGGTCATCGTCGGCAGCACGCCGAGCAACGACGGCACGACCGGCACCAAGGGCGCGGGCTGCATGATCGTGCTCGACAGCGGCGGCAAGATCGCGAAGGTCATCAGCAGTCCGAACATCAATGACCCGTGGGGCAACATGGCCGTGGTCGACAACGGCGACCACGCCACGCTGTTCGTGAGCAACGCGGGCTTCGGCGTGGGCAGCGCAGCAGGTGACCCGCCTGTGTTCAAGCAGGCCACGGTGCTGCGCCTCGACCTCGACATCCCGAGCGGCCAGGCGCCGGTCGTGAAGAGCGAAACCGTGGTGGCGAGCGGCTTTGGCGCGCAGGCGGACAAGGGCGTGTTCCTCGTCGGCCCGACCGGCCTCGCGCTTTCGGCGGACAACAAGCTGCTTTACGTGTCCGACGCGATCGGCAACCGCATCAACGTGATCGAAGACCCGCTCACGCGCGACACGAGCGCGGGCGTGGGCCGCCAGCTCACCGCCGACGGTCTGCTGCACCGCCCGCTCGCCATGATCACCACGCCGCAGGGCCACCTGCTCGTGACGAATGCCTTGAACGGCCAGGTCGTCGAGATTGACCCGACCGCAGCGAAGCAGCTCTACGCACGCTGGATCGATACCGACAAGGCGCAAACGCCCCCTGGCAACGGCGACCTTTTCGGCATCGCGCTGACCCCGGCGGGCGACGGCTTCTACTATGTGGAAGACGATGTGAATACTCTCGTGCTGGCTAAATAATCATGTCCTCCGACGATACTCCCAACAACCCAACGCGCCTGGCGCGGCGCGGCTTCCTGAAAGCCGGCGCCGCATTGGGTGCAAGCGTCGGTGCGAGCCTTGGCGCAGGCGCGGCCACGAGCGGCCTCGCCCAGGCCGCCGAGGCCAGGCACCACGCCATGCCCGCCGACCCGATGCTCGCGGTGGAGCCGTTCTACGGCGAGCACCAGGGCGGCATCGTGACGCCGCAGCAGGCGCACACGTATGTCGCGGCCTTCGACCTCACGACGACCTCGCGCGACGACGTCGTCAACCTGCTGCGCAAGTGGACCGAGTCCGCGGCGCGCATGAGCCAGGCGCAGCCGGCGGCGTCGCTGGACGGCACCGGCGACGACCACCCTGCGCCCGATTCCGGCGACGTGCTGGGCCTCGGCCCGGCGGGTCTCACGGTCACGTTCGGCTTCGGTCCCGGCCTCTTCACGTCGCAGGACAAGGATCGCTATGGTCTCGCGCACAAGCGCCCCGCCGCGCTCGTCGACCTGCCGCGCTTTAACGGCGACCAGCTGATCGCGCAAAAAACCGGCGGCGATCTCTTCGTGCAGGCGTGCGCCAACGACGCACAGGTGGCCTTCCACGCGGTGCGCCAACTCGCGCGCCAAGGCTACGGAATCCTGACGATGCGCTGGGGCCAGGCGGGCTTTCTCTCGGGCCCGCGCGCGCAGACGCCGCGCAACCTCATGGGCTTCAAGGACGGCACGAACAATCCGCCGACCACCGACCCGAAGGCGATGAACCAGTTCGTCTGGGCCACTGCCGCCGACGCGCCGTGGATGCAAGGCGGCACCTATACGGTGGTGCGCCGCATCCGCATCACGCTGGAGCACTGGGACCAGATGGAACTGGGCTTCCAGGAGCAGGTGTTCGGCCGCCACAAGTACAGCGGCGCGCCTATCGGGCAGAAGAAGGAGTTCGACAACGTCGATCTCGAAGCGCAGGACAAGGACGGCAACCCGCTGATTCCCGAGAATTCTCACGTGCGTCTTTCGAACCGCGCGTCGAACAACGGCGCGCAGATCCTGCGCCGCTCGTACTCGTACAACGACAGCACGGACTTCTATATCGAGCGCTGGCCGCCGTGGCGACAGGAAACCGAATACGACGCGGGTCTGATCTTTGTTGCGCACCAGAGCGACCCGCGCACGGGCTTCATTCCGATCAACGAGCGGCTCGCGAAGTTCGACATGATGAACCAGTTCACGACGCACGTGGGCAGCGCGATTTTCGCGTGCCCGCCCGGCGCGAAAGCGGGCTCGTTCATCGGCGCGGAGCTGTTCAGCGCCTGAGATCGCTTGAATTCATTCAATAACAATGGACAACGAAGCAATATGAAAATTTCCATGATGCGCGCGCCCTTGCGCGCCGCCGCCCTCTCGCTCGCGCTTGCGGGCATGCTGCCGCTCGCCGCGCACGCCGCGTCGATCACGCTATACAACGCGCAGCACGAGCAGGTCGTGAACCAGCTGGCGAAGGACTTCGGGCAGCAGACCGGTATCGACGTGAAGATCCGCAGCGGCGAAGGCCCGGCGCTTGCGGCGCAGCTCGTCGCCGAAGGCGAGAAGACGCCCGCCGACGTCTACTTCACCGAGAATTCGCCGGAATTGATGCTGCTGGAAGAAAAGGGCCTGCTCGCTCCCGTCCAGCAAGCCACGCTCGCAGCCGTGCCCGCACGCTTTAACTCGCCGCAAGGACAATGGGTCGGCGTGACCGCGCGCGAGAACGTGCTCGCGTACAACACGGTCAAAGTGCAGCCCGCGCAATTGCCGAAATCGATTTTCGATCTGGCGAAGCCCGAATGGAAAGGCAAGGTTGGCATCGCGCCGAGCGACGCCGACTTCCTGCCGCTCGTGGATGCCGTGCTCGCCGTGAAGGGCGAAGCCGCAACGCTCGAATGGCTCAAGGGCCTGAAGACCAACTCGCAGATCTTCGACGACGATGAAGGCGTGGTTGCTGCCGTGAACCGTGGCGCCGTCGCCACCGGCATCATCAACAACTACTACTGGGACCGCCTGCACGCCGAGATCGGCGACAAGAAGACCCAAAGCGCCGTCGCGCACTTCGCCGATGGCGACGTGGGCGCGCTCGTCAACGTTTCGGGCGCCGCCGTGATGAAGTCCGCGCACAATGTGGACGGTGCGCAGAAGTTCCTCGCCTACCTCGTGAGCGAACGCGCGCAGAAGCTGATGGCGCAGAACCATATCAGCTACGAGTACCCGCTGCGGCCCGGCGTGGCGAGCGATCCCATCAACAAGCCGTTCGACCAGCTGAAGCCGCCCGCGCTGACCATCCAGCAGCTCGGCGACGACAGCCAGGCAGGCAAGCTGCTGCGCCAGGCCGGCCTGCTGTAAACCGTATGGAGTTCGAAGCAAGATCGTGAGCGAAGCAGTCACTACGGCGCAGGCCGTACCCGAGGCTCATCAACTGGATGTCGCGGCTGGCCCTCCCCTACGCGCGCGACGGCGGGCGCCGCGCGCGCTCTTTGCAGCCGCCGCGCTCGGCCCGCTGCTGGTGCTGCTGCCGCTCGCGCTGACGTTCTGGCGCGCGCTCTCCTTCGGTCTGGCCGACGCCGCCGAGTTGATCTTCCGGCCGCTGGTGGGCGAGTTGCTCGTCAACACGCTCTCGATCACCGTTTCGGCCACGCTCGCTTGCGCCGTGCTCGGCACCGCGGTGGCGTGGCTCGTCGAGCGCACCGACGTGCCCGGGCGGCGCGCGTGGGCGCTCCTCGCCGCCGCGCCGCTCGCCATGCCCGCGTTCGTCACGAGCTACGCGTGGGTCTCGCTGAGCCTCGATTTGCAGGACTTTCTCGGCGCGTTCATCGTCATCACGACGGCGTACTTCCCGCTCGTCTATTTGCCCGTGGCCGCCGCGCTGCGCGGCCTCGACCCCGCGCTCGAAGAATCGGCGCGCGCGCTCGGCTGCAACCGCTGGGCCGTTTTGGTGCGTGTCGTGTTGCCGCAATTGCGGCCTGCGCTGTTCGGCTCGATGCTGCTCGTTGCGCTCGGCGTGCTCTCCGAATTCGGCGCGTTCACGCTGCTGCGCTTTCGCACGTTCACCACCGAGATCTACGCGGAATACCGCACGAGCTTCGATGGCGGCGGCGCCTCGCTGCTGGCCTGTGTGCTGATCCTGCTCTGTCTCGTGTGTCTCGTGCTCGAGTTTCGCGTGCGCGGGCGCTCGCGCTACGAGCGCGTGGATCGCGGCGCGCGCCGCGCGAGCGTGCGCCATGCGCTCGGCCGCTGGCGCTGGCCCATTGCGGCGGGCTTCGTCGCGCTCAATGTGGCGACGCTCGGCGTGCCGCTCGCGATGATCGGCTACTGGCTCACGCAGCCGGGCGCGGCCGCGATCACACCCGCCGAAGTCTCGCCGGAGTTGCTGGTTTCGACCACCTTCGCCTCGCTGCGCCTCGGCATCACCGCCGCGTTTTTCACCGTACTGCTCGCGCTGCCGCTCGCGTATCTGCTTGCGCGCTATCCCGGCCGCGCCGCCACGTTTCTCGAACGCACGGCCTTCATTGCGCAGGGCGTGCCTAGTCTCGTCATCGCGCTGGCCATCGTCTCGCTGGCCGTGCGCGCGCTCGAACCGCTTTATCAGGGCACCACGCTGCTGATTACGGCGTACGCGATCCTCTGCCTGCCCCTTGCGCTCGTGAGCGTGCGCGCGGCGCTCATGCAGGCGCAGCAGCGCCTCGAAGATACGGCGCGCGCACTTGGCCTCGGCTGGTTCGCGACGCTGCGCCGCGTCGTGCTGCCGCTCGCGGGCCCAGGCCTTGGCGCAGCCGCTTCGATGGTGTTCATCTCGGTGGTCACCGAACTCAACGCCACGCTGCTGCTCGCGCCGATCGGCACACACACGCTCGCCACGCAGGTCTGGACCGACACTTCGACGCTCGCCTTCGCGGCCGCCGCACCCTATGCCGCACTGCTCACCGCGCTTTCGCTCGCCGCTTCGGGCCTGCTGTTCGCGTTTGCAGGCCGCTCCGCGCTCGCGGGCCAAGCACCCGTGACCCTGTCGGTCGATACGGCCAACGCGCCCTCCCACGACGCCTGAGACCATGAGCACACTTCGCATTTCCGGCCTGCAGAAGGCCTTCGACGGTCATCCGGTTCTGCACGGCATCGACCTTTCCGTGCGTTCGGGTTCGCTCGTCGCGCTGCTCGGGCCTTCGGGCAGCGGCAAGACCACGCTGCTGCGCGTGCTGTGCGGCTTCGAGCGCGCCGACGCCGGCACGATCGAAATCGACGGCCGCCGCGTGGCCGGCGACCGGCTGCATCTGCCGACCGAGCAGCGTCATATCGGCTATGTGCCGCAGGAAGGCGCGCTCTTTCCGCACCTCACGGTCGCCGAGAACATCGCGTTCGGCCTGCCGCGCGCGCAGCGCCGCGCACGTCATCGCGTGGCCGAATTGCTCGAACTCGTCGGTCTTCCGGAATCCTATGCATCGCGCGCGCCGCAACAGCTGTCGGGCGGCCAGCAGCAGCGTGTGGCGCTCGCCCGCGCACTCGCGCCCTCGCCCGGCCTTGTGATGCTCGACGAGCCGTTCTCATCGCTCGACGCCGCGCTGCGCGTCGAAACGCGCGAAGCCGTGGCGCGCGCGCTCGCCGCCGCCGGCGCAACCGCCGTGCTCGTCACGCACGACCAGGCCGAGGCGCTCTCGCTCGGCCACGAGGTCGCCGTGCTGTGGCGCGGAAGACTGCTGCAAAGCGGGCCGCCGCAAATGCTCTATCGCCGCCCGGCCACGCGCGAACTCGCGGCCTTCATCGGCGAAGCGGTGCTGCTGCCGGGTACGGTGGCCAACGGGTTCGCGCATTGCGTGCTCGGCACGCTGCCGATCCAGCAAGACCAGTATGGCGCAGAAGGCGCCGTGGACGTCATGCTGCGCCCAGAGCAGATCGACGTGCTGCCCGAAGCCGCCCAGCGCGACGGCGCGCTCGATGCGGTGGTAAGCGCCATCACTTTCCAGGGCCAGGACGCCGCGCTCACGCTGCAACTGATCGATGCGCCCGCAACGGTGCGTGCGCGCGTGCCCGGCTATCGCACGCCACGCGAAGGCGAGCGCGTGCGGCTCGCGGTGGGCGGCGAAGTGAGCGTCTACCCGCGCTGACGCGGCACCGAAAGGTCCTGCACCATCTGCTGCGCGAGGTAGTCGCATGTCGGGCGATTCGATTTGACGCTGCGCGCCACCACGATCTCCAGCGGCTCGATCTTCGGCAGGCCCTGCGCCTCGCCGAGGATCGCGAAGCGCGACGGCACGCTGCAACGCGTGAGCGCGACGATCGCAATGCCCGCCTCCACCGTCGCCGTCAAACCCATCAAACTCGCGCTGCTATAGGCAGCGCGGTAGCGGATGTGCGCGGCATCGAGCGCCGCCACGGTATGCGCGCGAGCCACGCTGCCATGCTCGTAAAGCCCCACCGGCAGCGGCGACATGGCGAGCGGCGCGGGGTCGGTGGCGGACCCCACCCACACCATCTCCTCGGCCCGCACGAACTCGCCGCGCATCTTGCGGTCGCGCGTGACGAACGCGATGTCGATCTTGTTGTCCGCCAGCATCGGCCCGAGCGCTACGCTTTGCGCGCAGACGATCTCGATCTCCACATGCGGATAAAGAGTCGAAAAGCGCCGCAGCACCGGGGAAAGCAGCGACGCCATGTAGTCGTCGGGCGCGCCGAGCACCACGCGCCCCGTCACCTCGGGCCGCACCAGCGCCGCCCATGCCTCTTCCTGCAAATCGAGCGCGCGCCGCGCATATTCGAGCAGCGTGTTGCCGGGCCGCGTGAGCGCGAGATTGCGCGTGTCGCGCGTGAACAGCGTGGTGCCGAGCATCTGCTCGAGCCGCTTGATCTGCATGCTCACGGCCGCCTGCGAGCGATGCACGGCTACGGCGCCCTTCGTGAAGCTGCCCGCGTCCGCCACGGCGGCGAAGGTGCGCAACAAATCGATGTCGAATTCGGGGTTCATACGCGGGGCGCGTCAGGCAAAGAATGGCCTGCGGAGACCATTCATAAGCTGCGTTGATGGAATTCTTCAATTTAATTCGTTTGCCCGCGCCCCGCAACTGGCGAATACTGACATGTCCCCAACCCGCTTTCGATTCCCCCGCTCCGGCCATGCAATCCGAACATCACGGCAACCGCCAGCAAGGCGTCCTCATGCTCGCGGGCGGCGGCCTCCTGATGGGCACGATCGGCGTGTTCGTCGAAGAGGCACGCCTCGGCGCGCTCACGCTCGTGTTCTTCCGCTGCTTTTTCGGCATGCTCGCGCTCGCCGCGTACTGCGCCTACAAGGGCTGGCTCTCGCCGCGGCAGTTCACGCGCCGCACGCTCGCGCTCGCGGTGATCTCTGGCGTGCTGATGGTCACGCAGTGGGTGGCCTTCTTCGACGCGATCCATCGCACGAGCATCGCCGTTTCAACGGTCGTGTTCCATGTGCAGCCGTTCTGGGTCGTGCTGATGGGTGCGGCGCTCTTTCACGAGCGGCTCGGCGCCGACCGGCTGGGCTGGATCGGCATTGCATTCGTGGGGCTCGTGCTCGCTTCCGGCGTGCTTGCGGAAACCCATGTGGCCGACCGCACGAGCTACATGATCGGCATTGGCGAGTCGCTGGGCGGCTCGGTGCTCTATGCGAGCGTCACGCTCATCGCCAAGAGCCTGCGCAACTTTCGCCCGCATCTGCTGACGCTCACGCAATGCGTGGTGGGTTCGGTGTGCCTGCCGCTCATCGCGCCGTTTTTTGCTCCGCTCGAACTCGCGCATATCTCGGCCACGCAATGGGGCTGGCTCGTGGGCATGGGCGTGCTGCACACGGGGCTTTCGTACGTGCTGATCTACGGCGCGCTGCCGATGCTGACCACGCCCGTGATCGCCGTGCTGTTGTTCGTGTATCCGCTCACCGCGATCGCCGTCGATGCGATCGTCTACGGCCGCGCGCTGAGCGTGCCGCAGCTTGCGGGTATGGTTCTGATCGTGGCGGCGAGCCTCGGCGTCAATCTCGGCTGGCGCCTGTTGCCGCCGAGGCTCGTGAAGGCGCGGCGCTGATCAACGCGCCGCACTGAGGTTACGAAGGCAGCGTTTGACCCTTCGTTTCCGGCGCAAACGGAATGATCAGGAGTCCGAGCACGAAGGCCAGCGCCGTGAGCGCAACCGGCACGCCAAGCGTGTGCATGCGCAGCACTGCGGCACCAAGCAGGAAGTTCACGCCCGCACCCACGAAGCGGCCAAACGACGTGCAGAACGCGAACGCCGTGGCGCGCACGCGCGTTTCGAACTGCTCGGGCAGCCAGAGGCTGAAGAGCGCGAAGTTGCCGCCAAAGAAGCCCAGTACGAAGAGCAGCGCGATGAACGGCACGAGCCCGTTCTCCAGGTAGAACGCCCAGCCGAAGCTTGCCGCGATCGTCACAGCCATGCCCGCGAAATAGACGGCGAGCGTCCATCGGCGGCCGATTCGCTCGGCCATGGGCGGCAACGCGAGGCAACCCAGGATCGTGCCGATCGACAGGATGCCCGTGGCGATCGAAGCCGTGCGGATCGCCTCGGCCTTGTTCGCACCCGCCTTCGTGGCAAGCTGGATCACGGCGGACGGTTCATAGACCGCGCCTGCCCACAAGCCGATGATCGCGATGGTCAGCAACGCGCACGCCACCACGGTGCGCTGACGATAGAGGTCGCCGAAAATTTCACGCAGCGGACGGCCCCGATGAACGTGGCTCGCCTCCGACTTCTGCCACTTCGCCGGTTCCTCCACGCGCGTGAGCACGAGAATCGCCACCACCACCGGCACCGCGCCCGTGAGGAACATGGCACGCCAGCCGAAATGCACGCCGACCGTGTAATTGAGCGCGGCCGCAATGAAGAAGCCAGCGTAATAGCCGGTCTGCAGATAGCCCGCGCCCATCTTGCGGCGGTCTTCGGGCCACGATTCGGCCACGTAAGTGCCCGCGAGCGCCCACTCCCCACCTATGCCCACGCCCGCCAGAAAGCGATAAAAGCCGAGCGACCATACGCTCTGCGCGGTGGCCGCAAGTCCCGTGAAGATCGCAAACATGAAGATGGTGCCGGCCAGCACGCGCGTGCGGCCGAAGCGGTCGGCGAGCGGCCCCCAGATGAACGACAGGCCCCAGCCCACGAGGAAGAGCGCGAACAGGATCGAGCCGGCAAGCCCGATGTTCGCCGCACTCGCCTCATAGCCCGAGCGCGGCAACAGCTCCGTAAGCGCGGGCGTGAGCACGAGGGCGTAGATGAACGAGTCCATCCCGTCGAGCGTCCAGCCTGCCCAGGCGCCCCAGAAACCGGCGATCTGCGACCGGTTGAGCGGTGTCTTGGTGCGAGTTCGCCCCGCGGACCCGGTAATCGAATTCATGATGCTCCTCTCTCCTTTGATGCCTCGCCGGCACGCGCAGCAGGATGCGCACGCGCGCCGCGAAACGCGGAAATGCAGGCCGCGACAGTGCCGGCCGTGTTCAGGAACTCCCTGTAAGCCCCCGTTCTTCTTACCCGTCTATAGTGAATCTGGTGTTTCCGTGTTGCGGGTTTTCGAGGCTTTCGCCTTGGTCGTTTTATATATAATATGTGATCTCATGAGCGACGCAACGAATGGTTTTCCCCTGGAAGGCGCAGCCGCGCCCCGCACCAGCACCTCGCGCATGATCGCCGACGCCTTGCGCAGCGCGATCGTCGAGGGCAAGCTCGCGCCCGACGCGCCGCTGCGTCAGGACGCGATCGCGCGGCATTTTTCGGTCAGCGCAATCCCCGTGCGCGAGGCGCTGCGCCAGCTCGCGAGCGAAGGCTGGGCGAAGATCGAGGTGAACAAGGGCGCGAGCGTGGCCTCGCTTTCCGCCGACGAAGCGCGCGAGATCTACGAGATCCGCTCCGCACTCGAAAGCCTCGCGCTCGGCCTCGCCATTCCGAATCACACGAGCGCGACGCTGCGCGAAGTGACGGCGCTGGCCGCCGCCGCGAAACGCGAACGCGATCCGTCGCTCTACGTCGCGCGCAACGAGGCGTTTCACATGAGCCTCTACGCGCCTGCCGGCCGCCCCCAGTTGATGGAGATGCTCACCGCGCTGCATCGCCGCGGAGAACGCTATCTGCGCCTGAAATTCGGCTTTCCCGAATACAAGGGTGAATCCGATAGTGAGCACACCGAAATTCTTGCCGCCGTGAAGCGCGGCGACGTGCCCACCGCGCAAAAGCTCGTGGCCGAGCACCTGCTCGGCACGGGCGAACTCATCTACCGTTTCCTGACCGAGCGCGCCGCGCTTCCTGCAGTGGCAACTTCGGTGGCAACTTCAGTGCCGCCTTCGGCACACACTGCCGCCGCCAAGCCGCGCGCCGCCTCTTCCCGCTCACGGAGCCGAACTGCCGATGAAGCCTCAAGCTGATACGCCAACCTCGCCTGACCTCGCGCCACGCTCGTGGACTACGCGCCGGGACGAAAAGGCCCGCCGCCTCGCCGCCATTTCCGGCTGGCTCGAAGACGGCGTCCTGCCCGCCTCCCGCATGACCGATGCGCTCGAACTGCTGATCCGTCCAGGTGACCGCGTCGCGCTGGAAGGCGACAACCAGAAGCAGGCCGACTTCCTCTCGCGCTCGCTAGCAAAGGCCGATCCGGCCAAGGTCAACAACGTTCATCTGCTGATTTCGAGCATCAGCCGTCCCGAGCATCTCACGCTGTTCGAACGCGGCATTGCGCACCGGGTGGACTTCGCGTTCGCGGGGCCGCAGAGCCTGCGCGTCGCGCAGTTGCTCGAAGACGGCCAGCTCGAAGTGGGCGCGATCCATACCTATGTGGAGCTGTATGCGCGCATGTTCGTGGACCTGATTCCCCAGGTCGCGCTGCTGTGCGCCGAAAAGGCCGACCGTCATGGCAATCTCTATACCGGCCCGAATACCGAAGACACGCCCACTATCGCCGAGGCTGCCGCATTCAGCCAGGGCATCGTGATCGTTCAGGTGAACGAAATCGTCGATGAACTGCCGCGCGTGGACATTCCCGGCTCGTGGGTCGACGTGGTCGTGCAGGCCGACCGCCCGTTCGCGGTCGAGCCACTCTTTACGCGCGACCCGCGTCACATTGGCGACTTGCAGGTGCTCACCGCGATGATGGTCATCAAGGGCATTTACGCGCCCTATGGCATCACTGCGCTCAATCACGGCATTGGCTTCGACACCGCCGCGATCGAATTGCTGCTGCCCACGTATGGCGAGTCGCTGGGTCTCAAGGGCAAGATCTGCCGCAACTGGACCCTCAATCCGCACCCCACGCTGATTCCCGCCATCGAGTCGGGCTGGGTGGAAAGCGTGCATTGCTTCGGCAGCGAAGTGGGCATGGAAGCGTATATCGCCGCGCGCCCCGATGTGTTCTTCACCGGCAGCGACGGCAGCCTGCGCTCGAACCGCGTGTTGTGCCAGCTCGCGGGGCAATACGCCGTGGATCTCTTCATCGGCTCGACGCTGCAGATCGACGCGGACGCGAATTCCTCCACCGTCACGCGCGGGCGGCTCGCGGGCTTTGGCGGCGCGCCGAACATGGGCCACGATCCGCGCGGGCGGCGCCATGCGAGCGAAGCGTGGCTCAAGCTGCTCAAGGACAACGGACCCGTTTCGCGCGGCCAAAAGCTCGTCGTGCAACTGGCGGAAACCTGGAAGAAAGGCGGCGAGCCGACTTTCGTGGACGAACTCGACGCCATCGCCGTGGGCCAGAAGAGCGGCATGCCCGTCGCGCCCGTCATGATCTACGGCGACGATGTCAGCCACGTCGTGACCGAAGAGGGCATTGCGCACCTGCATCGCGCAGAGGGCATCGACGAGCGCCGCGCCGCGCTCGCGGCCGTGGCGGGCGTGACGCCCATCGGCCTGCGCGCGCAGCAGCAGAAAACCGACGAACTACGCCGCCGCGGCATTGTGCAGTTTCCCGAGGACCTCGGCATTCTGCGCGGCGAGGCCAAGCGCTCGCTGCTCGCGGCGCGCAGCATCGACGATCTGGTCACGTGGTCGGGCGGACTCTACACGCCGCCTGCGCGTTTCCGCAGCTGGTAAGCGGCGATGCGCACGCTTCCTTCTACCGTGCTTGCCGAGGGCTCGGCGGGCCTTGCGCGGCGCGTTGCCTACGCTGACGCTTCGCAAGCGCCCTGCTCCGAAGCGCTGCTCGCACGCCTGGCCCGCGACGCGCTGATCGAAGAGGCGCGCCTCACGCCGAAGCCCGCGCTCGTGGACGCACGCGGCAGTGGCGCGCACAACGATCTCGATCTCTCCACCATGCTGCGCTCGGCGCACGCGCTCGAACCCACGTTCGAAGCGCTCGCGCGCG
This sequence comes from Paraburkholderia sp. J10-1, assembly GCF_905220165.1. Lineage (NCBI taxonomy): Bacteria > Pseudomonadati > Pseudomonadota > Betaproteobacteria > Burkholderiales > Burkholderiaceae > Paraburkholderia > Paraburkholderia sp. J10-1. The sequence goes on along the minus strand of NZ_CAJMYW010000029.1, from coordinate 24,879 downwards.
CTTCGCGCGGGGCCACGCCGGGCGTGACGTTGCGCACCGATCTCGCGCGCATCGGCCGCGCCGGCGAAGCTGCGATGATGCGCGCGACGCAAGGCAGCAATGCACATCGCGGCGCGATCTGGATCGTCGGGCTGCTCGTGGCCGGCGCGGCGATCGTGCATACACCGCAAGGCAGCGACAGCGCGTGGGCGCATGCCGCACATATCTGCGAGACAGCTGCGCAGATCTCGCGCTACGACGACCTGCTCGCACAACCCGTGCAAAGCAACGGGGAACGCGTGCGCCAGCGCTACAACGTGGGCGGTGCACGCAGCGAAGCGCAAGAAGGCTTTCCGCACGTCGCGCGCGTGGGCCTGCCCGCGCTGCAGGCCGCTCGCGCGCAAGGCCACGACGAAGCCCACGCGCGCGTGGACGCCTTGCTCGCGATCATGGCCTCGCTCGACGACACCTGCGTGCTGCACCGCGCGGGACTCGCCGGGCGCGAGGCCGCGCAAGCGGGCGCGCAGCGCGTGCGCGATGCGGGTGGCGTCGCCACGCAAGCCGGCCGTGCCGCGTTCGACGCGCTAGAACGCGCGCTGCTCGCACTCAACGCATCGCCGGGTGGTGCGGCCGATCTGCTCGCCGCGACGCTTTTCATCGACAAACTGGTTCAGCACCGCATGGGCGGAAGGACGGTTTCATGGAACAACTGACATTCGACTATCCGGCGCAACGCGCCGTGACGACGCGCGCTCACGTGGGCGTGGTGGGCTCGGGCGATCTCGAGGTGCTGCTGCAGCCCGCAAGCGACATGCAGGCGCGCGTGGTCGTGCATACGAGCGTGGACGGCTACAGCCACATCTGGAAGAGCGTGCTCGACCGCTTCTTCACGCGCTATGACGGCGCGGCGCTCATCGAGATCAACGACTTCGGCGCCACGCCCGGCGTGGTGGCGCTGCGGCTCGCAGAAGCCGTAGAGGCGGCACAGGGAGCGCAGTCATGAGCAGCGCTAATCAACTGACGCCCGGTGCGCTGCTGCGCGAGAGCTTCATCGAATTGAGCGCGCGCGAACGCGCGAGCGCTGTGCTGGACGCGGGCACGTTTCGCGAACTGCTCGGGCCGTTCGACCGTATCGAATCGCCGTGGCTGCCGTTGCAGGGCATCGTCTGCCAGGCCGACGATGGCGCGGTGATCGCGCGCGGCACGATCGACGGCCAGCCCGCCGTGGTGGCCGCAATCGAATCGGCCTTCCAGGGCGGCAGTATCGGCGAAGTGTCGGGCAGCAAGATCGCCGCCGCACTCGAACTGGCGCTCGCCGACTGCGAGCGCGGCAAGATCGTGCGGCCCGTCATCCTGTTCGAAACCGGCGGCGTGCGCCTGCAGGAAGCGAATCTCGGCCTCGCGGTGATTGCGGAGATCCAGTCGGCCATCGTCGCGTTGCGCAAGCACGTTCCCGTGGTTGGCGTGATCGCGGGCATGGTGGGCTGTTTTGGCGGCATGTCGCTCGCGGCTGCGCTATGTTCGACACTCGTCATGACGAAGCAAGGCCGCCTTGGCATGAATGGTCCGGAGGTGATCGAGCAGGAAGCCGGCATCGAGGAACTCGATTCGAGCGACCGCCGCCAGGTGTGGCAATTGATCGGCGGAGAGCAACGTGCGGAGACGGGTTTCGCCGATGCGCTCGTCGACGATGCCGTGGACGATGTGCGCGCCGCTGTGCGCGCGGCGTTTGTACAAGGCGCGCCACACACGCCGCGATCGGCGAATGTCGACGGCACGCTCGCGAAGCTCGCGCAGATCGATCCCGCCAGCGTCACCCCCGAAACGATGCGTGCGGTGTTTACCGCTTCGCCCCTGAACCTGAGCGGAGAAAGCGCATGAACGATACGACGACGAGCCGCGGCGCACGCTGGCTGCGCGCCCTCGCGGGCGCGGAAACGCAAGGCGCATGCGTGCAATATGCCGATGCGCCGCTCGACGACGAGGCCGCGCGCTTCATCACCGTTGTGCCCGATCCTGCGAACCGTTTCCCGCGCGCACGCGACAACGTGGTGGGCCTCGAACAAGGCTGGCTTCTCGCGAAGGCCGTGCGCGAAGCGATTGCCGAAGACGCCGCAAGCGGCAAGCGCCGCCCCATCATCGCCATCGTCGATGTGAAGAGTCAGGCCTACGGCTATCGCGAGGAGATGCTCGGCATTCACCTGGCCTGCGCCTCCGCCGTGGACGCCTATGCAAGCGCGCGGCTCGCCGGGCATCCCGTGGTGGCACTGATCGTCGGGCCCGCGATGTCGGGTGCGTTCCTCGCCCATGGCTACCAGGCCAATCGAATCGTCGCGCTCGACGCGCCCGGCACGATGGTGCACGCCATGGGCAAGGAAGCCGCGGCGCGCGTGACGCGGCGCAGCGTGGAGGACCTCGACGCACTCGGCGAAAAGATCGTGCCGATGTCGTATTCGATGGCGTCGTTTGCGAAGCTCGGTCTGCTCGACGAACTGATCGAGGGCGTCGACGCAGAGGCGCCCAGCGACGCGCAGATCGCTCGCGTGCGCGATGTGCTTGCGCAGAAGGTGCGCGAAGCGCGCGGCGACAAGAGCGGTCTCGCGCATCGGTTGCAGGGCGAGTCGGCGCAGCGGACGCGCGCGGCGTCGATCGAGGTGCGCAAGCGCCTCGCGCAACAGTGGGACGCTAGCTGATGCGCGTGTGCGCCGCCCCGCCGTTCGCTGCTGATGCGCCACGTGGGGACGACGCGCGCTGGCGCCCGCACGACCTGCTGTGCGTCACGCGTCTCGCGCACGGCGACAATGAACCGGATTGGGTGCGTGGCGCGCTCGCTCGCGCGCCCTGGGTTGTCGTGCGGCGCACATGCGCGGCGGAGGGCTTCGTGGCCGTGGGTGTGCGCGGCGGCGTGCGTTCGGAGCGTTTCGGAACGTGGGTCAATATTGAGGATATCGAATCATATTCAAGCCCAGAGCATCTTCTCGACGTTGATCCCCTGCGCGCGCGGCGCGCGCTGCCTGCGTTCATCGCGCTAGCAACCCTGCGCACCTCCGCCGCGCCGTTGCGCAATCATGTTTGGGGCCCAACGGGCAGCGCCGGTTTCGAGCTCGCCACGGGCGTGCCCACCCTCACGGCCTCGAGCGATCTCGACATCCTGATTCGCCTGCCGCAACGCATCTCGCGTGCGGCGATCGACTCGCTCGCGCAAGCCCTCGCACAAGCCGCCAGCCGCGGCGGCACGCGCATCGACGCGCAACTCGAAACGCCCGCGGGCGGCGTCGCGCTCGCCGAACTCGCGGCGCACAAGCCACGCGTGCTGGCGCGCGCTTCGAGCGGCGCGCAACTCGTCGCCGACCCTTGGCACACGCCATGACGCTCGCCCTGCTCTTTCCCGGCCAGGGCGCTCAAAGCACAGGCTTCCTCCACAAACTGCCGCAGCACGACGCGGTGCGGGCCACGCTCGACGAGGCGTCGGCTGCACTTGGCTTCGACGTCCTCACGCTCGATAGCGACGACGCCTTGCGCTCCACGGTCGCCGTTCAGATCGGCCTCACGGTCGCGGGCGTCGCCGTCGCACGCGCGCTCGCGCAAGAAGGCCTCGCGCCGCAGTTCAGCGCCGGGCTCTCCGTGGGCGCGTATGCGGCCGCCGTAAGCTGCGAGGCCCTGGCGTTCGGCGACGCGCTGCATATGGTGCGCAAACGCGCCGAGCTGATGGAAAGCGCGTGGCCCTCGGGCTATGGCCTCACGGCCATTGCCGGATTGAGCGAGACTCAGGTGGAAACGCTCGCGGGCGCGTATGCGCGTGAGGGCGGCGAGCAGGTGTACGTGGCGAACGTCAACGCGCCGCGCCAGATCGTCGTGGCGGGCGCCGATGCCGCCCTCGAAACCTTCGCGGCCCGCGCGCTCGCCGCCGGCGCGCGCAAGGCGCAACGGCTGGCAGTAGCTGTTCCTTCGCATTGCGAACTATTGGCCGATGCTGCAGAGACGCTCGCCGAGTGGGCGCGAGACATACCGTTTCGCGCGCCGCGTGGCGTCTACGTGGACAATCGCGGCGGCCGGCCGCTCTACAGCGCCGACGCGATCCGCGCCGATCTCGCCACCAACATGCGCTACACGGTGCGCTGGTACGACGCGCTCACGGTCATGATCGAGTCGGGCGCCAGCGTGCTGGTAGAGGCGCCCCCCGGCCAGGTGCTCACAGACATCGCCCGTGAGCAGTATCCCGAAGTGGCGGCGCTCGCAGGCTCAGGTTTGCCGTTGGAGCGGCTCGTCGCGATCGTGCGGCGGCGGCTAGGCGACGACGCCTGAAAGCCATGCCAACGCCGACCACGGCGTTTATGCGCATAAATTCTTATTTTCTTTTTAACGCGAAGCCGCGCGCCGAACAGTCGTCGCCGCGTCGAAAATCGGCAATTGATCACCCATCCAACACGATCTCGCAGCCTACTTCCGCAAACCGGGCGTTACCACGCGAAACGTGAGGTTAACTCGCTCGCCAGTCACGGCAGGCTCTTTCGGCACGCGATGCCGCCACTGCGCCTGTGTCTTGCCCCGCATCACGAGCAGACTGCCGCTCGTCAGCTGGAAAGAGCGCACCACGCCCGTCGCGTTGTGACGCAAGTCGAAGCGCCGTGTCGCGCCGAGGCTCAGCGAAGCGATCACCGGTTCGGGGCCGAGTTCGGGTTCGTGGTCCGCGTGCCAGCCCATGCTGTCGGTGCCCATGCGGTAGCGGTTGAGCAGCACGCTGTTAAAGCGCACGCCGCAAAGCGCAGAAATGGCGTCGCGCAGTTCGGCGACCTGGCGCGTCCACGGCTGGGGAATATTTCGGATGCCTGAATAGATGTATACCGCACCCTCGTCGCCCTGCCAGGCGGTGAGGCGTGGCTGGTCCACCCAGCCGCCGGGCGTGCGAATGCGTTCCTGACGCCAGTCGGCCTCGGCAATGATGCGCGCGAACGCCTCGGCGGCCGCGCGAGGCGCGAGCCATGACGGATGCCACGCCACGTCGGGGGCCGGCGTATCGTCGAAAAGATCGAACATCGAGAATGCTTGAATCGAGCGGGAAACGTGCAGTTTCGCATGGCGCGGCCCCCGCCGCCGTGCGCCCTCGCTTCCCGCAGGATAGCGAATCAGGTGAGCAACGCGACGTAGAAAACCACCGCGCCAATGAGCGCGCCGACGAAGCAGAAGCCTTCTGCCGGCTCATCGGTGGTGCGAGATCGCAGCCAGGCCCCCAGCACGCCGAACATGCCCGCAATACCGAGCGCGACGAACACCATCACGACGTCGAACAACGCGCTTCGGCCAATATCGATGATATCGATGTGCTTGACCGCGATATACAGCGCGATGGCCATGATCGAGAGCCCAACCATCGGCAGCATGACATGGCTGCCCTCGTGCCCGACGTGACGACCATGCAACCCTTCGTGCAGCCCATGTGTGACTGGCCGGATGCCTTTCATGATCCGTCTCCCCCAGAGCGCCCGAAACAGCGCGGGCCTCATTTCGAGCATAGTCCATCGCAGAGGCCGATTCAATGGACGTTTAATAGAGTGTGCCCGGCCCCACGAGAACATAGTGCGACGACTGCGATCGCCCTGGCAATCCAGGGAAATGCCGCACTGCCACACGCGTAAGAGACCAAGCGCCAACGCCGATGCATACACGCATGCATGTATGTTGAAGCGATATCGATGCGATGTTGACGGGCCGGTTCATGACGCATCGCGGCATGCGCAGCCACTCACCGCCGCCGCCTGGCGGCACGAAGTCTGCTGCGCCGGTAGAATGCAACGCAGCTACCTGCGCTGCTCCGTTCGCCGGGTTTTCGACCGGGCCACGCATGGCCTGGCCACGCTGGCCGGGCCTCGATGGTCTGGCTTCACGCCGGTCCGCTCCCATCCGTTCGCGCCGCCATGCCCCGACTCTCGTTTCTGGTTCGCTTCATCGCCATTGGCGTGCTGCTGCACGCTTATGTCGGCTTTCGCCTGATTCCCGACCTGCCCGTGCCCGCCGCCGGCAAATGGCTCGCCGTGCTGTGGCTCGTCCTGTCGGTGCTGTTCATCCCGCCTGGCTTGCTCGCGCGGCGCTTCAAGCGCCAGCCGCTCGGCGACCGCCTCGCCTGGATCGGCATGCTCGCCATGGGCTTCTTCTCGTCGCTGCTCATGCTGACGATCGCGCGCGACATCGTGCTCGCCTCGGCCATGACCGTGGAAGCCCTGTGGCCCCACGCCATCGATCTCGCCGGCTGGCGCATCGTGAGCGCCGCCGCCGTGATCGCGCTTGCGTTCCTCACTACCGGGTTCGGCTTCTTCAACGCGCGGCGGCGCGCGCGCGTGCGCAACGTCGAGGTGCCGATTCGCGGCCTGCCCGCCGCGCTCGACGGCTTCACCATCGTGCAGTTGAGCGACATCCACGTCGGGCCGACGATCAAGCACGGCTATGTCGACGCAATCGTGCGCGCCGTGAACCAGCTCGACGCCGACGTGGTCGCCATTACGGGCGACGTGGTCGACGGCAGCGTGGCGCATCTCGCCAGGCACACCGCGCCGCTCGGCCAGCTCCATGCGCATCACGGCGTGTATCTCGTGACCGGCAACCACGAGTACTACTCGGGCGCGGACGCGTGGATTGCCGAGTTCCGCCGCATCGGCCTCACGGTGCTGATGAATCAGCACGTGGTGATCGAGCATGGCGGCGCGCGGCTCGTGCTGGCCGGCGTGACCGACTTCACGGGCGGCCAGTTCGATCCCGCGCACCGCAGCGATCCGGCGGCGGCGCTGCGCGACGCGCCCGCCGACGTCAACACGCGCGTGCTGCTCGCGCACCAGCCGCGCACGGCCCACGCCGCCGCCGACGCGGGCTTCACGCTGCAACTCTCCGGCCACACGCACGGCGGCCAGATCTTCCCGTGGAATTTCCTCGTGCGGCTGCAGCAGCCGTTCACAGCGGGCCTCGAAAAGCTCGGCAGCCTATGGGTCTACACCAGCCGCGGCACGGGCTACTGGGGGCCGCCCAAGCGCCTTGGCGCGCCTTCGGAAATCACGCAGGTACGGCTCGTGGGCGCCAGGTAAAAGCCGCCGGGCACGCTGCGCCCCACGGCCTGCATGGTCTTGCCGGTATCATCCGGCGATGCCGCCGTTCGTCCGCCAGAACGCTTTAACCGGAATTCATCGCACATGGAAGGCAACAAGCACCTTCACCAGACATCGTTCTATTTGCTGCTGTTCGCAGTGTCGATTGCGCTGTGCTTCATTCTTGCGCCGTTCTTCAGCACGGTGCTTTGGGGCGCCATACTCGCGCTGATCTTCCAGCCGGTGCAGCGCCGGCTCGTCGCGCGCCTCGGGCGGCGGCGCAATCTGGCCGCGCTCATCACGCTCGCGATCTGTCTCGTCATCGTGATCTTTCCGCTCACGCTCGTGACGGCCACGCTGGTGCAGCAGGTCGCCTCGGCGTATCAGCAGGTGCGCGGCGGCAGTCTCGACGTCGGCGCGTACTTCACGCAGATCGTTCATGCCCTGCCCGAGTCGATTCAGAACCTGCTCGCGCGCTACGACCTCATGGATCTGCCGGGGCTGCAGCAGCGCCTTTCGGCGGGCGCCGCGCAGATCAGCCAGTTCGTCGCCACGCGCGCGCTTTCCTTCGGGCAGAACACGCTGCAGTTTCTGGTGAGCTTCGGCGTGATGCTCTATCTGTTCTTCTTCCTCGTGCGCGACGGCCGCGAAATTTCGCGGCTCGTGCGCGACGCCATTCCGCTCGACGAGCAGCACAAGCTGCATCTCATGCGCAAGTTCACGACGGTGATCCGCGCCACGGTCAAGGGCAACGTGGCGGTGGCGGTCGTGCAAGGCGGTCTGGGCGGCATCGCGCTGTGGGTGCTCGGCATTCAGGGCGCGTTGCTGTGGGGCTTCGTGATGATGCTGCTCTCGCTGTTGCCCGCCGTGGGCGCAGCGCTCGTGTGGGGGCCCATTGCGATCTACTTCCTCTCCACGGGGGCGGTAGCGAAGGGCGTCGGGCTCATCGTCTTCGGCTCCGTCGTGATCGGCACCGTGGACAACGTGCTGCGGCCCGTGCTCGTAGGCAAGGACACGCGCCTGCCCGACTGGGTCGTGCTGATCTCGACGCTCGGCGGCATCTCGCTCATCGGCATCAACGGCTTCGTGATCGGGCCGCTCATTGCCGCGCTCTTCATCAGTTGCTGGGACTTGCTGCGCAAAGACCAGCACAACATCGAGAACGAGAGCGCGCCCGTGGAAGACGAGCCCGTGTAAGCGCCGCTAGAGGACAGCTTCAGAGCAACGTCAGGGCGAGACGTGCAGCGGCACACCGGCGCGGCCCTGGCGCGAGAGACCGGCAACGGGTGCTTCGGGCGCTTCGACGCCGTCCACGGCCACCGAAAACCCGAACGTGTTGACGCCGTCCGCACTGCGCACGAACACCGTGCCGCCGTGCATTTCCGCCACGGCCTTGACGATCGAAAGCCCGAGCCCGTGATTTTCGTGGCTGTTCGAGCGCGCTTCCTGAATGCGGTAGAAGCGGTCGAAAATATGCTCGCGCGTCACGGGGTCGAGCGGCTCGCCGGGATTCGAAACGGCGATCTCGACATGACCGCTCTGCGGCGCGACCGTAACGCGCAGCGTCGTGCCGGGCTGCGAATGCTGGATCGCGTTGACGAACAGATTGCTCACAGCGCGGCCAATCAGCGACGTATTCACCCATGCGCGCGCGTCGCCCTGCACTTCCACGCGCAGTTGCGCCTCTTCGAGCGGCATTTCCAGAAAATCGAGCATGCGTTCGATCTCCGAGCGCAACGACACTTCTGCCAGGTCCGTCGCGCGTTCGCCGCGGTCGCTGCGCGAGAGGAACAACATGTCGTTCACGATCACGCGCAATCGTTCGAATTCCTCAAGATTCGATTGCAGCGTCTGTTGCAGCTGCTCGACCGAACGGTCGCGCGTGAGCGCGACCTGGGTCTGCCCGATCAGGATGCTCACCGGCGTGCGCAACTCGTGCGCCACGTCGGCGTTGAACGATTCGAGGCGCTCGTAGGCCTTGTCGAGACGCTCCAGCGCACCATTGAACGACGTGGCGAGTTCGTGCAATTCCTCGGGCAGCTCGTCAGAATGCAGCCGTTGGCGCCGGTTCGACGGGCTCAGTTGCGCGGCCTCGCGCGAGAGGCGCGTGAGCGGCGCGAGCCCGAAGCGCGTGACCGCGCGGCTCAGCAACGCGACCGCGATGGTGGAGAGCGCGATCAGCACGCCGAGCGCAATGCCAAAGCGCCGCAGCATGCCTTCGGTGCGCACGCAGTCGCTGCCGACCACGAGTTTCACCTGGGGCCGGTCGCCGCTCGCGGGCACGATAAAGGTCGTCGTGATGATGTCGTAGCTGCAATCGGGCGGACGCACGAGCACATGGTTCGGGCCGACGTTACCCGTGACCTTGCCGACGATGGGTGTGCCGAAACGAAAGCGCGGATCGGGGCCTTCGACGTAGTAGTGCATGCGGCTGTCCGCAGGCGAGAGGTCGCGCAGCTTTTCCTGCACGAAGGCCCACTTCTGCACGTCCGGTGCGTGCGAGACGATCAGGCTCGCAATGCGCGCGCGCGTATCGAGCGTTTCGCGCAACTCGTTGAAGAGCTGGCGCTGCATCAGGAAGAAGAGACCCGCGCCCGTGAGCGTGAACACGATGAGCGACACCGCTGCGAACATCGCCGAAAGCCGCAGCGAGATCGAGCGTTTCATGACGTCTGGCCTCCTTCCTCGCGCACTTCGAGCACGTAGCCCATGCCGCGTATGGTGTGCAGCAGCTTCGCCGCATGCGGGCCGTCGAGCTTGGCGCGCAGCCGCTTGATCGCCGTTTCCACCACATTCGCGTTGCTTTCGAAATTCACGTCCCACACCAGCTCGGTGATCAGCGTCTTGGAAAGAATTTCGCCGCGCCGCCGCGCGAGCACCGAAAGCAACTGGAATTCCTTCGCCGTGAGATCGAGACGCACGCCGTCGCGCGTCGCGCGGCGGCTGATGAGGTCCACCTGCAGATCGCCCACCGAAATCAGCGTGGATTCCTGTGTGCGTGCGCGCCGCGTGAGCGCGCGCAGCCGCTCGACGAGTTCGAGAAATGAGAACGGCTTCGTGAGATAGTCGTCGGCGCCGTCGCGCAGGCCGTGCACGCGGTCATCCACGCGGTCGCGCGCGGTGAGCATGATGACCGGCGTGTCCTTCTTCGTGCGCACGGCGCGCAGCACGCCGAAGCCGTCGAGCTTCGGCAGCATGACGTCGAGCACGATCACGTCGAAGTCGTATTCCGTGGCCATCCACGCGCCTTCCTCGCCGTCCATGGCGACGTCCACGACCCAGCCCTGTTCCGTGAGTCCGCTGCGCAAATAGTCCACGACCTTGCGCTCGTCTTCGATAACCAATACTTTCATGCCCGCCCTCCTCTTCGCGCGCTGCCCTGGCGGTTCCGGCCGCTGCGGCTCGTGACCGCCGTTGCGCGCTGTTATATACCCTGGTGCCGGGCTCGCTCAAGCCCGCTTATATGCCCCGCTTTCAGTCCTTGCATACCGCTTAGCCTCTACCCTCGGCCTTCGGCACTTCGCGGCACGTACCCGCGCTGCATGCCATCTCGCGGTCGCCGGCGCTCCAGCCGCCGCCCAGCGCCTTGGCGAGAAACACCACGGTGGCGACCTGCTGGCCCTGAATCTGCACCTCCTGGCGCTCGCTGGTGAGCAACTGCTGCTCCGCGTTGAGCACGTCGATGAACGCCACGAGGCCGCCCTGATAGCGGTCGTTGGCGAGATCGAAGGACTTGCGTGCGTCGTCCACGGCCGCCTGGCCATCGGTCGATGCGCGCTCGAGCACCGAAAGGCCCGTTACCGCATTTTGCACCTCCTGGAACGCGGTGAGCACGGTCTGACGATAAGTCGCCTGCGCCGACTCGTAGCCGGCCTGCGCGAAATCCACGCCCGCCGCGCGCTTGCCGCCGTCGAACAGCACCTCGCTGGCCGTCGCGCCCACCGACCACATCAGGCTCGGTACGGAAAACAGGCCACCAAAGCGCGTCGATTCCCAACCGAACGTGGGCGAAAGCGTGATGTCCGGGAAATACGCGGAGCGCGCGACGCCGATCTGCGCATTGGCCGCGGCCATCGCACGCTCGGCCGAAGCCACGTCGGGGCGCCGCTGCAGCAGCTCGCTCGGCAGGCCCGTGGGAAGCGCCGGCACCGGGAGCGTCGTGACCTTCTGCGCAATCGCGAACTCGGGCGCCGCCCGGCCGACCAGCACGGCAATGGCGTTCTGCTCCTGCTGGCGCTGATTTTCGAGCAAATGCACCTGGGTCAGCGTCGCGGCGAGCTGCGCTTTTTGCTGCAGCAGCTCGAGGCCCGAAACCGCGCCGAGATCGTGCTGCGCGGTCACGAAATCGAGCGCCTTTTGCTGCAGTTGCGCCGAGCGGTTCACCACGTCGATCTCATTGTCGAGTTCCCGCATGGCGAAGTAGTCGGTGGCGAGTTCGGCGGTGAGCACGAGACGTGCGTTGGCGAGATCGTCGCCGGCCTGCTGCGTCGAAGCCTGCGCCGACTCGACCATGCGCCGGATGCGCCCGAACAGATCCAGCTCGTAGCTCACGGTCGCGCCAACGGTGACCTGGTTCTGCACGGTCGACGTGTTGGGCGTGGCGTAGTTCGTGAGCGGCCGGTTCGCGGAAATGCGCTCGCGCGCGAGGCCCGCGTCGAGGCCGACCTGCGGGCTTTGCTGCGACGACACCGAAGCGAGCGTGGCGCGCGCCTGAGCGTAGTGCGCGGCGGCCACGCGCAGCGTCTGGTTCTCGGCGAGCGCCGCGGTTTCCAGACCGTCCAGCTCGGCGTTTTCGAAGGCCTTCCACCATTGCGGATCGAGCGGCGCATGCGAAGGCTGCGCCGCGTGCCAGTATGAATCGGCGGAATCGACGCGCCACGCCGTCGGGCTCTGCGTTTGCGGGGCGTGGTAGTCGGGGCCCACGGTGCAGGCCGCGAGACCGATCGCGCCGAGCGCCGTGAAGTAAGCGCGCGGACGTGGCAGCACGGTTTGCCGCGCGTTTTGCCGCGTTTTTGGCCACATCGTCACGTCGCGCTCCGTCTGGCGGCCTCACGCGCCGATTCGGTCTTGTTCGGCGCGACCACGACGACGCTGTCGCCATCTGCAATCGAATCGCTCGGGTTGAGCACAACGCGATCGGTCGGATCGAGCCCGCCACTGATTTCGAGCGTCTGCCCGAGGTCCTGCGCGATTTCCACCGCCTTGAGCTTGACCTTGCCATCCGCATCGACAACCGCAAGACGCGGGCCTTCCGAGCGGAACAGCAGCGTGTTGCCCGGCACCGTGAGCACGCCCTTCGCATCGGTCTGCAAGGCGGCCTGCACATAGGCGCCGGGCAGCAGCCTGCCGTCGTGATTGGGCAGCGAGATTTCGGCCTCCAGCGTGCGCGTGGCGACGTTGATCGCCTGCGCCGTACGCGTAACGGTGCCGTCGAACGTCACACCCGGCAACTCCTGCTCGGTCACGCTCACGTGCTGGCCAACCGCAACCTGATGCGCGTAGGTCTGCGGCACGTCGAGATAGAGACGCAGCGGGTCGGACTGCGCAATCGAAAAGAGCGCATGCCCCGCACCGCCATTGCCCGCATTCACGAGGTCGCCGATATCGACGTTGCGCTGCGTGATGATGCCCGTGATCGGCGCGACGATGCGCTGGAACGACTTCATCTCCGTGAGGCGGCGCACGTTCGCGTCGGCGGCGGCGAGATTCGCCTGGCCGGTGTTGAACGCGCCCTGGCGGTCGTCGAGTTCCTGCTGCGAGACCGCATCGCGCTGACGCAACTGCTGCGCGCGATCGAACGAGGTCTTCGCGAGCGCGAGCGTCGCTGCGGCCTGATCGCGCTGCGCCTGCGCCTGCGAGAGTTCCTGGTCGATCTCGGGCGTGTCGATCTCCGCGAGCAACTGGCCTTGTTGCACATGCGCGCCGATATCGGCGTACCAGCGCCGCACGTAGCCGTTCGCGCGCGAGTAGATCGGCGCTTCGACATAGCCGCGCAGTGTGCCGGGCAGCACGATGCGGCCGTCCGCGCCTGCCGCCACGGGTTGCACGACGCTCACGTACTGCTTCGCGTTCTGCTTCGTGACATCGGCGAGATGGTGCGCATTCATGAGGTTCGAGACGATCGTGCGCGTGGCGCCTGCCGCGAGCAGCAGCGCGACCACGATCACCGCAAAGCGTGCGCGCTTGCCCGCCTGGCCGCGCGCCGGCAGGTCCATGCCCTGCTCGCCGCCGACGGTGATGTCGAGAGATGAATGGTGGTGGGGTTCGTTCATGTCTTCGGCCAATTGTGACTTAACGGGTATCGCCGCGTGCACCACGGCGCTGCGCCTCGCGCTCGCGCTTCGCGGCGGTGCGCTGGGCGAGCCGCGTATGCACGGTCGCAAACATCAGGGGTACGAACAATAGCGTGGAGACCGTAGCGAACAGCAGCCCGCCGATCACCGCGCGTCCGAGCGGCGCGTTCTGCTCCGCGCCCTCGCCGAGGCCGAGCGCCATCGGCACCATGCCGATCATCATCGCGAACGCCGTCATCAGCACCGGGCGTATGCGGGTGGCCCCCGCTTCGAGCGCGGCGGCGAGCGGCGTAGCCCCCGCGGTGAGACGCTGGCGCGCGAACGACACCACGAGAATACTGTTCGCGGTCGCCACGCCCACGGTCATGATCGCACCCGTGAGTGCGGGCACGCTCAGGTGCGTGCCGGTAATGAACAGCATCCAGGCGATGCCCGCGAGCGCGGCGGGCAGCGCGCTGATGATGATGAGCGGATCGGCCCAGGACTGGAAGTTCACGACGATGAGCAGATACACGAGCACCACCGCCATCGCAATGCCCACGCCGAGTCCCACGAATGACGAACGCATCGTGCCGATCTGCCCGCGCATGGTGATGGTCGTGCCGCGCGGCGCGTGCGCCTGCACATGCCGGATGATGTCGTTGATGTTCGCGCCAACGGAGCCGAGGTCGCTGCCCTCCACGCTCACGAGCAGGTCGATCACGGGACGGATGTTGTAGTGCGTGACGATGGCGGGCCCGTTATGCGGCCTGAGCTGCACGAGATTGCTCACCAGCTGCAGCGGCGCATTGGCGTTCGTGCTGTGCGCGGAAACGGGCGTGCCCATCAGTTCGTTCATCGAGGTTTCGCGATACTGCGGCGTTTGCACCGTCAGCGGATATTCCACACCGTTTTGCGGACTCACCCAGAACGCGGGCGAGGTCTGCGTGCTGCCCGAAAGTGCGATCAGCACGTCCTGGGCAACGTTCTGCGGGCTCAGGTTCAGCTGCTGCATGCGCGAGCGGTCCATCGCAAGCGTGAGCGCGGGTTCGTCGTTGCGCTGCTCGATGTGCGCATCCACGGCGCCCGGCAATTGCCGCACCTGCTTGAGCAGCGTGCTCGCCAGCGCCATGTCCTGATTCAGATTCGCACCCACCACCTGCACGTCGATTGCGGCGGGCTGACCGAAGTTCAGAATCTGCGTGATGATGTCCGCGGGCTGAAAGAAGAACTCGACGCCCGGAAACCGTTGCGGCAGCAACGCACGCAACTTGTCGATATACGTGCTGGAGGGATCGTGATCGGGCTTCAGCGCGATCTGGATTTCGCCGTCGAGCGTGCCCATCGTCCCCGCATTGCTGTATGAGAGATTGATGCCGCTATAGGGCAGCCCGAGGTTATCGACGATCGTATCGAGTTGATCGGGCGGCACCACGTCGCGGACCACCTGCTCCACCTGGTCGGCGAGGCGCGCGGTTTCCTCGATGCGAAAGCCCGTTGGCGCGCGCATGTGCAAGCGAATGTTGCCGGCATCGACCGAGGGAAAGAAGTCGCGTCCAAGGAAGAACACAAGGACGAGCGACAGCAGGCAAAACGCGAGGAAGCTGCCGCCGAAAAGCTTGCGGCGCGAGAGCAGCAGGCTCAACAGCGCGATGTAATTGGCGCGCACGCGCTCGAATGCATGATTGAAGCGCCAGTGAATGCGCGAGAAGAACGAGCCTTGCGCGCGCTGCGCATGCGCGCTGGGATCGTGGCCCTCGAACAGCAGCATGGCGAGCGTCGGTACGAGCGTGCGCGAGAGGATGTATGACGCGATCATCGCGAACACCACGGCTTCCGCGAGCGGCACGAACAGGAAGCGCGCCACGCCGGTCAGGAAGAACATCGGCACGAACACGATACAGATGCACAACGTCGAAACGAGCGCGGGCACGGCGATTTCGCCCGCGCCTTCGAGAATGCCGTCGTGCAGTTTCGCGCCCAGATGCAAGTGCCGTTCGATGTTCTCGATCGTGACCGTTGCGTCGTCAACCAGAATGCCGACCGCGAGCGCGAGGCCGCCGAGCGTCATGATGTTGATGGTCTCGCCAAGCGCATAGAGCGCGATGATCGAGGAGAGAATCGACAACGGAATCGACACCGCGATGATGAGCGTGCTGCGCCAGTTGCCAAGAAAGAGCAGGATCATCGCCGCCGTGAGCGCCGCAGCGATGAGCGCTTCGCGCACCACGCCCTGCACGGCTGCGGAAACGAATACGGACTGGTCGAAGAGCGGTTTGACAACAAGGTCGGCGGGCAGCGTGTCGCGCGCCTTGGGCAACAGGTCCTTGAGTACGCCCACCACCTGCAGCGTCGATGCGTCGCCGCTCTTGAGGATCGACAGCAGCACGCCGCGCTGGCCGTCCTGGCGCACGACGTTGGTCTGCGGCGTGAAGCCGTCGCGCACGTGCGCCACGTCGCCGAGATAGGTAGTCGCACCGTTCACCGTCTGCACGGGAATGCGGTTCAGGCCCGCGATCGTATCGGGCGACGCATTGGTGTCCACACGATATTCGGTTTGCCCGAGCTTGGCCGTACCCGTGGGCAAAATGAGGTTCTGCGCGTTGACTGCGTTGACGATATCGGCGGGCGTGAGGCCCTTCGAAATGAGTGCGCGCGTGTCGAGATCCACGGAGATCACGCGCGTCTTGCCGCCATACGGGTAAGGCACCTGCGCGCCGGGAATCGTAATGAGCTGCGGGCGCAGAAAGTTCATCGCGATATCGGCCAGCGCCTGCTCGCTCATTGACTTGCTGGAGAGGCCGAGCTGGATCACCGGAATGCTTGAGGCCGAATAGCTGATGACGAGCGGCGGCGTGGCGCCGGGCGGCATCTGCTTCACCTGCGCCTGCTCCGACGCCACGGCCTGTGCGATCGCCGTTTGCAGGCTCGCGCCCGGCTGCAGGAACAGCTTGATGATGGCGATGCCCGGCAGCGATTGCGACTCGATGTGCTCGATGTTGCTCACCGTGGTCGTGAGACTGCGCTCGTTGACCGAAGTGATGCGGTCGGCCATGTCCTTCGCGGAAAAGCCCGTGTACGACCAGATGATGCTGATGACCGGGATGTTGATGTTCGGCAGCACGTCGGTGGCCATCGACATAAGCACGAACGGCGTGGCCAGCACGATCATGATGGCCATCACGATAAACGTGTACGGTCGCTTCAGCGCGAGATTGACAATCCACATGTCAGTGTTTCGGACAACTCAGGCGAGGGGTTGAGACGAGGACGCATTCATCCAGCGGGTGCCGCATCATAGGCAATGGCGGTGGCAGTTTGCTGGCGCCAATATGGCGAAATTGACAGGCAACGCGCGAGGCGCGCGAAAGCGTACGGGAACGCAGATAGATCGCCGCTGCAGCGTCGCGAAGCGCCTGAAAAGCCGCCCGCGAAACGCCCGGTAACAGCCGCGCGCTTCGCGAGCCGTTCTTTAACTGCTTCAGTTCACTGCTTCAATTCACGAGGCGCAGGCGCTCCAGGTCGTGCGTGTTGTGAGCGCGGCCACGGCCGCTGCGCGCACGCGTACCTCGCGGCCCCGTGTGCGCCTCCATCTCGCGAAGCGGCGGCTCGTCACAGGTGGCGAGCGCGGCCTCCTGTTCGGCAAGAACGAGCGGCACCTTCTCGCGTAAAAACTCGACGAAGGTGCGGATCTTCGCGTCCAGATAGCGGCGCGAAGCGTACAGCGCGTAAATATTGAGCTTTTGCAGCGTGTGCGTGGGCAGCACGCGCACCAGGGTGCCGTCGGCAAGCCCAGGCAGCGCCACCGGCACCGGCAGCGGGCCGATGCCCATGCCTTCGCGTATGGCAAGCGCGAGCGCTTCGGGGTTGTTCACCTGGAACGGCGTCACGCCCGTATGCCGGAAGGTCTCGCCGAGCGGCCCCTCGGAAACCCATTGGCCGGCGGGCAGACTCGCGTCGGTCAGATGCAGGCAGGTATGCGCCTCGAGGTCGTCGAACGATTGCGGCTCGCCGCGCATGCGCAAATACGCCGGCGAAGCACAGAGAATCGCGGCGGTGCTGCCCAGATGCTGGGAGATCAGCGCGGAGTCCTCGAGCTCGGCGGCCACCACGACCGCCACATCGAAGCCCTCCTCGATGATGTCGGGCATTTGCTGCGCGATGGTGAGATCGACCGAGACTTCCGGCAAATGCTGCTGATAACGCGCGATGAGCGGCATCACGTAGTGCTGCCCGAAACTCGTGCCGCCGTACACGCGCAGCTTGCCCGCGGGGTTCGCGTGCGCCGCGGCGGCTTCGGCCTCGGCCTGCTCGATGTCGGCGAGAATGCGCTTGCAGCTTTGAAAGTAGCGCTCGCCCGCTTCGGTCATCGACATGCGCCGCGTGGTCCGGTTAAGGAGCCGCGTGCGCAGCCGCGATTCGAGGTCGGTGACCGCGCGCGAGACCTGCGCGGTCGTCATCGTTTCGCTCGCCGCAGCGCGCGTAAAGCTGCCGGACTCCACCACTCGCACGAAGACCCGCATATTGCGCAGCGTATCCATCAGAAACTCCCGTTCATTCGGCCTGCCTTCCCATCTCCACACGAATGAAACTAGTTTCGCCTACGAGCCGTGGCCAGATCCTGACTCGAACATGACGGCGCGGACAGCTTGGCGCAAAGCCCCGTCCCGCGTATGATCCACGGGCCCCCGATGTACCCGCCACGCTTGCGCGAGAGCCGCAAGGCGTGCGGCCGCCCTGCGTTTTCATGACAAAACGATGACTCTCGAATTCGCCCTGCGCCTTCTCGCGGCGTTCGCCTGCGGCGTCGCCATCGGCCTCGAACGCCAGATTCGCCAACGCACGGCCGGTCTGCGCACCATCACGCTCGTGGCAAGCGGCGCGTGCTTGTTCGTCACGCTCGGCGTGCTGACCGGCAATGGCTCGACCGGCGTCACGCAAATTGCGGCCTATGTGGTTTCTGGCGTGGGCTTTCTGGGCGGTGGCGTCATCATGCGCGAGAAGGGCTCGATTCAGGGCATCAATACTGCGGCGACGCTATGGTGTTCGGCGGCCGTGGGGGTGCTGTGCGGCGCAGGTCATTACGGCCCGGCGGTGGCCGGCACCGTCGTCGTGCTGCTCACGAATACCGTGCTGCGCGAGGTGAGCCGCATCATCAACGCATCGCCCGTTTCGAATGCGGATCTCGTGCGCGCTTATGTGCTTACCGTGGTTTGCCGCGAAGAGGACGAAGTCCATATCCGCACGTTGCTTTCAAATTCTTTGTACTCCACGCCGCTTTCATTTCAAAGCCTCACGAGCGAGGACCTGGCCGGCGATCCGCCGCGCCTGCGCGTGACGGCAACGATGCGCCTGCATCCGAAGTACCAGTCGAAGCTCGAACTCATGGCGAGCCGCCTGAGCATGGAGAAAGGCGTGTCCAGCGTGAGCTGGACGGCTGCGGAACCCGAAATCGCGCCCGAATGACGATTGCGCATGGCATCGGCTCGGATTCCTTACGATTGCATTTCTAATTTATTGCGCTTTTTAAAACTATCCGCGACAGAGTTCAAGAACTGTCAATTCTGGCCGCGTTGCATGGACGCTTATTCGCCCTTGGACTAAGCTGCATTCACCGTGATTCTTTCACGCCAACAAGGGGAGTCTATTCATATGGAACACGGCATCATTGCCTGGCTCATCATCGGCGCAATCGCAGGCTGGCTCGCTGGCGTCCTCGTCAAGGGCGGCGGCTTCGGATTGTTCATCGATATCATCGTCGGCATTGTCGGCGCGTTCATCGGCGGCTGGCTTGCCGGGGTGCTCGGCATTCATATCGGCGCCGGTATCATCAGTTCGATCATCACCGCCATTGTCGGTGCGGTCATTCTGCTCTTCATCATCCGGTTGGTTAGACGAGCGTAGCGAATCCGCGCTATCAATGAAAAACGGGAGCACCGTTGCCGGTGCTCCCGTTTTTATTTTGTGTACTGCTTTTGATCGCTCCCGCGATTATGCGTTCGATGCGAGTCCGCCCGTCGCTTCGGGCAGCATCGAGCCCGTTTGATTGAAGCGCAGATGCATTTCATACGCACGCGCGAGATCGTGCGGTGTCTGGCCGCCGATCTTGAGGGCGTCGCGATAGTAGTCGCGCAGCAGGTCGCGATAGAGCGGATGCGCGCAGCGCTCGATCACGAGGTTTGCACGTTCGCGCGGCGCGAGACCGCGCAGATCGGCCAGACCTTGTTCGGTCACGATCACGTCCACGTCGTGCTCGTTGTGATCGACGTGCGGCACCATCGGCACGATGCTCGAAATGCGGCCGTCCTTTGCAATCGCCTTGGTCGCGAAGATCGCGCACGATGCATTGCGTGCGAAATCGCCCGAGCCGCCAATGCCGTTCATCATGTGCGTGCCGCCCACGTGCGTGGAATTCACGTTGCCATAGATGTCGCATTCGAGCGCGGTGTTCAGCGCGATCAAGCCGAGACGGCGAATGACTTCGGGATGGTTGCTCACTTCCTGCGGACGCAGCACAAGCTTGTCGCGATAGCGGTCGAGTTCGGCAAGCACCTGAGCCTGACGCTGTGCGGAGAGCGTCATCGAGGCGCCTGAGGCGAAGACCATCTTGCCGGAATCGATCAGATCGAAAGTCGAGTCCTGCAATACTTCGGAGTACATCGTAAGCGCTTCGAACGGCGAATCCACAAAGCCCGAGAGCACCGCATTCGCGATCGTGCCAATGCCGGCCTGCAGCGGGGGCAATTGCGCGTTCATGCGGCCATGCTTCACTTCGTGCTGCAGGAATTCGATGAGATGGCCGGCAATGCGCGCGGTTTCTTCATCGGCGGGCAGCACGGTCGAAGGGCTGTCCGACTCGTTCGTGATGACGATGGCGGCGATCTTCTCCGGCGGGATTTCGATGGCGGTCGTACCCACGCGGTCCTGCGGCCGCACGATCGGCAGCGGATCGCGATGCGGGCGCCGGCCGGGAATCCACACGTCGTGCAGGCCTTCGAGCGCGAGCGGCTGCGCGAGGTTGATCTCGACGATCACTTTCTCCGCGAGAATCGCGAAGCTCGCCGAATTGCCGACCGAAGTGGTGGGCACGATCGCACCGGTTTCCGTGATCGCGGCGGCTTCGATGATCGCGAGATCGAGCTTGCCGAGCAGGTTCGCGCGCAGCATCTCGACGGTTTCCGAAAGATGCTGGTCGACGAACATCACTTCGCCGCGGTTGATTGCCTTACGCAGCGTCGAGTCGACCTGGAACGGCAAACGGCGCTCGAGCACACCGGCTTCGGTGAGCATGCGGTCGACGTCGTGGCCGAGCGAGGCGCCCGTCATCAGCGTAATGCGCAGCGGCTCCTTCTCTTCGCGCGCGCGGCGCGCCAGTTCGATCGGCACGGCCTTCGTGTCGCCCGCGCGCGTGAAGCCGCTCGCGCCAACGCGCATGCCATTGCGCACGAGTTGAGCCGCCTCGGCAGCCGAAGTAATTTTCCCGCGCAAGGCGGCACAACGAATACGGTCTTCGTACATCACAGTCTCCACAAACTCTCTGATCGCCTGGTGCCTATTCTCAGGTCTTGCATCGGCGGTCGTGCACTGCGAGTTTCACAAAACACTATTGCAGTGTTTCGCGCAGCCACAATGCGCAAAGCCGCGGCACCCATATGAAGGCGTCGCGGCACAAGATGTCGGCGTGCGCCTGCACATGGCGGGCGTGATCTCGATCTCAGCTACCGAAATAAATATTGCAGAAGCTGACCGGGCCGACGCATTCATCTTTCTTTGCCGGCTTGACGATTTCGCGGTGAGCGGGCGCTTGCGCTACTTGAGGAGCAGCGGACTGCGCGACCTGCTGAGGGACACTCGCTGCCGGTGCTTCGTTCTGTGCATAAGCAGCGGCGGCGGCAAACAGCGAACAGGCAACAACAGCGATCTTCACGGACTTCATTTTACTCTCCAGTGCTAACGGGTACTGCGAAGCAGTGATGTGACTATATGACTCACGGTCGAATTGATTAAGAAGGCGGGGTGGAAGGCATATTTCCAGACTGCAGCAAGATCGCGCGCGCCTGCTTTTTCATTGTGTTTTCAACGATCTGCGCGGCGCACGCGTGCGGCGTGCACGGCGCGCCAGCGGCCCGAGCGGCGCATTGCGGTCGAGCAGCGCGCTGCGGATGAAGTGCAGGTGGCTCAACAGACGCTGCACCGCGTGCCGCCTCTCTCGCTCGTGATGCACCGTCGCGAGCGCTTCCTGGGCGATCCAGGTCGCCGCGCGCACGGCACTGAGCGCGTGGTCGAGCGAGGTTCCGTCCGGGCTCTCGAAAAGATGCGCGATAGCCTCCTGCACGCGCTCCAATGCGGCAGGCCAGCGCGCGTCATGACGGTCGAACCACGCTGCCGCATGCGCCTCGTTGCGCAGATCCACCACGGCATGCCCAACTTCGAGCGTCACGAGCATCCAGCGCAGCGCGCGCCGGTGCGCCTGGCGGCGCCCGTTCAGCAGGAGCCGCAACTGGTGCATCAGATCGTGCGTGCCGGACTGAAAGCGCTGCCCGAGGCCTTTCAGTTCCCCATGGCAGGCCAGCACGACCTGCCCGCGCAACGACACGCACATACGCTCGACGAGCCAGTTCATGTGCGGTGGAAACACCACTGCGAATGCGAGCGAGGCAACCAGCATCGCGGCAACGACGGCGATGCCGTTGTTGATCAGCAGATCCGGCGTGTAGACGATCACGTTGTCGGGACCCGCAAGCAAGCAGAAGAACACCGAGAAGCCGACGCCGTAGCCCGCGATGCGCGAGCGCGTGGCAAGAAGAGCGCCGATGGCGAGCACGGGTACGAGCGTCGCGCAGAGCAACGGAAAGCCATCGACATTGGGATAGACGTAGCAGGTGAAGAGATAGCCCGTCACGGCGGCAAAGACTGCGCCGACCGCCATCTGCACGGCCATGCGCGACGCGTTCGGCGACGACGAGGTGAGCGCACACGTGAGCGCGGCCGCGATCATCGCGAGGCCGCCGCTCGGCCAGTCCGTCTCGACCCAGAACCAGCCCAGCGCCGCGACCACCACGGCCGTGCGCACGAAGGTGAACGCCACCACGTACCAGCTCGTGCGAGGCACGTAGCGCGCGCCGCGCGGCTCCTGCGCAGGACGCGCCTCCATGAGCGATGCCCACGTGCGGCTGTAGCGCACGATCTCGGTCGTGAAGCGATAGATGAGTTCAGCCGAGGTGTCGAAGTCGGGCAGCGCGTCGGGAAGCGTATGTTCGAGCGGCCGCCGCGTCTCGCGCACGTGACGCGGCAGCGTGCGCTGGAAGGCTTCGAGCCCGTCGGCGAGCCGCCGCGCATAGGCGCGATCGCTTTCGTTGCGGCTCGGCCGTTGCGCGAGCAGCGCGGCAAGCTCGCCGAAATATGGCGCGAGCGGTGCGATCGCCGCGTCGCTCCAATGCAGCCTTTTGAGCAACTGGCGCAGCGCGTGCAGCCGCGCGCAGGCGTCCATGAATTCGGAGTTCAGGCGCGAAAGCAGGCCGCTGCGCGCGCGCATGGTCGGATCTTCGAAGAATGAGAAAGCGCGCGTCGCCTCGAAACCGACGACATCGTCGACGAGACTCGCGAATCGCCCTTCGAACGCGCCCCTTTCGAGCCGCCCTGCCAACACCGCCGCGGCGAACGCAGTAAAATTGAGATATCGGGCGCGCAGGGTGCGATCGAGCAGCGAGCCCGACTGCCGGGGCACGATCACTGCGCTGACCATGCCCGAGCAAAGAATGCCAACGGCCACTTCAGCGCCGCGTCCTAACGCGGCGAGAAAGAGACCGTTGGGCTGCATGACTAGCGGGATGCCGATCAGCGCCGCCGTGTAGCCGGCGAGCACGAAACCGTACCAGCGAAAATGGCGATTCCTCATGGCGGCAGCCGTACAGGCAGCCACCCACACCGTCATCCCGAGTATGTAAAGCTCGGGCTGCTGGACGAACACGGCGCCCAGCACGACTGCTGCAATCATTCCCACCGCGGTGCCGACGATGCGATAGAAGCTCTTGGCGAACACCATGCCGGAGAGCGGCTGCATCAGGACGAAGACCGTGGTCATCGCGATTCGCGGCTGCGGCAAATCCAGCAGCATGGAAATGCCCATGGCAAGCAAGCCGGCCGCCACCGTTTTCAGCAGATGAATCCAGATCGCGCCATCGGTGGCCTGCCAGTCGCGCAGCGCCCGTCTGGCGGCGCGCCATATGATTTCCGCGCGCCGACGCGAGTCGAACGCTCGATGTATCGCAGGCTGGCGGCTCATGACAAACGCTCGGGCTGTTTCGAGGACAGGGGCCGATTGTAGGAGCGTCATTGCGCCGCATTAATGGGACGCGCGGGGAACCTCCGTTCCAGATCACTCAACAATGACGCGCCCCGAGAGGCGGACAATATCGTTTCTGCACCGAACAAGAAGGTCAAGAAGGTCTGATGGATACGTTACAAAACATGCGGGTGTTCGTCCGCGTCGTAGAAGCGGGCAGCTTCACGGCAGCGGCTCAGTCGCTGGATTCGACCACCGGCGCAATGTCGCGCGCGGTATCGGAACTCGAAGCGCATTTGCGCACCCGTCTGCTCAATCGCTCAACGCGCCGGCTTGCGCTCACGCCAGCCGGCGAGCGGTATCTGAAGCGCTGCTCGCAGATTCTCGCGGACGTCGATAGTGCAGAAGAAGAAGCGAGCTGCGCGCACGAACGCCCGGCCGGCGCGCTGCGCATGCACAGCTTCGCGAGTATCGGTCAACAGTACGTCCTGCCGGCGATTTCGCGCTATCGCGCACTGCATCCCGAGGTCACCGTCGAACTGACGCTCTCGCAACGCATGCCAGATCTTTTCGAGGGCAGCAGCGATGTGTCGGTGGTCACGGCGTCGTCACTACCGAATTCCGATCTTGTTTCGCACCAGTTGGGCTCGACGTACAGCATTCTGTGCGCATCGCCTGGTTATGTGCATACGCACGGCGCACCGCGCTCACCCGCCGATCTATCGCATCACGACTGTCTGATTCTCAAATCACCGGCGTTTCCAGCGCACGAATGGACGCTTGACGGACCCGAGGGTAGCGTCGAAATGCACGTGGACGGCCCCGTGCAGGTGAATATCGCGGAATCCCTCGCAGTGGCGATACGCGAGGGGATGGGGATTGGGATGCTGCCGGTCTACGCGGCAATCGAAGGACTGCGTAACGGTACGCTCGTGCGCGTGCTGCCGCAGCACAAGCTGCAGAAGACGAACGTCTACGCGCTTTATCCGTCGCGCAAGTTCGTCGACGCGAAAACAAAGACGTGGGTGGAATTCTTGCGCGCGCATCTTCCGCAAGTCATCGAGCGCGACCTGGCGCTGCTCGAGGAGCTGACGCAGGAGCAACTCTCGGATGTCGCAGAGGATGCTGCTTTGGCGAAGGACGCCGCGGTCGCGGCGGCTGTGCAGAAGGCGGCGCAATAAGACTTTGATTGCTAAAGCTGGCTAAAGCAAAAAAGCCGTCCAATGGACGGCTTTTTTCCTGCCTGGCGCCTGGCGTGTCGCGTTCTTTC
>NZ_CAJMYW010000028.1:0-68971 GCF_905220165.1 Paraburkholderia sp. J10-1 | reverse complement strand
GCAATTCGTCTTAATCGCTTCGTTTTCGTTCGCAGCGATCAGCGAAGGAGGCGAATTATGCGGGTCATTTGGGATATCGTCAAGCGACTTTCTAAAAATTATTTTTAGGGGTCGCTACGCCGACTATTTAGCGTCGCATCGCCTTGACGACCGCCATGCTTAAGCGCTGACGCTCTCGACCACGCTTTCGGGAAGCGGCTGGGGCAACCCGACACAAAACCCCTGCGCATAGTCGATGCCAATCCCGCTGAGGCGCCCGATGATCGCCTCGCTTTCCACAAACTCGGCGATGGTCGCCTTGCCCGCGGCGTGGGCCACCTGATGAATCGACTGGACGATGGTCCGGTCGAGGTCGCTGCTGGCAATGCCGCGCACGAAGCTGCCGTCGATCTTCAGGTAGTCCACCGGCAAGCGCTTCAAGTAAGTGAACGAGGACATGCCGGAACCGAAATCGTCGAGCGCGAATCGGCAACCCAGCGCGCGCAGACTCTCCATGAGAGCAATCGCTTTCGATAGATTGGTGATCACGGCGGTTTCCGTGATCTCGAAGCACACGCTTTCGAAGCGGATCCCGCAGCGTTGCTGCTGCTGCACGATATACGCGAGCAAGTCGTCGTCGCCGAGCGACGCGCCGGAAAGGTTGATCGACCAGACGTTTGCCGCAAGATGGCCCGCCGCGATGGCTTCGAAAGCACGGCCGATCACCCATCGGTCGACCAGGGGCATCAAGTTGAAGCGCTCGGCCGCCCCGATGAAGTACGCGGGGGGAATCACGCCGCCCGATTCGTCGACCATGCGTAGCAGCAGCTCGACGTGCACTTCCTCCCCGGCAGGGCCCTCTTTGAGCGACTTGATCTGTTGCGCGTACAGGCGGAACCGGTCGTGCTCGAGCGCCGCTTTTACGCGGGCCACCCACTCCATCTGCATGTGGGTGGTCGACTGGAGGTGATCTTCGAGGCAATACCGATGCACGCGGTTGCGGCCTTTTTCCTTGGCCATATAACAGGCGACATCGGCCGCCTTCATGACGTCCCACGTCGAAGTCTGCGTGGCGTCTACGTCCACGACGCCAATGCTCACGCCAGTCGTCAGCAAGCGCTGGTCCCATGGCAGGCGAATGACCGTCACGGCCTCCCGCAGATCCTCCGCGACCCGCAGGGCGTCGTCGATGCAGCACCCCGGCAGCACGACGCCGAATTCATCGCCGCCCAGGCGCGCGAGGATATGCGCAGTTCGCAGTTGTTGCTGCAACGCGCCGCCCACGCTGCGAATCAATTCATCGCCGGCCGCGTGGCCACATGTATCGTTGACGACCTTGAACTGATCGAGATCGAGGAACATCACCGCGTGCGGGCGTGCCCCGGCATTCTCGAGCAAGCCCGATAGCCGGCGCTCGAATTCGCGGCGGTTCAGCAGACCGGTCAAATGATCGTGCGTAGCTTGATATTCGAGTTCGGCAGCATGCTGGCGCTCCGTGCTGGCGTCACGAAGCACCATGACCGTGCCCAGCATTTCCTCTTCGTCGTCGCGGATCGTCGCCACGGAGCACGCCACGGGCAAGAGCGAGCCGTCCGGGCGCGTCACCGAAAGTCTGCGCTGCGCGTCGTCTGCCACTGCTGCGCGGTTGTGCAGATACTGAGCGGTGACGATATTGCCGGAGCGCTCGTCGTAGAGATCACAAACGTCGAACAGCGGCTTTCGGTAGATGTCGCGCGAGGGACGTCCGAGCATGCGCTCGGCGGCGGCGTTGCAATAGGTCACGCTCGCCGCGTTGTCCAAGCGGATCACACCGTCGTCGATCGAAGCGAGCGTCGCTTCGGTAAGGCTCTTTTCCTTTGCGGCTGCCGCCTCCGCGCGCTTGAGCCCGGAGATATCGAAGAGGCAACCGACGATACGCGTCGCGCGCCCGCTCTCATCGCGTATGGCTTTGCCGCGCCCCCGGCACCATAGGTATTGACCATCGGCCATTCGCAGTCTGTACTCGACGTCGTAGAGGCTGTCATGCTTCAGGTGATTGACGATGGTCTCGCGCAAGCGAAGCAGATCCGCCGGATGCACGAGCGCGTTGAACGCGCGCGTGTCCATGGGGAGGGCGCCGTCGCCATAGCCGAGTTGCTGGTACAGATAGCGGGAATAATAGGCACGGTCGCTGACAAGGTCCCAGTCCCATAGTCCGGCATTGATGCCTTCGAACCCGAGGCTCAGACGCTCTTCGCTCAAACGCAAATGGGCGGCAAGGCGCTGGAAGACGCGCAGCAGCAGCACCGTGGTGCACGCGAGCACGATCACGAGCCACGCTATTGCGGCGCGGGAGTGCTGGGCAAGCACGGCCGCCGCCACGGCGCTCACCCACGCGGGGACGAGCACCGCAACGATTCGGCCGCGGCGGTTGCCTTTGGTAAGCCAGTTCACTGCGCGTGTGATCAGTCTCATGGCTGATTTAGTATTCTTTTTGGTTCAGCTTCCATGCGTCGCGTGCGCGCGGCACTACGAGACAGAGTCACAGTGAAGCGTAATGGTGTGAGTCTGGAAAACGCGCAAACGGAGGAAGGCCCACGGACGGGTGGGTCAGTTTATCCCGTTTCCCTATTCAGAATGAATGGGGATTACCCGCGGAAATCAATTGCGTTGGCGGGAATTTGCGTTTGCATGCTTGCGCACGCGAATGATAGATAAGGAAAGACTTGCGAATTTAATTCTGAATCGGCTCGCAAACGTTCGCGAGCCGTGCGCTCTCACATATTCAAGCATGGAGGCTGGCAACGCAGCCTCCATTTGCCCTCCTGATTACCGGCTCTGCAGGCGGATATCGCGCGAAGACGCGCCCACATACACCGCGCTGCCGGACACGTAGGCCCAGTCGTTATGCGTCGTGTCCCAAACGCTCTGTGCGCGTTCGGTAATCGTCACGCGCACCGGCTGCGACTGGCCCGGCTTCAGGAACACCTTCTGGAAACCCACCAGACGATGCGGCGGCTCGCCGGCATAGCTCACGCCCAGATACACCTGCGCCGTTTCCGCACCGGCCACGCGGCCATCGTTGCGCACCGTGAACGACGCCGTGAGCGTATGTCCCGGGCCCTGCTTCACCGTCAAGCCCGAATAGCTGAAGTGCGTATACGACAGGCCATAACCGAACTCGTAAAGCGGCGTGATGTTGTTCGCGTCATACCAGCGATAGCCCATGTCCAGCTTTTCTGCGTACACGGGATCGGTCGCGAAGGCGCCGTTCGTTCCCCACGTTGGCGTGTCCTGATCGCGCGCCGGGAACGTGACCGGCAGCTTGCCCGAAGGATTCACCTGGCCGAACAGCACGTTCGCAATCGCTTTGCCGCCGCCCTCGCCCGGATACCATGCCTCGACGATTGCCGCGACCTGGTCCTTCCACGGCATCAGCACCGGATTGCCGCTCTCGATGATCACGATCGTGCGCGGGTTGGCCTTGGCAACGGCCTCGACCAGCTGATCCTGGTTCGACGGATTCGCGAGACTCAGGCTTTGCAGGTCGCCGAAGTCCTCACCCGCAGGCTGCGCCACGACGACGATCGCCACATCGGACTGGCTTGCGAGCGTAGCGGCCTGGGTGATTTCCTGCTGCGTATAGGCGCGGAACGGCTGCGTCTGGTCCGTGTTGCCCGCAAAGCTCACCTGCGCCAAAGGCGCGAGTTGCTGGATCGCCTGCGTGATCGGCGTATTGAGCTTGAGCCACGGGTTGGTCCACCATCCGCAACTCGTGTGCGAAGCGAACGTGAGTCCGCCGCAGCCCGAGAAGTTGCCCGTCACCGGATCGCGTGTGTTGCCCGAGCCGCCACCGCTCAGCACGGCCGTATCGGCATGCGCGCCGATCACCGCGATCTTGTGCAGGCTCGGCGCCGAAAGCGGCAGCTGGCTGTTGTCGTTCTTCAGGAGAACGATGGATTGCTCTTCTGCGGCCTGCGTGAACGCGTTGTACTTCGCGAAGTCGATCGTAGCGCCTCCCTGAGCCGGATGGTCCAGCACGCCGGTGCTGATCATCACGTAGAGCTTGCGTCGCACCATGTCGTCCAGGCGGTCCTGCGAGACTGCCTTCGAGGCGATCGCCTGCTTGACCAGATCGGGCGTGAGGTAGACCGTGGGGCCTACGTCCTCTTCCTCGTCGAGGCCCGCGTTGATCGCCGGTGCCGTACTATGCGTCGCGCCCCAGTCCGACTGCACCTGGCCCTGGAAACCCCAATCCTTCTTCAGCACGTCGGTCAGCACATGCGTGTTCTCACATGCGTAAGTGCCGTTCAGGCGGTTATAGCTGCACATCACGCTGCCAGGCCGCCCTTCCTTCGCGGCGATCTCGAACGGCAGCAGATAGAGTTCGCGCAGCGTGCGCTCGTCGATCTGGCTGTTGCCGCCCTGCCGGCCCGTTTCCTGTTCGTTGCCGACGTAGTGCTTGATCGTGGCGATCACCTGCTGGCCCTGTGTGCCGATGGTGCGCGCCGCGAGCATTTCGCCCGCCAGCACGGGGTCTTCGCCGAGATACTCGAAGAGGCGCCCGCCGCGCGGTTCGCGCGCGAGGTTCGTGCCGCCGCCCAGACCCATGCCGAATCCTTGCTCGCGCAACTGGTCGGCTATGCGCGCGCCGAAGTCGCGCGCGAGATACGGGTCCCAGCTTGCCGCGAGCGCGATCGTCGCGGGAAAGGTCGTGCTCTTCTGGCTCGTGCTGCCCGAGCCCGTTGCGGAATCAACCATGTTCAGGTCGGGAATGCCCAGACGCGGCACACCCTGGATATAGCCCGCGCCGCCGCCGGGCACGGCGCTCATTTGATACTCGGAATGGATGAACTGCAGCTTCTCGTCCTGCGTCATGCGCTTGAGCAGCAAGTCCGCGCGTACGTGCGCACCGAGGTTCTGAGGGACGGCCATCAACGGCATTGGCAATGGATAAGGTACGTCGTTGCTGCTGTCGCCGGCATAGGCGGTAGCGGCCATCGCAACCAGTACGGTGGCGGTGGGCCAACGGGTGATCCTCATATGTCTCTCCGGGATTTCCAATACGTTATGGAGTACTGATCAGAGCGGTGAACAGGTCTGGCAGAGCGGCCGTCCGCGTCAGACGCCGACGAACTTCCTGCGGGGGAAACTGGCGTGGCCATTGCGCGCAAACGTTTGCTTGCGTGCTTGCGCGTGGACCCCGCCGGTTGATGTAGCAAAACTCCAAATAATCATACAAAAACTATTGAGTCGCCTTACGGGCTTTTATCTCAGTATTTTCCCGGCTGGCGCTAACTAACACGCATGAAAGGTACGAAATTGACAGCAAAACGTAATATTCGAGTAATGCGATTGTTGCGAACACAACGGTAAACCGCCATTCGATGTGAATGGCATGACGTTCGCAAATACCGAGCAACCCCCCGTGACCCCAGCGCGCAATGCGCGACGCGGGCCGAAAAAAGCTAATCTGTTACGAGGCCTGCACAAGCGGCGGCGCTTGCGCCGCTGCGCGCGAAATCGACATCCCCGTAAGGAGTGACCACGATGCAAAGGCAACGCAAGGCTCCCCGAATCGCTTCGACCCTGCTCGTCGCGGCATGTGCATTCACCCTGGCAAGCGGCGCACTCGCGCAAACGGGCATGCCGCAAACGGAGCAGCAAGGCGACATCTCATTCGTGTCCGGCGGAGTTGGCCGCGACGAGTCCACGGCGCTGCGGCACGCGCGCAGCCAGTGGCCGCTCTCGCTGCTGTTTACCGGCCCCGGTTCGAGCTACGTCGCCGACGTGGATGTGAAGATCACGGGTGCCGGCGGCGCGACCGTGCTCGACACGCGTTCGCACGGTCCGTACATGCTCGTGCGGCTGCCGAGCGGACGCTATACGGTCACTGCCACCTATAACGACGTCACGAGGACACAGCGCGTGAACGTCGCCGGCAACGGCAGCGCGCGTGCGACGTTCTCGTTTCCGCACAAGCACTAAGCCGTATCGCATCTCCAGCCTGCCGTAATGACTCGCGAGGCAGCCGCGCTACCGTTGACGCGAGAGAGTCGGCCGCGGCAACTCGTGCTCACGATCTGACCGCAACGCATGCCGCTGCAAGGTATCCGCAATCAATGCGCCGCGGCCCAGTCGACGGTGAAGTCGATGAATGCGCGCGTCTTTGCGGGCGTGTATTGGCGCGAGGGATAGTAGACGTAAAGCGGAAAGCGTTCGTCAGGCCAGTCGGGGAAGAGATTCACCAGCCTGCCATCGGCAATTAGCGGTTCGGCGCCGAGAAGAAGCATTTGCGCAATGCCGGAACCGGCCAGACACGCATTGAGCAATGCGCCCGGATCGTTTACGGTCAGCCGCCCATGCGTCGCCACCACGACATGCTTGCGCTTGCGATGAAACTCCCAGGGATAGGGCTTGCCTGTCTCGGGGTCGCGGAATTCGAGGCACCGGTGAGCGGTGCCTTCAAGATCTTCGGGACGCAGCGGCCTTCCCCGGCGCGAGAGGTAGGCTGGAGCCGCAACCGTCACCACGGCGGTATCGAGCAGCTTGCGTGCGACTAGCGTGGACGATCTCGGCTTGCCGAAGCGCATCGCGACATCGAAACCCTCCGCCACCAGGTCGCCAAGGCTATCTCTCGCGATGAGTTCGATCTCGAGTTCGGGGTGGGCGTCCATGAACCGGTCGAGCTGCGTGCCGAGAATCGCGCGATAGCACACCGGGTCCAGGTTGACCCGAAGCCTGCCCCGCACCGCCGACGCGTTGCCCGATGCCGCAATCGCCGCCTCCTCGAGCCCCGCGAGATGCGGGACGACCTGCTCGTAAAAACGGCGGCCGCCTTCGGTGAGCGAGATCGATCGCGTCGTGCGATTGAAGAGCCGGATATCGAGGCGCTTTTCCAGCCGCGCAATTGCGCGGCTCACGCCGGGCGGCGACATGCCGAGCACGTCTGCCGCGGCGGCGAACGTCCCGGCGTCTACAACGGTGGCAAACACACTGATCGCGCCGGAAATGTTCTCGAGTGTCGTTCTCAATGTCGTCGTTCAATCGCAGCCAGTTCGGCAGCCCGTGGCAGCCCGTGGCGATGAGGGATCGGCAATCCGATTCATGCGCCCGAGTCACTGATCTCGTGCCCTGCGCGGCATTTAGCTTCGGTCGCCGTGCGTCCAGAATGCGTCTCACCGAAACGGGATCAGGCAGCGCATGTCCGCCATCGCGTTCGGGCTTTTCGACAATCTCGTCGATGCATTCGGAGGGTTTCAAGTGTACGCAATTACAGGCATTACCGGAAAAGTGGGCGGCGCTCTCGCACGTACGCTGCTTGCCTCGGGGCAACCGGTTCGGGCAGTCGTGCGCGACGCCGCGCGCGCCGCGTCGTGGCAGGCACAAGGATGCGAACTGGCCACGGCAAGCATGGAAGACGCCGCAGCGCTTACCGCTGCGTTCAGCGGCGCGCAGGGCGTATTCATCCTGCTGCCGCCGCAGTTCGATCCCTCGCCTGGCTTTCCCGAATCCCGTGCGGTCATCGACACCGTGTGCGCCGCGATCCGCCACGCGCAGCCCGGGAAAGTCGTTTGTCTGTCGACGATCGGCGCGCAGGCGCGAGAGAGCAATCTGCTCTCGCAACTCTCCTTGATGGAGCAGGCGCTGGCCGCACTGCCTCTGCCCGTGACCTTTCTGCGGCCCGGCTGGTTCATGGAAAACGCCGCGTGGGATGTCGCGTCCGCACGCGACGACGGCGTAATCGAAAGCTACCTGCAGCCGCTCGACCAGGCCGTGCCGATGGTCGCAACCGCAGACGTTGGCCGTATCGCCGCCGAACTGCTCCAGCAAACGTGGAGCGGCACACGCGTGGTCGAACTGGAGGGGCCGCGCCGCGTGAGCGCGAACGACATGGCTTGCGCATTTGCCCGCGTGCTCGGCAGGCCCGTGCGTGCGGTGGCGGTGAACCGGCGGGAATGGCAATCGCGTTTTATCTCGCAGGGCATGAAACATCCGGAACCGCGTATGCGCATGCTGGACGGCTTCAACGAGGGCTGGATCTGCTTCGAGAAGCCCGCCCACGAAATCGTCCGCGGGCAGGTCGACCTCGACACCGTGCTCGATGCGCTGGCAAAGGGTGCGTGACGAAAGGCATTGGCGCGATTGACGCCAAAGTTGGCGCGTTCGGCTGTGGTCCGCCGAACGCGCCGCAACTAGACTATCGTCGCAAACCCTCCACCTTCTCCAAGGAAGCGCGAATCATGCTCGATGTGCTGGCAACGAAATCCACGGGCAGCACGCCCGCGCTGGACAATACCGTGTGGCACGCGCTAACCGGCCGCCAGCGCCATCTTGCCGTCGGGAACGATGGCGCACTGCGGTATGCGCCCGCCATTGCGCCCTTTGCGGCGTTGATGGACACCACGCCCGAATCGTTCGACGCCTTGCGAGGACTCATCGAAGAACACGCCCCCGTTGCCCTGACCACGCTGGATGCCGTGCAGCCGCCCGCCGGCTTCGCGCTGATCAGGCATGCCACGCTGCTGCAAATGGTCTGGCAAGGTGAGCCCCCTGCGCCCGCCACGCAGGAGCATGTCCGGCTAACGGAGCGTGATGTGCCGGAGATGCTCGCGCTGGCCGCCGCAACGCAGCCCGGCCCGTTCGGTCCGCGCACCATCGAATTTGGCGGCTACGTTGGCGTGCGCAAAGCGGGCAAGCTCGTCGCCATGGCAGGCGAGCGCATGAAGGTCGAAGGGCACACCGAAATCAGTGCTGTGTGCGTGGACGCGGCGTTCAGGGGACAAGGGCTCGCGACGGGCCTGATGAAGCTGCTGGTGGCGTCGATCTGTGCGCGCGGCGAAACCCCCTTTCTGCACGTGCTCACGTCGAATTACGGCGCGATTGCGATCTATCGCGCGCTGGGCTTTGTCGAGCGTCGCGAGATGCATCTCACGGTGCTTGGCCTCGCGCCGTAGAAAAGCCGCACAGTTACAACAAGTCGGCGCGCAGCTCCCGCACCCCTCTTCCCAACCGCTGCCGCAACAGGCTGCGCAGCGTCGCGCCGTCGCCGTAACCGACTTCGGCGGCAATTCTCTCCAGATCGAGCTTGCCGCTGCGCAGCAGCGACTGCGCGTGCTCGACCCGCAAGTCCTGAAAGTACGCGAGCGGCGACTTGCCGAGCACGTCCTGGCAGCGCCGCTGCAAGGAGCGCGAGCTGGTTGCCAGCGCCTTCGCCGCGTCCTGCAGCGAAAATCCCGCCCTGAGATTGTTCCTCGCCCATTGTTCGAAGCGCTGAATGAGCGGATCGGCTTGCGCCAGATGATTCGGGATGATGTACGGCGCCTGCGAAGAGCGGATGTCGGCCAGCAGATAGCGCGAAACGAGCGATGCCAGTTCCGGGCTCGCAGACCGGATCAGCCAGAGCGCAAGATCGAGATGCCCCATGGCCGCGCCGGCGGTCACGCCGATATCCGAAGGCACGAGCATGCGCGATTCATTGAGTTGCACATGCGGATAGCGCTGCCGGAAGAACGGCGCGAGCGCCCAGTTGGTCGTGGCTTCGCGGTAATCGAGCAGCCCCGCCTCCGCGAGGATGAAGGTCCCGACGCACGAAGCGCCGACCCGCACGCCTTCCGCTTGCCATTCGAGCAAGCGCCCGATGCCGTGCTGAACGTCCGGGCGCTCGAACGACTGCATCAGTTCTTGTGGCGACAGCGTCACCAACGCCGGCACGATCACCCAGTCCGGCTTCATGTCCTGCGCGACCGCCTGCACCGGCACGACCAGGCCGTGAGCCGAGCGCACGCGCTTTCTCACCCCCACGAGCGTGACGTCGAAACGCGGCACGCCGCCCATGGCCGCCGCCGAAAGCTTGTTTGCGGCCGAGAACGCGTCGAGCGTGACGGAAAGCCCGGTATCGAACACGCCGTCGAGAGCCAGGACAGAAATGCGCATGGCGTAAATGCCTCTAAAGTTGTCGTTTGTGACAGTACAGCCGACGAGACCCCAACGATACACTCAATCGCGTTGCAAGTCGCAACAAACATTGAACACGGAGGTTGTCATGAAGGTTCTCGCCATTGGATCGATCGTCAAGGAACTCACCCCGGCGCAGCGCGACGAGATCATGCCGCACGAAGTGCCGGCCACGCTCAAGCTCTACCTGGACGGCAAGATCGAGCAGTACTGGTTCCGCCAGGACAAGCCCGGCGTGGTGTTTCTCATGAGCTCGGGCTCGGTGGATGAAGTGAAGGCCACGCTGGACACGCTGCCGCTCGTCGAGGCCGATATCCTCGCATTCGATCTGCTGCCGGTGGGCCCGCTCGCGCCGCTCGGTCTGCTCCTTCAAGGAAAGTAAGCGCAGCCAAGGAGGCGCCGTCCACGGATGCGTCATGGGTCGCCGGCGGCCTCCTGGCAGCCTTCTTCTCCTCGCCAGAGATTTCACCTACAACGTACTGATCCGCCGCTTGTTTTCGATCCGTTGGCGGCTGTCGGGAAACCTGGGAAACCTGGCAAAGGGAAGAAGGATGAAAACTAACAGTCAATGCCAAATCGTCCGCACGCTGGTCTTCGCGGCCATCGCGAGTTGCGCGGGTTATGCGTACGCGCAAACGGCCGCGAGCGCGCCCGGCGAAACCTCCGCTCAAGAAGGCGCCCCCGCGCCATCGGGCCGCTCGGACAGTGCGCTGGTGCGTGACGTGCGCCGCGCCTTCACGCGCACGACGGGACTGAATTTCGCCAACATCCACGTCACGGCGCATCACGGCGTCGTCTCGTTGACGGGGTCGGTACCGCATGAGGTACAGATCGCGCGGGCCGGCGACGCGGCTGGGTCGGTAAGCGGCGTGACCTCGGTGTCCAACCACTTGACGGTGCGTACGGCCCGCAGCAGCGGACCTTGATTGGTGAACCTGAAAGAGGACTGAGAAGCGGACTGAGGAGCGGACTCGTCGGCGAATTCGATCGGCCGTACAGCAGGATCGTCCTATTCCCGTGGCGCGCATCCTGTCAAAGTCGAAGTTGACCTATCGAACTTCGATCAAGGAGCCCTCCGTGTCCGGCCAGCCCGCGTCCTCGACTCTCGTCTGCGAGACTTTCACCGAATCCGATATCGAGGGCGCCCACGCGCTTTCCCTGCAATTCCGTTGGCCGCATCGCAGCGACGACTGGCGTTTCGCCGCCGCGGCCGGGCACGGTTTCGTGGTTCGCGAAGGCAAGACCGTGGTCGGCACGGCGCTGTGCTGGCCATGGGGCGAGCATGGCGCGACGCTCGGTCTCGTGATCGTCTCGGCCGACCAGCAGGGCCGCGGCATCGGCCGCATGCTCATGGAGCGCCTGCTCGAAGCGCTCGGCCCGCGCATGACCGTGCTGCACGCCACGCAGGCAGGCCAGCCGCTCTACGAAAAGCTCGGCTTCGAGAAGATCGGCCTGCTGCATCAGCATCAGGGTGACAGCTTCGCGGCGCCCCTTGTCGAGCCGCCGCCGGGCGAGCGCGTGCGTCCGCTCGAACCGGGCGATACGCCGCGCTTGATCGAACTCGCGTCGCGCGCGAGCGGGCTCGACCGCGGCGCGCTCGTGCCGCCGCTGCTCGACGTGTCCGAGGGCGTGGCGCTCGTGCGTGGCGACACGGTGGTCGGCTTCGCGCTGTTGCGCCCATTCGGGCGCGGCCATGCGATCGGTCCGGTGGCCGTCGCCGCCGACGATGGATTGCACCTGCAGCGAGCCAAAGCGTTGATCGCCAACCGCCTGGCCGCCAACGCAGGCGCCTTCACGCGACTCGATACGCCCGACGAACAGGGCCTCGGCCCGTGGCTCGAATCGATCGGGCTCGCGCGCGTCGACTCCGTCGTGAAGATGGCGCGCAACGGCGCGCCCGTACGCGACCCGTCCGTGCTGCAATTCGCCATCGTCAATCAAGCGCTCGGCTGACTGCGAGGACCGCCCCATGACGCTCCTCTACAAAGCCGACCCCGAGCGCGGCAAGCAATGGGCGCAACTCTTCGCGCACAAGGCTCCCGACATCCCGTTCCGCCTGTGGCCCGATACCGGCGACCCCGCCGACGTGCGTTATCTCGCGGCGTGGCAGCCGCCCGAGAATCCCGCGCGCACGCTGCCCAATCTCGAAGTGATTTTCTCCGTGGGCGCAGGCATCGACCAGTTCGATCTCTCAGGCGTGCCCGACCATGTCGCCGTGGTGCGCATGATCGAGCCGGGCATCGTCGAAGGGATGGTCGAGTATGTGACGCAGGCGGTCCTGACCATCCACCGCGATCTGTTCGACTACGCCTTGCAACAACAACAGCGCGTATGGCGCGCCCGGCCGGTGCGCGCCGCGGCGTCTCGGCGCGTTGGCGTGCTGGGGCTCGGCATGCTGGGCAGTGCGGTGCTCGAACGCCTGCGCCTCTTCGGCTTTGACTGCGCAGGCTGGAGCCGCTCGCCGCGCACCTTGCCAGGCGTTGCGTGCTATGCGGGCGCCGAAGCGCTCGACGCCTTCCTTGCGCGCACCGATATCCTCATCTGCCTGCTGCCGCTCACCGAAGCCACGCGCGGGCTGCTCGACGCCACGCTCTTCGCCAGGCTGCCGCAGGGCGCGTCGTTCATCAACGTCGGGCGCGGGCCGCAGCTCGACCAGCGGGCGCTGCTCGACGCGCTCGATAGCGGCCACCTGCACAATGCGATTCTCGATGTCGTGGACCCCGAACCGCTGCCGCCGGAGCATCCGTTCTGGACGCATCCGCGCGTGCGCCTCACGCCGCATATCGCCAGCGCCACGCGCCCCGAAACAGCCGTCGATGTCGTGCTCGAGAACATCCGCCGCCACCGCGACGGCTTGCCGATGCTCGGCCTCATCGACCGCACGCGCGGTTACTGAAGCGACTGGCGCTAAAAGGGCTCAGCAGAATATGCTGCGGCCCCCGATCAAAACGCCACAAACTCGCTATTTCGCGAATTATTTGGCGAAGCGTGTAACGGCATCGGCCCGGTAGCATGGAACGGTGAATCAACGGCCAATCAACGCCTGATCAATGGCCCAAGCGCCGCACTCCTCTGACTTTTCAGCCGGGAACCGAACCATGCCGAATCGCTCGCAGACTCTCTCGCTCATAGAAGCCGACCGCAAACATCTGATCCATCCCGTCGTGAACTACCGCGCACACGAAGCGCGCGGCGTGACCGTGCTCGACTCCGCCCAGGGCGTGTTCCTGCGCGACGCCGACGGCAACGAACTGCTCGACGCGTTCTCCGGCCTCTGGTGCGTCAACACGGGCTACGGCCATCAAAGCATCGTCGAAGCCGCTGCACGCCAGATGGCGCGCCTGCCCTACGCGACCGGCTACTTCCACTTCGGCTCGGAGCCCGCCATCGAACTGGCCGCGCAACTCGTCGAACGCGCGCCCGCTTCGCTGCAGCATGTGTACTTCACGCTGGGCGGCTCCGATGCCGTGGATTCTGCGCTGCGCTTCATCACGCACTACTACAACGCAACGGGCCGCCCCGCGAAGAAGCACATCATCGCGCAGGAGCGCGGCTATCACGGCTCGTCGGCGGTCGGTGCGGGGCTCACTGCATTGCCCGCGTTTCATCGCAACTTCGACTTGCCGCTCGCCACGCAGCATCACATTCCCTCGCCTTATGCGTATCGCAGCGAGCATGCGGACGACGCCGCGCTCATCGCCGCTTCGGTCGCCGCGCTCGAAGCGAAGGTCGCCGCACTCGGCGCCGAAAACGTCGCCGCGTTTTTCTGCGAGCCGATCCAGGGTTCGGGCGGCGTGATCGTGCCGCCCGAAGGCTGGCTGAAAGCCATGCGCGAAGCGTGCCGCAAGCTCGATATTCTGTTCGTCGCCGATGAAGTGATTACGGGTTTTGGCCGCACGGGCCCGCTCTTCGCGTGCCAGGCCGAAGACGTCGAGCCGGATCTGATGACCGTGGCCAAGGGCCTCACGGCAGGCTACGCACCGATGGGCGCTGTGCTGATGTCGGACGCCATTTATCAAGGCATTGCCGATGGCGACAGCGCCGCTGTGGTCGGCCACGGCCACACGTATTCGGCGCACCCGGTGAGCGCGGCCATCGGCCTCGAAGTCATGCGCCTCTATCACGAAGGCGGTCTGCTCGCGAACGGCGCCGCGCGCGCGCCGCGCTTTGCCGCTGGGCTCGACGCGCTGCTCGCGCACCCGCTCGTGGGCGACTCGCGTCACCGCGGTTTGCTGGGTGCGCTCGAACTCGTGGCCGACAAGGAGAGCAAGCAGCGCTTCGACGCATCGCTCGGCCTGCCCGATCGCATTGCCGCCGCAGCGTACGGCAACGGCCTCGTATTCCGCGCGTTCGGCGACGGCATTCTCGGCTTCGCGCCCGCGCTTTCGTACACCGAAAGCGAGTTCGACCTGCTGTTCGAGCGCCTCGAAAAAACACTCGACGACGTGCTCGCGCAGCCCGAAGTGCACGCTGCATTGAAGGTAAAGAATGGGGTCAGCGCCCGTGTCGCCGCGTGATAACATCACTCGATACTTCGACATGCGGGGCCGCCCCCATCACGATGAGCAACGACTGCAAGCTGGACCGAATCGATCTGCGCATCCTCTCGCAACTGCAGAAGCGGGGGCGCATCACGAATGTCGAACTGGCCGACGCAGTCGGGCTGTCGCCCAGCCCCTGCCTGATCCGCGTGAAACGTCTGGAGAAGGCGGGGTTCATCGTCGGCTACGGCGCGCAGATCCAGCTGGAAAAGCTCGGCGACGTGCAGATGGTGTTCACCGAGGTCACGCTCGCCGACCATCGCCGCGAGGACTTCATCAAGTTCGAGAAGGCCATACGCGAAGTGGACGAGGTGGTCGAATGCCATCTTGCGAGCGGCGGCTACGACTATCTGCTGAAGTTTGTCGCGCGCAGCGTGAGCCACTATCAAAGCATTGTCGAAGGGCTGCTGGAGCGCGACATTGGCATCGAGAAGTACTTCAGCTACGTGATCATCAAGACGGCGTTCGTCAAGACGCACTATCCGCTCGAAACGCTGTTTTCGCAGAACCTGCATTCCTGAGCATGGGCAACGGACGTGAGGCACGCGCCTCGCGCTCTCTCGCCTCGCATCCATTTTCTCGCGCACGCTTCGCGCTGAAACCTCACGGTTTCGGCGCGCTGGTCGTGCGCGCTCATTGCCTCGCATCGAACCACCGACTTCCGCATGGGCGGAAAGGAATCGGCATATGACTACGCGTTACCCCTTGAGCGCGCTGATTCGCAGCGACAATTTCATCGACGGGCAATGGGTGCCCGCCGCCTCCGGCACGCGCTTCGCGGTGACCGATCCCGCGACCGGCAACACGATCGCCGAGATCGCCGACAGCGATGCGAGCGACGCCCGCGCCGCCACCGACGCCGCCGCGCGCGCGTTCCCCGCGTGGCGCGACACGCTCCCCGCGCAACGCGCCGCGATACTGCGCCGCTGGCATGCGCTGATCGTCGAGAACGCCGACGAGCTGGGTCAACTGATCTCGCTCGAGCAAGGCAAGCCGCTGCACGAAGGGCGCGGCGAAGCCATGTATGGCGCGTCCTATGTTGCATGGTTCGCCGACGAGGCCACGCGCATCTACGGGGACATCATCCCGCAGCAGCAGCGCGGCAAGCGCATGAGCGCAGTGAAAGAACCGGTGGGCGTGGTCGCGGCAATCACGCCCTGGAACTTCCCGCTCGCGATGATCGCTCGCAAGATCGCCCCGGCCTTGGCAGCAGGCTGCACAGTGGTGGGCAAACCGGCCGAAGACACGCCGCTCACCGCGCTCGCGCTCGTGATGCTCGCGCACGAGGCGGGTGTGCCGCCTGGCGTGCTGAACCTCATCTGCGCTTCGCGCGAGCGCGGCGTGAGCGCTGTGGCCGACTGGCTCGCCGACAGCCGCGTGCGCAAGATCACCTTCACCGGTTCGACGCCCGTGGGCAAGCATCTCGCGAAAGAATCGGCGGGCACGCTCAAGAAGCTCTCGCTCGAACTGGGCGGCAACGCGCCGTTCATCGTGTTCGACGACGCCGATCTCGATGCCGCAGTCGAAGGCCTCATGGCCGCGAAATTCCGCAACGGCGGGCAGACCTGCGTGTGCCCGAACCGCGTGTACGTGCAGTCGGGCGTGTTCGAGCGCTTCGCCGACAAGCTCGCCACGCGCGTGGCCGCCTTGAAAGTCGCGCCCGCGACCGACCCCGCCGCGCAGATCGGCCCGATGATCAACGCGCGCGCGGTCGAGAAGATCGCCCGCCACGTGGACGACGCCGTGAGCCGCGGCGCCCGCGTGCTCACGGGCGGCAAGCGCCTCGCGGAACGGGGCCCGAACTGGTACGCGCCCACGGTGCTCGCAAACGCGACGCCCGACATGCAGCTAAGCTGCGAAGAAACCTTCGGCCCGGTTGTGCCGCTGTTCCGCTTCGAGACTGAAGCCGAGGCCATCCACGCCGCCAATGACACGCCCTATGGCCTCGCCTCGTACTTCTACAGCCAGGACGTGCGCCGCATCGACCGCGTCGCGCGGCAGCTCGAAGCGGGTATCGTCGGCATCAACGAGGGCGCGCTCGCCAGCGAAGCTGCGCCCTTTGGCGGCGTGAAGGAATCGGGCTATGGCCGCGAGGGCTCGAAGTACGGGCTCGACGATTATCTCTGCCTCAAATACCTCTGCCAGGGAGGGCTTGCATGAGCACCTATCCGATCGAAGTTGCGTTTCCCGACCTCGCCGCGCACGAGCGCAGTGAAACCGGCATCCCCTATGTGCATACGTTCGATTCCGGCGTGCCCGGGCCGCACGTCATGATCAACGCGCTCACGCACGGCAACGAAGTGTGCGGCGCGATCGTCGTCGATGCGCTGCTGCGCGCTCGCCTGCGGCCACGGCGCGGCAAGCTCACGCTCGCGTTCGCGAACGTGGAGGCCTACGGCCGCTTCGACTCTGCGCGCCCCGACGCCGCGCGTTTCGTCGATCAGGACTTCAACCGCGTGTGGACCGCCCAGGCGCTCGACGACCTCACGCGCGATTCGAGCGAACTGCGCCGCGCCCGCGCGATGCGGCCCGTGATCGACGACGTCGATCTGCTGCTCGATCTGCATTCGATGCACGAGAAGTCCAGGCCGCTCATCGTCGCGGGGCCGCTCGCAAAGGGCGTCGAACTCTCGGCGCGGCTTGGCGCGCCGGCCACCGTCATCTGCGACGAAGGTCACCCTGAAGGCCGCCGCATGCGCGACTACGAAGGCTTCGGCGACGCCGCGAGCGCGAAGAACGCGCTGTTGATCGAGTGCGGACAGCATTGGGAAGCGAGCGCCGTGACCGTGGCGCGCGATGTCACCGCGCGCTTTCTGCTGCTCTCGGGTGTGGTGGACGAAGCGGACCTGCCCGCGGGCTGGCTACAGCCGCTGCCACCGGAAATGCGTGTCGTGCGCGTGACGGAGCCCGTGGTGGCGAAGAGCATGGACTTTCGTTTCGCGGGCGAGTACACGGGCCTCGAAGTGTTCCCCAGGGCGGGCGCCGTGATCGGCTGGTCCAACGGCGAGCCGGTCGTCACGCCCTACGACGACTGCATACTCGTGATGCCCTCGCTGCGCCAGTTACGCCCGGGCGTGACCGTGGTTCGGCTTGGCAAGATCGAGCAGCGCATCGATCAGAAGCGCTGATGCGCTTTCTTTTTTTATTTAGGCGAACGAACGAATGATGAAAGTTCAGCAGATCACGCAAAGCATTAACGTGCAGGCACTGGAGGACTGGGGCACCGCGGGCGCACCCGGCTCGCAGACGATACGCGTTTCGGGCGTGCAGAGAGTGATTCCGGGCACCGAATCTATCGATACGGGGCTCTTCGAATGCACCAGCGGCACCTACCGGCGCTCGGTGAAAGAAGCGGAGGTCATGCACATTCTGAGCGGAAGCGGACGCTTCACGCCCGACGGCGAGGCAACCGTGCATTTTCGCGGCGGCGATACGCTGTTCTTCGCGGCGAACACGGAAGGCACGTGGGAAGTCGACGAAACGATGCGCAAGGTCTACGTCATTTTGTGACGCGAGACGCGGGCGAGCGCTCAAGCCGCTTCGAGCGCTCTCGCCTGCTGCAGAAAGGCGCTGGGCGTCACGCCGCAAAAGCGCTTGAAATGGCGCGCCAGATGGCTCTGATCGAAGAAACCGACTTCGGTCGCCACCACGGCGCCCGGCACGCCCGCCAGCAGCAAGTGCTGCGCGCGGCGCACGCGCACTTCGCACAGGTACTTGTAGGGCGAAAGGCCGACCTGCTCACGAAACACGGTAGCGAAGCGCGACACGCTGAGCGCCGACACCTCGGCCAGTTCGGCGAGACTCACTGACTTGTCGAAATTCGCTTCGATATAGGCCAGCGCGTCGCGAAGCGGAGTCACGGTCGCGTTATGCATGATCAAGCCTCGCTCGCGGTCGATGCCTGAGCGCCGACCGCAGATGCCGCCAATGGACTGCGCCCGAAGCGCGCAATCGAAAACGGTTCGAGCGGCATGTCGGTTGCGCCGGCGTCGAGCAGTTCCGCGAGCGTTTCGCCCACGCCGGGCCCGATCTGGAAGCCCGAGCCGCTGAAGCCGAATGCGTAGAAAAGGCCCTCCGTTGTCGAACTCGGGCCAATCACGGGCTCCGAATCCGGCAGATAGCTTTCCACGCCGCTCCACACGCGGATCACGTGCAGCGGCGCGAGCGCGGGCACCAGCCGGCGAAACTGCGCGATCTGCTGCACGGTGTTGCCGGGCAGCACGCCGGCGCGGCGCGTGCCGGTGTCGGCGGGACCCGCGGGGCCGCCGCCCAGCACGAGGTTGCCGCGTGGAATCTGCCGGAAGTACACGCTTTCTTCCTTGACCGACGTGTAGACGCCCATCGAATGCGTGAAGCGGTAGGGCACGGGCTCGGTCACGGCCATCTGCGGGCCGCGCGCAACGAGCGGCACCGGCTCGCCGAACTGCTCGGAGAGCGCCCCCGCCCATGCACCGGCGCAAA
Organism: Paraburkholderia sp. J10-1; assembly: GCF_905220165.1. Classification (NCBI taxonomy): domain Bacteria; kingdom Pseudomonadati; phylum Pseudomonadota; class Betaproteobacteria; order Burkholderiales; family Burkholderiaceae; genus Paraburkholderia; species Paraburkholderia sp. J10-1. The sequence continues at coordinate 50,054 of NZ_CAJMYW010000028.1, read as the reverse complement.
TCAGCAGCTGCTGCGCGCGCCACACGTGCCCTGTTGCGCTCTCCACGCGAAAGCCGCCTGCTTCCTTTTCGACCCGCACGATCTCGGTGTTCTCCACGAGCTGCGCACCCAGGCGCGCGGCAGCGCGGCCGAAGGCCGGCGCGGCCAGACGCGGATTGGCGTGGCCGTCACGCGGCGAGAGGGAGGCGGCCAGCACTTCGCGGCCAAGGAACGGAAAGCGCTTGAACATCGCCGCCCCTTCGAGCACTTCGAGATCGAGCCCGTATGCACGCGCTTGCTCGGCGTAGCGATGAAAGTACTCGGCGTCGTGTGCGTGGTAGCACACGCGCGTGTGGCCAGAAGGCAAAAACTCCACATCTTCGCCAAGCAGCGACTGCGCGCGGTACCAGATATCGAGCGCGCGATTGGACATGGCGAGCTGCGAGAGCGCGCGGCCCTGGCGGCGCACGCCGCCGAAATTCACGCCGCTTGCCTGCTGGCCCGTCAGCCCGCGTTCGATCAGGATCACTGAGCGCTTGCGGCGGCTCAGGAAGAACGCCGTGGACGTCCCGATGATGCCGCCTCCAATCACGATCACATCGGCGCGATCCGTCATTCGCTGAACTCCTTTGCGCAGCACGCGCCGTGCTGCGTTTGTGCGGCAATGGCCTGCGTTTCGTCGATGCCATTCTCTACGGCGCTCAGCGTCATCGTGAGCGGCTTCACCGGCGCTTGTCCGCGCAGGCGGCCCACGGCTTCGAGCGGCACACGCGCCTCGGCGGCAATGACTTCGGCCCCTGCGTGCGCGCAAAAGCGCCCCTGGCAGCGCCCCATTCCCACGCGCGAAAAGGCCTTCGCGCGATTCGCTTCGGTTGCGCCCGTCTCGCGCACCACGCGGCGCAACTCGCCCGCCGTGATGGCTTCGCAACGGCACACTACGGTGTCGTCAGGCAGCGCCGCCGCGAAATGCGCGGGCCACGGAAAGGCTTTGCGCAAGCCTTGTGCGAAGCGCGTGAAACGCGCGAGTTCAACGCGCAGTCTTGCTGTCTCGGCAAGCGCTTCGTTCGATGAGCTCACGCCCGCATCCTGCAAGGCCGCAAGCGCAGCGAGACGCCCCGCGCGCTCGGCCGCGTCGGCGCCGCGCACGCGCGCGCCGTCCCCAGCGAGATACACGCCTGCCACACTGCTGCGGCCGTCCTGATCGACTTCGGGCAGCCATTGCCGCGCAGCCGCATCAAACGCGAACGCGCAACCGGCGAGATCGGCGATTTGCGTTTCGGAGCGCAGGTGATAGCCGAGCGCGACGGCGTCGCACGCCACGCGCTGCTCGTTCCCGTTTGCGAGCTTCACGCGTACGGCGCTCACGCCGTGCTCGGGCGTGCCGTCGATGGCGAGCGGCGTGACGCCGCGATGCACCGGCACGCCCGCGCGGCGCAGCGTGCGCAGCAGCGCCATGCCCTTGCGCAACGTGGCGGGCACTTGCAGCAGATCGGGCAACGCGCGCACGCGCTGGCCTGTCGTGGACGTGTCAAGCACCGCGCTCACCGTCGCGCCCGCTTTCACGTATTGCGCGGCGACGAGGTAAAGCAGCGGGCCTGTGCCCATCATGACGGTGCGCGCGCCGATGGCGCAGCCCTGCGACTTCAGCGCGACCTGCGCGCCGCCCAGGCTATAGGCGCCCGCCAGATGCCAGCCCGGCACCGGCATGAGCCGGTCGGTCGCGCCGCTGCAGACGATCAACGCGTCGAAGGCCAGCTCGTGGTAGCGCGCACCGCTTGCGAGGTGCACGGACTTCGGCCCGACGTTCCAGACTAGCGTGTCGGGCAGGTAATCGATCTGCGGGCGCAGCGCGTCGAAGTCGCGGTGCAGCGACGCCGCGCGCGCGGCCTCGGTGCCGTAGAGCGTTTCATAGCTGCGCTTGAAGCCTTCGGGCTGGCGGCGGTAGATCTGCCCGCCATCGCGCCGCCCTTCGTCCACCACGACAGGGCGCAGCCCCGCCGCGACCAATGTTTGCGCCGCGCGCACGCCAGCGGGCCCCGCGCCGATCACGACCACCTTCAGTTCTGCGCGCGCGGCCATACGCCCTCCCCGGCAAGCGCATTGCGCGTCACGATCGACATGCCCGGCGCCGCCGGCGTCGTGCAAGCGCGCAGCCGCTCGCCCTGCGCGGTCCACACCCAGCAGTCCTGGCACGCACCCATCAGGCAGAAGCCGGCACGCCGCCCGTCGTCGAACTCGCAGTCGCGCAGCGCGTCCTGCGCGGCGAGCAGCGCGACCATCAGCGTGTCGCCCTCGGCGGCCTGCGCCATGCGGCCGTCGATTTCGATGTCGAAGGTCGGCCGGCCCGCTTCCGCCACTCTCACGAAGCGTGCGCTCATGCGGCGGCCCTCTTTGTGGCTTGCGCGGCTTGCGTGGCTTGCGCGACCTGTGCCGCCTGTGCGGTCTGAAGCCGCTGCAGTTCGGCCGTCGTGTGATGGCAAAGAATCTGCGCGCCGCCAGGCAAGCGCTTGATCGCGGGCGGCGTGACGTTGCAGGCGCCGTCGATGCGCACCGGGCATCGCGCGCGGAACGCGCACAGTTCGCGCACTTCGGCCGAGGCGCCAAGCGGCGGGAGCGCTGTGCCCGCTACAGCGCGCCGTGCATCGAGCCAGCCCGGCTGCAGGGCCGGGACCGAATCGACGAGCAGGCCCGTGTACGGGTGATAAGGCGGCGCTTCCAGCACATCGCGCTGACCCGCCTCCACGCACTGGCCGCCGTACAGCACGACGACGTCATCGCAAATCGCGCGCACCGTCGAAATATCGTGGCTGATGAACATGTACGAGACGCCCAGCTCGCGCCGCAATTCGGCGAGCAAGTCGAGAATCGCTGCACCGACCACGGTGTCGAGCGCAGAGGTCACCTCGTCGCACAGAATGAGCGCGGGCTCCGCCGCGAGCGCGCGAGCGAGGTTCACGCGCTGCTTCTGGCCGCCCGAGAGCGCGCCCGGCTGGCGCTTCGCAATCGACGCGGGCAGCTTCACGAGGTCCAGCAGTTCGAGCATGCGCTTTTGCGCGCGAGCGCCGCGCAGACCGTGATAGAAGCACATGGGCCGCGCGAGGATATCGGCGATCGTGCGGCTCGGGTTCAGCGCCGTGTCCGCGTTCTGGAACACGATCTGGATCCGGCGGTACTGGTCGGGCGTGCGCGCCGAAAGCGTGGCGGGCAGCGGCACGCCGTCGAGCAGCACCTCGCCGCGCGCACGCTCGACGAGCCCCGCCACCACGCGCGCGAGCGTCGTCTTGCCCGAGCCCGATTCGCCGATCACGCCGAGCGCACTGCCACGCGGAATGCGCAGGCTCACGTCCTCCAGCACGCGCACGGCCGGCACGCCGTTCGCATCGACGCGGCCATAGCCCGCGATCAGGCTGCGAACTTCGAGCAGCGGCACCTCGGCAGGCGGTGGCGCGACGGGCGGACCGGGATCGGGGTGACGGCGCGCGGCCAGCAGCGCGCGCGTGTAGTCGTCGGCGGGAGCGTCGAGCACCTGGAGCGTCGTGCCGTTCTCGCGCACCGCGCCATTGTTCAGGACGACGATACGATCGGCCATCTGCGCGACGACTGCGAGATCGTGCGACACGTACACAGCCGTCGTACCCAGCTCGCGCACGACCTTGCGGAACGCCGCGAGCACTTCGATCTGCGTGGTCACGTCGAGCGCCGTGGTGGGTTCGTCGAACACGACCACGGCGGGATCGGTGATAAGCGCCATTGCGGCCATCAGCCGCTGCAACTGGCCGCCGGAAACCTGATGCGGATAGCGCGCGCCTATCGTCTCCGGCGAAGGCAGCGCGAGCGCGCGGAACAGGCTCACCGCTTTCTCGCGCGCCGCCGCGGGCGACATCAGCTTGTGCAGCAGCGCGGGCTCGGTCACCTGATCCATGATCGTGCGCGCCGGATTGAAGCCCGCCGAAGCGCTCTGCGCCACATAAGCCACGGTGCGCGCGCGCAGTGCGCGGCGGCCGCGTTCGTCGAGCGCGAGCACATCCGTGCCGCCAATCTTCACGCTGCCGCCCGCGATGGCGCAGCCCTCGCGCGCATGGCCGAGCAGCGAGAGCGCGATGGTGGTCTTGCCCGACCCCGACTCGCCGATCAGCGCGAGCACTTCGCCCTTTTTCACCGTGAAGTCGACGCCCTTGACGATCTCGACGACCGGATCGGGCGCCGCGCCCGCGACCACGCGCAGGCCCGTCACTTCGATCATGTTCATTTTCCGCCTCCATGCGCGCGGCCGCCGTGACGGCGCAGGCTGTCGATCAGCAGGTTCACGCCGACGGTCAGCGTCGCGATGGCGACGGCCGGCATCAGCACGGCGGGCGCGCCTTCCGCGAGGCCGCCAATGTTCTCGCGCACGAGCGAGCCCCAGTCCGCGTCCGGCGGCTGCACGCCGAGGCCGAGGAACGAGAGGCCCGAGAGCAGCAGCACGATGAACACGAAGCGCAGGCCGAAGTCGGCGAGCATGGGGTGGATCATGTTCGGCAGCACCTCCACGCGGGCGATATAGAACAGCCCCTCTCCGCGCGCCCGGGCGACCTGCACGTATTCGAGCGTCATCAGGTTCACGGCGAGCGAGCGCGAGATGCGAAACGCTCCCGGAATATAGGCGAGCGCCGCGACGGTGATGAGCATAGGCACCGACGAGCCGAACGCCGCGATCACGACGAGCGCGAGCACCTTGCTCGGAATGGAGATCAACGCGTCGAACAGGCGGCTCAGCACCTCGTCGATCCAGCGCGGCGCGACAGCCGCAAGCAGTCCGAAGAACGTGCCGATGCCGCTTGCGAGCAGCGTGGCGGCGAGCGCGAGGCCCACGGTGTACTGCGTGCCGTAGAGCACGCGGCTCAGCATGTCGCGGCCGAGGAAATCGGTGCCGAGCAGATGCGCCGCGCTATACGAGCCGAAGATCTCCGTGGACGTGATGGCGCCGCCCTTGTACGGCGCGACGAGCGGCCCGATGAAGGCCACGCCGAGCCAGAACACGACAATGGCAAGTCCGATCAGGCCGAGCACCGAGAGGCGCCCGACGATACGGCGCAGCGGCGAGCGCGGCGGCGTGGGAACATCGCTCTGTACGTCCTTGGCAACCTCGGCGGCGCGCTCCTCGCTCTCGCTGGTCGCGTAGAGCACGGTCGCGGCATGGGATGTGGCGGGTCGGTTCATCGTTGACGCAGCCTCGGGTTGGATACGATTTGACACAGGTCCGCGATCAGCACGAGCACCAGATACGCGGCGCAGAACACCATCACGCAGCCCTGCACGAGCGGCAGATCGCGGTTCGTCACGGCGTCGACCATCAGGCTCGCGAGGCCCGGATAGTTGAAGATCGACTCCACGATCACCACGCCGCCAAAGAGATACGAGAGGCTGAGCGCTACCGCATTGGCGATCGGGCCGATCGTGTTCGGCAGCACATGGCGCAGCACGATGCGCGCGGGCGAGGCGCCCTTCAGGCGGGCCATTTCCACGTACGGAGCGCCCAGCTGGTCGAGCACGGCGGCGCGCGTCATGCGCGCCATCTGCGCGACGATCACGCAGCACAGCGTCATGACCGGCATCGCATAGATACGCAGGAGCGTGCCGAACGAGTCCACCTCGGAGAGGTACGCGAGCGCAGGTAGCCAGCGCAGCTTCACCGCGAAGATCAGCACCGCGATGGTGGCGACGAGAAACTCGGGCACGGCCACGGCGGAAAGCGTGAGCACGTTCAGTGCGCGATCGAGCAGCGACCCGCGGAACACAGCGGAAAAGATGCCGATGGCGAGCGCGAGCGGCACGGAAACCAGCGTGGTGAGCCCAGCGAGCACGAGCGAATTCGGCAGGCGCGTGGCGATCAGCTCGCTCACCGGCTGGTTGTTCGACACCGACGTGCCGAAGTTGCCGGTCACGGCCTGCAAAAGCCAGTGGACATAACGCGTGAGCGCGGGCTGATCGAGGCCGAACTGGTGACGCAACGCGGCCACCTGCTCGGGCGTGGCCGCCTGGCCGAGGGCCTGCTGCGCGGCGTCGCCGGGCAAGAGGCCCGTGAGGCCGAACACGATTGCCGAGACGATCAGCAACGTGAGCAGCGCGAGACCGAGACGCGCGGCAATGAGACGTTGCGCGTGAGCTTTCATCGGATGTCGCCTCCCTGAGCATCATGAAGCGGGAAATCGGTGGCCGGGCATGCGCCCGGCCGCAACCATCACATCGGGAACTACGCTTCGAGCCAGACGTTCTCGGCGAACTTGAAGCCCATGAGGCCCGCAATCGGAATCGAGCCGAGGCCCTTGAGCTTCGTCGTATGCGCGTCAAGCGAGCTCAGGAACATCGGAATGCCGATGCCGCCGTCGCTATGCACGAGCACCTGCATGTCGCCGTAGATCTTCTTGCGCTTGGCGTCGTCGGGCTCGCCGCGCGCCGCCAGCAGCATCTGGTCGAACTTCGGGTCCTTCCAGTTCGCTTCGTTCCACGGCGCGTCCGACTTGAAGAACTGCGTGAAGATCACGTCGGCGCTCGGGCGCGCGTTGATGTTGCCGAAGGTCAGCGGGTGCTTCATCCAGTGGTTCGACCAGTAGCCGTCGCTCGGCGTGCGCACCACCTGGAGGTTCAGGCCCGCCTGCGGCGCGACCTGCTGCAGCAGCATCGCCATTTCGACGGAGCCGTCCGCAGCCGGTGAGGCATAGATCTGCAGCGGCGTGTTGCCGAGCTTCGCCTTCTGGAAATAGAACTTCGCCTTCTGCGGATCGAACGCGCGCTCCGGCAGGCCCGCGAAGTAGTACTTGTTGGTCGGATCGATCGGCTGATCGTTGCCGATCGCGCCGTAGCCAAGGAACACGGCGTTGCGGATCTGCTCGCGGTCGAACAGGTGCATCATGCCGCGGCGGAAGTCCGCGTTGCCCGTGATGCCGCCTTCGTCGCGCATGATCAGGTCGGTGTACTGGCCCGTCTTCGTTTCCTTCACCGCGAAGCCCGGCGTGCCCTTGATGCGCGAGGTCGAACGCGGGCTCACCTGATTGATGAGCTGCACGTCGCCAGAAAGCAGCGCGTTCACGCGCGCCGATTCGTCGCCGATGCCGACCAGTTCGATCTCGTCCAGATGCGGCAGGCCCGGCTTCCAGTAGCGCTCGTTGCGCACGACCACCGTGCGCACGCCCGGCGAAAACTCCTTGAGCTTGAACGGACCGGTGCCCACGGCCGTCTTGAAGTCGTTCGTACCGTCCTTGATGATCATGAAGTGCGAGTCGGCGAGGATCACGGGCAGGTCGGCGTTCGCCCCCGTGAGCGTGATCGTCACTTCGTTCGGGCCCGTGGCCTTCACGTCCTGGAACTGGTCGGCGAGCGTCTTGACCTTCGAGGCCACCGCGGGGTCCTTGTGGCGCATGAGCGAGTAGACCACGTCGGCGGGCGCGAGCGTTTTGCCGTCGTGGAACTGCACGCCGCTGCGCAGCTTCACGACCCACACCGTCGCGTCCTTCGTTTCGAGCGACTGCGCGAGCGCCATCTGCGCGCCGAGATGCGAGTCGTACTCGGTCAGCCCGTTGTACACCATGTAGGCGCGCACATAGTCGGTGGACACCGACTCCTTCGCGGGATCGAGCGTATCGGACGCGGACGCCGACTGCGTCGCCACGCGAATCTTGCCGCCCTGCTTCGGCTTTTCCTGCGCGAGCGCCGCGCCGCTCGCGGTGAGCAGGCCCGCGCCCGTCATCGACACCATGCCCCCCGCGACCATGGCACGAAGGAGGTCGCGGCGCGTGGCGCCGCGCTTCGTCAATGCCTCGAGCCGCACGCCGGGGTGTGCAATGTCTTCAAGCGATTTGTCGATGCTCATGAAACTTCTCCGCGTCTGATGTGGGGGACCGCAGCTCGTATCGAGGCTGTGTTTTATGGAAAAGGCAGTGGAAAAGCAGGGTCAGTAAAAAGCGTCTTTGATCTGGTAGTACGCGCCGACGAGCGGCAAAAACCACGGTTTGCCCGTGTGCCCCGGAATAGCGGGCCACGCGAAATCGCGCCACGGGTTCGCCGATGTATTGCCGCTCATCACCTCGGCCATCACCTGGCCCATGTGTGTCGACATCTGCGTGCCGTGCCCGCTGTAGCCCATCGAGAACCACACGCCGTCGTGCTGGCCCGCGCGCGGCAAGCGGTCCGCAGTGATATCGACGAGTCCGCCCCAGCAGTAATCGATGCGTACGCTCGCGAGCGCCGGAAAGAGCTGCGCGAGACTGCGCTGGAGGATGCGGCCGCTCTTTGCATCAGAGGGTTGCTCGGATGCGGTGAAGCGCGCCCGACCGCCGAACAGCAGGCGCGAGTCCGGCGTCACGCGAAAGTAGTTGTGCATGAGGCGGCTCGTCGTGTACGAGCGGCGGTTCGGCAACAGCCGTGCGAGTTGCCCGGGCGGCAGCGGTTGCGTCACGACGATGAACGAGCCAACCGGTGCAAGACGCCGCCGATACCACGCGAACGGGCCGTGCCGCGAAGGGCCCGTCGCGATCAAGACCTGTTGCGCGCGCAACGTTCCGCGTGACGACTCCACGCGATAGCCGCCGCCCTCCTTCGCGATGGACGTCACGGCAGCGTGCTCGTAGAGCCGCGCGCCGCGCCGTACCGCAGCGTTCGCAAGACCCACTGCAAAACGGCCCATGTGCATCTGGCCGCCATGCTTGTGCAGCAGTCCGCCATAAAAGCTGTCCGACTCCACCTCGCTGCGAATCTGCTCGCGTCCGATGATCTCGACATCCGGATCGACTTCGCGGCGAATCAGTTCGGCCGTGCGTTCGAGGTGTTCGAGGTGATGCGGCTTCGACGCGAGCTTGAGCTTGCCCGATGCGAGGTAGTCACACTCGATGCCCTCTTCGCGGATCAGCCGCTCCACCGTATCGACGGCAGCCGCATAGGCGCGGTAGCAACCCTGCGCGCGCTCGACGCCCAGTTGAGCGCGCAGCGCCGCATAGTCCTGCGCCACGCCCGTGTTGCACTGGCCGCCGTTGCGCCCGGATGCCCCGCCGCCCATGCGGCCCGCGTCCAGCACTGCGACGCTCGCGCCGCGGCGGCCAAACGCGAGCGCGGCGGATAGCCCCGTGAAGCCGCCGCCGACCACGGCGACGTCCACGCGGCCCTCCACCGGTCCCTCGCTTGCGAGCAGACCGCCAGGGGCGGTATCGAGCCAGTAGGAGTCGAGCTTCATCGGGCGGCCTCGGCTATCTCGTCTCTCACAGACCCAGTTGCGAAGCGAGTTCGCCGATCGTCTCGACTTCGTAGTACTCGTAGTACGGCGTGCCCGGCTCGTGGCCGCGCTTCACGAACGCCTTGTGCTTGATGCCCATGTCGTGCGCCGTCATGAGGTCGTAGCGCAGGCTCGACGAAACGTGCAGCACGTCGCCGGGGTTGCAGTTCAACTGGTCGAACATGTACTCGAAGCCCTGCATGCGCGGCTTGTACGACTGCGCCTGCTGCGCCGTGAACACGCGGTGGAACGGCGCGCCGAGCTTGTCGACGTTGCTCTGGATCTGGTCGTCCGAAGCGTTCGAGAGAATCACGAGCTTGTACTTCTTCGCGAGACGCGAGAGGCCTTCCGGCACGTCCGGATGCGGGCCCCAGGTCGGCACGGCGGTGTAGAACTTTTCGGCTTCGGATTCGATGAACTCGACGTTCATGCGCTTGCAGGCACGGCGCACCGAGTTGACGACGACGTCGCGGTACGGCTTCCATGCGCCGAGCACCTCGTCGCGGCGATAGCCGGCGAAGAACGCGACGAACTTCTCGAGTTCGGCGCCCTTGAGGCGGTCGCCGTACATCTCGCGCGCCATGTCGGCCATGCGGAACTTCGTCAGCGTGCCGTAGCAGTCGAACGTGATGTACTTCGGCTCGAAATCGATCATGATGACAATCCTTTCGTGTGATGAACCCGTTTGGGGCTCAGTGGCGAAAACAGGAAGAAGTGCGTCCCTGTGGAAAATTTAAACAGCGCAAAATTTGGGGTTGGCGTCGAATCGTGGGGCCTGCACGGTATAAACCACGCGTTTGCAGGGGCCGGCGCAGCAGATTCTGCGGTGGCGCCATTTCGCGCGTAATAGCCGCATGACCGTGCGTTTTCCTGCGTGATTCGTCGGCGTGGCAGTCGGCATGTCGTCAGCTCCGCGTATCGATCAGCACGCTCTTGAACCGCAGGTGCGCCTCATAGCCCTGGCGGCCGAGATCCTTGCCCATGCCCGAGCGCTTGTAGCCGCCCGTCGGGATCATGAAATCGCTGCTGCGCCCGTAGCGGTTCACCCACACGGTGCCCGCCTCGAGTGCGCGCACGAGGCGCAGCGCGCGGCCGAGGTCCGCGGTGTGCACGCCGGCGGCGAGGCCGTATTCGGGATGCGAGGCGAGCGCGAGCGCTTCTTCCTCCGTGTCGAAGGTCTGCACCGTGAGCACGGGGCCGAAGATCTCGGCGCGCACCGCCTCCGTTTGCGGGGTCACACCGGTGAGGATGGTGGGCAGGTAGAACGCGCCCGGCACAGGCGCGTCGGCGCGGCGGCCGCCGCAATACAGCGTGGCGCCTTCGGCCACGCTGCGCTCGACGATGGCTTCGATGCGCGCGGCCTGCGCCTCTGAAATGATGGGCGGCAGCGTCGTGCCCGCAGCCCACGTCGCGCCCGCGCGCAGCGTTGCGAAGGCCTGCTCGATGCGCGACACGAGTTCGTCGGCAATGCCGCGCTCGACCAGCAGCCGCGAACCGGCCACGCACACCTGCCCGGCGTTGCCCGCAATCGCACCGGCGATGCGGCGCGCGACCTCGTCGAGCCTCGGTGCATCGGCAAACACGAGTTGCGGGCTCTTGCCGCCCAGTTCCAGCGTGACCGGCTTCGTGCCGCTTTGTGCGCACGCCGCCATGATCGCGGCGCCCGCGCGCGTCGAGCCGGTGAAGGTCACCTTCGCGACGCCCGGATGACGCACGAGGGCGTCGCCGGTCGTCGCGCCGTCGCCTTGCACAACGTTGAAAATGCCCGGCGGAATGCCCGCTTCGATCGCGAGTTCGGCCAGACGCAGCACGGAGAACGGCGTCATTTCCGAGGGCTTGAGCACCACGGCATTGCCTGCTGCGAGCGCCGGGCCGATTTTCCACGACGCCATGACGAGCGGGAAATTCCACGGTGCGATCGCGCCGACCACGCCGTAGGGCTCGGCGATCGTCATGCCCAGATGGTCGTGATCGGTGGCCACGACCTCGCCGCCGACCTTGTCGGCGAACTCGGCGTAGAAGCGAATGCCTTCCGCCGTGAACGGCACGTCCCAGGCGCACACGTCGCGCACGGGGCGCGTCGAGCCGAGCGCTTCGAGCGGCGCGAGCGTGGCGGTGTCGGCGGCGATCAGGTCGGCGAAGCGGCGCAGGATCCGGGCGCGCTCGCGCGGCGCCATGCGCGCCCAGCCGCTCTCGCGAAATGCGCGCGTGGCGTTCTCGACGGCGCGGTCCACCCGTTGCGCATCGGCGAGCGGCACCGAGGCATAGAACACGCCATCCGATGGCCGCGCAACGCCGATGCGCTCCGCGCCCTCCACGACCCGCTCGCCGCCAATGAAATGGCCGGCTGTTGCGGCCACGGCGGCAGCCACTGCGGCGGGCTCGAACTGGTCCATGACTGGGTTCCCTCGACTTGGTCTCGATGGGAAATATCGTAGGTCCACTGCCGCCGCATATTTCGCCGACAAAAAGGCGCAATCAGCAGAATCGACGCGTTATTGACCGTCCAACCCCGCGTTTTGCATTGCATCACGGGCGAGGCCGGGCGCGCGCCCAGAACAGGAAGATCGTCCTAGTCAGCCTCAGCGGGCAATGCGATAGTCACGGAACGCGTATACAGAATCTGGAGGCCGGCGTGTCCGACCCAAACCCGAACAGCGTCATCACCTACCGTGCCTTCACGGCCGACGATCTGGCCGCCGCGCATGCGTTGTCGACAGCAGTGCGCTGGCGGCACCGCCCCGAAGACTGGCGATTCGCCGCGCGCATCGGCGAAGGCATCGTGGCCGTGGACGAAAGCGGCGCGCTCGTCGGCACGGCTTTCTCCTGGCTGTTCGGTCCTAACGCGGCAACGCTCGGCATGCTGATCGTGAAGCCGAGTCATCAGCGCCGCGGCATTGGGCGGGCCATGATCGAGCACTGGATGCAGGCGCTCGCCTCGCGCACGCTGCTGCTCCATGCGAGCGACACGGGCTGGCCGCTCGTCGAGCGGCTCGGCTTTACACGCATTGGGCGCATTCACCAGCACCAGGGCGCGGCGTTCCAGCCGCCGCTCGTCTCCCTGCCCGCGGGCGAACGGCTGCGCCCGATCGGCGCGAGCGACCGGCCGCGCCTGGTCGAGCTCGCCACGCGCGCAAGCGGCCTCGATCGCTCCGATATGCTGCCCAAACTGCTCGATCAGGCGAGCGGCATCGCGCTCGACCGCGACGGCGAACTGATCGGCTTCGCACTCTTTCGCCGCTTTGGCGACGGCCACGTGATCGGCCCCGTGATCGCCCCCGATTCGCCGGACGCCTGCCGCGCCAAGGCGCTGATCAGCCACTGGCTCGCCTCCAACGCGGGCATGTTCGTGCGTATCGATACGCCTGTCGATCTCGGTCTCTCGGACTGGCTCGAAGGCGTGGGGCTGCCGCTCGTGGATCACATCGAGAAAACGGAGCGTGGTGAGCCGTTGCGCGTCGATGCGCAGTTCAAGCAGTTTGCGATCACGAGCCAGGCGGTGTGGTGAGGGCGCTCGACGGCGCGCTACCACCCGGGCAGCGAACGGACTACCATTGAAGTCTCGTCTCGAGGGTGACGGCTATGGCTACCTATGGTGTCGACGGTGTACGCATCAGTTCCTCAACGGACCGGGTAACCCATGTGCGCTGGGCGCTAATCGACCCCCAGACGCACGATTGGCTTTCGACACCCACCATCTCCGAGGTGGGGACCATCACGAACGACATCCGCTTGGGCGCCGTGGTGTATTCGGTATTTACGCTCGGCGGCATGCGCTTTCTTGGGCCGAAGATCAAGCCGGTGCCGCATCCCAACGGGATCGATGGCATCGATCTGGAAGTGCCGGACGGCAACGTCGAAAAGTCCATCGACGATCTACCGCGCATCTAGCGGTTCGTCGTTGACCCTGCCGATTCCCGATAAGTTGCCGAAAAATTGCCGAAAAGCGCGATGCGCGCGGCCATGCGCGCATCTGCCGCTTGTCGTCAACCCTGCCCCGGCTGAGCAAATCATTCGGCATGCCGATTATTTGCCCCGGCAATCGACGACTATTGCGAAGTTGTGAGCTTGAGGTTCGGACGCAAGTCGTGCGTGACCGCTTCACGTTGCCCTTTGCGCTGGTCCGACACCTGTTCGATGCCCGTCTTCAGCACCTCTTCGCAAAACGCAATTCGCGTGCGGTAGTACTCGGCCTGCAATTGCGCATCGAGAACCCGCTGTTCAGCCTGGAACAGCGCCATACGCAATTCACCCAGCGCGCGTTGAGCCTGCTTCTCCGGCGTTGCGGCATTGTGGGCAATCAAGTTTGAAAGCCAATGCAACATGGATAAGCCCCCCTGTCTTCGATTTCACGCGTCAAGTTTGATAACTGCCCGAACCGTCGCTGAGAAAAGACTATCAGAGGCGAAGAAAACCAGTGTGTGCACAAACGAACGTGTTGTATAAACGATGCAAAACGGCCATAGCGCGACTCACTTTCGTCACACGTTTTCTTCATGCGCTTTCTTCACAAATAGGGAGCGATGTATATCCGTGCCAGGTCAGTCATGACTCACCGCGTTCGCACACTCGCGTTTTGCATAGCGCTCGCGTTACTGGGTCCCGACGTGTGTCTGGCGGACCAGGTGAAGGTCATGATGTCGGGCTGGTTTGCGCCGGCGTATCGCGAGCTCGGCCCGCTATTCGAGGACGAGACCGGCAATACATTGCTCACGGTATGGGGGGCCGCGGCAGGCACGGCCCTGACTGCCATTCCCGTGCGGTTTGCGCGTGGCGAATGGGCCGACGTGCTGATCGTGGTCAGCTACGCGCTCGACGATCAAATTCACGCGGGTAATGTCGTGCCCGGCAGCAGGGTGGACTTCGCGCGCTCGCCAATCGGCATGGTGGTGCGTGAAGGTGCGCCGAAACCGGACATCAGTTCTGTCGACGCTTTGCGCCGCACGTTGCTTGAGGCGAAGTCGATTGTTTATCCGCAAAGCGCGAGTGGCGCGTATATCGCCAACGAGCTGTTTTCGCGTCTGGGCATTGAAGGGCGTGTGAGAAGCAAGAGCCGCATGGTGCCCGCCGAACGGGTCGCCACTGTCGTTGCAAGCGGCGGCGCGGAGATCGGCTTGCAGCAGGTCGTGGAGCTGTTGCCGGTGAAGGGAGTGACGGTGGTCGGCAGTTTGCCCGCGGAATTGCAGAGTTACGTGGTGTACTCCGGGGGCATCGCCGCCACGGCAAAGAATCCGGCCGGCGCAGAGGCGCTGATCCGCTTTTTGTCTTCGCCGGATGCAGCACCCGCGATTATGCGCAGCGGGCTCGAACCGATCACGGCGCCGCAGCCGTTGCCGGCGCTGCCGCCGCAACCGCAACCGCAATTGCAACCACAGCCGCAGCCACTGCCGAACTGAGCAAAAGCCGCAGTGCTGCCGTAGAGCCATCAGCCATCGTTGGCGGCTAGCTCGCCGCCATCCCTTTTTCCGCCAGTTCCTTTTTCGCGCTCTCGTTCTTGGTCAAGTGCGTGAGGCCCATGCCGCGCAAAACGTTCGGCGCTTTGGTGTACTGGATATTGTCATAGCCCACGATCTCGATGCGATTGCCCCAAGGGTCGCGAAAATCCAGAAACGGACCGTCGAGCAGCTTGACGCCCGCAGCCTTCAGGGCGGCGCGCGCCGCCTCCTTGTCATCGACAACGAGGCCGATATGGCGGCCGTCGTCGGCGGGCTGTTTGCGCCCCGCCTGCAACGCGATGAATTGATCGCCGAGATCGATGAAGGCCATCGTCCTGCTCTTGCCGCGCAACTGAAAGTCGAAGATGCGGCCATAGAAAGCCAGCGCTTGCTCGATATCGCCAACTTCCAGCGCGACGTGATTGAAACCGATCGCGCGCGGCTTGGTGGTTGTGGTGTCAACCATTTCACCCTCCTCCTGCAACCCGTGCATTGCGTTCACAAACTCGCCAGGCATTCGCTTCCCGGCGAGACACCTCAAGTATGGGGATTGAAGTCGCCTGACACTAGCCTGTCAAACAGGATTTGTTCGATCCATTTCTGGACAAATATCGCGGCCGATCCGGCACGTGTGCCAAGCGTAGCCTATGATGGTTCGTGCGCATTGAGTCGGCAAACCATGAGGACACCATGGACAGGACAGAGCGGACCATCAAGTGGCGCAGTTTGCCAAATGTAAGCAGCGGCGTGATTGAGCCGCGTAATCCATTGCCCGCAGTCTGTGACGTGTCGGTTACGAACGTCTGCAACGCCGCATGCGACTTCTGCGGCTTTTCGCGCGAGAAGAAGTTAGCCGGTCCGCGCCGCTATATCGATCCTGACGCATTCGCGCGCGCCATGCCCATGCTGCGCAAACGCAAGATTCGCTACATGACGCTGCAAGGCGGTGAGCCGCTGGTTCACCCGCAAATCGAATCGCTCGTAGCGTCGGCCACGCAAGCCGGCATCCAGTGCGGCGTGATTACGAACGGCTGGTTCCTCCCTCGACACATCAAACAACTGGCTGCCGCGGGCCTCAAGCGTCTCCTGATATCGATCGATAGCGCGGACATGCGCGAGCACGAGCACAATCGCGGCCTGCCAGGCCTCGAAGGCCGCATCTGCGAGGGCATCGCTCAAGCCCATGCATTCGGCATTCCGGTCTGTGCGACGGTTACGGTAAGCCATCTGGTTCATTACGAATCGCTTCCCGAGACGCTCGAACGGCTCGGTTTCGATTCCGTGGTGTTTTCCTATCCAAGGCGTGACGCATTCGGTTCCACATCGCTCGTGTACGACGAAAATTCGAAGCTCGTCGACCTCAGCCGCGACGAGCTACTCGACGCATTGAGTGCAATCGATCGCCTCAAAAAGCACTTTCGCGTGATGGACCCGAGCGCCGCACTGAACGAGGTTGCGAGGTTCGTGCGCGGCGAACAGCAACTCATTCCGTGTATTGCCGGCAGCAAGTATTTTTATATCGACTGGAATCTCGACGTCTGGCGTTGCGAGCCGTGGCATGAGCCCATGGGCTCGGTCTTCGACCTGGACCGCCTGCCCGATCAGCGGGAGCCCTGTAATGCCTGCATGATGGGGTGCTACCGGCATGCCAGCGTCCTGATGCACGGCGCGATGGGCGTAACTGAGTCCGTGTATGCGCTGGGCAGGGGCGAGCTTCGCACTGCTGTCAGCTTGTTGTTTCAGCGCGGCGTTGCGTATTCGCTGTGGGCGCTGGCCACTGAAGAACTGCCTCGAACCGCGCTTGCCGCATTGGCAGGAAGGACAGGCCCACGGCGGTCCTCGCCGCAAAGCGCATGAATGAAAGTTACGGGCAGGCCATCGTCATTGTGAATGGCCCGCCGTTCGCCGCTGGGGCGCTCACTGCTTGCGCTTAAACGCTCAACGCAGACAGTCGCTCGACAATCTCATCGAACGAAGGCCGCATCTCGACCTGCTCTGCGAAACAGTCGGCGATTAGCGCATCGAACCTGGCGGCATGCTCATGCGCTTCGCCAGCCAAACGTTGCGCGAGTTCTTCGAGCAGGCAGCCGAACGCACGCACCTCGATACGTTCGAGTGCCTGCGCCTGCGCGCGATCGTCGATATCGTGCAGCGACGCCGCGCCGAAGTCGCCGAGCAATACGTGCCCCGCACCGTCGTGCAGGATGTTGTGCGCATAGAGATCGCCGTGCATGATCCCGCGCCCATGCAAATGCCGCGCCGCCGAAGCAATGCCGCGCGCGATCTGCCACGCCACCGGCCTGTCGAACCGGACATCGGGCGCGTAGATGTCGCGCGTGCATGAGTCGAGGCTCGGAGGCCCGGCGAGATTGCCGAACGACGGATGGATCAGCTCCATCACGAGGCCATGCTCGCCCAGCGGATGTCCCGTGGCTTTGCCGAGCACCGGAATGAGGTTCGGGTGCGAGCCTGCTTGCAGACACGCGGCCATTTCCAGTTCCGGCAAACCGTCGCTAGTCACCGCGCCCTTGAACAGCTTGACGGCGACCGCTTCCACCGGATGCCCGTCGCGCAGAAGACGCGTCGCGCGATGCGTCACGCCCGATGCACCCTCGCCAAGCGTTTGTCCGAGTGCGAGCGTGTGCCAGTCGATATCGGGAACCGGTGAGTCAGCGAGCGCCACCTGCTCGCGCATGGTATTGAGCGGATTGCCCGCGTAGGCGAGCCACGCGAGGCGCGGCAAGCGCAACAGCCAGTCGGGCAAGGCGTCGAGCCGGTTCGCCGCGATCCGCAGCAGTTCGAGCCGGCTGCAAGCGGCCATCGTTTCAGGCAGCGCGCGCAGCCGGTTGCCGGCGAGCATCAGCTTCTGCAGATTCGGACGTTCGCCGATTTCGGGCGGCAATGCGTCGACCTCGTTATCGGTCAGGATCAGCCAACGCAATTGCGGCGGCAGCGCACTGCCTGAAACGCGGCGGATGCGGTTCGCCTTGAAGCCGACCATGCTCAGCGACTCGCACTCGCCAAGTACGGGCGGCAACTCGGTGAACGGGTTATTCGAGGCGAACAGAATGCGCAGATGCCGCAGCCTCGCCAGGTCGTGCGGCAGCGACGTGAGCGCGTTGCCCGAGAGGTCGAGCACCTCCAGGGTGTCGGCGAGATCGAAGATCTCGCGCGGAAATTCGGTCAACCCGCAGGCGAGCTTGAGCTGTCGCGCGCCGGCGAGTTGACCGTCACGCAGTTGTTCGAGGGTAGCGGTCTTCACGCGTGGATTGAATGGGAAATGGCAAGGAAATCGCGAATGCCGGTGCTCATCGTGCGCGTGGCGCTCAGGGCAGCGGCGAATATCGCAATTCTAGCGGGTCGCGTGCTGTGACCGCATTTTGCCTCACAAGCGTCAGGAATGCGCCTGGCTGCTTGCGGCGGCTTGCTCATACACGCTCGTCGCTGACCATCCGCCGCCCAGCACCTTGTACAGCGTGACCTGATTCGACAGCTTCGCCAGCTCGTCGATCACCAGCTGCTCCTGCGCCGTGTAGAGCGTGCGTTGCGCGGTCAGCAAGGTCAGGAAGCTGTCGGTGCCGGCCTTGTAGCGCGCCTGCGCGAGATCGTAGTAGTCCTGCGCCGCTTTCACGTACTCGCGATCCGCCGCGACCTGATCGACATAGGTCGCGCGCCCCGCCAGTGCGTTCGATACTTCCTTGAACGCCGTCTGGATCGCCTTTTCGTAGTCGGCTACGTCGATATCCTTCTCGATCTTCGCAACGTCGAGCGACGCCTTGTTGCTGCCGTAATCGAAGATCGGCATCGTGATCGTCGGCGCGAACGACCATGCGCCCGTGCTCGCCTTGAACAGCTGCGAGAGGCTCGTGCTGGCGGTGCCGGCGCTCGCAGTCAGCTCGATCTTGGGAAAGAACGCCGCACGCGCGGCGCCGATATTGGCGTTCGCGGCCTTCAGCGTATGCTCGGCCTCGATGATATCGGGCCGGCGCGCAAGCAAGTCGGACGGAATGCCCGCATCGACGTCGGCGAACATGGCGTCGCTATCCAGCAGCGTGGGCCCCGTGCCAAAGTCATCCGGCAACGGGCAGCCAATGTCGGCGATCAGATTGTTGCGGTCCTGCGCGACCGCCCGCGTGTACGAGGCTACGCTCGCACGCGCGCTCGCAAGCGACGTTTGCGCCTCACGCACGTCCTGAAGCGACGCACTGCCGATCTTCATCATGCTCACCGTGAGATCGTAAGTGCTCTGGTTAGCCGTGGCGGTGTCGGTCGAGACTTTCAGCAAGGTCTCGTCGGAGAGCAATTGCAGATAGTCGGTCGCAACATCTGCCACGAGCGAAAGCTGCGTGCTCGTGCGCGAGGCCTGCGTCGACAGATAGTTTTCGAGCGCCTGGCGCTTCAGGCTTCGAATGCGCCCGAAGAAGTCGATTTCCCACGACGTCGTGCCGACCGAAACGGTATTCGAGTGGCTCACCGCGCCATCGGTACGCGTATTTGTGACCGAGCCGCCGGCGTCGATCGTCGGCGCCAGTTCCGCGCGCGTGATGCGGTACTGCGCCTCGTACTCGGCCACCTGCAGCGCCGCGACGCGCAGGTCGCGATTGTGGTCGAGCGCGAGCGCGATCAACTCCTGCAGTTTCGGGTCCTTGAAGTAGTCGCGCCAGCCGACGTCAGCGGCGTTCGGCGCCGTAGATGATGCGGGCGCCGCAGCCGCCGATGCGCCCGCATCGTACGCGGCGCCCGTTGGCCACGCGGTAGCGACCGGCGCCGCGGGACGCTGATAAACCGGGTCGAGAGAACACGCGCTCAATACTGCCGCGCAGAGCACCGATAAAAGCTTCAATTTCATTCATGATCCTTTGCGGCCGGCGTGGCTTCGCCATGTTCCTTGAACAGCTTGCGCACCACAATGAAGAACACGGGCACGAAGAAGATGGCGAGCGCAGTCGCCGCGATCATGCCGCCGGCCACGCCGGTTCCGATCGCGTGGCGCGCGGCCGAGCCCGCACCGGTGCTGATCACGAGCGGCAGCACGCCGAACACGAAGGCGAGCGACGTCATGAGAATCGGCCGCAATCGCTGATGCGCCGCTTCGAGCGTGGCCTCGACGAGTCCGCGGCCCTGCGCCTGCAGGTCCTTCGCGAATTCGACGATCAGAATCGCGTTCTTCGTGGCCAGACCGATGGTCGTCAGCAGACCGACCTTGAAATACACGTCGTTCGACAGGCCACGCATATGCGCGCCCAGCAGCGCGCCCAGCACGCCGATCGGCACCACGAGAATGACGGCGAGCGGCACCGACCAGCTTTCGTACAGCCCCGCGAGGCAGAGAAACACCACGATCAGCGAAATGGCGTACAGGTACGTGGCCTGGGAACCCGCGAGCACTTCCTGGTACGACTGCCCCGTCCACTCGATACCGAAACCGGTGGGCAGCTGCTTCGCGAGATTTTCGACGGCGGCCATTGCCTGGCCCGTGCTCACGCCGGGTGCCGGCTGGGCGCTCATTTGCATCGCCAGTTCGCGGTTGTAGCGTTCGATCTGCGGCGGCCCGAATGTCCAGCGCGTGGTGGCGAACGCGGAGAACGGCACCATCTGGCCGTCATAGCCCGAAGTCGTCGTCGTCGACGTCGGTGTCGTACTCGAAGATGAGCTCGACGACGAACTTGAGGATGACGAAGTACTCGACGACGACGAATCCGCGCGCACGTACCACTGCCCGATGTCGTCCGGCATCATGCGGTACGGCGCGTCAGCCTGCACGTAGACCTTCTGGATACGCCCGGTATCGATGTAGTTGTTCACGTATGCCGAGCCGAACGCCGTGGAAATCGTCGTGTCGACATCGGCGATCGACAGCCCGAGCGCACTCGCCTTCTCGCGGTCGATATCGACGTAAAGCTGCGGCGTATCTTCGAGGCCCGCCGGACGCGTCATCGCAAGCGAAGGATCCTTCGCAGCCAGCGCGAGGAACTGGTTGCGCGCTTTCAGTAGCTTGTCGTGTCCCTGGCCCGCGCGGTCTTCGATCTCGAAGTCGAGGCCGCTTTGCGTGCCGAGGCCATGAATCGCAGGCTCGTTCATCACGAAGATCTGCGCATCCCGATTGCTCGCAAAGGCGGCGTTCGCGCGGCTGATCACCGCTTGTGCGCTATCGTTCGAGCCCCGCTGGCTCCAGTCCTTCAACTGCACGAATGCGAGCGCGTTGTTCTGCCCTTGCCCGTTGAAGCTGAATCCGTTCACGGCCATCACGTGCGTCACCGCGGGCTGCTTGAGGAAATACTGCTCGACTTGCGCCACGGTCTTCAGCGTCTTCGAAGCCGGCGTGCCGACCGGCGCTGAAATGGACACCATGACCGAGCCCTGGTCCTCTTCCGGCAGATAAGACGAAGGCAGCGTCACGTACAGAATGCCGACCACGCCCGCAATGAGCGCGTAGCCAAGCATCCAGCGCGCCGGTTTCGCCACCACGCGCGCCAGCGTGGCGCTGTAGCGCGCATTGCTCTTCGTGAAGAGGCGGTTGAACGCGCCGAGCAAACCGCGGCTTTGCGCGTGCTCGAGCGCCGACGGGCTCAGCAAGCTCGCGCACAGCGCGGGCGTGAGCGTCATGGCGAGCAGCACCGAGAGCACCATCGCCGACACGATCGTGACCGAAAACTGGCGATAGATCGCCCCGGTGGAGCCGGAGAAGAACGCCATGGGGATGAAGACGGCGGTCAGCACGGTCGTCACGCCCACGAGCGCGCCGGTGATCTGGCTCATCGCCTTCTTCGTTGCCGTCTTCGCGTCGAGCTTTTCCTCGGCCATGATCCGCTCGACGTTCTCGACGACGACAATCGCGTCGTCCACGAGCAAGCCGATCGCGAGCACCATGGCGAACATCGAAAGCACGTTGATCGAGAAGCCGATCGCCGACATCACGCCCAGTGTGCCGAGCAGCGCGACCGGCACGACGATGGTCGGAATCAGCGTTGCGCGCAGGTTCTGCAGGAAGAGGTACATCACGAGGAACACGAGGATCACCGCTTCGAAGAGCGTCTTCATGACCTCCTCGATCGAGATCTTCACGAACGGCGTGGAGTCGTACGGATACGCAATGGCCACGTCCTTGGGCAATTGCGGCTGCAGTTCCACGAGCTTGGCGCGCACGGCCTTCGCGACCGCCATGGCGTTCGCGCCGGTCGACAGCTTCACGGCCAGCGCGGCCGCCGGCTTGCCGTCGAGCCGCGACGACGTATCGTACGAGTCGCCGCCCACCTCGACGCGCGCGACGTCCTTGAGCAGGACTTTCGAGCCGTCGCTATTCACGCGCAGGAGAATGCCGCCGAACTGGTCGGCAGTCGTCATCAGGCTCGACGCGGAGATCGTCGCGTTGATCGCCTGCGAGTTCGTAGCAGGCGCACCGCCGAGTTCGCCGACGGAAAGCTGCACGTTCTGGTTGGTGACGGCGGTCGTTACATCGGAAGCGGTCACGCCGAAACTGCGCATCTTCACGGGATCGAGCCAGATGCGCATGGCGTGCTGCGCGCCGAACAGCGTGACGTCGCCCACGCCGTTGATCTGCGTGAGCGGGTCCTCGATCTGCGTGGCGATGACGTTGCCCAGATCGATCGAGTTGAGCGTGCCGCCCGGCGACGACAGCGCGACGATCATCAGAAAGTCGCTCGACGCCTTCGCCACCTGTACGCCCTGCTCCTGCACCGTTTCCGGCAGCGAGGCCGTGGCCTGGGTCACCTTGTTCTGCACCTGCACCTGCGCGATATCCGGGTTGGTGCCCGGCTTGAACGTCAGGTTGATGGTCGCCTGCCCCGCGCCGCTACTCGTCGACGACATGTACAACAGGTTGTCGATGCCGGAGAGCTTCTGCTCGATCACCTGGGTGACGGTCTTCGCAACCGTGTCGGCGGAGGCGCCCGGATAGGTCGCCGTAACCTGCACCGAAGGCGGCGCGATGGTCGGATACTGCTCGATTGGCAGCGTGGTGGTCGCCGCACCGCCGATCAACATGATGACGATCGCGATGACCCACGCGAGGATCGGGCGCTGGATGAAGAAACCTGCCATGCGCCCTCCTTACGACTTTGCCGGCGAATTTGCCAGGGAATTCGCCGCGGACGTGACCGAGACACCCGAGGCGGCAACGGGCGCGGCCGTATCCGCCGCCACGTGTACCGCCACCCCGGCCTGCACTTTTTGCAGCCCGCTCACGATCACGCGATCGCCGTCCTTCAGGCCGCTCGTGACGATCCATTGGTCCGCATAGGCGCTGTCCGCGCGCACTGCGACCTGCTTCGCGTGCCCGGTTGCATCGACGACCCACACGCTCGCGCCGCCATCCGAAGCGCGCGTGACCGCGAGCTGCGGTACGAGCAGCGCGCTCGCGCTCTCGCCCTCGTCGAGCTGCGCCCGCACGAACATGCCGGGCAGCAGTTCGCCCTCCGGGTTCGGGAAGACCATGCGCAACGTCACCGAGCCCGTTGTCGCGTCGACGGTGATGCCCGAGAACTGCAGCACGCCCGCGTGCGCGTAGGCCGTGCCGTCCTCCATCACGAGTTGCACGGCCGCGCCCTCGCCTGAGCGCTTGAGGCGGCCCGAGGCAAATGCCTTGCGCAAGCGCAGCCAGTCGGCGCTCGAACGCGTGACATCGAGGTACATCTGGTCGTACGCCTGAATGGTGGCGAGCGCCGTGGTCTGCTCGGTGGTCACGAGCGCGCCTTCGGTCACCGAAGAAGCACCGATACGGCCTGAAATAGGCGCCGTGATGCGCGTGTAGCCAAGATTGATCCGTGCTGATTCGAGCGACGCGCGGTCCGCGATCACGTCGGCTTCATCCTCGCGCACGGCCGCGATCGCATCGTCGTTGTCCTGTGCGCTCACGGCGTTGATCTTCACGAGTTGCGCGTAGCGGTCAGCCTTCGTCTTCGCGGAAGCGAGCGTGGCCTCGGCCTTGACGAGCGTGCCGCGCGCCTGGTCGTAGGTCGCCTGGTAGGTCGCAGGATCGATCTGGTAGAGCACCTGGCCGGCCTTCACGTCCGAGCCTTCAACGAAGAAACGCTTCTGCACGATGCCGCCAATTTGCGGGCGCACATCCGAAACCTTCAGCGCCGAAAGCCGGCCCGAAAGCTCGGCCGTCATCACGATGCGTTGCGGCGCAAGCGTCTTGACGCCGACTTCAACGCTCTGGCCAGCAGGGCCTGCGGAGCGAGCGGGCATCCCGGCGTCGTGACCTTGACAGCCTGCAATCACAATTGCGGTCGAGCAGAAAAGCGCGGCGCTCAAGCGGCGGCTTTTCCTGCTCCATCCATCTCTTGCATGAATCTTTTGTGGCATATATCCCATCGAATCGCGCATTGGAACATGGACAGGCGCGAATGAATTGACTCGCACTACTAATCGGTTGGAATCGTGCGGCTCAGCATGCTGAGGCCTCAGTGCGCATTACCTTCCAACCCTAAATCTCATGTTCCCGATCACATAACTAAACTGAACGGTATGGTTTATAATAGAACGATTGATGGCTGTCAATTACATTACCCGGTCACGAATGTTTCCATTCGTGACCGGCCGGTGTGTTTAGTGGACGCTCGCGTCCCAGCCAGGAGAGCGAGCAAGGGAGGGAGACTGCATGAGAAAGAAGACGGAAGAAAAGCGCCAATCCATCATCGAAGCCGCGCTGGAGGTGTTCCGGGACGAGGGCTTCGAGCAGGCGTCGATGACGCAAATCGCGGCTCGATCAGGTGCGTCGAAGGCGACGCTCTATAGCTATTTCGAGTCGAAAGAGGCGTTATTTGCTGAAACAATGACGAGCCGCGCCGGAACCGAAATCCGCGATGCCTTCAGTCAGCTGACACTCGATTTGCCGCTAGGCGAGTCGCTCGTCGCGTTCGGGCTCCACTACCTGAGCGCCGTGCTGCAGCCCTCTTTTCTCGCGATACGCCGCCTGTGCCATCAGGAGGTCGACCGCTCGAATGTGGGCCGGATCTTGTACGAATCGGGACCGAAACAGGGCTTGAAGCACGTGCGCGACTTTCTGGCGAGTGCGATCGAGTCGGGCGCGATCCGGCCTTGCGACACGGGCGTCGCGGCGCACCATCTGCTGGCGCTTCTCGAGGCGGAACTGGTCGAACTCGCGACGCTCGGCTATGAAGTGAAAACCTCGCGCGCGAAATTGCTGCAGGTCGTGAACCGGGCGGTCGACGTATTTCTCGCGGGCTACGCGGTGGGGGCGCCACAAGCGAAGCAGAACGGCCCGCTGAACCCGCAATGAGCGCGGGCTTCGCTAGCGCGTGTGCGTGTGCGTGTGCGTGTGCGTGTGCGTGTGCGTGTGCGTGTGCGTGTGCGTGTGCGTGTGCGTGTGCGTGTCAGCAAGGTGCAACATGCGGAATCATCGCAGCCTGCCCATGCAGCACGCCGGCTTCGTCGAGCAGTTGCCAGACCGTTGCGCGCTCGATCCAGAAGCGCTGCCCCGACTTCGTGATACGGATGCCGCGATAGTCTTTCACGAAGCCTTCGCGCGTCACCGAATCGAGAAATGCCTGCCGCTCACTGCGCTCGGGCGCCTGCGCCGAAAGACGCGAAGGCAGCGCCGTGATTTCGTCCCAGTCGTAGCCGAAAATCGCCTGTGCGCGACGATTGCCATACATGAACACGGGGTCTTCCTGCGTGCCGTGCGCAAGCAAACCGAACGGCGCGCGCTCATAGAGCCACGCCGCGCCTTCTGCGTCGCTCATGCCTTCGGGCACGAGCGCAACGCCCAACAGGCGGCGATAGCTATGTGCGAGAAGGCGAAAAAGTTCGGTATCCGTGTACGGTGACATTCAGACTGGCTCCTTCGAATTGAGCGGTTGCGCGTTGCGCAATTCTATCAACCGTGCGCCTATGCGTATCCGTTGTTCCCGCGTAAGCGTGCTTTACCGCCGCGCGCCTCATCGCGCATGGCAGATATTTATTTCGGATCCCATATTATTATTCACAATCCTTCTTATCAGGAATAAGCCTGATCGATCGCGTGTTATGCCTTCCAGATCGCCGATTTCCTTAACGCGGCGATTGCAACTTTCGAAGGGCTACGCAATTGAAAGGCAAACCAGGATCGCTGCGACGCCGATTTTCCCTGTTGTACATGCCGTGGCTGGCCCTCATCGCGATTCCAACCTACGACAGAATCGATCCCATCTGGGACGGCATGCCGTTCTTCTACTGGTATCAACTATTCTGGCTCCTCGGTGGCTGCGTGATTACCGGCATTGTTTTCCTCGCGAGCGACGCGGTCGCATCGAACGAAACGTCAACGCCAGCCCCGGACTCCGCTGCCGAGTTCCCCATGGATGCGCCCCCTCCCCTTTTCGCCGAGTTTCATTTCGAGGCGTTTGAAGGGGAGGCAGATCTCTAATCGGGCAGGCGCACGTAGCAGGCGAACGAGAAGCGTATTGTGGGTGAGTCAAGCCAGCCGCGCACAGTCATATTTGCCAGAGCCGGCTGGAATAAATGGCTTGCTCGAGCTGTTCTGTGCGATGCGGCGCGCGGCGGCTATCGTGCTCGCCAATTTTCATTTTCGTTTCGATATCGGGTGATTCGCATGACGCTCGTCGTCCTTCTCGTCGCCATTGCCATCGCCACCTGTTTCGCCGCGCTCAAATGGCGGCGCACGAGTCGCGCGCTGTATGCCGCTGCGTTCGCCCTGTTTCTTGGTGTCGGCTGCGGCCCCGTTCCCGCGTGGCTGCTGACGAACCTGCAATCGGCCTATGCGGTGCATCCAACGGTGCAATGGAGCAAACGAAACGCCATCGTCGTGCTCGGCGCAGGCACGCAAAAGATCCCCCGTGCCGGGGTCGTCGAGCCGGGGATATTCTCGTACTCGCGTATCGTTGAAGCCGCCGCGCTCTATCGTGATTGCCGAATGACAGGCGCGGACTGCAAGGTCATCGTGAGCGGCGGCGATCCGCGCCATAACGGCGAGTCGGAAGCTTCGGTGTATCGAGCCGCGTTGCTTCGGCTCGGCGTCGAGTCCGCCGATGTGCTCAGCGAGCCCGACAGCATGAACACATGGCAAAACGCCCAGTTCACCCGCGCCTTGCTGCAGCGATACCAGCCGGACGAAATACTGCTGGTGTCGTCGGCCATCCATCTGAAGCGGAGCACGCTTTATTTTTCGCACTTCGGTGTCGACGCCATTCCGGTGCGTGCCGACTATCTACGCGCCGCTCTGTCGCCACTGCCGCTTTCGTACAACTTCGTGCTCGCCGATATTGCGCTCCATGAATACGCTGGCATTGCGCGTTACACGCTCTACAACATGCTGGGCCTGAACGCTGCGTAACGGAAACGATGCCAAACGGCGACATTCACTTTAATAAGCATTCCACATTAAGTTGCAAAGCCCCGCGATGCGCAGCAGCACAGGCTTTCAGAATGACTCGCGAATAGTCGGACTTTTTTTAGCAATCGCAATGTCCCGGCGCGGCTCGAAAACGATGTCGGCAACGGCTTACGTATGACGAAAGACGACGTAATGCGCCAATACTAAAGAAGGTCCCGCGCGAGCCGTAATAAGGGGGTCGGCGCGCCACGCGCCCTGCGTTTTCAGTCATCTGCCCCCTATGAAACTCAGCCGCAAGATTCCCCTCGCTTTCGCCGCGTCTCTCACCCTCATGTCGGCGGGGGCGTTATACGGCATCCACACGCTCAATCAGGCCATCGATACCTATCGCACCACCGTGCAGGACGCCGCCGCGAACGAGCGCATGGTGTCGGCCACGCTCGTCGAGTTCAAGCTGCAAGTGCAGGAGTGGAAGGACACACTCCTGCGCGGCAAGGACCCGCAAAAACTCGATCGGTACTGGAGCGCATTTCAGAAGCGGGAGCGCACCG
The DNA here is from genome assembly GCF_905220165.1 of Paraburkholderia sp. J10-1. Taxonomy (NCBI): domain Bacteria; kingdom Pseudomonadati; phylum Pseudomonadota; class Betaproteobacteria; order Burkholderiales; family Burkholderiaceae; genus Paraburkholderia; species Paraburkholderia sp. J10-1. The sequence goes on along the minus strand of NZ_CAJMYW010000028.1, from coordinate 22,529 downwards.
TGAACGATCTCGCCGCCGCGCTCGAAACAAAGCTGCCCGATGGTGAGGCGCGCGCCCTCGTCGAACAGTTCGCCGCGGCGCACGAGGCGATGGGCCAGGGGTATCGCAAGGGCTTCGAGGCGTTCAAGGCGGCGGGCGCCGACCCCGTTGCGGGCGATACCGTGGTCGCCGGTGTCGATCGCGCGCCGGCCCAGCTGCTCGACCGCGCCGCGCAGACCATTGCCGCCACCAACGCACAGGTGGCCGCACAGGCCGCGGTGCAAGCCGCGCACGCCACCGTCGTGAGCGCCGTGCTCATGGTGGTCGCGTTCGTGCTCGCGCTGGCAGGCGGCGTGCTGTTCAGCCGTACGGTCACGCGCCCGCTGGGGCGCGCGGTGGGCTTTGCCCGCGAGGTCGCCAACGGTGACCTTTCGACCGATCTGCATGCGCGGGGCGACGACGAAACCGCGGAACTGCTCACGGCGCTCGCGAAAATGCAGACAAGTCTCGCGCGCGTAGTGAGCGAAGTCCGCGCCAATGCCGAAGGCGTCGCGACCGCGAGCGCGCAAATTGCCTCCGGCAACCAGAATTTGTCCTCGCGCACCGAAGAGCAGGCCGCGTCGCTCGAAGAAACCGCTGCGAGCATGGAAGAGCTCACGTCGATCGTGCGCATGAACGCCCAGAACGCGCAGGAGGCCACCTCGCTCGCGGGCACGGCGGCACAAACCGCGGCGCGCGGCGGCACGGTAATGCGCGGCGTGGTCGGCACGATGCAGTCCATCGCCCATAGCTCCAGCAAGGTCGGCGAGATCATCGGCTTGATCGACGGCATCGCGTTTCAAACCAACATTCTTGCGCTCAACGCAGCCGTCGAAGCGGCGCGCGCGGGTGAACAAGGCCGCGGCTTCGCCGTGGTCGCGGGCGAAGTCCGCACGCTCGCGCAGCGTAGCGCGAACGCCGCGCGCGAGATCAAGACGCTCATCGAGCAGTCCAAGGAACATGTCGAAAGCGGATCGTCTCAGGTGGCCGACGCCGGCCAGATCATCGACGAGATCGTCGAGGCCGTGCAGCGGGTTTCCGGCACCGTTCAGGACATTTCGACGGCCTCGCGCGAACAGTCGACGGGCATCGAACAGGTGAACATCGCCGTCACGCAAATGGACGAAGTCACACAGCAGAATGCGGCGCTCGTGGAGGAAGCATCGGCGGCGGCGCATGCGCTGGCCGAGCAGGCGCACGCGCTGCGCGAGACCGTCGCCGCATTCCGGCTCAGGGACGCCGCCATGGCCTGATTTCGCGCATACAAAAGCGCCGCTTCGGGGGCCATAACCGCTATGGCATGTCCGGCATCTTGCTCGCGAGGCTGACTCCGGTGGATCGCGAGCGTAATATACGCGAGGTTATATCGAACGACACCGGCCCGGAGACTCACACATGGATATCGCGACCGCCCCCGCCCCGATCGACAATGCCGTCGAGCCAGGCGCTCCGCTTCAACTCACGGGCAGCCTCGTGCATCCGATGTCCCTGTCGCTCGAGGCGCTGCGGCAATATCCGGCCGTGACGTGCCCGGCGTTCGATCTGCGCTGCTACACCACGCAGCGCTTCATCCGCACTGTCGCGCCCTACCGCGGGGTGCGCTTGACGGATCTGCTCCGTCAAGCGGAACTGCGCAACGACGTGGACGGCGACTTCAAGCGCATGGTCTTTCTCGCGGTCGGCCACGACGGTTACTTCGTGACGTTCTCCTGGCACGAACTGTTCAACACGCCCGTAGGCGAGCAGGTGGTTATCGCTTACGAATGCGGGGACAAACCGCTCGACGCGCAACATGGCGCCCCTGTGCTCTTCTCCGGCGCCGATCTCGTACCGGCGCCGCGCCACGTCAAACGTCTCGCGCGCATCGAGGCTCGCGTGCTCGCGCTCTGAAACTTCTGCATCCGCGGTCATACCCCTATTTCGTGAGGCGTTAAGCCGCACGAAATGTTCACGCGTGGCTTGCCATCAAATCTTACGGAATGTAAACTTCACGTAAGCTTTGGATTCGGAACGCGTCTTCCCGGGGTTCTGTCGAACTTCCAGTCAATCCATCGATTAATTAGTCATCCTTTATTTCACCATCAAGGAGAAAAGCGTGATCACGTACTTCAGCCGACTCAACGCCACGTTCGCCATTGCCGGCCTCCTCATGATGGCACCGTTTATGGCCATGGCGCGCATGCCGGCGCCGACCGCCTCCCCGCATGGCGACTCCATCGCCAAGAACCGTTTGTCGAACCGCGCCGCAAATGACGAGCATCGCACCAGCGAACCCGATGCAAGTGAATCGGCTGGCAAGTAATAAGCGGTCCTGATCGAACTGCACCTCACAAAAAAGCGTAAAAGCCGTGCCTAACTCGCGCAAATCCCAGGCACGGCAACCTTCTGAAAAATGTGTGGCGATGCTATCACCGAAGAAGGATAAGCGGCCAGGCTCGACCTGAACCCCGGATGAGAGAACGCCGCCCGAAAATGCGCGGTCGATTCCCAGACCGCGTAATTCATATAGGCCGGATGCGCCCCAAGTGCGCGATGGAGTTGCGTCGAAATGAAGCCCGGTTGCTGCTTCATGAATGCGGCGTCGTCGTGCCAGACCTCAAGAAACTTCGCCTCATCGGCCAGATCGAGCGTAAAGACGTTCACGAGCACAACGGGCTCGGCGTCAATGGCAAGTTGATGCTCGATCGGACAAGCCGGATCAAGCGGTCGCAATTGCAGCATGGTGCACTCCTGGTTCTGGAAGCATGATGTCAACCCTTCATGGGCAATTTATAGTAAATTGACATGATGATGTCAATTTAGAAATAAGGTGACATATGCATGAACCTGCGAGAACACCGGCTGGCGAACTCCTGTCGAGCATCATGCTCGATCTCTTCCGGCTCAATAGCCAGCTGCTCACCTCGGGGGACCGCCTCGTCGAGGGCCTCGGGCTCACGAGCGCACGCTGGCAAATGCTGGGCGCCATCAGCGCTGCGGAGCGGCCACAGCCGGTGGCATGGATCGCCCGCGATCTGGGAGCCAATCGGCAGAACGTGCAACGGATCGTCAACGACCTTGCCAACGACGGTCTGGTGCGCTTCGAGACAAACCCACACCATCGTCGCGCGCAGCTGGTCGTACTGACCGACGAGGGCCGCCGGGCATTCGAAGCCGCCATGCGTCTTCAGGCCCCCTGGGTCAACCGCCTGGCCGAGGGCGTGACGGTCAGCGAGATCAAGGCCGCGCATCGCGTCTTGATGAAACTTCAGGTGAATCTCGACGACATGGACGCAGCCGCTGACACGGATTGATCGCCCGGGGCCACTCGCGCACGCAATGTGCTACCTGCATGGGATCGTTCCCAGGCGGGCGCCGGGACATCGATGGATCCATCCGCCAGGCGAGGCCCACGCATGTCGACAATTGCCCTCATAGCCGTGACCGTCGCGGTGACGCTCATCGTCATCCTGGTCATCGCGAACCTCACGAGCGGCGAGAAGAAGATCGAGCACAAGATCGAACGGCTCTACGCCAGCGACAGTCCGCAGTTCATCCGCTCGATGGGGCTGCTGCTCGGACCACCCGTCCTGGGAGGCAATCGCTTCGAGGCGCTCGTGAACGGCGACGCAATCTTTCCGTCGATGCTGGAGGCCATGCGCTCGGCGCAGCACACCATCACCTTCGAGACCTTCATTTACTGGTCCGGGGCGATCGGCGAGGACATCGCGAGCGCGCTGGCCGACAAGGCGCGTGCAGGTCTTGCCGTGCATGTGCTGCTCGACTGGGTTGGCTCCTCGAAGATGGACGAGCGCTACCAGCAAATGCTGCGCGAGGCGGGCGTGCAGCTCGTGCTGTATCACAAGCCGCACTGGACCGGTCTTGGCCGCATGAACGACCGCACGCACCGCAAGCTGCTCGTGATCGACGGGCGCATCGGCTTTACGGGCGGCGTGGGGATCGCCGACGAATGGACCGGCCGCGCGCAAGATGAAAAACACTGGCGCGATACGCACTTTCGCGTGGAAGGTCCGGCGGTCGGGCAGATGCAGGCCGTCTTCATGGACAACTGGGTCAAGTCCACAGGCAATGTGCTGCACGGCCCGCAATATTTTCCGGCGATCGACGCCGCGGGCAATGGCCTCGCGCACATGTTCAGCAGTTCGCCTTCGGGCGGCAGCGACGACATGGAGCTGATGTACCTCATGGCGATCACCGCCGCGACGCGAACCATCCACTTGTCGACGGCGTACTTCGTGCCGGACAAACTCACGATCAACGCCATTGTCGAAGCGGCGAAGCGCGGCGTGACGGTGCGCATCATCACGCCCGGCAAGCACATCGACACCCACACGGTGCGCGAGGCGTCGCGCATGCTGGGGCGATCTGCTCGCGGCGGGCGTTCAGATGTACGAGTATCAGCCGACGATGTTCCACTGCAAGCTGATCGTCGTCGACGACTATCTGGTGTCGGTCGGCTCGACCAACTTCGACAGCCGCTCGTTCAAGCTCAACGACGAAGCCAATCTCAACATCTATGACCGCGATTTCGCCCGCCAGCAGACCGCCATTTTCGATGCCGACGCTGCGCTCGCGAAGCGCATCACACTGGACGACTGGCGCCGCCGGCCGCTGCGCGAAAAGCTGCTGGAGCACGTGGCCGCCCTGCTCGATTCGCAACTGTGATCCGCGTTGACGATGCCTGTGCCGCCTGCACGGGCGCCGCGGGCCATTCGACAACGAAGCGAAGATCGCCGACAATCGGTGCCCTACATCCGGCAGTCAATAGAACAGTCAGAAAAAAGGGGACCGCAACCCATGCTGCACATCGAGGATCTGGCCACGCCGCCGGAGGGATTTCTGCGCGACGAGCCGGAGGGGGCGGCGTTTTACGAGGCCTTTCAGACGGCCCGGCTGGACGACTTCAGCTTCGGCTATTTCGCCGTGTACCGGGACAGCACGCTCGTGACCGTGGCGCCCTACTTCGTGATGAATTTCCGGCTCAATACGCTGCTTCCCAGCGGCTGGCTGAAGAACAGCTTGAGCTGGATCCGCTTCAAGCTGGCCTGCATCGGGCATCCGACCGTGGACGCAGGCCGCATCCAGGGTGAAGTCTCGCAGGAAACGCTCGCTGCCATCAGCACGGCGCTTGCGAAGAAAGGGAGCCTGCTCGCATACAAAGGTTTCGCCGAGGATTTGCCGCTGCGCGGCTTCGTGGCGGCAAAAGGCCTGCCGGTGCCGGTGCTGTCGATCGGCCCGGACTACTACCAGGCCATGAAGAGCGACCGCAGAAACCTGCTCAAACGCAAGCTGAAGAAAGCGGCCGCACTGCGCTATGAAGAATGCGCGGGGCTGCCCGATCATCTCGTCGCCAAAGTGCATGCGCTGTATCTGAACACCTGGCAAAAGGCCGAGTTGAAGTTCGAGAAGCTCACGCCGGAGTATTTCGCCAACACCCGCAGCTTGAGCCATTATCTGCTGTACTTTCTGGGCGACGAACTGATTGGCTCCACCCAGTTGATCGGCAAGGGACGGCACCTCGTCAACCGCTATATCGGGCTCGACTACGCAAAGAGCCACGAATACGGCCTGTACTTCGCCATGTTCATCCGCACGGTCGAATTCGGCATTCGCGAAGGCTTCGAGGAGATCGAACTGGGCGCCACGTCCTATGAGTTCAAACGCATTCTGGGCGCGCGCCAGATTCCCACTTGGAATCACTACCGGCACAACAATACGCCGGTCAACTGGCTGCTCGGCAAACTGCGCGGCGTGCTGGAACCGTCGGAGTCCGAACTGCGTTAGTGCGCTGGGAACATGGGCGCGGTGCGCCCCAATGCCAGCAACACGCGTTACAGGCGATAATGTGCCGAACGCAATCGATTGAGAAACGGAGTAAGGATGAGCAAGCAAGGCTTCACCACTGGCATCGTTCACGGCGACAGGATCGCGGGCACCGAGCACGGCGGCGTGCGCCAGCCGATTCATACGTCCGTGCAATACGGTTTCGAGCGCGTCGAGGACCTGATCGGCGTGTTCCAGGGCACGAAGAAAGGCGGCTTCAACTACGCGCGGCAAGGCACCCCCACGACCGCCGCGCTCGAGCGCAAGATCACGAGCCTCGAAGGCGGCACCGGCACGGTCTGCTTCAGCACCGGCATGGCCGCGATCACGGCAACCTTCCTCACGCTGCTGCGCGCGGGCGATCATCTCGTGTCGAGCCGTTACGTGTTCGGCAACACCAACAGCCTGTTCGGCACATTGCGCACGCTCGGCGTGGAAGTCACGACCGTCGACGCCTGTGAGGCCGAGAACGTGAAGAACGCCATCCGCCCGAATACGCGCATGGTGTTCGTCGAAACCATCGCGAATCCGGGCACGCAGATTCCCGACCTGCAAGGCATCGGCGAGCTGTGCCGCGAGCGCGGCATCGCCTACGTCGTCGACAACACGATTACCTCGCCCGCGTTGTTCCAGCCGAAGGCGGTCGGCGCGAGCCTCGTCATCAACTCGCTGACCAAGACCATCGCGGGCCATGGCGCCGCACTCGGCGGCGCGGTGACGGACACGGGCCTGTTCGACTGGAGCGCGTACCCGAACATCGCGGACGACTATCGGCGATCGCCTGCGAAGGATCAGGGGCTCCTGCAGATCCGCAAGAAGGGCCTGCGCGACATGGGTGCTTCCTTGTCTTCGGAGCAGGCGCACGCCATCGCGATGGGCGCGGAAACGCTCGCCCTGCGCGTGAAGCAAAGCAGCGACAACGCGCTCGCGCTTGCGCAGCTCCTCGAGGGCCACGCGGCTGTTGGCAAGGTGTTCTATCCGGGCCTCAAGAGCCATCCGCAATACGAGGTCGCACAGGCGCTGTTCAAGGGCGCATCATGGCTGCTCTCGTTCGAATTGCTCAACGCGGAGCGCATGATCGACGTCGTCAACGCGCTCGAGCTGCCGATCAAGGCGACCGGCCTCGGCGACACGCGCACGCTCATCATTCCCGTTGCGCCGACAATCTTTTTCGAAGCCGGCGCAGAAACGCGCAAGGCAATGGGCATCTCCGACGGCATGCTGCGCCTTTCGGCGGGCATCGAAGATATCGACGACCTGATCGCGGACTTCTCGCAAGCGCTCAAGCTGGCCGCCTGACGCCTCGCGGGTCGTTTACTTGAAAAGGGCCAGCACGCGCTGGCCCTTTTCATTTATCGCGCTTACGGATTGAAGCGTTTCGCCTCATCGCGCCAGTAGTGCTGCTGCTTCCAGCCAAGCAGCCGCTTGAGCTTCTCGTTGCTGAGCAGCGTTTCGAACTCGCCGAGCGGCTTCTTGACCGGCACGCCCGGATAGTAGCGATCCAGCAGGGTCTGGGTCGGCAAGTCGGACGACACGTCGTCCGCCGCGACGTTCATGATCTGGAAGCCGAGCCCGTCCGTTTCGATGGCCAGCCTGCACGCGTTGGCGAGATCTCGCCCGTCGATATAGCTCCACGCAATGCGCTTGCGCAGCGCCGGGTCCTTCAGCCACGTGGAGAACTTCGCATAGTCCTCGGGGTCGAGCACGTTGCCAATGCGAAAGCAGTAAATGTCCGACCCGGTGCGCGCCTGGAATGCCTTCGCGGTCACTTCGTTGACCACTTTCGAGGTCGCGTAGCTGTCCATCGGATCCACCGGGTAGTCCTCGTCGAGCGGAAAGTACGCGGGATCGCGATGGCGGTGGGCGAACACCACGCCGTAAGTCGTCTCGCTCGAAGCCACGATCACCTTGCGAACCCCGAGCTTCGCAGCGGCATCCAGGATGTTGTAGGTCCCCATCACATTGATGCGGTAGACCTCGTTATCGGTCGTCAACATGATGCGGGGGATCGCCGCAAAGTGAACGATCGCGTCGATCGGCTGCGGCTCCAGGTCGTCGGCGAATTCCACCGGCGCCGTGGTCGACGCGATCGCATTGAACACCTGGCCCGCGTCCGTAATGTCCGTGATCAGCGTGCGCGCGGTGCGCTTTGGCGTGGGCACGCGGTCCAGATTCAACACTTCGTAGCCGTGCGCCACCAGGTTCTCGACCACCCATTTTCCGGCAAGGCCGCTGCCGCCGGTCACTATGACTCGCTTTGCCATCTGTCTCTCTCCAGTTCGTCGCTCGATGCCAGCCCCTGCGAATCGGCACGTTACCGCAAACATTGCCCGGCTGTAACGATCGCCCCTGCCTTTCCAGCCGGGTGGAATGTCCTCGCGCTGCGCAGTCAATTTGCGCGGTCCACGCCTGACGAACCCTCCAAAAAATGATCGATTCAATCAAATTCAGGGTTTTCCCTCGGTTGAAACGATCGATTCGGTCAAATAAGATGACTCAACCGATCAAACCAAGGGCGTCCAACCGCTGAAATCCGCCCCGCTTTGATCGAATCAATCAAATAACCCACCCAGCCGGAGACAAAAAACGATGAGAAGGACCACCGCCATGCTTGGCTTGCTGGGCGCCGCGATCGGCGCACATGCGCAAAGCAGCGTCACCCTCTACGGTTTGATCGACACGTCGCTCGTGTACACGAACAACCAGAAGGGGTCGGCGAACTACCAGATGTCGAGCGGTGTCTTGTCCGGCAGCCGCTGGGGCCTCAAAGGCTCCGAGGATCTGGGTGGCGGGTACGCAGCCATCTTCCAGCTCGAAAACGGCTTCAGCAGCACCACGGGCACGCTGGGCCAGAACGGCCGCATGTTCGGCCGCGCAGCCTGGGTGGGCGCATCCACGCCGGTCGGCAGCGTCACGCTCGGCCGCCAGAACGAGCCTTCCGCCGATCTTGTCGGCCCGCTCGTCGTCGCGAACCAGTGGGCGGGCGGCATTGGCGCGCATCCGGGCGACACCGACAACCTGTACGTGAATTCGCGCGTGAGCAACAGCATCAAGTTCCTGAGCCAGAGCTATCACGGCTTGCGCGGCGGCGCGCTGTTCAGCTTCGGCGGCACGCCGGGCGCCTTCAACAACAACCGCATCTGGAGCCTCGTGGCGGGCTACACGCAGGGGCCGCTCGCGCTGGCCGCGTCGTACATCAACACCTCGCGCCCCAACACGGCGCTGTGGGACGGCACGGCCGGCGCCGCACCCATTTCGCCGAACAATTCGCCGATCTTCTCGGGCTACACGTCGGCACGCACGCAACAGGTCGCTTCGGTGGCGGGCAATTACACGTTCGGCAACGCGAAGGTCGGTCTCGCGTACTCGAACTCGCGTTTCGAGGACCTCGGCTCGGGCGCGGCGGCGGCGCCGATTGCGGCCTACCATGGGGCAACGGCGGTGTTCGACAATGCTGAAGTGAGCTTCAGCTATCAGTTCACGCCTGCGCTCTTGATGGGCGTAGCGTACGAATATACGAACAGCCACGGCGCCGGCGACGCGCACTACAACCAGGCCAATATCGGCGGCGACTATCTGCTTTCCAAGCGCACCGATATTTACCTGACCGCTGCCTACCAGCGCGCAAGCGGCACCGACTCGACAGGCAAGGCCGCCGTGGCCGCGCTCTGGCCGATCACGGCTTCGAGCAACTCGCATCAGATCGTCGCGGCACTGGGGCTGCGGCACCGGTTCTAGCAGGCAAACGAGCCAGCAAACAATGGCGGCGCGCCCCATCGCGCCGCGATGGCTGGAGGGCAGCGAGGCGTTGCTCTCCGGCGAAGCGGAGAACGAACATGGCAGTGAACTTCCGGGGCATCATCCCCGCCCTCATCACCCCGATGACCGCCGACGAGGAAGTCGACGAAGCCGGCCTGCGCACCCTCGTCGAGCGCCTGATCGGCGCAGGCGTGCACGCGCTGTTCGTGCTCGGCACCAATGGCGAATTCATCGCGCTTTCCGAGGCGGAAAAGCTGCGCATCGCGCGCATCGCCGTGGATCAGGCGCGCTCGCGCGTGCCGGTGATCGCGGGCACCGGCGCCTATGCCACGCGCGACGTGATCGAACTGAACAGCAAGATGCTGGACACGGGCGTGGACGCCGTCTCCGTCATCACGCCGTACTTCAACGGTGCTTCGCAGCCCGAACTGTTCACGCACTACGAGCGCATCGCGCGCGCCACCCCGCTGCCGGTGATGCTCTACACGATTCCGGCCAAAGCGGGCGTGACGCTCACCATCGACACCGTGCGCCGCCTGGCCGAAATTCCGAACATTCGCGGCATCAAGGACAGCGGCGGCGACTTCGACCGCCTGCTGCAGCTCATCAACCTGCGCCGCGACGATTTCGCCGTATTTACCGGCACCGATTCGATGATTCTCTGGTCGCTGATCGCGGGCGGCGATGGCGCCGTTGCCGCCACGACGAATGCGGTGCCGAGCGTCGTGATGTCGATCTGGAATCACTTCCAGGCGGGTGACATCGAGGCGGCCCGCCGCGCCCAGGAATCGCTGCGCGCGCTGCGCGACGCCTTCGCGCTCGGCACGATGCCGGTCGTGCTCAAGACCGCGGCCGCCATGCTCGGCATGCCCGCCGGCCCGGCGCGCTCGCCCGCGCAGCCGCTCGATGCCGCCACGCGCGAACGCCTCGCGAAGGCGCTCGAAATCTACCCGCGTGTTGCCTGAAGCCACGTCGACAACCAAACGAACGCCCATCCGCAAGATCGAAATTGAGACTCACGATATGAACCCCGCTTACCACTTCCAGACCGTCAAGCACGTCGTGCACGGCGCCAACAGCCTCGACCAGTTGCCCGAAAAGCTCGCGCTGCTCGACCGCCCGGTTCGCCGCATTGCGTTCATCACGCAACCGGTGATGGAGGAAAACGGCGTCGCGGCGCGCGTCGTGGCGGCGCTCGAAGCCAAGGACATCGAAGTATTGATCGTGCGCGACGTGCAGCCCGAGCCGACTATCGAGAACGTGGAGACGGTGTTTCGCGGCCAGATCGAGCCGTTCGCGCCCGATGCGGTGCTCTCGGTTGGCGGCGGTAGCGTGCTCGACGCCGCGAAGCTCTTCGCCGCGCGCCTCACCAACGCGCAGCCGCTGCGCGAATGGCTCGGCATCGATCTGATCAAGACGCCGGGGGTGCCGCTCATTCTCGTGCCGACCACGGCCGGCACCGGCTCCGAGGTCACGCCCAACGCCATCGTCACGCTGCCCGACGAGGAGCTGAAAGTGGGTATCGTGAGCCGACATTTGCTGCCGCAGCTCGTGATACTCGACGCCACGCTCACGCTCGACCTGCCGAAGCCCATTACGGCCGCCACGGGCATGGACGCGTTCATTCACGCGCTCGAGTCGTATATCTCGACCAAGGCCAACCCCATCAGCGACATGTTCGCGATGGAGTCCATGCGCCTGATTGGCGCGAACCTGCTCGAATCCTATGAGAACGGCCACTCGCTGAAGGCGCGCGAAGCCATGCTGCTCGGCTCGATGTACGGCGGCCTCGCGCTCACCGCGGCCGGCACGGCCGCCGTGCACGCCCTCGCCTACCCGCTCGGCGGCATGTTCAACATCACGCACGGCGTGGCCAACTCGATGCTGCTGCCCCACGTGATGGCGTTCAATCTCGACGCGATCGTCGGCCGCCTCGCCACGGTCGCGCACGCGCTCGACATCGCGCAGCACGACGACAGCGATCAGGCAGCCGCCGACAAATTCCTCGAGCGCCTGCGCGAATGGACCGCGGCGCTCGCGATTCCGCAGGATCTGCGCCAGTTCGGCGTGTCGGAAACGCATCTCGATGCGCTCGCCGTTGCAGCCGCGAAGGTCAAGCGCCTGCTCGGCAACAACCCCAAGGCGCTGAGCCTCGACGATATCAAGGCAATCTACAGCCGTCTGCTGCCATGAACGCGCCCACTACCCGCAACGTGCGCCTGCTGATTCTCGGCGACGATCTCTCCGGCACGGCGGACTGCGCCGTGAAGAGCACGCATCGCGGCCTCTCCAGCGTGGTGTGCCTGAACGCTTCAGCGGCGCAGGACCGCACGGCCGGTCCCGACGTGCTCGCGATCGACACCGACACGCGCCGTGCCTCTCCCGCCGATGCCGCGAGCGCGAATGCGCAGGCATGGTGCACGCACGCTGCCGGCCGGCGGGTGTACAAGAAGATCGATTCGACGTTGCGAGGCAACGTCGCCGCCGAAGTGGCCGCGCTCGCTGCGCACGCGGGCATGGCGATCGTGGCGCCCGCGCTGCCCGAGGCGGGCCGCACGACGCAGGACGGATGCCTTCTCGTGAACGGCACGCCCGTCGAAGCGACGGAAGTCTGGCGCAACGAAAGTCTCGGCGGCACGGGCCATCTGCCTTCGATACTCACGGGCGCTGGCCTGCGGGTCGAGCACATCGGCCTGCAAGCGGTGCGCGAAGGCGCGGCGCCGCTGCGCGCGCGCCTCGAAGCCTTGCGCGCCGCAAAGTGCCAGGCCGTGGTCTGCGACAGCGAAACGGACGCCGATCTCGCCATGCTTGCCGAAGCGTCCGCCACGCTCGACGGCGTGTTCTGGGTCGGCTCGGCGGGACTCGCGCAAACGCTGATCGCAACGCTCACGAACGAAAGCGCGCAGCACAGTGCAGCAACGTCCACGCCTGCCGTTGCGCACGCAACGATCTCGCAACACCCGCGCGGCGTGCTGACCGTGGTGGGCAGCATGTCAAGTGTCTCGCACGAGCAGGTCGCCACGCTGCGCGCCCATGCGGGCGACGCCGTCGACGTATTCGAAGTCGACGTCGTGGCGCTGCTCGACCCGGTGAGCCCCGAGTCGCTCACGCTGGGCACCCGCGTTGCGAACACGCTCATGCGCGGGCGCCACGCGGTGGTGGCCTTGAGCCAAACCGAGCGCGTATTGATTGGCGATGGCGAACTGCTCGCCCGCCAGCTCGCGGAAAGCCTCGCCCCCGCAGCCGCCCACGCAGCCGCACTGATCGCCACGGGCGGCGAAACGGCGCGCGCGCTGCTCGCGGCCATGGGTGTGGCCACGCTGCGGGTGATCGAAGAAGTCGAAAACGGCGTGCCGCTCATGGCCGCCACCGAGGCGTCGCGCGTGTTGCCCGTCGTCACCAAGGCGGGCGGCTTCGGGCGTCCCGACACCCTTTATCGTGCATGGCAGCGGCTCGCCGCCATGACGCAAGCGCACGCGAAGGCGCCGCGCCAATCCAGCAAAGAGGAAGCCATGAACTATCGTCCCGTAATCGGCATCACGATGGGCGATGCCGCCGGCGTGGGCCCGGAAATCATCATGAAGAGCCTCGCGCACCAGTCGGTGTACGACGGCTGCCGCCCGCTCGTGATCGGCGACGCCAAACGGCTCGTCGATGCCGGACGGCGCGCGGGCGTCACGCTCGAAGTGCGCTCGATCAAGGCCCCCGCCGAAGCCCGCTTCCAGCTCGGCGTGGTCGACTGCATCGACCTCGGCCTGATTCCCGAATCGATGCCCTACGGCCAGCTTTCCGCCGTTGCCGGCGACGCCGCGTACCAGTACATCGCGCACACGGTCGAACTGACTTCGGCGGGCGAGCTCGACGCGATCTGCACCGCGCCGCTGAACAAGGAAGCGCTGCACGCGGGCGGCCACATCTTCCCCGGCCACACGGAAATGCTCGCGCACCTCACGGGCATTCCCGAAGTCTCGATGATGCTCGTGGCGCCGAAGTTGCGCGTGATTCACGTGACGACGCATATCGGCCTGCTCGATGCGATTCGCAAGATCGAGCCGGGCCTCGTGCAGCGCACGATCGAACGCGCACACGAAACGCTCATGCGCGCGGGCATCGAGCAACCGCGTATCGGCGTGTGCGGCATCAATCCGCATGCGGGCGAAAACGGCCTGTTCGGCTATGGCGAGGAAGAGGAAAAGATCATGCCCGCCGTGGCCGTGCTGCGCGAGCGCGGCTGGGACGTGGAGGGCCCGCTCCCCGCCGACACCTTGTTCTTCCGTGCGGGCCGCGGCGACTTCGACGTGGTCGTGGCCATGTATCACGACCAGGGCCACGGCCCCGTAAAGGTGATGGGCCTCGAAGCGGGCGTGAACGTGACGGTGGGGCTGCCGGTGATCCGCACCTCGGTCGATCACGGCACGGCATTCGATATCGCAGGCAAGGGCATTGCGGACGAACGCAGCATGCTCGAAGCGCTAAAGCAGGCACAAGACCTCGCCACGCGCCGCGCCGTTCAAACGGCCTAGCGTCGCAACGCGCGCGCCCGCGCATGCGGGCGCATGCCGTTGAGCACACAACAATCGGAGACATCACCTATGAATCGCCTCACCGTGTGGGACACCTCCATCATCATTGCGATGGTGGTCGTGTACATCGTCGTCACGGCCTGGATCAGCATCCGGCTGCGCAGCAAGACCACCGAGCAGTTCATGGTCGCGGGCCGCTCCACGCCCGCCATCGTGATCGCCATCCTGCTGATGTCGGAGTACATCGGCGCGAAGTCGACCATCGGCACCTCACAGGAAGCCTTCAACGTGGGTCTCGCGGCCTCGTGGTCGGTGATCTCCGCTTCCATCGGCTTCGTGTTCTTCGGCCTGTTCATGGCCAAGCGTCTGTACCGCTCAGGCGAATTCACGATCTCGGGCTTCATTGCGCAGAAGTACGGCAAGACGGCGCGGCTCGTCGTCTCCGCGGTCATGATCTACGCGCTCTTCATTGTGAACGTGGGCAACTACGTGAGCGGCGCCGCCGCCATTTCGACCGTGATGCGCGTGAACCTGCCCACCGCCGCGTTCATCACCGCTGTCGTGAGCACGATCTACTTTGCCTGGGGCGGCCTGAAAAGCGTGGCCTATGTGACGATCCTGCATAGCGCGGTGAAACTCATCGGCATCGGCATTCTCGTGTGGGTCGCGCTCTCCATGACGGGCGGCGTCGCGCCGATGGTGCACGCCATGCCGGCCCAGTATTTCACCTGGAACGGCATGCTGAGCGGCGGCACGATCGGTGCATGGATCATCGGCACGGCCGGCGCGATCTTCTCCACGCAGTTCATCATTCAGGCGATCTCGGGCGCGAAGTCCGCGAACGAGGCGCGCAACGCCACGCTGATCGCAGGCGCGCTGTGCATTCCCATCGCGCTTGCACTCGGCTTTCTCGGCGTCGCAGCGAAGTTCCTGTTCCCCAACATCAAGAGCCTCTACGCACTGCCGATCTTTCTCCAGCACATGCACCCGCTGCTTTCGGGCGTGGTCACGGTCTCGCTCGTCGCCTCGATCTTCGTTAGCGTGAGCACGGTGGCGCTCGCCATCGCCTCGCTCATCGTCAAGGACTTCTACGTACCGCGCTTTCGCCCGACGCCTGAGAAAGAACTGCGCGCCACGCGCACGATCTCCTTCGTGGTGGGCTTCCTGCCGCTCATTTTCGTGCTGTTCGTGCCGCAAATTCTCGCGCTCTCGTTCTTCACCCGCGCGCTGCGCCTCTCGGTCACCGTGGTCGCGCTGATGGGCATTTACCTGCCCTTCTTCAACAGCAACCGCGGCGCGATCAGCGCGCTCGTGGTCGCCACGATCGCCACGACGATCTGGTATCTGCTCGGCAATCCGCTTGGCATCGACAACATGTACGTCGCGCTCGTTTCGCCTGCGATCGTGATGGTCGTCGAAAAGCTGCTCACGCCCACGGCGAGCGGCAACGGCCCGCGCGTCGCGCACACCGACTCGTGAAGCGCGACTCGCAAAGCGCGACCTGCGAACCCCTTGCCACACCGCAACAGGAATACATCATGACGACTCCCTCCACGCTGCCCGACGCCGCGTTCACCCTGCCCGGCCGCCTGCATGCCGCCGCCGGCGACGCCGCGCGCACGGACGCCTACCTCCCCGCCGCCACGGTGCAATGCCACGCGGCGAACCTGCTCGCGCTCGCCAACGGCGACGTGCTGTGCGCGTGGTTCGGCGGCACACAGGAAGGCGTGCCCGACATTTCGGTCTACCTCTCGCGCCTGAACAAGGGCAGCGACCAATGGAGCGAGCCGGTGCGCCTCTCCGACGACCCCACACGCTCCGAGCAGAACCCGGTGCTCTTTGCCGCGCCCAACGGCGACATCTGGCTGATCTACACGGCGCAGCTCTCGGGTCACCAGAACACCTCGATCGTGCGCCGGCGCGTTTCCGCCGATCAAGGCCGCACCTGGGGCTCCATCGAAACGCTGTTCGAACGCCCCGGCACCTTCGTGCGCCAGCCTATCGTGGTGGCGCGCGACGGTGCGTGGC
Source organism: Paraburkholderia sp. J10-1 (assembly GCF_905220165.1). Classification (NCBI taxonomy): domain Bacteria; kingdom Pseudomonadati; phylum Pseudomonadota; class Betaproteobacteria; order Burkholderiales; family Burkholderiaceae; genus Paraburkholderia; species Paraburkholderia sp. J10-1. The sequence continues at coordinate 6,378 of NZ_CAJMYW010000028.1, read as the reverse complement.
TGTGCCCGGTGTTCCTGTGCCGCGTGCAACCCGGGGAGCGCTGGTCGGGCAACGACGACGTGAGCGTGGTGATGCGCTCGACCGACAACGGTGCGAGCTGGACCGAGCACGCGGTGCCCGCGAGCGTGGGCTGCGTGCACATGAACATCCAGCCGCTCGCTGACGGCTCGCTCCTCGCGCTCTACCGCAGCCGCTGGGCCGACCATATCTACGCAAGCCGTTCCGCCGACGGCATGGCGTGGAGCGCGCCCGAGCCGCTCGCCCTGCCGAACAACAACTCGTCGATCCAGTTCGTCGCGCTCGCCAACGGCCACCTGGGCCTCGTATTCAACGCGAGCAGCGCGGCGCAGAGCACCGGGCGGCGCGCCTCGCTCTACGACGACATCGAAGACTCGGAAGACAGCGGCGATCTCGTGACGCAAGCCGCCTCGGCGCACGGCACCGCATTCTGGGGCGCACCGCGCGCGCCGATGACGCTCGCCATCTCCATGGATGGCGGCCGCACCTGGCCCATCACGCGCAACCTGGAAACGGGCGACGGCTACTGCATGACGAACAACTCGACGGACAAGCTCAACCGCGAGTTCTCGTACCCGTCGATCGCGCAGTCGCCCGATGGCCGCCTGCATATCGCTTACACGTACTTCCGCCAGCGCATCAAGTACGTGAGCGTGGCCGAGGAATGGGCCAGCACGGCCCCCGCGGCCACGCAGCCCGCGCCCGCCGCAGCCTGACGGGTCACGGGCACACCGGGAACCGGGACCTGCGCGATGAACGCGAGGCGTCGGAAAGTGGATACAGTACGGGGTGAAGTACGCGGTAAACTGCGTGCGCGCCGTATTGTCCAAGCCGTCTGCCTCGCCGCGAAGCGGCGTCCCGAACCCAACGCCGAACACTCCATGAAAGTAGCCCGCCGCCGCGAAGCCATGCTCCAGGCCGTCCTCTCCGGCATGACCGAGGTGTCAGAGTTGTGCGAACACTTCGGCATGTCGGAGGCCACCGTGCGCCGCGATCTGCGCGCGCTCGCCGACGACCGGCTGATCCTGCGCACCTATGGCGGTGCGGCCTCGGTCGGCACGCACGCGCCCGAGGAATCGCTCGAGCAGCGCCGCCAGAGCTTCCAGGCGGAGAAAGACGCCATCGGCCACGCGGCGGCCGCTCACGTGCGCGCCGGCGACACGATCTTCCTCGACAGCGGCACGACCACCGCCGCGCTCGCACGCGCGCTCGCTCAGGCCGGCCGCCACGACATACGCGTGGTGACCAACAACCTGCTCGTCGTGCAGGCGCTCGCGGGCAGCAGTGTGCCGCTCACGCTGATTGGCGGCGAGGTGCGCGAGTCGAGCATGAGCACGCTCGGGCCGATCGCGCAGCTCGCGCTCACGCGGGTGACGGTCGACAAGGCCTTCCTCGGCGCCGATGGCGTGGTGCCCGGCCGCGGCCTGTGTGAAGCGACCGCCGACCAGGCCTACCTCAAGGAATGCCTGATGCGGCAGGCCGCGAGCCTCTTCGTGCTCGTGACCGCCGACAAGCTCAACCGCGACAGCCAGCAGCACTGGGCGCCGATTGAAAAGCCGTGGACGCTGATCACGGACGCGAGCGCTACGCATGTCGAGTTGCAGGCGTTCCGCAATCTCGCGGGGCTCACGATCGAGCCGATTGAAGTGCCCGCGGGAGCCGCGCATTGAAAGACGACAATGGACAACGCAACGAACCCAACGATTGACACGCTGGCTGGCGCCACGAACAAACGCATGGTCGTGACGGGCGCAAGCTCCGGCATCGGCTACGCCATTGCGAAGCAACTGCTCGCCGAAGGCCATGACGTGATTGGCCTGAGCCGCAGCGCGCCGGACCTCGATCATCCCCGCTTCACGTGGCGCGCCGCTGACCTCGACGATACCGCCGCGATTGCCGGACTCGCACAACAGCTGGGCACGGTTGACGGCCTTGTGCACGCAGCGGGCTTCATGACAACGGCGCGCCTTGGCGAACTCGACGAAGCCAGTGGCGAAGCGATGTGGCGCTTGCACGTGGCCGCCGCCTCGGCGCTTGCCAACGCGCTCGTGCCCGCCATGCTCGAAGGCGCGCGCATCGTGCTGATCGGCAGCCGCGTGTCGGCGGGCGCCGCCGGGCGCAGCCAGTACGCGGCCGTCAAGGCCGCCATGGTCGGCATGGCGCGTTCTTGGGCCATCGAGCTTGCGCCGCGCGGCATCACCGTCAACGTGGTGTCGCCTGCCGCGACCGCCACGCCCATGCTGAGCGACCCGCAGCGCACGTCGAGCGCGCCGGTCATGCCGCCTATCGGGCGCTACGTGAGCGTGGAGGAAGTGGCCTCGATGGTCGCGTATCTGCTGGGCCCGCAGGCCGGCGCGATCACGGGGCAACAGATCATGATCTGCGGGGGCAGTTCGCTGTAGCGTGCGAGGCGCGTCATACGCCTTTAGGGGGACTCACTCGGCCCCGGGCGCAGCCACCGCATCGTGCTGATTGAAGCGCTCCGCCAGAAACTCGATGAACGCGCGCGCACGCGCCGATTGGTTCCGCTTGTTCGGGTAATAGACGAACAAATCGGCAAGCGGCTGCACGAACTCAGGCAGCACGACGCGCAAACGCCCACTCTCCAGATACTTCGCCAGGTCCCACTCGGAGCGCAGCAGAATGCCGTGACCGTCGAGCGCCCAGCCGAGCACGATGTCGCCGTCGTTGCTCGACAGCATGCCGTGCACCTTTACGGAATGCGCCTCGCCGCCGCGCTCCAGCCGCCATATGCCATAAGCGCTGTCGTTCTGGCGGTGCACGATGCACTGATGACTGGCGAGATCCGCAAGCGTGGCAGGCGTGCCCTGCCGCTCCAGATAGCGCGGCGAGGCGCACAGCAGGCGGCGGTTCGTCATGATGCGCCGCGCAATGAGCCGCTTGTCGGGCAGCTCCCCAAAACGGATCGCGAGATCCACGCCGCTTTCGACGAGATCGATCGGCCGGTCGGTGACGTCGAGCTGCACCTCGACATGCGGATGGCGCCGCGCGAACTCCGAAACGAGCGGCGCAATCGTCGTGCGCCCGAAGCCGAGTGTCGCGTTCACGCGCAGCAAGCCGCGCGTCACGGAACGGCTCGACGACACCACGTCTTCCATTTCCTTCACTTCGGCAAGAATGCGCGCCGCGTAGTGCAGAAAGGTCTCGCCTTCGGCGGTCAGGCTCACGCTGCGCGTCGTCCGGTTGACGAGCCGCACGCCCAGGCGCGCCTCGAGCTGCGCGAGCCGTTTGGTCGCCGCCGGCGGCGTGATGTCCATGTCCCGCGCCACGCTCGAAAGGCTTCCGTAACGCCCGAGCAGGACGAAAAACTCCAGATACGAGGTCAGGTCATTCTTCACCGCAGGTTAATAAAGATGTGAAAACAAGTGAATCATAGTACCGATCCGGGCGCATAACCTAGCGTCTCCAACAGCCAGCCAACCACCAGCGCTGGCCGTGCCACCAGGAGACACCCGTGAGAATCGTTGAAATCCGCGAAAAAACCGTGCCGATCAGTTCCTCGATCCGCAACGCCTATATCGACTTCAGCAAGATGACGCTGAGCCTCGTCGCCGTGGTCACCGATGTGATCCGCGACGGCAAGCCTGTCGTCGGCTATGGCTTCAACTCGAATGGCCGCTACGGCCAGGGCACGCTGATGCGCGAGCGCTTCATCCCGCGCCTGCTCGAAGCCGATCCCGCCTCGCTCGTGAACGACGCGGGCGACAACCTCGACCCGCACAAGATCTGGGCCACGATGTTCACCAACGAAAAGCCAGGCGGCCACGGCGAGCGGTCGGTGGCGATCGGCACGATCGACATGGCGGTGTGGGACGCCGTGGCGAAGATCGAAGGCAAGCCGCTCTTTCAGCTGCTCGCCGACCGTTACGGCAACGGGCAGCCGAACCGCAAGATCTTCGTGTACGCGGCGGGCGGCTACTACTACCCGGGCCAGGACCACAACAAGCTCAAAGACGAAATGCGCAGCTATATCGACCGCGGCTACACGGTCGTGAAGAAGAAGATTGGCGGCGCATCGCTCGACGAGGACCTGCGCCGCATCGACTCGATCCTGAGCGTGCTCGGCGACGGCCAGAAGCTTGCCGTCGACGCCAATGGCCGCTTCGATCTGGACACCGCGATCCAGTACGCCAAAGCGCTCTCGCAATACGACCTGTTCTGGTACGAAGAGCCGGGCGACCCGCTCGATTTCGAATTACAGGCCACGCTGCGCAACTACTACGACAAGCCGATGGCGACCGGCGAGGATCTGTTCTCGATGCAGGACGCGCGCAACCTGATCCGCTACGGCGGCATGCGTCCCGACCGCGACTGGCTGCAGTTCGACTGCGCGCTCAGCTATGGCCTCGTCGAATATCTGCGCACGCTGGAGATGCTGCATCAACACGGGTGGTCGGCGAGCCGCTGCATTCCGCACGGCGGCCATCAGATGTCGCTCAACATCGCGGCGGGTCTCGGGCTTGGCGGCAACGAGTCGTACCCCGACCTGTTCCAGCCGTATGGCGGCTTCCCCGATGGCGTGAAGGTCGACAACGGCTATATCACGATGCCCGACCTGCCCGGCATCGGCTTCGAGGGCAAGGCCGATCTGTTTGAGCAGATGCAAAAGCTCGCACCGTGACGCTCGCGCGAAGCGCAACGAAGTAAAGGGAAAAGCGCGACCGGAAACACAACCGCTGCACGCATGGCGGTTGGCGGTCGCCTGGATTCACCTGGATGGCGCCATGCTCAGGAGACAGACATGCGGCCCTCGACACTCAAAAAGTACCTTTCGAAGCTCTACGTACAGGTTTTGATCGGCATTGTGGCCGGCATTCTCGTCGGCCACTTCTACCCGGATTTCGGCGCCGATCTCAAGCCGCTCGGCGATCTCTTCATCAAGCTGATCCGCATGGCGCTCGCGCCGATCATCTTCGCCTCGGTCGTCGTGGGCATTGCCCGCATGAACGACCTGCACGAAGCGGGGCGTGTAGGCGTGAAGGCGCTGCTCTACTTCGAAGTGGCATCGACCATCGCGCTTTTGGTGGGCCTCGTTGTCGTGAACGTGATCAAGCCAGGCAGCGGCATGAACATCGATCCGGCGCACCTGGACAGTTCGGCTATCGCCGGCTACGCACACGCCGCTCACGATCACACGGCGATCGGGTTTCTCATGAGCATCGTGCCGAACAGCATTGTCGGCGCGTTTGCGAATGGCGAAATTCTGCCCATCATCTTTTTCTCCGTGCTGTTCGCCATCGCCCTGGCGAAGCTTGGTCCGCGCACTGCACCGCTCGTCGATATGCTCGACATGTTTTTGCAGGGCATGTTCGGTGTCGTGCGTATCGTCATGTATGTCGCGCCCGTGGGCGCTTTTGGCGGCATGGCGTTCACCATCGCGAAGTACGGGCTCGGCACACTGGCGTCATTTGGCGAGTTGATGCTGTGCCTGTATGTGACGTCGATCTTTTTCGTCGTGGTCGTGCTCGGGCTCGTCATGCGCGTTTGCGGCTTTTCGCTGTGGAAGTATCTGCGCTATATCCGCGACGAAATCCTGATCACGTTCGGCACGGCGTCGACCGAGGCCGTGCTGCCGCAGATGCTGGTCAAGATGGAGCACCTGGGCTGCTCGCGGCCGGTTGTCGGCATGGTGCTGCCGACCGGCTACACGTTCAACGCGGACGGCACGGCGATCTATCTCACGATGGCGGCGCTCTTTGTCGCGCAGGCGATGAATATTCATCTCACGGTGCTCGATCAGATTGTTGTGCTGAGCGTTTTGCTGCTGACTTCGAAGGGGTCGGCTGGCGTCGCGGGCGCGGGGTTCGTGGCGCTTGCGGCTACGCTCGCTTCGATGCACAAGATTCCGGTTTCGGGGCTCGTGCTGCTGCTTGGCGTGGATCGCTTTCTGAATGAAGCCCGTGCGGTGACGAATCTGATCGGAAACGGGGTGGCGACTATTGTGGTTGCCCGGTGGGAAGGGGCGATTGATGTCGATCGCGCGCGAGCAGTTTTGAATGGCGCGGTTGACTTCGAGTCTGGGGAGCGTGCTGTCGATCTGGGTTTGCAGGGGCGTGAGACTGTTGCTGGCGCGCGGAGTGGTTAGTTTAAGGTGGCTAGTAGAAGAAAACCTTCTGTGCGTTGAGGGCTTTGGCCTTTCCTTGTGTTCGAGTCGGTATGCCAGCGTTGCCCCTGTGCGGGGCGGCACCTACTTTTCTTTGCAGCGGCAAAGAAAAGTAGGCAAAAGAAAGCCGCTCAAACCGCCAGCGCCTGCCACAGTTCATCTCGCACCACTCCAGGTGAATGGCTCCGGAGCGTCTGTCACCTCGCACCACTGAACTGAGTGACAAGGCGCTCATC
>NZ_CAJMYW010000027.1:0-75696 GCF_905220165.1 Paraburkholderia sp. J10-1 | reverse complement strand
TTTCGTTGGCTCTCGGAGTAATAGATCCTCGGTCGCTGTTTCATTTGCAACACCTCCGCTGCTCACGCAGGCTGTAGTGTGTTGCATCGACCGGTTGAATCCGCCACTAGGAAGCGGCCATCGCACCCGCACAAGTCCGTTGCTGCACAGGGAAGACGTCCGCCCACGCGTCACTGGGTGCCAAACGGAGATGATCCGTTAGCTGAAGCCTAATTCGGCACGTACATCAGTCGGTCAACGGCGGCGTCGGAGGTGCTCCATATAGATCTGTGTAGGCTCGTTTCAGCAACTGATAATTGGGCATCCAATCGAGTTCAAAAAGGATATTGCTATCTTCGGGCAAGACAAAATCACTTCGCGCAAGCCGAATCAAGAGGTAACAGATTGCATACACGGATAGCGTTGTGAAAAGCGTTAGCCTTGCCGCTTCACCGTCGTAAATCGGTCCATTACTTTTCCACAAGGCGCCGTCGCTGGCGTCCGGGCGCGAGTGCGAATAGTTGCAAAGCTGCTGATACGTCGCGGCCAGCACACCTTCGTTTTCGAACATCCATTTCCCTTGTTCCTTTCGGAGATTGCCAAGCAACCGACTCCTACATCGTCCAAACGACAAATCGCCGCCTCCTGCCTTCCAGGCGACGTAATCTTTGTCGTTCGGATAGAGGCTCCCATACGCTCCGATCATTACGAGCTCAAGGGCCGTGCGTAGTTCCGCGATCGCGGCTCGGTAGTAACCATGCAAGAAATTAAAGGTTGAGCATTGGAAGCACTCGCCGGCGCTGAGTAAATTTTCGAAGATCTCGTCGGGATCTTGTGGGTTACCGATCGTCTCAATCCAGTCGCCCCATAAGCTATACATCAGACGGAGCCTGATCCCATTGTGATTGGAGGTTGTTATCGAGACGTCTTCTGGAAGGTGCATGATGCCATTCCAAACCTCCTGGTCAATCAGGTCGGACGGAGGTACGGCTTGGCCGCCAGAAGCAAACTCGTGCGGCTCAAGCACGCTGCGAACCGCTCGGAAGTCAGCAAGTGGAAGTTTCTTGGTCATGCGACGAGTATGGTGAGCTTTTACTATCCAACGACCAGCTATTTGATTCTCAACGCTCGAAAACGGGCGTGCAATCGTTAGCCAAGCGGCGTTCGTTATCGTTCACGCTACGGCATCGAAACGACCGCTCCCCCAGATGCGGTAACGCCACCGCCTGATGCCAATTAGCCGCAGATCACTGACTGCCGTTTTCACGCAATCCGCTTCAGCACCTTGATCGGAGAGAGTGTCAGCAGCTCCGGAATTTTCGGGTTCTGACCGCCCCAATACGCGTGGGCGGTCGCTTCAGCCCACGGGATGAACGGGCTATTCGTTGGCACAGCGTTGGTGCTGCTGAGCAATGAGAAGTCGCCCACGTGGCGCGGGGCGAGTTCATCGACGATGACGACCTCATGCGCGAAAAGCCCCTGTCCCGGAACGAAATTGGTAAGGGCGTCCGATTTGTTCACATATGCATAGGAGCATTTCAGACGGCTCGGCAGCGATCCGTAGTTCTGCTCGCGGATACTCTCGAAGATCATTTCCTTTGCGATCTTCCAACCGTTGAGTGCGCCCTGTGGTCCCGAAACGTCATAAGGGTATGTGCGATATCCCGCGCCAAAGTGTCCACAGCCGAGTAGATCGCCCGGTTGATGCTCTTTCCTTGCGACGTAGAAAAAAATCTTTTGCACCTGACTCTCCGCCAATTGCACTGCGCTCGGGCTGCAATATGCGAGCAGCCCAAGTCGTCCTCATCCATTGGCTTACCAGATCAGCCAAGGCATGTATCTCTATGGCGAGGGACGTTGCCGGGGTGAGAGCCGAATTGCCGGTGTGTGTTGCGCACTCGGTCATTTCCATCCGGCCTCGCCCCGAAGGGTTAGACCGGCGATTCGATCTGGTCCGAAGTCACTTGCCTTACCTCGTTCCTGTGTTTGCGGCAATAAGCATCGATCGCATTCACGATCTCAAAGAGCGGGCGCGTGCTTAGCACTTCAGGATTGTTTTCCTCGTAAATGTATCGCCAATCAACGAACACCTTGTCGTAGAGTTCGAGCCCCTTCGAGACGTCCCCGTTGAACCCCGCCACTTTGGCGTTCGCAGTAATCTCGGCCTGCGCGTCAGCAGGCAGACCGTCGAAGAGTTTGCTCAGCTTATGGCCATGGCCGCCAGGTTCCAGCTTTCTGTCCTCGTCACGCCCGGCATATACCTTCACCCCCTCGTGAAATAATTCATCTTCGAGGTTGCTGAACATACCGTTGATCGACTTGAGAAATATCTCGGTCGCAAGGCAAAGATTGACCATACCGGGAACTGAAAATCGCCCCCTAGTCTCGATCAGGTGCTTCCCTGCCTCGGCAAATACGAGGCCGTGATCGTAGATCGCCCCTAAACAGTAGTAGACCTGCTTGCGCTTGTAGACGTTTGCCATAGACGGCTCTCCTGTTTTAGATGCGGCTTGATATCGTGCAGGATGCAATCTTAGGTCATCGCGCCTCTCCGCGCCGCCAGTCGTTACGCATTTATTTGCCTGTCCAAAGCCGATGCTCGAATGACCGGTTGAATCCGCACCCGCGACGTGTCTTCGCTTGACGGTCCGGATCGACCGTTCCACTCTGATCCCTGCCCTTGCAATGCCGACGACTCGACCGGCAGCAACGGGTCGTTCTATGCCATTTGCATTAAACGTGCCGGAGAAGATCATCGCGCTCGGTCGTCGGGCGCTGAACGGCCACAAGCAGACCTTCGCGTGGAGCGTGGCCGAGACCTTCAGATGAAGCTTCCACTCAACGAGCGGTAATTCGATTCCAGAAAGCCAGCGTTGCGTCATCTCCCTGAGTTGCCGTTCGCCGTCAAATCGATTTATATCGACTGTCTCGCCGTTAGCGGACCGGACGAGCTAGGATGTGCAAGCGTGGTGGGATCTCTTCAGGTATTACCAGGAATATAACTATGTGTCGAGAAAGTATTGGGAGTGGTCGCGAAGGCAGAGGTGGCGGGAGATACTCGAGAGTCTCTATCCCGATGCCTGAGACCTCGCTTCCCGCCTCGACGCCAGCGCTTCGCCCCTTCGGTGGGACCGGCGGTCCCATCGGCGTCGCCGCGCGATGATCGGGCCGCTGGTTCGTCTGTCGGCGTGGCGCGCCCGTCGCCGTGCGAGACTCAATGCGCAGAACGCGAGGACCGAACAGCTGGACGGCGGGATCGGGGCGGAGGCACCCATCCGGACGGCGTCCGAGGATCGCCTGAGGAGGGCCGACTTCGCAGACCGCATAGCCGGCGTGCTTTCGGAACTCAGTCTGCGTGAAGGCAGGGTGTTCGCAATCCGAGGTGAGTGGGGCTTCGGCAAGTCCTCACTTAAGAACCTAATCACCGAACGGCTCGACGCCAGGAGCGACGGCGCAGACTGGCTTGACTTCAATCCCTGGCAGTGGGGCGACGGCGACGCGATTGCCCGCGCCCTCTTTGGCCAGATAGCTGATCGTCTGGGGGGCGAACATTCAAAGGCCGCGCTCGCCCGCGCCGAGGCGTTGCGACGGTACGGCGCGATTCTTACAGGGGCCAGCGCGCCGCTTAAGAAGGCCGAAGGTTCAAGCCATCTAATCTCGACGGTACTGACGAACGCCTCGGTGATCGCGGTCGCCTCGGCCGTAGGCTTCGACCTGCCGACGGCAGCGAAGGTGGCAACTGGTCTCGCCTTCCTCTCTATCATCACGCCCCAGCTGGGCCGCGTGCTGACGCATCTCGGACGTGATCGCACCGGCGAACCGCTCGGCAAGGTGCGCGAAGCGCTGGAGGTTCGTCTTCGCGAACTCGACAGGCCGCTGATTGTCTTCGTCGACGACATCGATCGGCTCGAGCCCGAGCAGATCAGGATGGTCCTCCGACAGGTAAAGGCGAACGCCAACCTGCCCAACATCGTCTTTGTGCTCCTGTTCCAGCCCAGCATCATTGAGCGGGCACTTGATCCGGTCGCTGACGGCGACGGCCGCGCCTTTCTGGAAAAGATCGTGCAGGCTAGCTTCGACCTGCCGGCGGTCCCGGTGTCGATCGTGCATCATATATTCGGAGGGGAGCTCTCTGAGCTCGCGGGCCCTTTCGCGACCGAGGCGAACGGGTTCTCCCATACGCGATGGGGTAACGCGTTCGTCGGTTGCATCCAGCCCCTACTGCGCAACATGCGCGACGCGCGTCGATTAATCTCGTCCATCGCTGTGCACATACCGTTGCATACGGCTGACGACGTGTTTGAGGTGAACATTGTCGACTTCCTTCTTCTTGAGACGCTCCGGGTCTTCGAACCGGACCTCCATAAGGCGCTGTTCCGAGAGAGGGAACTAGTCCTACAGGAGCGGCGTTACCCTGGCTATGGCCGGCAGGATGAGGACAGGGCGGCGGCCAAACGACTTCTTGAGCTCGTGCCGGAGGAGCGCCGCGTCATCGCCCAGGACGCACTCAAGGACCTCTTCCCGCCTCTCGAATGGGCATACGGGGGCACGAGCTACGCAGACGGCTTCCATCTCCAGTGGTTGACCGCCAAGCGGGTCTGCTCCCGGCGCTATTTCCCGCGTTACTTCGAACTCCAGACAGCGTCCGGCGAAATATCGGAGCGCCGCTTCGTCGCGTTTCTCGATGCGACGGCGACGGAGGACGCGCTAGCTGCCGCGATCGCCGACATCGAGGCCGACGGCCTGCTGCCCTCGCTCGTCGCGAGGTGCGACGAGTCAGTCGACCGCCTCCCGGCCGAGAACGCCGCCGTGCTGTTGCCCGCGATGTTCAGAATCGCCCAGAAGCTCGCGGGCCAGCGCGACGTCGACCCCTTCAATTCGCCATGGCTTTCAGCATGGCGAGCGACGAGCTGGTTCTTGAAGCGCGTTCCGGAGGATGTGCGCGGTGGTCTTGCGCTTGACGCGCTCCGCCAGACCCAGGCGCTCTCCGTTGCTGCGATCCTGATTAATCTGAACGATCCCGCCGCGCAGAAGGCGAGTGAGAGCTACGCCTTTGATCCGGCGCTCGACCTCGACACCGTTGAAGCGATGAAGGCTGAATGGCTCCGGTCGATAAGGAGGCGCGCCGTTGACGGCGAAGCGCTGATCGTCCAACCAGATCTCGTGTCTTGGCTCTACCGGTGGAGGGACTATATAGGTTCATTGGACGAACCTCGCGAGTGGATGTGTGAGGCGATCCGGACCGACGAGGGCTTCGCACGCATGGCCACACGTATGATGAGCCGGGGCACGAGCAGCTCGTGGGGTGATCGCGTCTCCACACCGCACAACACATTCCATAAGCAGACGATCGATGACTTCATTGGCATTGACGTGGCGAGGGTCAGGTGTGAAGCGATCGATCCCGCCGATTTCCCTGAGCACGAGGAGGCCCTGCGAACGCTGCATCGCTCTGTTGAGACGTGGCTTGGGCTAAGACCGCGCGACCCTTTCGATTTCTAAAGGATGGCCCCTTTCGACGCCGAATCGACCAGAAAGGGGGTGTCATGCACCATAAAGCGGTCGTAATTGTGGTCCCGTTAATCAATCGATGTCGAAATTCAATTGCCTCTTCTGAATGTCGAAGGCATTGAGTTCACTGGCGGCCAGTGTCCGCACAGGCCGCCCTGCAGCCAACCGATGTGGTCCATTGAGCGGCCGTTGTAATTTGGAAGCTGTCGCCGCAGTCGTGTCGGGTCGAATGTCGGCAGCGGGTCGGGCTGAGTCCGTCCGCGCTTCGAACTCACCCCCTGAAAACGGCCGTTGAAATTTCGCTGCCCGAAAGCCGCCAGTCGTCAACGCGCGCGCCCCACCCTGAACTGCCCTTCAGTTTTCCCCAGAACGGCCGTTCAACAGTCTGGAATGTTCGGATCAAAATTGCGATGTTCACGCCAGAGTTTTCTACAGCCGACGCCACGGAACATACACTGATCGCCAATCATTTTGTCGAGACGCAAGTAGCGCTGAACCTCAGCGTTGCGTTCATTCGAGCACGTGTACTGTTTGGCCGACAACACGTACCGCTGCCCGCCGCAAGATTTGTGGTGGTCTATGATGTCCGTGGGCAAAAAGTGACAGACGAGCTTGAAGATTGTCTTCAACGGGCGCTCGGGGACGTGGCCGAGATTCGGGTGAAACGGTCATGAGCTTTCAACTTATGGTTCGCGGTATATCCCTGAGCGACGTTGAGCATAGCCTTGACTTCCTCAACGGTAGAGCCGAAGTATTTTCGGTCGATTCTGAGACCGTCGGGATCGCAATCCCGACTCGCTTGTTTGATACCGTCGGCGAGGACAGGATTCGAGAAGCTCTACGGCACATGATGGTCTATGACCTTTACTCTGGCGACTGGAGCGGCTAGTAGTCTGTCTGCCGGCACGACATACAGCGCCGATCATTCGGCCTTGATTTCGCCGATCAGGAGTGCTGCGATACTGAAGGGGTGAATTGCCGACGATCCTAAGCCCGGTCTTGAGTGACCGTTTGTGGGCCGCGTTGAGACAGTGTCGCCCGCGATTCGCTCGTCGGAAGCCGGCCATTGAGGGAGGGTGAACGGAACCTCGGCTATTCGAACTGAATGTCGACTTCGACGGGCGGCTCCTGGCCGAAAGTGATCGAACAGGAGATTGGTGGTCACTACTTCGCCGGGTCTATCCATCCCGGGCGAAGTCCGCGAACGTGTTCTTCTCGTACCTGCTCGATCGATTCCGAATTGCCTAGATCGGCCTCAATCTCGCCGACGCAACCCCAGCAGTCACCGCCACAGTTCATCGACAAGGGGTCGTCGGGCTGATCGAGTGCCCGCCCACATATCCGGCATTTCATCGCTCGGCTTCCAAAGTGTGAATCCGCCAAATTGTCAGCGATTTACCCCGGTATGTCGAACGGCGGCTCCTGGCCGACTGCCGCCCGACGTGTCCAACAGCTTCACGCGATGTGCGTTGCGCATCTCTCCCACGATGCAAGGATAATTTTGACGGTTGGCCGTCATGAGCTCCAGAAGCCTACACTTTTCGGACCAATCGCGCTGGCCCAGCAGTCGCACGAGTTTCGGTCAAGGGAGGCGCGAATATGCATGTCGACCGGGTGGACCGGGCGCGCTTCACGTTTGACAGCTCGATCTACGTGAACCCAGGATGAATGAGATCTATGCGCTCGGCACATCCATGGCTCCGCCCGTTCGCTTGTGTGCCACTGTGGGCGTGCTGTGGACCGTGCCTTGCGTAGAATCCCCGCACGAATAAAGGTGCCGGGGCGTGGAGACGTCAATCAGGCAAGTTCAGCGGTCCCTGGATGAGCTCCCAATGTAGAACAAGGTCGCGGGTTTCTGCATCGTAGCTTTTCAAGCCCAAGTGTTCGACAGCTATCCCGATCAGGTGAATCATCGCTGCATTGGCCGCGTGCAGCGTGATCGCATATCGGAATAGTCAGGTCCGAAGCGATACCCGTTGAGGTATCCGCTTTCGTCGGCGCGCATGTTACGTTCCAGCGCGGCGACTGTGGCGTGCGCTCTGTTACCGGACGTGTGCCGATATGAAAGCTCATATAGCAGTTCGAGCCCGCTTTGTCGCGCGAGGGAACCCGGCCTGTCTTTGCGATCGGTAACCCGCTCATTGCTGACGGATTGTCACAACAAATTCCAATCTGGGCACCGGGCGGTGCGCTCGCGCTGCTCGACTCACTCATCGAACCTTACGAACTCACTGGCGTCGACGCTAGCCAGGCGCGAGTGGAGGGTGCCGAACGCGCCGAGTACGCCCCTGAACTCACCAAAGTTCTCTAACGCGGTTTTCAATCTGCGCGAGGACTTGGCATTGAGCGACTCATGCAGCGAGCGAGCATCCGAGTGTCATGGGACGTCTTGGCGCGATTCAATGTCTGCGTCCGGCGGGACCTGACAGTCAGATTTGAGGACGTTATTCCCGGCAGATTTTTGTCCTTCGCGACGCGAGCATGGATCGACATGGACGCAGCCGCGTTCTACGTCGTCGAGCCGGACGACGTTGGCGATCCCGGCTCAGGTGCGTACGCGGTTGCGTCGGCCTTTGCTAGCGATACGCGACGAATCGCCCACGACTGGCTCGCCGCTTGGGGGGCCGCAAAGGCGGGGCACCGGGCTGAGGCGATCAAGACTGCCGCGAGTGTGGAGGCTGAGCAGAAGCGGGCCCGCGCGGAGCGCGAGGCAGCTGCCAGCGCCGCATTCCAGCGATTATCAGAAGAGTCAGAGCGACGTCGGCAGAAGAGGTCGACAACCAAGCTGGGTGGCGGTGATCGGCAACCTTCAAGCAGGTGCTGGAGATCCAGAGGTGCGAGTTATCACGAATCCGCTAGACCAGCTCGAACTGCAACCGACGACGTCGGTGCAGTTCGCCGGCGTCCTCGCTGCAAGAGCACTCACTTTCCAATTCACACTCCAGGACTTGCCCGAGATCGACGAAACACTGTGAACCCGCACGAATTCGTCGAAGGCAATTGTCGATAGCCGTTCGATAGACATATCGGTGCTTGCCGTTTGGGGATGTCTCTTATCGCTTTACTCCGGCCTTCCGACGGGTGACAGATTTAATGTGCTCTACGACGTCTTTTTCGGCAAAACTGGCGTAGACAGTGAACCCAGAAATGTCGCAACCTTCGCCTTGCTAGTCTTCTGCAATTGAGCCATGAGGGCGTGATCGATTCGCTTCAGCCCGTAAGTTTGAGCGATGTCGTGCTGCAATCGGCACCAGAGATGACTGGCGATCTCAGCGTCAACCATCGCTCGGTGCGCACGACCCGATTTCGGTAATCGAAGCATCTCCGCCAAGCTAGATAGGCGGTGACTCTGGGCGCGTGGGTAGATCCGCCTGGACACGAGCATCGTGCAAGCAAACGAATGCTCCGCTGGCACTCCAAGAAGCCCCAGTTCTGCCTGCCAAAACCGCTTATCGAAACCGGCGTTGTGGGCAACGACGGGATGGTTTCCAACAAACGCTGCAGATTCCCTCATGACTTTCGATACAGGAGGAGCCGATGCGATCATGTCGTTCGTGATGCCTGTGAGAGCAGCGACATCGGACGGGATGCGCCGTCCTGCGTTCATCAAGCTCTGGTAACGATCAACAATCCGACCGTCACGCAGGAGGATGACGGCAATCTCGGTAGCGCGGTCGCCCAGATTCGGCGAAAGCCCGGTTGTTTCGAAGTCGAGTACCGCAACGGTCTGCATGTTTCTTTCGTTCACTAATCAGTTGATGCCGTAATACGCACGCTTCCCCATGCCTGGCGAGCCAGGCAAGACGCACCTTGATTTGTTCGCCCGGCTGCCGCTCAGGCCAGTTCGCCAACCAACGACACACTCGGAGACAGGACTTGCAGGGTATCCGTGGCGATGCGCCCGGATCTGGATGCGTTGGATGAGTGGCGTATTCTACGCTTCGTCACCGCTATTTCTTATATCGACGCTAACGCCGTCGACAGTTACTGGGGCGAACGTGGAGGGTTGACAGATGCAAACGCCTGGAATGACGCGAAGCTCAGGCGCTGCGCTTTCCTCTCGCTGGAGTTGTGGATTGCGAGTTCACCGGCATCGGGAAAACCGGCGCCTTCAGCGGAAAGCGGGCAGGGGACCGAGTAAGGTGGATTCTGTCATCTAAGAGTTTTAAGTAAAAAGCGCTCCATTATGATAAGAATACTTATCACAATAAAATCATAATACCGGCATTTCACCTATGCCCCGACGACCTACCGCTGTCGACGAGCATTGCCAGAATCAAAAAACCGCGTTCGAATCGCCTGGCCCTTGCGAAATCGTCGGACAAGAGGTCACGGATGAATGGGGGACCACGCCCGTTCGCATAAGGCGACAATGCTCTCGATGCACATGCCCCTGAGAACCACCAGAGGGTCACATCAGGGGAAACCCTCGAACCGCCACGTTTATCACGCTTGTTTGCGCCCGCCAGGCCGTCTCGCGAGGCTGCGCAGCCCCATCCCGCCTGCTCCAGGCCCCATTGAATAACCAGGTCTTATAAAGAGGGTAACTGGCACTGATGGTGCGTGTCCGGTTTTTTTGCCTCCTTATCGTTCAAACCATGGAGTGTCATTCAGATCCTCGGCGACCCAGGCCGTACCACTATTGAAGAGCGCATCGATGAGCACGTTGCATCCCTATGCAGGTATTTTGACGGCAGTTCCCACTCCTCTCGACGCAGACGGCCATTTCGTCGCCGCGCCGCTTGCCGCGCAGATCGGTAGGCTCATCGAAGCCGGCGCGGACGGTGTCGTGCCGCTCGGCGGCACGGGCGAGTACACGGCACTGTCGTTCGCGGAGCGTCTGCGTGTCGTCGAAACGTCGCTCGAAGCGGCGGCCGGCGCGCTGCCCGTCGTGCCGGGCATTCTCGCGCCAGGACTTGGCGACGCCATCGACAACGCCAAGGCCTTTGTGAAGGCCGGCGCGAAGGCGCTCATGGTCGTCACGCCGTATTATTTCCGGCCTACACAGGAAGGCATCGTCGAGTACTACCAGCGTTTCTCCGATGCAGTCGACGCCGACATCATTCTCTACGAAATCCCGTATCGCACGGGCGTCTCGCTCCATTACGAAACCGTCGCGAAGCTCGCCGCGCTCACGCGCGTCGTCGGCATCAAAGCCTGCAATCCGGATCTCGCCACGCAAATGCGCGCGGCCGAACTCTGCGCGTCGAAGATCGCCATTCTGAGCGGCGAGGAAGACGTGCTGCCGCTGCACGTCGCCATGGGTGCCGTAGGCGGCATCATCTCCAGTTCGAACCTCGTGCCGAAGCAGTGGGCGCGTGTGCTCGCGCTGGCGTCGAACGGCCAGCTCGAACAGGCCGTTGCGCTGCACGCCACGTTGCGCCCGCTCATCGACGCCATCTTCGCCGAGCCGAATCCCGCGCCCATCAAAGCCGCGCTGACGCTTCAAGGCCTCGCGTTCGGCGACGTGCTGCCGCCGCTCAAGCCTGCTTCGGCGGCGCTGCGCCAGCGCCTCGCCGACGTCATGGCGCCGCTCGTCGCGCGCGAGGACGCCTGTTCCCCATCCGCGGCGGGCGTTTGAGTCGCACTGAGACCATCGATACGTTAAGAGAGAAGACCATGTCATCCGATAACAACATCATTCTTCCGCGTCGTCGCTTTCTTCAGGCGGCGGGCGCCACGCTACTCTCGTCGGCCGTTGCCGCGCCGATGATCATCACTTCACGCAAGGCGGCCGCTGCGAGCAATCTCACGGTCGTGAGCTGGGGCGGCAACTATCATCAGGGTGTTGACGAAGCGCTCGCCAAGCCGTTCGAAAAGGAATTCGGCGTGCACGTGACGCTCGTCGACACGCCCGATCTTGCCCGCGTGAAGGCGCAGGTGATGACGAACAACGTGCAATGGGACGTGTTCGATGCGGTCGGTCCAATGGCGATGACGGGTGCGAAAAACGGCTATTGGGAACCGCTCGATCCGGCATTGTTCGACCGCAGCGACCTGATTGCGCCGATGACGAAATTCGCCGTGCCGTTCTACGGCTTCACGGGCGGCATTTGCTGGGACAACAGCAAGCACCCGGCCGGCAAGCACCCGGAAACCTTCGCCGATTACTTCGACGTGAAGAAGTTTCCCGGCCAGCGCACGCTGCGCAACCGCGCGAGCGAAACGCTTGAAATCGCCTTGCTCGCCGACGGCGTGCCGCCGGAAAAGATTTATCCGCTCGACGTCGACCGCGCGTTTCGCGTACTGGACCGCATCAAGCCGTCTATCGGCAAGTGGGTGGACCAGACGCCCCAAACGGTCTCGCTCGTGGAAACGGGCCAGGTCGATTACAGCTACACGTATTCGACGCGCGTGAAGGCCGCGCAGGAAGCGGGCAAGCCGATCGACTTCTCGTTTAAACAAACGCTCACCGGTCTCGAGTATCTCGTCGTTCTGAAGAACGCGCCCAACAAGGCGAACGCGATGAAGTTCGTGCAGTTCGCCATGCGCCCCGATCGTCAGGCGGCGCTCATGGATTATCTCGGGAACACGCCGGCGAGCAAGAAGGCGCTCCCGCTCGTCAAACCCGACGTGCGCAAATGGCTGTCGGACCCGAACAACAAGATGAACCTCATCAGCAACGATGTCTGGTGGACCGACCATTACGACGAACTCACACTGCGTTTCAAGGAGTGGGTGCTGTCGTAACGTCGAGGTAAAAAAGGCCGTCGCAATAGCGGCGGTCGTATGGTCAGCAGTCAAGCATTTCAGCGGTAGGAGGAGTGATGAAAGGCAGAAAGGATGGGTTGCTGTACGTCGGCCCGGCAACGGTATTTTTATTTCTCGTGGTGTTCGTGCCGCTGATGTATGTGGTCTACACGAGTGTCTGGGTGAATGACGGCTTGTCGCTTTCGGCCTATCAACGCCTCTTCGGCAGTGAACTCTTCCTGCGCACCTTGTGGTCGACGTTTCAGATCAGCATCTGCGCTTCGTTGTGCAGCCTGCTGCTCGGCTATCCCATTGCCATGCATCTCGCGAAGCAAACGCCGAAGAAACGGGCCCTCTACATGGTGCTCGTGCTGGTGCCGTTCTGGACCAGCATTCTCGTGAAGAGCTATGCATTCACGGTCCTGCTCGGCCGCGACGGGCTGGTCAACAAGCTGTTGTCGGTCGTGTTCGCCACGCATGTCCAGCTGCCGATGCTGTTCAACCGCTTCGGCGTGATGGTCGGCATGACCAACTATCTGATTCCGTTCATCGTCTTTCCGGTCCTCGCGAGTTTGCTCGCTATCGACCAGTCGCTGTACCGCGCTTCGGAAATCATGGGCGCGAAGCCGCCGCGCATCTTCTTTCGCATCACGCTGCCGTTGTCCATGCCCGGTGTCGCGGCCGCGGCGCTGAGCACCACGGTCATGTCGATGGGCTTTTTCGTGATTCCCGCGCTGCTGGGCGGCCGTAAGGACGCGATGATGTCCAATCTCGTCGACTTCTACACGCGCGAAACAATGGACTGGAATATGGCGTCGGCAATCGGCGTGATCCTGCTCGGTATCGTCACGCTCGCGGCGCTCGGCGCGGAGCGGTTCCAGAAGCGCGATTCAAAAAAGGTGATGGCATGAGCACATCGATGCAAGCAGGGTTGCCGGCAGTCCGGCGCGGTGTCGTGGTCGATGGGCTCGCGCGTCGTTACGCGCGGCTGCGCAACGTGATCGCCATTCTGGTGTACGTCTTCATTCTGGTGCCCACGCTCATCGTCATTCCGATTTCGTTCGGCGGCGACGGCGAGCTGACGTTCCCGCCGCGTGTGTGGTCGATGTCGCTGTATGTGCATCTCTTCACGTCGGATAGCTGGGTCGGACCGATCCTGCAGAGCCTGAAGGTCGCGAGTCTCACCACGGTCGTTTCCGTGCTCCTGGGCGTGCCTGCCGCATACGGGCTCGTGCGCCACGAATTTCCCGGCAAGCGCTTTGTGATGTTGCTGCTCATGAGTCCGATTCTGGTTCCCGTGATCGTGATGTCGCTCGGCCTCTATTTGTACCTGTCGCGGCTGCATCTGGTCGGCTCGACGCTTGGCCTCGTCGTGAGCCATGTCGCCTATGTCACGCCGTTCATGATGATGACGGTGATGGCCGGCGTGAAGAAGCTCGACCCGGCGCTCGAATTCGCCACCACGATCATGGGCGCCGAGCGCCGCACCGTGTTCTTCAAGGTGGTCCTGCCGCAGCTTCGCCCGTCGATTCTCGCGGGCGCGCTGTTCGCGTTTCTCGTGTCGTTCGACGAGGTCGTTATCGCGTGGTTTCTCACGAGCCCCGAAACGACTACGTTGCCGGTGCGGATGTACAGCAGCATTCAATGGGATATTTCGCCCGTGATCGCCGCCGTTTCCGCACTGCTCACATTGCTTTCGCTGGTTTTCTGTTGCGTGTCGGTTTGGCTTCAGCCGGCTGCGCCCGAATCGTCGCATTGAGGTTGGAGAAAAACATGTCACACGTTCTACTGGATAACGATGGCCGTCCGCTGCCAGGCATCGCGCAAGCGGCCAAGGAAGCCTCGGGCAGCGTCGCGGCGACGCAGCGCAACACCGAAGAGATGATCGTTTTTCGCGGCGTGAGCAAGCATTACGGCAGCGCGATTGCGCTGCACAGCACGGATTTTTCGATCCGCAAGGGCGAATTCCTGAGCCTGCTCGGGCCGAGCGGTTCGGGCAAGAGCACGATCCTCAACATTATCGCGGGCGCCGTCGCGCCGACCGAAGGCACCATCGTGCTCGACGGCAAGGACGTGTCGACCGTGCCGCCGCGCGAGCGCGGCCTTGGCATGGTGTTCCAGAACTACGCGCTGCTGCCGCATTTGAATGTGTTCGACAACGTGGCGTTTCCGCTGCGCATTCGCGGCGTCGCGAAGTCGGAGATCCAGCAGCGTGTGCGCAACGCGCTCGAGCGCGTCGGGCTCACGGGCTACGAGAATCGCAAGCCTCGCGAGATGTCGGGCGGCCAGCAGCAACGCGTGGGCATTGCGCGCTGCATCGTCTATTCGCCTTCGGTGATCCTGATGGACGAGCCGCTCGGTGCGCTCGACAAGAAGCTGCGCGACCAGTTGCAAGGCGAGATCAAGCGCCTGCACCGCGACCTCGGCACCACGCTCGTCTACGTCACGCACGATCAGGAAGAGGCGCTCAACCTCTCTGACCGCGTGTGCCTCATGAACGGCGGCCGCATCGCGCAACTCGGCACGCCCGACGAACTGTATTTCGAGCCCGTCAACGAGTTCGTCGCGGACTTCGTTGGCGAATCGAACCTGATCGAAGGCGTCGTGCAGGCCGAAGGGGTGGTGCGTGTTTCCGCGAATCGCGTGCTCAAGGTGCGCAGCACGCAAGGGCACGCGATCGGCTCGAAAGTCAAGGTGCTCGTGCGCCCGGAAAAGATCGACGTGGTGGAGCAAATGCAACCCGAGGACGACAACACGTGCACGGGCACGATTGCGCAGGTATCGTTCGTGGGCGGCATGACGCGCTTCGAGCTGACGCTCGCAGACGGCGCGACGCTGCTCGTGAAGGGTATTTCGGCGCGCGCCGCGGAGCGCGCGAACGTGGGGCAGCAACTGGCCGTGCGCTGGGCCGCGCGCGACGCCGTCGTGTTGAGGAAGTGAACGAACCATGAATCAAGCCATGATTATCGAGGCGATGCGCGAACTCGCGGGCGTCGCCAATGTGCTGGAGCGCGACGCCGACATGGCGCCGCATTTGATCGACTGGCGCAAGCGCCATTCGGGACGCGCCGCGTGCGTCGTGTTTCCGCGCGACACCGCGCAGGTGTCGCGTGTCCTCGCATGGTGCAACGCGCGCGGCGTGAAGGTGTTTCCGCAAGGCGGCAACACGAGCGTGTGCGGTGGCTCGGTACCGGACGCTTCCGGTAACAGCATCCTGCTGAATCTCGCGAAGATGAACCGCATCATCGAGGTCAACGCCGACAACAATTCGATGACCGTCGAGGCCGGCTGCATTCTGGCCGATCTCCAGCAAGCCGCCCTCGACGCCGACCGCATTTTTCCGCTCACGCTCGGCGCGGAAGGCTCGTGCCAGATCGGCGGCAACATCGCGACGAATGCAGGCGGCACCAACGTGCTGCGCTTCGGCAACACGCGCGATCTCGTGCTCGGGCTCGAAGTCGTGCTTGCCGACGGGCGCATCTGGAACGGCATTCGCACGCTGCGCAAGAACAACAGCGGCTACGATCTGAAGAACCTGTTCGTGGGCGCGGAGGGCACGCTCGGCGTGGTCACGCAGGCTGCGTTGAAGCTGTATCCGCGTCCGCGCGCGACGGCTACGGCCATGTTGGGCGTCGATACCGTGCACGCCGCCGTGCGGGAAGGGCTCAAGCTTCAAGCCGCTTTTCCGGGCGAACTGGTCGGGCTCGAACTCATCTCGCGCAGTGAATTCGAAATCTCGCTGCGTCATGCCGCGAAGGCGCGCAATCCGTTCGACAAAACGCCGGCGTGGATGGTGCTCGTCGAACTGGCGGCTTCGTCGGGCGACGATGAAGCAATCGCCGCGCGCTTGACGGATGCGCTCGCGCCGTCGTTCGAAGCCGGCGTGATCGTCGACGCGGTGGTGGCCGCGAGCGCGCAGCAGCGCGCGGACCTTTGGCACATCCGTCATCACGTGACCGAGGCGAATGGCCGCGAAGGCATGGGGCTCACGCACGATATCGCCGTGCCTACGTACCGCATTCCCGACTTCATGGAGGCCGCCGAGAAGACGCTCGAGGAGCACTATCCGCAGGCCACGCAAGTCGTGGTCGGCCATATGGGCGACGGCAATCTCCACTACATCGCCATGTTTTCGCACGAATACTGGGCGAGCGTTGCGGACAAGGCCGCTCTGCAGCTCGCGCTGAGTCATCGGCTTTACGACATCGCGGCGGCGATGGGCGGCACGTTCAGCGCGGAGCACGGCATCGGCTCGCTGCACGTGCCCGAGATGTCGCTCTACAAGGACGCGAACGAAATCGCCTTGATGCGGCAAATGAAGCATCTGCTCGATCCGAACGATACGATGAATCCGGGCCGTGTCGTGCCAGCAGCGTCACCCTCGCTTTCCGCGTAGTTACGCAGGCCGTTCCCCTCAACGTCACCGCAATGCCTCCCGCATGACTTCCCCGATCTTCGATTTTCATCGCGGCACCGTGCCGCTGCTCGTTTCCATTCCGCATCTGGGCACGGCCATTCCCGCCGATATCCGTGAGCATTTGACCGACGTTGCCGGCGAAGTCGCCGACACCGACTGGCATCTCGATCGCCTCTACGCGTTCGCGAAAAAGATGGGCGCCTCGGTGCTGGGCGCGCGCGTGTCGCGCTATGTGATCGACCTGAACCGGCCGGCCTCGGGCGAAAGCCTCTATCCGGGCCAGACGACCACCGGCCTGTGCCCGACCGAAACGTTTCGCGGCGAACCGCTGTATCGCAATGGCGCCGGCCCCAACGCCGCCGAAGTCGCGCGGCGTCTCGACCGGTACTGGCGCCCGTATCACGCGCAACTGCGCGCCGAACTCGACCGCTTGACGGCTGAATTCGGCGCCGTGCTGCTGTGGGAAGCGCATTCGATCGCGAGCGTGCTGCCGCGCCTTTTCGAGGGCAAGCTGCCCGACCTGAACATCGGCACGAACAACGGACTGAGTTGCGACGCCGGCGTGCTCGACGCGATCACGCGCACGCTCGGCGCTCAGCCGTTCACGTGGATCGCCAATGGACGCTTCAAGGGCGGTTACAACACGCGCGCGTATGGCGAGCCGCAGAAGGGCGTGCACGCGGTGCAGCTCGAAATGTGTCAGTCGACGTATATGAGCGAGACTTCGCCGTTTGAGTACCTGCCTGAAGTCGCGGGCGAGGTCGAGCCGGTGGTCGAGCGCATGGTGACGGCGGCGTTTGAGGCGGTGCGAGCGATGGGACGCTGAATGCGCGAGACGGGGTAATGGAAAAGCGGGCATGGCCCGCTTTTTTTGTTGGCGCATCGCACATGCCGCATCGCAGGCGCAAAAAAAACCGTCTTCGCGAAGGCATCGAGAAGACGGCGAACCGGTTACTGCGTGAGGATTGAGACAGGAACAGGCAAGTAGCGCGGCGCGAACGCCGCGCAGCATTACAGCGCTTGAGCGAAGGCGGGCACCGCCTCGAACAGATCGGCAACGAGACCGTAATCGGCCACGCCGAAGATCGGAGCATCGGCGTCCTTATTGATTGCCACGATCACCTTCGAGTCCTTCATGCCCGCGAGATGCTGGATCGCACCGGAAATGCCGACTGCAACATAGAGTTCCGGCGCGACGATCTTGCCGGTTTGCCCGACTTGCAAATCATTCGGCGCATAGCCCGAATCGACGGCGGCGCGCGACGCGCCGATCGCGGCGCCCAGCTTTTCGGCGAGCGGATCGAGGCGCGCGAAATCTTCGGCGCTGCCAAGGCCGCGACCGCCGGACACCACCACACGCGCCGAAGTGAGGTCGGGCCGGTCGCTTGCCGCGATCTCGCGGCGAATAAACGACGAGAGGCCGCGATCGGGCACGGCCGGCGCTTCGGCGATCGACGCGCTGCCGCCTTCCGTCTGCGCCGCTTCGAATGCGGTCGTGCGGATCGTCGCGACCTTCACGGCGTCGCTGGATTGCACGGTGGCGATGGCGTTACCGGCGTAGATCGGGCGCTGGAACGTGTCCGGCGCGTCGATGGCGATCACGTCGGAGATTTGCGAGGCGTCGAGCTTCGCGGCCACGCGCGGGGCGACGTTCTTGCCGAACGCGGTGGCGGGGAAGAGCAGATGCGAGTAGTCGGCAGCCAGCGCCAGGACCTGCGCCGCCACATTCTCCGCGAGGGCATCGGCGAGATGCGGCGCATCGATCAGCACGACCTTGTCGACGCCCGCCACACGGCTCGCGGCTTGCGCCACGGCGCTCGCGGCATGACCCGTCACGAGCACGTGCACGCCGTTGCCGATCTGTTGCGCGGCGGCGATCGTGTGCAGCGTCGCGGGCTTCAGTTGACCTTCGCCGTGTTCGGCGATTACGAGAGTTGTCATTCAGATCACCTTCGCTTCGGATTTCAGTTTTTCGACGAGCGTGGCCACATCTGGCACGATCACGCCGGCTTTGCGCACGGGCGGCTCGACGACCTTGAGCGTTTTCAGGCGCGGTGCGGGATCGACGTTGAGTTGCTCGGGCGTGAGCGTGTCGATCGGCTTTTTCTTCGCCTTCATGATGTTGGGCAGCGTGACGTAGCGCGGCTCGTTAAGGCGCAGATCGGTCGTCACGATGGCGGGCAGGCGCAGCGAGACGACTTCGAGACCGCCGTCCACTTCGCGCGTGACGGTGGCCGTGCCATCGCCGATTTCGATCGCGCTCGCGAACGTCGCCTGCGGCCAGTCGAGCAGGGCGGCGAGCAGCTGGCCCGTTTGACCCGCGTCGTCGTCGATGGCCTGCTTGCCGAGAATGACCAGTTGCGGCTGCTCTTTGTCGATCACGGCCTTCAGCAGCTTCGCGACGGCAAGCGGCTGCAATTCCACGGCGGTTTCCACGAGGATGCCGCGGTCCGCGCCGATGGCGAGCGCGGTGCGCAGCGTTTCCTGGCTTTGCGCGACGCCGCACGAGACGGCCACGACTTCCGTGGCATGGCCCGCTTCCTTCAGGCGCGTGGCCGCTTC
The DNA here is from genome assembly GCF_905220165.1 of Paraburkholderia sp. J10-1. Taxonomy (NCBI): domain Bacteria; kingdom Pseudomonadati; phylum Pseudomonadota; class Betaproteobacteria; order Burkholderiales; family Burkholderiaceae; genus Paraburkholderia; species Paraburkholderia sp. J10-1. The sequence continues at coordinate 56,537 of NZ_CAJMYW010000027.1, read as the reverse complement.
GGTGGCGATCTCGTCGAAGGGATTCATCGACATTTTGACGTTGCCGATATCGACGCCGCTGCCGTCCGCTTTCGCGCGGACCTTCACGTTGTAATCGACGACGCGCTTGACTGCGGTAATCACTTTCATGCTGGTTTCCTCGGAATACTCAACGATATTCGTTCATGGTGATGCGACAGGCGATAACGTGACGAGCACGATGCGCGCGCCTGGCGTGGCGGGCGCGACGGCCAGCGGCGCGCGCACGTCGGCGAACGTGGCGTATTCGCCCGATGCGAGGCGCGTGTGTCCGGCTAAGCTGCCGCCGATATCGCACGCGCCATCGAGCGCCAGCACGAGCGCCACGCCGCCGGCGTCGACAGTCACGCTCGCGCCGAGTGGGCGCACCGCGACGCGATACTTTTGCGCCGCGCTCATCACGTTCAGCACCGTGACTGCGCCGCCCACGAGGCGCGCGTCCCACGCTGCGTTGCCCGTGTATTCCACGGCTTCGTTCGGCGTGAGCGACACTTCCAGCGCGCCTTCGCGCAGCACGACGCCTGCGCCGCGCAGTACGAACGACACGCGCGTCATGCCGGCAAAACGGGAGTACGGGCCATCGCGCTCGACTTCGGCGATGCTCACGCGCCATGCGTCTGCGTTTGCATTCGCGTTCGTGGCAAGCGTGCGTGTCACGCCGCCGCCGTTGCGCCACGCTTCGCGCGGCAGCGCGGCGAGCGCGCGTACGTTGGCGGTGTTCATCGGCACGGGGTCACGCACGCTCACGACACGGCGCCAAGGCCGTATTTGCCCGTCAGCAGCGCGCCCGTTTCGAAGCGCTCGATCGAATACGGGCCGAGCGAGACATCGGTCGGCAGACCAAGCGCTTCCTGGGCGAGTACGCGGCCCACCGTCGGCGAAAGCTTGAAGCCGTGGCCCGAGAAGCCGTAGCCGACCACGAGGCCTTCGATGCCGGGCAGGCGGCCGAGCACCGGATTCCAGTCGGGCGTGACGTCGTAGACGCCGGTCCACGACGACGCGATGCCCGCCGTTTCGTAGGCCGGGAAGCGCTCGGCCACTTGCGCGCCGACTTCGACCACGTAGTCCATCGGAATGTCGCCTTGCTCGGTTTCGGCGGCGGCGAGCTTTTCGCCCACGATGCCTTCGCTCACCAGCATCTGACTGCCGCCGTAGCTGCGGTAATAGAGCATGCCGGGCGAGGCCAGGTCCTTGAATACCGGCATCGAGAAGGTGTACTTCGCCGCGTCGCATTCGAGCGCGAGCACCGCGTGGCGTTCGGGCATCACGGGCAGGTTGCGGCCGGTCCAGCCCGCAAGTTCAGGCGTCCAGATGTTCTGTGTGCTGATGACGACGCCCGCTGCGAAGTCGCCCGCGCTCGTCGATACGCCGACCACGCGGTTGCCTTCGAACAGGATCTTGTTGACCGCGACGTTCTCGCGGATCGTCACGCCGCCGCGGCGCGCGGCGCGCGCGAAGCTGGTGGCGACGAGATACGCATCGGCGAAACCGGCTTCGGGCTCGTAGCCGATCAGCGCGGCGTCGTCGAAGCGGGCGATCGGCAGCAGTTCATGCGCGGTTTTCGCGTCGAGCAATTCGAGCGGCACGCCCTGGGCCTTTTGCTGATCGAGCGACGCGCGCAGCGGCTCGAGCTTGTCGCCTTCGCTCGCCACGATCATGTAGCCGCACTTCACGAGTCCACAGGACGCTTCTTCGTCGCCGAGATAGGCCGGGAAGTTGTTGAAGACTTCCCAGCTCTTGAGCGCGAGTTCCACGTTTTCCTTGACGGAATAATGGGTCCGCAAGATGCCGGACGACTGCGAGGTCGTCCCGGCGCCAATCGTGCCGCGATCGAGCACGAGCACGTTCTTCGCGCCGAGCTTCGCCAGTTGAAATGCGACGGAGCTGCCGATCACGCCAGCGCCAATCACGACCACATCATATTTGTCCACGGTTTCGCGTCCTTTCCTGAGCAAAGGGTATGGGGCGAAGTGTGAGACGCCATAAACCGCGGCGCGCCAATATAAGCAGGATCGATGCTTAGTAGAAGCGGGCGTCGCACTGCCACCGCGCACAGGCCGTGCGCGTGGTATTCGGGCGCTATCCGCGCAGTTCTGGGTGGCGCTTGCCTTACGCGGGACTGACCCAGTCGCATTCGCAGCCACGCGCACAGAATCGCAGCGCCTGGACGCGCTCGCGTCGCCGCATTGAATTCACGCCATCGCAAGACCAACGCGGGCTTGATTGCTGCATAAGCGCCGGTGATGTCGCAGGCATCCGCTATCCGGCAACGTAGGATGGGTTTCAGGCCGGTCGTGCCGCTTCGCGCGGCGCGTGCCGGGAACTCCACAAGGCTGCGGCCCTTGCATGTGTGTGCGAGCCGCAGCCGTCCCGCACAGTCAGATATCGGTTGAAATGGACACGAAGAACTTCGCAGCGCGGTTTGGCCCGCGCGAATCGATGGAGTATGACGTCGTCATTGTCGGTGGAGGGCCGGCCGGTCTTTCCGCCGCCATCCGCCTCAAGCAGATGGCGCAAGAACGCAACGCTGATGTGAGCGTGTGCGTGCTCGAGAAAGGTTCGGCCATCGGCGCGCATACGCTCTCGGGCGCGGTCATGGACCCGCGCGCGCTTTCCGAGCTGATTCCCGACTGGAAGGAGCGCGGCGCACCGCTCGACGTACCGGTGACCGAAGACCGTTTTCTCTTCCTTTCCGAAGGCGGCGCGAAGCCGGTGCCCAACTGGCTGCTGCCCGATAACTTCAAGAACCACGGCAACTATGTCGTGAGCCTCGGCAATGTGACACGCTGGCTCGCGGAACAGGCTGAAGCGCTGGGCGTGGAGATCTTCGCGGGCTTCGCAGCGGCGGAAGTGCTCTACGGCGAGCACGGCGAAGTGCGGGGCGTGGCGACGGGCAATATGGGCGTCGGCAAGGACGGGGAGCCGACTGCGAACTTCCAGCTGGGCATGGAACTGCACGCGCGCTATACGCTATTCGCGGAAGGCGCGCGCGGCCATCTTGGCCGCGAGCTGATCGGCCGTTTCAAACTCGACGAGGGCGCCGATCCGCAGGTATACGGGCTCGGCATCAAGGAACTCTGGGAGATCGATCCGGCCTTGCATCAGCCGGGCCTCGTGATACACACCGCGGGCTGGCCGCTCGAAAGCGACACCTACGGAGGCTCGTTTCTCTATCACCTGAACGACAACCAGGTGGTGGTGGGGTTCGTCGTGGGGCTCGGGTACACGAATCCGTATTTGTCACCGTTCGAGGAGTTTCAGCGCTACAAGACGCATCCGGCGATCCGGCGCTTTCTCGAAGGCGGCCGGCGTCTGTCGTATGGCGCGCGCGCCATTGCGGCGGGCGGCCTCATGTCGATGCCCAAACTCGTGTTCGCGGGCGGCGCGCTCCTGGGTTGCGAGGCGGGCATGCTCAACGCCTCACGCATCAAGGGCAGCCACGCGGCGATCGCCTCGGGCATGATGGCGGCGCAAGCGGCGTTCGACGCGTTGCAAGCGGGGCGTGGCAACGACACGCTCGAGGCGTACCCCGAGGCCTTCGAGCAATCGTGGCTCAAGGAAGAACTGCATCGTGCGCGCAATTTCAAGCAATGGATGAGCAAGGGCCTCTATCTCGGCAGCATGATGGTCGGCCTCGAGCAAAAGGTGCTGGGTGGACGCGTGCCATGGACGCTTCACCATCATCATTCGGATCACGAAACATTGCGGCCGGCAGCGCAGTGCAAGCCGATCGCCTATCCGAAGCCCGACGGCAAGCTCACGTTCGACCGGCTTTCTTCGGTGTTTCTCTCGAATACGAATCACGAAGAGAACCAGCCCGCTCATCTCACGCTCAAGGATGCGAGCGTGCCCGTGCGTGTGAATCTCGACCGCTACGCGGGGCCTGAAGCGCGGTTTTGCCCGGCGGGCGTCTACGAGTTCACGGGCGATGAAGGCGCGAGCGATCGCACGCTAGTCATCAATGCGCAGAACTGCGTTCACTGCAAGACCTGCGATATCAAGGACCCGACGCAAAACATCGTGTGGGTCACACCCGAAGGCGGCGGCGGGCCGAATTATCCGAACATGTAAAGCAAAAGGGCTCATCGTCGCGATGAGCCCTTTTTTCATGCGTCCCGGCGATCACCGGGACGATGAACCGCGCCTGGCGCTTACACGCCGAAACGCCACTCGCGCGTGGGCAGGTAGGTTTCCTTCACGACGCGCGGCGAGGCCCAGCGCAGCAGGTTCAGATACGAACCGGCCTTGTCGTTCGTGCCGCTCGCACGGCCGCCGCCGAACGGCTGCTGGCCGATCATCGCGCCGGTCGGCTTGTCGTTGAGGTAGAGGTTGCCCGCGGCGTTCACGAGCACGTCCTCGGCCTGATGCAGCGCGAAGCGGTCGGTGCAGAAGATCGAGCCGGTGAGGGCGTACGGGCTCGTCGCGTCGATCAACGTGAGCGTGTCGTCCCATGCGTTGTCGTCGTACACATACACCGAGAGGATCGGCCCGAACAGTTCCTCGGTCATCAGCGCGTGCTTCGGATTGCTCACCTCGAGCACGGTCGGCTCGACAAAGTAGCCGGGTTCCGACCACGTCTTGCCGCCGCTCACGAAGGTGACAGCCGAGTCGTCCTTTGCCGCGGCCAGCACGCGGCTCAGCTTGTTATGCGAGGCTTCGGAAATCACGGCGCCCATGAACGTGCTGAAGTCGGCTACGTCGCCCACTTTCAGCTCGGCAAGGCGCGCGCGCAATTCTTCGCGCACGGTGGACCACAGGCTGCGCGGAATATAGGCGCGCGAGGCGGCGCTGCACTTTTGCCCTTGATAGCCGAACGCGCCGCGAATCAGCGCGATGGCGACTTCGGACGGATGCGCCGACGCATGCGCGAGCACGAAGTCCTTGCCGCCCGTTTCGCCCACGAGGCGCGGAATCGTGCGGAACGAATCGACCTTGGACGCCACGCCCTTCCAGAGCGACTGGAACACCGCCGACGAGCCCGTGAAATGAATACCCGCGAGATCGGGCGAGGCCATCGCCACGCGTGTGGTGAGTTCGGCTTCGCCCGGCACGAAGTTGATCACGCCCGGCGGCAGGCCCGCCTCTTCGAGCGCTTCGAAGAAGATGTAATTGGCGAGCGCCGACTTTTCCGAGGGTTTCCACAGCACGGTATTGCCCATGATGGCGGGCGCCGTGGTCAGGTTGCCGCCGATGGCCGTGAAGTTGAACGGCGAGACGGCGTAGACGAAACCTTCGAGCGGACGCCAGTCGGCGCGGTTCGCGGCGGTTGCGACCGACATCGGCTGCTCCGCATACACGCGTTGTGCGTTGTAGGCGTTGAAGCGCAGGAAATCGATCAACTCGCAGGCGCTGTCCGGCTCGGCCTCTTCCACGGTCTTGCTCTGGCCGAGCATGGTCGCTGCGTTGATCTTCATGCGCGAACGCGTGGCGATGATCTCGGCGGCGCGATGCAGGATCGTTGCGCGGCTCGCGTGCGTGAGTCGGGCCCAATCTTTCGCCACGCGTTTGTTGCTCGCAATCGCTTCCTGGACCTGGGCTTCAGTGGGCCGGTGGATGCGGGCGAGCAGGCGCTGCGTGTCGTGCGGTGCGCGCACTTCGACGACGTCGTTCGAGAAGTAGCGCTTGCCGTCGATCACGGTGGGGATCTCGACCACGTCGCGCTGTTCGAGCGCCTGGCGCAACTCCGCTTGCGCTTGCGTGCCCGCGCCGAAATGCACTTCGGGTTCGTTCGCGGGCTGCGGGAATTGAGGACCTGAAATCACACTGGCTCCTAAGGGAAGGGGATTCGAAAACGCCGCCGGCGTAGCGGTTCGCATGCAGCGGCACGCCGCGCGCGCCGCTTTGCGCCGAAGGCGAAGCTCAGTGTCCAGACTAGTGGCAAGGCGGCAAACCGCCCGTTGCTAAACCTCGACTTATGCTTTGGATCGGCGAGGGTTATGGAAGCGGCGGAACATGCGGCCAACGCGCGGCGCGCATCATTGCTCGTCGGCGATACAGACATCCTCGGGCGCGAGCGCGAGCGCTTTGGCGATATCGCGCGACACCTGGCGCTCGAACGCGCGCTTGAGCAGATCGTAGAGATCGGCGGGCAGATGGCCGAGTTCGTTCTCGCGCGAGGCGAGAAAGAACGAACGGCTCAGGCCCTGGTAAGCCCGGCCGTGCCGCGAGAACGACGAAAGCGCGACCACGCGCAGATCGGGCACGTAATGGCGCGACTGCCACAGACACAGCGGCGTGGTCACCGCGAAGCCGAGACCGGCGGCCACGAGACTGAGCATCGGGTCGGTGGCGTCGAATTCGCAGGTGCGCTCGATGTTTTCGGCGTTGGCGGCGAGATAGGCATCGACGTGTTGGCCGATAACCGAACGCGCGCTGTAGCGGATGAGTTGAAGCTGGCGGCTCAGTTCGGTGAGCGTCGTGAAGCGGTCCACTTCGAAGCTGCGCGGCAGCACGACCACGTAGGGCTCCGAAAACAGCTTCTGGCGGCGAATGCCGGGCACCTGCGAAAGCTCGGTGGTCGTCACGGCCATGTCGAGCTGGCGCGCCTCGAGCTGCGCGTCGAGCGTGGGCGTGATGCCCGACCACAAACGGATTTGATGCGACGTGCCCGCGAGCGCCTTGATGATGATCGGGCCGATGGTGGCCGCAAACGAATCGACGCATCCGAGACGCACGACAACGCGCTTGGCGCGCGTGACGTTGCGCACGGCTTCGACCATCTGGTCAGCGCCTTGCAGCAGCACGGTGGCATGTTCGAACAGGCGTTGACCGGCGGCGGTAGGACGCGCGGGGCGCGTCGCGCGATCGAGCAACGTGGTGTCGAGGATGGTTTCGAGCGCCTTGATGCGTTGTGAGACGCCGGCTTGCGAGATCGCGAGGCGGCTTGCCGCGTCTGAAATCGAACCCGATTCGACGACGGCCACCCAGCTTGCGAGTAAATCCCAGTCTGGATACTGTTCAGGTGCGCTTTCTTTCATGGTCGCCTGCAACGTGACAGCACGAATGCTAACACGGTTGCCTGAGCGTAAATATTAGGGAATCGCGCGTTGCCGTTACTTTGGCAGCCGGTCGGCGTGGGTTGACGTTGCGTGCGACGGCGCGAGCGTTGGCGCGCGCGGAAAGCGTGCGAGCGCGCCCTCGAGCGCATCGAGCAGCGCACTGAGCGTGGCAACCGCTTCGGCGCCTTCTGCCTGCTCGCGCTCGTATTCGAGCGCTGCCCGCCAGCGGCCCGCGATCTCCATTTCGACGGCGTGGATGCCCTCGTCGGGCGCGCCGTAGTGCTGCGCCGCGAACACGTCCGCGACCTTGCCGTTCACGACCCACGAGCGGCCGTGCTCGCCAACCGTATCGGTGAGCGCGGACACGAGTTGACGGTCGCACGAACGGCCGCGATTGCTGCCGACGTTGCAGTCGAGCGCGCCGCTCTGGTTGCGGTAAGGCGAGAGCCAGTAGCTCGCGTGCGAAACGAGCAGCAGCACGTTGGCGTGAAGGCTGCGCAAGCGTTCGATTTCCGCCGCCACGGCCGCATGAAAGGGACGCCAGTACTGTTCGACGCGGGCTTCGACCTCGCGCTCGGAAGGCGGGTGCGAGTCGTCGTAGAGCGGCTCGCCGCGCGAAGTGTGCGTGCGGCACAGGCCGCTTCGGCTCAGGCGCAACGATAGCGGACGGCTTTCCGTTGCCACGTTGAAGTCGATGACGCAAGGATGGTAGCGCGCACTGATCGTCGTGATGCCGCGCTTCGCGGCGAGGGCTTCGAGGGCGAGGCCCGCCGGATCGGCCATACGTCCCTCGATGGCGGTCCATGACGCGCTGCTCAGCAACTCGCCCGGAATCCGGCTGCCGCTATGCGGCGTGACGATGACAAGCGGTGAATCGGCACGAAAAACGTGCCCGAAAGCCAGGCTCTGCATGTTCAATACCCTCGGGTTCGCTTGCGCGCGTGTTTCGCTGGCAGCGGCGCGCCGGCCTTGAGCGCGGCGCGCGTTGTCCTAAGGTAGCCGAACCCGTTGCGAAACGCCGGTGCCTAAGCGGCTCTTTTCCTAACCATAAGCACCGCTTACGCAAATACGCCGGCGTTCGCGCGTTCTAGAACCGGTGCCGCATCCCGACAATCGCCATGACCTGGTTTTGCGTGGTCGAAGCGGTGAGGAAGTTGATGTTCGCGACCGCCTTTTCCCCCGTGGAATCGGTGCCGGATGCGTGCTGGTAGACCGCGTCGACGTACAAATCGGTGCGCTTCGAGAGGAAGTAATCGGCGCCCATCACACCCTGGTGATATGTCGCGCCGTTCACGCCATAGCCCTTGGTGTAGTCGTAAGCCGCGCCCAGCAGCAGCGCAGGCGTGAGCTGATAGCGGAAGTTCGCCTCGACATTGTGGAATTTCGCGTCGCCGCCGGCTCCCGTGGCAGGCAGCCCGGCGAGCGCGCCGATGTCCTTGAACTGCGTGTTGCTGTACGTGACGCCGAAGGTCGCGGCTTCGTAGGTATATTGCGCGCCCGCGACGATAACCTGCTGCGTTTTCGCCGACGCATAACCGGAGTAGACGCGGCTCGACGTCATGTTCGACGCCGTGGTGCTCGAGGTCGAGTTGTTGCCGAAGTACGAGTAGTTCGGGTCCCTGGCGTTGAGGTACGACACGCCGAGCACCAGAGGCCCGCGCGTGTAGTTCGCGCCGAGCGACCAGATCTGGTTGCGGGTGAAGTCGCCCGCCACGCCGCCTAGGCTGTAAAGCCCGCCGAACGTGAAGCCGCCGTAGGAGAGGCTCTTGTACTTGATCGCGTTGTTCACGCGGTTGGTGCCGTTCAGGTTGTCGAGGTCGCCGGGATGCGCGCCAAAGTACGGCGACCACACGTTCGCCGCTTCGAACATGTACGTGAAGTCAGTGATCGAATCGTACTGGCGGCCGAGCGTGATCGTGCCGAGATTCGCCGACGACAGTCCCACGTAGGCCTGGCGTCCGAATTCGTCGCCGCCCTGGCCAAGCTTGCCGGTCGCCACGTTGAAACCGTTTTCGAGCACGAACAGCGCCTTGAGCCCGCCACCCAGGTCTTCGTTGCCGCGCAAGCCCCAGCGGCTGCCCTGGATATTGCCGCTGCTCATCTGATACTGGCTATGGCCGCCGGCATTGTTGGCATAGAGGACGCCGACATCGATCAATCCATATAGCGTGACGGAGCTTTGGGCGTGCGCAGCAGTAGTGAATGCGAGCGCAATAGCCGCTGCAAGAATGTGTTTTTGCATGTGAAGGTCTCTGCGGTTGAAAGAAGAACGAAGCCGGCGAAGCCATTGGCGACGCCATGCGCTCGCAGAGTAGGTAGGTCAAAAAAATCGGCCGCGAAACGATCGGCGGATCTTATTCAGATAATAAGAGGGGGTGATATTCGCGCGACAACATGCAATGCCGGGCGATCTTCGGCTCTCGTGCCCGCGCGCGTGAGCATCACGGGCCGTTACTTTCTTTATTACGTTTCGTGATTGATTTCGCGTGCGGCCGAATTCTGGATGACGCTGACCGACTCTGGCGATACACGCCGCTGCCGTGCTTCGCTTGAACGAATCGTGGCGTCATTGATCGAGGGACGTGCGCCCTGCGCATCTGCTTTACGGACGGTAAGAATGAGAGAAGCACAAGGTGACGCCAGCACGCTATTGCTGCAAGAACCGCCACACGATCGCACGGGCAGCGCGGAATCGAACCTTCCTCTTGACACGCCCGGTCACGCCGCGCCACTACCGGCCGCTCCGGCCGCTGCCTCGCAAACCCCCAGCGAATACCGAACCCTTGCGGGACTGCTGCTCGGCGCGGGCTTTCTGATTCTCGGCAATGGGCTGTTCCAGACGCTGATTCCGCTGCGTCTCGTGCGCCACGGCGAATCCACGCTCATGGTGGGACTCATCCAGTCGTGCTACTACCTTGGCTTTTTGCTCGGCGCATTTACCGCGCGACGTTTAATCGACCGGTTTGGCCAGCATCGGGTCTTTATCGCCTTCGCCGCGTTGGCCGCGATTCTCACGCAAGCGTTCGGAGCGTTCGACTCGGCACCGACGCTCGCGTTGATTCGTCTCGCGACCGGCTTCGCTTTCATGGGCCTGTTTTCGTCTATCGAAAGCTGGATTCAGGGCACGGCGTCGAATGCCAATAGAGGGCGCATATTCGGCACCTACTCCACCGTCAACTATTTCTCGCTGTGCGCGGGGCAATTATTGCTGAATATCGGCAGCCCGGGCGCTACAACCGGATTTGCGCTTGCCTCTGGACTTTTCTCAGCGGCGATCATTCCTGTGGCGTTGCTGTCGGGCTGGCCCAGGACGGCGAATAGCGGCGCGATTGAACCGTTGCGCGGGCATAGCTGGATCGAGGTCCTGCGAGCGTTGACCCGTGCGACGTCGCTTGCGGTGCCGGGCTGCATTCTCGCGGGGTTTCTCTACAGCAGCTTTTTTTCGTTGATGCCCGTCTTTCTTGTGCGTTCCGGCTTCGCCACGACCAATCTTTCGCTATTCATGGGCGTCTGTCTACTCGGCGCGTTGTTTACGCAGCGGCCGATAGGGCGGCTTTCCGACCGTTATGCGCGGCGTGTGCTCGTGTTCCGGATAGCGTTGCTATCGGCGGCGCTGAGCGTGGCGCTCGTCGTACTTCACGAAGGTGCGTTTCTCTGGATTGGCGCCATTGCGTATGTCGCGGTGACGTTCACGCAGTATGGACTTGTCGCGGGCGACACCAATGACCGTATCGATCCGCAATTGCGTGTGGCGATCTCTTCGCTGTTGCTGGTGCTGTTCTCATTGGGCGGCATGACAGGGCCTGCCATCGCATCCATGTTCATGACCGTGCTGGGCGCGAAGGGCCTTTTCGCTTTCAATGCATTTTCGTGCCTGGTACTGGCGTGGGCGGCGAAAGGCAGTCGCAAAACAATGCGCTAAGTGAACTTAGGGCGGTGCCCACCGCAAAGCGACAATTTGCGCTCAGCCCGGCCTCTCGCCGCCAAGATCGACTGTGCTCACAAAGTCCTCCGTCACGCGAGGCAGCGTGCGGCCGCGCTTCTTGACGAGCGCGATCGGGCGCACGAATGCCGGATCGTCAATCGGCCTAGTGACGAGGCCGCGCTCGGCATGCACTTCACGCGCCGATTCCGGTAGAACCGAAATCCCCAGGCCGCCGCGCACCATCGCAACGGCGGTCATCATGTACATCGGCTCGCACGCGATATCGGGCGTGCAACGCGCGTTCGACAGCGCGGCATCCACCACCGCGCGCACGCTGGTTCCCGGCGCGGTCAGCACGAGCGGCATCGAAGCGAAGTCGTCCACCGTCACCGTGCGCTTGCGGGCAAGCGGGTGGGTCTTCGGACACACGATCACGAGCCGGTCCTCGCCTGTCTGCAGAACATCGAGCGTCGCATCGACGCTGTGGCCGCCCGTCAGGCCAATATCGACCTCTTCATTGCGCACAAGTGCGTTGACGGCGCTCGCGACGACATCGCGAACCTGAAAGCGCGCCTGTGGCACGCGTAGACGAAACGCCTGAATGAGTTCGGGGAGCGCGCTGGCCGCGAAGGTCGGCAGACACGCGAGCCGCACCGTGCCGCTCGAACCGTCGCCCAGGGCGCGCGCGTCCCGCAGGGCCTGCTCCATGTCACTGAGCGATCGCGTCAGGATAGGCAGCAATTCGCGTCCCGTTTGCGTTAGTTCGACGCTGCGGCTGTTGCGATCGAACAGTCGCGCGCCCACGGTTTCTTCCAGACGCCGAATCTGCACGGTCAGCGCGGGCTGCGACAAATGCAGCCGGGCCGCCGCGCGCGTGAAGTTGCCCGCGTGCGCCACGGTCACGAAAGCTCGAATGTCGCGGAGATTGAGATCCATAACGAACTGTGATTGCTGCGATCAATTCATTTCAATTGCGTTATTGCATCGCCGAACTTACGCTGGTCCGCACTAAAAGACAAGACTGGAGACACAACATGCTGCCTTTGCTGGGGCTCGTGACGATCGTGGTGTTGCTGGCCGCGATTCTTTCAAAACGCATGTCGCCGCTCGTCGCGCTCATCATCGTGCCGATCGCCGCGTCGCTGATTGGCGGATTCGGCTTGCAGACGAGCAAATTCGTTGTCGACGGATTGAAGAGCCTCGCGCCCGTCGTCGGCATGTTCGTGTTCGCGATTCTCTATTTCGGCACGATTACGGACGCGGGCACGCTCGATCCGATCATCGACCGCATCCTGCGCACGGTCGGCACCAAGCCGACGCGTATCGTGGTGGGCACGACGCTGCTCGCGCTGCTCATACACCTCGACGGCTCGGGCGCCGTGTGCTTTCTCGTCACGATCCCCGCGATGCTGCCGCTGTACGAGCGCCTGAATATGGACAAGCGCGTGCTCGCGGCGGCCGTTTCGATGGCGGCGGGCATCAACTTCCTGCCATGGACGGGGCCGATGATCCGCGCATCGGCGTCGCTGCATCTGCCTATTTCCGCGCTGTTCAACCCGCTGATTCCGGTGCAGGCAATCGGCCTCGTATTCGTGTTCAGCATGGCCTGGTGGCTCGGCTGGCGCGAGGAGAAGCGCCTCGGTTATTCGTCTGCGAACGGCGCTGTGCCGGTGCCCAAACGCGAACTCACGCCCGAGGAGCAAGCGCTGCGCCGCCCGCAGAACTTCTGGTTCAACATCGTGCTGACGATCATCGTGCTCGGCACGATGGTCGTGATGGGCGAGAAGATTCCGCCCGCGATCATGTTCATGGTGGGCCTGTGCATCGCGCTGATGGTGAATTACCCGAACGTCGACATGCAGCGAAAGCGCATCGACGCCCATGCGCGCGCCGCGCTGATGATGGCGGGCATCCTGCTTGCAGCCGGCGTGTTTACCGGCGTCATGCAGGGCAGCGGCATGCTCAAGGCGATGGCGCAAGCGGCGGTCGGCTTCGTGCCGCCATCGTTTGCGGGGCAGATTCCGGTTGCGCTCGGCGTGCTGTCGATGCCGCTCTCGATGCTGTTCGACCCCGATTCGTTTTATTTCGGCGTGCTACCGGTTATCGCCGAAGTCGCGTCGCAGCTGGGCGTGCCGGCGGTGCACATCGGCCAGGCCGCGCTGCTCGGCCAGATGACTACCGGTTTTCCCGTGAGTCCGCTCACGCCCGCGACGTTTCTGGTCGTCGGCCTGTGCGGCATCGATCTCGCCGATCATCAGAAGTTCACGTTCCCGCTGCTGTTTGGCGCATCGATCGTCATGACGATCGCGTGCGTCGTGCTGGGCGTGTTTGCGTTGTAAACAGGAGTCGTTGACGTCATGAACCGGACCGAATCACCCAAACGCGTACGCATAGGCGCGGGCGCTGGCTACTCGGGCGATCGCATCGAGCCCGCTGTCGAACTCGCGGAGCACGGCGCGCTGGACTACCTCGTATTCGAATGCCTCGCGGAACGTACGGTCGCGATCGCCCAGCAGACGCGCCGCCACCATCCCGAACTTGGCTACGATCCGCTGCTCGAAGCGCGCATGCGCGCCGTACTGCCGGTCGCCGTGAGCCAGCGCGTGCGCATCATCTCGAACATGGGCGCCGCCAATCCGCGCGCTGCGGCGATCAAGACCGCGCAAATTGCGCAGGAACTTGGCCTGAGCGGACTGAAGATTGCGGCCGTCACCGGCGACGATGTGCTCGATGTCGTCCTGCAATCCCAACTGCGCTTCGAGGAGTCCGGCGACGATGTGAGCCGCTACACGGACCGCATCGTCTCGGCGAATGCGTATCTCGGCGCGGCGCCGATTGTCGAAGCGCTCGCGGCGGGCGCGGATATCGTGCTGACGGGGCGCGTCGCGGACCCGTCGCTGTTCGCGGCGCCGCTCATTCACGAGTTCGGCTGGCGCATGGACGACTGGAACACGCTCGGGCAGGCGACGGTCGTCGGCCATTTGCTCGAATGTGCGGGGCAGGTGACGGGCGGTTACTTCGCCGATCCCGGCGTCAAGGACGTAGCGAATCTCGCGCGGCTAGGTTTTCCGATTGGCGAGGTGAGTGCCGATGGAAGCGTCGTCGTCACGAAGGTGCCGCATGCGGGCGGGCGCGTGACCGAGGCGACATGCAAGGAGCAATTGCTCTACGAGATTCACGATCCACAACGCTACTTTCAACCCGATGTCGTCGCAGACTTCTCCGAGGTTCGCGTCGCACAGGAGGCACATGACCGCGTGCGCGTGACAGGCGGACGCGGCAGCGCTCGAACCGGCACGCTGAAGGTGTCGGTCGCGTATGTCGACGGCTACATCGGAGAGGGGCAGATTTCCTATGGCGGGCCGGGTGCGCTCGCGCGTGCGCGGCTTGCGCTCGACATCGTGCGGGAGCGTCTGGCGATCACGGGCGTCGAGACGAGTGAACTGCGCTTCGACCTGATCGGCGTGAATGCGCTTTATGGCGATGCCCTTGCGGCCCATCATGAAGAACCGTACGAAGTGCGCGTTCGCGTGGCGGGGCGCGCGGCGAACGCAAAGGAAGCGGCGCGCATCGGCAACGAGGTCGAAACGCTCTACACCAACGGGCCTGCGGGCGGCGGCGGCGTCACCAAATCGACGCGCGAGGTGCTCGCCGTGCAGTCCGTGCTGCTGCCGCGCGAACAGGTGAGTGCGGCTTTCCAATTTGTCGAGGCAAGCGATGAAACTGCGTGAACTGGCCCACGGCCGCACCGGCGACAAAGGCAATACGCTGAATATTTCGGTGATCTGTTTTGACGCGAAGCACTACGCCCATCTGCGCAACGTCCTCACGCCGGAGCGCGTCAAGGCTCACCTCGCCGACGTGGTCAAGGGCGACGTCGTGCGCTATGAACTGCCGCTTCTCGGCGCATTCAATTTCGTGCTCGGCAACGCGCTCGGCGGAGGCGTCACGCGCTCGCTGGCGCTCGACGCGCATGGCAAGTCGATGAGCATGGCGCTCCTCGATATCGAAGTGGACGACCTTCCCGAGTGAGCGAAAGGAGGCGCGCCCGTCGAGAGACGGGGCGCCTCCCTTTGAAACGGGCTCAAACGAGCCGCTTAAGGGTTCACCCCAATGTCGATTCGCGCGTCAAAATTTGTATGATGACCCGATGACATGGCGAATCTGATGATATGTTCGAGAAAATTCCCACGCGGGCGCTGAGCGACACCGTCGCGCAACAACTGCTCGCCCAGATCGACAAAGGCACGTTCGCGCGCGGCGGCAAGCTGCCGACCGAAGCCGTGCTCGCTCAGGAGTTCGGCGTGAGCCGCACGGTAATCCGGGAGGCCATTTCGCGCTTGAAGAACGAGGGCGTGGTCGAGCCGCGCCAGGGCAGCGGCGTCTACGTATCGGCGCATGGCGCGATCCGGCCGCTGCGCATCGACTATGCGGAAGCGATGGAAGGCGGCTCGGTCCTGCAGATTCTCGCGGTGCGCCGCGCGATCGAAGCCGAAGTCGCGGCGGAAGCCGCGATGCGCCGCACCGATGCCGACATGATGGCCATCGACGCCGCGCTCAAGAGGATCGATGAAGCCGTCGCCGAGGGCCGCGACGGCGTTGCCGAAGACGTCGCGTTTCACCGGGCGATTGCCACCGTAACGGGCAACCCGTACTTCCTGAAGACGCTGACGTTTCTCAATCAATACCTTGAAGCGGGCACGGTCGTCACGCGCCGCAACGAGGCGCTGCGCGAAGACTTCTCGCGTCAGGTGCGCGACGAACACGCAGCGATCGCCGCGGCAATCCGCGCAGGCGACCCCATGGCGGCGCGCAACGCCGCGCAAACCCACATGTACAACGCGGCGCGCCGTTTGGCCGAAGCCGGTATCTGCTGATTTGCAGACGCGTTCGCCAGCGCCATGCGCGGCGCGCTGTCTGCTGCATTGTTCGTAGAGGAAAGGGTATGTCGAGAAATGTCGGAGTGATCGGTCTGGGTGCGATGGGCATGGGTGTCGCACGTTCGCTGCTGCGCGGCGGCTTCAATGTCCATGCGTGCGATGTGCGCCGCGAAGTGCTCGACCAGTTCGTCGCCGACGGCGGCACGGCTTGCGCGAATCCTGCCGAGCTTGGCGCGCAGTGCGACGTGGTCGTCACGCTCGTCGTGAATGCCGCGCAAACGGAAACGGTGCTGTTCGGCGAGCACGGCGCGGTCAAGTCGATGAAGCCGGGCGGCGTGGTGATTGCGTGCGCAACGGTTGCGCCGGACTTCGCCATTGACCTCGGCCGTCGCGTGGAAGCGGCCGGCCTGCACATGCTCGATGCCCCCGTGTCGGGCGGCGCGGCGCGCGCCGCGTCGGGCGAAATGACCATGATGACGTCCGGCCCCGCTGCCGCGTATGCCGCGTGCGAGGACGTGCTCGCCGCGATGGCGGGCAAGGTGTATCGGCTGGGCGAGCAGCACGGCGCGGGCTCGAAGGTGAAAATCATCAACCAGTTGCTCGCGGGCGTGCACATCGCCGCCGCCGCCGAAGCGATGGCGCTGGGTCTTCGCGAAGGCGTGGATCCCGACGCGCTCTACGACGTGATCACGCATAGCGCCGGCAACTCGTGGATGTTCGAGAACCGCGTGCCGCACATTCTCAACGGCGACTACACGCCGCTGTCGGCCGTCGACATCTTCGTGAAGGATCTCGGCCTCGTGCTCGATACCGCGCGACGCTCGAAGTTTCCGCTGCCGCTCTCGGCGGCTGCGCATCAGATGTTCATGATGGCCTCGACGGCGGGCCACGGCGGCGAAGACGATTCCGCCGTCATCAAGATTTTCCCGGGCATCGATGTCCCGGCGAAGCGGTAAGCGAGAAGGGCGCAACGATATGACGAACCTGAACGCCTCCGCCAGCAAGCCGCTGCTCGGCTGCATCGCCGACGACTTCACGGGCGCGACCGATCTCGCGAACATGCTGGTGCGCGGCGGCATGCGCACCGTGCAGACGATCGGCGTGCCCGCCGCCGACACGCGCATCGAATCCGATGCGCTCGTGGTCGCGCTGAAGTCGCGCACGATCGATGCCGCCGACGCCGTGGCGCAGTCGCTGGCCGCGCTCGAATGGCTGCGCGCGCAAGGCTGCCGCCAGTTCTTCTTCAAGTACTGCTCGACCTTCGATTCGACGGATAAAGGCAACATTGGGCCCGTGGCCGACGCGCTGCTCGACGCGCTGTCGCGCATCGACGGAACCGCGCCATTCACGATCGCTTGCCCCGCGTTTCCGGAAAACGGCCGCACGATCTATCGCGGGCATCTGTTCGTCGGCGACGTGCTGCTGAACGAGTCGGGCATGGAGCATCATCCGCTCACGCCGATGACGGACGCGAACCTCGTGCGCGTGCTGCAACGGCAGACGCGCTCGAAAGTCGGCCTCGTACGCTATGACGCGGTGGCGCAGGGCGCGCAAGCCGTGCGCGCCTCGATCGACACGTTGCGCGCCGATGGCGTGCGCATGGCGATTGCCGATGCGGTCTCCGACGCCGATCTCTACACGCTCGGCGAAGCCTGCGCGGACCTGCCGCTGATCACGGGCGGCTCGGGCGTCGCGCTCGGTCTGCCCGCGAATTTCCGCCGCGCCGGTTTGCTCGCCGATGCCGCCAACGCAGGCGAGCTGCCGCGTATCGACGGCGCGTCGGCAGTGCTGGCGGGCAGTGCGTCGAAGGCGACGAATGCCCAGGTGGCCGCCTGGCGCGAAACGCGCCCCGCGTTCCGCATCGATCCGCTCGCGGCGGCGCGCGGCGAGCCTGTCGTCGAACACGCGCTGGCCTTTGCACGCGAGCACATGAACGCCGCGCAGCCGCAGCCCGTGCTGATCTACGCAACGGCGTCGCCCGACGAAGTGAAGGCGACGCAGCGCGAACTCGGCGTCGCGCAGGCGGGCGAGCTGGTCGAGCGCACGCTCGCGGCGATTGCGCGCGGTCTGCGCGATCTCGGCGTGCGCAAGTTCGTTGTCGCCGGTGGCGAGACCTCGGGCGCAGTGGTGCAGGCGCTGGGCGTCGACATGCTGCGCATCGGCAAGCAGATCGATCCGGGCGTGCCCGCCACCGCCACGATAGGCGGGGAGCCGCTTGCGCTCGCGCTCAAATCCGGCAACTTCGGCGCGGTCGACTTCTTCGCGAAGGCGCTGCGTCAGCTTGACGGAGACGCGCAATGACGGCAGCCATTCACACGAGCGGCGAAGCCCGCGTCCGCGAAGAAATCTGCGTGACGGGCGCAAGCCTGTACGCGCGCGGCTACACGGTCGGCAGCGCGGGCAACATCAGCGCGCGGCTCGACGACGGCTGGCTCATCACGCCGACCGACGCCTGCCTCGGCCGGCTCGATCCGGCGGAGATCGCGAAGGTCGACCTGAATGGCAACGCGGTTTCCGGCGGCAAGCCGTCGAAAACGCTGGCGCTGCATCGCGGCGTGTACGAGCGTAACCGCGAAGCGCGCGGCATCGTGCACACGCATTCCACTCATCTCGTCGCACTGACGCTCGCAGGCGTCTGGAGCGACGCCGACGTGCTGCCGCCCATCACGCCGTACTACGTGATGAAAGTCGGCCACATTCCGCTGATTCGCTACCGCCGTCCCGGCGATCCGCAAGTCGCGCAACAAATCGCCTCGCTCGCAGAAAGCGTGCGCGGCGTGCTGCTCGAACGGCTCGGGCCGGTCGTTTGGGAGCGCTCCGTTTCGCAGGCTTCGTACGTGATCGAAGAACTCGAAGAGACGGCGCGCTTGTGGCTGATGACGAACCCGCGTCCCGCGCCGCTCAGCGACACCGCGCTCGAGGAGTTGCGCACGGTCTTCGGCGCGCGCTGGTAGCGCGTTCGAGCCCATCGAGCTTGCCGCGCACCCACGCGCACGCTCCGTATTACCCACCTTAGACAGAAAGCCGGAGGGCCGTCCGACGCAACGAGGACGGCCTGTAACCAGCGCCACCCCGAAGGAGACAACGCATGGCAAGCTATCAGGCGGCATCCGTTCGCCCTGCATCCACCGCCGCCGCAGCCGGGCAACCCGGCGCGGCCGAAATCGAACGCACCTATGGCAAGGTGTTCTGGCGCATCGTGCCATTTTTGATGCTCTGCTACGTGGTCGCGTATCTGGACCGCGTCAACGTGGGCTTTGCAAAGCTGCAGATGTCGCAGGACCTCGCGTTCAGCGAGACGGTATTCGGTCTCGGCGCGGGTGTGTTCTTCGTCGGATACTTTCTCTTCGAGCTGCCCAGCAACATCCTGATGCACCGGCTCGGAGCACGCATCTGGATTGCGCGCATCATGATCACGTGGGGCTTGCTCTCCGCCGTGTTCGTATTCGTTCGGACTCCCACGCAGTTCTACGTGCTGCGCTTCCTGCTCGGTCTTGCCGAAGCCGGTTTCTATCCGGGCGTCATTCTGTATCTCACGTACTGGTTCCCGTCGCATCGCCGCGCGAAGATCATCGCGGTGTTCATGTCGGCGATTCCGGTTTCGGGCATTTTCGGCAATCCGTTGTCGGGCTGGATCATGCAGACCTTCGACTCCCATCACGGCTTCGCGGGCTGGCAATGGATGTTCCTGATCGAAGCGGTACCTGCCATCGCCATCGGTATCGCGACGATCCTGTATCTCGACAACGGCATCGCCGGCGCGAAATGGCTGACGCCGCGCGAAAAGCAACTGCTCGCCGACGAAATCGCCGCGCAGCCGCAGGAAGAGGCGAAGTCGCATTCGATTGGCGCGGTGTTCCGCGACCCGCGCACGTGGTGGATGTCGCTGATCTATTTCGCGTTCGTCACGGGCCAGTACGGGCTCACGTTCTGGATGCCGACGCTCGTGAAGTCGACGGGCGTGACGGGCGCGTTCGAAATCGGCCTGCTGAGCGCGATTCCGTTTCTCGTTGCCATCGTCGTGATGAACATCATGGGTCACAGCGCGGACAAGCGCCGCGAGCGCCGCTGGCATCTGATCGGGCCGGCGCTCGCGGGCGCGGTCGGCTTCACGGTCGCGGCTTCGTTCGCGAACAACACGGCCGTGTCGATTGTGTTCCTGTCGATCGCGGCTGCGGGCGTGTTGACCTGCGCGCCGCTCTTCTGGTCGCTGCCCACGGCGTTCATGTCCGGCGCGACGGCGGCGGCGGGCATCGCGATCATCAATTCGATCGGCAATCTGGCGGGCTTCGCAAGCCCGTACATGATCGGCTATCTTAAGGATCTCACGCACAGCACGCAGTCCGGCATGTATGTGCTGGCCGCCATGCTCGTGATCGGCGCGCTCGCCGTCTGGCTGACGCCCGCGCGGCTCGTGAACCGCTAAACACGCGTATTTAAGGAGTTGCTTCGATGCCACGCTTCGCCGCCAATCTGTCGATGATGTACAACGAACACGCGTTCCTCGATCGTTTCGCCGCCGCCGCGCGCGACGGTTTCGAGGCCGTGGAGTTTCTGTTCCCCTATGAGTTTCCAGCCGCCGACATCAAGGCGCGGCTGACTGAAAACGGTCTCACGCAGGCGCTGTTCAACGCGCCGCCGGGCGACTGGGCGGCAGGCGAGCGCGGCATCGCGTCGTTGCCGGGCCGCGAAGACGAGTTTCGCCGCAGCGTCGATACGGCACTCGAATACGCGCGCGTGCTCGGCAACGACAAGCTACATGTGATGGCTGGCTTGATCAAGCCGGAGCAGTCGCGCGCCGCGCACCGCGACGTGTATCTGAAGAATCTCGCCTATGCGGCGAAGGCCGCCCAGGCGGACGGCATTACCGTCGTCATCGAGCCGATCAATACGCGCGATATTCCCGGCTTCTTTCTGAACCGGCAAGACGACGCGCAGGCGATTTGCGCGGAAGTCGGCGCGCCAAACCTGAAAGTGCAGTTCGATCTGTACCACTGCCAGATCGTCGAAGGCGATCTCGCCGTCAAGCTCAAGCGCGACATGAAGGGCATCGGGCATATCCAGATTGCGGGCGTGCCCGAGCGGCACGAGCCGGATATCGGCGAAGTGAACTACCCGTATCTGTTCTCGCTAATCGACGAACTCGGCTACGACGGCTGGATCGGCTGCGAATACCGGCCGCGCGCGGGCACATCGCAAGGGCTGGGATGGATCCGGCCGTATGTGAAGGCGCGCGCCTGAGCGCATTCGAAAGACACACTGAGGAACCACAGCAACATGAAAGTACTGATCACGGGCGGAGCGGGATTTCTCGGCCAGCGTCTCGCGCGCGAACTGCTGGCGCGCGGCGAACTAACGGGCGCGCACGGACAGCGCGAGCCGATCACCGAACTGGTGTTGCTCGACGTCGTCGCGGCGCCGGGTCCGAACGACGCGCGCGTGCGTGTCGAAGTCGGCGACATTGCCGAGCGCAGCGTGCTCGAACGTCTGATCGACGACAGGACGGCAGCGATTTTTCATCTCGCGGCGATCGTTAGCGGCCAGGCGGAAGCGGACTTCGATCTCGGCATGCGCATCAATCTCGACGCGTCGCGCCTGCTGCTCGACGTGTGCCGCGAGCGTGGGCATCGGCCGCGTGTGGTGTTCACGAGTTCGGTCGCCGTCTATGGCGGCGATCTGCCCGATGTCGTGCTCGATGAAACCGCGTTGAATCCGCAGTCGTCGTATGGCGCGCAAAAGGCTGTCGCCGAGTTGCTGCTCAACGACTTCTCGCGGCGCGGTTTTGTCGATGGCCGCGTGCTGCGCCTGCCCACCATTAGCGTGCGGCCGGGCAAGCCGAATGCGGCGGCGTCCTCGTTTGCCAGCGGCATCATTCGCGAGCCGCTGAACGGGCAGCCGGCCGTGTGCCCGGTGAGCGGCTCGACGCGGCTGTGGCTGCTGTCGCCGCGCAAGGCGATCGAATGCCTGATCGCGGGCTGCGAGATCGACGGCGCGGCGCTCGGCAACCGGCGCACGGTGAATCTGCCGGGCGTGTCGGTGACGGTCGACGAGATGATCGCCGCCCTGCGCGAAGTGGCGGGCGAAGCCGTCGCAGCACGGATCGAATGGAAGGCGGATGAGCGCGTCGAGAAGATCGTCGGCAGCTGGCCCGCGCAATGGGACATCGCGCGCGCAACGCAGCTCGGCCTGCAAGGCGATGCGTCGTTCAAGGATATCGTCCGCGCGTTCGTCGACGACGAACTCGGCGGGAAGATTCCGCAGCATTGATGACGCGCGCTTGTCGCGCAGGAAATAGCACACGCCGCCGTCGCAGACCTGAGTGTTTGCGACGGCGGCGTTTGTCATTTCCTTGTAATGATTGGGTAACGGCCCTGTTAGCGCACACTGCTTAGACTGCAAGCATGCCCGGCTGGTATAAGGGCGCAAACGAGCACAGAATCAGTGACACGCGCATCAACGTGCAGGAATCCGACGCCATGAAAATCCTCGTCATCGAAGACGAAGCGAAGACCAGCGAGTACATCCAGAACGGCTTGACGGAAGCCGGTTACGTGGTGGACGTGGCCACGAACGGCATCGACGGCCTGCACCTTGCGCAGGAAATGGGCTACGACCTGATCCTGCTCGACGTGATGATGCCGGAGATGGACGGCTGGACCGTCATGAAGAAGCTCGGCGCACGCACCAAAACGCCGGTGTTGTTCCTGAGCGCGCGCGGCACGCTCGAAGACCGCCTGAAGGGCCTCGATCTCGGCGCCGACGATTATCTCGTCAAGCCATTCTCGTTTGCCGAGCTGCTCGCACGCATCCGCATCATATTGCGGCGCGGTCAGCCGCAAAAGCCGGATGAACAGGTCTTCGAAGTCGGGGATCTGCGCGTGGATGTGCCGAAGCGGCGCGTCGACCGGGGCGGCGTGCGCCTTACGCTCACCAACAAGGAATTCAACCTGCTGGCGTTCTTTCTGGAGCATCAAGGCCAGGTGCTCTCGCGCGCCCTGATCGCTTCGCGCGTGTGGGACATGAATTTCGACAGCGATAGCAACGTGGTCGATGTCGCGGTGCGCCGGCTGCGGCAGAAGATCGACGACCCTTTCACCGTTCGCCTGATTCATACGATACACGGTGTGGGGTACCGTTTCGAGTACGAAGCATGATGCGGCTTTCGCTCACCACGCGCCTTGCGTTGTTGTACGCCCTTATCGTATTTACGGCGATGGCTTTGCTCGGCGCCTTGCTATACCGCGGCCTGGAGCAGCAACTGGGTGTGCGCGACGACGCGGCGCTCGTGACGCGGGTGGACCAGCTTCGCACGCTCATGAACGATGTCGACGTGCGCGAGCTGATTCGGGACAAGCCTCATCTCTTCGCGAACATGCTCGGCAATACGGAATCGCTGCTGATCGTGGGCTTTCCGGGTGAGGCGCCGCTCATTACGGTGAATCCCGGGCACAGGGCGGTGCCCGACGTGACGCCTGTGCCGGTGGACGCGCCACTCACGCTCGGCGCCGTCCGCCATACGCTTGCGGCCGATGGAACGCCGTTCATCTACGTCGCCGCCGCGGCGCACGACGCAGCCGGGAAGCAGGATCTGCAGATCCTCTCAGGCCGCCTGCTGACCGAGCGCACGCTGTTGTTGCGGGCCTACCGCAACCGGATACTGCTATTCGCCTCCGCGGGCGCGACCATCGCCGCCTTGCTCGCTTTCGTCGTCGCGCGCCGCAATATGCAGCCATTGCGCGTGCTCGCCGCGCAAACCGGGGCGATCGGCATCAGCACGCTGTCGACGCGCATCGAGCAGCGCGCCGCGCCCCCCGAACTCGACGCCCTGATCGCCGCGTTCAACGGCATGCTCGACCGGCTCGAACGCGGGTTCACGCAGTTAAAGCAAGTGTCGGCGGACATGGCGCACGACCTGCGCACGCCAATTGGCAACCTGTTGGGGCAGACCGAAGTCGGCCTGAGCCAGACGCGCGACACCGTGTACTACCAGCGGTTGCTCGGCTCGAATTACGAGGAACTGCAGCGCCTGTCGAAGATGATCGACAACATGCTTTTTCTGGCGCGCACCGAGCAGGCCGACAACGCTATCGAGCGCAAGGCGTTGCCGCTCGCCGTGGAATTCGAGCGTATGCAGGAGTACTTCGAAGGTCTCGCGGAGGACCGCAACGTGAGCCTCGAGTGGCGCGGCGAGGGCGACGTGTGCGCGGACCCGGATCTGCTGCGCCGCGCGCTGGGGAATTTGCTTGCGAATGCCTTGCGGTATGCGGAACCGGGCTCGGCAATCTCGACCGTGGCGGATCAGGGACCGGAGGCCACGACGCTGCATGTCGAGAACCGCGGGCCGACGATCGAGCCGCATCATCTCGAACGGATTTTCGATCGCTTCTACCGGGCCGATCCGTCGCGGCATCGCTCATCGGAGTCGAGCGGGCTCGGGCTTTCGATCGTGCGCAGCATCATGCAGCTGCACGGCGGCGCGTGGCGCGCGTCGAGCAGCAACGGCGTGACGCGCTTTACGCTCGTGTTTCCGCGGCAGCGCGAGCAGCGGGGCCGATAAGCACCCCATGGGCGGCGGTGCGGCAAACCGCGCTATGATGGGCTGCCTTGAATCGGGAATGCGGGACGCAACCCATCGGTGCGCGCATGGGTTGTTCGTACGAGTGGAATTCAGCATGTATTCCAGTCACGAAGCATCGAATAAGCGATGAAACAACGTACATGGCCCAGATGCGCTGTCGTTTGTTCATGCCTGGCTTTCATGCCGCTTGCGGGTTGCGTGGCCCGCGGCGCGCCGTCCTGGTCGCTCTTCGGCGCGTACTTTCCGTACTGGCTCGTGAGCGCCGTGATCGGCGTCGTGGGCGCGATCGTCGCGCATCGCGTGTTCGTCGGGACCGGCTGGGTTCGCCGGGTGCCGTACCAGCTTTCCGTGTGTACCTCGATCGGCATCGTCGTCGGGGTGCTGGCCTGGCTGTGGGGAACGGGGCAGCTCTGACATGAAAATGGCCGGCCAGAATCCTCGACATGCATGGAAGGGCCGCGTCATTGCGGCCGTAATCGTCCTGCTCGGCGCGGCGGCACTCTGGTATGCGTACGATCGCTCGTCGCGCTATCCGTCCACCGACGACGCGTCCATCGACGCGGACGTCGTTCACGTCGCGTCGCCCGTGGGCGGCCGGATCATCCGCGTTCCCGTGGAGGAGAACCAGCATGTCGCGAAAGGCGACGTGCTGTTCGAGATCGACCCGGTGCCGTACCGGCTCGGCGTTGCGCAGGCGCAGGCCGAAGTCGAACTGGCGCGCGCCTCGCTCGCCACGCGCCGCCGCACGCTGATCGGCGAAACATCGAACGCGACCATCGCAGCCGACCAGACCCGCCGCGCCACGCACAACTACGACCTCGCGGCGCGCAGCGTCGACCGGCTGCGTCCGCTCGCAGCGCAAGGCTATGTTTCAGCACAGCAACTCGACCAGGCGGTTGTGGCGCAGCGCGACGCGAGCGTTTCGCTCGCGCAGGCGCAGGTGCAACAGCGCGCTTCTGCGCAGACGATAGGCGACGACGCCGACGCCATAGCGGCCCTGCATGCGCGCGAGGCCGCGCTCGCGATCGCCCAGCGCGCGCTCGACGACACGGTCGTGCGCGCGCCGTTCGACGGCTACGTGGCAGGTCTGACGATTCTCGCGGGCGAGACGGTCGCGCCGAACCAGTCCATCTTCACGCTGGTGCATTCGGGCGAATGGTTCGCGGTGGCGAATTTTCGCGAGACGGCGCTCGGCGCGATCGAAGTCGGCGACTGCGCGACCGTGTACTCGATGATCGACCGAAAACAGCCGATGAGCGGCAAGGTGATCGGCATTGGCGCCGGGATCCTGGACACGGACCGCGTGAACCTGCCGCGCAGCCTGCCGTACGTGCAGCAGTCGGTGAACTGGGTGCGCGTGGCCCAACGTTTTCCGGTTCGCGTGCGCATCGACGCGCCGGTCAACAAGCTGGTGCGCATTGGCGCCAGTGCGATTGTCGAGGTCCGGCATGGCCAGTCTTGCCGGTGACATCAGGCGGCCCGGTCCGCGGGAAATCGCGAAGCTGCTCGCGCCGTTTCCGGGGCGCGCCGCGATCGTCACGCGCATTGCGCTGATCTGCGCGCTCACGGTGCTCGTGACGACCGGCTACGCCACGCCCGATGCCGCGACTTCCGTGTATATCGTGTTCTTCCTGAACCGGCCCGACCGTATGACGAGCATCGTCATGTCGTTCGCCTTGATGCTGATCGTGACGGTGATCATCGGCATCGTGATGATCTTCGCAATCCTCACCATCGACCAGCCGCCGCTGCGGGTCGCGAGCATGGCGCTGCTATCGTTCGGACTGCTATTCGCCACCTCGGCGAGCAAGCTACGGCCAATCGGCGCCATTCTTGCGATGATCGTCGGCTTCGGGCTCGACGAGCTTGGCCTCGCGCCGGTCGGCGAAGCGGCCACGCGCGGCCTGTTGTACGCGTGGCTGATGGTCGCAATTCCGATTGGCGTGGCGATCGTCGTGAACCTCGTGAGCGCGCCGTCGCCGCGCCGGCTCGCCACCTCGCAGCTTGCGCGGCGCCTGAAGCTCGCCGCGCGCCGCCTCACGGGTACGGCGACGGACGAGGAGCGCGCCGCATTCGAAGCATGCATGCGCGAGGGCGATCATCAGATCCTCGCGTGGCTCAAGCTCTCGAAGCTCGAAGGCACGTTGGCGCCGGCCGACGCTGCGCCGCTGCGCCAGGCGGCGGCGTCCACAACGGCGATTCTGGTCGCAACGGAATTCGCGGCGAGCGAACCCGGCGCGCGTCTGCCCGACGCGTGCGCGGCGCAGCTTGCCGAAACGATGACGCAGATGGCCGCGATGCTCGAAGCGGGCGGCTACCCTGTGGACGTCACGCTCGACGTGCCAAAGGTGCCTGAGCCAACCGCGCTACAGGCGCTCGTGCTCGCAGACCTGCGCGCCGCGCTGGAGGGCTTCGCGGTGCCGTCTGCTGAGGCCGCCGCAGCGCCGGTTCCTGCGCCTGCTCATGAGAAAACCGCCGGGCCGCCCGCGCGCCGCGGCTTTTTCGACGCCGATGCCTTTTCGAATCCCGATCACATCCGCTACGCGCTGAAGACCACGGCTGCGGCGATGTTCTGCTACGTGCTGTATCAGCAGCTCGACTGGCAGGGCATCCATACGTGCTTCATCACCTGCTATATGGTCTCGCTCAACACCACGGCCGAGACCGTCGAGAAGTCGACACTGCGGATCACGGGCTGTCTCATTGGCGCTTTGCTCGGCACGGCGGCGATCGTGTTCGTGACGCCGCGTCTCACCTCGGCGGGCGAATTGATGGCGCTGGTGTTCGCAGGCGCGTGGCTCGCCGCATGGGTGGCGATGGGGTCGGCGCGGATCTCGTACGCGGGCATGCAGATCGCGTTTGCGTTCTTTCTGTGCGTGATCCAGGGCGCGGCGCCCGCGTTCGACCTCACGCTCGCACGCGACCGCGTGATCGGCATCCTGATCGGCAACGTCGTGATCTATCTGGTCTTTACGCGCGTCTGGCCCGTGAGCATCGCGAGCCGCATCGACGCAACGCTCAAGGCGCTCGTTGCGCAGTGGACCCGCATCGCGCAGGCAACGGACGCCCGGACGCGCAGCGCGCTCGCGGGCGGTGCGCTGGCCCAGTACGGCGGACTGCGCCAGGATCTCGGCCTGATTCACTACGAGCCATCGTGGGTGCGCCCCGAGCCCGACTGGGTGGCGAGCCGGCGGCGCGCGCTCGCGGAGCTCGAGGCGCTGGAGGCGCCGCTGGTCCTCGCGGCAGGACGGGCGGGCGCAGCGCGGCTGGGTGAAATCGCACAGCGTCTCGCACCTGGCGACGACGCGCACTTGCAGGCCCCACAGCATGCCGCCGAGGCCGCAAAGGACCGCACGGCCGACCCCGCACTCGATGCGCTCCACAACGTTATCGCGAAGCGCTTTGGACAGATCGCCGACATCGCGCGCCCAGCTTCGGACGGGGAGACGACGACCGATGCGCGCCCCTGAACCGATGCCCCGGCTTGTCGCGTTGACTGCCACGTTGGCCGCCACACTGGCTGCCGCGTTGGCTATCTCGGGCCTCGAGGGCTGCGCGACGTCGTCGATCGATCTCGCGCCGCCCGCGGCGGACCGACCGTGGCAGCCGCAGACGGACGCCGACGGCAACATCGTGCCCGGCCCGCCACGTAACGCCAGCGACGCGGCGCAGGCTGGCTACACGTTGCCGCGCAGCGCCGCGCTGGCCTCGATCGAACCCGCCGCGGCGTTCGATGCGAACCACGCGTACACGCTGCCCGAGCTGATCGATCTCGCGGAGTCCACGAACCCGCTCACGCGCATCGCCTGGAACGACGCACGCAACGCGGCGCTCGCGGCGGGCGTTGCGAAGACCGCGTATTTGCCGCAGCTTACCGCCACCGCCATGGGCGGCTACGAGGCGGCGAGCGGCGCGACGTCGACGCCGCTGCTCGGCAACACCTCGACCAGCTCGAACATTCACGGCAGCGTTTCGGTGCTGTCGCTGCAATGGCTGCTATTCGATTTCGGTGGCCGCCGCGCGCGCCTCGACGCGGCGAAGCAGCTTTCCCTGGCGGCGAACGTCGCGTTCACGTCGGTTCATCAGCACGTGATCCACGAGGTGAGCATCGCGTACTACGCCTACGAAGCCGCCAGCGCAAGGGAGCATACCGCGCAGCAGGCGCTCGACAACGCGGACGGCATTCTCAGCGCCGCGCGCGCCCGGCGAAAGCAGGGCGTGGGCACGGTGGTCGAAGTCGCACAGGCCACGCAGAACCGCGCACAAGCCAATCTGCTGAAGGTGCAGGCCGACGGCGCCGTGAGCGACAGCTATCTGAGCCTCGTCTCCGCGCTCGGCATTTCGCCGTTGTCGAAGCCTCAGATCGCTGCGTTGCCGGCACGCACGCTCACGCCGGCGCTGCATCAGAGCGTCGACGAAATCGTCGCCGATGCGATTGCGCGGCGGCCGGACGTGCAGGGCGCCTACGCGCTGGAGGAGGCCAACCAGGCGAAGATCCGCGCCGCCGAATCGGCGTTCATGCCGAAGATCTTTCTCTCCGCCGCGGCCGCATACGGTACCGGCACGACGTCGATCACCGCGATTCCGCCGGTTGGCGATCAGGCGGCCACGGTGAACCTGAACGGCAGCCGCCGCAGCGGCAGCATCTTCCTCGGCGTGACGATTCCCTTATACGACGGCGGCTTGCGTTCCGCCGTGCTGATGCAGGCGCGCAACGATGCGGACAGTGCATCTGCGCAGCTGACCCATACGAAGCAGGAAGCGGTCAGGCAGATCGTGGCCGCGCAGAACGGGCTTTCCACGAGCCTCGCGTCGAACGACGCCGCGAAGGCGCTGGTCGAAGCCGCGCAGACGACCTACGACGCGGCATTCTCCGCGTACCGGCACGGCGTCGGCACCATTACCGACGCGCTCCTCACGCAGAACCAGCTGCTCGCCGCGCAGAACGCGTATGCGGACAGCTACAGCGCCGCGCTTTCCGCTGCCGCGACGCTCGCCCTGGCAACGGGCGAGATCGGTGCGCCGTCACTGGAGGGTGCACCGCCTCATTAGGTACAGCGCGCCCGCCGGCTCAACTACCGAAAAAGACCGAGCAAAAGCTGGCTGGGCCAACACAGTCGGACTGTGAAGGCATACGCGTGCGCGAGCCAGCAGCCGAGGTACTCGCCATCGATACGCCACCCATATCGGTTTGCGCGGAATTTTGTGCGTATTGGCCCGCTGCGACCTTGGCCTCGGCTGCCTGAATGTCGGCCGGATAGTTGATATCGTCGCCGCGGCCCGGGCTGTATCCGGCTTGCTCGACGCGCACGAGGTCCGCACGGACTTCTGCGCGGGTGAGGGGTTGGGCGGACTGCGCGAAGCTATAGGCCGGAACGGCGACGGCGGAAGCCGCAACGAGAACGCTGAGAAGAAGCTTGGACATGATCAATACTCCTATGTACCTGAAAAGCGGATGAGTCGGGAAAGAAGGCCGCAGCATCGACTGTGCATGGACGCGAAGACAGGCTTAGGAGGGACAACTTGAAACTTGGCTAAGCGAGGCAAAGCGTGACTGCGTGGTTGCAGTGTAGGGAGGCGCCTCGATCGGCAGGGTTACCGAGTCGTTACAAGAAAATAACAAGCCTTCCGGCCCTTTGATTCGACTCACCGATGCAGCGACGTCATTTTTTCGTAATGACTGGGTAACCCTCTCGTTCGAGACCGCTTTTTAGACTGGCCGTGTTGTTAATCGATTGATCCACTTCACGCCATTCCAGGGAGCTTCCATGTCTTTGCCCACTTTCCGTTCCGCTATTGCACACGCAGCCGCCGCGCTTTGTCTGGTCGCTGGCGCCGTGACGACGGCGCAAGCCGCGCCCATCAAGAACGTTGTCCTCGTGCACGGCGCTTTCGTGGGTGGCGCCGGATGGCGTCCGGTGTACGACATTCTCACAAAGGACGGCTACAACGTGACGCTCGTGCAAGAGCCGCTCACGTCATTCAAGGACGATGTGACAGCGACGAAGCGTGTTATCGACAGCCTCGACGGCCCGTGCGTGCTCGTCGGCCATAGCTACGGCGGCGCCATCATCACCGAGGCGGGCAACGACGAGCACGTGAAGTCGCTTGTCTACATTGCGGCTCATGCACTCGATGCCGGCGAAACCGAAGTCTCGAATGGCAAGCGTTATCCGAACGCGACGCCCCACGAGGACATCGTGAAAACGGCGGACGACTATCTTTATCTGAACCCGGCGGACTATCCGCGCGATTTCGCGGCCGACCTTCCGATCGCTCAGGCCGAATTCGAAGCCCACGAACAAATGCCGACTTCGGCAAGCGTATTCGCTGCGCAGATCCCTGATCCGGCATGGAAGACCAAGCCGGCGTTTTATATGGTCGCGAAGGCGGACAAGATCATCAACCCGGACCTCGAGCGCATGTACGCGAAGCGCGCTCACGCCCAGACGGTGGAAATCGATGGTGCGAGCCACTCGGTGTATGAGTCGCACCCGCAGGAAGTGGCTGCGCTCATTGAGCAGGCGGCTCAGCAAGAGGCGCAATGACGGTTTGCCTCGGGCATCGCCAGTGTCACCGGTTCGCGCGGCCGTTTGCGGCGGTCACGGTGTGCGACCCGCGCGAGCAGTACCTCGACTGGCGCGTGCCGGGTTTCGACATCCCTGCGTTCGACGCGATGAAAATGGACGTCCCGGCTCAAAGCCGGTTCAAACCGTTTTCAGAATGCGCGGCCGCAAGTCGCTGCCCGGCATCGCCGGGCTTGCAGGCGCATCTTCCTTTGCGGAGCGTAATGACAGGTACCGCAAACAGCACACCCGCAGAAACGATGCGAAGTTGGTCGGCGGCTCGCCGCGCAGCGCAATCAGTTCGTCGTACAGTTTGACCGCGAATTGGCTCGTCGTCATGTTTTCGCGCGCGGCGATTTCCTGCAGCACATCCCAGAACAGGTTTTCCAGCCTCACGGTCGTGATTACGCCGTGAATACGCAACGATCGCGTGCGCGATTCGTAGAGGATCGGGTCTGCGTTGACGTAGATTCTGCACATGCTCGATCTCCTTCAGTCTTCATTGGGAGAAGTCTTGCCCTGCCAACATACGCGCAAGCTTCCTGGCTGGCAAACGCAACCCTCCCGAGCCGCGTTTGCCAGCCAAGGGGCGCCTGTCATCAAATCGCGCGGCGCTTCATTTGCCCTGCGATGTAATCGGACTGGCGGATCGCGAGCGTGACGATCGTCAGCGTCGGGTTCTCGGCGGCGCCCGTGGTGAACTGACTGCCGTCGGACACGAACAGGTTAGCCACGTCGTGCGTCTGTCCATGCGCGTTGCACACGCCATCCTCCGGCCTCGCGCTCATCCGGCAGGTGCCGAGATTGTGCGTCGAAGGATAGGGCGGCACGCGGTAGACCGTCTTCGCGCCGACCGCCTCGTACACCGCGGAACCCTGCTTGAACGCATGCTCGCGCATGGCTTCGTCGTTCGGGTGATCGTCGAAATGGACGTTCGGGACGGGCTGGCCGTATTGATCCTTGACGCTGTCGTTGAGCGTCACGCGATTGTTGGCGCGCGGCATGTCTTCACCGACGATCCACATGCCGGCCGTGTAAGCGTACTGATCCATGGCTTGCGCAAACGACGGTCCCCAGGCGCCTGGATTCAGGAACGCGGCATAGAACGGCAGTCCGAGCGAGATGGTTTCCATGTGGTAGCCGCCGACAAAGCCGCGTTTCGGATCGTTCTTCGCCTCGTCCTCGATGATGCCGGCCATTGTCGTGCCCTTGTACATGTCCACCTTCTGGTCGAACGTCGCGTACACGGAGCCCGTTGTGTGCCGCATATAGTTGCGCCCGACCTGCCCGGAAGCATTGGCGAGGCCATTGGCAAACTTTCCGGAATGCGAGTTCAGCAACAGTCGCGGCGTCTCGATCGAATTGCCCGC
This sequence comes from Paraburkholderia sp. J10-1, assembly GCF_905220165.1. Lineage (NCBI taxonomy): Bacteria > Pseudomonadati > Pseudomonadota > Betaproteobacteria > Burkholderiales > Burkholderiaceae > Paraburkholderia > Paraburkholderia sp. J10-1. The sequence goes on along the minus strand of NZ_CAJMYW010000027.1, from coordinate 24,202 downwards.
GACTGCCACGACTCGCGCCTTCTGGCGTTGCAGCTTGCCCTGCGCGTCGTAATAGACGACACCGGTGGCTCTGCCTCGCGTGTCATGCTCGATGCGCACCACATGGGCTTGCGTACGCAGTTCAAGATGGCCCGTGGCCTGGCCGCGCGGCAGTTCCGTATAGAGCGTCGACCATTTCGCGCCGGTGCGGCAGCCCTGAAAGCAGAAACCGCGCTGGAAGCAGTGACTGCGATCGTCGCGCACCACGCTGTTGATCGCCATGTGGCCTGTGTTGCATTGCGTGTAGCCGACCTTCGTCGCGCCTGCCGCCATCACCTTGAAGTTGTTGTTGCCCGGCAGGCCCGGCAGCCCGTTGGTGCGGGTGACGCCAAGCTTCTTCTCGGCGCGGTCGTAGTACGGGTCGAGTTCCTCGCGCGTGAGCGGCCAGTCGAGCAGCGTCGCGCCTTGAATGTCGCCATAGGTCGTGCGCGCCTTGAATTCGTGCGGCTGGATTCGCAGGCTCGCGCCGGCCCAGTGCGTTGACGTGCCGCCCACCGTCTTGCAGATCCACGCGGGCAGATTGGGGAAGTCCTTGGCGACGCGCCACGTGCCCGAGGTCGTGCGATTGTCCAGCCACGAGAGCAACTGGAACGAGCCCCATTCGTCGGTCACATAGTCAGCCTGCGTATGCATGGCGCCCGCTTCGAGCACGACGACGTCGATGCCTTTCTGGGCGAGTTCGTTCGCGAGCGTGCCGCCGCCCGCGCCGGAGCCCACGACGACCACCACGTTGCTGTCGTTGAGCGGGAAGCGCTTCTGGTTCAGATCCATGTTTTGTCTCCTGTGCTCAACTATCTTTGGGAAGCGGACCGCTCTCGTCGGCAGGGGGGTTGGGCAGCCAGGACAAGTTGTTGAAACCTTTGTACAGGTAGCCGCCGTCGCCCTCGGCCGCCCCATAGCCGAAGTGCTGGTAAGCCAGCGTGTTGCTGTACAGCGAGACGATTGCCGTGCTGCGCACCGTAGTGAAGAAAGGCGTGCCCGCCAGCGCGGCGACGTCGCGCGCCTGTGCCGCGCTCTCGCGCCTGGACCAGTCCGAGCCGCCGGCGCTCGCGTCGAGCTGCTTTACGCCATCGGCCAGTTGCTTGCGCACGGCGGGGTCCTTTTGCGCCTTTGCGTCGAGGTCCTTGACGACGAGCGCGTAGACCGCATTGTCGAGTGTGGGGTGCGGATAGAGCTGGCGCGTGAACGCGAGCAGGACGTCGCCCTGGTGCGTGTCGAGGCCCTGAAGCTCGAGGGCCCAGACCCGGCTGGGCGCGAACATCGCGAGCGTGGAAGTCAGCGCCAGCGTGCCCGTCAGGACTCCCGTGCCTTTGAGCAACTCGCGCCGCGTGAGCTTGATGCGCATTGCGCTTTCCACCGCGTGCGCGTCCGGTTCGTGCGCTATCGGTATGATCGTGGGGCTCATTGTTGTCTCCTGTGTTGGTCTCATGCCATGCATCAAACAAACGCGGCCCTGCGCACGGCCGCTAGCGATAGTGGCCATGCCTTTCCAGGACTTCGATCTTGTAGCCGTCCGGGTCCTGAATAAAGAAGTAACGGGCGATCAGCGAGCCGTCGTCCGCGTGGAATTCGCGCAGGTCGTTTGGCGCTAGACCCATGTCGAGAAGGCGCTGTCGATCGGCCTTTGCGTCGTCGACGACGAAGGCTACATGGCCGTACCCGTCGCCGTGCGAATACGGATCGGCGCGTCCCTTGTTCCAGGTGAGTTCGATTTCCGTGTCGGCCTCGTCGTTGCGCAAATAGGCGAGCGTGAAATCGGGGAAGTCGAGCCGGTGCGAGACCTTGAAGTCGAAAACCTTGTCGTAGAAGTCGAGCGAGCGCGACAGGTCCTGCACGCGAATCATCGTGTGAACAAGCTTGGGCATGCGTTGTCTCCTCGGTCTGCGGCGGTGGCCACTGCGGGTGGCTTGCGTTGTGCGCAGTGATGTCAGTTTAGGCGCGCGAACGGATGGCAGGTAATGGCCGGCTAAATCGGTGTCGGGACTTACCCTCGAATGCCACTGCGTTCGGCGTCGTCGTGCACGCACTTTCCGCTGGGCGCGTCTCATTTTCGGACACCCTGTCGATCCTCACGCTCGTTGAGCGTCCGATTTTGCGACAGTTGGTCGGCGGGTTCGCTGGGTGGTCCGCTGGTTCGCCGCTGCAGGTGACACATCTTCTCTAAGCCAGCGCATCGACTGCGGACGGCTTCGGTGCTTTCTATTTCTTTTGGCATGGACATTGCGTAACCGGCTCTCGACGTGCGCAACAACGCTAGCCCCGATGGCTCGTGCATTGTCCGGCCATTCTTGAACGGAGGAGACAAAAAGTGAAAGCTGCCGTGCTGCATCAGTACGATGAGTCGCTGACTCGCGAAGAATTCGTGCGCTACGAAGAGGTGGACGATCCCAAGATCGTGCGGCCCACCGATGTCGTCGTGAGGATTGGCGGTGCGGGTGTGTGCCGCACCGATCTGCACGTCGTGGAAGGCATCTGGCGCAGCAAGGTCGATGTGGCGCTGCCCTACATCATGGGTCATGAAAATGCCGGCTGGGTCGAAGAGGTGGGGCGCGGCGTGGAGAGTGTGAAGGTGGGCGATCCGGTCATCTGCCATCCGCTGGTGACGAGCGGACATTGTCTCGCTTGCCGGCGCGGTGACGATATGCACGCCACGGACAGCCGCTTTCCCGGTATCAACGCGAACGGTGGCTACGCGCAGTATCTGCTAACGGGCGAGCGCTCGCTGATCCAGTTGCCGAAATCGCTCGCACCGAAGGACGTTGCGCCTTATACGGACGCTGGCTTGACCGCATACCGCGCCGCAAAAAAAGCCTCGCGCCATTTGCTGCCTGGCCAGTTTGCCGTCGTGATCGGCGCCGGAGGCCTCGGGCATATTGGCATTCAGGTTTTAAAGGCACTCTGCGCGGCTGAAATCATCGTGGTCGATCGCTCCGATGTTGCGCTGCAGCTTGCGAAGGAGTGCGGCGCGCATCACACGGTCAAGGGCGGCGGAGAAGAAGTCGAACACGTCCTGGAACTTACCCGTGGCAATGGCGCGGAAGCCGTCATCGATTTTGTTGGCGAAGGAGACGCGATCGCCAAAGGTCTCGCCATGACGCGCAACGGCGGCTTCTATTACATCGTGGGTTATGGCGGAAAAATCGAATTACCGACCATCGACATGATCACCAGCGAGAAGACCATTGTCGGCAATCTGGTCGGCACGTATCCCGAACTCGTGGAACTGATGGCGCTCGCCGATCGTGGACTCGTCCACCTGTCCACACGGGAGTATCGCTTGAGCGAGGCGAACCAGGCGCTCAAGGATCTGCATCACGGGAAGGTCAAAGGGCGGGCGGTGTTGATTCCGTAACGGTTTCGACGGGACGACTTCAGCGTGGAGAATGCCGTGACCATGGAGCGCGACGCAGCCTCGCTTTTCGAGCGCATGCATTTGATCATTGCGCTAACCGAACTGAATTCCCGCCATTTGCGCGGGGAAAGCCGACGCGCGGGCGCAGAGATCGAACTGGCATGCGCACTCGCCTGCGAAGAGCGCGATGGCGCCTCACCGGAAAGAGCGGCGCATATCGAGCAATTGCGCGGGCGTTTTCGCGAGGCCGAAAGCGCGTTGCGGGCGATCGAATCCGAGCGGGATCGGCTTGAAAGCGAACTGGGTCGCCTCGACAGCCGAATGACGTCTGGCACACAAGGGGGCTGGCAATGAACCGCATTCCGGTTACCGTGCTCACCGGTTTTCTCGGCGCTGGCAAAACCACGTTGCTCAATCGCATTCTGCGCGAGCAGCACGGCCGGCGCTATGCCGTGATCGTCAACGAGTTCGGGGCCATCGGCATTGACGGGGCCCTCGTCGTCGGCGCAGAGGACGAGGTCATCGAATTGAATAATGGCTGCGTCTGCTGCAAGGTGCGCGGCGATCTGATTCGCGTGGTGTCGTCGCTGGTCAAGCGCAAGGATGGCTTCGACGGGATTCTGATCGAGACTTCCGGTTTGGCCGACCCCGCGCCGGTGGTGCAAACCTTCTTTATCGACGATGAGATCCGCCAGCGCACGAGGCTTGACAGCGTGATCTGCGTAGCCGACGGGGCGCATCTGGCCGCGCGCCTCGCGGACAGCCGTGAGGCTGCGGAGCAGCTCGCGCAGGCCGACATCGTGCTGGTCAACAAGATCGACCTTGTCGATGCGGCGGGTCTCGCTTCGGTGCGGGACGCCGTGCGGCGCATCAATCCGACTGCCGAATGGTTGACCAGTGTGCGCTGCGAAATCCCGCTTGCCGCGCTGCTCGATCGCGGCGCGTTCGATCTCAAGCGCCTGCAGCTTGTCGCGTCGCCGGGTGAAGGCAGCGACGCGCCGCGCGGCGAGCGGACGTATCGAGCGGTGCCGTTTCGCGCTGGCGCGACTGTCAAGCAAGGCCACCATAGCCACGGCATCGATAGCGTATCGCTGCGTGTCGAGCGGCCGCTCGAACGAACACGCTTTCTCTCCTGGCTGCAGCAACTGGTGACCGAGCAAGGCCAGGACCTGATGCGTGCAAAGGGTATTGTCGATCTCGCCGGATCGGAGCGCCGCTTTGTGTTTCAGGGCGTGCACATGACGATGGATACCGCCTTCGATCGACCGTGGCGAGACGGCGAGCCGCGCGATAGCCGCCTGGTATTTATCGGCCGCCATCTCGACCAGCGCGACTTGCGCGAAAGCATTCGATACTGCGAGATCGACGCATGAACGCGCCGCAATTTCTGATCGATCTGCTTGGGGCGCGCTGGCAAAGCGACGCGCCTGTCGTCGATGTCGTGTGGGACACGTCGGGGCAATGCGCTGGATTCGCGCTGGGCGACGGCACGCTTGCGCTCGCCACGGGTGGCTGGCCGGGCGGTCCTCGACTCAAGCCACGCGAGAGCGGCGGCGTCGAGTTCGTGCAGGCGCAAGCGCCGCCTGCGCCGCTCGCGCGCTTCAGCGTGCACGAGGGCACGTGCCTGGCGCTTGCCGCCGACCCCGGTGGGGGATTCCTCAGCGGTGGCGACGACGGACGCCTCGTCCATCTGCGGCTCGATGGCACGAGCGAACTCGTCGCGCATGAGGCCGGAGCATGGATCGACCGGGTGGCGGCGAGTCCGGTCGGTGGCCGAGCCTATGCCAGCGGCCGCAGGGTCCATTGGCTGGGACCGAAACCCGCGTGTCTGATGCTGCCGGGATCGGCGACCTTCATGGCGTTCGACCCAGCGGGTAAGCGTTTGGCCATTTCGCATCACGGCGGCGTCACGCTATGGGCGGCCGACACGCTGCGCGAGCGTCAGCTTGTGTGGCCGGGCTATCACCGCAACGTGGTGTGGAGTCCGGACGGCCGCTATCTCGTGACCGGCATGGAGGAAAACGCCTTGCACGGCTGGCGGCTGCCCGATGGCGCGGACATCGACATGGGCGGCTACCCCGGGCAGCCGCGTTCGTTGTCGTTTTCCGCTGATGGCCGCTTTCTCGCCACGAGCGGCGGCATGCGCGCGGTGTGCTGGCGGTTCGATCCGCCCAGAGCCAATGACGAGCCGCATGAATGCGGTATCGCGGGCAAGACGCCGGTCAGCATCGCAGCCTGCCATCCCGTTCATCCGCTCATAGCCGTCGCGTATCACAGCGGCGAGGTATTGCTGTGTCAGCCAGGCAGCAGCGACATCTTGCTCATCAAGGGTTCGGGCAACCGTGCCGTAAGCGCGATCGCCTGGGCGCCGGACGGTCGACGCCTCGCGCTGGGAACCGAGGCGGGCGAGCTGGCGCTGGTGTTTCTGCCGGAAGAATTGTTTCGCTTCGGACGGCGCAGGTAAGCCGGCAGTGCTCCCTCCCACATATTCAAAGAGAGACGACCATGAATACCGGACTCACTTCCAGGGAACAATACTTCGAGCGCCTGGGCGCGATGGCGGACGAGATGATCGAGGCGTACGGCAAGGATTTCGCACTAGGGGCGCTCATCCTCACGGCACGCTTTGTCGCTGAAGGAAAATCCCCCGGAAATAGCGGTCAAAGCGCGATTCTTGCCACTGAAAGCCAAGGTGACGTAGCCCGGTAGATGTGCCACGCACCGTACTTCGATATTCGTTTCATTCAATAAGGTATCCGAATTTACATTAAGAATCGATTCAACCGGACGTCCCAATATCGGACAGCATCGTGAACCGGCTTTGTCGCAGAACAAAACATGGCGCACTGCGAGATTTTATAGCAAGCGTCTGTGCCCATTACCAGGCTTGACCCGGAAGAAATAACGACGTCTGGCACGCTTATCGCTCTATAAGCACAGGTCAATCCGAAAGCGTTGACGTCAAGAAGCGCAAAACGAAAACAGCAGGAGACACGATCATGAAGTCAGGCCCAGCAGGCCTGCACTTCGATTTTTCTCCGACCTTTTCGCTTGCCAACGAGACGGCCCGCCCGCGTTGTTGACTCTGGTCGTGACGCTAGCCGGCTCTGCCCGAAGCGTCGCATTGCGGCAGTTATCGAAATGAAACCAGGAGAGCTCAATGTCTGATGGATTAACGCTCAACAAGATCACGTCCCAGCGCGGTATCAGCATTGGCGAAGCGGCGCGCCGCGTTGCCGATCTTGGCTGGACTCCGAGTTACGTCCAGGAAGCCATGACCTTCCCGACGGACTACAAGATCAGCAAGGCGCCACGCGACCCGATGAAACAGGTGCTGCGCTCTTATTTCCCGATGCAGGAGGAGAAGGATAACCGCGTGTACGGCGCACTCGACGCGGCATTGCGCGGCGACATGTTCCGCAACGTCGAGCCCCGCTGGGTGGAATGGATGAAGCTGTTCCTCGCGATCATTCCGTTCCCCGAAATCTCGGCTGCGCGTTCAATGGCGATGCTCGGCCGGCTCGCGCCCGGCGAAGATTTGCGCACCGGCTTTACGATGCAGATGGTCGACGAGTTCCGGCACTCCACGATCCAGATGAACCTGAAAAAGTGGTACATGGAAAACTACATCGATCCGGCCGGGTTCGATATTACGGAAGCCGCGTTTGGCAAGTGCTATGCCACCACGATCGGCCGCCAGTTCGCCGAGGGCTTCCTCACTGGCGACGCGGTGACGGCTGCCAACGTGTTCCTGCAGGTGGTGGCCGAAACGGCGTTCACGAATACGCTGTTTGTGGCGATGCCCTCGGAGGCTGCCCGCAACGGCGACTATGCATTGCCGACGGTATTCCTTTCCGTGCAGTCGGATGAAAGCCGCCATATCGGCAATGGCCACTCTCTGGTCATGTCGATCATCAACGATCCGGACAACCATCTCCTGCTCGAGCGCGATCTGCGCTACGCATTCTGGCAGAACCATGCGATCGTCGACGCCGCGATTGGCACCTTCATCGAATACGGCACCACGGACCGCGACAAGAACAAGGAATCGTACGCCGAGTTGTGGCACCGGTGGATCTACGAGGATTACTACCGGACCTACATGCTGCCGCTGGAAAAGTACGGCATCAAGATTCATCACGATGACGTCGCTGCTGCCTGGGATCGCATCGTCAAGCAGAACTATGTTCACAAGGTCGCGCAGTTCTTCTCAGTGGGCTGGCCGGTGAACTTCTGGCGCATCGAAGCACAGACCGAAAAAGACTTCGAATGGTTCGAGCACAAGTACCCCGGCTGGTACGCCGAATTTGGCGACTACTGGAAGTGGTATGCGAAGAAGAGCGTGCCGGGCGAAACCAACATGCTGTTCGATCAGGAAAACGGGTACGTCTATCCACACCGTTGCTGGAGTTGTCTCGTGCCTTGCCTGATTCGCGAAGACTTCGTGGTCGATGAAGTCGACGGCCAGCTGTACACCTATTGCTCGGAGCTGTGCCGCTGGACGCATAAGGTCGCGTTCGCCGACGAATACGAAGGCAGACCGACACCGGCAATGGGGCGCTTCAGCGGGCGCCGCCAATGGGAAGAGTGCTACCACGGTTGGGATCTCGCCGATTGCATCAAGGATCTGGGCTTCGTGCGCAGCGACGGCAAGACGCTCGTGCCGCAACCGCATCTGCGCTTCGACGACCGGCAAATGTGGACGCTCGACCATGTACGCGGCTACACGATCCAGAGCCCGCTTGTCCTGCTGCGGGGCATGACGCCGGAACAGCGCGAGAAACACATCGCCGAGTATCGCGCCGGCTTCAAGATCAATCCGGTGAGCTGACCAGGGCGTCCGGTCCGGCGGCGCGCAGTTTGCCGCCGGACGGATGAGGAGCACACGATGAGCGACACGCAAGAAACGAGGCGCGAGATGGCGGACCAGGGCGACGACAAGATATTCCATACCGTGTACTTCGAGCCAGTCGGCGTGCAGATGTCGGTGGCGGAAGGCGAAACAGTGCTAGACGCCGCGTTTCGCCAAGGCATCGCGGTGATGCATGGATGCAAGGAGGGGCAGTGCAGCAGCTGCAAGTCGCTGCTCATTGAAGGCGATGTCGAACTCAAGAAGTATTCGACCTTCGCGCTGCCCGACTACGAACGCGAATCCGGCCATATCCTGCTATGCCGCACGCTCGCCTATAGCGATCTGACCGTCGAACTGCTGAACTACGACGAAGACCTGATGCGCCGCTCGATCGCGGTCAGCGAATATGACGCGACGCTCACGAAGATCACGGCGCTCACGCACGACATCAGGCTGCTGGAGGTGAAGCTTTCGAGGCCTTTGCGCTTCTGGGCCGGGCAATACGTCGACCTGACGATTCCGGGCGCGGGCATCACGCGATCGTTTTCCATGGCCAATACGCCCGACGGTGAATCGACGCTGCAATTCATCATCAAGAAGTATCCCAACGGGGCGTTCTCGTCGCAACTGGATGGCGGGCTCAGTCCAGGGGACAGGCTGATTGCGAAGGGCCCGTACGGCACCTGCTTCCGGCGCGAGGATCAGCCTGGACCCATGGTGCTCGTCGGCGGAGGGTCAGGCATGTCGCCGCTGTGGTCGATCCTGAGCGATCACGTGCAAAGCGGTGAGGAGCGCCCCATCCGCTTTTTCTACGGTGCGCGCAGCCGGCGCGATCTGTTCTATCTCGACGAGTTCGCGGACCTGGAGCAGAGGCTGCCGGATTTCCGCTTTATTCCGGCGCTTTCGAACGCCGAACCGGATGACGGCTGGACGGGCGAGACCGGCTTTATCCACGAGGTGGTCGGGCGCACCCTGCGAGAGGAAGCGCTCGCGGGTGAGATCGACGCCTACGCGTGCGGCCCCACTCCCATGATCGAGGCGGTGATGCCGGTTCTTCAAATGGCCGGTGTCGCGCCCGAGCGGCTGTATTTCGACAAGTTTACGCAGGCGGTTCGCTGACAGGATGTCCATAACCGAAACGTGAAGGAGGACTAACATGAGTACGTTGGCAGAGCAGTCGCCGGTGAAATCGGGCGCGGCCGGCGCGGCCCAGTTTGCCGGCTGGGACAGCCGCAAGTACAACTACTTCGAGCCGAAGGGCCGCAAGGCCAGCCACTACGAAGACATGACCGTAGACGTGCAGCCCGATCCGCATCGCTATCTGCTGCAAGACTGGATTCTTTCATTCGCCGACGGCACGCCGACATATTCGCAAACGTGGACGGCTGCCAAAAGCTCGGACTGGCACAAGTTCCGCGCCGTCGACGAAGAGTGGGAGCGCACGCACTACCAGCGTCAGTCGACCATCGTCGGGATGATCAGCGGCGCGATTCAGAACGCGCGGCGCTCCGGGGCAGTCAAGCGCTTCGACAAAACGTGGATCAAGGTGCTGGAAGCGCATTTGGGCGCATACAAGCATGCCGAGTTCGGTTTGGGCACCTCCACGATGCATGCGCAGCGCTACGGCTACACGCAGATGATCAATAGCGCGATCCTGACCAATGCGTCGTACAAACTGCGCTTCGCTCAGGATTTGACACTCTACCTGGGTGAGATCGCGCTCGACCTGCCCAATCTCGACCTCGATGCGGGCAAGCAGCACTGGCTGAGCGATCCCATCTGGCAGGACACGCGTCGTGCGGTGGAAGCCATCGGCGGGGCCACCGACTTTCTCGAGAAGTACTTCGCCGTGAACGTTGTGTTCGAACCGCTCGTTGCAGACCTGTTTCGCAGCGGATTCATCATGCAGGTCGCAGCGGCGCAAAACGACTTTCTGACGCCGACCGTCGTGTCGGCTGCGGAAGGCGACTACGAGCGCAATCTGGCCAACGCGGTCGAACTGTTCCATATGCTCACGAACGACCCGCAGTACGGCGAAGCCAATCGCAAGCTGTTCGGCGCGTGGCTGGAGGAACACGGCGTGCTGGCTCTGGCCGCTGCGAAGCAGTTGCAGCCGATCTGGTCGATTCCGCACGTGAAAACGGCCCAGTTCAACGACTGTCTGAACAGCGCGATAGAACGGGCGGAGATGATCGCGAGAGAGATCGGCGTTCACTTTCCTTCGTCGATCCGCGCTTGAGCGCCGCTCGAACCATTCGAATCCACCGCGCAGAGGAGTACGCAATGTCAGTGCATACCGACAACATTTTCAAGTCGATGAAGGACGTCCGCTTCGAGCAGACCATCTCGCACCAATGCGGTGTGACGATGAACGATAGCGTCGAGGCGCGCGCGATCGCCGAACTGATGGCTGCGAAACCGGGCATCACGGTGACGTATCTGCCAGCGATGATTCGCATCGACGGCCAGGGCAAGATCGAGTTCAAGATGGGCGAAATCAGCGAAGCGCTAGGCCGCGAGATGACGCCGCATCTGTTCGAGATTTCCACCTCGACCCATTACGGGCGCATGGTGATGATCGACGACGAGACGGTCGTGCTGTTCGGCAATATGGACGATGCGATGGCTTACGAGTGAGCGAACACCCCCCGATCCAACCATACGGCCCGTTTCCCGCTATGGCGAAGGGCCGTTCGTACAACCAAGGAGACGAATGCCATGTATCGAACCACGGACGGTGAAGAAGTCTTCATCATCGACGGCCACGTTCATCTATGGGACGGCAGCAAGGCCAACGTCAAGAACGTGCACGGCCAGCAATTCATTGACTGCTTCTATGCGTATCACTCGAACCTGAGCCCCAAGGAGTATCTGTGGCCCAAGGAGAAGTTCGACAAATACGGCGAGGAGGCGATGGTCGACGACCTCTTCGTCACGGGTTACGACGACATGGCGATCTGTCAGCCAACGTATCTGACCGACTTCTACAAAAACGGCTTCAACACGACCGAGGCCAACTACGTCTTGAAGAAGAAGTATCCGCACCGTTTTATCGTCAACGGTGCGTTCGATCCACGCGATGGGGAAGCCGGCCTCGATCGACTCGAGGAGCTTGCGTCGCTCTACAAGATTCAGGGCGTCAAGCTTTACACGGCGGAATGGCGCGGCGACAGCAAAGGCTACAAGCTGTCGGACCCAGGTGTGCAACGCTATTTCGAACGCTGCGAGAAGTTGGGGATCAAGAACATCCACGTTCACAAGGGACCGACGATTCTGCCGCTGAATCGCGACGCGTTCGACGTGGCCGATGTCGACGATGCCGCGACCAGTTTTCAGAACCTGAATTTCATTGTCGAGCACTGTGGTTTGCCGCGACTCGACGACTTCTGCTGGATCGCGACCCAGGAGACGAACGTCTACGGCGGCCTCGCCGTGGTGCTGCCGTTCATTCATACGCGGCCGGAATACTTCGCGCATGTGATCTCGGAGCTGCTGTTCTGGATCGGCGAGGACAAGATTCTTTACGGCAGCGACTACGGCATCTGGTCGCCGAAATGGCTGATCGAAAAATTCATGGCCTTCGAATTGCCCGAGTCGGTCAGCAAGGAAACCGGTGTGCAGTTGTCATTGACGGCCAAGAAAAAGATCCTCGGGCTCAACGCGGCGCGCCTGTATGGCATCGATGTCGAGGCGCAAAAGGCCTTGCTGGAGGATGTCCGGCAACCGGCAGCGGCAGGCGCATGAGCACGCCGCTCGTTGTGCAAGCTTCGGCCGCAATCGGGGCGGAGGTCGCATCGGGCCGCGTCGCCGAGGTCTGGTCCCGGCTCGCGACGGTTGCTGACCCTGAACTCGACGAGTCGGTGACGGAGCTGGGGTTCGTCACCACGGTCGAGGTCGAGGGCGGCTGTGTGTCGATCGGTTTCCGCTTGCCGACCTACTGGTGCGCGGCGAATTTCGCCTACCTGATGGCCGACGACATGCGGCGGGCGATAGCGGGCTTGCCATGGGCGACGAACATCACTATTACGCTCGACGAGCATATGTACGCCGCCGAAATCAATCGAGGTGTAGCCGCCGGACGATCGTTCCAGCAGACCTTCGGCGGCGAGGCCAATGGCGAGGTGGAGGACGTACGGCGCATTTTTCTCGTCAAGGCTTTCCAGCGGCGGCAGGAGGCGCTTTTAAGCTGGCTGCTGGGGCAAGGCAACGAGCCCGCAAAGCTGGTGTGCCTGAGCATGGCGCAGTTGTCAGAGCTGGCAGGTGAGAGCACGGACGATGAGAAAACGTGGCGGCTCGTAGCGCGATACGTCGAGCGGCGATTCGTTGCAGGGCGTGGTGCCAATGCCGAAGCAGAGCAGGAAGAGGCGCTGGCATTCGTCGACGCGCAAGGTGAAGCGCTGGTTGCAGACGAGCTAGGCGCATACCTGCGAGCGTTGCGAAGGGTCGGCGTCAATGCCGAATTCAACGGCGCGCTTTGCCGCGGTCTGCTGGCTGCCCGCTACGGCGAGGGTTGCACATCCGCACCGGCAGTCGAGATCAAACCGGTGCACTTCGTGCGCACTCGCGATGCGAAGCCCGGCGGGTCGTTCGCGCCTGCACGAGAGGCGCCTCGCGCAGCAGAGTAAACAAGAGCAACCAGAACTAACCGGATCAGGAGGGACAGGATCATGCCGAATATCATGCTGCATGACGACGAAGCGCGCATGGCGCTAGGTCGGGGTATCGCGAAACTGGCCAAGGCAGTGCGAGGCACGCTGGGCCCGCGTGGAATGAACGCGATCATCGACCGGCCAATCGGCTCGCCGATCATCTCGCGCGACGGGGTGAGCATTGCCAGCGAGATCGAGCTCGAAGATCCATTCGAGAACATTGGCGCGCAAGTCGTGCGCGAAGTCTCCAGGCAGACCAACGAAGTCGCCGGTGACGGCACGACCACCGCGACTGTGCTCGCCGACGCACTGGTTCAGGAGGGCCTCGCGTGCCTCTCGCAGGGCGCCAACCCGGTCGAACTGGTGCAGGGGCTGGAACTGGCCGTCAAAGAGGCAATCGATTCGCTCAAGCGCTCGGCAACGCCCCTGCGCAGCAGCGACGAAGTGCGCGCCGTGGCTGTGGTGGCAGCCAACGACGAGTTTACCGGCAACCTTGTGGCGCAAGCACTGGAACGCGTGGGCGCCGACGGCATCGTCGATGTGGAATACGGCAATACCGTCGAAACCCGTCTCGAAGTGGTGGACGGGATGGCGTTCGATCGCGGCTACCTGTCTCATCACATGGTGACCGACATCGAAAGAATGCAGGTGGTGCTGGACAACCCGCTCATTCTGATGACCGATCAGCGGCTGCAGTCGCAGGAGGAAGTGGCCGCGCTGCAGGCCCTCGCGACGCAGAGCAAACGGCCGCTGCTGATCATCGCCGAAGAGGTGGCGCCAGCCTGCGTGATGACGCTGCTCGCATGGCGCGACAACGGCGGCATGCCCGTAGCGGCGATTCATCCACCGGAGTACGGACACTGGCGCAAGGCGATGCTCGAAGACATCGCCATCGTGACAGGCGGCAAGGTCGTTGCCCGCGACCTGGGCGGAAAGCTCGAAGCCACGCAATTGGGCGACCTGGGGAGCGCGCGCCAGGTACGCATCTCGTCGAACCAGACCATCATCACTGCAGGTGGCGGCGATCCCACGGCAGTAGCAGCGCGCCGGCAACAGGTGGCGCGCCAGTACGAGATGGCGCCGGAGAATGTCGAGCGCGACAAGTTTCAGGTGCGGCTCGCCAAGCTGTCGGGCGGCACCGCGCTGATTCTCGCGGGTGGCGCAACCCCGGTCGAACAGAAGCGCCGGCTGCATCTGATCGACGACGCGATTCACGCGGCGCGCGCGGCGATTGCCGAAGGTGTCGTGCCGGGTGGCGGCATGGCCTTGCTGCAGGTCTCGTCCGAACTGGAGGGTGTCATCGCGCGTAGCCATGGCAGCGTGCAGCAAGGTGCGCGGCTCTTGCAAAGCGCCTTGGCAAAGCCGCTCTTTCACATTGCCACGAATTGCGGCCTCGACGGCGCGGCGATCGTCAGCGCAGCGGTACGCGCAAAACCCGGAATGGGGCTCGACGCGCGTCGCGGCGCCTTCGTGAACCTCGCCGAAGCCGGCATCATCGATCCGGTCAAGGTCAGCTACAGTGCGGTGCGAAATGCGGCCTCGGTAGCAGGGCTGATTCTCACCACCCAGACGCTGATCGCCAAAAAGCCGGAGACGATCGATCCGACCGCCGGCCCCGCGTTGGGCGCAGGCGCCGAGCGGCTCGGCCGGGCATAGAAGACAAGACTGGCGTAGCCGGCTTTCCGTATCCGGAGGCCGGTCTGGCATGGCCGCGGCCCGCGCAGACCGGGCAGGCGCCGCCGTGGGGAGACGAACAATGGCGAGAGATACCAGCCGTCACTTCGGTGCGACTGCGACGACGGTCCGGCATGTTGGCGCGATGCCCACGATGCGCGTGCTCAAGGTCACGCTGGGTTGGAGCATCACGCTGTGTGGGCTTTCGGTTTTGCTATGCGATGTGAGCGCAACGACCGCTGCGTTGATGCACGGCGTTGCCAGTGCGATCCTCAAAGCCATAGCGTGATCGCCATACCTGCCTGCCCGGGAGGGCGCTCCTGCGAATCGCGGGAACAACGGGAGCGCACGCATGGATGATCGCGTTCGACCAGAGAGCCTGGCGACGTCGGGGGCAAGTACTGCCCGCACGATGCTTGCTGCGCGAGCGGTGCTGGAAGGGCGCCGTCGTGGCGCCTTGAAGCTGCTGCCGTTTGCCGGTCCGGCCGTTGTCGTTTCCGTGGCCTACATGGACCCCGGCAACTTCGCGACGAATATTCAGGCGGGCGCCCGATACGGCTACACGTTGCTGTGGGTGGTGGTGCTGGCGAACCTCGTGGCCATGTTGTTTCAGGCGATGTCGGCGAAACTTGGCATTGTCACGGGTAAAAACCTCGCGCAATTGTGTCGGGAACGGTTCCCTAAACCGGTTGTGCTGTTGATGTGGGGGGCGAGCGAGATCGCAGCCATGGCCACCGATCTGGCCGAATTTCTCGGCGGCGCGATCGGGCTCGCATTGCTGTTTCATCTGCCGTTGCTCGTGGGAATGGCGATTACGGCGTTGGTGACGTACGGACTCCTGTTGTTCGAAAGCGCCGGGTTTCGGCCCCTTGAACTCGCTATCGGCGCACTGGTGGGCGTCATTGGCCTCTCGTATCTCGCCGAGTTGTTCATCGCGCCGGTGGTCTGGCCGAGCGTTCTGTTCCATGCGTTTTCGCCGAGCCTGCCGGACAGGGATGCGTTGACGATCTCGGTCGGTATCGTCGGTGCAACGGTCATGCCGCATACGTTGTTCCTGCATTCGGCCCTGACTCAGAATCGCGTGGTCGCGCGCAGCGGAAAGGAGCGTAAGCAACTATTGAAGTTTTCGAACCTCGAAGTGATGGTCGCGCTGAGCATTGCCGGCGTCATCAATATGGCAATGGTGATCATGGCTGCGAGTGCGTTTCATCATGGCCATGCCGAGGTCGCTGAAATCCAGGACGCGTACCGCACGCTTGCGCCGCTGCTCGGCGCAGGCGCGGCGAGCATCTTTCTGATATCGCTGATTGCTTCGGGCGTATCCAGTTCGGTGGTGGGCACCATGGCGGGCCAGATGATCATGCAGGGGTTTGTCGGTTTCAGATTTCCGCTGTGGTTGCGCAGAGCCGTCACAATGGTGCCCGCGTTCGCCGTGGTGGCGCTCGGTGTCGACGCAACCCGTGCACTTATCTTGAGTCAGGTGGTTTTGAGTCTCGCGCTGCCGCTGCCGATGGCGGCCTTGCTGTGGTTTACGCGTTGCGATGCAGTGATGGGCGACTACGCAAATCGCACTGTTACGACGGTCATCGCCACCTTGGCCGCGCTGGTGGTTTTATCGTTCAACCTCGTGCTGGTGCTGCAAACATGTGGCGTTGGCATTCCCGGTTGGGGGAGCTGACAAACGCGTGACAAAGAGATTAACGAAAGCGCCAGGCAAGGCGGGGTACGCGGTTTGCTGACCGTGTTTCCCCCAAAAGACTTGCTGAGAATTCAGGCATATACTGCGAGCGCGTTCGCTGCTGGGTTTGAAAAATAGAAGTCGGCAAGATTCGTCCAGCCACAATATTCTAGCTAGTCATGACGAAGCCGGCCGCAGGGCCCGGCTCCGCGTTGACCCATCGCCCAGGAGGACGTTGTGGCGAGGAGACATCAGCTTGGCAGCATGTCGGATCCTGGTCATCAGGCTGCGATGCGTGGCATCGTGGCCAACGCGCAGCGCGCTAACCTCCGTCACTCCGATCGGGGCACGATGCTCGCCTGGGAGCGCTTTCTGGCGGGCGAATCCTCGACTTCCGCTCCCCCGGCGCTCATCGACTCATGGCAACGCAGCTTGCGCTCAGGCGTGAGTCCGACTGCGGTTTCAGCGCCTATCGCGGTACATGGCGACGAAGTCGCGGCGCTGCTCTGGCGCCATCGCGATCTGCTGGCCGCGGCTGATCGCCTGTTCACTGTCACAGCCGACCTGTTCGCAGATTCACATTCAATCTTGCTGCTCACGAATCAGGACGGCGTCATCCTGAAAGCAGCCGGCGATTTGCGCACGCAGGCGGCCGGCGAAAAAATCCATTTGACGATTGGCGGCGACTGGTGCGAGGGCAGTGCGGGCACCAATGGTATCGGCACCGCGCTGGCTACGCGCGAGCCGACCTATATTCATGCGTCGGAGCACTTCTGCGAAGGCATCAAGGCATGGAGTTGCGCGGCCGCGCCAATTTGCGAGCCGGGCACGGGCGCAGTGATCGGCGTACTCGATATTTCCGGGCCGCCTTCCACTTATCAGATCAACAATCTTACGTTGGCGGTGACCGCCGCGCGTCAAATCGAAATGGTGCTCGCCGAGCAGGCCGCTCGCGAACATATGCGTTTGCTGGCGTTTTGCCTGCAGCGGGTGTCGTCGTCGGATGCGACCGGGATGGTCGCGATCGATCGCAGTGGCCGGCTCGTGCATACCACTGGCAGAGTCACGTTGCCGGTCGGTATTGGCGAGCGTTTTCCTGGCATGAGCGAGACCTCTGCCGTTGAAGACTGGGCGCAGCATTTGCCCGCTGGCTTGAGCGCCGAATGGTTCAACCCTGTCGTCGTCGACGGCAGCCCGATTGGGGCGATGCTGGTCGTGCCGGCCAGGACGCGGCCTGTGAGTGTGCGACTCGGCGGTCGCGGCGAAGCTGATCCACAGCGCAACGGCTTCGCGCAAATCCAGGGGCAAAGTTCCGCGATGCAGGCTGCCGTCAATCGCGGGCGTCAGCTTGCCAGCAGGCGTGTTCCGGTGCTCATCGAGGGTGAAACGGGCGTTGGCAAAGAGTTGTTCGCGCGCGCGATTCATGGTGAAGAGGGCGGCACCGGCCCGTTTGTCGCGTATAACTGCGGTGCGGCATCGAAGGAACTGATTGCCAGCGAACTGTTTGGTCACGTGCGTGGCGCTTTTACCGGCGCGACAACGGAAGGGCGGCCCGGCCGTTTCGAACTGGCTCACGGCGGGACGCTTTGTCTCGACGAGATCGGTGAAATGCCGCTCGAACTTCAACCCGTTCTGTTGCGCGTACTGGAAGAGGGCGTCATTTACCGCCTGGGCGATACGCAACCGCGCCGCGTGGATGTGCGCTTGCTGGCAATGACCAATCGCAATCTGCGCGAAGAGGTCGAGTCCGGTCGCTTTCGCCGCGATCTGTATTACCGGATCAGTGTTACGCGCCTACGTATTCCGCCGCTACGCGAACGGGACATCGATATCGATCTGCTAGTCGAGCACTTTAACCGCAAGCTTGCCTTGCGCCATGGTGTCCCCGAACGACAACTCGGCACGGAGGTGATGGCCGTGCTGCGTGCCTACTCGTGGCCCGGCAATGTGAGGGAAATGCGCAACGTAATCGAGAATATGCTGTTGACGTCCAGCGAACCTGCCGTTTCACTCGACGATTTGCCTGTCGAATTGCTTGACGAAATCTCGATGTCCGGCGCCATCCCCTCGCTGCGTGACGAGGCGGCAAGTCTCGAGGCAACCGAGCGTTTGGCCATTGCACGCGCGGTGCACAATACACACGGTAACCTCGCGCAAGCCGCACGCGCGCTCGGTGTCTCGCGAAGCACACTTTATCGAAAGATCGAGCTTTATCAACTGGAAGGCATCGTGAAACCGGCAGCCAGGGAATGAGGTCTGCGTGAACTGGAGCAATCGGTTATTTTCCATAGACTCTCAGCGTGGCGAGACGACAATCGCGACCCGGCGGTTTTGAGCCCGGCCGGCTTCCGTGCGGTTATCCGCCACCGGATCACGCTTACCTTTCCCGATGATCTCGACATCCCCGGCAGGCAGGCCGGTGTCGATCAGTTCGAGCGCCACGACCTCCGCACGGCGTCTGGACAACTCGAAGTTATAGGCATTCGCGCCTTCTGCGTCGCTGTAGCCATAGACTCGCACGCTGGTCAGCCCCGCCGACATAAGCGTATGGCCGATGTGCTCGACAATCCTGCGGCTGTCGGGCTTGAGGTTATAGCGGTCGAAGTCGAACAGAATGGGTCCGGTCGAGCCGAACTCGAAACCCTGCTCGGTCTCCTCGAAGCCCGCCGACGTGAGTGCCTGAACTTGCGTCTGCGTCAGACCACGGTAAAGCGGCGGCGTCTTGCAGGCCCCAAGCAGCATACACAGGAGCAGTGCGCTCCCGATGCCCATCCGCCAGCTACCTGCAGGAGACGAGTGTTTTTTCATCGCATTCCCCTCGAACGCGCCGGCGTTGCGCGCACGGTTGCAAATTCTTGCGACAGATCCGGCTGGTGGACCATGCCATAACGTCAAGCCTGTCCTGCGACACCTTCAGCAAACTGCCACGAGCCCGGCCGCGCTCGCTTGGCCCGGTACATCGCCGCATCTGCGGCCCGCAGCAAGCCGTTCGCGTCACACGCGTGATCGGGATACAGCGCAATCCCGACGCTCATCATGGTGGCCACCGTACGGCCATCGGGCAGGGTGATCGACGGTGTCATGCTCGACAGTATGTCCTCGGCGATACGGGTGGCGCTGGCCAGTTCGCGCATCGGCGCCAGCATCACGGCGAATTCGTCGCCGCCGAGGCGTGCCACCAGATCGACCTCGCGCAACTGCGTACGCAACCGCGCCGCGATACCGATCAGCACCGCATCGCCGGCTTCATGGCCGAGGCCGTCGTTGATCTCCTTGAAGCGGTCGCAGTCGAGATAGAGGACGGCGACGCGCTGCCTTGTCACCATGGCCTCGTCGAGCGCACGCATGAGGCGAGCCTCGAATTGCCAACGATTGGGCAGGCCGGTGAGCGCGTCGTGGGTCGCCTTGTGTTCGAGCGACGCGTTTTCGTGGCGCAGGGTGTTTTGCCAGTCTTCGAATTCGTCGAGCAAGGCGTTGAAGTCGTTGCCGAGCTCGTTAAGTTCAGCGATTGCCGCGGGCTCGACCCGCTGCTCGAACGCACGCTCGCGCCGCACTGCGTGGGCAACGCCTGCCAGCGCGTGCAGCGGAGCGACGATGCTGCGCAGCACGCGCTTCGAGCTGACATAAGCGCCAAGCACGCTAACGGCGAGGCACGCGAGGATGCCACCGACGCCGCCGAGCAGAAAACCGAAGAACTGGTGCCCCTGGCCACGCACTTCGACGTAACCGACGACGACGCCGTCGTGGACCACCGGCACGGTGACGGGGCCAGGCAGCGCAATGTCGGCGACCGACCGCTCGAGCCTGGCGATCGCATTGGCGGCTGGCGACTGCCATGCCGCGAAGGGTCGACCCGCGCTGTCCGAGACGACGATCTCGGCCACGTCCTCTTCCTTGGCGATCAGCACGATCGCCTGGGTCGCCGCAATGCGGTCGCCGAATACCAACGCCGCCTCGACCGTATAGGCGAGCGAGCGGGCCAGCAGGTTCAGGTTGTTGCCGGCATAGGCACGCAATGCGATCACGGCGACCATGATCAACGACACTGCGGCCATCGTGACGGCAACGAACGCCAGACGCAGATGCGCGCGGCGCAATACGCTTTGCAGCGTCGGGCGCGCAGGGAAAGCGGGGGGCGTGGGCCGTCTCATGGCGTCACCGGCCGCCGCGCGAGATTGAGGACATTGGGCTGGACGCGTACGCCGCTGCGCGCTACGGCATCGAGATTGATGTCGAACGTAACGCGCTCGCCATCGACATTCAGGCAGAACATGCTGCCCGCGGTGCAGGTCGGATCGTGTTCCGCAATCGTCAGGACCGGGCGGCCAGCCACGGTGGCGCTGACCCGCTGTCTCTCGGCACCGTTCAGGTCGCCGAGATAGACGACTTCACAGGCTGCGCCAAGGGCGGAATCATCAAAGGGGAAATGCTGCACCTCGAGCGGCGTCGAGCCGGCCTGCAGCGTGTCGACCAGGCCTTGTGCGTAGTCGGGCCGGCCCGTCACGCACAGGTGCAGGTGGCCAGGCGGCGTCGGCCAGTGCGTAAAGCTGATGATTCCGAGCACGACCTGGCGCACGGCGGCGTCTCGTGGCGAAACGGTGGGGCCGGTGCGGCTCGCGGTGGTGACGGTGCCCGCCGTGTGGGCCGAATCGACTGTATTGTCGGGTGTGTCGGCGAGCGCGCCCGGTGCCGCGCCCAGCGCGCATGCCGCTGCGAGCAAGGCGTGGCGAAGCCGGGCCGACCAGCCAGGCAGGCCAAACGTCGCCAGCGCCGCGCTCCTTGGCCTCATTGCAGCCGCACGACCGGCGACCGCGGCGGGCACGCTCGCATGCATGATGAAAACACCTGTTGGCGTTGATCCAGGCGCTGCCCTGGCTCCCGCCATTCGCGGGCGTGCACAAGGTGATGCGCGCAGAAGTTCATCTTAAGCGCAAAGTCGCACGATCAACCAGTCGAACACCCGCTTTCGCTGCGGCCATCGACGTTTGCCGCTTTGCAGCGAATTGATCTGTAGATTGGAGGGTCAAAACCGTCGGCACCCAACTGAGGTGAGATTATTCAGGATGTCGAAAGAGAAGCTCTCGAACGTCGGCGGCACCCGCTCCAGCCAACCGTCCAGGCATGATCAATGCAGGCACGCCATGCTGCGCATTTCTGGTCGATCTCCATCAAGTGATGGAGGCGAGCGGGTGCGCGCGAATTTAGAGTGGGAGGAGTGGTCAGGAAATGTCGCCGCACTTCCGACTACCTCGGCCCGAGGGCAGCCGCGCGCTAACGCGAGCGAGCGGCGCCAAAACAAGCCTGATCTTCGATTGAGGCCGGTGTTCTTTGGCGGGTCACAAGCGGTTTCGTCTGACCTGGTCAGGCGATGAGTCCCACGCCGCCCCCGCCTGGGACGGCGTGGCGTGCAGTGCTGTTCTGTGCGTGTGGACCGCCACGTCATTCACCCTGCCGGGTGCCTTTGCGATAGTCAGTAGGACTACTGCCGGTCCAGTGTTTAAATGCGCGGCAAAAAACGGTGGCGTCGGAAAAGCCGAGATCAAATGCGAGCGCGGCCACGCTCGTGTTCGAGTTTGTCAGCCGATGGACTGCGATATCCCGTCGTAGTCCGTCTTTCACCAGCTGGAAATGCGTTCCTTCCTCTGCGTATCTGCGGTTGAGCGTGCGTACAGACGTGTGCAGCGCCTGTGCAAGATCCTGTATCGTCACCGGCTGCGCAATATTCTGTTCAAGATACTCGCGCGTCTTAGCCACAATGGATCCGTAGTGAAGTGCGGTGAATGTCCAGTCACCGGGAGCACGCTTCAGGAATTCCCATAGCTCGTGTTTCTCGCGTTTGAACGGCTCCGCACAATCCTGGTACAAGAAATAAATGCTCGTCGCCTCTGAATCAAAGTGCGCTGGACCTGGGAACAAGAATGCGTAGTCCTCTACATGCCTCGGCTTGGCGAAACTGAACTCGACTCGATGGAGGTTGATCTCCCTGCCAAGCAGCCATGATGCGATGCCGTGAACGAGCTTCATCATCAACTCATGCCCAAGTGGCGTGACCTGTGTGCCAGACGTTCGCTCCGCCAGAGCCAGTCGCACCAGATCCTTCTTCGTTGATATCTGCAACCGGTAGTCATCCAGCAACAAATTCCAGAAGCGGACAAAACGATTGAACGCCACCAGCACGGTAGGCGCGTCCAGCAAGCTGAGCATCAGGTACTTCAACGTGCCACCCCGGATCGGCCTGGACCATAGTCCCAGCATCTCGTCATCGAGCGTCGCCGCGACTGTCCTGTACAACGCGACGTATTGCTGACGTGTCATTCGAGCGTCAGGCTGATTGAGAAGGGACAGGGGGATGGCGGCGCTGGCGAGTGCTTGTGCTGCTACGCCTTCTCCGTGACGGGCACGAATGACGCGCAGCATCCCGTGCAAGAAGTGGGCGGAAAGCGTGAGAGGGCTTTGCGAGGACAATTTCATGGTTCGTCCATTATGGCGCATTTTGCACATTGATTGGCGCGATGCGCCAGTTCTCTGCTAGCCCTGCGCCTATACTGATCGGGAAATTCTGCTACGCCTGAAGTTTGCGATAGCGGTCAGATGGCGCGTTGCGCCAATTTCTGGCGCGTTTCTTCGTCGGTCAAAAGGGAGCATGGTTTGAGCACAAGACGGATCGTTGTGACTGGCATGGGTATGGTGTCGCCATTGGGATGTGGCGTCGAATCCGTATGGAACCGCCTCTTGAAGGGGCATTCAGGCCTGGCCGGTTTGCCTGGCGACGTCACCGAAGGGATTGCATCGAAGGTCGGTGGCGTCGTGCCTGTGTTGACATCAGACTGCCCATGGGGATTCGATCCCGCTCTCGCGGTGGAACCCAAGGACCAGAAGAAGATGGACCGCTTCAGCCTCTTTGCGTTGACCGCGGCGCAAGAGGCTTTGAATCAATCGGGGTGGCAACCTGCAACAGAAAGCGCCCGCCAAAGGACAGCAACAATCGTGGCATCCGGCGTAGGTGGGTTCGGTGCGATTGTGGAGGCCGTCCGGACTACTGACGAACGGGGTCCAAGGCGACTTTCTCCTTTCACCGTTCCGAGTTTCCTGGCCAACATGGCGGCGGGCCATATATCTATTCGCCACGGATTTCGTGGCCCCCTGGGCGCACCGGTCACTGCCTGTGCTGCCAGCGCACAGGCCATTGGCGACGCAGCGCGCCTGATTCGCGCTGGCGAAGCCGATATTGCCGTGTGTGGCGGAGCCGAGGCCTGTATCGATCGCGTCAGCCTGGGGGCATTCGCCGCGGCAAGAACCATGTCCACAGGTTTTAATGATCAACCCGCTCAGGCGTCCCGCCCGTTCGATGCTGGGCGAGACGGCTTTGTCATGGGAGAGGGCGCCGGCATGCTCGTCATAGAAGACCTGGAGCATGCATTGCAGCGGGGCGCCACTCCGCTTGCGGAAGTGATGGGGTATGGCACGAGCGCCGACGCACACCATATGACGTCTCCGCCCGAGGACGGCGCCGGCGGACGTCGGGCGATGGAGCTGGCAATCCAGCAGGCGAACCTTGAACCCAGGCTGATCGGGCATTTGAACGCCCATGCGACGTCCACGCCCGTAGGCGACATCAGTGAGTTGGCGGCCATTAAGGCGATATTTGGAACAGGTCGAGGTCCCGCCGTATCAGCCACCAAATCTTCGACAGGACATTTGCTTGGGGCCGCTGGCGGCGTGGAAGCCATTTTCACGGTGCTCGCGCTGCGAGACCAGCTTGCGCCGCCTACGCTCAACTTGACGCAGCCTGATTCGGCAACGGACGGCATCGACATTGTCGGCGGATCGGCCCGCAGAATATCGACGGAATATGCGATCTCCAATGGATTTGGTTTCGGGGGCGTCAACGCGAGCCTGGTATTCCGTCGGCTTTAATTCCCGCTGCGAGCGCATCGGGCGACCCGCGGATCTACATC
>NZ_CAJMYW010000026.1:0-77111 GCF_905220165.1 Paraburkholderia sp. J10-1 | reverse complement strand
CGCCGAGGACGCCGAATTCCGCCGCTTCCTCGCCACGCTCGGCTATCCGCACTGGGAAGAGACGAGCAATCCGGCGTACCGGCTCTTCCTCGCCTAACTGGCCGCCATCGTGTCCGTTTCGCTCTCCGACAAACTCGTCGTCGCCATTTCGTCGCGGGCCCTCTTCGATTTCGAGGAGGAAAACCACGTGTTCGAGGGCGGCGACCTGCAAGCCTACGAGGCGCTACAGCGCGAGCGCCTGACCGTGCCCGCGCGGCCGGGCGTGGCGTTCGCGCTCATTCGCAAGCTGCTCGCGCTGAACAACGGCGCGCATCACGTGGAAGTCGTGATCCTTTCGCGCAGCGATCCCATCAGCGGC
Source organism: Paraburkholderia sp. J10-1 (assembly GCF_905220165.1). NCBI lineage: Bacteria > Pseudomonadati > Pseudomonadota > Betaproteobacteria > Burkholderiales > Burkholderiaceae > Paraburkholderia > Paraburkholderia sp. J10-1. Next base: position 76,753 of record NZ_CAJMYW010000026.1, on the reverse strand, counting down.
TTGCGCGCGTTCAGTTCGTGCCGCGAGCACGGGCTCGACATCCAGCGCGGCGTGTTCACGCGCGGGCGCGAGCCCTGGCACTACCTCAAGCCGCTCAACGCATCGCTCTTTCTCTCCGCGAACCCGGCGGACGTGAAGAGCGCGCTCGACGCCGGCTTCCCCGCCGCACGCGTCTTTCCGGAATCGGCGACAATGGCGGAACGCAACGCGCACGAGATTCGCATCGCGTTCGACGGCGATGCGGTGCTGTTTTCCGATGAAGCCGAGCAGATCTTCCAGAGCAAGGGCCTTTCCGCCTTCGTGAGCCACGAGCGCGACAACCGCGAACTGCCGCTCGCGCAAGGCCCGCTGCAGCCGCTGCTGGCCGCGCTCAACCGTCTGCAGAAGCTCGCCGACGCGAACGCGCAGATGCGCATCCGCACTGCCCTCGTTACCGCGCGCTCCGCGCCCGCGCACGAGCGCGCAATCCGTACGCTAATGGCCTGGAACATCGAGATCGACGAAGCGATGTTCCTTGGCGGACTCGACAAAGGCCCGTTCCTGCGCGAGTTCGAACCCGATTTTTTCTTCGACGACCAGATCCGCACCTGCGAATCCGCGCGCTCGGTCACGGCCACCGGGCACGTGGCAAGCGGCGTGACCAATCTCGCTACCGAAGCCAACGCATCATGACTCCCGACCAATCTCCGCTCGGCAAGGCCTCCACCTACACCGAGCAATACGACGCCTCGCTCCTGTTCCCGATCCCGCGTGCCGCCGCGCGCGAGCAGATCGGCATTGGCGCGCAACTGCCCTTCTTCGGCAGCGATATCTGGAACGCCTACGAGCTTTCGTGGCTCAACGCGCGCGGCAAGCCGCAGATCGCGATCGCCACGTTCTTCATTCCCGCCGATTCGCCGAACATCATCGAATCGAAGTCGTTCAAGCTCTATCTGGGCTCGTTCGCGCAAACGCCGTTCGAATCCGCCGACGTGGTGCGCGACACGATCAAACGCGACGTGACGGCGGCCTGCGGCGCATCGGTTTCGGTGAGGCTCGAGCAGCCGGGCGCGTTCGGCAAGATCCCGTTCGAGGAATTCGAAGGCCTCTCGCTCGATCGCCTCGATCTCGACACGGAGATTTATCACCCGGAGCCGACGCTCCTGAAAGCGGCTTTCGACGAAGCGCCGGTCGAGGAAACGCTGATCTCGAATCTGCTCAAGTCGAACTGCCCGGTGACGGGCCAGCCCGACTGGGGCAGCGTGCAGATCCACTACGTCGGGCCGCAGATCGATCAGGCGGGCCTCTTGCGCTACATCATCTCGTACCGCAATCACACGGGCTTTCACGAGCAGTGCGCCGAGCGCATCTTCATGGACATCCTGCGCGAGTGCAAACCGGATCGGCTCGCCGTCTACGCGCGCTACACGCGGCGCGGCGGCCTCGACATCAATCCGTTTCGCACCAACTTCAATATGCCGATGCCGGATAACGCGCGGCTCGCGCGCCAGTAAGCGCAACATCGAAGCACCCGGTAGAAAGCAAAACGCGCCGCAAATGCGGCGCGTTTTTTATTGGCGTACCAGCGTACCTCAATGCGGCAACTCCGCCGCCCCCATGCGCCGCGCAATCACAGCGGTGCGCTGCGCAAGATACGCCGAGTTGCGATGCTCATCGAAGTACTTGGGACGCGGCAGCATCACCGCAAGCCGCGCCGACTGCCACGGCGTGAGCTTCGCAGCTGTCGTGCGGTAGTAGTAGCGCGCGGCGGCTTGCGCGCCGTACACGCCGTTGCCCCACTCCACCGAATTCAGATAGATCTCGAAGATGCGCTCCTTGTCGAGCAGCGCCTGCAGCATCCACGTGATGATGAACTCCTGACCTTTGCGGATATAGCTCTGCTCGCGCGAGAGGAACAGGTTGCGCGCAAGCTGCTGCGTGATGGTCGAGCCGCCGCGCACGATATGGCCGCGCTTCTTGTTCTTCTCCCACGCCTGGAGGATGGCGTCGGTTTCGTAGCCGTTGTTGTTGACGAAGTTCGCGTCCTCGGACGCGATGATCGCGCGCTTCAGGTTGCGCGAAATCTGGTCGTACGGCACCCATTCGTGCTGGATCGAAAGACCGGGCCGCTCGGCGGAAAGCCGCGCGGCGTCGGTGCGCATGAACGCTGTGGTTTGCGGATCGACGACGTTCCACAGCGCGATTTGCGCGAAGTAGAAGAGTTGCGTGGCGATCCAAGCAACGGCGAACACGCAGACGATCCAGGCGAGCCAGCGCCGCGCGCCGGGACGGTTGCGGGACTGCCCACGCCGCCCACTGCCGCTCGCGACCGTCGCGGCTTGCGCACCGATGGCTTGCCTGCGCATGGCGTCGTCTCCGTGTTGTGCGAGCTTGTCCGAGCAGCGCCGGGCGTTACGCGGCCTGCGCGGCCAACTGCGCGCGCAATGCCGCCAGCACCGGTGCGCCCTCGGGCCGCACGCCGCGCCAAACGAAGAACGACTCCGCAGCCTGCTCGACGAGCATGCCGAGGCCGTCGGCCGCGCGCGCGCCGAGTGCCTGCGCATGGCGCATGAATACAGTGGGCTGCGCGCCGTACATCATGTCGTAGGCAAGCGTGCCCGTGCCGAACGCGCGTTCGTCGCACTCGGGCAACGCTGCGTCGAGGCTGCCCGCCGTCGCGTTCACGATCACGTCGTAAGGCTTGGGGTCAACGGCTTGCGGGCCTCCGCCGTTCAGCAGAGTTCCAAACTCGCCCGCCGCGCCTGCGAACTGCTCGATGAGCGCGTGCGCCTTGGGCGCCGTGCGGTTCACGATCGTGATCTCGCGCGGACGGCGCTCGAGCATCGGCAGCACGACGCCGCGCGCCGCACCGCCCGCGCCGAGCAGCAGCACGCGCGCGCCTGCGAGCGATACACCCAGGTTCACCTCGATGTCGCGCACGAGGCCGAAGCCGTCGGTGTTGTCGCCGAAGATGCCGTCTGCGTCGAAGCGCAGCGTGTTCACCGCACCCGCCGCCGCCGCGCGCGGCGAGAGCTTGTGCGCCAGCGCGTGCGCTTCCAGCTTGAACGGCACGGTCACGTTCAGGCCGCGTCCGCCCGCTGCGTGAAATGCCTGCACGTGCTCGACGAAACCTTCGAGCGGCGCGAGCAGACGGTCGTATTCGACGCGCTCGCCAGTTTGCAGCGCAAACTGCGCGTGGATGAACGGCGACTTGCTGTGCGCCACCGGGTTGCCGACTACGGCGTAACGGTCGGCGTGCGCAACAGGCTTCGATTCGCTAACGCTCATGCGCGCGGCTCCGTGGCGTGCTGTTCGCTCGATTGTTCTTCTGCCGCGGGCGCATCGCCTGCCGCTTCGTCTTCGGCTTCGCCCGCTTCCGCGACGGCTTCCGCTTCGCTTTGCGCAGACTCGTCGGCGGCTTCGATCAATTCTTCGTCTTCGCCCGCATCCTCTTCCGCCTGCTCGCCGCTCGTCACGACGGGCGCGTCGAGCACGCGCAGCATGCGCACCGAAGCCTCGATGGTCAGCTCGTCGATCGACAGCACTTCCATCATCAAACGCGTACCGCGCGCGTGCACGCCAAGCGCGGGCACATGCATGAGCAGCGGCACTTCCTCAAAGCGCACGAGGTCGTCCTTCACCACGCTCGCCGGGAATTCGCGGCGCGGTTCGCCACCGCCCTCTCCGCGCATTTCCTGCTGCAGCCAGCGCAGGCACCAGAAGTACTCCATGCGGCGCTGATGGTCGGCGTAGGCGGTGTAGGTCTCGTCGAAGCCCTGCACGACGGCGAACAGATCGGCGTCCTTGGGCTTGAACGGCGCGACGAGCTTGGCGGCCACGCCATGCTCCACGCATGCGAGCAATTGCCACTGGTTCACGAGGTCCACATAGCGGCGCAGCGGCGAGGTGCTCCACGCATACTGCGCGACGCCGAGACCTTCGTGCGGCGCGGCGTTGGTCTGCATGCGCGTGCGCTTGGGGCCGCTCGGCGCGCCGAACGCACGCTGCGAGCGATAGATGCCCGGCACGCCATGATCGTGAAGGAAGGCGCCCCACGTGGAGTTCGCGAGAATCGCCAGTTCCGCGACGATCATGTCGAGCGGCGAACCGCGGCGGCGCGGCGAGATGGTCACATGCTCGCCTTCCACGTAGAAGTTGAAGTCGGTGTTGCGCTGGACTTCGCGGCGCAGGCCGTAACCCGCGCGCGCCTGCTGGCGCTTCTCGAACAGCGCCTGCGCGAACGGCCACAGCACGGCGATGTCGTCCTTGTGCGCATATTCGCCCGTGCCCGCCGCGAGCGTCTCTTCGGTCACGACCTCGTCGAGCGTGTTGTGACGCAGATTGTTCTTCACGAACACGCGCTCGGCGCGCGTTTCGGTCGCGACGATCTCCTGCGTCTCGCGGTTCACGATGCAGTAGAGCGAAAGCGCCGGGCGCAGGCCGCCTTCCTTGAGCGTGAAGGCGTCGACGAAATCGTCGGGCAGCATCGTGATCTTGTCGCCGGGCATGTAGACCGTCGAAAGACGCGTGCGCGCGATCGTATCCGCCGTGTCGCCGCGCTGGATGCCAAGCGCTGGCGCCGCGATGTGAATGCCGATGCGCACGCGGCCGTCAGCCAGATGCTCGATGGAAAACGCGTCGTCGATTTCGGTCGTCGTGACGTCGTCGATCGAGAAAGCCTGCACGTGCTCGGCGGCGGTGGGCAGATCCTCGGGCAGCGTGCCCACTTCGACGGGCGGGAAGCCCGTACCGTGCGGGAAGAAGTCCGCGAGGAAGCGCGCCTCGTGCAGCGCGCGCGGCGAAGCAATGCCACCGCATTCGAGCATGAGGCGCGGCATCGAAATGCCGCGCGCAGCCGCCGCCGCTTCGAGCGCCTTGTATTCGATCGAATTCTTGTCGGGCTTCGTGAGGAGTCCGAGTGCCTTGCCCTTGAACGCCTCGGGCAACCCGCCCGCCTTCAGCTCATCTTCGTAGCCGGCCTGAACCAGCGCCTGCTGACGCTTGCGCTCGAGCGAGGCCAGCGCCATCTTGAGCTGCTCTTCAGGCGCGCGCTGATACTGGCCGCGGCCCTTGCGGCGGAAGTACACGGGCGATCCATGCAGGCGCAGCACGAGCGCGGCGCGTTCGACAGGGCCATACGTTTCGCCGAAGTACTCGCTCGCCAGCGCCGTGTAGGCGAATTCCTCTGCGGGCGCGCACTCCCAGAGGAAGTCGAGATCGATCTCCTCGGCAGCGGCGTCCGCCTGCTCCAGCAGTTCGCTTGCTGCGGGCTTCTCGAACTCGATCAGCACGTCTTTCGCGCGCACCTTGGCGCGCCGCCCGCCGGGCAGTTCGACCTGGAACGCGTCGCCCTGACGCGACAGCACGCTGCCGGCCTTGAAACTGCCCGATTCCTCAAAGAAAACGTTCACTCAATACTCTCGTTCAGACTTGCTTCGACCGCCGGCGCGGCGCGCGGGCGGTGCTGTATACATATAGATATAGGCCGTTCGCACGCATCAAGCGGCGTCGCAGAAACGGATCACTTCGTCGACGTAATCGGCGAACTCGCTGATGCCATGATCGCTGCCTTCGATCAGGTGTGTGGGCACACCTGGATAATGCGCGAGCATCTCGCGGTAATCGAGCACTTCGTCGCCGGTCGCGGCCATCAAATAGTAGCGCGCGGGCTGCGTCACCCTCGCGACGGCCAGCGCACGCAACTCTTCCAGATGGCGCGGTTCGACGACGATGCTGCCGCCGCCGTGCCAGAGCGGCTGCTCGCCGAGATACTTCGACAGATCGCGGTCGGGCACCACGGCGGGGTTCAGCAGCGCGGCGCGCCAGCCGTGCTTTTCCGCGAGATGCGTGGCGAAGTAGCCGCCAAGCGAACTGCCGATGAGCGTGACGCGCTCGCCCGGCTTCAACTGCGCGCCGATGTCCTGCTCGGCGAGCGCAATCGCCTCCTGCGGCGAAACCGGCAGCGTCGGGCACAGCCATTCGCCGCTGCGGCCCAGCTCAGCCATGCGCGCCGCGAGCAGGCGCGCCTTGAACGACTGGGGCGACGAACGAAAGCCGTGCAGATAGACGATCACGCCGCGCTCCGTACCGAAAGGGCATCGAGCAGCTTTTGATGCACGCCGCCGAAGCCGCCGTTGCTCATCACGAGCACCTGGTCGCCGGGGCGCGCCGCCGCTGCGACCGCCTTCACGAGCGCTTCGAGATCGTGGTACGCGCGGGCCTTCTCGCCGAGCGGCGCGAGTGCACCCGCGAGATCCCAGCCGAGCGCGTCCTTGCCGCTCGGGGCGCCGTAGCCGAACACGAGGTCGGCGTCGGCGAGACTGGCAGGCAGTTGCGCCTTCATCACGCCGAGCTTCATCGTGTTCGAGCGCGGCTCGAGCACGGCGAGGATGCGCGTGTTTTTGTGGCCGACGCGTGTACGCAGGCCGGCGATCGTCGTTTCGATGGCCGTGGGATGGTGCGCGAAGTCGTCATAGACGGTCACGCCGTCCACGCTCCCGCGCACTTCCATGCGGCGCTTCACGTTGCGGAACGTGCCAAGCGAGGCCGCAGCCTGCGCGGGCGGCACGCCCACGCTGCGTGCAGCGGCAATGGCGGCGAGCGCGTTCAGGCGGTTGTGTTCGCCCTGGATCTGCCAGTCCACCACGCCCACGCGTTCGCTGTTGTGATACACGGCGAAGCGCTCGTCCACGGCCACGCCGTCTTCCGCGGGTAGCGCCTGCCAGCCGCCGTCCACGCCGAAGCGCTCCACGTCGCTCCACACGCCGCGCGTGAGCACGCGCTCGAGCGCGTCCGAACGGCCATTCGTGACGATGCGGCCCACGCCAGGAATCGTGCGCACGAGGTGATGGAACTGCGTTTCGATTGCGGCGAGATCGGGGAAGATGTCGGCGTGATCGAACTCGAGGTTGTTGAGCAGCGCCGTGCGCGGACGGTAATGAACGAACTTCGAGCGCTTGTCGAAGAACGCCGTGTCGTACTCGTCGGCTTCGATCACGAAGAAGCTCGAGTCGGTCAGGCGCGCCGACACGCCGAAGTTCAGCGGCACGCCGCCGATCAGGAAACCTGGGTTCAGGCCAGCGTCTTCGAGCAGCCACGTGAGCATCGAGCTCGTGGTGGTCTTGCCGTGCGTGCCCGCCACCGCGAGCACCCACTTGTCGCGCAGCACGTGCTCGCCGAGCCACTGCGGGCCCGACGTATACGGCAGGCCGCGATTGAGGATCTCTTCCATCAGCGGGTTGCCGCGCGTGACCACGTTGCCGATCACATAGAGATCGGGGTTCAGTTCGGTCTGGCTCGCGTCGTAACCCTCGATGAGGCGGATGCCCTGTGCTTCGAGCTGGGTGCTCATCGGCGGGTACACGCCGGCGTCGCAGCCGGTCACCGTGTGGCCCGCGCTGCGCGCGAGCACCGCGAGTCCGCCCATGAACGTGCCGCAGATGCCGAGGATATGGATGTGCATAAGCCTGTCGCGCCGCGCGGGCGTCGTGAACGCGTCGATCGGATTGATCGGGTTGAAGGATGCAGAAGCTGGAACGGCGGCAGTCCTGCGCCGCCGCAGCAAAGACCGGTATTGTACCCGAGGCCCCGAGCCCTATTGGCCCGACCTCGGCCCGTCCACCGACGGAAAATCCCTGGCGCACCCGACAGCGGGCGCGGCTCAATGGCCAGTGCCCGGAGCCCAGGGCGATCTCTAGTATCATTGAAGGATGGTTCGCAGATCACATTTCGATCCCCAGCGCGTGCGCGAGGAAATCGCCATCGCGGCAGCAAGGATGATTGCCGAGGACGGCCTCGACTACGCCACCGCCAAACGCAAGGCAGCCCGGCAGGTGGTGGGGGAAACGCGTATCGAAGGCACCTGGCTGCCCGACAACGACCAGATCGAGGAAGAGATCCGCGAATATCAGGCCCTCTTTCAGAGCGACAGCCAGCCCGCGGTGCTGCGCCGCCTGCGCGAAATCGCGCTCGAATGGATGCAGCGGCTCCAGCCGTTCAATCCGTTCCTGACCGGCGCGGTACTCAACGGCACGGCGGGCGAGCACTCCGACATCCATCTGCAGATTTTTTGTGACAACGCGAAGGATGTCGCGATCTGGCTCCTGAATGCGAACGTGCAGTACGACGTGTCGGAAACGCGCCATTTCGCGGCGCGCGGCTTCGTGGAAACACTCAGCTTCATGTGGCGGCCGTCACGCGCCGAGGAGCCGGTGGGCATCCACGTTGCGCTCTACAATACGGACGACTTGCGCGGCGCCGTGCGCGCCGATGCGCGTGGCAGGCTGCCACGCGCCAACGCGCAGGCCCTCCAGGCGCTGATCGATGAGAGCGGCGCCACTTCTTCCACAACCTGAAAACGGCAGCGATGAATACGAAGCGGATTCTGGCCGGCGTGGCAGTGGCGGCAATCGCCGCAGGCGGCGGCATACTGGCTGGGCACTGGGCCACGAGCGGCAGCGCCGGCGTGGCCGACGCGGCCTCGGTGAGCAGCAACGCGGCCTCGGCGAGCGGCAAGCAGAATGCGGTCGACCAGCTCTGGTCGGCGGCGGTCACGAACCCGGACGGCAAGGCGCAATCGCTCGCCATCTACAAGGGCCGGCCCATCGTGGTCAACTTCTGGGCCTCGTGGTGCGGTCCGTGCGTCGAGGAGATGCCGGAGCTTTCCGCGCTCCAGCGTGAATACGCGAAGAAGGGCATTCAGTTCGTCGGCGTGGGCGTGGACTCGGCGGCGAACATCAAGACGTTCCTCAAGAAGGTACCCGTCGATTACCCGATCTACATCGCCGGTTTCGGCGGCGCGGACGTCGCGCGCGCGTTCGGCAACAACGCGGGCGGCTTACCTTACACGGTGGTAATCGACGCGAACGGCACCGTTCGTGCGACAAAATTAGGACAAATCAAGCCGGACGAGCTTCGGCGCACGCTCGACGCGCTTTGACGCAGTGGATCGTCTGACAAGATCTTAAGCGCCGTATCGCTGGTTTTGCCGTGGAAATCCCGTCATTTGACTGAAGATCGACCCAAACCTTCGCTGCAAAGCGCAGTCGGGGCCATATCCCCTTATCGGAAAACTAGACAAATTTCTCTAATCGGCGCTAAAGTTCGCGCAATTCCACGGAAAAAGAAGCGACCATGACGCGACTGCTGGTTCTGCACGGCCCCAACCTCAATCTTCTCGGCACCCGGGAACCGGAGGTGTATGGGCGCGTGACGCTGCCGCAGATCGATCAGGCGCTCTCGGACCGCGCGGCGGACGCCGGCGTCGAACTCGCGACTTTCCAGAGCAACCACGAAGGCGCGCTGGTCGACCGCATCCAGTCGGCCCGCACCGAGCAAACCGACTTCATCCTGATCAACCCGGCCGCGTACACGCATACGAGCGTCGCGATTCGGGATGCGCTGGCAGGCGTCGGCATCCCGTTCGTCGAGATTCACCTGTCGAACGTGCATCGCCGCGAGTCCTTCCGGCACCATTCGTATTTCTCCGACCAGGCCGAGGGTGTGATTTGCGGCCTCGGCTGGAAGGGTTATCTCTACGCGCTCGAATACGCGCTCGACCGGCTCGCTGCCCGGTCGGCGGACTGATTCCTGCGCCGGATGACCGTCAATACCTGAACAACAACCCGTGTCGGGACGCGCGCGCCCCGGCACTTCACGTATTCAAAGTAAAAGGGGCTGCACCATGGATCTACGTAAGCTGAAGACTCTGATCGACCTCGTCTCCGAATCGGGCATCTCGGAGCTCGAAGTGACCGAGGGTGAAGGCAAGGTGCGCATCGTCAAGAACGCGCCGCCCGTTTACGTGCAGCCGGCCCCCGCGCAATACGCGGCACCGGCCATGGGCGCTCCGCTCGCCGCTCCCGGCCACGTCGGCGAAGCCGCCGCAGCGGCCCCCGCCGCGCCCGCCGTGCCGCAAGGCCACATCGTGACCTCGCCGATGGTGGGCACGTTCTACCGCGCGCCGTCGCCGGGCGCCGACCCGTTCGTCCAGGTTGGCGACACGGTCAAGGAAGGCCAGACGCTTTGCATCATCGAAGCGATGAAGCTGCTCAACGAGATCGAGTCGGACGCGGCTGGCGTGGTCAAGGAAATCCTCGTCGAGAACGGCCAGGCAGTCGAATACGGCCAGCCGCTTTACGTGATCGCCTAAGCTTTTCTGCGCGCGGCGGTGGCCTTCTTGTTCGGCCACGCCGCGTTTGTCGCGTTTGGCGCCCCATGACGGCGACGCACGCGACCGATCCTCTGAGGCGTCGGCACATATGACTTGCGACGCCCTTTGATGAGTCGAATACCCACCATGTTTGAAAAAATCCTCATTGCCAATCGTGGCGAAATCGCGCTCCGCATTCAGCGCGCGTGCCGCGAACTCGGCGTCAAGACGGTCGTCGTCTATTCGGAAGCCGACAAGGAAGCCAAGTACGTGAAGCTCGCCGACGAGGCGGTCTGTATCGGCCCGGCGCCTTCGAACCTGAGCTACCTGAACATGCCCGCGCTCATCAGCGCGGCAGAAGTCACCGACGCAGAAGCGATCCACCCCGGCTACGGCTTCCTCTCCGAGAACGCCGACTTTGCCGAACGTGTGGAGCAGTCGGGCTTCACGTTCATCGGCCCGCGCCCGGAAACGATCCGCATGATGGGCGACAAGGTCACGGCGAAGCAGACCATGATCAAGACCGGCGTGCCCTGCGTGCCGGGCTCGGAAGGCGCACTGCCCGACGATCCGAAAGAAATCGTGAAGATCGCGCGCGCGATCGGCTACCCCGTCATCATCAAGGCAGCGGGCGGCGGCGGCGGGCGCGGCATGCGCGTCGTGCACACGGAAGCGGCGCTCGTGAACGCGGTCAACATGACCCGTGAGGAAGCCGGCCGTGCGTTCGGCAACCCGCAGGTCTACATGGAGAAGTACCTCGAGAACCCGCGTCACATCGAGATCCAGATTCTCGCGGACTCGTTCAAGAACGCCGTGTGGCTCGGCGAGCGCGACTGCTCCATGCAGCGCCGTCACCAGAAGGTGATCGAGGAAGCGCCGGCGCCGGGCATCGCGCGCCGCCTGCTCGATCGCATCGGCGACCGTTGCGCCGATGCGTGCAAGAAGATGGGCTACCTCGGCGCGGGCACGTTCGAGTTCCTGTATGAAAACGGCGAGTTCTACTTCATCGAGATGAACACGCGCGTGCAGGTCGAGCACCCGGTCACCGAGCTGATCACGGGCATCGACATCGTGCAGGAACAGATTCGCATTGCCGCGGGCGAGAAGCTCTCGTTCCGTCAGCGCGACATTCAGTTGAAGGGCCATGCGATCGAGTGCCGTATCAACGCGGAAGATCCGTTCAAGTTCACGCCGTCGCCGGGCCGTCTCACGTCGTGGCACATGCCGGGTGGTCCTGGCGTGCGTGTTGACTCGCATGCCTACAATGGCTATTTCGTGCCGCCGAACTATGATTCGATGATCGGCAAGCTGATCACCTACGGCGCCACGCGCGAACAGGCCATTCAGCGCATGCGCATCGCGCTCTCGGAAATGGTGGTCGAAGGCATTCAGACCAACATCCCGCTGCACCGCGAGCTGATGCTCGACGCGAAGTTCGTCGAGGGCGGCACGAGCATTCACTACCTCGAAAGCCGCCTGGCCGAACGTCAGGCAGTGAAGAAGGACGAAGCGTAATTCATGAGCTACCGGGAACTGATCGTCGAGCTGGATCGCAACCGCGCGGAGGCACTGTCCGACGCGCTGATCGAGCTTGGCGCCCTCTCGGTGTCGGTGGAAGACGCCGACGCCGACACGCCCGACGAGCAACCGCTCTTTGGCGAACCGGGCCTTACCCCCGATCGCACCGCGTGGCAGCATTCGCGCGTGATTGCGCTGATCGGCGCCGATCAGGATCCCGCCGTGCTGCTTGCGGCCGCTTCGAACGAGTTGGGCCTCGCTGAAACGCCGAAGTTCTCGCTGCGCGAAGTCGAGGAGCAGGACTGGGTGCGTTTGACGCAATCGCAGTTCGACCCGATCCAGATCGGTGAGCGCATCTGGGTCGTGCCGTCGTGGCACGATGCACCGGACCCGAACGCGCTCGTGCTCGAACTGGACCCGGGCCTCGCGTTCGGCACGGGCAGCCATCCCACCACGCGTTTGTGCATGGAATGGCTCGAACAGCACGTGCAGCCCGGCAATTCGCTGCTCGACTACGGCTGCGGCTCGGGCATTCTCGCGATCCTCGCGAAGAAGTGCGGCGCGAATCCGGTGATCGGCATCGACATCGACCCGCAGGCCGTCGAGTCGGCGCGCCATAACAGCGAGCGCAACCGCGCGGAGGTCACGTATGGCCTGCCCGACGATTGCCCCGCCGGCGAGTTCGACATCGTCGTCGCCAACATTCTCTCGAATCCGCTCAAGCTGATGGCCTCGATGCTCTCCTCGCGCGTGAAGCCGGGCGGACGCATCGCACTTTCGGGCATTCTCGCGCGCCAAGCCGAGGAAGTCGCGCAGGTGTACGCCCAGTGGATCGACATCTCGGTCTGGCGCGAACACGAAGGGTGGGTCTGCCTCGCGGGCACGCGCCGCGCATAATCCCTTCGCGTTTCGATCAGGCTCACGCGAGCCTGATCGCGCCCCAAGCGGCATGACCGAAGTCGTAGGCTGCGGTGGATTGCCAGTAGAATGCGGGTATCACCAATCCTCCGGTCTACCCAGATCTTCGGCCCACATGCTTCTGGCAACGCGCTGCCCCTTCTGTGAAACCGTATTCCGCATCCAGCCCACGCAGCTTGCCGTGCGGCGCGGCCTCGTGCGTTGCGGACATTGTCAGGAAGCGTTCGACGCGTCGGGCAGTTTGTACGAGATGCCCGAAGGCGGCGACTTCACGCGCGCCGTGCCCGTTGCTGCCGAGATCGCGGCCAGCCTGACCTCGCCGCCATCGGAGCCTGCTTCACATGAAGCTTCACACGTTGCTTCACAGTTTGTTGCGCAGCCTGCTTTAGAGCCCGATTCACGACGCGATTCACGACGCGATTCACAGTCCGCGTCACAGTCCGCGTCACAGCCCCTATCGCAGCCGATTTCCCAGCAAGCCGATGTCGAGCGTGCTGAGGCGAGTCAGCCTGCAGCTGCAGCGCCGTCGCAAGAACCGCCTCCGCAGCTGAGCGCCACGCCCAATTTCACGAATCGCGCGTGGGACCCGTGGGCGCCGCCCCAGGACAGCAAGCTCGATCCGCGCCTGCAATACAACGCCGACAAACTCCCCGGGGCAAGCATTGCCCCGGGCGCCACGCCGGGTGTCACGCGCGGGGTCGAGTCGCGGATCATTTTCGACGACGAACCGACGCTTGCGCGCACGCCGCATGATGCGCCTCACGCGCCAGCGACACCAGCAGCAGCGCCAGCCGCCGCCGCTACACCCGTGCCGCCGCCCGAGCAACCGGCAGCCACCGAGCCCTTCCCGCCCGCCACGCGCTGGACGCGCAGCGAGCCGAACCTGGGCACGAGCGGCCCGACCGAGCCCACCTTTTCGGCCAACGAAGCATCGGCAGCGGCTCACATGAACGACCCCGAGCCCGCGCTCGGCCCTCGCGCCGGCGAACCCGCGCCCGAGCCCGCATTCAGCGCGCTCTCCCCCAACGACGGCACCTCGCCATTCGCCGTCACCCGCGAAGCGCCGGCCCGTCCGCGCGGCTCGCGCGGCCTCGTCTGGCGCATTCTCGGCACGCTCATTGCCATCGTGTTGCTCGCGTTGCTCGTCGTGCAACTCGCGTGGTGGCAGCGCGAAACGGTCATGGTCTACTGGCCCGACTCGCAGCCGCTCTATCAGCAGGCGTGCGCGCAGCTCGGCTGCCGCGTGCTGCCGCCGCGCGACATCGACGGCCTGCTGGTCGAGCCATCCGATCTGCGCCAGGTCGACAACGAGCCGCACCACCTCGAACTGAAGGTGCCGCTGCGCAACCGCTTTAACGTCGCGCTTGCCTACCCCGCCATCGAGTTGTCGCTGCTCGACCGGCAGAACAACATCGTCGTGCGGCGCGTGCTGTGGCCGCAGGACTACGTCACGCCCGGCACGTCCATCGAAGCCGGTCTGCCCGCACGCACCACGCAGACCATGATCGTGCGGCTCGACACGGGCGACGTGGTGGCGTCGAACTTCCGCATCGAAATTTTCTACCCCTGATGTTCCGTTTGTGCGCGGGCGCACTGGCGTGCCCCGCGCGTTTCCCGGCGTCCCGCTTCGCGCGGGCGCGCCTTTCACCACAACATGCATTTCCGGAGAGCACATCATGAGTCAAGTCACGCTAGGCGGTAACCCGATCGACGTCGCCGGCACGTTCCCGAGCGTCGGCCAGAAGGCCCCGGCGTTCTCGCTCGTCGGCAAGGATCTGAAGCCTGTCTCGCTCGCCGATTTCGCCGGCAAGCGCAAGGTGCTGAACATCGTGCCGAGCCTCGACACGCCGACCTGCGCCACCTCCACGCGCAAGTTCAACGAAGCGGCAGCCGGCCTGAGCAACACGGCCGTCGTCGTGATTTCGGGCGACCTGCCGTTCGCCGCTTCGCGCTTCTGCACGACCGAAGGCATCGCCAACGTCGTCACGGCCTCGACCTTCCGCGGCCATGAATTCGCGCAAGCCTATGGCGTGGACGTGACAAGCGGCCCGCTCACCGGCCTGACCGCGCGCGCTGTGGTCGTGCTCGACGAAAACGACAACGTCTTGCACGCCGAGCGCGTGAGCGAAATCAAGAACGAACCGAACTACGACGCCGCACTCGCCGCGCTGAAGTAATCCGGCGGCGGCGCACACGAACAGAGCCTGCTTTCCGGTCGGATTCGCAGGCCGGTGCGCCGCCCCCTCTCCTACCACGCCCTACAGGAATTCCCGCCTTGGCTACGCTGATCTGCGGCTCGCTCGCCTACGACAACATCATGACCTTTGAAGGTCGCTTTCGGGAGCACATCCTGCCCGAGCAGGTGCACATCCTGAACGTGAGCTTTCTCGTGCCGACGATGCGCCGCGAGTTCGGCGGCTGTGCCGGCAACATTGCGTACGCGCTGCATCTGCTCGGCGGCGACGCGCGCATCATGGCGACGCTCGGCGCAGCCGACGCGCGCCCTTATCTCGAACGCCTCGACACGCTCGGCCTCTCGAAGGCGCACGTGCGCGTGCTCGACGATACGTGGTCCGCACAGGCGATGATCACGACCGACCTCGAGAACAACCAGATCACCGCGTTCCACCCGGGCGCGATGATGCAATCACATTTGAACCGCGCCGACGAAGCGCCCGGCATCAAGCTCGGCATCGTCGCACCGGACGGCTTTGACGGCATGGTTCAGCACGTCGAGCAATTCGCGAAGGCAGGCATCCCGTTTATCTTTGATCCGGGTCAAGGCCTCCCGCTCTTCGACGGTGCGTCTTTGCGCCGCGCAATTGAACTTGCGACCTACGTAGCGGTCAACGACTACGAAGCCAACCTTGTCAGCCATCGCACCGGCTGGTCGTTCGACGAAATCGCCAGCCATGTCGACGCGCTGATCATCACGCGCGGCGAGCACGGCTCGCAGATCCACCACGGCGGCAAGATCGAGGAGATTCCTCCGGTCAAGGCCGCTCAGGTGCTCGACCCGACCGGCTGCGGCGACGCTTTCCGCGGCGGCCTGCTCTACGGCATCGAGAACGGCCTCGACTGGGCAACCACGGGGCGTCTCGCGAGCCTGATGGGCGCGCTCAAGATCGAGCATCTCGGTCCGCAAAACTATGCGCCTACGCGGGCGCAGATCAACGAACGGTTCAAGGAGGCATTCGGCTACGAACTGCCGAACTGAACGCGGGCGCCGCACACGAACGGCGCCCATTGGAGCTACGGGAATGAAAATAACGAGTCGTCTGATTGTTGCAGCTGGGGTCGCGGGGTCGCTCGCGCTGTCGGGCTGTGCCTATAACAGCAGTTCCGCCGATGTGTACACGGCCTCGCAGGCGCAGCGCGAGCAAACAGTGCGCATGGCCACGGTCGAAAGCGTGCGCGCGGTGAAGATCAGCTCGAACAACGGCCAGCCTAGCGGCCTCGGCGCGATCGGCGGCGGTGCACTCGGCGCGGTGGCCGGCAGTCAGATCGGCGGCGGCACGGGCTCGATCGTCACCGGCATCATCGGCGGCATTGCGGGTGCCGTGGCCGGCAACGCGGTCGAGAACGGAGTGGCCATGCGCGACGGCCTCGAGATCACCGTGCGCCTCGACAACGGCGACTACCGGGCCATCACGCAAACGGCGACCGGCGAAGTCTTCAACGCGGGCGACCGCGTGCGGCTGCTCTCGAGCGGCGGCGTGACGCGCGTCACGCACTAAAGCTTTCCCCTGTACCGCAGCGGCGCCTCGCACCGGATGCGGAACCTCAGGCGCATGTGCTCCCCTGTGCATGCGCCTTTTTTCATGCCCGCGCGCGGCGTGAGCACGAACTCGCACCCCCGACCTCGATTATTACGAACTCCAGACGAAAAAAATCCCGTCGCGGACAACCCAGCGACGGGATCGGGATCGAGCCTTGCGCGTGATGCCGCCCGGCCCGGCCAACGAAGCGCGCGAACGATGTGGCCTGCGCGCTTCGTCTCGGACTGCTTACGGACGGCTGCCGGTCGGGAACGGCCATGCTGCGGCCGGGTTCAGGGCAGTCTTGACCGTTGCTGCGGGCGCGGACGGTTGCGCAGCAGGGGCAGCAGGTGCGGCAGCGGCCTTCGCAGGCGCCTTCTTGGCAGCCTTCTTGGCGGCAGCCTTCTTCGCAGGCGCAGCCTTCTTGGCAGCAGCCTTCTTCGCAGGCGCCTTCTTGGCTGCAACCTTCTTCGCTGCGGCCTTCTTCGCCGGTGCTGCCTTCTTCGCAGCAACCTTCTTCACGGCAACTTTCTTGGCTGCAACCTTCTTTGCTGCGGCCTTCTTCGCCGGTGCTGCCTTCTTCGCAGCAACCTTCTTCACGGCAACTTTCTTGGCTGCAACCTTCTTCGCTGCGGCCTTCTTCGCCGGTGCTGCCTTCTTCGCAGCAACCTTCTTCACGGCGACTTTCTTGGCTGCGACCTTCTTGACCGCGACCTTCTTCGCTGCGGCCTTCTTCGCCGGAGCTGCCTTCTTCGCTGCAACCTTCTTCACTGCGGCCTTCTTAGCCGCCGGTTTCTTCTTGGCAGTAGCCATTTTTTTTCTCCTTCAGGTTCAGATGAGAGTCAGTTCAAACTACACCCTTCGTCAAAACCCGCTTCCCGCGAACGCTTCTCACGGCGCACGCTGCGAAGCGGGCTATTCATCGGCGTACGCTGATCCCGCGCGCTTACGCTAATGAATGCGGTAAGGCGCGCCGTGCCACGAGGCACAGCGCGCCAAGTCATTCCGGCGTCGGCTACCGACACCGGGCAACGTTCGTTGAAAGCGGCGGCTACATAGCCAGCACGCTTTTCCGGGGGGAAGTTTGCCCATCCCTCTGAAGGGTTCGCAAAGTGCCTGTCACGTCGATGAGCCAACCTGGCTCCGGGCATGCTTTGCATCAGGCGTTCCTGCTCCTAATCATCATGCCGGTCGAGGCGGCTCGCGCGCCGCCTCCGGCAACCCCTAAAGACTTGCACCGCAGTGCGCCCGGGTTATTCCCAGGACAGCGCACCGCCCGTCTGATATTCGATCACGCGCGTCTCGAAGAAGTTGCGTTCCTTCTTCAAGTCGATCATCTCGCTCATCCACGGGAACGGATTCTCTTCGTTCGGGAACAGCTGATCGAGACCGATCTGCTGGCAACGGCGGTTGCAGATGAAGCGCAGATAGCTCTTGAACATCGATGCGTTCAGACCCAGCACGCCACGCGGCATGGTGTCTTCAGCATAGCGGTACTCGAGGTCGACCGCATGCTTGAACAGTTCGGTGATCTCCGCACGGAACGCCGGGGTCCACAGGTGCGGGTTTTCAAGCTTGATCTGGTTGATGAGGTCGATGCCGAAGTTGCAGTGCATCGACTCGTCGCGCAGGATGTACTGGTACTGCTCCGCGGCGCCGGTCATCTTGTTCTGGCGGCCGAGCGCCAGAATTTGCGTGAAGCCCACATAGAAGAACAGGCCTTCCATGATGCAGGCGAACACGATGAGCGACTTGAGCAGGCTCTGGTCGGCTTCGAGCGTGCCGGTCTTGAACGCGGGATCGGTCAGCGTCTGGATGAACGGGATCAGGAACTCGTCCTTGTCGCGGATCGACTTGACCTCGTGGTACGCGTTGAAGATCTCGCTCTCGTCCAGACCCAGCGACTCGACGATGTACTGGTAGGCGTGCGTGTGGATCGCCTCTTCGAACGCCTGGCGCAGCAGGAACTGGCGGCATTCGGGCGCCGTGATGTGCCGGTAGGTGCCGAGCACGATGTTGTTCGCGGCGAGCGAGTCGGCCGTCACGAAGAA
This sequence comes from Paraburkholderia sp. J10-1, assembly GCF_905220165.1. Classification (NCBI taxonomy): domain Bacteria; kingdom Pseudomonadati; phylum Pseudomonadota; class Betaproteobacteria; order Burkholderiales; family Burkholderiaceae; genus Paraburkholderia; species Paraburkholderia sp. J10-1. The sequence continues at coordinate 58,379 of NZ_CAJMYW010000026.1, read as the reverse complement.
GCCGAGGTTACGCTTGACGATGCGGCGCTCGTCCTCGGTCAGACCGTTCGGGTCCTTCCACAGGGCGATGTCGCGGGACATGTTGATTTCCTGGGGCATCCAGTGGTTCGCGCAGCCCGCCAGGTATTTTTCCCAAGCCCACTTGTACTTGAACGGGACCAACTGATTCACGTCGGTCTGACCGTTGATGATGCGCTTGTCGGCGACATTCACGCGCGCTTCGGTCGAGACCGGTGCTTGCGGCGGCGGTGCAACGGCGAAGTCGCTGGCGAAGATGTTCGTCGCCGTGGAAGCCTGAGGAGCGGAACGCAGACCAAACTGCATCTCGGCAGCCTGGACAGCCTGACCCGCGGGGTTGCGCATTGCGTTTTGCTGCGCACCGCTCGACGGAGTTACGGCCGTGATCTCGTCATCCCAGTTGAGCATAAATGTCACCATCAATTTAGATCGGTTTGTACCATCTTTTCGTGAGCGATAAAAGGGTTCGCACACGAAAAATCCTGTTTTCGATTCGCGTTGCGACCTCGATACAACACTTTGTTATCGCATCGTGTCGATTGCATCGCATGAGCACTGCGTAGTGAGCACTGCTTCGTCGTGCTCACTTCGCATGTGCGATGTGCTTCGAAGGTCTTCGCGACATCGAGAGCGTGTGTGAAAGACGGCGTTCGCCGCGCGCTGTTCGCTCGCGCTGCGAGTGCGTTTTCACTCGCCGTTCACTGCCTGCCGCGCGCGGCGCTAGATGCTCGCGCGGCCTCAAGTCTTGTCCCTGCGCGAAACTCCAGGGATTCCTTCCTGTTGCCTCTTTCGCGTACTGCAACGCGCGGGGTGCGAGTTGCCGGGAGAGTCGGCGCGCATTGCGCGCGCCTCTTTCGTTGTTACATCTCGCTACGACCAACTACTACTGTTTACTACCGATGCTTCGGTCCTCGCATGATGCGCGCGGCGTTGCACCGCACGCATCATGCGCAGCCAGCTCACCTCGTGGTTACTGGCAAGCCTCGCACTCTTCGAAGCCAGCATCGCCCGGACGCATCATGCACACCGGACCCTCTGCTTCCTGCGCGGCTTCGACAGCAGCTTCCGGTGCAGCCTGCATCGTGGTCGATCCTGCTGCACCGCCGAATGCGCCACCCGACGCACCGCCGAATGTGCCACCTGCGGCGCCGCCTGCATTGCCGCCGCCTTCGCCGCCCGTCGGCACGGCGTTGAGCGCGCCGTGCGCAACCGTCGACTTCTCGACGTGCGTGGCCGCCATCGTGCGCAGGTAGTACGTGGTCTTCAGGCCGCGCACCCAGGCGAGCTTGTAGATCTCGTCGAGCTTCTTGCCCGATGCGCCCGCCATGAAGATGTTCAGCGACTGCGCCTGGTCGATCCACTTCTGACGACGCGAAGCGGCTTCGACGAGCCACGTCGGATCGACTTCGAACGCCGTTGCATACACAGCGCGTAGATCGGCCGGCACGCGGTCGATGCGCGAGAGCATGCCGTCGAAGTACTTCAGGTCGGCGACCATGACTTCGTCCCACAGGCCGCGCGACTTCAGATCGCGAACGAGGTAGTCGTTCACCACCGTGAATTCGCCCGAGAGGTTCGACTTCACATAGAGGTTCTGGAACGTCGGCTCGATGCAAGGCGACACGCCGATGATGTTCGAGATGGTCGCGGTCGGTGCGATCGCGATGCAGTTCGAATTGCGCATGCCGTGCTGGGCGATGCGCTCGCGCAGCGACGTCCAGTCCATCGACTCGCTCGAGTCGACTTCCACATAGCCGCCGCGCGCTTCGGCGAGCAGCTTGAGCGTGTCTTGCGGGAGGATGCCGCGATCCCACAGCGAGCCGCGGTAGGTCGAGTAGCGGCCGCGCTCGGCTGCCAGCTCCGTCGACGCCCAGTACGCGTAGTAGCAGACGGCTTCCATCGAGCGGTCGGCGAACTCCACGGCTTCCTGCGAAGCAAACGGCGTGCGCAGAACGTGCAGGCAGTCCTGGAAGCCCATGATGCCCATGCCCACCGGACGGTGCTTCAGGTTCGAGTTGCGCGCCTTCGACACCGCGTAGTAGTTGATGTCGATGACGTTGTCGAGCATGCGCATCGCCACGCTGATGGTGCGCTTGAGCTTGTCGTGGTCGAGTGCGAACGTGCCGTCGGCCTGTTCGACCATGTGGGCAACCAGGTTCACCGAACCCAGGTTACACACGGCGATTTCGCTGTCGCTCGTGTTCAGCGTGATTTCCGTGCACAGGTTCGACGAGTGGACGACGCCCACGTGCTGCTGCGGCGAACGGATGTTGCACGGATCCTTGAACGTGATCCACGGGTGACCCGTTTCGAACAGCATGCCGAGCATCTTGCGCCACAGTTGCGCGGCCGGCAGCTTCTTGAACAGCTTGATCTCGCCGCGCGCGACCTTCTCTTCGTAAGCCGTGTAAGCCTGTTCGAATTCGGCGCCGAACTTGTCGTGCAGGTCCGGGCAGGTCGAGGGCGAGAAGAGCGTCCAGTCGCCGCCTTCCATCACGCGCTTCATGAACAGGTCGGGAATCCAGTTCGCCGTGTTCATGTCGTGGGTGCGGCGGCGGTCGTCGCCGGTGTTCTTGCGCAGCTCGAGGAATTCTTCGATGTCGAGGTGCCACGATTCCAGGTAGGCGCACACCGCGCCCTTGCGCTTGCCGCCCTGGTTCACGGCCACAGCCGTGTCGTTCACGACCTTCAGGAACGGCACCACGCCCTGCGACTTGCCGTTGGTGCCCTTGATGTGCGAACCGAGCGCGCGCACGCGCGTCCAGTCGTTACCCAGACCGCCTGCAAACTTCGACAGCAGTGCGTTGTCCTTCAGCGCTTCGTAGATGCCGTCGAGGTCGTCGGCAACCGTCGTGAGGTAGCACGACGAGAGCTGCGAGCGGTGCGTGCCCGAGTTGAACAGCGTGGGCGTGGACGACATGAAGTCGAACGACGAGAGCACGTTGTAGAACTCGATCGCGCGCGCTTCGCGGTCGATCTCGTTGAGCGAGAGGCCCATCGCGACACGCATGAAGAATGCCTGCGGCATTTCAATGCGCGTGCCATGCACGTGCAGGAAGTAGCGGTCGTACAGCGTCTGCAGGCCGAGGTAGCCGAACTGCAGGTCGCGGCTCGCGTCGAGCGCGTTGCCGAGGCGCTTCAGGTCGAACTGCTGGAGCTTGTCGTCGAGCAGGCCGGCTTCCACGCCGCGCTTGATGAACTGCGGGAAGTAGTCCGCGTAACGCACGGCCATTTCGGCTTGCGTCACTTCCTCTTCGAGAATTTCGCGACGGATCGTGTGCAGCAGGATGCGCGAGGTCACCTGGCTATACGCCGGGTCCTTTTCGATCATCGTGCGCGCAGCGAGGATGGCCGAGTCGTAGACCTGGGTCATCGGCACGCCGTCGTACAGATTCTTCACCGTTTCCGCGACGATCGGGTCAGCGTTGACCGCATCGCCGAGACCGCCGCACGACGACGCGATCAGCGCGCGCAGCGCTTGCATGTCGAGCGGGCGCGTCACGCCGTTGTCCGTGACGTTGATGCCAGGCGCTGCGGGCGCTGCCGTTTCCGGCGAATGCGCGCGTTCCTGGTTGCGCTTCTCGCGATACAGCACGTAGGCACGCGCGACGTTGTGCTCGCCGCCGCGCATCAGCGCGAGTTCGACCTGATCCTGGATGTCTTCGATATGGAACGTGCCGCCGTTCGGACGGCTGCGCACGAGTGCGCGCACGACGCTCTGCGTGAGCTGTTCGACCAGCTCGCGAATGCGCGCCGAAGCCGCGCCCTGGCCGCCGTTCACGGCGAGGAAAGCCTTCGTCATCGCGATCGCGACTTTCGAAGGTTCGAACGACACCACGCTACCGTTGCGGCGAATCACCTTGTGGTCGGCGAACTGCTGCGCGCTCGTCTGACCGTCCTGCGGCTGGCCACCCAGCGTGTGCGCGGGCGCGCCTTCATACCGGGTCGAGACGTTATCGGTCGTTTGCATGTGCAAAGCTCCTGGGTCCTGGAAAGGTGCGAAGAGAGTTCGCGGATTAGTACGGACGCCGACGCCGCGCCCCCGTGTGCGCGATCGATCGGGCAGAGAAAAAAGTCCAGCCTGGCGAGGCTGCCGGATGCGACAAGGCAGATGAATCACGGACTGCTTCGGTCTTCATCGTGGATGTCGCGATCATTGGCTGTACCTTCTCTCTCGATTACAGCCGGTGCGCCGGTTCTCTCGGCCGACGGCACCGTACAAAGTTTCTGTTTTTTCTATGCTGGTAACGCGCGCGGCGCCTTGCTCATGAAGCGGGGCGCCGCGGTACAACACAACATATGGTGTGAAGCCTTGTTTCGGGTACAAAGTATAGTGGAAGAAACAAGGCGATCAAATGGCTTTTTTTGCTGGTCCTATCTTGACAAGACCGCAAGCCAAGCAGCGCGGGCCTTACCGGCCAATGCGCTTTCGAGTGGTCTGCGAGGCGCGCGCCAAGACCCTGCGTTTGCGCGCGAGAGGTGCTTATTTCTTGTGCAGCCGAAGGGTGATTAGCCTGCGTTCGAACGTGTCATGACGCCGCGTTCTGCGCATCGTGCCCCTGGATATAGGGGAAGCTGGCATCGGCGAGCTGCGTATCGTGTTTGAGGCGTGCCCAGTCGAAGTGTGGGCCGGGATCGGTCTTGCGCCCAGGGGCGATGTCCGAATGGCCCGCCAGCGCCTCGATCGGATAGTGCGCAATGAGCGCCTTCACGAGCGCCGCGAGCGTGGCGTACTGCGCCGCCTCGAAGGCCGTCGTGTCGCTGCCTTCCAGTTCGATGCCGATCGCGAAATCGTTGCAGCGCTCGCGCCCGAAGAAGCTCGATGCGCCCGCGTGCCACGCGCGCTCGTCGCACGAGACGAACTGCTCGAGCGCGCCATCGCGATGAATGACGAAGTGCGCCGAGACGCGGACGCCGCGCAGGTTGGCGTCGAAGTACGGATGGGCGTCGCAGTCGAGGCGGTTGAGGAACAGTTCGGCGATCTCGGGGCCGCCGAACACGTTGGGCGGCAGGCTGATGTTGTGGACGACGATGAGCGTCGGCACGGCGCCTTGCGGGCGCGCCTCGAAGTTCGGCGAAGGCAGGTGGCGAGCGCCCGGCACCCAGCCTTGCGCATCGACTTCGTATGCGCGCGATCCCGGCAATTCCGGCGATGCAGCAGCGCTCATCGTGCGGGGCGATCCTGGGCGGTGGTGCGCGCATCGTAGGCGCGCGCATGCTCGGCGCTGCAGAACGAGCGCGCGCCGACATTCACCGATTCACTGCGCGGCGCATGCACGCCGCACTCGGCGCAGCGCACCATCGGCTCGGGCAGCGCGGCCTGGCCGCCCGCGCTCGTGCCGCCATTGGCATTGCGCGCGGCGCCTTGCCCCGGCTGCGCACCCTGCCCCGGCTGCGCACCGGGACGCGACTGTGTCTGCGCACGGCGCAGGGCCTTGACGAACCACTGTCCGATCACGAACAGCAGCACGAGGAGGAAAATCTGTCTCATCGGAACACGCGACTCAAACGACTCAAACCACAGGGCGGTGCAGCAGCACCTCGAAGACGAAACGGCTGCCCACATAAGCGAGCAGCAAGGCGATGAACGACGCGATCACCCAGCGCAGCGCGGCGCGTCCGCGCCAGCCGGAAATCTTGCGCGCGGTGAGCAGCGCACCGAACATCAGCCAGGACAAAATCGCGAAGACGGTCTTGTGATCGAGCGAGAGCGGCCGGTCGATCAACTGCTCGCTGAACACGATGCCGGAAACGAGCGTGGCCGTGAGCAGCACGAAGCCCGCGCCGATCAGGCGGAACAGCAGCTTCTCCATCGTGAGGAGCGGCGGCAACGTCTCGATCCAGTTCGACAGCCAGCCGCCGCCGCGATTGCTCGCGTTGCGCTGAAAGCCGGCGCCCTTGAGCGCATGCAGCCGGCGCTCGACAGCGAGCATCAGCACCGCGTGCAACGCGGCGATCGCGAAGAGCCCGTAGGCGACGTTCGCGATGACGAAGTGCAGCTTGAACATGGGCGCCGCCGCATAGGGCAGCACGCGCACACCGCCGAACACGAGCGGCAGGATCGACGCGACTGCGGCGAGCGGCAGCAACAACAGACGCAGACCGTCGAGCGCAAAGAAAAAGCTCTCGATCCAGTAGATGCCCGCGCCGAGCCAGAACATGGCCGACAACGCGAAGGCGAAGCCGAACACCATTTCGTTGGCGGGGAAGATCGTCGTGTGCAGCAGCAGGCCGTGCGCGGCGAGCGCGCCAAAGAGCAGCGTGCGCGAAAGCGGGCCGAAGGTCCGGGCGCGCAGGGCGTCGCCACCCAAGCCCGCGCCCGCGCCGACCGTCACCGGAACGGGCGGCACGCTGCCGAGCAGCGGCGCGGTGCCCGCGCGGCGCAGCGCGCGCCAGTCGGCGGCGCACAATCCGCCGTACAGGAGGACGGTGAGGGCATACAGTACAATATCCATGTTCGAAGTTTACTATAGGCCCCCTGGCCGCGCGGCAAACACACAGAAGCGCGACGAAACGCGGCGCTTTCCCGTTTAACGTGCGCGGGCCGGGCCGCACTGCTCACCGCCTCCCCATGCTCGACAATCTCACTCAACGGATGGCGCGCGTCGTCAAGACGCTGCGCGGCGAAGCCCGGCTGACCGAAGCCAACACGCAGGAAATGCTGCGCGAGGTGCGTCTCGCCCTGCTCGAAGCGGACGTGGCGCTGCCCGTCGTGCGCGAATTCATCGCCAAGGTGAAGGAGAAGGCGCTCGGCGAGGAAGTGATCGCCAGCCTCTCGCCTGGACAAGCGCTCGTCGGCGTGGTGCAGCGCGAGCTGACCGCCGTGATCGGCGGCGACTACGAAGGCAAGGCCGCCGAACTCGATCTCGCCGTCACACCGCCTGCCGTCATCCTCATGGCGGGTCTGCAGGGCGCGGGTAAAACCACCACCACCGGCAAGCTCGCCAAGCTCCTGCGCGAGAAGTACAAGAAGAAGGTCCTCACCGTTTCGTGCGACGTCTACCGCCCTGCCGCCATCGCGCAGCTGAAGACGGTGACGGAACAGGTCGGCGCCGACTTCTTCCCCTCGCAGCCGGACCAGAAGCCCGTCGAGATCGCCGCCGCCGCGGTCGACTGGGCCAAGCGCCATTATCACGACGTGCTGCTCGTCGACACGGCCGGCCGCCTCGGTATCGACGAGGCGATGATGAACGAGATCACGGCGCTGCACGCGTCGCTCAAGCCGGCTGAAACGCTGTTCGTCGTCGACGCGATGCTCGGTCAGGACGCGGTCAACACCGCGAAGGCGTTCAATGACGCCCTGCCGCTCACCGGCGTCGTGCTCACCAAGCTCGACGGCGACTCGCGCGGTGGCGCGGCGCTCTCCGTGCGCCACATCACGGGTAAGCCGATCAAGTTCGTCGGCGTCGCGGAAAAGCTCGACGGCCTCGAGGTGTTCCACCCGGACCGCATGGCCAACCGTATTCTCGGCATGGGCGACATTCTCGCGCTCGTCGAGGAAGCGCAACGCGGCGTGGACGTGCAGGCCGCGCAAAAGCTCGCCGACAAGGTCAAGAAAGGCGGCGACTTCGACCTCAACGACTTCCGCGCGCAGCTCTCGCAAATGAAGAATATGGGCGGCCTGTCGTCGCTCATGGACAAGCTGCCCGCCCAGTTCCAGCAGGCCGCCTCGGGTGCCGACATGGGCCAGGCCGAGAAGCAGATGCGCCGCATGGAAGGCATCATCAACTCGATGACGCCCGCCGAGCGCGCCAAGCCCGAACTCATCAAGGCCACGCGCAAGCGCCGCATCGCGGCGGGCGCGGGCGTGCAGGTCCAGGAAGTGAACCGCATGCTCAACCAGTACGAGCAGATGCGCACCATGATGAAGAAGCTGAAAGGCGGCAATCTGCAAAAGATGATGCGCGGCATGAAGGGCATGATGCCCGGCATGCGCTGATCCTGCGGGCCGCACGGCGCACATCGCGCGCACGGCGGCCCGACTCGACGCGGCGCGCGACGGAACAAATGCGCGGGTTTATGCTGTAGCGCGCGCCGCCGTTATTTTCCACACTTCATAGCTACAGCTACCTTCCCGCCAGAGTCATGAATCGCGAAGAAGCCCTGCACATTTTCCGCCACTCCGAAGAGATCGTTTCCGAGGGCGACGTCAATGCGTCGATCGGCCGGATGGCCGAAGCCATCCGCGCCGAGATCAGCGAGGACTTCCCGCTCGTGCTGTCGGTGATGGGCGGCGCCGCCGTGTTCACCGGCATGCTGCTGCCGCACCTCGACTTCCCGCTCGAGTTCGACTACATCCACCTCACGCGCTACCGCAACGCGATCAAGGGCAGCGCCGAGATGCAATGGCGCGTGGCGCCGCGCGAGTCGGTGAAAGACCGCGTGGTGCTCGTGCTCGACGACATCCTCGACGAAGGCGAGACCATGGCCGCGATTCGCGACCGCATCATGGATATGGGCGCGAAGCGCTTCCTCTCGGCCGTGCTGTGCGAGAAGACGCTCACGAAGGCCAAGCCGCTGCATCCCGACTACTGCGGCTTTTCGGTGCCGGACCGCTACGTGTTCGGCTGCGGCATGGACGCCAAAGGTTACTGGCGCAATCTGCCGACCATCCGTGCGCTGACCGAAGGCGCGTGAAGCGCGCGTCGACGAATCTGAAGCGCCATGAAAAAAAGCAGCCCGCGGGCTGCTTTTTTATTGCCTGCGACGCCCGCTGCATGCGGCGTCAGAGATGATGCACGAAGTTGGCGATACCCGCGAGGATCATCTCCACCGAAATCGCCACGAGCACGAGGCCCATCAGCCGCTCGAATGCCGTCACGACACGCTCGCCCAGCCACTGCTGGATGCGCTCCGCCAGCACCAGCACGATCGCGCAGATCACCATCGTCACGACGAGCGCCGCGACCCATTCATAGAGCTTGCCGGGCGCCTGCGAGGTGAGCAGCATGACCGTGGCGAGCGCCGAAGGCCCCGCGAGCGCGGGAATGGCGAGCGGCACGATGAGCGGCTCGCCGCCCTTGTCGCCGCCGCCGAACGGCCCGCCCGGATGCGGGAAGATCATGCGCAGCGCGATGAGGAACAGCACGATGCCGCCACCGATACGCAGCGACGTGTCCGTGAGCCCCATCATGCGCAGGAAGGCGTTGCCCGCCACCATGAAGATGAGCAGGATCACGAACGCAATCGCGACCTCGCGCAGGATCACGATCGCGCGGCGCTGCTGGGCAACGCCGCGCAGGCAGGTGATAAAGAGCGGAATGTTACCGAGCGGGTCGGTGATAAGGAGCAGCAGGACCGTAGCGGACAGAAAACTGTACTCCACGCTCAGAGCGCTCCTTTAACCGTGATGGATCGTCGTTAAACCGCAAGCGCCGCGCGGATCTTCTGCGCCACCGTCTGCGCAGCCTCATCGGCGGCGAGCAGCGTCGCTTCGGTGTCGCGGCGGCCCTGGTACTCGATCTTGCCGTCCTTCAGACCGCGCTCGCCGATGACGAGACGATGCGGCACGCCAATCAGCTCCCAGTCAGCGAACATCACGCCCGGGCGCTCGCCGCGGTCGTCGAGGATCACGTCCACGCCCGCTTCGACGAGTTCGCTGTACACGCGCTCGGCGTGCTCGCGCACGAGCTCGCTGCGGTCCATGCCCATCGGGCACACGACGACCTGGAACGGCGCAATCGACTCAGGCCAGATGATGCCCTTCTCGTCGAAGTTCTGCTCGATGGCTGCACCGAGAATACGCGTGATGCCGACGCCGTAGCAGCCCATCTGCATCGGCGCGGGCTTGCCGTTCTCGGCGAGGAACGTGGCGTTCATCGCTTCCGAGTACTTCGTCCCGAGCTGGAACACGTGGCCCACTTCGATGCCGCGGCAGATGTCGATCACGCCCTTGCCGTCCGGCGACGGATCGCCCTTCTTCACGTTGCGGATATCGGCGACGACCGGCTCCGGCAGGTCACGGCCCCAGTTCACACCCGTGGTGTGGAAGTCGACTTCGTTCGTGCCCACCACGAAGTCGCTCATGTTCGCGACCGTGCGGTCGGCGATCACCTTGACCGGCTTCTTCGTGTTGAGCGGGCCGAGGTAACCCGGCGGCGTGCCGAACCACTCGACGATTTCCGCTTCGGTAGCGAAGCGGAAGCCGCTCAGGCCTTCGAGCTTGCCGACCTTGATCTCGTTCAGATCGTGGTCGCCGCGCAGCATCAGCAGCCAGATGGTCGGCTCGGCGCCTTCGTTGTCCGTCGCGAGAATAATCGACTTGATCGTGCTTTCGAGCGGAATGCCGAGCAGCTCAGCCACTGCCTCGCACTTGGCCGCGCCCGGCGTGGGCGTTTTCGTGAGTGCTTGCGTCGCGGCGCCGCGCTGCGCGATGAGCGGCAGCGCTTCGGCGGCTTCGACGTTGGCTGCGAATTCCGAGGTCGGGCAGTAGGCGATATCGTCCTCGCCCGTTTCCGCGATCACGTGGAACTCGTGCGAACCGCTGCCACCGATCGAACCGTTGTCGGCCGCGACCGCGCGGAACTGCAGGCCGAGGCGCGTGAAAATGCGCACGTAGGCGTCATACATCTTCTGGTACGAAACCTTGAGACCTTCGACGTCCTTATCGAACGAATACGCGTCCTTCATGATGAATTCGCGCCCGCGCATCACGCCGAAACGGGGACGGATTTCGTCGCGGAACTTCGTCTGCACCTGATAGAAGTTCACCGGCAACTGGCGATAGCTCTTGATCTGGCCACGCGCGATGTCGGTAACGACCTCTTCGTGCGTCGGCCCCATCACGAAGTCGCTCTGCTTGCGGTCCTTGAAGCGCAGCAGTTCCGGCCCGTATTGTTCCCAGCGCCCCGATTCCTGCCACAGTTCGGCCGGCTGCACGGCCGGCATGAGCAGCTCGATTGCGCCGGCGCGGTTCATTTCCTCGCGCACGATCTGCTCGACCTTGCGGATCGAACGCAGGCCGATCGGCAAGTAGTTGTAGATGCCGCCAGCGATGCGACGGATCATGCCCGCGCGAACCATCAGCTTGTGGCTGACGATTTCCGCGTCAGCGGGCGCTTCCTTCAGGGTGCCGATAAAGAAACGGGAGGCTTTCATTCAAATTATCCAAAAGCGGCGGCCCGGTGCAGACCGCCCGAAGAAGTGACCAACGGAGGAGTTCACGAACCCGCCATTATGACAACGCGCCACGTGCCGCGCCGATGACGCCAGCCAGATTCGAAGCCGATTGCGCCCCGAGACCGTTTTGCGCGGTCGCGGCCATTCGCTCAACTTTCCGGACGGCGGGTGCGTGAGGACCGTTATCTGTTTATAATCAAAGCAATTTTAAAGGATTCGAAGGTGGTTGTATGCTGGATCGTGAGGGGTTTCGCCCGAACGTCGGCATCATCCTCTTGAACGCGCGAAACGAGGTGTTTTGGGGCAAGCGGGTTCGCGAACATTCCTGGCAGTTTCCGCAGGGGGGCATCAAGTATGGTGAAACCCCCATGCAGGCAATGTTTCGGGAGTTGCACGAAGAAACCGGTTTGCATCCGGAGCACGTCAAGATCGTCGGTCGCACACGCGACTGGTTGCGTTATGAGGTGCCGGACAAGTTCATCAAGCGCGAAGTGCGCGGCCATTATCGCGGCCAGAAACAGATCTGGTTTCTGCTGCGTATGGTCGGGCGCGACTGCGATATCTGCCTGCGGGCAACGGAGCATCCCGAGTTCGATGCGTGGCGCTGGAACGAATACTGGGTGCCGCTCGAAGCGGTCATCGAGTTCAAGCGTGACGTCTACCAGCTCGCGCTGACCGAGCTCTCGCGCTTCTTGCGCCGGCCTGCGCCGCGCCAGGAGCGGCTGGGCGTGCAAGCTCACGAGGTGCGTTACCCGCGCATCGTGACGTCGGCGCACGCAGACGCGGTGCATGCCGAGCCGTACGAGGCCGTAACAGAAAGCGTGCCCGAACGAACGCCGATCGAAAGCGATTGCGCGTCGGCGCAGAGTATCATCGAGCCTGCGCAGGACGAGCAGGATCAAGGGGCTTGAGCCAACGCAAAGAACGCCCGAACCGGCGGGGTCCGGCGCATCACGCGCCAGGCCCCGCCGGTTCGCATTCGCGGCGCAGTTCGGTTGTAACGTGCGCCCGTGCTTCGAGGAAAACCAATTTGAAACGATTTGCTCTTGCTGCGGCATGCGCCGCAGGCGGTGTGCTGCTTGTGTCGGGACTGGCCGCGTGCTCCAGTTCCGGTCCCACGAACAAGGACGACAGCGCGTTCGTCTACCTTCTGGACCGCAAGGGCGAATGGCAGGAAAACAAGCTCGAAGGCCTGCCGCCGCTGCCGCAGGCCGGCGCGAAGCTGCTGCCGTTCGACGTATCGAACAATTCGCCGCTCCAGTTCGCGATCGACCCGGCTTCGCTCACGGTCGGCACGGATGGCGTTGTGCGCTACACGATCGTCATCACGAGCCCGACGGGCGCGCGTAACGTGAACTATGAAGGCATTCGCTGCGACACCTACGAGTGGCGCCTCTACGCGAGCCTCGACGCCGATCACAACGGCTGGGACCAGACCGTCGCGAACAACTGGTCGCGCATCGAGAACGGCACGCTCAACGCGTACCAGTCGAGGCTTTATCAGGACTACTTCTGCGCCAACAAGATGCCGATCGCGAAGGCACCGACCCTCATCGAGAACCTGCGCTACGGCCGCACGCAGTCGACGCTGGTGCGCTAATAGCTGCACCGCCGTAAGCGGCGATGGGCATGAAAAAAAGCCGCTGCGGCCATTGGCCACAGCGGCTTTTCAATTTTTGGCGATGCGCGGCTGGCCGGGACAGCGTCAGACCAGCACGAGATTGTCGCGGTGAATCAGCTCCGGCTCAAGCATATAGCCGAGGATGCCCTCGATCTCGCCGCTCGGATGGCGCTGGATCAGCTTCGTTTCCGCGCTGCTGTAGTTGGTGATCCCGCGCGCGACTTCCGCGCCTGCGCCGTTCAGGCAAGCAATCACCTCACCGCGTGCAAACGCGCCCTGCACGCCGGTCACGCCGATCGGCAGCAGGCTCTTGCCGTCTGCCGTGAGCTTCTGCACCGCGCCGTCATCGATCACGACGTGGCCGCGCACCTGAAGGTGGTCGGCCATCCACTGCTTGCGCGCCGCCATGCGCGCCGTGCGTGCGATGAGTTGCGTGCCGATCGCCTCGCCCGCAGCCAGCCGCACGAGCACCTGCGCTTCGCGCCCGCTCGCGATCACCGTGTTCGCGCCGCTATGCGCAGCGCGCTTGGCTGCGAGGATCTTGGTGAGCATGCCGCCGCGGCCGATGCTCGACCCCGCGCCGCCCGCCATGGCCTCGAGTTCCGGCTTGCCTGCGTCGGCTTCCTGCACGAGCGTTGCGTTCGGGTCCTTGCGCGGATCGGCCGTATACAAGCCGCTCTGGTCGGTGAGGATGATGAGCGCGTCGCCTTCGATCAGGTTCGCGACGAGCGCGCCGAGCGTGTCGTTGTCGCCGAACTTGATTTCGTCGGTGACCACGGTGTCGTTCTCGTTGATGATCGGCACGACGCCCAGACGCAGCAGCGTGAGCAACGTGGAGCGCGCATTGAGATAGCGTTCGCGGTCAGCGAGGTCGGCGTGCGTAAGCAGGATCTGCGCAGTGCGGATGTCGTGCTCGGCAAAGCGGCTCTCATAAACCTGCGCGAGCCCCATCTGGCCGACCGCCGCAGCGGCCTGAAGCTCGTCGATCTCGCGCGGTCGCTTCGTCCAGCCGAGCCGCTGCATGCCTTCGGCGATCGCGCCCGAACTCACGAGCACGACTTCCTTGCCCTGTGCGCGCAGCGCCGCGATCTGCGCGGCCCAGCGGCCGATTGCCGCATGATCGAGCCCGCGGCCGTCGTTGGTGACGAGGCTCGAGCCGACTTTCACTACCAGACGCCGCGAATCGGCGATGACGGAACGCATGCTGCGCGGTCTCCCAAATGACTGATGACGCGTGAAGTTTCCTGAGAGCGGCCGGCGCGGCTCGCGCGCCGGCCGATGCGGCGAATTACTCCTGCGGCTGCTCCGCGTTTCCGCCTTGCCCCTCGCGGAAGCGCACGTCGGATGCGAGGTCTTCGGCTTCTTCAGCACGGCGTGCGTCGGAGTGCGCGGAGACGTAGTCGTATATCGCGTAACACAGGTTTTCGCAGCCCTGCCCCGTGAGAGCGGAGATCTCGAACACAGGCCCTTCCCACTCGAAGCGCTTCACGAAGTCGGCGATACGCGCTGCACGCTCATCTTCCGGCACCATGTCGAGCTTGTTCAGCACGAGCCAGCGCGGCTTGTCATAGAGCGTCTCGTCGTACTTGCGCAGTTCGCCGACGATCGCCTTCGCCTCCGCAACCGGATCGACGCTTTCGTCGAACGGCGCGAGATCGACCAGATGCAGCAGCAGGTTCGTACGCTGCAGGTGGCGCAGGAACTGGTGACCGAGGCCCGCACCTTCGGCGGCGCCTTCGATCAGGCCCGGAATATCGGCGATCACGAAGCTCTTGCTCGGCCCCACGCGCACCACGCCCAGATTCGGCGCGAGCGTCGTGAACGGGTAGTCGGCAATCTTGGGCTTCGCGTTCGACACCGAGGCGATGAACGTGGATTTGCCCGCGTTCGGCATGCCGAGCAGGCCGACGTCGGCCAGCACCTTCAGTTCCAGCTTGAGCATGCGGCGCTCGCCGGGCTTGCCGTCGGTCTTCTGACGCGGCGCGCGGTTCGTGGACGACTTGAAATGCAGGTTGCCGAGGCCACCCGCGCCGCCCTTCGCGACCATCACCTGCTGCTCGTGCTCGGTCAGGTCGGCGATCAGCTCGCCCGTGTCCTGGTCGGTGATGACCGTGCCCACCGGCATGCGCAGCGTGATGTCGTCGCCGCCCTTGCCGTAGCAGTCCGAGCCGCGGCCGTTCTCGCCGTTGCGCGCCTGGTGCTTTTTCGTGTAGCGGTAGTCGATGAGGGTGTTGATGTTGCGGTCGCCGACCGCGTAGACGCTGCCGCCGCGCCCGCCGTCACCGCCGTCCGGCCCGCCGAACGGGACGAACTTCTCGCGTCGCATCGACGCGCTGCCATCGCCCCCATCGCCGGCGATGACTTCGATCTTCGCTTCGTCAATGAACTTCATGAGTTACTCCGTCCCGTGAATGTCGATATTTTGCCCGCCATGGCCAAAACTGGCCAACCTGGCCGAACGGCCAACGACGCTCGCAAAGCCAGACGGAAGCCCACTACGACCCCGAAAGACTGCAGATAAACAAAAAGGCCCCGCAAACTTCGCGGGGCCTTCTTAGCGTCGCGTGTAGCCCGCTCGCGAGCGGTCTAAAGCTTAGGCCGCTGCCGGGACGACGTTGACCTGTTGCTTGTTGGCTGCGCCCTTGATCGAGAACGAGACGTGGCCGTCGACCAGCGCGTAGAGCGTGTGGTCCTTGCCGATGCCGACGTTCAGGCCCGGGTGCATACGCGTACCGCGCTGGCGAACGATGATGCCGCCTGCGAGGATAGCCTGGCCGCCGAACACCTTCACGCCAAGTCGTTTCGACTCTGAGTCGCGGCCGTTACGTGACGACCCGCCTGCCTTTTTGTGTGCCATTTGTTTGCTCCTTTACCTGCGTGCGCTTACGCGTTGATCGCGTCGATGCGCAGTTCGGTGTAGTTCTGGCGGTGGCCGCCATGCTTCTGGTAGTGCTTCCGGCGACGCATCTTGAAGATGGTCACTTTGGCGTGTCGGCCTTGCGACACAACGGTGGCCTTGACGGAAGCCCCACTGACCAGCGGCGTACCGAACTTAATCGATTCGCCTTCGCCCACTGCGAGAACCTGGTCGAGCGTGATTTCTGCGTCAATGTCAGCCGGTATCTGTTCTACTTTAAGTTTTTCGCCAACGGCAACTTTGTATTGCTTGCCGCCGGTTTTTATGACCGCGTACATTGAGAACCTCACTCTGAGTAATCTTTTCAGGCACACTGCGCGCCCGAAACCTTAGATTATACATAGAGTTAGCTACGCGGTCAAAAGACATGCAAGTCCGTTGTGCTGATGCGCGAGGGCGCCTGGGGATCGCCAGACAGGTCCGCGGCTGTCCGATCGGCATAGCGCCAACATCCATGCGCCCGCCCGGGCCGCGTAAAAATAGAGGGAGCCATCAGCCGGACGGCAGCGGAGCGTCCGGCATGCCGTCGATTCGCCTTATAATCCGCGGCACTACCCATATTTGCCATCATGTCGTCCACCGCCACCCCATCCCCCAGCGCAGCCACCCTGCTCGCCCCCATCGCCAGTGACATGGAGCAGGTGAATCGTGTCATCCGGCAAAGCCTGGCGTCCGAGGTGATGCTGATCAACCAGATCTCCGAGTACATCATCGGCGCGGGCGGCAAGCGGCTGCGTCCGGCGCTCCTGCTGATGGTGGCCGGCGCGCTCGGCGACGTCGGCACGCAGCGTCACGTGCTCGCGGCGGTCGTCGAGTTCATTCACACGGCTACGCTCCTGCACGACGACGTCGTCGACGAATCGGATCTGCGGCGCGGCCGCCAGACGGCCAATGCTCTCTTCGGCAACGCCGCCAGTGTGCTGGTGGGCGACTACCTGTACTCGCGCTCGTTCGAGATGATGGTGGGCGTCGGCAAGATGCGCGTGATGGAAATTCTTTCGGCGGCCACGACGATCATCTCCGAGGGTGAAGTCCTGCAGCTCCTGAACATGCACGACGCCGACGTGGACACCGACCGCTACATGCAGGTGATCCGCTACAAGACCGCCAAGCTTTTCGAAGCCGCGGCGCAGCTTGGCGCGGTGCTTTCGGGGGCGGATGCGCGCACCGAGGAGGCCGCGGCCGAATACGGGCGGCGCATCGGCACGGCATTCCAGATCATGGACGACTGGCTCGACTACACGGGCACGCCTGAATCGATGGGCAAGAACGCCGGCGACGACCTGCGCGAAGGCAAGCCCACGCTGCCGCTCATCTGGCTGATCGAACACGGCACGGCGGCGGAAGCCGCACTTGCACGCGAAGCGATCGAGCAAGGCGGCACGACGCGCTTCGACGAAATCTTCGCGGCAATTACCCGCTCGGGCGCGCTCGAACACACGCTGCAATGCGCGCGCGCCGAGGCGCAGGCTGCCGCCGATGCGATTTCAGCGTTCCCCCCTTCCATTTACAAAGATAGCCTGCTAGAATTATGTTCTTACTCGACGACGCGCCAGTCTTGAAACAGACGAAGCGGGTTGTGGAGTCCAGCAGTAAATTCGGGGTGTAGCTTAGCCTGGTAGAGCGCTACGTTCGGGACGTAGAGGCCGGAGGTTCGAATCCTCTCACCCCGACCAGAATTCAAAAAAAACCGCGCATGCAATGCGCGGTTTTTTTTCGTCTGTACCTCCTGTGCGCCGGGCCACGCGGGGGCGCGGCGGCCACGGCCTTGTCCGATCGGCCAGTGGCCCTGGAAGTGCGGAACCCCTCTGTTATAGTTTCCCCATCCGCCCCCCCTCATTTTCTCGACGCGTGGACCACCTTCCCTTATGGGCGCAGATTTGCGCCGTCTTCGTCCTGCTCATCTGCTCCAGCTTTTTCTCCATCTCCGAAACGGCGATGATGGCGCTCAATCGCCATCGGCTCAAATACCTCGCCAATCACGGCACGCTCGGCGCGAAGACCACCCAGAAGCTGCTCGCGCGCACCGACCTGCTGCTTTCGGTCATCCTGATCGGCAACAATCTGTTCAACACCATCATCCCGGTGCTGACGACTTCGATCGCACTGCACACGTTCGGTCACGACAATCTCGTGCTCTCGGTCGCAACGGGCATCGTCGCGTTTCTCATCATCGTGTTCGCGGAAATCACGCCGAAGATTGTGGGCGCAACGTTCCCCGAGAAAATCGCGCTGCCCGCAAGCCTGTTGATCGCGCCGCTCATGCGTGTGACGAAGCCGCTCATCTGGTTCGTCAACATGTTCGCAAACGGCATTTTGCGCGTCCTGCACATCAATACGCACAAGGCACACGACCAGCGGCTCTCCACCGAGGAGTTGCGCACCATCGTGCTCGAGTCGGGCAGCTTCATGCCGACCAAGCACCGCAGCATCTTGCTGAACCTGTTCGATCTGGAGAACATCACCGTCGACGACGTGATGATTCCGCGCCGGCGCATCGAGGCGCTCGACTACGACGCTCCTCTCGAAGATATCCTGCATCAGCTCGAGACCTGCTATCACAACAAGCTGATCGTCTATCAAGGCGACATCGACCGTGTACTCGGCGTGCTGCATGTGCGCAAGACGCTGGCCGCGCTGCATAACCAGGAGTTCGAGCGCGAGACCTTGCGCGAACTGCTCGCCGAGCCGTATTTCGTGCCTACGGGCACACCAGGGTTCCAGCAACTTCAGTACTTCCAGGAAAGCCGTCATCGCATCGCCCTCGTCGTGAACGAGTACGGCGAGATGGAAGGGCTCGTGACGCCCGAGGACATCATCGAGGAGTTGATCGGCGAATTCACCACGTCGATGCCGCGCAGCGGCACCGGGCGCGGCGGCTGGAACGAAGAAGGCGAATGCATCGTGCCGGGCAGCATGCCTTTGCGCGAGCTCAATCGCTGGCTTCACATCAAGCTGCCCACCGACGGTCCCAAGACGCTCAACGGCCTGATTCTCGAAGTGCTCGAAGAGATTCCCGAGGGCGACGTGTGCCTGCAGATCGGCGACGTGAAGCTCGAAGTGCTGCGCAGCGACGACCAGGCTGTGCGCACGGTCAAGCTCTTCAAGCCAGGCGCCAAAGCACGCCCAAGCACGCTGCAAAAGGCGAAGAAGCTGCTTCCGGGACGTTAGCCGTTCGGCCAGGTGGCGGCGCAGTGCGCCGCACGCCATGATGAAGGCGTCATTTGTTCGAGGCGGCTTCGCGCTGGCATGTCGATGCTTTCTACTCCTTATTGTGCGCGCCTTTTCGCCGCCATGCCTGCCGAAGGCGGTATGGGCGGCGGGGCAACGGCACGCGCACCCGCGCCTATTTCTGCACCGCAGCTCGACGACGCCCCGGCCGTTCGCCTGCTCTCCGAGACGCTGCGCGAAGCCACACGGCGCAACGCCTCGGATCTGCACATCGAGCCAATGGAACACGGCTGGCGCGTGCGTCTGCGCATCGACGGCGTGCTGCATGAATTGGCGAGGCCGCCCGCGCATCTGCGCGATGCATTCGTCACACGCATCAAGGTGCTCGCACGCATGGACATCGCCGAGCGGCGCGTTCCACAGGACGGCAGGCTGCGGCTCGCGGCCTCCACGACGTCGCAAGCCGCCGAGGACTATCGCGTGAATTCGCTGCCGACGCTTCACGGCGAAAAGCTCGTGTTGCGCAGGCTCGAAGCGCTACCCGCAGACCTATCCCTTGCCGAACTCGGGCTCGACGAAGCGCAACAGCGCACGCTTGCCGATGCGATCAGCGCGCCGCATGGTCTCGTGCTCGTCACGGGCCCCACGGGCAGCGGCAAGACGCTCTCGCTCTACTGTTTCCTGCAGAGACTCAACGGCACGGCGCGCAATCTCTGCTCGGTGGAAGACCCCGCCGAAATCCAGCTCGCGGGCATCAATCAGGTCAACGTGCGCGAGAAGGCCGGGCTCACTTTTGCGGTGGCACTACGCGCGCTGCTGCGCCAGGACCCGGACGTCATCATGATCGGCGAAATTCGCGACGAAGAAACCGCCAGCGTCGCCGTGAAGGCCGCGCAAACCGGCCATCTCGTACTCTCGACCGTGCACACGAACGACGCGAGCGCGGCCTGCGCACGGCTCGTCGACATCGGTGTCGAGCCGTACAACCTGGCGGGCTCGCTGCGGCTCGTCACGGCGCAACGTCTCGTGCGGCGGTTGTGTCCGCAATGCCGCGTGCGCGGCGATGCTTCGCAGGCGGTGCTCGTCGCGGCGGGACTGAGCACGCAAGAGTGTGACATCGCGCAACCTTATGTTGCGCGCGGCTGCGAAGCTTGCCACGGCATTGGCTATCGCGGCCGCGTGGGCATACACGAAGTCTTGCCGATATCAGAGGCCATACGCGACCTGATCGTCGCCGGGCGCGGTGCACACGAAATCGCTCGCGAAGCACGCAGAAACGGTGTGGCGACCTTGCGCGAAGCGGCGCTCGCCCGCGTGCGCGACGGCACCACGAGCCTGGCCGAAGCGCTCGCCGCAACGGACGCGTCATGAGCACTCTGGGCACCACGCGCGCCCATCGCGGTCCATCCGAGTGGCGCTTCGCGTGGCGCGGTCTCGATGCATCGGGCGCCGCGAAACGCGGCACGATGATCGCACTCGACGCCGCCGCTGTGCGCGTCGCACTCAAGCGCGAGCGCATCACCGTACTCGCCATCGAGCGCAAGTCGAGCGCAGGCGCGCCCAAGGCAAGCCACGCGGACGTCACCCGCTTTACGCGCCAACTCGCGAGCCTCCTGCGCGCCGGCCTGCCGCTTGCGAATGCGCTCGACTTGCTTGCACTGTCACCGGGGCCGCACGGCATGCCACGCATTGCTGCCGCACTCGCACGTGATATCGCCGGCGGCCTGCGCTTTGCCGACTCGCTCGCCCTGCACCCCGCGCGCTTCAACGCGCTCTATTGCCAGCTCGTCGCCGTTGGCGAAGCCTCAGGAGCGCTCGCAACCGTACTCGGGCGTCTCGCCGACGACCGCGAGCGCGCCGCCGCGCAGCGCGCCAAAGTACGCGCGGCGCTCACCTACCCCGTCGCGGTGTTGCTGCTCGCGTTCGTCATTACCGCGGCGCTGCTGGTTTGGGTCGTGCCCACGTTCAAGCAGATCTTCGACGGCTTCGGCGCCGCACTGCCAGCGCCAACGCAATTCGTGCTGAGGCTCTCGGCGGGTGCCGCACGTTGGAGCGTGCCGGCCGCTGTCGGTGCCGCGACCGGCGCGCTCGCCCTACAAGCGTGCTTGCGCCGCTCGGAAGCCGCGCGCATCGCGTTCGGACGAACGATGCTGAAACTCCCGCTTTGCGGCGCGCTGCTCACCACGTTGTGCGCCGCCCGCTGGAGCCGTGCGCTCGGTACGCTGCTCGCCGCCGGCACACCGCTCGCCGACGCCTTCGATTCGCTCGCGCACGCGAGCGGCAACGCATTCTTCGATCGCGCGAGCGCGGGCATCAGCGAGCGTCTGCGGCACGGCGAGCGGCTCGCCGCCGCCATGCGCGCGGCGGGATGCTTTCCGGTCGACGTGGTTCAGCCCGTTGCGGTCGCGGAAGAGTCAGGCGCGCTCGACGCCATGCTGCTCGATGTGGCCTCGCTCGCCGACCGTCAGGTCGACGAAAAGATCGCGCTCGTATCGAGCCTGTGCGAGCCGCTCGTGATCGTCGTGCTGGGTGCGCTCGTCGGCGGCCTCGTCGTGGCGATGTATCTTCCCATCATTCAACTGGGCAACGTGGTGTAGCATCGCTGCCAGACTCCGGTTCCGTCCCATGCCCGTCCAACTTCTTTCCGCGCCCGACACCGCAACGCCGCTCGCCGCCGCTCTCGCCGGCCTGCCCTTCGGCGTGCTCATGGGCTTCACCATCGCATTCGGGCTCGTCATCGGCAGCTTTCTCAACGTAGTCGTTCACCGGCTGCCGATCATGCTGGAGCGCGCGTGGCGCGCCGATGTGGCGGAAGCCACCGGCACACCCGGCCCGCTCTTCGAAGAAGACGGGCTGCCCGCGCGCTACAACCTCTGGCTCCCGCGCAGCGCGTGCCCGCACTGCGGCCACGTCTTGCGCGCCTGGGAAAACATTCCCGTGATCAGCTGGGTCGCGCTGCGCGGGCGCTGCTCGCACTGTCATGCGCGCGTGAGCTTGCGCTATCCGGTCATCGAAATCGCGAGCGCGGCTTGCGCTGCCGGCGCGTTGCTCGCCTTCGGGCCCACGGGCAAGGCGCTCGCCGCCTTCGTGCTGTGCGCCGCGCTCATCGCGGCGAGCGCCATCGACCTCGAACACCAGATGCTGCACGACGAGATCACGCAGCCGCTGTTGTGGGCCGGGCTGCTGGTCAACTTTGCGGGCACCTTCGTCACACTGCGCGAAGCTGTGATTGGCGCGGTCGCGGGCTATCTGGCGCTCTGGTGCGTCTATTGGGTCTTCAAGCTGTTGCGTGGCGTAGAAGGCATGGGCCACGGTGACTTCAAACTGCTCGCCGCGCTCGGCGCCTGGCTCGGCTGGAGCGCGCTGCCGCAAATCGTCGTGATCGCAGCCGTAGCCGGCGCGCTCATCGGCATCATCGCTACGTTGACGGGACGCATGCGCTACGAGGAGCCGCTGCCGTTCGGCCCGTATCTGGCCGCAGGCGCGCTCATCACATTGTTTGCAGGCACACCGCTGTATGGCGTATTTGCGTGGGGGAACTGATCAAATGTTCGCGGTCGGATTGACAGGTGGCATCGGCAGCGGCAAGTCCACCGTTGCGGATTGCTTTGCCGCGCGCGGCGTGACGATCGTCGACACCGATCTCATCGCGCATCGCATTACCGCGCCGCATGGCGTCGCGATGGCGCAGATCGCCGCTGAATTCGGGGCTGAATTCGTCGCGCCGGACGGCTCGATGGACCGCGCGCGCATGCGCACACTCGTATTCGGCGACGAAGCCGCGCGCAAGCGGCTCGAGGCCATCACGCACCCGCTGATCCGCTCCGAGACAGAACGCGAAACGCGAGAGGCGAGCGGCCCTTACGTGATCGTGGTCGTGCCTTTGCTCGTGGAGTCGGGCACCTGGAAGACACGTGTCGATCGCGTGCTTACCGTCGACTGCAGCGTGGAAACCCAAGTCTCCCGTGTCATGCGCCGCAATGGCTTTACGCGCGAGCAGGTGCTCGCGATCATCGCGCGGCAAGCCACGCGCGAGGCACGCCTCGCGGCCGCCGACAACGTGGTGGTGAACGACAACGGGGCCACGCTCGAAACACTCGCCCAGGACGTCGACGCATTGCATCAGACGTATCTCAAGCTCGCTGCCGCAAAGGCCAGTCAAACTTAAAGCGCGCCACCTGCGCGCAGGAAACTCACGCTCGCCACGCCAGTCGAAACGCATCGCGGGACAATGCTCAGCGCAAATTAGCGGGACATATCGGCAAAGGGCCGAGCCGGCGCGATTGCGACCGTAGTCCCACGGCATTAGAATGTCCTGCAATCCGTCACCTACCACGCCCGAGGCGAGCGCGCTTGATTCTTTACGAGTATCCCTTCAACGAGCGAATCCGAACGCTGCTGCGCCTCGAAGACCTGTTCGAGCGCTTCACGTTTTTCCTGACCCAGGAGGATCCGAGGGAACATCACGTCGCGCTCACGACGCTCTTCGAAATCGCCGAAGTCGCAGGCCGTGCCGACCTGAAGTCGGATCTCATGAAGGAACTCGAGCGGCAGCGCCAAACGCTCGCGCCGTTCCGCGGCAATCCCGGCATCGAGCAGAATGCGCTCGAAACCGTGCTGGGCGAAATCGAGCAAACGCTGGCCGGCCTCACGCAGATGCAAGGCAAAACGGGCCAGCATTTGATGGACAACGAGTGGCTCACGAGCATCCGCAGCCGCGCGATCATTCCCGGCGGCACCTGCAAGTTCGATTTGCCGTCGTATTACGCGTGGCAGCAGCTGCATCCCGATCAACGCCGCCAGGACATCGCGAAGTGGGTCACGCCGCTGCTGCCGCTGCGCGACGCCGCCGCCATCGTGCTGCGCCTTGCGCGCGAGTCGGGCCAGGCGTCGAAAGTGATGGCCATGCAGGGCAGCTATCAGCAAATGCTGTCGGGCCGTGCGTATCAGCTCATGCAAGTGCGCGTGGCGCCGGAGCTGCGCATGATTCCCGAAGCGAGCGCCAACAAGTACATGCTGTGGGTGCGCTTCACCGTGCAGGATGGCGATCTGCGTCCGCGCGCCGTCGATCAGGACGTGCCGTTCCAGCTCACGCTCTGCAGCCTGTGAATCAGCCTGTGAATCAGCCTGTGAATCAGCCTGTGAAGCCGAACGCCTCGCCACGCCAGACACAACGCAACCCAAGTTCTATCGCATGACCACTGTCGTCAAATGTCCGACCTGCGGCAAGGAAGTCCGCTGGGTACCGGAAAACCGCTTCCGGCCTTTCTGCTCCGAGCGCTGCAAGCAGATGGATCTCGGCGCATGGGCGGCCGAAAAGTACCGCATCGGCGGCGCCGACGACGAAACGCCGCCTGAAGACGCGCCGCCCACGGATACGCGTCAATAAGCGAAGCGACGCGCGCACCAAACGAAAAAGGCCGCTGTGCATCTCGCACAGCGGCCTTTGGCATCGTAGCGGCCCGGAACGTGTTACTCGGCAGCCAGCCACTCCAGCACGGGAATCGTCGCAGGCAAGAGCGGCTCGACGCTCGCCGGCAACGACTGCCAGACAAACGCCTGACCTTCGCGGCCATGCGGCTCGCCAGTCCACTCCGTCACCTTGCAGAAGAAGAGCCGCACATAGGCGTGCGGGTAATCGTGCTCGAGCGTGTGCCACAGGTGGCACGCCTTCACGTCGATGCCCAGTTCCTCGTGCAGTTCGCGCGCAAGCGCGGCTTCGACCGTCTCGCCGGCTTCCAGCTTGCCGCCCGGGAACTCCCAGTAGCCTGCGTACGGCTTGCCTTCGGGGCGCTGCGCGAGCAGATAGCGGCCATCGGGCTGCACCAGCACGCCCACCGCGACTTCCGTCACGGGGCGTGCATTTGCGGACGCGTCCTTTGCGGCGTTGCCTTCGGCGCTCATGCCTCTTGCGCCTTCTTGCCCGACCAGTCGCGTGCGAACTGCCATGCCACGCGGCCCGAACGCGAGCCGCGCTCCAGCGCCCAGACGAGCGCGTCGCCGCGCGCCGATTCGACTTCGGCGTCGCCGCAGCCGAAATGGCGCAGCCAGTGGCCGACGATCGTCAGGTAGTCGTCCTGCTTGAACGGATAGAAGCTCACCCAGAGGCCAAAGCGCTCGGAAAGCGAAATCTTCTCTTCCACCACTTCGCCCGGATGAATCTCGCCGTCGGGCATGTGCTTGTACGTCTCGTTGTCGCTCATGTACTCGGGCAGCAGATGGCGGCGGTTCGAGGTCGCGTATATGAGCACGTTGTCCGACTGGGCGGCCACCGAGCCGTCCAGCGCCACCTTCAGCGCCTTGTAGCCCGATTCGCCTTCCTCGAACGAGAGGTCGTCGCAGAACACGATGAAGCGCTCGGGGCGCGTCGAGATCAGATCGACGATATCGCCGAGGTCATGCAGATCGTCCTTATCGACTTCGATCAGGCGCAGGCCGTCCTTCGCGTACGCGTTCAGGCAGGCCTTGATCAGCGACGACTTGCCGGTGCCGCGCGCACCGGTCAGCAGCACGTTGTTCGCAGGCTTCTTCTGCACGAACTGGCGCGTGTTGCGGTCGATCAGATCTTTCTGTCGGTCGATGTTCTGCAGGTCGTCGAGCGAGATCAGCGAGATCGCGGGCACCGGCTGCAGGAAGCCGCGGCCCTGGCGCTTGCGCCAGCGAAACGCAACAGCCGCGTTCCAGTCGACATCGGGTGCCGACGGCGGCAGCACGGCTTCGAGGCGGCCGAGCAGCGCTTCGGCGCGGGTCAGAAACTGTTCGAGCTTGTCCATGTGATAGAGGCGTGAATCAGGAGCAGCAGTTAGGAACCGCAGTTAGGAACCGCAGTTATGAACGATAGTCGGCGTTGATGCTCACGTAGTCGTGCGAGAGGTCGCAGGTCCAGATCGTGGCCTGCGCGTCGCCGCGGCCGAGCAGCACGCGAATCAGGATCTCGCTCTTCTTCATGACGCGCTGGCCGTCCTCTTCGCGGTACGCCGGGTTGCGGCCGCCCGCCTTGGCGACGAGCACGTCGTCGAGATAGAGGTCGATCTTGTCGACGTCGAGGTCCGTCACGCCCGCGTAGCCGATCGCGGCGAGGATACGGCCGAGGTTCGGGTCCGAGGCGTAAAACGCCGTCTTCACGAGCGGCGAGTGGCCGATTGCGTAGGCGATCTGACGGCACTCGGCCACGTCCTTGCCGCCTTCCACCTGCACGGTCATGAACTTGGTCGCGCCTTCGCCGTCGCGCACGATCAGTTGCGAGAGTTCCTGGGCGACGGCCGTCACGGCGTCGCGCAGCGCGGCGTAGGCGGGCGCGTCCGTCGACGTGATCGCGGGCAGGCTCGACTTGCCCGAGGCGATCATGATGAACGAGTCGTTGGTCGAGGTATCGCCGTCGATCGTGACGCAGTTGAACGAGCGGTCGGCCACGTACTTCACGAGCTCGTCGAGCACGGGCTGCGCGACGTTCGCGTCGAAGGCGAGGAAGCCGAGCATGGTCGCCATGTTCGGCTTGATCATGCCTGCGCCCTTGCTGATGCCCGTGAACGTGATCGTGTGGCCGTCGATCACGACCTGGCGCGACACGGCCTTCGGCAGCGTGTCGGTCGTCATGATCGCCTGTGCGGCGTCGTACCAGTTTGCGGCCTTGCGGTTCTCCAGCGCGGTGGGCAGGCCCGCCTTCAGACGGTCGATGGGCAGGGGCTCGAGAATCACGCCCGTCGAGAACGGCAGCACCTGCGAGGACTCGAGGCCCGCGAGGCGCGCGAGTTCATCGCAGGTCTCGCGCGCATGCTTCATGCCCGGCTCGCCAGTGCCGGCGTTCGCGTTGCCGGTGTTCACCACCAGCGCGCGGATACCCTTGCCGCCTGCGCGCACCTTCGCGAGATGCTCGCGGCACACCGTCACCGGCGCGGCGCAGAAGCGGTTCAGCGTGAACACGCCGGCCACGCTCGCGCCTTCGTCGACGGAAATCACCAGCACGTCCTTGCGATTGGGCTTGC
The DNA here is from genome assembly GCF_905220165.1 of Paraburkholderia sp. J10-1. Classification (NCBI taxonomy): domain Bacteria; kingdom Pseudomonadati; phylum Pseudomonadota; class Betaproteobacteria; order Burkholderiales; family Burkholderiaceae; genus Paraburkholderia; species Paraburkholderia sp. J10-1. Next base: position 31,549 of record NZ_CAJMYW010000026.1, on the reverse strand, counting down.
GGATGTTGGCTTCCGCCCAGCCGAGCGTCACGCCGGCGACCGGATGAAGTTGAGCGGGATCAATCGAGGGGAAATTGACAGCCATGGTGGCGACCTGTCGAAAAGGCGATGCCGGCCAAGGCGCTGGAGCCTGGCCGGCATCGGGATTCAAAACGCAAGGCCCGCCAGAAGGAGCGGGCCACCGGAATCTATTAAGCCTGCGTCACGCGATCTTGCCGTGACACTGCTTGTACTTCTTGCCGCTGCCGCACGGGCACGGATCGTTGCGGCCCACCTTGGGCAGCTCGCCGCCCACCGGCGGCGTATGGCTCATGGCCGCGCCCACCATGGCGGCGGCGGCGTCCGCGGCCACCGGTGCGGCACCCGCGGGAGCCGATGCTGTGTCGGCTTCGGCGAATTCGGCATGGCGGAACTCGACGTTCTCGACGTGATGGCCCTGCTCTTCGATCTGCTCGGCCGCCTGTTCGAGCTGCTCCGGCGACTGGATCTGCACGTTCATCACGATACGCGTGACTTCGAGCTTCACGGCTTCGAGCATCGCGGCGAACAATTCGAACGCCTCGCGCTTGTACTCCTGCTTCGGGTTCTTCTGCGCATAGCCGCGCAGATGGATGCCCTGGCGCAGGTGGTCGAGCGCCGCGAGGTGTTCGCGCCAGCTGCGGTCGAGCGTTTGCAGCATGACCGAGCGCTCGAACGCGCTGAACGATTCGCGGCCCACGAGCCCGACCTTCTGCTCGTACGCTTCGTCCCCGGCGGCCTGCACCGCTTCGAGAATTTCATCGGCGTCGATCGACGACGACTCGTTGATCATCTCCTGGATCGCGAGGTCGAGCTGCCATTCGTTGCGCAGCACTTCTTCGAGCTCGGGCACGTCCCACTGCTCTTCGATACTGCCGTGCGGCACGAACTGGCGCACGATGTCGGAGATCACGCCATGACGCATCGCGCCGATCGTTTCGGTGATGTCATGCGCTTCGAGCAGTTCGTTGCGCTGCTGGTAGATCACCTTGCGCTGGTCGTTCGACACGTCGTCGTATTCGAGCAGCTGCTTGCGGATGTCGAAGTTGCGCGCTTCGACCTTGCGCTGAGCCGACTCGATCGAGCGCGTGACGATGCCCGCCTCGATCGCCTCGCCTTCCGGCATCTTCAGGCGGTCCATGATCGCGCGCACGCGGTCGCCCGCGAAAATGCGCAGCAGCGGGTCTTCGAGCGAGAGATAGAAGCGCGACGAACCCGGGTCGCCCTGACGGCCCGCACGGCCTCGCAGCTGGTTGTCGATCCGGCGCGACTCGTGACGCTCGGTGCCGATGATGTGCAGGCCGCCAGCGGCCTTCACCTGATCGTGCAGCGTCTGCCACTCGTCGTTCAGTTGCTGGATGCGGCGCGCCTTTTCGTCGGCGGGAATGGCATCGTCGGCTTCGATGAACGCCGACTGCTTCTCGACGTTGCCGCCGAGCACGATGTCGGTACCGCGGCCCGCCATGTTGGTGGCGATGGTCACGCGCTGCGGACGGCCGGCTTCAGCAACGATCGCGGCTTCACGCGCGTGCTGCTTCGCGTTGAGCACTTCGTGCGGCAGAGCGGCCTTGGTCAGCAGGTTCGAAAGCAGTTCGGAGTTTTCGATCGACGTCGTGCCGACCAGCACCGGCTGGCCACGCTCGTAGCAGTCGCGGATGTCGCGAATCACGGCGTCGTAGCGCTCCTTCGCCGTCTTGTAGATCTGGTCCTGCTTGTCGATCCGCTTGGGCGTGCGGTTCGTCGGGATCACGACCGTTTCGAGGCCGTAGATCTCGTTGAATTCGTACGCTTCGGTATCGGCCGTACCCGTCATGCCCGAAAGCTTCGCGTACATGCGGAAGTAGTTCTGGAACGTGATCGAGGCGAGCGTCTGGTTCTCGCTCTGGATCTTCACGTGCTCCTTCGCTTCCACGGCCTGGTGCAAACCGTCCGACCAGCGGCGGCCGGCCATGAGACGGCCGGTGAATTCGTCGACGATGATGACTTCGCCGTTCTGCACCACGTAGTGCTGGTCCTTGTGGAACAGCGTGTGGGCGCGCAGCGCGGCGTACACGTGGTGCATCAGCGTGATGTTCTGCGGCGCGTAGAGGCTTTCGCCCTGGCCGATCAGGCCCCACTCGGCGAGCATGCGCTCGGCCTTCTCGTGGCCCGATTCGGTCAGGAAGACCTGACGCGCCTTTTCGTCGAGCGTGTAGTCGCCCGGCTTTTCCACGCCCGTGCCGTCGGCCTTCTCTTCGCCGATCTGCTGCTCGAGCAGCGGCGGCAGCGCGTTCATGCGCACGTAGAGTTCGGTGTGGTCTTCGGCCTGGCCCGAGATGATGAGCGGCGTACGCGCTTCGTCGATCAGGATCGAGTCCACCTCGTCGACCACGGCGAAGTTCAGCGCGCGCTGCACGCGCGCCTCGGTCTCGTAGACCATGTTGTCGCGCAGGTAGTCGAAGCCGAACTCGTTGTTCGTGCCGTAGGTGATGTCCGCCGCGTAAGCTTCCTGCTTCGTCGCGTGGTCCATCTGCGACAGGTTGATGCCGACCGAGAGACCGAGGAAGTTATAGAGGCGCGCCATCCATTCGGCGTCGCGCTGGGCGAGGTAGTCGTTCACCGTCACCACGTGGACGCCGCGGCCCGACAGCGCATTCAGATACACGGGCAGCGTGGCGACGAGCGTCTTGCCTTCGCCGGTGCGCATTTCAGCGATCTTGCCGTAATGCAGCACCATGCCGCCGATCAGCTGCACGTCGAAGTGGCGCATCTTCAGCACGCGCTTGCTCGCCTCGCGGCAAACGGCGAACGCCTCGGGCAGCAGTTCGTCGAGCGAGGTGCCTTTGGCCACGCGTTCGCGGAACTCGACCGTCTTCGCGCGCAGTTGCTCGTCGGTGTACTGCTCGATCTTCGGTTCGAGCGCGTTGATCGCCACGACCGTCTTCTGATATTGCTTGATCAGGCGCTGATTGCGGCTGCCAAAGATTTTCTGTAAGAAACCGGTGGTCATCGGATCGGTGTCTGCGTCGCGGCTTCGGCCGGGATTCCTGAGGGTGGGTTCAGCGGGTCGTGCAACGTCTACCGACGTCGGCACTACGCATCCGGACCGGAGGGACCTCGGCGGCTTTAGCCCAAAATTGGTGGATTCGAATCGGGCATTTTAGCACGCGCCCTCTCACCCGCCTGTGTCAGCGCGAAGACGGCTCTGGCGCGTGCGATGCCCGCACGGACGGCCTTCCCGCCGTGCGGCGAAGGGCCGCGATGCGGCCCTGGCCGAATGGCCTGAAGGCGCTTGAATGAGCGATGCGCAGGCTACAATGACAGCATCGCAGGCAACGAGACGCCGCTTGCGCTCTCCCATCCTTACGCCACATGAGCCGTTTCTCGCCGTTTTCAAGGTCCAGGGCACCACGCGCCCCGCAGCCGCTCGCCGAAGTGCTGAGCCGCACGGACGCGTTCGCGCCGCTGCGCGCCGGCGTCGAGCAGATCGCGGCGATCCAGCGCGACCTGAACGCCTTGCTGCCCGACTATCTCGCGGCGAGCGTGGAACCCGGCTTCATCAAGGACGGCACGCTGGCCCTTTTCACTGCGCACAATGCGCTCGCGGCGCGGCTGCGGCATCTGGAGCCGCGGCTCGTGGCCGACCTGCAGGCGCGCGGCTGGGCGTTGAACACCGTGCGCATCCGTGTGCGCCCGCAAGCCGTGAAAGATCCCGCTCCGCCCAAGCAGGCGCGCATGTCACCGGCTGGCGCAGCAGCGCTCCAGGCGCTCAGCGAAACGCTCGAAGCGTCGCCGCTGCAAGCGGCCCTCGCGAAGATGGCGGCGCGCCACACGAAAAAGCGCTAATCCGGCGGGCGCAAATCTTACGAAACTGCGCTCACGGCACTGCACCGCAAAGCGCACAAAAAGAAAAAGGGCAGCTTGAAGCTGCCCTTTTTACTGGCAAAACGCGCCTGAAACTCAGGCGAATGCCGTCTGCGCCTCGTAACCGAAGCCGCGCGGCGCCTTTTGCGGATCGTCGAACGTGACGATCTCGTAGGCGTCCTCATTCGCGAGCAGCTCGCGCAGCAACGCGTTGTTCAGGCCGTGGCCCGACTTGTACGCGTCGTATGCCGCCAGCAGCGGATGGCCGACCACGTAAAGGTCGCCGATCGCGTCGAGCATCTTGTGCTTCACGAACTCGTCGTCGTAGCGCAGGCCGTCGTTGTTCAGGATGCGGTACTCGTCCAGCACGATCGCGTTGTCCATGCTGCCGCCGCGCGCGAGGCCCAGCTCGCGCATCATCTCGACTTCATGCGCGAAGCCGAACGTGCGGGCGCGCGCGATTTCGCGCACGTACGAGGTATTCGCGAAGTCCACTTCGAGCGCCTGCCCCGTCTTGTCGACGGCCGGGTGGCGGAAGTCAATCGTGAACTTGAGCTTGAAGCCGAAGTAAGGCTCGAGGCGTGCGAACTTGTCGCCGTCGCGGATCTCCACCGGCTTCTTGACCTTGATGAACTTCTTCGGAGCGTTCTGCTCCTCAATACCCGCCGACTGGATCAGGAACACGAACGAAGCCGCGCTGCCGTCCATGATCGGAATTTCTTCGGCGGTCACATCCACATAGAGGTTGTCGATGCCAAGGCCTGCGCAGGCGGACATCAGGTGCTCGATCGTCGAGACACGTGCGCCGTCTTTCTGCAGCACCGAGGCGAGGCGAGTGTCGCCGATCGCCATCGCCGATGCGGGGATGTCGACCGGCGTCGGCAAATCCACGCGCGAAAACACGATGCCCGTGTTCGGCGCCGCCGGACGGAGCGTCAGGTCGACCTTGCGGCCCGAGTGCAGGCCGATGCCGACTGTCTTCACGATTGATTTGATGGTTCGCTGCTTCAACATGGTCTTCTTGCTCATTGAAAATCCCAATCGGGATTTTTTAACTCATAGCACGAATTATACTCCAGTTGCACCGAGTCCGTTGTTTTCACCGGCGTGACAAACTGTTTCCCTGTATTACCCACCAGGGATGGACCGCGGGCCGATGCCCGGAACGGAGGCGTTCCCGGGGTGATCGGCCCGCTGGGCTCACGTAACCGCCTGTCACATTTGCGCCGCAGGTGCGCGTTGCATCAGGGCAACGCAGCGCCCGCAAACGCGCTCATGGGCGGGTCAACGTGACAAGTATGCTCGCAGCATCGCTCACTTCGAACTTGCCGGGTGCTTCGAGGTGCAGCGTCTTGACCACGCCGTCGTCGACCACCATCGCATAGCGCTGGGAGCGGATTCCCATGCCACGCGCCGACAAATCCTGCTCCAGTCCGAGTGCACGAGTCAACGCTGCGCTGCCGTCGGCCATCATGCGTACCTTGCCCGAGGTACGCTGATCGCGTCCCCACGCGCCCATGACGAACGCGTCGTTGACGGACACGCACCAGATCTCGTCGACACCGGCCGCGCGCAGCGCGTCAAAGTGTTCGACGTAACCCGGCACGTGCTTCGCAGAGCACGTAGGCGTGAATGCGCCAGGCAATCCGAAGATCACCACGCGCTTGCCCGCCGCTTCCTTTCGCACGTCGAAGCTGTTAGGCCCCAGCGTGCAACCCTCGCGTGCGTCTTCGACGAACTCGAAGAGGGTCGCTTCGGGCAGCGTTTCACCCTGTTTGATCATGACTCGTCCTTCGCAACGATGTTCAAGCTTGTTCAAGCCTCATGCGCTTACAGATTGCAATGTTGGGCAACGATGTACTCCAAGGTTACACAGGTTCGCCCGGCGACACCGCGCCTGTCCCCCACGCTCAACGCGTGGCGGGCAACCGTCCCTGCCGCGCATCCTCGCGGATGCGGCCTTGCTGGTCTTGCTCGCCTTCATTGCACCGCCGCGCACTATCTGTCTGCGGGCGAGGGCAACGCGTGCCCTGCCGCAGTCAGATTGGCTCGCGTCAGTCCGCCTGCTTGCGCAGGAACGCCGGGATATCGTACGTGTCGACGCCCTTTTCCTGCAGCGCCTGCACGTGCGAAGCCGCGGTGTCGCGCGACGTGCGCCACACAGCCGGCGTGTCGAGCGCGCCGTAGTCGGCCGTGTTGCCGTGGCCGCTGTGCTGCGGTGCGTACGCACCTGCCGCAGCCGGGATCGGCTGATTGTCCGTGCCCGTGCGCAGCAGTTGCATCGGCGCGGCTTGCTGCTTCTTCGCAGCGCGGCCAAGGCCCGTTGCCACCACCGTCACGCGCAGCGCGTCGCCCATCGCGTCGTCGTACACCGCACCGAAGATCACCGTTGCGTCTTCTGCCGCGTAGCTCTTGATGGTGTTCATCACTTCGCGAGTTTCCGACAGACGCAGCGAACGGCTCGACGTGATGTTGACCAGCACGCCGCGCGCGCCCGACAGATCGACGCCTTCGAGCAGCGGGCTCGCCACGGCCTGTTCCGCCGCGAGGCGTGCGCGATCGACGCCGGCCACCGTCGCCGTGCCCATCATCGCCTTGCCTTGCTCGCCCATCACCGTCTTCACGTCTTCAAAGTCGACGTTCACGAGACCGTCGACGTTGATGATTTCGGCGATACCGGCAACTGCGTTGTTCAGAACGTCGTCCGCGCACTGGAAGCACTTGTCCATCTCGGCGTCATCGCCCATCACGTCGAACAGCTTGTCGTTCAGGACGACGATCAGCGAGTCGACGTGATCCTCCAGTTGCTGCGAGCCGGCTTCCGCCACGCGCATACGCTTGCCGCCTTCGAACTCGAACGGCTTGCTCACCACGCCAACGGTGAGAATGCCCATTTCCTTGGCGATTTGAGCGACGACCGGGGCTGCGCCCGTGCCGGTGCCACCGCCCATGCCGGCAGTGATGAAGACCATGTGTGCGCCGCGCAGTGCGTCGGCGATGCGCTCACGGGCTTCTTCAGCGGCCGCGCGACCCATCTCCGGCTTCGCACCGGCGCCGAGGCCCGTGTTGCCGAGCTGAATCACGGCCGATGCACGCGAGCGCGAGAGCGCCTGTGCGTCCGTGTTCATCACGATGAAATCGACGCCTTGCACGCCGCGGTTGATCATGTGCTGCACGGCATTGCCGCCAGCACCACCAACGCCTACCACCTTGATGATGGTGCCGTTGGTTTCCGTTTCCAGCATCTGGAATTCCATGTTGCCTCCGTCAAGAAAAAGATTCCGCTCCTCGGCCGTTATCCAGTGGAAGATCGGGCAACCTTCCACTGCGCGCTAGCCGCCGTCACCAGCGCGATTTTTCGAAGCTTGTACTTCGCCTTCTGACCTGCGCCTGCTTTTAGAAGTTGCCGAGGAACCAGTCCTTCATGCGTGAGAAGACCTGGCCCATCGACCCCGACTGCACTGCAACCTTGCGCCCGCGCATGCGCTGCGAGCGGCCTTCGACGAGCAAGCCCATTGCCGTCGAGTAGCGCGGATTGCGCACTACGTCGGCCAGACCGCCCGCGTATTCCGGCACGCCAATGCGCACCGGCTTCAGGAAAATGTCTTCGCCAAGCTCCACCATGCCCGGCATCATCGCGGCGCCGCCCGTGAGCACGACGCCCGAGCTCAGCAGTTCTTCGTAGCCCGACTCGCGCACCACCTGCTGCACGAGCGAAAACAGCTCTTCCACGCGCGGCTCGATCACGGCGGCGAGCGCCTGGCGCGACAGCGTGCGCGGACCGCGCTCGCCAAGACCCGGCACTTCGATCATCTCGTCCGGATCGGCGAGCGCCTGCTTCGCGATGCCGTAGCTCACCTTGATGTCTTCCGCGTCGGGCGTGGGCGTGCGCAGCGCCATGGCGATGTCGCTCGTCACCTGGTCGCCCGCGATCGGGATCACCGCGGTGTGGCGAATCGCACCTTCGCTGAAGATCGCGATGTCGGTCGTGCCGCCGCCGACATCGACGAGCACCACGCCCAGTTCCTTCTCGTCCTCGGTCAGCACCGCCAGCGACGACGCGAGCGGCTGCAGAATGAGGTCGTTCACTTCAAGCCCGCAGCGACGCACGCACTTCACGATGTTCTGCGCCGCGCTCACCGCGCCCGTCACGATATGCACCTTCACTTCCAGACGGATGCCGCTCATGCCGATCGGCTCGCGCACATCTTCCTGGCCGTCGATGATGAATTCCTGCGTGAGGATATGCAGCACCTGCTGATCGGTCGGGATGTTGATCGCCTTCGCCGTTTCGATCACGCGCGCGACATCGGCCTGCGTGACTTCCTTCTCCTTGATGGCGACCATGCCGCTCGAGTTGAAGCTGCGAATGTGGCTGCCCGCAATGCCGGTGAATACGTTAGTGATCTTGCAGTCGGCCATGAGTTCCGCTTCTTCGAGCGCTCGCTGGATAGACTGCACAGTGGCCTCGATGTTCACCACCACGCCCTTCTTGAGACCTTTCGATTCGCTCTGGCCGAGACCGATCACTTCGTAGTGGCCTTCGCCCTTTAGTTCGGCGACGACGGCCACCACCTTCGACGTCCCGATGTCGAGGCTGACCAGCAGATCCTTATAGTCTTTACTCATATCGTGCTCGTTGCGTGTGATGTCTTGTTACTTCTTGCCCGGAGCGGGCGTGTCACTGATGAAGCGCATGCCGGCCGCTCTTATCGCAAACCCATTCGGATAACGCAAGTCCGCGTATTCGATCTCTTTGCCCCAACGTTGCGTGACTGCCGTCCATGCCGCGATGAGGCGGTGCGAACGCTCGCTCAATGTGTCGGCGTTGCGCTCGCGGCCCAGCTCCAGCTGCATGCCGTTCGAGAGCTTCACCGTCCACGCGTAGCGCGCCGAGAGCGTCACCTCATCGGGCGTGAGCCCGATTGGCGCGAACCACTTCTCGAGATCCCGGTAGCGCGCGACCACTTCGGGCGCGGTACCGTCGGGGCCATCGAACGCGGGCAGTTCTTCGTCGAGCTCGCCCTGGTTCGCCGTGAACAGCTCACCGTCTGTGCTCACGAGCTGATCGCTGCCCCACGTGCCCAGCGGTTTGTACTCCTCGAGCGTGACAGCCAGCGCGTTGGGCCACACGCGGCGCACGCTCGCGTGGCGCACCCACGGCATCTGTTCGAACGCGGCGCGCGCCGCATCGAGATCGACTGTGAAAAAGTTGCCCTTCAGCCGGCCAACGACGCTTGCGCGCACGGTGGGCGAATTGATGTGCTCGGTGTCGCCCTCGATGCGGATCTCTCGCAGCGCGAAGTTCGGTCGCTGCACGAGCCAGTAGCAGCCAGCCGCCAGAAGCGCGAGCGCAAGCAGCGCGTGCAACGCGTTGGCGGCAAGGTTGAGCTGGCGTACGTTATTCCACATTTCGAGATTGTCGGGTTAATACGGGTTCGGCAATTCGTCGGTCAGCGATTATTTAGGGGTTCAATCTTTCAGCGTCAGCGCAAGCACGCGCACCACGAGGTCGCGATATTCGATGCCCACCGAGCGCGCGGCCTTCGGCGGCAGCGAGTGATCGGTCATGCCGGGCGCCGTGTTCACTTCGAGGAAATACGCGTTGCCTGCGCCGTCCATCATGAAATCGGCGCGGCCCCAGTCGGTGCAGCCGAGCACGTCGAACGCGCGGCGCGCGAGCTTCTTCAGTTCCGCTTCCTTCTCGGGCGCAACGCCACAGGGAATCAGATACTGCGTCGTGTCGAGGATGTACTTCGCGTCGTAGTCGTAGAACTCGCCCGCCGGCACGATCTTGATGATCGGCAGATCGAGGTCGCCCGCGATGCACGCGGTGTACTCGCCACCGCCTTCGATGCTCTTTTCCACCAGCACGATCTTGTCGAACTTCGCGGCTTCTTCGAGCGCCGGCACGAGTTCGGCTTCGGCCTTCACCTTGATCACGGCCACGCTCGAGCCTTCGCTCGCGGGCTTCACGAAGAGCGGCAGGCCGAGCTTCGCGACGATCTGCGGCGCGCGCGCTGCGTAGTCGTCGCCGCGCAGCACCGCTTCGAAAGGCGGCGTGGGAATGCCGAGCTGCTGCCACACGAGCTTGCTGCGGAACTTGTCGAGCCCGAGCGCCGAGCCGAGCACGCCCGTGCCCGTATAGCGGATGCCGTAGAAGTCGAGCGCGCCCTGGATCTGCCCGTTCTCGCCATAGCCGCCATGCAGCGCGTTGAACGCGCGCACGAAGCCTTCTTCTTTCAACGCCGAAAGCGGACGCACGGACGGATCGAACGGATGCGCGTCGATGCCGGCGCTCTGCAGCGCCTGCAGCACCAGCGTGCCCGACTTGAGCGACACCTCGCGCTCGGCGGACACGCCGCCGAACAGCACGGCTACCTTGCCAAATTGCTTCGGATCGAAATTGGGATCGATACTGCTCATGTCACTCACGCCTTCTGTTCCTGAGCTGCGATCCGGCCCGGCACACCGCCGATCGAACCCGCGCCCATCGTAATCACCACGTCGCCGTCGCGCACGACTGCCGCGAGCGCCTCCGGCACTTCATCCACGGTCTCGACGAATACCGGCTCGACCTTGCCCGCCACACGAATCGCGCGTGCGAGCGCGCGGCCATCCGCTGCGACGATCGGCGCTTCGCCGGCCGCATAGACATCGGTCAGCACGAGCGCGTCGACGGTCGAGAGCACGCGCACGAAGTCTTCGAAACAGTCGCGCGTGCGCGTATAGCGGTGCGGCTGGAACGCCAGCACGAGACGCCGGTCGGGAAACGCGCCGCGCGCCGCTGCTATGGTCGCCGCCATTTCCACCGGGTGATGGCCATAGTCGTCGATCAACGTCCAGGCGCCGCCGCCGTTGACGGGGATCTCGCCATAGCGCTGAAAACGACGGCCCACGCCGTTGAATTCCGCGAGCGCGCGTTGAATGTCGGCGTCCTTCACTTCGAGCTCGGTCGCGATCGCAATCGCGGCCAGCGCGTTCTGCACGTTATGCGTGCCCGGCAGGTTCAGCACGATGTCGAGCGACGGCGCGTCTTCGCGCATCACCGTGAAGTACATCTTGCCGTCGCGCGCGACAACGTTCACCGCGCGTACCTGCGCGTCGGACGCGAAGCCGTAACGGATGATCGGCTTCGAGACGAACGGCAGAATCTCCTTCACGTTCGGATCGTCCACGCACAGCACGGCAATGCCATAGAACGGCAGGCGGTGCGTGAATTCGATGAACGCCTGCTTCAGGCGCGCGAAGTCGTGCCCGTAGGTGTCCATGTGATCGGCGTCGATGTTCGTAATGACTTCGATCACCGGGAAGAGGTTCAGGAACGACGCATCGGATTCATCGGCTTCCGCCACGATGAAGTCGCCCGTGCCGAGACGCGCGTTCGCGCCCGCGCTGATGAGCCGCCCGCCGATCACGAAGGTCGGGTCGAGCCCGCCCGCCGCCAGCACGCTCGCCACGAGCGAAGTCGTGGTGGTCTTGCCGTGGGTGCCCGCAATCGCGATGCCCTGCTTCAGGCGCATCAGTTCCGCAAGCATCACGGCGCGCGGCACGATGGGAATGCGGCGATGGCGCGCCGCGAGCACTTCGGGGTTGTCGCTGCGCACCGCGGTCGAAACGACCACGGCATTGGCGCCTTCGATGTTCTCTTCGGCATGGCCGATCGCGATGCGCGCGCCGAGCGCGGCGAGTCGATCGGTGACCGCGTTCTTCGCGAGGTCCGAGCCGCTTACCTGATAGCCGAGATTGACGAGCACTTCGGCGATGCCGCTCATGCCCGCGCCGCCGATGCCGACGAAATGGATATGTTTGACGATGTGTTTCATTGCTTTCCTCCCGCACTTACGCCCGCCACGGCCGCGCAGATGCGCGCGACCTGATCGGCGGCGTCGGGTTTCGCGAGCGCGCGGGCGCGCCCGGCCATTTCCGCCAGCGATATTCTGGTCTGATGCCGCAACCAGTCGGCGAGTCCTTCCGCCGTCAGGTCGCGCTGTTGCACCACGAGCGCTGCGTCCTTGTCGGCAAGGAACGCGGCGTTGGTGGTCTGGTGGTCGTCCACGGCGTAGGGGAACGGCACGAAGCATGCCGCCACGCCCACGGCCGCGATCTCGGCCACCGTCATTGCGCCCGAACGGCAGACCACGAGGTCCGCGTTCCGGTACGCGCTCGCCATGTCGTCGATGAACGGCACGAGCTGCACCGTGTCATTCAGTTCGAGTCCGGCGTCGAGATAGTTTTGACGCAAGGCGTCGATGTGCTTCGCGCCCGCCTGATGCACGATGTGCGGGCGCTCTTCAGGCGCGAGCAGCGACAGTGCGCGCGGCACCACTTCGTTGAGCGCCGTGGCGCCGAGACTGCCGCCCACCACGAGCACGCGCAGCGGACCGCTGCGCGCCGCATAGCGCGCCGCCGGGGCGTCGACGTGTTCAAGTGCCTCGCGAATCGGGTTGCCCGTCCACTCGGCGTTCGGGAGCGCGCCCGGAAACGCCACGAGCACACGCTTGGCCAGCTTCGCGAGCACCTTGTTCGCGAGACCGGCAATCGAATTCTGTTCATGCAGCACGAGCGGACGGCCCGAAAGCGCGCTCATCACGCCGGCCGGGAACGTGATGTAGCCGCCCATGCCGAGCACGACATCGGGCTTCACGCGGCGCAACGCCGCGAGGCTTTGCATGCACGCGCGCAGCAGGTTCAGCGGCAACATCAGCTTGGTCTTGATGCCCTTGCCGCGCACGCCGCCAAAGCGCACATATTCCATCGTAATACCGTGCTTGGGCACGAGCGTCGCTTCCATGCCTGCGGGATTGCCGAGCCACACCACGCGCCAGCCCCACTGCTCCATGCGATGCGCGACGGCGAGCCCCGGGAACACGTGTCCCCCGGTGCCGCCGGCCATCACCATGAGCGTGCGCGTTGCTGCGGTCATACTTTTCCTCCACGCATCAACATGAATGACGAAAAATACGTTTTGGCTGCGGCGCTGCGCGCCTTCGCCGAAATCGTGCGCTGTTGCATGGGGGTCATACCTTCCCCCCACGCATCAGCACACGATTTTCATAATCGACACGCAGCAGCAGCGCCACTGCGACACAGTTCAGCAAGATGCCCGAGCCACCGTAGCTCACGAGCGGCAGCGTCAGCCCCTTGGTCGGCAACAGTCCCAGATTCACGCCCATATTGATGAAGGCTTGCGCGCCGAACCACACGCCAAGACCTTTGGCGACGAGGCCCGCGAACGTGCGGTCGAGCGCGAGCGCCTGGCGGCCGATCTCGAACGCGCGGCGCACGATCCAGTAGAACAGCAGGATCACGACGAGCACGCCGACAAAGCCGAGTTCCTCGCCGATCACGGCGAGAATGAAGTCGGTGTGCGCTTCCGGCAGATAGTTGAGCTTCTCGACGCTGCCGCCGAGACCCACGCCGAACCATTCGCCGCGGCCGAACGCGATCAGCGAGTGCGTGAGCTGGTACGCCTTGCCCTGCGCGTAGCGGTCGTCCCACGGATCGAGGTACGCGAAGATCCGCTCGCGGCGCCACGGCGACGCCCACACGAGCAGCGTGAAGGTGCCCACCGCCGTGGCCACAAGGCCGCCGAACAGCTTGCCGTTCACGCCGCCGAGGAACAGCACGCCCATGGCAATCGCAGCGATCACCATGAACGCACCCATGTCGGGCTCGAGCAGCAGCAGCGCGCCGACCACGCCCACGGCAAATGCCATAGGCAAGAAGCCCTTCGCGAAGCTATGCATGTACTCCTGCTTGCGCACCGTGTAGTTCGCCGCGTAGATCGTCACGGCGAGCTTCATGATTTCCGACGGCTGCATATTCGTGACGCCGAGCGGAATCCAGCGCCGCGCGCCATTGACGCCCTTGCCGATGTGCGGAATCAGCACGACCACCAGCATGGCGAGCGCGATGAGAAAGAGCTTCGGCGCGTAGCGGTCCCATGTGGAAACGGGAATGCGGAACGCGATGAGCGCCGCGACCGTGGCGATCGCGAGCGAAACGATGTGGCGCACGAGAAACGCCCAGTCGCGGTACGAGGCGTACTTGGGCGAATCGGGCATGGCGATCGAGGCCGAGTAGACCATCACGACGCCAAGGCCGAGCAGCGCGATCACGGCCCAAAGCAGCGAGTGATCGTAGTCGAGCATGCGCGAGCGGCCGGGACGCACGCCGTTGACGACGCTCGCAAGGCCGCCCGAACGCGCGCCGCCGCCCGACGAACCGCCGGCCTGGCCGCCTTCGCGCGAGAGGCGCGCACCGAATCGCTCGGACCAGCTCATATCATCGTCCCCCGTTCTGCGGCGATTTCTTCCACCGTGTCATGGAACACAGCCGCGCGATGGGCGTAGCCCTTGAACATGTCGAAGCTTGCGCACGCTGGCGAGAGCAACACGACGTCGCCGGGTTGCGCAAGCGCCGTGGCCGCGCGCGTGGCTTCTTCGAGTGTCGCGTGGTCGCTCATCGCGATGCCCGTTTCTTCGAGCGCCGCGCGGATCTTCGGCGCGTCGCGGCCGATCAGCATCACGGCGCGGCACCAGCGCGCAACCGGCGCCGCGAGCGGACCGAAATCCTGGCCCTTGCCGTCGCCGCCGGCGATCAGCACCGCGCGCTGCGCGAGGCCGTCGAGCGCCGCAACCGTCGCGCCCACGTTCGTGCCCTTGCTGTCGTCCACGTAGTCGATGCCGTCGATCGACGCGATCAGCTCCACGCGGTGCGGCTCGCCGCGATACTCGCGCAAGCCATGGAGCAGCGGCGCGGGCGCCAGGTCGATCGCGCGCGTGAGCGCAAACGCCGCGAGCGCGTTCGCCGCGTTGTGCAGGCCGCGAATGCGCAGAGCGTCGGCGGGCATGAGACGCTTCATGCCGAGATTCACCGGCGCCGCTTCCTGCTGCTTGCGGCGACGCGGGGACAGAGGCACGTCAGCCGGGTCGAGATCGTGAGCCTGCACGAGCCACTGCATGCCGTTCTCGCGCAGCAGACCCAGGTCGCCGTCGCTCTCGGGCTCGTTCAGGCCGAAGGTCACGACCTTCGCGTCGCCACTCGCCTTCACGCTCGCGAGCGACATGACGCGCGCGTCGTCGCGGTTCAGCACACGCGTCGTACGCGGCCCGAAGATGCGGCCCTTCGCGGCTGCGTAGGCGTCGAGCCCGCCGTGCCAGTCGAGGTGGTCCTGCGTGATGTTGAGGACCGCTGCGGCGTCCGGCTCGAACGTATGCGCCGTCTCCAGCTGGAAGCTCGACAGCTCGAGCACCCAGACGTCGGGCAGCGCGGTGTTGTCGATGGCTTCGGCGAGCTTGTCGAGCATGGCCGGGCTGATGTTGCCTGCCACCGCCACGCGCTTGCCCGCACGCTCGCAGAGCATGCCGGTGAGGCTCGTCGTGGTGGTCTTGCCGTTCGTACCTGTGATCGCCAGCACCTTCGGTGCGTAGCCGCTCTCGCCGAGATGACGCAGCGCCTGCGCGAAGAGTTCGAGTTCGCCCCACACTTCGATGCCGCGCTCGCGCGCCGCCGCGATCAGCGGCACGAGATCTTCGGCGAGCGGCGAGAGACCCGGGCTGATCGCCACGAGTTCTACGCCGTCGAGCAGCGTGGGCGTGAACGGACCGCCCGTGAAATCGGCGTCGATGCCGCGCGCGGCGAGTTCCGGCAAGTTCGGCGGCGCTTCGCGCGTGTCGGCAATGCGCAGGCGGCAACCATGCCGCGCGCACCAGCGCGCCATCGCGAGACCCGATTCCCCGAGTCCCAGCACGAGCACCATCGGCTTTTGCCGATCCCGAAACTTCTCGCCAAACATCGCTTGCTTCCCTTGCTTGTTTAAAGGCTCAACGCAGCTTGAGCGTGGACAGACCGATCAGACAGAGCATCAGCGTGATGACCCAGAAACGCACGACAACCTGCGTCTCTTTCCAGCCAGACAGCTCGAAATGGTGATGCAGCGGCGCCATCTTGAAGATGCGGCGCCCTTCGCCGTAACGCTTTTTCGTGTACTTGAACCAGGTGACCTGGAGCATCACGGAGAGCGTCTCCGCGACGAAGATGCCGCCCATGATGAAGAGCACGATCTCCTGACGCACGATCACCGCAATGGTTCCGAGCGCGCCGCCGAGCGCGAGCGCGCCCACGTCGCCCATGAACACCTGCGCCGGATATGTGTTGAACCAGAGGAACGCGAGCCCTGCCCCGCCCATCGCCGAACAGAAGATGAGCAGTTCGCCCGCGCCGGCAATGTGCGGAAACAGCAGATACTTCGAATAGACCGAGCTGCCCATCACATACGCGAACACGCCGAGCGACGCACCGACCAGGACGACGGGCATGATGACGAGACCGTCGAGGCCGTCGGTGAGGTTCACGGCGTTGCTCGCGCCGACGATCACGAAATACGTGAGCGCGATGAAGCCCCACACGCCGAGCGGATAGCTGATCGACTTGAGGAACGGCAGCAGCAGGTCGGCGCGCGCGGGAAGCCCCATCGACAGGCCGCTGCGCACCCACGCCATGAAGAGATCGAACACGCGCACGTTGCTCGCTTCGGACACGCTGAACGCGAGGTACACCGCGGCGAACAAACCGATCACCGACTGCCAGAAGTACTTTTCGCGCGAAGACATGCCGCGCGGGTCCTTGTAGACGACCTTGCGATAGTCGTCGACCCAACCGATCGCGCCGAAGCCGAACGTGACGAGCATCACGATCCAGATGAAACGGTTCGTGAGGTCGCCCCACAGCAAGGTCGAAACCGCGATGCCCAGCAGAATGAGCACGCCGCCCATGGTGGGCGTGCCGGACTTCACGAGGTGAGTTTGCGGGCCGTCCGTACGCACGGCCTGGCCGACCTTCATTGCGGTGAGCTTGCGGATCACCCAGGGGCCGAGGAAAAGCCCGATCGCCATCGCGGTGATGGTGGCCATCACCGCACGGAACGTCAGATAACTGAACACGCGCAAGAAGCTTGCGTCATTCTGCAGCCATTGCGCCAGCGCCAGTAGCATGCCTTGTATTCCTTAGTATTTCAGTGCGCACCGGACTTGGCGTCCGGCGCAGGGTTTTGCGGATTCGTCAAAGCCGCCACCACGCGCTCCATCTGCATGAAGCGCGAGCCTTTCACGAGAATCGTTGCGCCAGCGCCGTAACCACCGCCCGCCAGCGAGCGCACGAGTTCGCCCACGTCCGCCGAATGCAGCGCCTGCGCGCCGAACGCCGCAGCGCTGTCACGCGCTGCGGCGCCGAGCGTGTAGAGCGCGTCGATGCCGCGCTCCTTCGCGTAAGCGCCCACCTCGCGGTGAAACGCGGGACCGTCGTCGCCGACTTCGCCCATGTCGCCCAGCACGAGCACGCGCGGCGACACGCTCGAAGCGAGCACGTCGATCGCCGCACGCACCGAATCGGGATTCGCGTTGTAGGTGTCGTCGATCACCGTCGCACCTGCCAACTCGCCGAGCGCCGCACGCTTCACCTGCAGGCGGCCCTTCACCGGCTCGAACGCTTCCAGCCCGCGGCCAATCGCTTCGAGCGATACGCCCGACGCAATCGCCGCCGCCGTGGCCGCGAGCGCGTTGTGCGCGTTGTGCGCGCCCAGCACCTTCAACGCCACGTCGAGATGACCTTCCGGCGTCGAGATCGCGAGACGGTTGCCACCCAGCTTGCCGGTGACGGCCGCTTCGACCGCGCTCGTCTGCGTATGCAGCGCGAAGTCGAGAATGCGCGACCCCGTTGCCGCCACGCGCCAGATGCTCGCGTAAGCATCGTCAGCGGGAAACACTGCGACGCCCGTGGGCTTGAGCGCATGGATCACGCTCGCATGCTCGAGTGCGACGGCTTCCACCGTTGCCATGAATTCCTGATGCTCGCGCTGCGCGTTGTTCACCACCGCGACCGTCGGCTCGGCGAACTTCGCGAGCAACTCAGTCTCGCCCGGGTGATTCATGCCGAGTTCGACGACGGCCAGCCGATGAGCGCCGCTCAAACGCAGCAACGTTAACGGCACGCCGATGTCGTTATTGAGGTTTCCGGTAGTCGCAAGTCGCAAATTTTCACCAACGGCGGCCGCGAAGATCGACGCGATCATTTCCTTGACCGTCGTCTTGCCGTTGCTGCCCGTCACGGCGACGAGCGGCATCGAGAAGCGGCGGCGCCAGCCGAGCGCGAGCGCGCCGAGCGCCTTGCGCGTGTCGTCCACGCGCAGCGCGGGAATACGCCAGTCGCCGGGGCTGCGTGAAACGAGCGCAGCGCTCACGTGACGGTTCGCCACTTCGCCGAGAAAGTCGTGCGCGTCGAAGCGGTCGCCCTTGAGCGCGACGAAGAGATCGCCGGGGCCCGTGGTGCGGCTGTCGGTCGAAATGCGCTCGAACGTCGCGTTCTCGTCGCCGAGCACGCTCGCGCCGGGAATCAACGCCGCGGCTTCGCGCAGGGAAAGCATCGTCATTCACCACCTCCGCGCCCGTGCGTGGCACGGGCGGCGAGTGCAAGCCGCGCGTGGTCCTGATCGGAGAACGCGCGCTTCTTGCCCATGATTTCCTGGGTCGCCTCGTGGCCCTTGCCGGCCAGCAAGACGACGTCTTCTCGTGCCGCGCCACGCACCGCTTGCAGGATCGCGCTGGCGCGGTCCTCGATGCGGCGCGCCTTCGCGCTCTCGCGCATGCCTTGCGCGATCTGGTCGATGATCGCGGCGGGCGATTCGCTGCGCGGGTTATCGCTCGTCACGACGACCTGTTCGGCGAGGCGCTCCGCAATCGCGCCCATGAGCGGGCGCTTGGTCGCGTCGCGATCGCCGCCGCAGCCGAACATGCAGATGAGCTGGCCGCCGCGCGCGGCAGCCATCGGGCGCAGCGCTTCGAGCGTTTTTTCGAGCGCGTCCGGCGTATGCGCGTAGTCGATCACGACGAGCGGCTCGTCGTGGTCGGCGCGGCCGCCAAGGCGCTCCATGCGGCCGTTCACCGGTTGCAGCTTCGCGATCTCGTTGAGCGCCGCGACGAGCGGCACATTCGCCGCAAGCAGCGCCCCGAGCACGCCGAGCAGATTGCTCACGTTGAAGAGGCCGAGAACATGCACCTCGACTTGCGCCTCACCCCAGTCCGACGTCTCCAGATGGAACGCGGTGCCCGTGGCGGTCGCCCGCACATCGTTCGCGCGCAGCCAGGCATCGGCAACGGGTGCGTCGGCGGCGGGCGTCGCCACGCCATAGGCGATCGTGCGCGCCTTGCCGCGCGTCGCGGCGATCAGGCGGCGGCCCGCTGCATCGTCGGCGTTGATGATCGCCGCACGCAGGCCCGGCCACGCGAACAGGCGTGCCTTCGCGGCTTCATAGGCCTCGAACGTGTGGTGATAATCGAGATGGTCTTGCGTGAGATTCGTGAAAACGGCGATGTCGAACGAGGTGCCGTTGACGCGGCCCTGATGCAGCGCGTGCGAGGATACTTCCATCGCAATAACCTGTGCACCTTCGCCACGCAATTGCGCGAGACTGCGCTGCAGTTGCGGCGCATCGGGCGTGGTGAAGCCCGTGTGCACGAGCTGGCCCGGAAAACCCGTGCCGAGCGTGCCGACGATCGCGCACTTCTGGCCGATGGCCGTGAACGCCGAGGCGATCCACTGGCTGCACGACGTCTTGCCGTTCGTGCCCGTCACGCCGACCACGACCATCGCATCGCTCGGGTCGCCGTACCAGCCGCTGGCGATTTCCCCTGCGAGCGCGTCGAGTTGCGGCACCGCGAGCGCGATCGACGCGTCAAGCTTGTCGCCCGTATAGCCTTCCGGCTGATACAGCACGGCTGAGGCGCCACGCTCGATGGCGCCTTCGATGTGCGGGCGATTGTCCGCGCCCTCGACGGCGTAAGCGAGAAACACGTCGCCCGGCTTGAGCGAGCGCGTGTCGGCGTGCAGGCCGGCTGCGGGCGCGACGTGCGCGCGCAGCCATGCGAGCGCGTCCGCGATCTGCCGTTGCGCGGGATGCTGGTTGCGCGTGGCGCTCATCGGACGACTCCGGGTCGATTTTTCGCGTTGTCCGCGACGGTCATGTGATGCGCAGCTGCGGTGCTTTTGTTTGCAGGTGCGTTCGCCACGCGCTTCACTGGCGCAGCCGGCGCGTTCGCAACGGCCGGGGCCGAAGCGGCGGCGCTATTGTCTTCGACGACGAGCTGCTTCACCGGCATATCCGGCGGCACGTTGAGCGAGCGCAGCGTATCGCCGACGATGCCCGAGAACACCGGGCCCGACACCGCGCCGCCGAAGTGGCTGCCAGCAGTCGGTTCGTCGACCGTGACGGCCACGACGATGCGCGGATTCGGCATCGGCGCCATGCCGACGAACGACGCGCGGTACTTCGAATGATCGTAGCCGTGCGGACCATGCTTGTACGCCGTACCGGACTTGCCGCCCACGCGGTAGCCGGGCACGGCGGCGTCGGGCGAGGTGCCGTCTTTCGACACCACGCTCTCCAGCATCGTGCGCACTTCACGCGCCGTGGTCGGCGCAAAGACCTGGGTGCCCTGCACGGGTTGCGTGTCGCCAGCGTGGCGGAAGATCGTGACCGGCAGAATCTGGCCGTCATGCGCGATCGCCGTGTACGCGCGCGCGAGCTGGAACAGCGAAACGGAGAGGCCGTAGCCGTAGGACATCGTCGCCTGCTCGATGCGGCGCCAGCTTTTCCACGGACGCAGACGGCCCGCCGCCGCGCCGGGGAACCCGACCTTCGGCGCCTGACCGAGACCGATGCTGGTGTACATGTCCCACATTTCTTCGGGCTTGAGCGTCATCGCGATCTTCGTCGCGCCGATATTGCTCGACTTCTGGATCACGCCACCGACCGTGAGGACGCCGAACGCCGCGTCGTCGGTGATGGTCGCGCCGTCTAGCGTGAAGTGGCCCGGGCCCGTATCCACCAGTGTACTCGGCGAGACGCGGTGCAGATCGAGCGCGAGCGACACCGTAAACGGCTTCATGATCGAGCCCGGCTCGAACACGTCGGTGAGAATGCGGTTGCGCAACTGCTCGCCCGTAAGGTGCGAGCGGTCGTTCGGGTTGTAGGTCGGATAATTCACGAGCGCGAGCACTTCGCCCGTGCGCACGTCCACCACCACCGCCGCGCCGGCCTTGGCCTTGAACTTCTCGACGGCGGCCTTCAGGTTCGAATAGGCGATGTACTGGATCTTGCTGTCGATCGACAGTTCGACGTCCTTGCCATCGTGGGGCACGACCGTTTCGTCGACGTCCTCGATGATGTGACCCATGCGGTCCTTAATGACGTGGCGAATGCCCGGCACGCCCGCGAGCACCTTCTGGTCGGACAGCTCGACGCCTTCCTGGCCTTCGTCCTCGACGTTGGTGAAGCCGATCAAGTGCGCGGTGACGTCGCCTTCCGGATAGAAGCGCTTGTACTCGTTGCGCTGATACACGCCGGGAATGTCGAGCGCCGTCACTTGCTGCGCGACATCGAGCGGCACCTGACGCTTTACATAGACGAACGTCTTGTCTTCGGAGAGCTTCGCGCGCAGCTCTTTCGTGTTCATGCCGAGCAGCGTGCCGAGCTGGTTGAGCTTGTCGGCACCGAGATCGTCGGGCACGGCTTCGGGAATCGCCCAGATTGCGCGCACGGGCAAGCTCGTAGCGAGCACGAGCCCGTTGCGGTCGAGAATCTTGCCGCGCGTGGCCGGCAGCTCGATCGTGCGCTGGTAGCGGCTTTCGCCCTGCTTCTGATAAAACGCGTTGCCCGGGCCCTGAATCCAGAACGCGCGCGCGGCAAGCGCGACGAACGCCATGAACAGCAGGAACACGACGAGCTTCGAGCGCCACATCGGCAGGCGCACGGAGAGAATGGGGTTGGCGCTGAAGGCGACGCTCTTGCGGCGATTATCCTTTTTCATCGCGTGCCTCCGCGGCGGGCAGGCGTGGGCGCGGCGCCCTGCGCGGGCGCCGAGGTCGGCACGGGCGCGTCGACGGCACTGGCGCTGCCGGGCGCGAGCGTCAGATATTGCGTGCGTCCGGTCGTGACAGGCTGCATCTTGAGCGAGTCAGTGGCGATCTGTTCGATGCGCGACGTTCTCGACAGCGCGCTTTGCTGATATTGAAGCTGTGCGTAGTCCTGCTGAAGCTGATGCTCCTGCGACTGCGCGCGTTGCAACTGGATGAAGATCTGGCGCTGCTGATTGGTGGCGTTCACGACGGAAAGCGCGCACCCCATGACGACGATCAGCAGGAAGATGTTCAGACGATTCATGGCGTGACGCGCTCCGCGGTGCGCATCACGGCCGAGCGGGCGCGCGGGTTCGCGGCGACTTCCTCGTCGCTCGCGAACACGCGGCCGAGCAGCTTGAGCGGCGGGCTCGGCAGGTCGACGGCGCGGATCGGCAAGCGGCGGTCCACCGCCGGCGCAGTCGAATGCGCCTGCATGAACCGCTTGACGATCCGGTCTTCGAGCGAATGAAAGCTGATGACCACCAGCCGCCCCCCCTGTTCCAGCAACGACAGTGCTGCTTCTAGAACGACCTGCAGCTCCGCAAGCTCTTGATTGACGTGAATCCGTATAGCTTGAAAGGTGCGGGTTGCCGGGTCCTTACCCTTCTCACGGGTTTTGACGACGTTAGCCACGATTTGGGCAAGCTCGCCCGTGCTGTCGAGAGGCCCGAGACGGTCGGACTCTGCCCGGCGAGCAACAAGCGCCTTTGCAATCTGAAAAGCAAACCGTTCTTCCCCATAATCCCGAATTACCTCCGTCAGTTCCTGCACCGTGGCCCGAGCGAGCCAGTCAGCGGCGGACTCGCCGCGCGTCGGGTCCATCCGCATGTCGAGCGGGCCATCTGCGCGGAAACTGAAACCGCGCTGCGGATCGTCGAACTGCGGCGACGACACGCCAAGGTCCAGCAACACTCCCGACACACGCCCTACCCCGCGCGACGCGAGCTCGTCGCGCAGCGAAGCAAAACTCTCATGCACGATCGAAAACCGCGCGTCGCCAACGGTTTGCGCCGTGGCAATTGCCAGCGGGTCCTTGTCGAACGCGATCAACCGTCCCGCCTCTCCGAGGCGAGCGAGGATCGCGCGACTGTGCCCGCCGCGGCCGAATGTGCCGTCCACATAAACGCCGTCCGCGCGCGTGATCAGCGCGTTGACCGCTTCGTCTAGCAGCACCGTGCGATGCTGCAGTCCCTGTCCCATCGCAGATGCCATAGCTTTTTAACCGCGATCAGAACGTGAAATTTTTCAGGGCGTCGGGCATGCCCTGAGCCATCGCCGCCTGTTCCTTGGCGGCGTAGGTCTGCGCATCCCACAACTCAAAATGACTACCCATGCCGAGCAGCATGACTTCCTTTTCCATTCCTGCCGCCAGACGCAATTCAGGTGAGACGAGTACGCGGCCCGCACTGTCGACATCGACGTCGGACGCATTGCCGAGAAAAATGCGGCGCCACCAGTGCGCGTCCATCGGCAAGGCGGCGACTTTCGAGCGAAACACTTCCCATTCGGGGCGCGGAAATAGCAACAGGCAGCCGTCCGGGTGCTTGGTGATCGTCACCCGTCCTTCTGCCTGTTGTTGCAGCGCTTCCCGATAGCGGGACGGAATAGACATCCGTCCTTTCGCATCGAGTGTCAGCGCCGACGCCCCCTGGAACAATTTGCTCCCCCTAATGCGGCGCTTTTCGCCGCCCGCCTAAATCTCGGAAAATCTACCTGAATACGCGCCTGAAATCACACAAAAATACACTTTCTCACACTGTCTCCCACTTTAGAGGAACGCCCAACGAGGGTCAAGGGAGACCGGACGTTTTTTGACGAAATTTATCCGCTAGAACAAGGACTTAGCGGCACTTGTTGAAGTCGCGACAAAAGCCAAAAACCGTTATGAATGAATGAGCTAACGCAGGTTCTGAAGGTGATACGTGAAAAGCGCGGCGATAAACGGCCTATGGCGGGATCGAGCGGGGGCTTGCGGGGATTAAAACCGGGGGGCTGAAAGCTCTGAAAGATTAATACGGGTTTGGGCCGACAGCGATTGCCGGCCCAAGTCGTCTAATCAGATGTAATAGGCCGTGCGCGTCATGACTTTCGATGCTACACGCATGAGCGAACGCACTGGCAACGGCAATTCGACTCCGCCCAGATCGGCGGCCGATTTCGCGTGCGCGATTTCGTCGGCACGCATCTGCTCGACGACCGCACGCGACTCGAGATCGGCCGGCGGGAGGCTGTCGAGATGGCTGTCGAGATGATGCTCGACCTGGCGCTCGGTTTCGGCCATGAAGCCGAGGCTCACCTTGTCGCCGAGGCGGCCGGCGGCAAAGCCGATCGCGAGCGCGCCAGCGTACCAAAGCGGATTGAGCAGGCTCGGACGCGAGTCGAGCGCCTGCAGACGGCGAGAGGTCCACGCAAGATGATCCTCTTCTTCGCGCGCGGCCTGCTCGAAGGCAGCCTTGAGCGAGGGCGAGCGCGCCGAGATTTTTTGCGCCTGATACAGCGCCTGGGCACACACTTCACCCACGTGATTCACGCGCATGAGGCCGGCGGCATGCGTGCGCTCGGCGGCCGTGAGTTCGCTGCCGGCCGGCGCGGCTTCGCCCTCGGGCGTCACTTCGATGGTAACGGGGGAAGGCTGCGGCATCGGACGCGTCATGCGCGACACGCCGGTG
This sequence comes from Paraburkholderia sp. J10-1, assembly GCF_905220165.1. Taxonomy (NCBI): domain Bacteria; kingdom Pseudomonadati; phylum Pseudomonadota; class Betaproteobacteria; order Burkholderiales; family Burkholderiaceae; genus Paraburkholderia; species Paraburkholderia sp. J10-1. Next base: position 7,061 of record NZ_CAJMYW010000026.1, on the reverse strand, counting down.
AGGGAGCGCAGGCCCCGGTCGAATTCGGTAATCAAGTCGTCTAGCAGCATCCAGCCTCCCATTTGTTTCTTCGGCGAGCCGGAATTTCCCGCGCGCCCGGACTGCCCTCCCACCACTACACAAACTCACGGAGATCCGTCAATCCGGGGCAGCGCCGATAGATAGCCGCGTATTCTAGACCATGTTGTGTAAACGAAACAGGTACTTAGCGGTGGCCTGGCTTTTCCTTTGTGACTATTAACCCTTTTGTTACATTACGTGGCAACTTCTCGCGAAGTTAGAAGGACGGGACCCACGCACGATAAAAAACCGGTTCCGTTACAAGACGCAAAAGATTCGCAAACACTGGAGATCATTCAATGAAGAAGTCGCTTCTCGCGCTGGCTGCGCTGGGCGCGTTCGCGGGCGTTGCTCACGCTCAGAGCAGCGTCACGCTGTACGGTATCATCGACGAAGGTTTCAACATCAACACGAACTCGGGTGGCAAGCACCTGTACAACCTGTCGAGCGGCGTGATGCAAGGCAGCCGTTTCGGCCTGCGCGGCGCTGAAGACCTCGGCGGCGGCCTGAAGGCAGTCTTCGTGCTCGAAAACGGTTTCGACGTGAACACCGGCAAGCTCGGTCAGGGCGGCCTGATGTTCGGTCGTCAAGCGTATGTCGGCCTGTCGAGCTCGCAGTTCGGCACGGTCACGCTGGGTCGCCAGTACGACTCCGTCGTCGACTACGTCGGTCCGCTGGAAGCCGGCGACCAGTGGGGCGGCTACATCGCTGCTCACCCGCAGGATCTGGACAACTTCAACAACGCTTACCGTACGAACAACACGGTCAAGTTCACGAGCGTGAACTACGCTGGCCTGACGTTCGGCGGCACGTACAGCTTCGGTGGCCAGGCAGGCAACTTCACGGCGAACCAGATCTGGTCGTTGGGCGCTGGCTATAACAACGGTCCCCTCGTCCTCGGCGTTGGTTACCTGAACGCACGCACGCCGAACGCGACGGGCGGCCTGTTCAACAACGGCGGCTCGGCTGGCGCTTCGGCAGCGCTGACGGCTACGGGCAACCCGGTCTACGGCGGCTTCGCTTCGGCCAACACGTACCAGGTTATCGGTGCAGGCGGTGCGTACACGTTCGGCGCAGCAACGTTCGGCGTCACGTACTCGAACGTCAGCTTCCGCAACCTCGGCGCGACGTCCACGTCGCTCTTCGAGCGCGGCACGAATGCCAACTTCAACAACGTCGAAGCGAACATCAAGTACCAGTTCACGCCGGCCCTGCTGGCAGGCTTCGCGTTCGACTACACGGACGGCAGCAGCGTCACGCGTGCGAACGGCTCGAGCGACGGCGGTGCGAAGTACTTCCAGTACGCACTGGGTACGGACTACTTCCTGTCGAAGCGTACGGACGTCTACCTGATCGGCGTGTACCAGCATGCTACGGGCACCGACTCGACGGGCAACTCGGCTGTTGCCTCGATCAACGGTCTGACGCCGTCGAGCACGAACAACGTGTTCACGGCTCGCGTCGGTATCCGTCACAAGTTCTAATAAGAACATTCGTTGTAGTCTCGAAGGCGCCTCCGGGCGCCTTTTTTCTTTTGCGCACGCCTTGCTTCGCGACGGTGCGCAGGGCAAAAAAAACCGGCCTGCCCTCGATGGGCAGGCCGGTTTCGCTTGTAGCTCGCTAGCCTTTCGCTTCGTTCTTTCGCGTTCAGGCGCGACCGTCGCGCAACTCGCGGCGCAGGATCTTGCCGACGTTGCTCTTGGGCAGATCGTTGCGGAACTCGATGATCTTCGGCCGCTTGTAGCCGGTGAGCTGAGTCTTGCAGTAGTCGAACACGTCCTTGTCGGTGAGTGCGGGGTCCTTCTTGACGATATAGAGCTTCACCGCTTCGCCCGAGTTCTGGTCGGGTACACCCACCGCCGCCACTTCGAACACGCCCGGCAGCTTCGCCACGACATCCTCGACTTCGTTCGGGTAGACATTGAAGCCCGAGACCAGAATCATGTCCTTCTTGCGGTCGACGAGCTTGATGTAGCCCCGCGCGTTAATGAGGCCGACGTCGCCCGACTTGAAGTAGCCGTCGGGCGTCATGACTTTCGCCGTTTCTTCCGGACGCTGCCAGTAGCCCGCCATCACCTGCGGCCCGCGGATGCAGATCTCACCGGCTTCGCCAATCGGCAGTTCATTGCCGGCGTCGTCACGAATCGAGATTTCAGTGGAAGGCAAAGGCAAGCCGATCGTGCCGGTGTATTCCGTTGCCGTGACCGGATTGCAGGTCACGCTGGGCGAGGTTTCCGAGAGCCCATAGCCTTCGACGATCGGCGTATGCGTGCGCTCGTACCAGCGCTTGGCCACGGCTTCCTGCACGGCCATGCCGCCACCGTTTGCAACGAGCAGGTGCGTGAAGTCCAGATTGGCGAAATCCGGATGGTTGAGCATCGCGTTGTAGAGCGTGTTGACCGCAGGAAAACACGTGATCGAGTAGCCGTGCAGTTCCTTGATCATGCCGCCAATGTCACGCGGATTCGGAATCAGGATCGCGAGACCGCCGGTGCGCAGCGTCAGCAGCCCGCAAACGGTCAGCGCGAACACGTGATAAAGCGGCAGCGCCGCGACCGTCACCGGCTGCGTACCGGATGGCAGTTTCGCAAGCGCGGGCTCGGTCCATGCCGCCGACTGCAGCACGTTGGCAATCAGGTTGCTATGCAGCAGCGTCGCGCCCTTGGCCACACCGGTCGTGCCGCCCGTGTACTGAAGGAAGGCGACGTCCTCGGGCGTCTGCTCGACGCGCTTGAAGCCTTTGCGTGCACCTTCGGCGAGCGCGTCGTTAAAGCGCACGTGGCCGGGCAGACTCCAGGCGGGCACCATCTTCTTCACGCGCCGCACGACGAAGTTGACGACAAAGCCCTTCGCGCCAAGCAGATCGCCCATCGCCGCGACCAGTACGTGCTTCACGCGCGTATTGGCGATGACCGCGCTCACGGTGCCGGCGAAGTTCTCGAGGACGACGATCGCTTCTGCGCCGCTGTCCTTCAACTGGTGTTCGAGCTCGCGCGGCGTGTAGAGCGGGTTCACGTTGACGACGACATAGCCCGCGCGTAGTACCGCAGCCAGCGCGACCGGATACTGCAGCACGTTGGGCATCATGAGCGCGATGCGCGCGCCACGTGCAATACCGCGCGACTGAAACCATGCGGCCAGACGCTGGGAGAGTTGGTCCAGCTCACCGTAGGTGATCGTCTTGCCCATGCATGCGAAGGCGGGCTTTGCACGGAATTCGCTGAAGCTCTCTTCGAGCAGCGCCGTGATGGACGCGTAACGGCTCGCGTCGATTTCAGCGGGAACGCCGGGCGGGTACGATTTCAGCCAGACTTTTTCCATGCAGCGTCTCCTCCTTGATTTTTCGAATGGTCGTGCTAAAAAATTGGATCGTAGCATGGCGACCCAGCTTTTATGTCAGCAAATCAGCGAGTTAGAAAGGCCCCTCGAACGGGCATTGTGGGGCCGTTAGCTATGCCATGAGGCGCTTTCAGATGCGCTCGACCTCGACGAGGCAATCGTAGAAAGTCGCCGAGCCGCCAAGGTCGGTGAGCGCCTGGCTCGTCACTTCGTTGGCGTTGCGGCCGTCCGGCGCCAGCTTCTTCCACCAGATCGACAGGCCCACCACGAGGCCGCTGCGCGCCCGGTCGGTCACACGCGCCCGCGCGCGCATCGAGCCGCGGTCGTTGAACACGCGAACCTCGTCACCGTCGGCAATCTCGCGGCGGGCGGCGTCGGCCGGATGGAGGTCCACGTGCGGCTCGCCTTCGGTCGCGCGCAGGCTCTCCACGTTCACGAAGGTGCTGTTCAGAAAGTTGCGCGCGGGCGGCGAGATCATCGCGAGCGGATAGCGCGCGGCAAGCTCGGGCGCGCCGTCTGCCGACTCGTGCGGCGGCAGGTAGTCAGGCAGCGGATCGAGCCCGGCCTTCGCAAGCGCCTCGCTATGGAACTCGCATTTGCCCGTGGGCGTGCGAAAACCGCCGTTCGCAAACGGCGCTTCAGGAATGTTCAGCTCGAGCCAGCCTTCGCGCTTGAGCGCGGCCCAGTCGGCTCCGCCTAGCGCGGGATCGCTCCAGTCGAACGCGCGGGTCGCCACGTCTTCGTCGCTTTCGAACAGCGCCGGCTCGGTCAGGCCCATCGTGCGCGCGATGGAACGGAAAATCTCGGTATTCGGCCGCGCCTCGCCAACGGGCGCGATGGCAGGCAGGTTCGCCATGATGTGCGTGTGGCCGTAGGACTTGTGAACGTCGAGATGTTCAAGCTGGGTCGTGGCAGGCAGCAGCAGGTCGGCGTAATCGGCGGTGTCGGTCTGGAACTGTTCGAGCACGATGGTAAAGAGGTCCTCGCGCGCAAAGCCGGCGGCGACCTTCGCCGACTCGGGCGCAACCGCAACCGGATTCGAGTTGTAGACGACGATCGCTTCGACCTTCGGCCCGAATGCGGCGTCGCCTGCGTGCGTGAGCGCGTCGCCGATCTGGTTCATGTTGATGATACGCGGCTGATGCTGCGGCCAGCCCGGAATCAGATCGGGACGCTGGAGGGCGTTCGTATCGACGGGGGCCCAGCCCGACGACGAAAGCAGCACGCCGCCCGCGCGCTCGCGCCACGCGCCGGTCAGCGCGGGCAGACAGGCGATGGCACGCACGGCGTTACCACCGCCGCGCACGCGTTGCAGGCCGTAGTTCATGCGGATTGCCGCCTTGCGCGTCGACGCATAGAGGCGCGCAAGATCGACGACGACCTGCTCCTCGATGCCGCAGATCCCGGCGACGCGCGCCGGCGTGTAGGTGAGCGCACGCGCCTTCAACGCGTCGAAGCCGTGGGTATGGGCCGCAATGTAATCGTGGTCGAGCCGGTCCTCGGTGATCAGCACGTGCATCATGCCGAGCGCGAGCGCGCCGTCTGTACCGGGCTTGAGCGCAATGTGCTGGTGGCATTTCTCGGCCGTCAGCGAGCGATACGGGTCGATCGCGATCAGCTTCGCGCCGTTGCGTTTCGCTTCTTGCGCGCGAGTCCAGAAGTGCAGGTTCGATGCGATCGGGTTAGCGCCCCAGATCAGGATCACCTCGCTTTCTGCGAAATACTCCGTGAGCATGCCGAGGCTCGAGCCAAACGTATAGCGCAGGCCGGCGGCGCCCGCCGCCGCGCAGATCGCGCGATCGAGACGCGACGCGCCAAGCCTGTGAAAGAAGCGCTGTGCGATGCTATCGCCCTGAACGAGCCCCATCGTACCGGCATAGCTGTACGGCAGGATGGCTTCGGGTGCGCGCTGCGCGAGTTCGCCCAGGCGTTCAGCGGCGATCCGTGTGGCCTCGTCCCAGCTGATTGGTTCGAAACGCCCTTCCCCCTTGCGTCCAACCCGCTTCATCGGCTGAGTCAAACGCTTCGGGTGATGGACTCGCTCGGCATAGCGGGTCACTTTCGTGCACAGCACGCCCTGGGTGGGCGGATGATCCGGGTCGCCGCTCACTTTGATTGCCCGGCCATTTTCAACGGTCACGCGCATTGCGCAGGTATCGGGACAATCGTGCGGGCAAACTGCACGGGCAAATTCGCGGGCAAATTCGGCTGGGGCGTTCATCGGAAATCCGTGGGTGAGGCGTTCTGTCGTAGGTGCAATTTTATTATGTCCAGGGCGCGCACCCTGTCCGCACCCAGGGGGTTGGCGCGAAAAAAAAGGTTCGGCGTAGAATGGTTTGTCTAGACCCGGCCTGATTTGGAGACAAAGGCCGGGCGCCCACTTTTCGAGCACCGTCCGCCATGAAACTGATTCCGGAAATCCAGGCCGCCCAAGGCGAAATCCAGGGCCTCCGACGAACGATCCACGCGCACCCCGAACTGCGCTACGAAGAAACTCAAACCTCCGACCTCGTCGCGGCAAAACTCACAGAATGGGGCATTGAAGTGCATCGTGGCATGGGCAAGACCGGCGTTGTCGGTGTGCTCAAGCGCGGCACTGGCAAGCGCATGGTCGGTTTGCGCGCCGATATGGACGCCTTGCCGATCCAGGAACTCAACACGTTCGATCATCGCTCGCGCAACGAAGGCAAGATGCACGCGTGCGGCCACGACGGCCACACGGCGATGCTGCTTGGCGCAGCACAACATCTCGCGCGGCACGGACAGTTCGACGGCACGATCGTCTTCATTTTCCAGCCCGCTGAAGAAGGCGGTGCTGGCGCGAAAGCCATGATCGACGATGGCCTCTTCGAGCAATTTCCCGTGGACGCCGTTTTCGGTATTCACAACTGGCCCGGCATGCCGGCTGGCTACTTCGGTGTGACCGAAGGGCCGATTATGGCTTCTAGCAACGAATTTCGCATTGAAATCAATGGCGTAGGCTCGCACGCCGCGTTGCCGCACAATGGTCGGGATCCGGTTTTCACCGCGGTGCAGATCGCGAACGGGTTGCAGAGCATCATCACGCGCAACAAGAAGCCGCTCGATACGGCCGTGCTCTCGATCACGCAGATTCATGCCGGCGATGCGGTCAACGTGGTGCCGAACACGGCATGGATCGCGGGAACGGTGCGTACCTTCACGACGGAAACGCTGGATCTGATCGAGTCGCGGCTGCGCAAGATCGCCGAGAGCACGGCTGAGGCGTATGACTGCTCGGTCGACGTCGCTTTTCATCGCAATTATCCGCCGACGGTGAACAGCAGCGCGGAGGCGCAGTTTGCCGCGGAGGTGATGCGGGAGGTGGTCGGCGCGGACCACGTTGACGCAAACGTCGAACCAACCATGGGCGCCGAGGACTTCTCGTTCATGCTGCTTGAGAAGCCCGGGTGCTATGCGTTTCTCGGTAACGGCGAAGGTGGTCACCGGGATGCGGGCCATGGTGCAGGCCCTTGCATGCTGCACAACGCGAGCTATGACTTTAACGATCAGTTGCTGCCGGTGGGATCGTCGTTTTGGGTGCACCTGGCGACGAAGTTTTTGGCTCAGCAGTGAGTCGGGCGCCAATGCAAAAAAGCCGTCCAATGGACGGCTTTTTTCCTGCCTGGCGCCTGGCGTGTCGC
>NZ_CAJMYW010000025.1:0-80715 GCF_905220165.1 Paraburkholderia sp. J10-1 | reverse complement strand
ATCGCATCGCGCAAGCATAAACAAAAAAGGCGGGGTATCCCCGCCTTCGGCACATCATACGGAAACCCGCACCTCCACCTCCGCGCGCGCCAGCAAGCCGCTGCAACGCGGCGAAAGATGCGCGAATACGACCCGCTTGCCCGCGCGCTCGTAGCGCCCCTGCACCGCTTCGAGCGCGGCGATCGCCGAATGGTCCGCCACATGCAGATGCGCGCAGTCGATCGTGACGTGCGCGGGATCGCTCTGCGGATCGAACAACATCTGGAAGTGCGTGGCCGAGGCGAAGAACAGCGTACCGCGCGGCACGTACACGCGCTCGCCCGCAGCGGTGTCGCGTGTCTCGCAGCGGAACTCGCGCGCATGCTGCCACGCAAAATTGAGCGATGCGATCACGATGCCGCAAAGCACCGCCGTCGCGAGATCCGTGCACACGGTGATGATTGTGACCGCAACGATCACCACGGCGTCGTTGCGCGGCACCTTGTGCAGCACGCGCAGCGAGCCCCAAGCGAAGGTTTGCGCAGCCACCACGAACATCACGCCCACCAGCGCCGCGAGTGGAATGCGCTCGATCAGCGGCGAAAGGAAAAGAATGTAGAGCAGGATCATTACGCCGCTCGTCACGCCCGAGATGCGTGCGCGACCGCCCGAGCCGAGATTGATGACGGTCTGGCCGATCATCGCGCAGCCGCCCATCGCGCCGAACAGGCCCGAAGCGACGTTGGCCGCGCCGAGCGCCACGCACTCGCGGTTGGGGCGGCCGCGCGTGGCCGTCACGTCGTCGGTGAGGTTGAGCGTGAGGAGCGTCTCCAGCAGCCCCACCATCGCCATCAGTACCGCGTAGGGCAGCACGATCTTGAGCGTGGCGAGGTCGAACGGCACGGCGGGCAGCGCAAACGTGGGCAGGCCGCCTGCAATGTGCGCCATGTCGCCGAGCGTGCGCACCGGCAGGTGCAGCCACTGCGCGGCAAGCCCCACACCAACGATCGCCACGAGCGCGGGCGGCGCGGCCTTCGTCACGCGCGGCAGCACGTACACGATCGCCATGGTGAGCGCAACGAGCCCCGCCATCAGCGCGAGCGCCGGGCCGTGCATCCACTGCGGCCCCTGCGGGCCGGGCACCTTGAAGTGCTCGAACTGTGCGCGCGCAATGATGATCGCGAGGCCATTGACGAAGCCGAGCATCACCGGATGCGGCACCATGCGAATCAGCTTGCCGAGGCGCAACGCCCCGAACAGCACCATGACGATGCCGCTCAGCACGACCGTGGCAAACAGATACTGCGGGCCATGCTGAACCACGAGCGCGACGATCACCACGGCCATCGACCCCGCCGCGCCCGAAATCATCCCGGGCCGGCCGCCGAACAGCGCCGTGATCGTACAGATGAAAAATGCGCCGTACAGGCCCGCGAGCGGATTGACGCGCGCGACGAGCGCAAAGGCGATGCATTCGGGCACGAGCGCAAACGACGACGTGATGCCCGCGAGCAGTTCGCTACGCAGCGACGAAAAGCGGGAAGAGCGGCGCGAGCCGGAACGGTCGGATTCCATGAAGCGTTAGGGATTTGCGGCAGATTGGCTGGATGTCGTTACCACGCCCCACGCGGCGCGTGGGCTCGAAAGGCGGCGGGGAAAGCTCGGCGCGCGAAGCGGCGGTGTGGCGCCGCTTTCAGGAGGCCCGCGCAGGCGCACGCGCGCCATGGCACGGTCCAGACGGACGAAAGGGCGCATCCTAGCATGATTGCCGTACGGTCGCCGGCGAGCGCGCGGGTTGCGGGTAGCAAACACGGGCCGTCTTGAAGCGCCGCTCGCAGACGAAATCGACGAATACGCGCAGGCGTGACGGTCACGCCTGCAATGCCTCACGCAGTCCCGTTAGCTGTGCGCGCACCGAATTTCGCCCGGTATGCGCTCGGGCTCGTCAGCGCGATGCGCCTGAAGTGCCGCCGCATCGATTCTTCGGAACCGAATCCCGCAAGCTCGGCAATACGTGCGATGGCGAGGCGAGGCCGGGACTCGAGCAGATCGCGCGCAACCGCCACGCGCTCACGCAAGACCCACTCATACGGCCCCATGCCCGTTGCCTCCTGAAACTGCCGTTGCAGCGTTCGTGGGCTCATGGAGGCCCTGGCGGCCAACGACTCGACACTATGTTCACGTTTTGGATTCGCCCGCACCCAGTCCATCAGTTGCGCGAGACGGCTGGCCTCGTCGGGCGGCATGGGGCGCGGGACGAACTGTGCCTGTCCGCCTTCGCGATGCGGCGCGACCACGAGCCGCTGCGCCACGCGATTGGCGACCGCAGGGCCATGATCCCGCCGCACGAGGTGAAGCAGCATGTCGAGCCCGGCAGCAGAGCCCGCCGAAGTCAGAATCTGCCCCTCGTCGACGTACAGCGCCTGCGGCTCCACGATGACGCGCGGATAGCGCTGCTGCAGACGCTCGGCGTAGCGCCAATGCGTCGTCACGCGTTTGCCGTCCAGCACCCCCGCGGCGGCAAGCACGAACACTCCGGAACAGATCGAGCAAAGACGGGCGCCGCGCGCGTAGGCCGCACTCAGCTTCTTGAGCAGCGCCTTGGGCGGCAACTCGTCCGCATCGCGCCAGCCCGGTATGACGATGGTCTGCGCCCGATCGAGCATCGCGAGCGTATAAGGCGCCTGCACCGTGATGCCGCCGGCAGCGCGCAGCGGCCCGCGCTCGAGCGCGCACACGGCGAAGCGATACCAGTCGACGTCCAGCTCCGGCCGCTCGAGTGCGAAAAATTCCGTCACGCAGCCGAATTCGAAGGTACACAGCTTGTCGTAGGCGAGCGCGACGACAAGATGATCGGTGGATTCATTCATGGCGCAATGTTACCGGAGATTGGCAATCGCGCCACTGGCTCGTCATGCAGCCTGCCTCGCACAATGGATGCCATCTCAACTCGCCACTCAGGAGCCGTATTCATGTCGACCGTATCCGCCATTCCTGCCGCCGGGAGCGACGAAGCGCTCACGCATTTCACCGCGTCGCTGTGTTTTGAAACCGACTGCTCCGATGTGCATGCCGCACTCGCGGGCAACGAACCGGCGGATTTCGTTCTGCTCGACGTTCGTGGTCCCGCGCTCTATGCAGCCGGCCATGTGCCCGGCGCGGTCAACCTGCCGCACGGGAAGATCGTCGCGTCGAAGCTCGCGGCCTGGCCTGCCGAAACGTTGTTCGTGACGTACTGCGCCGGTCCGCATTGCAATGGGGCAACGCGTGGTGCGATCCGGCTCGCGCAGTTGGGAAGGCCCGTCAAGGTGATGATCGGCGGTGTAACGGGTTGGCTCGACGAAGGCTTCGAGCTGGCTGTCGACGAGGCGGGATAAGCGCCTGCCGCACAGTGGCAAAGTGCGTCGCGCTTACTTGCAGGGAAACGTTCCGACCAGCGCCTTGTAGATAACGGCCGCGGTCGGTTCAAGAACATGATCGAGGTTGCGCTTCATCCATGCCGTCACGGCGGCGAGCTGGTCCTTGCGGCTGATATTCGGCGGCACACAGTACCGTGGCCGCTGCTTGTCGACGAGGGACTGCACCAGCACGCCGTTCGTGTAGCCGGCGTAATACATGACGCAAGCGTCGACATTCTCGGGCTTCTGGCATACGCCGAGGAAGACGTCGCCCTGATCGATCGTGGGGACCTGGTTCTGTGACGGTGCCGGTGCCGGGGCCGGAGCCTGGACCTGTGCCGCAGTCGCCGCGGTCCGGGCCGTCTGTGGAAACGGAGTCTGCGCAAGCGCGCTGCCGGCGCACAGCACATTGGCGAGTACGAATCCTGCGAGGGTGAGCTTTTTCATTTCGGGGTAGAACCTATGCATGGGAAAAATCCAGCCGCGCAGCATAACGTCAGGCTGGTTGCATCAGGTTGTCCCTCGTCAGCGATTCACTTCATTGCCCCGCGCCATCCCCCGCCGGATTCGCACTCTCGCGCAAACAATCCAGCGCCAGCCCCACGGCCGCGCGGCTCACGCTGTCACGCCGCCAGTACATGGCCACCGCGCCCGAACTTCCAAGCGGCATCGGCATGGCAAGCACGCGCAGCACGTTGAGCCGCTCGAAGCGCACGGCCGCGCGATGCGAGGCCACGCCGATCAGGCGCGTCTGGTTCAGCAGCGTCACATTGAGCATCGACGAATTCGATTCCACGGTGTGACGCGGCATGCTGCGCCCAGCCGCCGCGAGCGCCGTTTCGAGCGCCGTGCGAATGGGCGTGCCCGCCGGCCAGACGATCCACGCGTACTCGAACAAATCGGGCCAGTCCAGCTTACGGCGTTTCGCTAGCGGATGCCCGAGCCCCACGACGAAGTTCACGGGGTCGCGATAGAGCGTCTCCATTTCGAGCGTCGGGTCGACCTGCGCATTGGCCGCGCGTCCCACTACGACGTCGAGGTCCCCGTGCACGAGCGCCGGCATCATGAGGTTCATCGTGCTTTCCACGAGCCGCACCTGCGCGCGCGGCATCGTCTCAATGAGCCGCGCGACCGCGAGCGGCACCGTGTCCGCCGCCGACACGCCCGACGTGCCAATCGAGATCAGCCCGCTGCCGCCCTCGCGCAGCGCGTCCATGTCGTCGCGCGCGCTGTCGAGGTGGCCCTCGATGCGCCGCGCGTGCTCGATCAGCGCCTCGCCATAGGGCGTGGGCCGCAGGCCGCGCGCGTGGCGCTCGAACAGCGGCAAGCCGATGTCGGCTTCGAGGTCCTTGAGCCACTTTGAGAGCGCCGGCTGTGTGGTGTTGAGCGCTTCGGCCGACTGGCTCAGATTGCCGGTCTGCGCCACGGAAAGCAGCATCTGCAGGTGCCGCAGACGCAGGCGATGTGTCCAGTCCATGTGTCCCCCGCCTAGCTATATCCAAAAACATATGGATAAGAAGAATTTGTGATTTTACCGGATATGGCTTGCTGACTTATAAATTCGTTCAGCGGCAATGCAAACGAACGCAGCACCGACAAATACACCGGAACACAGGAGACTCGCATGTCCAGCATGTCAGCCAACGCAGTCACGCCCGAACGCGCGGCCTACTACGCGCAGATCGCGCGCAGCGGCATGTCGCCGCTCTGGGAGTCGCTGCACGCCCTCGTGCCGAAGTCGCCGCGCCCGCAGGCCCTGCCCGCGATCTGGAAGTACGCGCAACTGCGCGAACTCGTCATGCAGGCGGGCTCGGTCATCAGCGCCGAAGAGGCGATCCGGCGCGTGCTCGTGCTTGAAAACCCCGGACTGCCAGGCAAATCGAGCCTGACGCCCAACCTCTACGCCGGCCTGCAGCTGATCCTGCCCGGCGAGATCGCGCCGAGCCATCGCCATACGCAATCGGCGCTTCGCTTCATCGTCGAAGGCAAAGGCGCGTGGACAGCCGTGAACGGCGAGCGCACCACCATGCACCCCGGCGACTTCATCATCACGCCCTCGTGGACCTGGCACGATCATGGCAACCCGTCGGTCGAGGAAGGCGGCGAGCCTGTGGTGTGGCTCGACGGTCTGGATATTCCGCTGATCGCGCATCTCGACGCGGGCTTCGCCGAAAATTACCCCGAGGCCACGCAGCCCGTCGCGCGCCCCGAAGGCGACAGCTTCGCGCGCTTTGGCCACAACATGCTGCCCGTGCGCCATACGGTGAGTGATCCGACTTCGCCGATCTTCAGCTACCCGTATGCGCGCAGCCGCGAAGCGCTAGAGACGCTCTACCGCAACGGCGAACTCGACAACTGGGACGGCGTGAAGCTGCGCTACGTGAATCCGGCCACGGGCGGCTGGCCCATGCCCACCATGGCGACCTTCATGCAGTTCTTGCCTGCGGGCTTCAAGGGTAAGACCTACCGCAGCACCGATTCGACCGTCTATTGCGTGGTGGAAGGCCACGGCGCGGTGCGCGTCGGCGAGGAGCGCTTCACGTTCGACCCGCACGACGTGTTCGTCGCGCCTTCATGGGTGCCGGTGCAACTCGAAGCACAAAGCGACGCCGTGCTCTTCAGCTATTCCGATCGCCCTGTGCTCGCCGCGCTCAATCTGCTGCGCGAGGAACGCATCGGCTAACGCCTTTGTGGCAAGCGCGTGTCCGATTCGATACGGGCTTACCCATTAATTCGCAATCCATATCAACCTAGTCACTCTCCCAAAGAGCAACCATCATGGCATTCGTTTTTCAGCCCGAGGCGCCCGTCGCCCTTGCCGTTGCCGGCTCGACCGATCAGTTCGCCGTACGCCGCGTGTATTGCGTGGGCCGCAACTACGCCGCGCATGCGCGCGAAATGGGCTTCGACCCGGACCGCGAGCCGCCCTTCTTCTTCTGCAAGCCCGATAACGCCATCGTGCCCGTGGCCTATGGGCAAACGCTCGAACTCCCGTATCCCGCGCAAACGCAGAACTACCACTACGAGGCCGAACTCGTGGCGGTGATCGGCAAGGCAGGCTCGGACATCGCCCTGGAAGATGCGCTCTCGCACGTGTGGGGCTACGCCGTGGGCCTCGACATGACGCGCCGCGACCTGCAGATGAAGATGCGCGAAATGGGCCGCCCCTGGGAGATCGGCAAGGCGTTCGATCTTTCCGCGCCGGTCGGGCCCGTGCATCCGGCAAGCGTCGCCGGCCACTTCGACAACGCGGGCCTGTGGCTCACAGTGAACGGCGAAACGAAACAGAAGAGCGATGTCTCTCACCTCATCTGGTCGGTGGCCGAAACGGTTTCGTATCTCTCGAAGTTCTTCCGCCTCGAACCGGGCGATGTGATCTTCACCGGCACGCCCGAAGGCGTGGGCCCCGTGAAAGCCGGCGACACCATGAAGGTGGGCGTCGAACGCCTGGGCGAGCTGACCGTCAAGGTGGTTTGAAGCGCAGCCGTTTTACAGGAAAGTCCATCGTGCAGCTCTACAGCTTCTTCAATAGCTCGACTTCGTACCGCGTGCGCATCGCGTTGCGGCTCAAGGGCGTCGAGCATGACTATCTCGGCGTGAACATCCGCACCGGCGAGCATCGCGCGCCGAACTATGTCGAGCACATCAACGCTTCGGCGGCGGTGCCGGCGATCGTCGAAGGCGACCTCCATCTTGGCCAGTCGCTCGCCATCATCGACTGGCTCGACGCGCGCTATCCGGAGCCGCGCCTGATTCCGGCCCAGGCGCAAGCGCGTGCGCGCGTGCTTGAACTCGCGTATCTGATTGGCTGCGATATCCATCCGGTCAACAACCTGCGCGTGCTCAAGTATCTGCAGGACGTGCTGGACGTCACGCAGGAACAAAAGAACGCGTGGTATCGCCACTGGATCGCCGAAGGCATGGCAAGCGTCGAGCGCCTGCTCGCGCAAGCCGCAACGTCGCACGATGGAGCGTGGTGCTTCGGCGCGGCGCCGACACTGGCCGACTGCTGCCTCGTGCCGCAAATCGCCAATGCGCTTCGTATGGGCTGCGACCTCTCAGCCTATGAACGCAGCATGGCTGTGTATCGGCACGCTAGCGAGCACCCCGCATTCGCAGCGGCCGAGCCGCAGCGTCAGCCCGATTACACCCGCTAGCCACGCGCCTCAAACAAATCATTCAGGAGACAAGACATGCATACCTCTAACGGCAGGCGCAGCGCGATCGTGGTGGGCGGCGGTATCGGCGGACTGGCCGCGGCGCTCGCGCTCGCGCGGGCCGACGTTCGTGTGCTGCTGCTCGAGCAGGCGCCGCAGATCGGCGAGATCGGCGCGGGCATCCAGCTCGGCCCCAATGCCTTCACGGCGCTCGACGCACTCGGCGCGGGCGAGGCTGCGCGCAATCGCGCGGTATTCACCGACTCGCTCACGCTCATGGACGCGACCAACGCCAAGCCCGTTGCGCGCATCGAAACGGGCGAGCGCTTTCGCGAGCGCTTCGGCAATCCGTATGGCGTGATTCATCGCGCGGACATTCATCTGTCGATTCTCGAAGCGGTGAAAGACAACCCGCTCATCCAGTTCCGCACCGACACGCAAATCAAATCGCTCGAGCAAAACGAGTCAGGTGTAACCGTGATCGATCAGCATGGCGAGCGCTACAGCGCCGACGCCGTGATCGGCTGCGACGGCGTGAAGTCCGCGGTGCGCGCGGCGTTGATCGGCGACGAGCCGCGCGTGACGGGCCACGTGGTCTACCGCGCCGTGGTAGACGTGGACAACATGCCGAAGGATCTGCAGATCAACGCGCCCGTGGTGTGGGCGGGGCCGCACTGCCACCTCGTGCACTACCCGTTGCGCGGCGGCCGCCAGTACAACCTCGTCGTGACCTTCCACAGCCGTGAGCAGGAAGTCTGGGGCGTGCGCGACGGCAGCAAGGAGGAGGTTCTTTCGTACTTCCAGGGAATCGACGCCCTGCCGCGCCAGATGCTCGACCGGCCCACGTCGTGGAAGCGTTGGGCCACGGCCGACCGCGACCCGGTCGAACAATGGAGCTTCGGGCGCGCCACGATACTCGGCGACGCCGCGCACCCGATGACGCAGTACATGGCGCAGGGCGCCTGCCAGGCGCTCGAAGACGCGGTCACTTTGGGCGTTGCCGTCAAGGCAGCCGATGGCGATTTCGTCGAGGCATTCAAGCGCTATGAAGCGGCGCGCATTCCGCGCACGGCGCGTGTGCTCTACTCCGCGCGCGAAATGGGCCGCATCTACCACGCGAAGGGCGTGGAGCGTCTGGTGCGCAATGCGCTGTGGGTGGGCCGCACCCAGGACCAGTTCTACGACTCGCTGCAATGGCTCTACGGCTGGCGCGCCGAGAACTGCCTCGACACCGGCTCGGCGTAAAAGCTAGCGCGCGAAGTACATGTCGTGAAGCTCATCCACGTTCACGTCCTTCGCGCGCGCAGCGAACGTGACCTTGCCGCCCTGCATGAGATACACCTGATCGGCCAGGCGCAACGCCATGTTGGTGTTCTGCTCCACCAGTACGATGGTGCGCCCCGCAGCCTTGAGGCGTTCGAGAATCGCGAACACTTCCTGCACCATGACGGGCGCAAGCCCAAGCGAAGGCTCGTCGATCAGCATGAGTTGCGGCGACGACATGAGCCCGCGCCCCAGCGCCAGCATCTGCGCCTGACCACCCGATAGCGTGCCGGCGGGCAGCGCCCGGCGCTCCTTGAGCAACGGAAACAGCGCGTAGACCTCTTCGAGCTGCGATTTCGCACCAGCGCGCCGCGCTTTCGCGAACGCGCCCAGCATCAGGTTCTCCTCGATCGACATGTCGCGGAAGATCATGCGCCCTTCGGGCACCATCGCAATGCCGCGCTGCGCCATGTCCCACGTAGGCACGCCCGCGAGCGGCGCGCCGTCGAAGGTGATCTGACCGCGCTCGAGCGGCACGAGCCCCATGATCGCGCGTAGCAGCGTGGTCTTGCCTGCGCCGTTCGGGCCCACGATGGTCGTGACTTCCCCGCTCACAATATTGAGCGAAACGTCCCACAACACGTTGATCGCGCCATAGCCTGCGCGGGCGCTGCTGACTTCAAGCATGGGCGGCCTCCCCCGTATAGCTGCGCACGACTTCCGGATCGCGGAACACATCGGCGGGCGGGCCGTCGGCGATCAGCTTGCCGAAGTTGAGCACGCACACGCGGCGGCACAGGTTCATCACGGTTTCGATATCGTGCTCGATGATCAGGATGCCTACGTTGTAACGCTCGTGCACCGCCAGCAGCGTTTGCATGAAGCGGCGTTTGGTAGCGGTCTCGAGGCCGCCCAGAACCTCGTCGAGCAGCAGCAGCTTCGGCCCCGTGGCAAGCGCCTTCGCCACTTCCAGCGCCTTGAGTTCGGTCAGCGCGAGTTCCGTGGCCGCGTCGCGCTGCGCCTTGCCCTCGAGACCCATGAAAGCGAGGATCTCGTCGATGCGCGCCTCGTCCACGCGCCCGGTGCCGAAGCGTTGCGCGACGATCAGGTTCTCGCGCACCGTAAGCTCATGCATGGGCTGCGGCACCTGGAACGTCCGCCCGATGCCAAGGCGCGCGCGGCGATAAAGCGGCGACTTCAGAAGATCGACGTCGCCGAAGCGGATCGAGCCGCTTGTGGGCCGCGCGAGCCCTGAAATCGCGTTGAAGAGCGTGGTCTTGCCTGCGCCGTTCGGGCCAACCAGACCCACCACGTCGCGCGTGCCGAGCGACAGCGAAACACCGTTGACTGCCGTGATCCCGCCAAAACGGATCGATACGTCCTGCAAGCGCAGTTCCGCTGCCTGGTCAGCTTGCTGCATAAACACCTCGCCGGGTACGTTTGAAGCGCAGCGCGGTCAGACCCGCGGGGCTCACGATGATCATTGCCACGAGCAGGATGCCCAGCACGATCTGGTGCCCCGTTGGCAGCAGGCTCTTGAGCACGAGCTGATCCACGAGATAAACCGTCACCGCGCCCACCAGCGGCCCGAGTATGGTGCGATAGCCGCCGCAGATCGCCGCGATGATCGGCACGACGGCCCAGCTCGCATTGAACGCGTAGTCGGGTTCGAGAAAGTTGATGTAGTGCGCGTTGAACGCACCGACGAGCCCCGTCATCAGCGCCGAGAGCATCAGCATGGCGAGTTTGAGCATCACGCTGTTCACGCCCACCACGCGCGTGGCGTCCTCCGACTCGTGCATCGCACGCAGCGCGAGTCCCACGTGGCTGCCGCGCAGCCGCGCATAAATCGCGGCGAACACGAGCACGAGCGTGAGCACGACGAGATAGCCGCCGCTCTTGCTGCCGAAGTCGAAGCCCGCGACCTTCGGCAGCCCCGGAATGCTCGAGAGACCGCTCGCGCCGCCGGTGAGATCGGACCATTCGGTCGCGATGATGCGGAAGATCTGCGCATACGCGAGGATGGCGAGCGCGAAGTACGGTCCCTTCAGGCGCAGCGCGGGCGCCATGGCGAGCGAGGCGATTGCGGCTCCCACACCGCCCGCGAGCATCGCGGGAAACACGGGCCAGCCGGCCTTCAGCGTAAGAAGTGCGGAAATATACGAACCCACGCCAAAAAACGCCGCGTGCCCAAAGCTCACCATGCCGCCGAGGTTGCCGAGCAGCGCCCACGCCAGCGCCACGCCGGCGATCGTGAGCGAGGCCACCGCGAGACTCATGAGATACAGGTTCTGCCCGAACACGAGCGGCACGCCCGCGTAGAGCACGACCAGCACCACGGTGAGCACGGCCACGCGCGGGCCGGACCCGGCCGTTGTGGTTTTCGATGTCGACATCGTTCTCATCCCCTTCGTTTCGCCACGCCGAACAAGCCGTTCGGCAGCACGTAGAGCACGAGCAGGAACAGCAACATGCCCGCGAGTTCCTGCAGCGCCGAACTGGCGAGCGTGACAGTGAGCGCCTCGGTAATGCCGAGCAGCATCGCGCCCGCCAGCACGCCCGGAATCGAACCCACGCCCGCGAGCACGGTGATGATGAACGCCTTGACGGTCAGCGCCTCGCCAATGGAAGGCTGGATCGCGCTCGACGCGTAGATCGACACGCCCGCGCACGAAGCGAGCAGCCCCGCGACGACGAACGAGATCAGTTCGGTCTTGCGCGGGTCGATGCCCATCAGGCGCGCCGCGTCGCGGTTGCTGGAGATCGCGCGCACGGCGCGGCCATACCACGAACGCGAGAGCCACCACCAGAGTGCGAGCATCAACACCACGCTGATGCCGAACGAGAGCACTTCGCTGCGCATGGAAAGCAGGCTGCCGAGCATCACGCTGTCCTGCAGCCATGCGCTGCCGGTCGAGCGCACGTCGGCGCCCCAGCCGAGCAGCACGGCATTGGTCAGCACGATGCCGATGCCGTAGGTGAGGATCAGCGAGTTCAGCTCGCGGTCGCGCTTGATGCGGCTCACGAGATACCACGCAGCCGCCGCGGCCACGCAGACCACGGGAATCGCCACCGGAATCGCGAACACAGGATTGAGACCGAGCTTCGTCTCGAACGTGTAGGCGATATAGGCGGCCAGCAGCACCAGTTCGCCGTGGGCGAGATTGATGATGCGCATCGAGCCGAACACCAGCGCGAGCCCCAGCGCGACGAGCGCATACGCGCCGCCCACGAGCACGCCCGAATACAGCGATTGCAGCAACAGGTCCGTCATCGCGGCTCCTCCTTCGTTGCGCGCGCAATTACCACGGCAGCGCGGGGTAGTTCAGCTTGCCGGTGGCGCGCTCCTTCGGCCACACGAGCACGATGCGATTGCCCTGGATCTGCGCCATGTTGTTCAGGAACGCGGGGTTGTCGCCGTTCGGCGCGAAGCTCACCTTGCCGATCAACGTGTCGTGCGGCTTCGCGCGCAGTTCGGCGGCAATGCCGTCCTGCTTGAGCGTGCCCGCATCGGCCGCGCGCGCCATGGCATCGAACAGCAGACGCGATTGCACATAGGCGAATTCGGCCAGGTAGTCCGGTTCCTTGTGATATGCAGCCTGATACGCCTGCACGAAAGCCTTGCCGTCCGCCGTGCCGAAGTCCGCGGGGTACGGCAGCATCGCGCAGCCGATCACGTTGTTCACGAGGTCCGGGTAGTCGGCGGTCATCTTCGGCGTGACGATGGACCACGCGCCCATCACGGCTTTCAGTTGCGGGCGCAACACCTTGGCGGCGCGCAGAATGCCGATATAGTCGTTCTCGTACGCGATCATCAGCAGCACTTCAGGTTTGTCCTGCAGTCGCACCTTGTTCACGAGCGGCTTGAAGTCGGTCATCGCCGGGTCGAACGCGTGCACGGTCACCGTCACGCCCTGAGCGCGCAGTTGCGTGGAGACTTCGTTGCTAAGATCGGTGGTGGCCTGTTTCGTCGAGGCGACAATCGAAACCGACTTCACGCCCATGGCGTTCAACTGCCCCACCACGGCCTTCGAATAGCCCGATGCGGGTCCGATGCGGAAAAAATGCTTGAGGCCGCGCGAGGTCATCGCACTGTCCACGGCGCCCGAGGTGATATAGACGACGCCGGCCTTGTCGGCCGCTTCGGAAGCCGGGCTCACCGAATTGGAGCCGTAGCCCCCCGTAATGGCGAGCACGCCTTGTGAGGCGAGCTGTTCCACCGCGGAAACGGCTTTGGCGGGCTGCGCCTCGTCGTCGACCACGGTGAGCGCCACTTTATGTTTGCCGCTGCCCTTGTTGAAGAGATCGGCGGCGAGGCGAATGCCTTCGAGCTGCGCGTTGCCTGCGCGCGCCATCGACCCGGTCAGCGGCAACTCCACGCCCACGGGCAGCGTGTCGGCAAATGCGGCGGGCGTGTGGGCGAGCAGCGCGCAAGCGCTGGCCGCCCCCGCGCCGATGCGAAAGAGCGCGCGCACGAGGGCGCGCGGCTTGCTGCGAGTAGCGAAGCGGACCATCGAACCTCCAAACCTTAGTCTCGGTGATAGGTAGCGGCGCCGTTCATACGCGGCGCTCGCCCTGTTTCGTTGTTCTATGTTTTGCTTACCACGGCACGCCCGGATACACCGGCTTCGACGTCGCGTAGTTGGCGGGCCACACGAGCGCGAGCTTGCCGTCGTGCGCGAACTGGCCCATGTGCGCCACGTAGTTCGTGTTGTCGCCGCGCGCGTCGAACGCCACCTTGCCGAGGAACGTGTCGTCGCGCTGCGTGGCGCGCAGCGTGTCGGCGAGACCGCCCTTGTCGAGCGTGCCGGCTTTCTGCGCGGAGGCGATCGCGTCGAAGAGCAGTTGCGCGTAGACGAACGACGTCTGCGACTGATAGTTCGAGGTGGTCTTGAAGAGCCGCTGGTAGGTGTCGGAGAAGTCGCGCTGGTCCGCCGAGCGGTAGTCAGCCGGCGAGGACAGCACAGTCGCGCCGTATACGTTGGGCACGAGGTCGGGGAACGACTGCGCCATCTTCGGGCTCGCGAACGCCCACGGCGCCGCAATCGCCTTCAGGTCGGGCTTGAGCACGCGCGAGGCGCGCAGTATGCCCACGTAATCGTTTTCGTAGCCGAGCATCGCCATGGCGTCTGGCTTGTCCTGCAGCTTGACCTTGTTGATGAGCGGCTTGAAGTCGCTGATCGAGGGATCGTAGGCATGCAGGAACGTCTTCACGCCCTGGGCCTTGAGCGCCGTGTCGAGCTGTTTGGCGAGGTCGCTCGTCGCGTCCTTCGTCGAGTAGAGGATCGCGACCGATTTCACGCCCAGCGTGTTGAAAAGACCCACCATGCCCTTCGTGTAGCCGGGCGTGTTGCTCACGCGAAAGAAGTTCTTCAGGCCGCGCGTGACCATGTCGTCGCTGGTGCCGCCCGAGGTCACGTAGACGAGTCCGGCCTTGTTCGCGGCCTCGGACGCGGGGCCAGCGCAGTTCGAATTGGCCGCGCCCGCAATCGCGACGACGTGCTGCGAGGCGAGCTGTTCGACGGCGGCAACGGCCTTGGCCGGGTTCGATTCGTCGTCCACGGCGACGAGCGTGATCTTGTCCTGCGGATGGCGCCGGTTGTAAATGTCGGCCGCCACCTGGATGCCGCGGTACATCTCGGTGCCCGCCTGCGCGAGCGCGCCGGTGAGCGGCAGCTCCACGCCCACGCGCCATTCCGTTGCGTGCGCAAGCGACGGCGCGAGGGCGATGGCCAGTGCCGCCGCCAGCGCGCTGCACAGGCGCGCCTGCGCGGGCCGCACACGTGCGGATTTGCCGATGCCCGCGTGCTGCGCGCGCGTCTTGAGTCGCGTCATGTCTCCTCCTTTGCCTTCCGGGGCTTTTGTGTACTTTGGCGTGTTGCTGCGCGGCGGCCGTCTGATTCGCCTGTACGCGCCACTACTGGACAGGTGCCAGTGTGGTTCAGCCGGGCGGGGCCAACAATTCGTTTTCGGGAAAGCGGGCGTTCGGCTGGCTGGAAGTCGGCATTTGTCCCGATGCGTGGGCACGCGCAGCCGGCGGAGCCATTGAGGAGGGGCGAAAAAAAACCGCTGCACTCAGGCAGCGGTCTTGGGGAACGGCTCGGCGCACTACACAGGGTGTGCGCCGTCAAACGGACGGTCTATGGATGCGCTCAGGCCGGCGCGTTTTCAGTGGCCAGCTTCGAGACCATGCCGGTCTTGGCGTCGTAGGCATAGCCCTGTTGCTCCAGATGAGCGCTGACCGCTTCGACGACCACCTGCTGCTGGGCCTCCTTGCGCAGCAGGTCATGCTCCGGCGCGACCTGGCCCAGCTCGGCGGCAAGGCGGCGGCTCAGCGAGGCTTCGCCTGCGCTGCGGGCAAGGCCCACGATCGCCTTTTCGTTGGCTTGGGCCAGTTGCTGCTTCAGACCGTTTGCGTACTCGGACCAGCGCTTGATGTTCTCGCGTGCATCGGTAATCGCGGCGGCGTGCGTTGCCGTTTCGCGGGCAAGCTGGGCCTTCAGCGCCTCGACTTCTTCCGGGTCGGCGGCGGCCGTCTCTGCCTCGGCTGCGCCCTCGGCCGCTTCGCTCGACGCCGCGGCATTGGCGAATTCGCCCAGTTCGGCCAGTTCGGTCGCGCGCTGCTGTGCGGCTTCGGCGCGCTCCTGCGCTTCGGTCAAGCTCGCCGTCAGACGTTCAATTTCGGAAGCGTCGGCCGTGCGCTCTTCGCTCAGGCTGGCGAGCTGCTGCTGGGCGTTCTGCAGTTCGGTTGCGGCGGCGTCGCGTTCGGCCTGCGCACCGGCGACCTGTTCGCGCTGGGCCGCGTGGGCTTCCTGCTCGGCCTGCAGCGCGGCGCGAATGGCCTCCAGTTCGCCTTCGAGCTTCGCAACGGCCTCTGCATGAGCCGCGTCCAGCGCGGCGCGCTCCGCTTCTTCATGTTCGGTCGAGACGGCAGGCTCGGCTTGCTCGGCCGCCTCCGCGGCTGCGGCTTCGCCTGCCGCGCCTTCGGCGGCCTGGCTCGCATGCGCCTCGCGCTCGGCTGCCAATTCGGCGACCGCGCGCTCAAGTTCCGCCTCGAGGCTCGAGACGCGCTCCGCCAGTTCCTCGGCGCGCTTTTCCGCTGCCTCGGCACGCTGCACCGCGCTCGCGATGTCTTCTTCCAGACCCGACCCGGCGTCGGTCTTCGTCTCGTAGGCACGCGTCATCTTGTCCAGCTGGACTTGCAGGGCGTCGAGCTCCTGGACAGTGGTCTGCAGCTCTTCGAGCGCATTGTCGCGTTCGTTGCAGGCGTCTTCGACGCGCTCGCGCATCGACTGCAGCCGGCGCGCCACGGCGCGCTCGGCCTCGTCCTGCGCCGAGGTCCACAGACGGTCGAGCGCGTCGCGCATCGTGTCCGTCACGGTTTCCGGCAACGCCGGGCGTTCCACGACCTGCTGCACGCGCGGGGCCCGCTCTTCGCGCCACTTGCGCAGCGACGCAGCGACTGCGACCACCGAGCCGGTATGCACTTCAGACCAGATGGCCATGGGAGAAACCTTCTGGCCCTCGTCGGCCATCCGTTCCGCGATTTCCGCAACCAGTTCGTCCGTGATCGTAATGCTGCTTGACATATCTGCCTCGAGAAAGTGCGAGCCCACCCCGCGTTTCTAGAGATTGTCAGCCAACCACCCCCCGGTTAATCGATGGAAAAGCCGGGTTTAAGGGGGGGTGTTCATGGAATTGCGGCGGCCGAAGCGCTTTCGCGTCAAACCGGCGCGGCCACCCGGAACGGCGCCGCCGGGGCAGTGACGGCGCCCGGCGCGCGCCCGTTTGGGTAGTCCAGGTCAGGCTGCCAGCGCCTTGCGGATCGCCGCCGAAAGCTCCGCCGGGGCGAACTTGGAGACGTAGCCATTCGCGCCCGCGTTGCGCGCGTGCGCCTCATTCGCGCTGCCCGAAAGCGACGAGTGGATGAGCACGGGAAGGTGCTTCAATCGCTGGTCCGCCTTGATCTTGCGTGTGAGCATAAAGCCGTCCATCTCGGGCATTTCGAGGTCGGTGATGACGAGCGACACCTTGTCGCGAACCGGAATGCCCTCGTTCTGCGCGTCGGTGGCCATCTGCTGGAGGATCGTCCATGCGGCCTGGCCGTTGTGAGCAATCACGTGCGGCACTTCGAGCGCGGTGAGCGCCTGGCCGATCAGCGCACGGGCAAAGCCCGAGTCGTCGGCAGCGAGAATGCGGCCGCCCGCGAGGCGCACCGCTTCGCCCACGGCGTCGGCGCCCACTTCGGTATGCTGCTCGGGGAAGGCGTCGCGCATGATCTGCTCGACGTCGAGCAACTGCGCGAGGCGCGCGTTTTCGGTGCCCGGATTGATGCGCGCCACGCCCGTCACGTAGCCCGTCGTGCCGCTCGACTCGGCGCTCAGCACCTCGCTCCATTCGAGCCGGACGATGTCCTCCACTTCCTCCACAGCGAACGCCTGCGTGCCGCGCGAAAACTCGGTCACGAGCAGAATGCCGGGCGGCTTCTCCGAGACAGAGCCGATCATCGAGCCGATATCGATCACCGGGATGATCTGGCCGCGAATATCCACCGCACCGGCCAGATGCTCGGGCGAGCCCGCTATGGGCGTGAGTTCGGGCATGGTCGCGATTTCGCGAATCTTGAAGACGTTGATGCCGTAAAGGCCGCGCGCCGCGCCCTTGCGCGCCGAACCCAGGCGAAAGAGGAGCAGTTCGAGCCGGTTATTGCTCGTCAGGGTGGTACGCTCATCCACGCCATGTTGTTGCATTGACTTCACTTTGCACTCCGTAATGTTCTGTCGCGAACCGGCTCGGGAACCGGTCATCCGGCTTGTCTCGGTGCGGGTCTCCGGCGCATGAGGGAGACAATTTGCAGCCGGCGAGTCGGACCTTAATGTCGGCGCGCGGCGACCCCGCGTCCATCGGCACGGCTGCTTTTTCACGTGACATCTGAGCTTTCCCCTACTAACGGCTCAAACGCGTCGAGCTTGAGGCGGTTTACGCGTTTATCTCGTTGCAAGTGACAGATCAACGGGTAAAAGCCGGCAATAACTTCGTTATCCAAATCAATTATTTGATTAGACAAATGGCTGCCCGATCATCGGGCAGCCAACATGCGATCAGGCGAGCCGGGTTATGCCGCCGGCTTTGAAAACGCCAAAGTACTGGGTCCCGCATACCCAAGCAGCGCCGACACTTCCACCGCGCCGCGCGCGATCAGCGCCTTGAAGCGCTCCATGCCCGGCACGCCGCGACTTACCGGCGTGCCCATCACGAGCGCTGCGATCACCGCGCCCGATTCGTCGCGTATCGGCGCGGCAAAGCCCACCACATCGGCTGAGCTTTGCTCGACCGTGACGGCCACGCCGGTCTCGGCCACTTCCTTGAGAAGCGCCTTCAGCTCGCGCTTTTGCGTGCGCGTGACCGGCGTGTGGGCACGCAACTCGGCGGTGCGGAAATACTCGGCCTGCTGCGCCTCGCTCATCGCGGCCAGCAACACGCGCCCGCCCGAGGAGGAAAACAGCTCGCGCCGCTCGCCTATGCCCGCAATGAAGCGGATCGCGCTGCGGCTCTCCGCCGACATTACGTAGACCATGGAAGGCCGGTCGCTCGCGAGCTGACCGATCAGGATCGTTTCGCCCGCCTCGAGTGCGAGGCGCTCCATTACCGGGCGGGCGATTTCGGGAAAGCGCCGCTGCGCGACGATGGCCGCCCCGAGCTTGAAGGCTTCTACGCCAAGCGCGTATTTACCGCCGTTATGCGTGAGATAGTGCGCGTGCGTGAGCGCGCGCAGCAGCGCGAGCAGACTCGTTTTCGGCGTGGCGCTCAAGTCCGCCAGTTCGGTGAGCGTGGCGCCCTGCGGATGGTCGGCGAGAATGCGCAGCACCTGCACGATGCGCGTAGTGGCCCGCGGCCCGGGCGACGCGGTGGATTCGGTGCCCGGTTCGCGGTCTTCGGGGTGGTGCGCCATGGATCGATTGACGGTTGAACGGTGCGAAAAATTATACATGCCGCCCTGCCCTCAAAAGAGAGGCGAACCGTCCATGACGGTATCGCCGTTGCCTGCTCAAACGGCTTCCTCATGCTCGCCGCGCGTGTGCACTCGCGCGCCAGTGGCGATCGCCCCGCTCGCGCACAACGTGTCGATGTGCGCCGCATCGAGCCCGAGCAGATCGCCGAGCAGCGAGTGCGTGTGCTCGCCGAGCAAGGGCGGCGGCACGTCGTATTGCACGGGCGTGGCCGACAGGCGAAGCGGACTCGCCACGCTCGGCGACGTGCCCGCCAGCGGATGCGCAATGCGGCGCACGGATTCACGCGCACGCGCATGCTCGGAGCCGAACGCCTGCGCCACGTCGTTGATCGGCCCGCACGGCACACCGCACGCTTCGAGCGCGGCGATCCACGCATCGCGCGTACGCGTGCGAAACGCCTTTTCGAGCACCGGCAGCAACAGCGCGCGATTCACGCTGCGCGCGCTGTTGGTCGCGAAGCGCGGGTCCGCCGCAAGTTCGTTCAGATCCATCGCGCCGCACAGCGAGCGGAACTGGCTGTCGTTGCCGCACGCGAGAATCAGATGACCGTCGCTCGCCGCGAAGGTCTGGTACGGCACGACGTTGGGATGCGCGTTGCCCAGGCGCCGCGGCACCTCGCCCGAGCAGAGGTAGTTCATCGACTGGTTCGCGAGCATCGCCAGCTGGCAGTCGAGCAGCGCAATGTCGATGTGCTGTCCGAGGCCGCTGCGCTGCCGCTCGATTACGGCGGCGAGCACGCCTGTCGTCGCATACATGCCGGCCATGAGATCCGTGACCGCCACGCCGACCTTCTGCGGACCGCCGCCGGGCGTTTCGTCGGGCTCGCCCGTCACGCTCATGAGGCCGCCCATGCCTTGAATGAGGAAGTCGTACCCCGCGCGGTGTGCGAGCGGCCCGCTCTGACCGAACCCCGTGACCGAGCAGTAGATGAGCGCGGGATTGAGCGCCGCGAGGCTCTCATAGTCGAGCCCGTACTTCTTCAGGCCGCCCACCTTGAAGTTCTCCACCAGCACGTCGCACTGACGCGCCAGTTCGCGAATCAGCGCGGCACCTTCGGGCGCGGCGATGTCCACCGCCATCGAAAGCTTGCCGCGGTTCGCACACTGGTAATACGCGCTCTCCACCGTGTCGCGTCCCGCTTCGTCACGCAGATAGGGCGGTCCCCACGCACGCGTTTCGTCACCCGGGCCGGGCCGTTCGATCTTGATCACCTGCGCGCCGAGATCGGCGAGATTCTGCGTACACCACGGCCCTGCCAGCACGCGGGAAAGATCGAGCACCCGTATGCCTTCCAGCGGGCGGCCGCGCTTTTGCTGCGCTTGTTGCCGTGCCTGCGTTTTCGTCGACTGCGATGGCGATGCTGCTTTCATCTGCTGCATGTGAAATGACCTCTGCCTGGAGTGCGGAACTGCACGTTCATGCGCGGCGCGCGCGCAATTTCATTCGAGCGGCTTGCCCGCCGTTTCGGGCATGCGCCAGTAAGCAACAAGACTCACGGCCGCACCTGCGCACACGTAGGCGAGAAACCAGCCTTCGCGCTGCTGCGATTGCAGCCAGGTCATGAGATACGGCGTCGTGCCGCCGAGCAAGGCGACCACGAGGTTGTACGCAGCGCCAATGCCGATGCCACGCACCGCGGTCGAGAACAGCTCAGCCATGATCGCGGGCGCGATGGCCGAATAGAGTCCGTAAGTGAGCAGCCCGAAGCATTCGACGAGCAGCATCGACGTGATGCTCGGTCCGATCGCGCGCACGACCGGATACAGGAACACGAGATAGGCCAGCGCGAACACCATCAATTGCGGACGCCGCCCGAAACGGTCCGACAACGCACCGAAAAACGGCTGCGCGATCATGAAGATGGCAATGCTGAGCGTGCTCGCCAGAAACGCGTCGGCCGGCGTTGCGCCCGCGTGGCGGATCGCGTAGATCGGCATGAAGCTGATGAAGAGGTAGAAGCTGAACGCACCCAGCACGCTAATGCCCACGAGGCGCAGGACAGCCGTGCGATGTTGCGTCCATGTCCACCACAGCGAGCGGCGCTCGATGCGGCCCGAACGGCGCAGCTGCTCGAACGCGTGCGTTTCGCCCACGTTGCGGCGCATCCAGAAGCCCGCGAGCGAGCCGCAGCCGCCGATGAAGAACGGAATACGCCAGCCCCACGCGACGAGCGCTTCCTTCGGCATGACGTTCGTCATCACACTGGCAAGCGCGGAAGCGAGCAGCAGGCCCGCCGCGATGCTGAAGAACAGGAAGCTGCCATACAGCCCGCGATGCTTCGCGGGCGCGGATTCCGCGAGGAACGTGGTGGCCGCGCCGTACTCGCCGCCGACCGAGAGGCCCTGCACCATGCGCAGCACCGTCATGAGCACCGGCGCGAGCACGCCGATGCTCGCATAGGTGGGCAGCACGGAGATCAGCAACGAGGAGCCCGCCATCATCATGATGGTGAGCGTGAGTGCGGCGCGCCGCCCGAAGCGGTCTGAAAAACCGCCGATCACCCAGCCGCCCAGCGGCCGCATGAAGAAGCCCACGGCGAATACGGCGAAGGTCGCGAGCAGCGAAGCCGTGTCGTTCTCGGCGGGGAAAAACTGTTTGCTGAAGTAGATCGCGAAGGTCGTGTACACCGACCAGTCGAACCACTCCACCACGTTGCCGACACTGCCGGCGAATATGACGCTGGCCGTGCGTCGCGGCACCGCTTCGGCTGCCGCGCCTGCCTGCGCGATTTCGGGGTTGGCGTTCATCCAGCTTGTCTCCTTGATTCCTGTTTTCAGGTTTATTCGAATCGTTCTGGCTGCTCGGCCGGCGGAACCGGTCACGGGTTCCGAATGTAGCACTGGATTCCGAATGTCGAACGAACGCTACGCCTGGCGTATACCCGCGAGACGCCCAATTTATAGTCTATTTCTCTTTGTAAACAATAGCTTATCTCACCTTCACAGCTCGACCATGCTGTTCCGATATTCGAACCGTGTTGCCGATATCGAAACACGATTCTAGAATCGGAACACGATACCGGCGCAACGCGCCATCCAACACTGGAGGAAGACAGGCATGACGACACACGAGGACGCTCAACTGCTCGGACGCGGCTTCTACTGGCAGGAGCTGCAAGCGGGTCAGCGCTTTCGCACGTTCCGGCGCACGGTGACGGAAACCGATCTGGTCAATTTCATTTCGGCTACCGGCATGCTGGAGGCGATCTTCATCGACGCGCATTTCGAACACGGCGCCATGAGCGGCCGCCCCGTGCCGGGCGCACTCACGAGCGGCCTGATCGAAGGCTTGCTGTTTCAGACCATGGTGCAGGGCACCGGCCTCGCCATGCTCGAGTTTTCGATGAAGGCGCACGCGCCGGTCCTCGTCAACGACACGATCTACGGCGTGGTGGAAGTCGAGGAAGTGAAGCCCACCTCGAAGCACAATCGCGCCGTGGTCACGAGCCGCGTGGAAGTACTCAATCAGCGCGACGAACTCGTGCTCTCGTACACCGTCAAGCGCATGCTCGCCGGCCGCCCCGAATGAGCGCGCAAGCGCCCGACGACTTCGCACTGCCAGGAACTGCGCTGTAACGCGCAGCACGTTATGAACGACCCATTCGCACTCAGAACGATTCCCCCCGAAGACGAAGCCTTGCGCGCGCCGGTGCGCGCATTTCTCGCGCAAGCGCTCAAAGGCGTGCCGCCCGCCGTACGCGCGCGTTCGTGGCTAGGTTTCGACGCCAACTTCAGCCGCGAGCTCGCAGCGCAAGGCTGGCTGGGCCTCACGCTGCCGCGCGAATATGGCGGAGGCGGCCGCAGTCCGTTCGCGCGCTTCGTGCTCGTGGAAGAACTGCTCGCGGCCGGCGCGCCGGTTTCGGCTCACTGGATTGCCGACCGCCAAAGCGGCCCGCTCATCGCGCGCTACGGCACCGAAGCGCAGAAAGCGTTCTACTTGCCGCGCATCTGCAAGGCCGAAGCGTTTTTCTGCATCGGCATGAGTGAGCCGAACGCGGGCTCCGATCTCGCGAGCGTGCGCACGCGCGCCGAGCGCACGGCCACCGGCTGGCGCCTCTCGGGCCGCAAGATCTGGACGACGAACGCGCCGCATTCGCATTTCATGATTGCCCTCGTGCGCACCTCGGGCGTACCCGAAGACCGCCATCGCGGGCTTTCGCAACTGATCGTCGATTTATCGCTGCCAGGCGTGCATGTCGCGCCGATCCGCGACCTCGCCGGCGACGCGCATTTCTCCGAAGTCACGTTCGACGATGTCGAATTGCCCGAGAGCGCGCTGATCGGCACCGAAGGCGCGGGCTGGGAACAGGTCACCGCCGAACTGGCGTTCGAGCGCAGCGGTCCCGAGCGCATCTATTCGAGCATCGTGCTGCTGGAAGAATGGGCGCATACGCTGCGCGAAGCCGCGCGCGCAACCCGCACGCCGGTTGGCGAAAGTGAGCGCCGCACGCTCGGCGCGTTCGTGACCGAACTGGCCACGTTGCGAGCGATGTCCGTCGCCGTCACGGGCGCGCTTGCCGACGGCGCAAGCCCCGCCACCCAGGCCGCCCTCGTGAAGGACCTTGGCACCAGCTTCGAGCAGAGCGTGCCCACGCTGATCGGCGACGCGCTCGGCGCGCAACCGCAGCAAGCCGTGCCCCGCGAGCTTGCCGATACGCTGGACTACGTGACGAAGATCGCGCCGTCGTACTCGCTGCGCGGCGGCACGCGCGAGATCCTGCGCGGCATGATCGCGCGCGGCCTCGGGCTGCGCTAAACGAACGACGAACATGGAGAAGAACACCGTGGATGACATGCTGACCGAATCGGCGCACAACGTGCTCGCACGCCATTGCACGCCGCAATTCGTACGCACCGTGGAAGCGGCTCGCGAGCGCAACGCGGGACGCGCCCTGTGGGACCAGCTCGACGCGCTCGGCTTTCTCGACGCACTCGTGCCCGAGGAGAAAGGCGGTTCGGGCATGCGCCTCGCCGCCACGGCGGGCGCGCTGTTCGAATTCGGCGCGCACGCGCTGCCGCTGCCGGCCGCGCACACGATGATTGCGCGTGACCTGCTTGCCCGCGCGGGCGTCGAAGCGCCGCGCGGTCCCATCGCCATCGCGCTTGGCAATGCCTCGCGGCAAGGCACGGCGTTCGTGCCGTACGGCCTCGTGGCCGACACGCTCATCGTCGAAACCGCCGATGGCGCGAGCCTCGTCCCGCTCGACAATGCCGAATTGCGCGCACACGGCGACAGCCTCGACGCCACGCTCACCTACCCGGCGCACGCGGCGCGCGCGTTGCCCGCAAGCGTGCGTGGCGTGGGCGAGCTGGGCGCGCTCGCCACGGCCGCGACGATGGCGGGCGGCATGCAGCGCGTATTCGACACGACGCTAGGCTACGTGAACGAGCGCCAGCAGTTCGGCCGCTCGCTCGGCAAGTTCCAGGCCGTGCAGCAGCAGTTGAGCGTCATGGCCGAGCACGTGGCCGCCACGCGCGTCGCGGCCCAGTTGGGCTGTGCGGGCCACCACACTTCGGAGCAGCGCATCGCGGCGGCCATTGCGAAGGCGCGCGCGAGCCGCGCCGCACCGCTGGTGGCGAACGGCGCGCACGCGCTGGTGGGCGCGATGGGTATCACCGAGGAGTACGACCTGCAACTCTACACGCGGCGCTTGCACGCGCAACGTCTGCAATATGGATCGGAGTCGTTCTGGGACGATGTCGTCGGCACGCACGCCATCGATCATTGGAGCAACGTTGCGGCGGGCGTCATCGGCATTTACGATGCGCTCGACGAAGCGGCGGCGGTCGCGACGTAATCGTTGATTCCGACCGGCAACGCGAGGCGCGCGATTTCCGCAAAATAGCGCGCGCCGGTCATCAGGATATCGTCGTTGAAGTCGTAGCTGGCGTTGTGCAGCGGAATACCGCCGCGCTCCGGCACGTCGCCGTTACCGATAAAAATGAAATTGCCCGGCACGACCTGCAGGAACGCGCCGAAATCCTCGGAAATCATCATCGGCTGCACGTTCGCGTTCACGGCGGCTTCTCCCGCCACGTTGCGCGCGGCGCACGCCGCCAGTTCGACGAACTGCTCCGAATTGACCGTTGGCGCAAATTCGTGCGTGTACTCGAAGCTGCACTCGGCACCGTGGGCCTGGCAAATGCCTATGCTGACCTCTCGCATGCGGGTTTCGAGCAGCGATTGCACGGCCTTCGAATAGCTGCGCGTATCGCCCTTGATAATCACGTTCGACGGAATGACGTTGCGAATGCCGTCGGTGATGAATTCCGTGCAGGAGATCACGGCTTGCAGGCTCGGGTCGAGATTGCGCGACACGATGGTTTGCAGCGCCAGGACGATTTGCGACGCGATGACGATCGGATCGACACCCATATGCGGGCGCGCCGCGTGCGTACCACGGCCTTTGATATGGATAACAAAATTATCCTCGCTCGCCATGATGCCCCCCGCGCGCGTGGCGAACGTGCCGGCGGGCATGCCCGGCATGTTGTGCGCGCCGAAGATCGCGTCGACGGGAAAGCGTTCGAACAGGCCGTCGGCCATCATCGCCTTGGCGCCGCGGCCGTGCTCCTCGGCCGGCTGGAAGATGAAGCGCACCGTGCCGTTGAAATCGCGCCGCTCGGCGAGCAGCCGCGCCGCACCGAGCACCATCGACATATGGCCGTCGTGCCCGCACGCGTGCATTTTTCCGGCGTTCAACGAGGCATGCGCGCGGCCCGGCGCATGCTCCGCGATATTGAGCGCGTCCATGTCGGCGCGTACGCCGATCGCGCGCTTGCCGTCGCCCACCGTGAGGTTCGCCACGAGCCCCGTGCCGCCAATGCCGCGATGCACGTCGAGCCCCAGTGTCTCGAGGATCTTCGCCACGTAGTCGGCGGTATGGATCTCCTCGAAGCCGGTTTCGGGACGCTGGTGCAAATGCTGTCGCCAGCTTTTGAGTTGGCCTTGCAGCGTGCTTTCCATGTCGATGTCCTCTTTCCGGTTACTGCGTGAGCTGGGTCAGCCACGCGTCGCGACGCGCCGCCACGGTTTGCGCAGACGCGCCGACAAGCTCCGCGTACAGGCCTGGCGCCGTGGCACCCTCGGTGCTGATCAGTAGCACGCGTGAACCCGCATCGAGCCCTGCTGCACGCGCGAGATCGGGATCGTGCATGAGTTTCGCGAGGCCCGCGAGACCCGCCGCGCCCGACTCGCCCGATACGACCGGCACGTCGCCAGCCGCGCCGTTGGCGAGGCTGCGCATCGCTTCTATGGCGTCCGCGTCGTCGATCAACATGAAGTTGTCGACGCACGGTTCGAGTATCGTCCATGCGAGCGGCGACGTCTCCCCGCACGCCAGGCCCGCCATCACCGAATCGACCGATCCGGTGGCAATCGCCGCGCGTCCCGCAACGGCGCTTTGATACAGGCAGTCTGCCTGGCACGGTTCAACCACGATGAAGCGCGGACGCGCGGCGCCATCGCGCTCCCACAAATAACTCGCCACACCGGCCGCCAGACCGCCCACGCCGCCCTGCAGAAACACATGCGTCCACGCGCCGCCGGACTGCTCGATCACTTCCGCCGCGATGGTGCCGTAGCCTTGCATGACGTCGCGCGGGATCGCCTCGTATCCTTCATAAGAGGTGTCGGAAACGACGTGCCAGCCGTTCGCCTTCGCGAGTTGGGCCGCGTGCTCCACGGATTCGTCGTAGTTGCCCGCGATTCGAACGATCCGCGCGCCATACGCGGCAATCGCCGCTTCTCGCTCCGCACTGACGTTCGCATGAAGCACGATTACACAGTGGCAGCCGATCGAGCGCGCGGCTGCGGCAAGCGCCTTGCCGTGGTTGCCATCGGTTGCGCTGATGACCGTGAGGTTCGTGACCATCTCGCGGTAGCGGCCCTCGATCAGCATGCGAGGATCGACGTCCTGCAGAGGCCACAAGCGCATGATGAGACGCATCAGCGCAATCGGTGCGCCCAGCGCCTTGAAGCTGCCAAGAGGAGAACGAAACGATTCGTCCTTGAGGCCAATGCGGGCAACGCCCAGGCGCGCAGCCGCCCCGCCCAGATCCCAAAGCGGCGTCGGCTCCGGGCTGATCAACGCCCACCCGGCAAGCCAGGCCCGGCTCTCGTCGCCCGACTTCACGTTCAAGATCGCCCTGAGCGTTTCCGGGTAGGCGTTGCGTGTGGCGCGGGGGTTGGCGATCAGCATGGGTTGGCTCCGGTGAAGTTGCGATGTCGAAATGATATTGCGCAGCCCCCGCGAAAAAGTCTCATAATGCGGTCGAATCACGCAAAAAAATATCGACTTTCAGGCCCCCGCGCAAATGGCGACACATCTCGACTCCTTCGACCGCAAGCTCCTGATGGAAGTCCAGCGCGACGCCCAGATTCCTCAGAACGAACTCGGCGCGCGCGTGAATCTCTCCACGGCGGCGGTGAACCGGCGTTTGCGCCGTCTCGTGGACGATGGCGTGATCGACCATTACGCGGCGATTGTTTCGCCCGAGAAGGTCGATCATCCCATTACGATCGTCGCGACCGTCGAGGTGGAAAGCGAACAGATCGACCTGCTCGACGCCATGAAGCGCACGTTTGCGCAATGCCCGCAGATTCAGCAGTGCTACTACGTCGCGGGCGAGTGGGATTTCGTGCTCATTTTCGCGGTGCGCAACATGGACCAGTACACGGAACTCACGCGCGAGCTATTCTTCTCGAACAACAACGTGAAGCGGTTCAAGACGCTGGTGAGCATGAGCCGCGTGAAGGTGGGGCTCGAAGTGCCGCTCGCGCTGAACGGCGAATGAGAAACGCGCATTTCGACGCAACACAGCCCTTTGGAAAACAGGAGCCACGACACATGAGCAACACGGCGCATCATGCTGGAGCCATTGAAGGTGACGCGTTGTTCCACCACCCGGAAGTCGCCACGCTGCGGGCCGACCTCGCGCTCGCGCTGCGTGCCGCCGCGCATTACGGGCTCGGTGAAGGCGTCTGCAATCACTTCAGCGTCGCGCTTCCCGGCGAAGACGGCCTCTTCCTGCTGAACCCGCGCGGCCTGATGTGGAGCGAGGTCATGGCCGACGACATCGTCATTGTCGACGCACAAGGGCGCGTGATGGCGGGCCGTCATGCCGTGGAGCCCACGGCGATGTTCATTCACGCCGCCATCCACGCCATCGCAAAGAAGGCCTGTGTGCTGCATACCCACATGCCGTACGCCACCGCCCTCACGCTCACACAGGACTGCGGGCTCGATACCACCTTGTCGCAGAACGCCATGCGCTACCACGGCCGCATCGCGCTCGACCGCGAATACAACGGCCTCGCGCTCGGTCCCGAGGAAGGCGAGCGCATTGCGCATGCGCTCGACGGCAAGGACATCGGCTTCCTCGGCAACCACGGCGTGGTGGTGTGCGGCGAGCGTATCGACTACGCGTTCGACGACCTCTATTACCTCGAGCGCGCATGCGCCGCGCAGGTGCTCGCGGGATCGACCGGGCGCGCGTTGCGACCCGTAGCGGCCGATGTGGCGCAGCGCGTGGCGGACCAGATTCAGGGTGAGCGATTGCAGTCGGAACTGTTCTTCGCAGCGCTGCGAAGAACGCTCAAACACGCCTGAGGAAGGGGCGGTCCTACTTCCCCTGCCAAACCGCCTTGCGCTTTTCCGCGAACGCCGAAGCGCCCTCGCGCGCGTCGGCGGAAGCGAACACCGGGTCGGTGATCCCGCGCTGACGCTCGAACATCTCCGCGCTGGACCAGTCTCGCGACTCGCGCATCACGCGCTTGCTCGCGGCCACCGCAAGCGGGCCGTTCGCCACGATCTTCTGCGCGAGTTCGATCGCGCCCGCCAGCGCTTCGCCCGGCGCGGTGAGGCGGTTGACGAGGCCGAACTCGAACGCGCGTTGCGCGCCGAACATGTCGCCCGTTAGCACTAGCTCCATCGCGATGCGCTCCGGCAACTGCTGTTGCAGACGCAACAATCCACCCGCCGCCGCACACAGCCCGCGTTTGACTTCAGGCAGCCCGAACTGCGCGTTGTTCGCCGCCACGACGAGGTCGCTCGCGAGCACGACTTCGAAGCCGCCCGCGAGTGCATAGCCTTCCACCGCCGCGATGAGCGGCTTGCGCGGCGGCGCTTGCGTGAGGCCCGCGAAGCCGCGGCCCGGCAGGCTCGGCCGTTCGCCCTTCAGAAAGCCCTTCAGGTCCATGCCCGCACAAAAGGTGCCGCCCGCACCGGTGATGATGGCGAGCCGCAGGTCGTCGCGCCGTTCCAGTTCGTCCAGCGCGGCGGCTATCGCTTCGGCCACCGCTTTCGTGCAGGCGTTGCGCGCCTCGGGACGGTTGATCGTGAGGATCTGGATTCCGTCGCGATACTCAATCAGCAATTCGTCGCTCATGGTCGGCCTCACTCAGCGCGGCTGCATGCGAATCGCGCCGTCAAGGCGAATGGTCTCGCCGTTGAGCATCGGATTCTCGAGGATATGCAGCGCGAGCGCGGCGAATTCGTCGGCAACACCCAGGCGCGGCGGAAACGGCACCATGCGGCCAAGCGATTCGCGAATCTCCTCAGGCAGCCGCGCAAGCAGCGGCGTGTCGAACAGCCCCGGCGCGATCGTGCATACGCGGATGCCCTTGCTCGCCAGGTCGCGCGCGGCCACGAGCGTCATCCCCACCACGCCCGCCTTCGACGACGCATACGGCACCTGCCCGATCTGCCCTTCGTATGCCGCTACCGACGCCGTGAGCACGCACGCGCCGCGCTCGCCGCCCGCGTCGGGCTCGTTGCGCGCCATGGCCGCCGCCGCGAGACGCAGTGCGTTGAAGGTGCCGAACAGATTCACGCGCACCACGTTTTCATAGGCTTCGAGCGAGCCCGGCGAGCCGTCCTTTTCGATTACCCGCACCGCACCGCCGCGGCCCGCGCAATGCACGAGCGAGCGCAGCGTGCCGCGCTTGGTCGCCGCTTCGAACACGGCGGCCATGTCGTCGGCGCTCGTCACGTCGGCGGCCACAAAGCTCGCGTTCGCGCCGAGTTCGTCGGCCACCGCCGCGCCGCGCGAGCTGGCGAGGTCGGCGATCACGACCTGTGCGCCTTTAGCCAGCAGGCGCTGCGCGCTCGCGAGACCCAGACCCGATGCACCGCCCGTCACCACCGCCACCGTGCCGGCGAATTTGTTCTGCTCGTCCATGTGTCGTTTCTCCTTCGTCGTTCGTGGTTGCTTTATTTAGAGGCGTTCAATGAGCGTCGCGTTGGCCATCCCGCCCGCCTCGCACATCGTTTGCAAGCCGTAGCGGCCGCCGCTCACTTCGAGCGCGTTGAGCATCGTCGTCATGAGGCGCGCACCCGAGGCGCCGAGCGGATGCCCGAGCGCAATCGCGCCGCCCGCCGGGTTCAGGCGCGCCCCGTCCGCGCCCAGCGACTTCTGCCAGGCGAGCGGCACAGCGGCGAATGCCTCGTTCACTTCGAAGTGCGAAATATCGCCGATGGTGAGACCGCGTTTCTTCAGCAAACGCTGCGTGGCGGGAATCGGCGCCGTCAGCATCATGAGCGGATCGTCGCCGCAAACGTCGAACGCCACAATGCGTGCGCGCGGCTTCAACCCCAGCTGCGCCGCCTTCTGCTCGCTCATGATGAGCAGCGCCGAGGCGCCGTCCGAGATTTGCGAGGCATTGCCCGCCGTCACGTTCCAGCGGATGCCCGGAAAGCGCGCTTCCAGTTCCGCGCTTTCGAACGAGGGCGCGAGGCCCGCGAGCCGCTCGACCGTGGTCCCGGCGCGAATCGTTTCGTCGAGGTCGACACGGCGCACGCCCTCGGGTCCCGGAACCTCGATAGGCACGATCTCGCGCGCGAACTGGCCCGCCGCGCGCGCGGCGTCGGCACGGCTGTGCGATTGCGCCGAGTAGGCGTCGAGCGCCTCGCGCGTGAGCGCCCACTTCTGCGCCACGAGATCGGCGCTCACGCCCTGGCCGACCATGCCTTCGGGATAACGCAAGTGGTACAGCGCGCCATACGGATCGCGGCCGATGCGCGACGACCCCATCGGCACACGGCTCATCGACTCCACGCCACCGGCCACCACGATCTCGTTCACGCCCGCCATGATCGCCTGCGCCGCGAAATGGATGGCTTGCTGGCTCGAACCGCACTTGCGCTCGATGGTGGTGGAAGGCACGTGCTGCGGAAAGCCCGCCGCGAGCCACGCGAGGCGGCCGGGCGTCGAGGCCTGCTCGCCCACCTGACTCACGCAGCCGATCATCACGTCGTCCACGCTGCCGGGGTCGAGGTCGTTGCGCTCGATCAGTTGCTTGAGGACCTGCAAAAGCAGATCCACAGGATGCAGGTCGACGAACGCGCCGCCTGCCTTGGTCCGGCCCATCGGGCTGCGCACTGCGTCGACGATTACCGCGCTATGGGTCATGGTTCTCTCAACGGTTGGAAGTTTCATGGAAAATGAATCGCTTGACTCAAAATACACCTCATCGAATCACAATTTCAATAGTGGTAAACATATTTCGGTTCTATAGGATCATTTTTATTGATTTCTCGTTCACGATCCGCAACACTGTTTGCACGACTTGACACCAGAAGACCGAAAAAGGAGACATCGGCGCGCAGCGGAGCGCTGCGCCGCATCGCGAGGGCGAAAAAATGAGCCTGGCGTCTTAAAAAATTGTTCCGGCGAGTATCGGAAAGCTAGAATCCGGGGTTTGCCGCGGGCCACATCGGCACGCCGCACCCTTACCCCGACGAAGGACCCGAAATGAACGACCAGGCCAACTCCCGCACCGACGACGCCGCCGAGTCACAACCCGACTCGCAGCTCGTGAGCGCGCTCGCGCGCGGCATCCGGATCCTCCAGTGCTTCTCGATGGGCGACGCGGAGCTTTCGGCGCGCGATCTGGTCGAGCGCACGGGGTTGCCCAAGCCCACGGCGCTGCGGCTCATCAACACGCTCGCGGAGTTCGGTCTGCTGCGCTATTCGGAGCGCATTTCGAAGTATGTGCTTGGCACGGAGATGCTGAGTCTCGCCGCCCCGGCGCTTGGCCGCATGACGATCCGGCAGATCGCGCGGCCGATGATGCAGGAGCTGGCCGACTACTGCCACGGCCAGGTCACGCTCGCGGTGGGCTACCGCCTGAACATGGCGTACGCCGAAGTGATTCAGGGCGAAGGCAGCGCGGTGTACCGCTCGGAAACGGGCACGCGGCTCTCGCTTTCGCGCACGGCGTCGGGCCGCGCGTATCTGTGGACCGTGCCAGGCGCTGAGCGCGAGCAGTACCTGCAGGAAACGCTCGCGCGCGATCCCGCGAAGGGCGAGTTGCTCTCGCAGCGCCTCGCGCAGGCGCAGCAGGAGTTGCGCGCGCACGGTTGCACGATCTCGCACGGCGACATGCAGCGCGAGATCCATTCGGTGGCGATTGCGCTGTCCGCCCCGATCGACGACGAGTATTGGGTTTTTGGCTGTTCGATTGCAGTTTTCAACATCAGCGGCAACCAGTTGACCGACGACATCGCCCCGCGGCTGATGTCGCTCGTCAGGCGCGTGGAGGCAGCGCTCGGCAGCATGACTGGGGCCGCGCATGA
This sequence comes from Paraburkholderia sp. J10-1, assembly GCF_905220165.1. Lineage (NCBI taxonomy): Bacteria > Pseudomonadati > Pseudomonadota > Betaproteobacteria > Burkholderiales > Burkholderiaceae > Paraburkholderia > Paraburkholderia sp. J10-1. The sequence goes on along the minus strand of NZ_CAJMYW010000025.1, from coordinate 48,329 downwards.
CATGGAGACGAGACCGTGGAGCGTGTCCGCGAACTAGCTGTAGCAGCACCCACGCGGGAAGCCCTGTGCTTCCCCGCACTCAAGCAGAGCATCACCTACCAGGAGCTGGACGAACGCGCGGAGCGTATCGCGCACTGGCTCCTCGGCCTCGGCCTGCAACCCGGCGACGGCATTGCGCTGCTGTTCGAGAATCATCCGGCGCTCGCCGTCATCGCCATCGGGGCTGAGCGCGCGGGCCTCTACTACACCCCGATCAGCATCCAGTTGAAAACACGCGAGGCCGCGCACGTCCTCAAGGACTGCGGCGCGCGCGTGTTGATCGCCTCGCAGGCCATGCATGAACTCGCGGCGACGCTCGTGGCCGAGGGCGCGGCGGCGGGCGTCGCCTGCTTCGTTGCCGGTGCTTCCGAGGCGCCGCCTGGCTTCGCCTCGCTCGAAGCGGCGCTGGCCGGTGTCCATGCGAGCGCGCCGTTGCCGCCCTTGCCGCGCGGCCGCGACTTTCTCTATTCGTCGGGAACGACCGGCCTGCCCAAGGGCATCCGCAAGCCGCTCGTGCCGTTCGAGCAGCGCGATGCCGACGACACCGAAACCGCAGCGTGGCGTCAAACCTTCGGCTTTAGCGCCGACTCGGTCTACCTCAGCACCGCGCCGCTCTACCATGCCGCGCCGCTGCGTTACCTCATGCGCATGCTGCACACCGGGGGCCGCGCCATCGTGCTGCAGAAGTTCGACGCCGAGGCGGCGCTCGACGCCATCGCGCGCTACCGCGTCACGCACAGCCAGTGGGTGCCAACGATGTTCATCCGCCTGCTGAACCTGCCCGAGACCACGCGCGCGCAATACGACGTGAGCAGCCTGCGCGTGGCGATTCACGCAGCCGCGCCGTGCCCGCCGCACATCAAGGAGCAGATGATCGCGTGGTTCGGCCCGGTGATCTACGAGTACTATGCCGGCTCCGAAAGCGTGGGCCTCACGGCAATCGCCTCGGACGAATGGCTCGCGCATCGTGGCTCGGTGGGACGCTCGAAGTACGGACTGATCCATATCGTCGATGATGAGGACCACGAACTGCCCGTGGGCGAGATCGGTCGCGTGTTCTTCGAAGGCGGCCCCGCTTTCGAGTACCACAACGATCCGGTGAAGACGCGCAGCGTCTACAACCGCCATGGCTGGGCCACTTACGGCGACATCGGCCATGTCGATGCAGAAGGCTATTTGTACCTGAGCGACCGGCGCGTGGACCTCATCATCAGCGGCGGTGTGAACGTGTACCCGCAGGAGATCGAGAACGTGCTCGCCGAGCATCCCGCCGTGGCCGACGCTGCTGTGATCGGCGTGCCGCACCCCGAGTTCGGCGAGGCCGTGAAGGCGGTCGTGCAACCGCGCGAGCGCGACGCCGCCAGCCCGCAGCTCGCCGAGGAGTTGATTGCGTTTTGCCGGGCACGGCTTTCGCATATCAAGGTGCCGCGCTCGGTCGAATTCGAGGAGGCGCTGCCGCGCCACGACAACGGCAAGCTGCTACGGCGCATTCTCAAGGAGCGCTACCGCCAGCCGGCAGTTTGATACGGATAACGAAGTTACTAAAGATACTGGAGACACAAAGTATGCGCAGCGTATTCCGCGACGATCACGAAATTTTCCGCGAACAGGCCCGGCGCTTTATCGAGCGCGAAATCGTGCCGTTTCATCATCAATGGGAACAAGAAGGCATCGTGCCGAAGTCGGTATGGCGGCGTGCGGGCGAGGAAGGTCTGCTTTGCTGCACGATTCCTGAAGAATACGGCGGCGGCGGCGGCGACTTCGGCCACGCGGCCATCATGATCGAGGAACTCGCGCGCGTGAACGCGAGCGGCATTGGCTTTCCACTGCATTCGGATATCGTCGCGCCTTATATCTTCGCGTACGGCAGTGAGGCGCAAAAGCGCGAATGGCTGCCGAAGCTCGCGCGCGGCGAGCATATCGGCGCCATCGCCATGACCGAACCCGGCACGGGCAGCGATCTCAAGTCGGTGCGCACCACTGCGCGCAAAGACGGGGATCACTACGTCATCAATGGTCAGAAAACCTTTATCACGAATGGCCAGAACGCCAGCCTCGTGGTCGTGGTCTGCAAGACCGCGCCGGAACTCGGCGGCAAGGGCGTTTCGCTGATCGTGGTCGAGGAAGGCACGCCCGGCTTCAGCAAGGGCCGCAAGCTCGACAAGATCGGCCTGCGCGCGCAAGACACGTCCGAACTCTTCTTCGAGGACGTGCGCGTTCCCATCACGCAGCGGCTTGGTGAGGAAAACCAGGGCTTCTCGTACCTCATGCGCGAACTGGCGCAGGAGCGGCTCGTGATTGCGGTGCGCGCGGCCGCATCGATCGAAGGCATGCTCGAGCGCACGATTCGCTATACGCGCGATCGCAAGGTGTTCGGCCAGGCGATCTTCGACTTCCAGAACGCGCGCTTCAAGCTCGCGCATGCGCGCGCGAAGGCGGAGATGGTGCGCATCTATGTCGACGATTGCATTGCGCGACATCTGCGGCGCGAGCTTTCACCGGTGGACGCCGCGATGGCGAAGCTCAACGCCACCGAACTGCAGAACCAGTTGCTCGACGAATTCCTGCAGTTGCACGGCGGTTATGGCTACATGTCCGAGTATGTGGTGGGCACCGCGTGGGTGGACGCGCGCGTCATGCGCATCTACGGCGGCACCGACGAGATCATGAAGGAAATCATCGCGCGCACGCTGTAACGGCGCGCCAAGCGACACACCGGGAAGCAGGCACACATGATCAAGCCTTTGGAAGGCGTTACCGTCGTGGAGTTCGCGGGGCTCGGCCCCGCGCCGTTCTGCGGCATGCTGCTCGCGCAAATGGGCGCGCGCGTGATCTGCATCGGCCGCGCGGGTGCGCCCGAGCCAACCGGACCGCTTGCGCGCGGGCGCGAATACGTCGCCCTCGACCTCAAACGCCACGCCGACGTTGCCCGCGCACTCGACCTGATCGCGAGTGCCGACGCATTGATCGAAGGCTTTCGTCCCGGCGTGATGGAGCGGCTAGGGCTCGGCCCGCAAGTGTGCCAGGCCCGCCGCGCCTCGCTCGTCTACGGCCGCATGACCGGGTGGGGGCAAACCGGCCCGCTCGCGCACACGGCGGGCCACGACATCAACTACATCGCGATCTCGGGCGCGCTGCATGCGGTGGGTCTCGCGGGCGGCGAGCCTGTGGTGCCGCTCAATCTGGTTGGCGACTTCGGCGGCGGCGGCATGCTGCTCGCGTTCGGCGTGGTGGCCGCGATTCTGCGCGCACGAGGGACCGGCGTTGGCTGCGTGGTCGACGCCGCGATGACCGACGGCGCGGCCATGCTCATGAGCATGATGTACGGCTTCTACGCGGCGGGGCACTGGCAAGACGAGCGCGGCACGAACCTGCTCGACGGCGGCGCGCCCTTTTATCGCACGTATCGTTGCGCGGACAACCGTTATATCGCCGTGGGCTGCATCGAGCCGCAGTTCTATGCGGCGTTCATGAAGGGAATCGGCGCGGAAGATCTATTGGCGCTGCCGCAACGTGACCGGGCGCACTGGCCGCAAGTGCAGGCACGCATTGCCGAGGCCGTTGCCACGCGCACGCGCGACGCATGGACCGCCGTGTTCGAAGGCAGCGATGCGTGTGTGACGCCCGTGCTGAGTCTCGCGGAAGCGCCGCTCGATGCGCACAACACCGCGCGCGGCGCGTTCGCACAGAGCGGCGAGGCGTGGCAGCCGCAATGCGCGCCGCGCTTCGTGAGCTACGGCGGCGCGAGCGCTTAGCCTCGCACCTCGCCCAGCGTCGCTTCATCGTCGGCGAGCAACGAAAGCTGGCCGGTCGCGACAATATGACTGAGCGGCGCCGGGCGGCCGAGCAAATAGCCCTGCACTTCGTCGCAGCCTTCGTCGGCGAGCAGCGTGAGCTGCGCCTCGGTTTCAATGCCTTCGGCCAGCACCGGAATGCCAAGGCTCTTGCCTAGCGCGAGCACCGCGCGAATGATCGCGGTGGCCTGCCGGTTCGATTCGGCCTCGCCGATGAAGGACTGATCGAGCTTGATCTTGTCGAACGGAAACGAGCGCAGCGTGTCGAGCGACGAATAGCCGGTGCCGAAGTCGTCCAGCGCGATACTCACGCCAATGGCCTTGATCCGCTGCAGCACGTCGAGCGAGCGCTCGCGGTCAGCGAAAATGGCGGTCTCGGTCAACTCGAGCTCCAGGCGTTCGGGCGCGAGGCCTGTCTCGACCAGCACGGTCTCCACGAGCTTCGGCAAATCAGCGTGCGAGAGTTGTATGGGCGACAGATTCACGGCCACCTTGTAAGGCGGCAACCACGAAACGGCGCGCATGCATGCTTCGCGCAGCACCCAGGCGCCAATGCCGAGAATGAGACCGTTCTCTTCGGCAAGCGGAATGAATTCGGCGGGAGAGATGAAGCCAAGCCGCGGATGCTCCCAGCGCAGCAGCGCTTCATAGCCGCAAATGTCGCCCGTTGCGATCGAGGTCTGCACCTGGTAGTGCACGCTCAACTGCCCGCGCGCGAGCGCCTCGCGCAAGTCGTGCGTGAGCGAGCGGCGCGCCCGCGCGATCTCGTCCATCGCCGGCTCGTAGAAGCACACAGAATGCGAGAGGTCCGCCTTCGCGCGGTACATGGCGAGGTCGGCGTTGTTGATGAGCACCGTCTTGGTGGTGGCGTCGTCGGGATAGATGGCGACGCCCAGGCTCGCGCCCGAAAGCACTTCGGCGTCGTCGTAGCGCACGGGCCGGTAGAGCGCGGTTTCGAGGCGCGAAAGCAGATCGCCGAGCTCCTCGCGCGAGGCGAAGCGCGTGAGCGCCACGAACTCGTCGCCGCCCACGCGTGCAATGAACTCGCCCTCGTGCATCAGGCTCGAAAGACGCCGTGCCAGAATGCGCAGCACTTCGTCGCCGGCATGATGGCCGTGCAGGTCGTTGATTTCCTTGAAGCGGTTCAGGTCGATGCCGACGAGCGCAAGCTTGCGCGTGTCCTGCGTGCGCGCCAGTTCGGCGTCGATGCGTGCGTTGAAGCTCGCGCGATTGGGCAGGCCCGTGAGCATGTCGCTCATTGCCATCGTGCGCAGATGCTCGACGGATTCGGCGCGCACGCTGTCGTCGAGCAGAAAGCTCACGCAGCCCGCGCCCGCGATCACGAGCGCCATGCACGCCACCGCAAGCGCGAGCGCCTGCAGCGCGGCGGGATTCGAGAAGTGGCCGTCGATCGGCATCGGCACGACCTGGAACGCGGACATGCCGGTGAAGTGCAGCGCGGCGATGGCAAGTGCAAGCACGCCCGCCACGACGCGCGCGCCGGCTTCGGCGTTTGCCCGCGCGCTGGCCGTGTTCTCCTGCGGCCGTCTCGCCGTCACGCCGGCAAGATGCAGCGCCAGCGCACAGATCGCGACCGCGAACGCGATCGACAAGGCGATGCCGACGCGATTCCAGATCACAATGCCTTGCACGCGATACGCGAGCATGCCCGCGTAGTGCATGAGCGCGACCGCCAGCCCGACAATCGCGCCGCCGAGCGCGGGCGCGGCGCGCGTCGCGCGGTTCGCGACCTGGCTCGTGGCGAGCAGAAACCCGAGGAAGCTGCCCACGAGCGCGATAAGCAGCGACGTAATGGTCAGCACGGGATCGAAGGAGATCGGCACGCCCGGCTCGAAGCCCAGCATGGCGATGAAGTGTGTGCACCAGATGTCGGCGGCGGCGACCACGGCCGCGATGAACGACCAGCCGAGACGCTGCAGCGAATGCGTCGCGAACGCGCGCAGGAGCAGCCGCGCCGTGACCCACGAGCCCGCGGCGCAAATCAGCAGCGCGACGACGACGAGCCACAGATTGTGCTTGTAGACGATGCAGCCCACTACGCTCATCACGGGAAAGTCTCCTGGTTCACCACGCGTTCACCCCGGGCATCGCGCCACATTATCACGACAATGCGACGAGGCCGAGCACCTCCCGCAACTTCGCGCTCGTCGCGTGCAGCGACGACGACGCGGCGGCCGCTTCGTTCACCAAAGCGGCGTTGCGGCGCGTGGTGTCGTCCATCTGGGCGACCATGGCGTTGACCTGCTCGATGCCCTGCGCCTGCTCGTGGCTCGACGCGGTGATCTCGCCCATGATGTCGGCCGCGCGGCCAATGCTGCGCACCACGCCCTCCATCGCGGCGCGCGCCTCGCCGGCGAGCTGCGTGCCCGCGCCGACCTCGTTCGCCGAGTTCTCCACGAGCTGCTGGATCTCGCGCGCGGCCGCCGCGGCGCGCTGTGCGAGACTGCGCACTTCGCCGGCGACCACGGCGAAGCCGCGTCCCTGCTCGCCCGCGCGCGCGGCTTCCACGGCCGCATTGAGCGCGAGAATGTTGGTCTGGAACGCAATGCCCTCGATCACGTCGACGATCTCGAAGATGCGTTTGGCCGAGGCTTCGATGGCGCCCATCGTCGTGGTCATGCGCGCCACGACATCGTCGCCTGCCTGTGCAACCGTCGACGCTTCACGAGCGAATGCGCTCGCCTCCCGCGCGTGCTCCGCGCTCGCCCTGACCGTACGCGTGAAGACGTCCATCGAGGCGACCGTCTCTTCGAGGCTGCCCGCCTGGTGCTCGGTGCGCGCGCTCAGGTTCGCGTTGCCTTCCGCGATTTCGAGCGCGGCTTGCTCCACATGTGCCGTGCTCGTGCTCACCTCTTGCATGGCGCGCGCCAGCTGGGCGATCGCCCCTTTGAGCGCGATCGCCGTGGGGGCGCTCGCCGGCACGCCTTCTACCGCGAGGCACACCTCGCGCTCTCGCACCACGCTGCGCACAATGTCCGACAGCTCCGCCGCCTCGATGGCCGCCACGCGCAAACGGTGCGCAAGCACGATTTCAACGGCGGTTTGCGCGACCACGTAGGCGGCATGCAGCAGCACACGCGGCAGGTTCGCTTCGTGCGTGCAGTACACGGCAAAGTTGAGCGCCTGCAGCCGGTCGAACGCGAGGTGATGCACGGCGAAGAACCCGGCCGCGAGCACAATCGGGCGCCAGTCGCGATAGACGAGCAACAGGCCGAGCAGCACGAACACGCCGAAATGGAACTCGGTCATGCCATGCGCCGCCTGAATATGGAGCGCGACGAGCGCCGCGTTGGCGAGCGTGAGCACGACGCGCGAAAGCGCGGTGCCGCGCGCGCAGAAAAACACGAAGCTGCCGGCGCCGAGGAACAGCGCGGCGCCCGCGAGCGCAAGCTGCGGTTCGTAATAGACGAAGCCGATCAGCACCGCCGCGAGAGCGGAGATAACGAGCGTGCAATACATCACTGCGTCGGCGGCGCGCGCGACGTCGTCGAGCGCGCGAATGGCCACGCGCTGTTGCGAGCCGGTCGGTCGAAGCGGCTGCGTGCGACCCGGCGAATCTGCCAGCATGAACGACACTTTGATGAGGAAAAAGTAAGTTGCAGGTGGGCGTTAAAGCGGCGGCGGCTGGTGGACCTTCGAGCGACTGATGGAATCCGGCTGCAAGAAGGACCGCCGTAATGGCGTCGGCGCGACTCGTTGGCGGGCTCGGCAAGATAATCGGGACCCGCGAACGAGTTTACGGCAACGCCTGGCGAAACTTCAGGAAACCCTTTACAGGACAAGTATTTGCAAACGTTTGCAGCGTTATGGTCCTATTTTAATTTCTTACACGGAATGAAAACACATGGGTTTGCGCGTGGGAATGCCGTCCGTCCACGCCTTCGGCTCCTTCAGGCAGGAGAAATTACCAATAGCACGATCGTTCTATTTTAGGTAGGCTTCTCAACTTCTCCTCCCATGATGCGAGACCGTTCCGCCATGTCGCTGATCCTTTCCCGCCGCGATCTGAACTTCCTGCTCTACGAATGGCTCGATGTCGAAAGCCTCACGCGCATCGCGCGCTACGCCGACCACTCGCGCGAGACCTTCGACGCCGCACTCGACACGTGCGAAAAGATCGCCACTGACCTCTTCGCGCCGCACAACAAGAAGAACGATCAGCACGAGCCGCACTTCGACGGCGAAACGGTCACGATCATCCCCGAAGTGAAGACGGCGTTGAAGGCCTTCAGCGACGCGGGCTTGATGGCCGCGGGCCAGGACTATGAATACGGCGGCATGCAGTTGCCGCTTGTCGTCGAGAAAGCGGGCTTCGCGTGGTTCAAAGGTGCGAACGTGGGCACGAGCGCCTATCCGTTCCTTACCATCGGCAACGCGAACCTGCTGCTCGCGCACGGCAGCGCCAAACAGATCGACACGTTCGTGCGCCCCGAACTGGACGGCCGCTACTTCGGCACGATGTGTCTTTCCGAGCCGCAGGCGGGCTCTTCGCTTTCAGACGTCGCCACGCGCGCCGACTTCGAATGCGACTCGCCGCTCGGCGCCCAATATCGTCTGCGCGGCAACAAGATGTGGATCTCGGGCGGCGAGCACGAGCTTTCCGAGAACATCGTGCACCTCGTGCTCGCCAAGATTCCCGGCCCCGACGGCAAGCTCATTGCGGGCGTCAAAGGCATCTCGCTTTTCGTCGTGCCGAAGTACCTCGTGAACGAGGACGGCTCGCGCGGCGAGCACAACGACGTCGTGCTCGCAGGCCTGAACCACAAGATGGGGTATCGCGGCACGACGAACTGCCTGCTGAATTTCGGCGAAGGCACGCAACACACGCCGGGCGGCCGGGCGGGCGCGATCGGTTATCTCGTGGGCGAGCCGCACCACGGGCTCGCGTACATGTTCCACATGATGAACGAGGCGCGCATTGGTGTCGGCCTCGGCGCGACGATGCTCGGCTATACCGGCTATCTGCATGCGCTCGATTACGCGCGCAATCGTCCGCAAGGGCGTCCTTTGGGCGCGGCGGGCAAAGACCCGGCTTCGCCGCAGGTGAGGCTGGTCGAGCACGCCGACGTGCGCCGCATGCTGCTCGCGCAAAAGAGCTATGTGGAAGGCGCACTCGCGCTCAACCTCTGGTGCGCCAAACTCGTGGACGAAGCGAACGCGGCCAGCGCCGCCGAGCGCGAGCCGCTCTCACTGCTCCTCGACCTGCTCACCCCCATTGCGAAGAGCTGGCCTTCGCAATGGTGTCTCGCCGCCAACGATCTCGCCATTCAAGTGCACGGGGGCTATGGCTACACGCGCGAGTACAACGTCGAGCAGTTCTATCGCGACAACCGTCTCAATCCGATTCACGAAGGCACGCACGGGATTCAGGGGCTCGACCTGCTCGGCCGCAAGGTCGTGATCAAGGACGGCGCCGCGCTCACGATCTTCGTGAAGCGCGTGCAGGCCACACTCGAGCGCGCGCACGCTTCGGGCGCAGCCGACGACGCCGCCAACGCCCGCGCGCTCGCGGCCGCACTCGAGCGGCTCACGCAAGTCACGCGGCAGTTGTGGGCAGCAGGCGACCCGGCGGTGACGCTCGCCAATGCTTCGGTGTACCTGGAAGCGTTCGGCCACGTGGTCATGGCCTGGGTATGGCTCGAACAGGCGCTCGTGGCGCGCACGGCGCTCGCCGCGCATGCGGGAACAAGCGGTGAGGAGGCGGACTTCTATCGCGGCAAGCTCGCAGCGGCCGCGTATTTCTTCGCGTGGGAACTTCCGAAGACGGGCGCGCAATTCGACCTGCTTGCTTCGCTCGATCGCACGACACTCGACATGCAGGACGCCTGGTTCTGAAGCAACGATTGCCCCGGTATGTGCGGTCCAGGGGGACTCACTAGCCCCCTGCGACGGCCAGCTTTCTCCCATGAGAGCAACGATGGCGGCCGCAACTCAACTCGCGGGTCTATTGCGCTTGCACGACGCCCGTCACGCGGGACGTGTGCATTGGCCCTCACACTTCGCCGTGGGCGTGCGCACTCTGAAGCGAGCGATCGGCGATGGCGGGGTGGTTCGTCGAAGCAAGGGTAACCTCGAAATGCTCGAGCGCCAGATCGACGAATGTGCGCACCTTCGCTGAAACATGCCGCCTTCCAGGATAAACGAGCGCTAACTCCTTGGCGCCTTCCCGGATTTCGTACTCGCGCAGCACGGGCACGAGCAGCCGGTTCTCGATGTCGTCCTTCACATAGGCTTCGGGCAGGATCGCCAGGCCCATATGCACCAGCGCCAGCTGGCGCAACATGATCATGTCGTTGACCGTGCAGCGCGGGTCGATGCTGATCGTCTCCTCCTCTCCGGCTGCATTGACGAAACACCATTCGCGCCCGTGAATCGCACGCGAAGGCGCGAGAAACCCGCGTAGCGGCAGTTGCGCCGGCGTGGCGGGCGCGCCGTACGTATCGAGATAGCCAGGCGACGCGACCACGACCGGGCGCAACGACGCAAGCGGCCGCCTGACCAGCGTACCGCTGCTCACCTGGCGCGACGTGAGAATACCGACGTCAAAGCCGTCTTCGACGAGATCGACATTGCGATGGAGCAGCGTCAGGTCCACCTTCACTTTCGGATAGCGCTGACAGTAATTCATGACGAGTGGCGGCAATCCGACCAGCGAAAAGGAAGCGGACGCCACCAGCTTGAGCGTACCGCTCGGCTCCGACGACCCACCCCCGACCGACGACTCGATCGAGTCCATCAACTCGAGCATCTGACGGCATCCCTGCACATAAGCCCGGCCGTCCTCGGTCAGCGAGAGGCTGCGTGTGGTGCGATTGATGAGGCGCGTATTGAGGTGAGCTTCGAGCAGCGCCACGTAGCGCGTAACGGCGGCATTGGACAGATCGAGACTCGCTGCGGCCCGGCTGAAGGAGTTGTTCTCGGCAACTTTAAGAAAAACGCGCATTGCCTGCAGTTGATTCAACATGATTCTTCAGACTCTTTTGCTGATATTTCAGGAAATTAGAAAAAAGCATGATTTACCTCTTTCGGCCGAATTTGTTTTTTTACCAATTTAAACTTCTTAAGACAAATTACCTGTTGTGAAGCGACAACGCAAAATCGAATAAAAAGCGAAGCTAATTAGAGATATGAGCCAGGAAATTTCAGTCAAACGCTTGATGCCGCCCCATATACCCGCTTTTTATTCACATAATTTGAACATTAAATTCCCGTTTATCTGTAGTTCAATGATCAAATAAATCTTATATTTCGTTCGCGCTACATCGCCGCGATTTCCGATTCCGATCTCGATACCGGATTTTCAGAATAACCCCTGCGCGAAGTAGTCATTCTCCGATTAGTGATCAGATTCTGTAGGTAAATCACCCATGAAAAAGAAAACCCTGATTTTCGCAGCGGCTTGCGCAGCCTTTGCCGGCGCAGCACACGCCCAAAGCAGCGTCACGCTATATGGCCTCGTCGACGCAGGGCTGACATACGTGAGCAACGAGGTGGCGTCGACTTCGGATATGACGTCCAGCGGTTTGTCGAACGGCAAGGCCATGTTCGGCCTGACCGGCGGCAATGTTCAGCAAAGCCGCTGGGGCCTGCGCGGCGTGGAAGACCTTGGTAGCGGACTCAAGGTCGTCTTCAACCTCGAAAGCGGCTTTGACGTGACTAACGGCAAGACCGCCGACAACTCGCTGTTCAATCGCCAGGCGGTGGTTGGTCTCGCGAGCGACTACGGCACGGTAACGATGGGCCGTCAGTACGATTCGATGGTCGACTACCTCGCGCCGATTTCCGCAACCGGCTCGTGGGGCGGCACCTACTTCGCCCACGTCGACGACGCCGACAACCTGAACGGCACGTTCAGCGTCAACAACTCGATCAAGTATCAAAGCCCGAACTATGCCGGGTTCTCGATGAACGGCATGTATGGCTTCTCGAACAAGGCAGGCGGCTTCGCCAGCAACCGCGCATATAGCGTGGGCGCTAGCTATACCTACGGCGGCCTGCAGGTTGCGGCAGCCTACCTGCAGTTGCAAGGCCTGAACTCCGGCAACACCAACGGCGCGCTGCAGAATGGCGCTGCCCTTGACCTCGGCATCCAGAATCAGCGTGTCTGGGGCCTCGGCGCCAACTATGCGTTCGGTCCGGCGGTCATCGGCACCGTGTTCACGCAAACGCGCTTCCAGGACAAGGTTGCGGACATCTCCGTGCGCTACAACAACTATGAGGTCAACGCGCGCTACAACTTCACGCCGGCCTTCTTTGTGGGCGCGGCCTACACGTACACGCAGAGTCTGCGCAACACCCCCGCCAGCGGCGACACGAACAACCGCGCCGCGCACTGGAATCAGTTCGGCCTGATGGCGGACTACTCGCTCTCCAAGCGCACCGACCTCTATGCCGAAAGCGTCGCGCAAATCGGCGCCAACAACCAGGTCGGCACAAACATGACCCAGATCAACGGCACAGACGCGCCCTCGGCGAGCAAGAGCCAGTACCTCGTGAGCGCGGGCATTCGCCACCGCTTCTAAGCGTCACGGCACCGGCGTAACGCGGCGAGTTGACGGCGGCTTGTAGCCGCCCTCCACTCGCCTTTCGCCGCCCGCGTGCGCCATCCCGGCTCCTACCCGCGATGGCGCACCTTCCAACCCTCCCGATTTGCACCATGAAGTTGAATTCAAAGAGGACTACGAACCTACAGGCAAAGGGTTCGGCGATCAAACGCGAAGTCACCGTGGCGTCACTGCTCACCACCACTGCGCGCGCGTGGAATCTGGTGGAAAAGCAGCAGGACGACACAACGCACCCTACCGCCCGGCATGGCTGGCCGCAGGTCTTCGACGCAGACGGCAAACGCGTCGTGATGCACCGGCCGTAGGTCACTTCGCGCGCGATGCGCAAGGTAAAGCGGAAACGACCTTTCACGAATTGGGTAAAGCACGTCCGGTCGGGCTATTGATGACGAAGGATCGAAAAGTCGACCTAAATTTAAGAATCGTCTCATTTCCCCCATCCAAATAATACGCTTCTAAAACATCCGCTGTCAGTCATTACGGCCGCTTATGACGATAAGCAAAGAACTCATTCTCGATTAGTTTCGAGATGCAGCAATCTTCATTTATTTTTCACCTTTCCTCCCGATACGCACCGTCAACCTCTTGTTGCCATTTCCAGCCAGGTGGAAATGAAGCAATTCGCGGCGGTACGCCCACGTAAAAAACTCAATGATTCGACCATTTCAGTACGCTTTAGCCAGCGTCACACTCGGGCTCTGTCTCGGTATCAGTGCATGTCATAAGGCCAAGCCCCCCGAGAGCGCCCTGCCGACCGCAAACGTCGACGCCATGACGGTCGCGCTGCGCGAGGTGCCGGTAGCTTTCGAATATGTCGGCCAGACCGAAAGCTCGCAGCAGGTCGAAATCCGCTCGCGCGTAAACGGCTTTCTCGAAAGGCGTGTGTATCAGGAAGGCACGCTGGTGCACGAAGGCGACGTGATGTTCGTCATGGACCGCAAGCCCTACCAGGCCGCGCTCGAGGCCGCGCAGGCCGAGTACGCACAACAGCAGGCACGGCTCGAGACTGCGCAGGCCAACCTCGACCGCGTGCGCCCGCTCGCCGCGAAGAACGCGCTGAGCCAGAAGGACCTCGACGATTCGATCGGCCAGCAGCGTGCGGCGGCCGCCGCGCTCGAACAGGCCCGCGCGAATGTCACGACCGCGAAGCTCAACCTCGGCTACACGACGATCACGGCGCCGGTAACCGGCCTTTCGAGCTTCGCGAAGAAGCAGGACGGCTCGTACATCGACGCCTCCAACAGCCTGCTCACCTACGTGGCCAAGCTCGATCCCATGTGGATCAACTTCTCGCTTTCCGAGAACGAGATGCTCGACATGCGCACGCAAACGCGCAACGGTACGCTCAAGCTTCCCGCGCGCGGCCAGCTCGAAGTGGAAATCGTGCTCGCCGACGGCAGCGTCTATCCAGAACGTGGGCATATCTCCTTTACCGACGCATCGCTGAGCGAGGAAACCGGCACCTATCTGATCCGCGCCGTCGTGACGAACCCCGGCGGCTCGCTGCGTCCCGGCCAGTTCGTGCGTGTGCGCCTGATCGGCGCGGTGCGCCCCAACGCGATCGCCGTGCCGCAAAACGCCGTGCAGCAAGGGCCGCGAGGCGCGTTCGTCTGGACCGTCGACAAAGACAGCAAGGCACAGCAGCGCGCGGTCGAAACCGGCCAGTGGAACGGCAATGCCTGGATCATCCAGTCCGGCCTGCATGCCGGAGATCACGTGATCGTCGACAACACGCTGCGGCTCATGCCGGGCGCGCCGGTCAAGGAGCATCCCGTGAGCGCGCCGGCAGCGAGCGCGCCCAGCGCTGGCAGCGCCGCTGCTGGAGCCGCCCCCGCGTCCGGCACGCACGCCGCGGGAGGCTGAGCGATGAAGTTCTCGCATTTCTTCATCGACCGGCCGATCTTCGCCTCGGTGATCTCGATCATTCTCGTGGTCGCGGGTCTCGTAGCGATGTTCAATCTGCCGATTGCTCAGTTCCCCGATATTTCGCCGCCGCAGATCACGGTCAGCACGAGCTACCCCGGCGCGAACGCCGACATCGTCGCGCAGAACGTGGCCGCTCCCATCGAGCAGCAGGTCAACGGCGCGGACAACATGATGTACATGAGTTCGTCGAGCTCCTCGACGGGCGACATGACGCTCACCGCCTATTTCAACATCGGCACCGATCCTTCGCTCGCACAGGTGGACGTGCAAAATCGCGTGAACCTCGCGATGCCCAACTTGCCCGACGCCGTGACGTCACAGGGCGTGCAGGTGCAGAAGCGCTCGTCGGCGTTCATGATGGTGATCGCGGTCTACTCGCCTGAGAACGCCTACAGCCAGGATTACGTGGCGAACTACGCGAACGTCTATGTGCTCGACGCGCTCAAGCGCATTCCGGGCGCGAACCAGGCGGCCATTCTCGGCTCGGCGGACTACGCCATGCGTATCTGGCTCAAGCCCGACCGCATGGCGCGACTCGGCATTACCGTATCCGACGTGCAGAACGCGATCAGTGAGCAGAACCAGCAGTTCGGGGCGGGCCGTCTCGGCCAGGCGCCGACCCAGGGACCGGTGAACCAGACCTTCCCCGTTGCCACCAAGGGCCACCTCACCGAGCCCGCCGAGTTCGACAACATCATCCTGCGCGCGGGCACCAGCAACGATGCGTCGCTCGTGCGCCTGAAGGACGTCGGTCACGCGGAACTGGGCGCGAAGGACTACACGCTGCGCGGCCGCTACAACGGCAAGACCGCCACGCTGATCGCCGTGTATCAGCAGCCGGGCGCGAACGCGTTGCAGGTGGCCAAGCAGGTGCGGCAAACGCTCAATGACCTCAACAAGAGCTTCCCGCCTGGACTCAAGTACGACATCGCGCTCGACACGACCGAGTTCGTGCACGAGTCGATCATGGAAGTCGTGAAGACCCTGCGCGACGCCGTGATCCTCGTGATCATCGTGGTGTTTCTGTTCCTGCAGAGTTTTCGCGCGACGCTCGTGCCGCTTCTGGCCGTGCCGGTGTCGATCATCGGGGCGTTCGTCGGCATGCTGGCGTTCGGCTTCTCGATCAACATGCTCACGCTGTTCGGCATGGTGCTTGCCATCGGCATCGTGGTGGACGACGCCATCGTCGTGCTCGAGAACGTCGAGCGCAACATGACGGAGTTCAAGCTCGCGCCGCGAGAAGCCGCCAAACGCGCCATGGACGAGGTCAGCGGCCCCGTCGTTGCAATCGTGCTCGTGCTGCTCGCGGTGTTCATTCCGGTGGCGTTTCTCTCCGGCATCACGGGCCAGCTCTACAAGCAGTTCGCGGTAACGATCGCGGTTTCGGTGGTGCTCTCGGGCATCGTCGCGCTCACGCTCTCGCCCGCACTCGCGGCCATCCTGCTCAAACCCGGCGAGCAGAAGAAGAACCGCTTCTTCCGCTGGTTCAACGACAAGTTCGAGCGGCTCACCGAGGGCTATGGCAGCTGGGTGCAGACCGCCATCCGGCGCGTGACGCTTTCCATCGCGCTGATCGTCGTGATGCTGATCGCGACAGGCGGGCTCTTCAAGCACATTCCCTCGTCGTTCGTCCCGGTCGAGGACCAGGGCTATCTGCTCGGCGCGGTGGTCATGCCCGATGCTGCGAGTCTCGATCGCACCGGCGACGTCTCGAAGAAGGCGGAGGACTGGTTCGCGAAGCAGCCGGCCGTGAGCGCGGTGGCGGCGCCGATCGGCTACAGCCTGATCGACTCGCAGTACAAGGCCAATGCCGGCACGCTCTTCATCGCGCTCAAGGGCTTCAAGGAGCGCGGCGAGAATGGCAGCGCGCAGGACCTGGTGCTTGCCGCCAACAAGGCGTTCGCCGGGTTCAAGGACGGCGTGGTCGTCACGCTCAGTCCACCCTCCATTCCAGGCCTCGGCACGACGGGCGGTTTCCAGTTCTGGCTGCAAAGCACAGGCGACGGCTCTTATCAGCAGCTCGAAGACAAGGTGCGCGAATTCATCGCCAGGGCGAAGAAGAATCCGGTGTTGCGCGGCGTGAACTCCACCATCAACTCGCGCTCGCGCCAGCTGCTCGTGGAAGTGGACCGCGAGCGCGCGGAATCGCTCGGCGTGGCCGTGCAGGACGTCTACACCGCGCTGCAGACGATGTTCGGATCCTCATACGTGAGTCAGTTCCCCAAGGGCAGCCGCCTCTTCCAGGTGATCGTGCAGGCCGAGCCGCAGTACCGCACGCAGCCTGAGGATATCCAGCAGCTCTATGTGCGCAATCACAGCGGGCAGATGGTGCCGATCAAGGCGGTGACGACCTTCCGCTTCGTGCCGGGCTCCGACATCGTCACGCGTTTCAACAACTTTCCCGCAGCGCAGATCATCGGCGACGCGGCGCCAGGCCACAGTTCGGGCGAGGCGATCGCGGCGATGGAGCAGATCGCGAAGGAAACGCTGGGCGAAGGCTACAGCTACGCATGGAGCGGGCAGTCCTATGAGGAGAAGACGGCGGGCTCCACTGCCGGGCTCGTGTTCGGCTTTGCGTTGCTCATGGTGTTCCTGATCCTTGCGGCGCAGTACGAAAAATGGTCGCTGCCGGTTGGCGTGCTGCTGGCCGTGCCATTCGCGGTCTTCGGCGCGCTGGTGGGCATCCTGCTGCGCGGCATGGAAGACGATGTGTACTTCCAGATCGGCCTGACCGTGCTGATCGCGCTCGCGGCGAAGAACGCCATTCTGATCTTCGAGTTCGCTGTGGAAATGCGCGAGAAGGAAGGGCTCTCACCATTCGACGCGGCGGTGAAGGCCGCGAAAATGCGCCTGCGGCCGATCATGATGACCTCGCTCGCGTTCATTCTCGGCTGTATCCCGCTCGCCATCGCGAGCGGCGCATCGGCGGCGAGCCGGCGCTCACTCGGCACGGGCGTGGTGTTCGGCATGCTCGGCGCCACGCTGATCGCGCTCTTCTTCATCCCCATGTTCTTCTGGGGCCTCGAAACGCTTTCCGAACGCGGCAAGCGCAACACCACGACGCCTACGGCGCCGTCACAGGAGGGTTGAGCGATGAAAAGCCGTATGCGTTGCGCGCTGCGCCCTCTTGCACTGATCGTGAGCGTGGCCAGTCTCGGCGGCTGCGCGGTAGGGCCCGACTATCACCGCCCCGCAGTGGAAACGCCCTCGTCCTACCGTTACGCCTCGCCGCAGGCCGAGGCAGTCGACGCCTCGCTCGAGTGGTGGCGCCAATTCAACGACCCTGTGCTCGATGACCTGATTGCGAAGGCGATCGTACAGAACAAGGATCTCTTGATCGCCGCCGCGCGGGTCGAGGAGTTCTACGGCCGCTATGTCACGACGCGCGCGGGACTGTTTCCGCAAATCGGTGTGAACTTCGATCCGACACGCAGCCGCGGCGTGCCGGCGGCCGGCTTCGCGCCGGTGGTCGGCAACCAGTTCCAGCTGAACGGCACGGTCTCCTGGGAACTCGACCTGTTCGGCCGGCTGCGCCGCATGACCGAGGCCGCGCGCGCCGAGTATCTCGGCACGCAGGCCGCGCAGCAGGCCACGCGCATCGCCATCATTTCGAACGTGGCGACGTCGTATCTGCAACTGCGCGACTACGACAACCAGTTGCAGATCGCGCAGGCCACGCTCGCGAGCCGCAAGGGGTCGCTCGATCTGTTCGAGGAGCGCTTTGCCGGTGGAGTCGTGTCGAAGGTGGATTTGAGCCAGGCACGTTCGGAGTACGAGTCGGCGCAGACTTCGGTGTTCAGCATCCAGCAGCAGATCGCGCAGCAGGAGGACGCGATTTCGCTGCTGCTCGGCCAGAATCCCGGCCCGATTCCACGCGGCAAGGCGATCAACGCCCTGAGCGCGCCGGCCATTCCCTCGGGGTTGCCTTCCACCTTGCTGGAGCGCCGCCCCGATATTCTCCAGGCCGAGCAAACGCTCATTGCGGCGAACGCGCAGATCGGCGCGGCGCGCGCGCAGTACTTCCCCGACATATCGCTCACTGGCATGTTCGGCGCGGCGAGCACCGCGCTATCCGGCCTCTGGATGGGGCCCGCGCGCGTATGGTCGTTCGCGGGCGCGGTCACGCAACCCATCTTCAAGGGCGGCGCGATCGCGGGTTCCGTGCATCAGGCCGAGGCGGCGCAGCAAGAGGCGCTCTTCAGCTACGAGAAGACGATCCAGCAGGCATTTGCCGATGTCGAGAACGCGCTCGTGGGCGCGGCGCGCACGCGCGATCAGCTCGATGCGACCACGCGGCAAGTGAGCGCGCTTACGGAGTATGCGGGGCTTTCGCGCGACCTCTATGAAGGCGGCTACACGAGTTACCTGGAAGTGCTCGACGCGGAACGCAGCCTCTTCAATGCGCAGTTGCAGCAGTCACAGCTTCAGGATCAGCGGCTCGCGGAGATCGTGAACCTGTACAAGGCGCTGGGCTACGGCTGGAATCCGCCTACGCCGTCCGCTGCGAACGGCAACGCGAAACCATCGTAGTCGCGGCGGTGCGGCAGTCCAACGCCGCGCCGAAAAACAAAGCGCCCCAAAAGACGGGACTCGAGTCCGCCATTTGGGGCGCTGCGCGACGCCTCGCGCGAAGGCACCGCATCACATCACTTCAACTCACGAGCCCACGCGCCTCAGTTCGCCGCCTGCTGCTCGAAGCGCCGGAGCAGTTCGTTGCCGCGCGAGTTGGCCGAGTCGAGCGCCTGTTGCGGCGTCTTGGCGCCCGTCCATACCTGTTCGAGTTCTTCGTCGACGACCGTACGGATCTGCGGCATGTTGCCAAGGCGCAGGCCCTTGGTCCACGGCAGCGGCGGCTTGTTGAGCATCTGCTTCGTGGCCGTGTCGGCGCCCGGATGCGACGCGTAGAAGCCTTGTTGCTGCGTGAGTTCGTACGCGGCCTTCGTGACCGGCAGATAGCCCGTGTCCTGATGCCATTTCGCGGCCACGGCCGGCGAGCTCAGATACGCGAGGAACTTCGCCACGCCCTTGTAGACCTCCGGATTCTTGCCGCCCAGCACCCACAGGCTCGCCCCGCCGATGATGGCGTTCTGCGGCGCGCCCTTCACGCTCGGGTCATACGGCATCATGCCAGTGCCGAACTTGAACTTCGCATATTGCTGGACGTTCGCGAGCGCACCGGACGATCCCATCATGATTCCGCAGTCGCCGCTATAGAACTTGGCGTTGGCCTCGTCCTTGCGCCCCACGTACGTGAACGTACCCTGCTTCGCCATGTCCTGCAGGAAGGCGATATGCGCGACCTGCAGCGGCTTGTTGATTTCGAGCTGTGCGTCGAGGCCGTCGAAGCCGTTGTTGCGCGTCGCGATCGGCGCGCCATGCCACGCGCTGTAGTTCTCGATCTGGATCCAGCCCTGCCAGCCCGTGGTGAACCCGCAGCTCATGCCCGAGGCCTTGAGCTTCGCGGCAGCCGCAGCGACTTCGGGCCAGGTCTTCGGCGGCGCGTCGGGAAGGCCGGCCTTCTTGAAGGCGTCGCGGTTGTAGTAGAGCACTGGCGTCGAGCTGTTGAATGGCATCGACACGAGATGGCCCGTCTTCGCGTCGCTGTAGTAACTCGCGATCGTCGGCACGAAGCCCTTTTCGTCGAGCGGCACGCCGGCGGTCTTCATCACGTCGTACACGGGCAGCACGGCCTTCTTCGCGTTCATCATCGTGGCGGTGCCGACTTCGTACACCTGCAGGATGGCGGGCGCGTCGCCGCTGCGATAGGCCGCGATGCCGGCAGCGAGCGTCTGGTCGTAGGTGCCCTTGAAGACGGGCACGATCTTGTATTCGCTCTGCGACGCGTTGAACTGCTGCGCGATCTCATTCACGCGCTGGCCGAGTTCGGACTCCATGGCGTGCCAGAACTGGATTTCGGTGGCGGCATGCGCGGCTTGTGCGCTGCCGGCCAGCACCACAGCGGCCATCAGCGTGCGCAAGCGGCCACGCGAACCTGCGCGTTGTATCTCGTGCTTTTTCATCTGGGTCTTCTTCCTGTTATTGATCGTTGTCCCGGCAAATGCGCGCGATGACACGCGGCCCGGGACTTTGGTTCAGGACTTCGATTTTCGACTTCGATACACCGGGCCGCCCACCGGCGCTCGCTCACGCGCGCGCACGGCACCCTCGGCCCAAGGCAGGGCAAGGGTAGCACAGCGAATGGGACGCCCGTGTGATGGCGCGTGCGGCAGCGTGTCAGCTGCCCACGGGATCGTGGCAACAGACGCAGAGCTTGTTGCCTTCAGGATCGCGAAAGTACGCGCCGTAGTAGTTCGGGTGATAGTGAGGACGCAGGTCCGGCGCGCCCTCGTCGGAGCCGCCGTGTGCGAGCGCGGCGGCATAAGCGGCGTCGACTGCCGCGCGTGAAGGCGCGAGCAGCGCGATCATCTGGCCGTTGCCGGGCTGCGCGGGGTTGCCGTCCCACGGCCGGCCCACCAGGAAGAGCGGGCGTGGCACGCCCGGTTCCATCCAGCCTGCCCAGGGGTAGTCGGGCTCACTGAATTTCAACTCGAAGCCCAGCGCCTTCATGAGTGGGGAATAGAACGCAAATGCCTGCTCAAAATCGTTCACGCCGGTATAGACGTGAGACATCATCGCCATCGTCTCTGCCTCCTGGTTTGCGGCCCCGCTCGGGGGCGGTGTCAGCCGCGCCGTTGCGCCTCGAACAGCACTGAAGCGGGTTTGCCGCTGCGCGGGTCGAGCGGTTCGCGCAGCGCACGCAGGGCGAGGCCGCTCGCATCGAGCAACGCGATCCAGCTTTCCAGCGTGCGAAAGTACCACGGCGGCGCGTCGCGAAACGCAGGGCCGAACCCGGCCCACGATCCGGCGCGCCAGCCATCGACATAAGGTTCATCGCCGCATGCCATGAGCGGATGCAGCGTCTGCACGATGAGCGTGCCGTGCGGCTCCAGCAACGCGGGCACCGCGCGCAGCAGATCATCCACGCAGGTCGCGCCAATGAGCGAAAAATTGCACACCACCGCATCGGCGCGGCAGTCCAGCGCACCTTGCGCGATCTGCTCGTAGGTTAGCAGACGGCAGTCCGCGAGCCCCGCCTCACGCGCGGCCTCCACGAGTGCGGGCACCGCGTCCACGCCTGTGACCGCGTTGCCGCGGCGCGCGAGCGCCAGCGCGAGCCAGCCTTCGCCGCAGCCGAGATCGATCACGCGGCGCGGCGAGCGCGCAAGCACGGCGTCGAGCACGGCTGCATCCGTCGCGAGGCGCCGGCTCGCGATCTCGCCGCCGCGCACGGCAGCGATCCAGGGCGTCGCGTTGCGCTGCCACGATGCGAGAACTTCGGCGTCGGTGCGGATATCGCGATTCATGGGTTTCCTGGTCAGCGCGGATGGCGGATGTGCCGCGCAAACGCGTATTATGCGCGCCGCTGGAAACCCGTAGCGGCGCGCGAACACGACAGCGAAAAGACCCGCCGCGAGAACTACGAACCGAAGAACGGCACGCAAAAGCCGGCCGGCCCGACGCAATCGCCGGGGCCGTTGGGCTGCGGATGCAGGTTCGCGCATCCGGAGAAGGCCGCAGCGACCGTAACGCACAGCGCGGCGCGCAATACATAAGAAAGAACGCGTGATTTCATGAACGGGATGGGATGAGCCGACATTGACTGGCCGCGGTGCGAAGTTCCGTCACGACGCGCGGCCAGTTTCGCCGCGACGCAATTGCGCAAGCGGCGTCAGTGATGCGCGTACAGCGTTCGATCGAGCGTCTGGAGTTGTCCGTCGCGCTTGGCGTGCACGAGTTCGTGGCGCACCTGTGCGCGCGTGACCGGCGCGTCGGTCTGGGGAACTTGTGCGCTCGCCAACTGCTGCGCGGGTGCTTGTGGTGCGCTCGCCGCCTGTGCATGCGCAAGCGCCGAAATCGACAGCATGATTGCGACGCACACGCCGCTCTGGAATATCTTCACCTCGTTTCTCCTGTGCGGCCTCGCGGCCGGGGTCATCGGTCAGGGCCGCAAGCGTTGAGCGCTCCGGCATCGAGTCGCGTTGCGGCTCTTGAGGCAAGGATAGAGGCGCGACTTTCGCCAAACATCCGCACGAAAATGAAGAAATGTTTAACCAGAGACTTGCCGATACCGGCTTCGATATTTATTTAGGAACTCTTATCAATCACATAAACTTGCCGCGAAAAAACAACGCCGGTACACGCCACGGCCTTGTGATGCCGAACTGACGGTGCATTGGCGCTCATGCGCTTTCTGAAACTCAGTCTTTCCGTTTTTCAAATTCGTCCATGCAGGGCGATACGCATAATCGCCGCTGAATTTCGGGGCGCCGGCCCGCATCGTGTCTTCACGTGCCTTCGCGCGCCGCGAATTCACTCTCACCTACGCCACTCATCAACGAAGATCATTCAATGAAAAAAACCGCTCTCGCCGCCGCCTTTACGCTGGCAACCTTCGCCTCCATCGCCCACGCGCAAAGCAGCGTGACGCTCTACGGCTCGCTCGACACCTCCGTTGCCTGGTTCGGCAACCAGCAAGGCAAGAACGGCTCGGGCGGCACGTTCCAGATGATGTCCGGCAACCTGTCGCCTAACCTCTGGGGCCTGCGCGGCACTGAGGATCTCGGCAACGGCCTTTCGGCGATCTTCAAGCTCGAAAGCGGCTTCAATATCGACAACGGCAAGCAGAACCAGGGTGGTCGACTCTTCGGCCGCACGGCGATGGTCGGCCTGAATTCGAACACCGCCGGCGCTGTCACGCTCGGCCGCCAGTACGATCCGCTCATCGACTTGCTGCAGCCGCTCACCAACGACGGCGCATTCGGGTCCGCGTTCGCCACGCCGGGCGACATGGACAACTACGACAACAGCTACCGCACCAGCAACTCGATCAAGTACGCGAGCCCTAACTTCGGCGGCCTGCAAATGAGCGCGATGTACGCGTTCGGCGGCCAGCCCGGCAGCACCGGCGCGGGACAGACATGGGCCGTGGCGGCCGCTTACAACCATGGTCCGTTCGGCTTCGGCGCGGGCTACTTCAAGGCCAACAGCAACGGCGGCACGGCCGCGACGTTCGACGGCCTGAATCCGAACACCGATGTGAACGTGGATTCCACCGCCATTACGGGCGGCTTCGTCTCCGCGAACTCGCTGCAGATCATTCGTGCAGCCGGCGACTACACGTACGGGCCGGTAACGGCAGGTCTCGCGTACAGCAACGTTGAGTACGCGAACTATCAGAGCGCGGCCGGCGCGAACAGCAACACGAAGTTCAACACGGGCCAGGCCTTCATCAACTATCAGGTCACGCCGGTCGCGCTCGTGGGCTTCGGCTACAACTACACGAAGGGTCACGGCAACGGCGTAGACGCGAGCTACAACCAGTTCAGCCTCGGCGGCGACTATTTCCTCTCCAAACGCACCGACATCTACGTGCTCGCGGGCTACCAGAAGGCTTCGGGCAAGACGATCGATGCGGGGACGGGCGAACTCGTCAACGCGGTCGCCTCGTTCGGCGACTTCGGCAACGATGCGACCAACGACAAGCAGGCCATGGCGATGGTCGGCCTGCGTCACAAGTTCTAATTCGCATCGAGCGGCGAGTGCGCCGGAAAATCGCTCGCCGCCATGAACTTCGGCTATAATCGCCCCCTGTCTTAGGGGAGTAGTCTGCAACGCCAACCTGGGCGTTGCGCCGCCGTCAACATAATTGGTGCCCCTGCACCATGGCGTCGGCAGCCGTATTGCGAGTGACTGCAGCGAATCGCTGCAAAGCGCGGCCTGACGAGACCTATGACGTTTTCCCTTTCACCCGGGCCGGGCGAAGGGAAGCGTCATGGTTTCGGTGCCCGGCTCGCACAATACGGCAATAACAATGACTCGTCTCGCCCCGCATCACCTTCTCATTTGCGCCACGGAGCGTTCGTCATGATCTTGACGTTCGCCCTGCTCGTTGCCTCGGCCGGCATCATCTACTTGTCCTGCGAGACCTTCGTCAATAGCGTCGAGTGGCTCGGTCAAAAGCTCAAGGTCACGCAGACCGCCACCGGCACGATCCTCGCCGCGTTCGGCACGGCGTTGCCCGAGAGCGTGGTCACGCTCGTTGCGGTCGCTTTCGGTGGGGACCCCGCACACAAGGAAATTGGCGTAGGCGCCGCGATTGGCGGGCCGCTCGCGCTCAGCACGATCGCCTATGCCGTAGTGGGCGTCGCACTGCTCGCCACCGCGAAACGCGTGGGCCGCGAGCGCGCTACCACCGTCGATGTAAATACGCGCCGCCTGCGCCGCGACCAGCTCTGGTTCCTTGCGATCTTCGTCGCGAAGATCGCGCTCGGGCTCGTGCTGTTCAGCTTCAAGCCGCTGCTGGGCATCGCGTTTCTCGCGGCCTACGCGTTCTACTGCTGGAAGGAGCTGTCCGCCGAAGACAGCGGCGAAGTGGAAGGCGATCTCGAGCCGCTCAAGCTGCGCCCACACGACGAGAATCCGGCCATGGTGTGGATTCTGCTGCAGACGCTCGGTGCGCTCGCGGTGATCTTCGCGGCCTCGCATCTGTTTGTGCAGCAGATCAGCGCCGTGGGGCCGTGGCTCGGCCTGAGCCCGCAGTTGACCGCCGTGTTGTTCAGCCCGATCGCAACCGAACTGCCCGAGATCATGAACGCGATCATCTGGGTGCGTCAGGGCAAGGAGCGCCTCGCGCTTGCGAACATCAGCGGCGCGATGATGATTCAGGCCACGATTCCCACGGCGTTCGGCCTCTTCTTCACGCCGTGGCATCTCGGCACGCCTTCGATTCTTGCGGCCGTGACGACCATGGTCGCCATTCTGTTTCTGCAGTGGGCGTTTCGTGCGCCAAAGGTGCGCAGCCGTCAGCTCACGCATGTCGGCTGGCTCTATGTGGTGTTCGCGGCGTTGCTGTTCGTGGTTTGACGCGGTTCTGAGCTACCTCAGGCCGCAGCGGCGGCCTGGGCGGCGCCCGCATGGTGATGAAGCCAGCGGATCATGTCCGAATGCCTGACCACGCCAACGAGCCGCCTCGCGTCGTCCATGACGGGAATGTCGTGATAGGCGTGCTCGATGAAGATCGGCACCAGATGCGCGAGCGGCGTGGCCCGATGGACCGCGTGCACGCCGGCCGCCATCACCGCCTCGACCGTTTCCTCCACGCGCGCCGACTCGCGCAGCACCGCGCGGCGCAGTGCATTCCAGAATCGCTCGATGCCGGCCGCCTGCACGAGATCGCCGAGCGCGTGATGCGTGACGACGCCAACCACGCGGTCCATGGCGTCGACCACGGGCAGCGTCGAAGCGCCGTGGCGGCGGAACATGTCGTGCGCCGCCCGCGCCCCCATTGTTGCGGGCACAGCGGGACAGCCAATCGACATGATTTCCTCACAAGTTAGTTGTTCGAACGACTTTTGCGGAACGTTCAGCGGCTGCAATCGATGTTGCGAGAGCGCAGCAAGCGGCATGGCAGCGGCTTGCTGCGGAGCACGAAACGCGGCGCGCGGATAGCGGTGTCCGGTCAGCGCGTGGAAGGCGAGCGCAGCGCTCAGCAAGGCGAAGGACTGGAACGCGATCGGCGCAAGCACGAAGTGAAAGCCGAGTGCGTGCACAGCGGGACCGCCGAGCACGGCCGTGAGCGCGACCGCGCCTGAAGGCGGATGTACGCAGCGGCACAGGAACATCGCGCAGATCGCGAGCGCCACGGCGACGGAAGCCGCCGCGATGGGCGACGCGATCCATTGCGCGCACGCCACGCCCACCAGCGCGGAGACGAAGTTGCCGCCAAGAATCGACCACGGCTGCGCCAGCGGGCTGTCCGACGCGCCGAAGAGCAGCACCGCGGAGGCGCCCATGGGCGCCACGAGCAACGGAATATCGCCCGCCGCGCCGAATATCAAATGGGTTGCGAGCCCAGCGAACGCGATGCCGATCATCGCCCCGCCGCAGCGCCGCACGCGTTCGCCCCACGGCGGCGCCGCCGGGTTGGGCACGAAACTCGTCAGCCATTCGGTGAGCGTGGCGCGGGTCATAGCGGGGCTTGCTGGTCGGTATGTCAGCCAGAATACCGACGCCCGCCGAATATCAACAATTGATATTTCTGAGCGCATATATAATTCATTCTGTATGCATGTTTGGAGCCGCCACGTCGCTCAGTGTGCCTTTGCGCTAACCTCAGAGGGCTTGCGGGCTGCCTAGTCAGTGCCGCCGCCCCGAGTGCCAGCCTTTCGGACAGGGCAATCGATGGCTTTGAATTACTTTGGACTGCCATGCTTGTTCACCATCTGGCGACCGTTGCGATGATTGGCATTCTGCTTTTCATTGCAGCGTTTCTGATCGGCGGGCGCAATAATCACGCGCCGCCATTGCGCAAACAGCACGTATACGAATGAACGCACGCATCGCGAGGCATGAAAGGATAGCCATCCGGCGGCCCGGATGATTAACACGCGCACTGCACGCAATGCCGCCATCACAGGAAAGCGAATCGTCGCTTTCTAAATTTGTTTTCATCTGGAGTGCGCCGCAACTTAAATCATGCGTTCCGATTGGCCACCGATAATGCCTTCCAGTTTCAGCACTGCGAGGAACGCAATATGCAAAAGCCGATGTCGATCGAACTCGTCAACGAATACGGCCAGCACGCGGTTTGTGTGCAGATAGGCTCTCAGGTTGCGCTGCTCGACACGCCCGATGTCGATGGCCTGATCGAAGAACTCAGCAAGCTGCGCGCGCACATGCAGCCTGCGGTACCCGAGCAGCCTTTGCGCTCGCATCAATACGTGCTCGAGATCGATCCGTGCTGGTACACGGAACGCAATCCCCTTTTCGACGGCACCGTCGTGTTTCTGCGCCATACCGGTCTCGGCTGGGCGGGTTTCGCGATTCCCACCGAAAGCGCGCATCGCCTCAAGGCCGCGCTCTCGGCGCACGAAGCCGCCGCGCAGCGCGACGCGCAGGTCTTCGCGCAAGCACTGCCTAATTAGGCGCGCTTCGCGCCGCTTCATTCTTCCCGTCCGATCACGCATGCAGCGTGTACGAAACGTCGCCGCTGTGTGCGGCGTCGATGCCCGCGCTCGGCCTCGTGCCGGCGCGTCTGCCCAGGAATATCGCCCATGAACCAGCTCCAAGCCATGCGTGTATTTACGCGCGTTGTCGATCTGAGCAGCTTCAACCTTGCCGGCAAGCAGCTCGGCATGTCGGCTGCGGCCGTCACGCGCAGCGTCGGTATGCTCGAAGCGCATCTGAACATGCGCCTCTTGAACCGCTCGACACGCAGCCTTTCGCTCACCGAAGCCGGACGTCTGTATCTGGAGGGTTGTCGTGCCGTGATCGAAAAGCTCGATGAAGTCGAGTCGGAACTCGTGCGCGCCACGCGCGACCCGAGCGGCGTGCTGCGCATCGCCGCGCCTGCCGTGTTCGCAAGTTCCGGACTCCCCGCCGTGCTCGGCGCGTATCGCGCAATCAATCCGCGCGTGGAATTCGACGTGACGGCCTATGACACGCACATCGACCTGATCGAAGGCGGCTTCGACGTGTGCTTCGCTACCGACCGCCAAAGCGTAAACGCCTCACTCGTGAGCCGCAAGCTCACTTCAATCAAGGAGATGCTCGTGGCCACGCCTGCGTGGCTCGCGCGCCACGGCATGCCGCGCAATCCTGCCGAACTCGCCGGGCACGGCCTGCTCGCGATTTCCAATGCGCCGCGCCACTGGGAGTTCTCGAACGCCGAGGGCGTGCAGCGCATCAACGTGACCGGCCCGATGACGGCCAACGGCTACGCGACCGTGCGCGCCGCCGCGCTCGCGGACATGGGCATCGCACTGCTGCCGCTCCCGCTCGTGGTCGACGACCTCGCCCGCGGCGCCCTCTTGCCCGTACTGAACGCGTTCGACGTGAACGGCGGCGTGCAGCACATCTCGATCGTCTATTCCGGCCGCAACTACCTCACGATGAAGATCCGCAGCTTTATCGACTTCGCGGTCGAGCAGTTCCGCACGAACGCGGCGCAGACACGGCCCGCGCCGACGCCGCTGCGCGCAGTTGCCTGATACTGCCCGATGTTTTTAGTTCTTTTCGTCACAACGGGTGCAAAGCCATGCCCAGAATACTAACCATTGAAGACGATGCCGTTACCGAGCGTACTGTCGTGCCCACGCTCGCCTCCACCGGCTTCACCGTGGACGTGGCCCGCTCTGGCCGCGAAGGCATTGCGATGGTCATGGCGGGCGACTATGACGTCGTCGCGCTCGAACGGCGCCTGCCCGACCTCGACGGTCTCACGATCGTCACCACCATGCGCGGCGTGGGTATCGAAACACCGGTGATCGTGATGAGTTCGACCACGGGCGTCGAGGAACGCATCCAGGGCTTGCGGGCGGGCTGCGACGACTACCTCACACGGCCGTTTTCGATCGACGAGATGTCTGCGCGCGTCGAAGCGCTCGTACGTCGGCGCACGCGCCCCGCCACGACGGAAACCGTGCTGCGCGTAGGGCCGCTCGAACTCGATCTCGTCAAGCGGCGGCTCAGTTGCCGCGACAACGTGCTGCGCCTGCGTCCCACCGAGTTGCGCGTGCTCGAATTCATGATGCGCCACGCGGGCCAGGTACTCACACGCACGATGATCTTCGAAGGCGTGTGGGGCGGCCGCTTCGACCCCGGCACCAACCTCGTGGATGTTCACGTGGGACGCCTGCGCAATCGCGTGGACACGCCCGGCCAACCTTCGCTCATCCGCACGATACGCGGCTCGGGTTATCTGCTCGGCTGACGCAATCTCCAATATTGCTGCCGCTCTCTCAGCTTCGCCTCATTTCGTAGTCCTTGAAGCATCATGAGACCGGCATGCAGCTAAATCTTTTTTCATTTGCCTGGCTCCCGCGTGTTAGGACGCGCCCGACACAATACCGGCGTCGGCTGCCCCACGCGTGGCGCGCAGCCTGACGCCTGAACGGAGCCCCATCTGATGCTGAAAATCGTCCGGCTAGCCTTGAACCGTCCTTATACGTTCATCGTGCTGGCTCTCCTGATCCTGATCGCGGGCCCGCTCGCAGCGCTACGCACGCCTACCGATATCTTTCCCGACATTCGCATTCCCGTCATCAGTGTCGTGTGGAACTACGCGGGCCTGCAACCCGACGACATGGCGGGTCGCATCGTCAGCTACTACGAGCGCACGCTAGGCACCACTGTCAACGACGTGGCGCATATCGAGTCACAGTCGTTTCGCGGCTACGGCGTGGTGAAGATCTTCTTCCAGCCGACCGTCGACATTCGCACGGCCACCGCGCAGGTCACTTCGGTTTCGCAAACAGTGCTCAAGCAGATGCCGCCCGGCACCACGCCGCCGCAAATTCTCAACTACAACGCGTCCACGGTGCCGGTGCTGCAACTCGCGCTCACGAGCAACACGCTCGACGAGCAGAAGCTCGCCGACTACGCGACCAACTTCATCCGGCCGCAACTGCTTTCCGTGGCAGGCGTCGCGATTCCCACGCCCTATGGCGGCAAGGTGCGCGAGGTGCAAATCGACCTCGACCCGCAAGCGCTGCAGGCGAAGAAGCTTTCGGCGCAAGACGTGGCTACCGCGCTCGCGCAGCAGAACCAGATCATTCCCGCCGGCACGCAGAAAATCGGCCGCTACGAATACAACGTCCGCCTGAACAATAGCCCGCTTACCATCGACCAGCTCAACGCGCTGCCCATCAAGACCGTGGGCAGTGCGGTGATCTATATGCGCGACGTGGCTCACGTTCGCGACGGCTATCCGCCGCAATCGAATATCGTGCGCGTGGACGGCCACCGCGCCGTGCTCATGAGCATTATGAAGAACGGCTCGGCTTCGACGCTCGACATCATTGCCGGCGTGAAAGCGAAACTGCCCCTCATCGAGCAGTCGTTGCCGCCCGGACTCAAGCTTGTTGCGCTCTCCGACCAGTCGGTGTTCGTGAAGGGCGCCGTGAGCGGTGTCGCGCGCGAAGGCTTGATTGCGGCCGCGCTGACCTCGGCGATGATCCTGCTCTTTCTCGGCAGCTGGCGCTCGACGCTCATAATCGCAGCCTCGATTCCGCTCGCCGTGCTCGCCGCAATTGCGGGGCTTGCCGCGTGCGGCGAAACACTCAACGTGATGACGCTGGGCGGTCTCGCGCTCGCGGTGGGCATTCTCGTGGACGACGCAACGGTCACAATCGAGAACATCAACTGGCACCTGGAGCAAGGCAAGGACGTTCGCAGCGCGATTCTCGACGGCGCCGCGCAAATCGTCATGCCAGCGCTCGTTTCACTGCTTTGCATCTGCATTGTCTTCGTGCCGATGCTGCTGCTCGACGGCATTGCGCGCTTCCTTTTCGTGCCCATGGCCGAGGCCGTGATCTTCGCGATGATCGCCTCGTTCGTGCTCTCGCGCACCTTCGTGCCGATGATGGCCCGCTATCTTCTCAAACCGCACGCTTCGCAAGGTCATGCTTCGGGCGAGCTGGCCGCCGTCATGGCGCCGCATGGCGCTCACGGCCGCATGCCACCCGCGCGCAATCCGCTGGTGCTGTTTCAACGCGGTTTCGAGCAACGCTTCGAGCGCGTGCGCGCGGGCTATCGCGTCGTGCTCGGACTCGCGCTCACGAACCGGCGGCGCTTTGTCGTGGGCTTTCTCGCTATCGTCGCGCTCTCGTTCGCACTCACGCCGTTCCTTGGCCGCAACTTCTTCCCCGATATCGATTCCGGTGAAATCGCCCTGCACGTGCGCGCGCCTATCGGCACGCGCGTGGAGGAAACCGCCGATCTGTTCGACCATATCGAAGACACCGTTCGCGAGGCCATTCCGCCCGATCAGCTCACCAGCGTGATCGACAATATCGGACTGCCAAACAGCGGTATCAACCTGACTTACAACAACAGCGGCACGATCGGGCCGCAGGATGGCGACATCCTGATCTCGCTCGCAAAGTCACACGCGCCCACCGCGCAATATGTGCGCGAGTTGCGCACGGAGCTGCCGCGCCGCTTTCCGGGCACGACGTTCTCGTTCCTGCCTGCCGACATCGTGAGCCAGATTCTCAACTTCGGTTCACCCGCGCCGATCGACGTGCAGGTGAGCGGACCGAATCAGGCCGCGAACAAGGTCTTTGCGAATGAGCTGCTGCACAAGATCGCGAGGATTCCCGGCATTGCCGACCCGCGCATCCAGCAGGCGTCGACTTATCCGCAGCTCACGGTGGCCGTCGACCGCTCGCGTGCGGATGAACTCGGCATTACCGAGCAAGACGTGACCAACTCGGTGGTCGCGAGCCTTTCCGGCACGAGCCAGGTGTCGCCCACTTACTGGCTCAACCCCAAGAACGGCGTGTCCTACCCCATCGTCGCGCAAACACCGCAATACCGCATGACCACACTTTCCGACCTCCAGAATCTGCCGGTTACGGGCAAGAGCGGCAGCTCTCAGATTCTTGGCGGCATCGCCACGATTACACGTGGCGTGAGCGATGCCGTCATCTCGCACTACAACATCGAACCGCTCTACGACATCTACGCGACCACGCAGGGTCTCGATCTCGGCGCCGTCTCGTCGCAGATCGACACCGTGATTCACGCGAGCGCCAAGGACTTGCCGAAGGGTTCGACAGTCACCATGCGCGGCCAGGTGCAGACCATGAACAGCGCGTTCACGGGTCTTCTGCTCGGGCTCGCCGGCGCCGTGGGGCTCATCTATCTGCTGATCGTCGTGAACTTCCACTCGTGGAGCGATGCGTTCGTGATCGTGAGCGCCCTGCCCGCCGCGCTTGCCGACATCGTGTGGATGCTGTTCACCACGCACACGCCGCTCTCCGTGCCCGCGCTCACCGGCGCGATTCTCTGCATGGGCGTGGCGACCGCGAACAGCATTCTCGTGGTGTCGTTCGCACGCGAGCGTCTTGCCGTCACCGGCGACGCCATGCGTGCCGCGCTCGAAGCGGGTTTCACGCGCTTTCGCCCCGTGCTCATGACGGCGCTCGCCATGATTATCGGCATGGCGCCGATGGCGTTCGGCATGGGCGACGGCGGCGAGCAGAATGCGCCGCTCGGCCGCGCCGTGATCGGCGGGCTGCTCTGCGCGACCTGCGCAACGCTGCTGTTCGTGCCCGTGGTGTTCAGCCTCGTGCACAAACGCGCGAATGGCAAAGACGGCCACCATAAAAATAGTCAGCAAACCGAATCATCTACGAATCAACCTGCCCTCGAATCGGGAGAAGCCCATGTCCACTGAAATCGACATCGCCTCGCCGCAGCCGCTGCGTCACCTGAAGTCCACTGCGGCGATCGCGCTCATGGTCGCGGCCGGCATCGTGTCCGGCGGCATCTTCAGCCGTGTGCACGCGCACCAGGAACTCGCCACGTGGACCGACGCGCAGGCCATTCCCACTGTTGCCACCGTGCAGCCACAAGCGAGCCCGGCGTCGCAGCCGCTCGTGCTGCCGGGGCGTCTGGCCGCTTACATCAACGCGCCCATCTATGCACGCGTGTCCGGCTATTTGCACGCGTGGTACGCCGATATCGGCACACACGTGAAGGCGGGCCAGCTGCTCGGCCTGATCGACACGCCCGACCTCGACCAGCAGTTGCAGCAGGCGCGCGCCGATCTACAGAACTCCGTCGCCAATGAAAAGCTCGCCGCCACCACCGCGAAGCGCTGGACCGAGATGCTCAAGCAGGACTCGGTCTCGCAGCAGGAGGCCGACGAGAAAACCTCCGACCTGATCGCGAAGCAGGCTACCGTAGAGGCCAACGAGGCCAACGTGCGGCGGCTCGAGGCGCTCGAGTCATTCAAGCGCATCACGGCGCCGTTCGATGGCATCGTCACCGCACGCAAGACCGACGTGGGCGCGCTGATCGACGCGGGCAGCGGCAGCGGCCCCGATCTCTTCACCGTCTCGGACGCGGGCCAGTTGCGCGTGTACGTGAGCGTGCCGCAAAGCGACGCCGCCTCGATCAAGCCAGGCATGCGCGCCACGCTCACCGTGCCCGAACGCCCAGGCGTAAAGTTCGACGCCAAGCTCGTGGACACCGACCAGTCGATCTCGCCTGCTTCGGGCACGATGCTCGTGCAGCTCGCCGTGGACAACAAGCAGGGCCTGCTCTTCCCCGGTGAGTACACCGAAGTCCATCTCGCGATGCCCGGCGACTCGCACGCGCTCTTTGTGCCCGCGAGCGCGCTGATCTTCCGCGCGCACGGCATGCAGATCGCCGTCGTGGACGCGCATCAGCACGTGCAGTTGCGCGACGTGACGATCGGCACCGATCTCGGCACGCGCGTGGAGATCACGGCCGGCCTGCATGCGGGCGAACGTGTGATCGACAATCCTCCGGATTCGCTCGCGAGCGGCGACCGCGTGCGCCTCGCGTCCGCCAACGCGCCAGGCGCGCAATCGACGCAGACGGCAGCCGTGCACGACGCGGAGCGTGCGCATGGTTAAGCCGTCTGTGCGTGCGCAACCGTTGCGCGCCGCTGCGCTCGCGGCGGCCCTGTTGCTCTCGGCGTGCTCATTCGCGCCCACGTATCACGCGCCCGCCACGGCCATACCCACGCACTTCAAGGAAGCGGGCGGCTGGCAGACGGCGCGCCCCGCCGACCAGCTTCCGCGTGACGGCTGGTGGCGCGCGTTCGACGACCCCGTGCTGAATCAGCTCGAGCCGCAGGTTGCGAAGGCAAATCCGAACGTTGCCGCCGCGCTCGCGCGCCACGACGAAGCCGATGCCCTCGTCGCGCAGGCGCGCTCCGCGTTGCTGCCGAGCGTCGGTGCGCAAGCGAACGTGTCGCGCGAGCGCCAGTCGGCGCTGCGTCCGCTGCGCGGCTCGGATCAGCCGAACGTGTACAACTCGAACACGCTCGACGTGGGGATCGGCTACGACCTCGATCTATGGGGCAAGGTGCGCAACGAGGTGAAGGCCGGCGAGGCGTCGAGCGTAGCCAGCGAAGCCGACATCGCTTCGCTGCAATTGAGCCTGCAAGCGAAACTCGCCACCACGTGGTTCGACCTGCTCGGACTCGACCAGCAGTCGAAGCTGCTCGACGACACCATTGCCGCCTATCGTCATGCGCTGGAGCTAACCGAGAGCCGCCATCGCGGCGGCATCGCTTCTTCGCTCGACGTTTCGCGCGCGCAAACGCAGCTCGCCTCCGCGCAGGCCGCAGCGGACGACGTAAGCGCGCGCCGCGCACTCTACGAGCACGCCATCGCCACGCTTATCGGCGTACCGGCTTCACAGTTCAACGTCGCGCCGGACACGATCCGCCCGCATATGCCGAATCTGCCCGCGGGATTGCCATCGTCGCTTCTGGAGCGGCGGCCCGACATCGCCGCCGCGGAGCGGCGCGTCGCCGCCGCCAACGCACAGATCGGCGTGGCGAAGGCCGCGTTCTTCCCCGATCTTTCGCTCGGGCTGGACGGCGGCTTCCAGAGCGACACATTCTCGCCGTGGATCGTCGCGCCCAACGAAATGTGGTCCATCGGTCCCACGCTGATGATGACGATCTTCGACGGCGGCCGTCGCGCGGCGGTCGTGCGCGGCGCGCAGGCGAAGCTTGCCGAAAACGGCGCGCAGTACAAGGCAACGGTTCTCAATGCGTTCCAGCAGGTCGAGGACAACCTCGCGCTGCTGCACCATCTCGGCGACGAAGCGCAGCGCGAAGACGAGGCGCTCACGGCGGCGCAGCGCACGCTTACGCTTTCGATGTCGCGCTACCGCGACGGCGTGGTCAGTTACCTCGACGTCGTGACGGCGCAAACGACCGAACTCTCCACGCAGATCTCCTCGCTGGAACTGGACACCCGGCGCCTCGATGCCACCGTGGGCCTCATACAGGCAATAGGCGGCGGCTGGAGCACGCAAGACCTGCATGAGGACAAGGCGGCTTCCTGAGCGCCTCTGAAGCGGCCTTAGCCGCTTTGATTATCACCACTAGAACCCCGCCCTCGCGCGGGGTTTTTCCTTTCACCGAATCCTCTCAGGCTGATAAACATTTCTTCATGGTGCTGCATCGGGTTCGATAGGGTGACCTAACTATTCTACTCACACCGGGATGCGGTTTATCGCATTCGCTAACCGGCTAACCGATCTCACTCCTGGAGGAATAGTCACATGAAGGCTCTCATGATCATCGCTGCGCTCACCGGTGTCGTTGCCACCACGTCCGCCTTTGCGCAAACCTCGGCACCGACGGCCGGCACGCAGGCCAGCCAGGCCGCCGCCGCCACCCAGGTCGCATCGAACGACACGGCCCCCACGGTTGCGCCCGGCGGATGGGTAGCGCCTTATGGGCAAGCGGTGCACGAAAAGACGCGTGCGGAGGTCTACCACGAGCTCGTTCAGGCCGAACAGGACGGTCAGCTTGCATACCTGAACTCCACGCTTTACGCGCACTGAGCACGACTGGCGGGGCTTTTCGAGCATGAGCGAGCGGCACGCATTCAGCGTGCCGCTCGCTTTTTGATGTTAACAAACGCACGCGCGTGGATGCGGATAGGTAACCGGTTCCCACAAACGGTTACCTCAGCGCGCGTCTCGATCGGACGAGGGCGACGTCAGTTGATAGCCGTAGCGGCTGATGGTTTCGATACGCACGTCCATACCCTGGCGCGCGAGCTTGCGCCGCAGCCGCGACACGACGAGATTGACGGTCGAAGCATCGATGTCGTCCTTCTCGGGCCACGCATAGCGGATCATGTGGTCACGCGGCACGGGCATATTCGTCTGACGCAGCAGGCATTCGACGAGCAGGTACTCGCGGCGCGTGAGGTCCGCGCGGCGCGCGCCCTCCACGATCTCGCGCGTACCCGCATCGAGTTGTGGCGCGTTCTGGACGCTCCGGGCGCCGCTTGCGGTCTGCACGGCCTGCGCGGGCTGTCCACCCTGCGCGCCGCCGCATGCCGCCGTGGTGCGCAATAGCGCGAGCATGCGCTCGTGCATCTCGATGAACGAGAACGGGTAACGAAAGCACGCGTCGGCGCCCGCACGCAGCACCTTCGAGCGCTCGCTCGCGCTCGCTGCGATGCCGAGCACGGCGATGATCGTCGCTCCGCTTGTGACCTTCGAGAGTCCAGGAAGGATGCCGTGCAGCGCAGGCAGCAGCGCGCCGTCGAGCGCCATGACGATCACCGCGTCGAAGGGCTCTTCGCCTGCGACGAACCATCCGTCGCGCAGGTCTTCCGCGCGCTGCAGGCTATGTGCGCTTTCCTGCAGGGCCTTCTGAAGCCAGGCGCCTTCGGCGTGAATCGGGGAGATGAGGAGGATGCGCATGACTGCGGGTGCCTGGCGGCTGGTCGGCAGGTATCAGGCGAGCGAGCGCGGCCAGCATTCCACGCTCATTCGCGTGCCGGGGCCGCCCGGCTTCCCGAGCTCTTGTGCATCGTCGATACGTAGCGTGAAGTCGTGAACACGCATCACGGCCGCCACGATAGAAAGCCCCAGACCCGAACCGGCGACATGACGCACAGCCTCGCCGCGATAGAAGCGTTGCAGGACCGCCGCGCGCTCGCCAGGCGCAATGCCGGGGCCGTTGTCCGCCACTTCGAGCAAGGGGCCGAGCGGCGTGGAACGCAACGTGACGCTCACCGCACCGCCTTGCGGCGCGAACTTGATGGCGTTGTCGATAAGATTGTTGAACGCCTCGAAGAGCAGCGCGCGGTCGCCATGAATCTCGGCAACGGGCTCAGCCGCGATGCGCCATTCGAGTTCGCGGCTCTCGGCGAGCGGCTCGTAGAGTTCGGCGAGTTCCTGCACCAGTTCGTGCAGGTCGACGGTCGCAAAGCCGCCACGCCTTTGCAGCGTGCCGATCTCGGAGATGCGCAGCATGGCCCGGAAGCGTTCGAGCAGTTGCCCGGTTTCGGTGCGCGCCTGATCGAGCAGCACCGCGCCGGCGGCGTCGCCGCGCACGCTGTCGCGCTCGGCCACGCGCGCGAGCAGGGTATGCAGATGCACGAGCGGCGTGCGCAGGTCGTGCGCGATGCCGTCGCAAGCGCCCTTCACTTCGCCCATCAGCCGCTCCACTTCGTCGAGCATGTGATTCACGAGATGGGCGAGCATGTCGAGCTCGTCGTCGCCGCCCACCGGCAGGCGCCGGTCGAGGTCGCCGCGCGCGATGCATTCGGTCACGCGGCGAATTTCGCGCACGCGCCGGATCTGGCGCATGCCGAACACGAGACCGCCCGCCGCGGCGCCGAGCAACGCGAGCACGGCGCCCGCTGCGAGCGAACGCACCATGATCTTGCGAATGCGCAGCACGCTGGTCATGTCACGCGCGACAACAAGGTGCATGCCGCTCGGGCGCACCTCACCCATCGCGCGGACCACGGGCGATACGTCGCGGTTGAGCAGCTTCAGTGTATGGGCATGCGTGCTGCCTTCGCGCGTGTAGGTAAGGTGCGGCGGCGGCGCAAGCAGATCGCCCGCGACGTAGCGGCCGTCACTCGTAAAGAGTCCGTAGTAATTCACATGCATGTGCTCGTGTTCGAGCCGCTGATAGATCGCGTCGGGTAGCTGCGCATCGGGAATCGAGTCGAAATAGATGAGCTGCCAGCCCATGATCGTGTCGGCGTCGCGCTCGATGGTGGTGGTAGCCGTCCACGCAATGAAGCCAACGAGCAGCGTGAGAAAAACGCCGAACAGCGCCGTGTAGGCGCACAGCCAGCGAAACGTCGTGGTATGCCAGCGCCTGCGCAATTGCGCGGAAGCGGCGGAAGAAGTACGGCTCGACAAAGCGGGTTATCCGAGAATGTAGCCGGAGCCGCGCACGGTCTGGATGAGCGGCGGCACGCCCGGCGGATCGATTTTCTTGCGCAGGCGGCCCATGTGCACGTCGATCAGGTTGGTGCCCGGATCGAAGTGGTAGCCCCACACGGCTTCGAACAGCATGGTGCGTGTGATGGTCTTGCCTGCGTGGCGCATCATGAATTCGAGCACGCGATACTCGGTGGGGAGCAGCACGACTTCTTCGCCGTCGCGGCGCACCTTGCGCGAAATGAGGTCGAGTTCGAGCGGCCCCACGCGCAGCGCGGTCTCGCGCGCGACGCTCGCGGCCTGGCGGCGGCGCAGCAGCACTTCGAGGCGCGCGGTGAGTTCTTCGGGGTCGAAGGGTTTGGTGAGGTAGTCGTCGCCGCCCGCGCGCAGGCCGCGCACGCGTTCATCCACGTCGCCGAGCGCGCTCAGCATCAGCACCGGCGTCTGAATGCCGACCGTGCGCATGGCCGTGAGGATCGACAGACCGTCCACGCCCGGCAGCATGCGGTCGAGCGTAATGGCGTCGTATTCGTCGCTCATTGCGCGCGCCATACCGTCGCGGCCGTTGTCGACCCATTCGACGGCAAAGCCGCGCTGCGTCAGCTCGCTGACGATCTCGTTGGCTGTGACGGCATCGTCCTCCACCGTCAAAACGCGCACCTGACTCATCTTTCTCGCACTCCGTCGTGCCGGCCGCACGACTATTCAAGAGCCTCGAGTTTACCGTTGCGCCCACGCCGCGCCGCGATTCCTTTCATGAAATTAAATTTAAGTTTGCAAACGCAATACGGTCTCGCGCGCCCTTCGGCACTTACATATCGATTACACCGACGATTGGCTGGCGCGCGCGCAAGTCGAGTTGATAGCCGTAACGGTTCACAGTCTCGACGCTCGCGTGCGCGCCGTGCGACGCGAGTTTGCGCCGCAGGCGCGACACGACGAGGTTCACGCTCGAGGGCTCGACGTCGGCCT
Organism: Paraburkholderia sp. J10-1; assembly: GCF_905220165.1. Taxonomy (NCBI): domain Bacteria; kingdom Pseudomonadati; phylum Pseudomonadota; class Betaproteobacteria; order Burkholderiales; family Burkholderiaceae; genus Paraburkholderia; species Paraburkholderia sp. J10-1. The sequence goes on along the minus strand of NZ_CAJMYW010000025.1, from coordinate 9,265 downwards.
TGTCGGGCCACGCATAGCGAATCAGGTGCTCGCGCGCAACCGGCGCGCCCGCATGGCGCAGCAGGCATTCGACCAGCAGATACTCGCGCGTGGTGAGGGGCACGCGCCGAGCGCCTTCCACGAGGTCGCGTGTGGACGGGTCGAGGCGCACGAGCGGCGCGCTCGCGTGAACGAGCGCGCCGCGACGCAACGCGAGCATGCGCTCCTGGATCTCGAGAATGGACCAGGGTTGCACGAAGCACGCATCGGCGCCGGCGCGCAGAAGTCGCGCGCAGTCCGCGGGTGTCGCGCGCGCGAGCGCAACGACGATCGTCGGCGCGTCGCGCATGTGCGTGAGGGCCGCAAGCGCGGAGGCGATGCCGTCGTGCACCTCTGGCCCGGCAGCACAAAGGAACACCGTATCGAACGGTTCCTGCGACGCGAGATAAACGGCGTACTCGACGTTGTCTGCAATCTCGACGCTGTTCAAGCTCTCGCTCAGCGCCTTGTACAGGTAACTTCGCTCGGTCGCCGAGGACGAGCACAGCAGGAGCCTCATCGATCACGAGCCCGCTTGGCCATGCTGCGCTCGATGCGTCCAGCAGTCGATCGTGACGATCGCGCCGGGATTCGCCTCGCCAATCGCAAGGCGAAAGTCGTGCAGCCGCACGATCGCCGAGACGATGCCGAGTCCGAGGCCGGTGCCCGGGAGGTGACGCGTCCGCTCGCTGCGATAGAAGCGCCCTGACACCGCGGCGCGTTCGCCGGGCGCGATGCCGGGCCCGTTGTCGGCGATGACGAGCTGCGGTCCACACGAACCGGCGCGCAACTCGACCTTGACCGCGCCACCGCGCGGCGTGAATTTGATAGCGTTGTCGAGCAGGTTGCTCAACGCTTCGAAGAGCAGTGCACGGTCGGCGGGAATGGGTTCGACCGGCGCCAGAGAGACGTGCATGTCAATGGCTTTTTCCTCGGCAAGCGGCGCATAGAGTTCGCCTAGCTCGTGCACGAGATCCAGCAGGGCGACGCTCGAGAAGCCGCGGCGGCGATCCATCGCGCCAATTTCCGAAATACGCAGGAGCGCAGAGAAACGGTTGAGCACGGCATCGGCCTCCCCTCGCGCGCCAACGAGCACGCCGGCGAGAACCGCCTCGCCGCGCTGCTCCATGGCCTCGGCAGCGTGCGAGAGGCGCAGGCGCAATCGCGTGAGCGGTGTGCGCAGATCGTGGGCGATACCGTCGCATGCGCTTTTCACCTCGCCCATCAGACGCTCGACTTCATCGAGCATGCGGTTCACGAGATGCGCGAGCATGTCGAGTTCGTCGCGGCCGGCTACCGGCAGCCGCATCGCGAGGTCGCCGTCCGCGATTCCGCGCGTGGCGCGCTTGATCTGCGCGACGCGCCGGATCTGCCGCATGCTGAGCACGAGTCCGGCACACAGGCTGCCGGTGAGGCACAAGAGGCCGCCACCGAACAACGCCTTCAGCAGTTCGTCATGAACGTGGCGCACGTCGGAGAGCGTGCGCGCGACGACGAGGCGCGCGCCGTCGGGCCGAATCTCGCCCATGGCGCGCAGGGACGATCGCACGGAGCCAGGCTCGAGCGCGAGCGTCTGGCCGCGAGTGTGCTGGTGAGTTTGACCATAGTGTCCCAACGCAAGACCCGTTGGCATAACGCGGATATCGCCGGCAAGCCAGTGCCCGTCCGGTGCGAACAAGCCGTAGAAGTTGTCGCGCCGGTCCGCACGCGTGAGGCGCGCTTCGATCGCGCTGGCGAGACTCGCGTCGCTGCGCGAATCGAAGTACCGCAATTGCCAGCGCAGGCCGCTGTCGGTCTCCCGCATCATCGCGTGCGTCACGGAGTACTCGATGACGCCAAGCAGTGCCATGAACGCGAGCGAGAAGATCGCGGCGTACGCGGTGAACCAGCGGAACGTGGTCGTTTGCCAGTGGTCGCGGCCCATGTCCCGCACGTGCGGCGTTGCACGCGACGACGCCGGAACGAACAGACCACGCCCGAGCGCAACCCAGGCAGGCAGGTTCATCGGACGCCTCGCGTAAGCGCTGGCAAACCGTGCAAGGCCGGCATGCTTGCGGCCGCGCGCCGTGCGGGCGCTGCTTTCTCGCTGAGTGACATGGCTCCCCCTGATGGCTGACTGACGAACCGACGAACACGGATACGCTCGTGCCCGGCCATCATAGTGGCGCGCCCTCGACGCAACGGCATCATGGCAATGAAGAGCGCGTCATCTTCTTACTGCTGCGTGACGGGTACCTGTCATTTTGTCAATTCGTGCGTACGCGGGGTCCCGTGTGACTCACGCGTAGCGCAGATGAACTTTCTGTCATTCGGTTGAGCCCGATTCAGCACCAGCGCCTCCTTATCCTCGAATCCGCTTCTTCGCGCATTCGCGCCTTTTCATTTCGTTGCGGGTTCATCAAAAGGAGGATTCATCATGAAGTCATGGCTGAAGTTCGTATGGGTGCCATTTGTGGGAGCGGTGAGCGTAAGCGCGCTCGCCGCGCCGCATCTGACGCAGCGGGAATGCCACAGCTACCCGTTCGTCAAACCGGCCCACGAGGTCACGCATGCGGACCTGATGCGGGAACTGAGAGAACTCGAGGCGGTGGGTTACCAACCGCACGCCGAAGACGACAACTATCCGGCCGATATCGAAGCTGCAGAGCAACGTCTCGCGGATGTGTATCGCAGCGATTGCCGGCCGCAGCACACAGCCGCCGTGGTGACCTTTCCCGCGAATTCCGACTGATATCGGGTCGCCCGGCGAGCCGTAGGTCACCGATACGGTTTGTGCAGTGCACCTTAGCCGGATCTTTTCGAGCGTGAGGTGCTCGTTGGGCGCCGGCCCATGTGGACCTTCGGATGCTCCCATATCTGGTGACCTGAAACGGGTAACCGGAAATGGGATCAGCCATTGGTACACGAATGCGTTTTCCAGGTTGCTCGCTCCGGCGACCTGGGTTGAGGGCAAGTCGGGGACCGGTGGGGCGCTTCGCGCTCGCTCCGCTGGGTTTCGTAGTCATTCAGTCGGTCCCATAGGCTGTTACCTTGAACAAGGAAGCCCACCATAGCCGGAGACCCAACGCGCATTTTTGCCGATAAATCAGTGACCTAAGTCGGAGTCTGAAAGTTAGATCTGAAGAATAGGGGACTTAGGTAATGCGCTATGGTGGTTGCAGAGCGTTGATCTACAGGCTAGGTAACCAGGAATGGGGCCACGGAGGTTGGTGACCACTCACATGCATTAAGGTCCCCGGTTTTGGGAGACGTCTTTCTCATCGAACGCGTGTTTCAGTGTTTACCTATCACGCTTTAACAACTTTAGTAAACCTTTAGGCGCCGCAAACCCTTACCAGGCAAGGCTTTGCGGCCGATTTGGTGGCACGTTATGGGATTTGAGGTCCCGGGTATGGGAGTTTCGGGTTGTGGATATGGGACTTCGGTAGCCGACGATGGGGTTTACGGGTTGTGGATATGGGGGGAAGGTTGCCCGCTATGGGAAAAGAAGCGGTTTTCCCTTCAGGTCACTGTTTATGGGAGTCAGGGAAGGTATCCGGCAATGGGACGCCTTGCCTTGCGGGAGGACGTTTTACAGGGCCTCGCACCTGAATACAGGTAACCGGCTTTGGGAAGCTGCTTGGGTAACCTGTTATGGTGGCTTTTCGGGAGAGGAGTAACGGCGTCCTTGGGTCCAAATTTGTGCCCCCCGCGTGAATCCTCGCACGCAAAGAAGCTGGTTGGAGCAAGGTAACAGGCTATGGGACCTGCTAATGGTTACCTGTTATGGGAGGACGCGGGGATTTGTGAACCTCCAAGGGCGTATTTTTCGTTCGCATGGGTAGCCATTTGTGGGAGCGGCGTCAGGTCACCATTTATGGGCGCCGTGAACCTGCGGATGCTTGGCCGATGCGTTCCAGGGAACCACGCCGATAGCAACGCGAAAAATCCCATGGATGGGTACCTGTGGAGACCAAATTAGCAGAGTGAGTACTCACATCCTGCCTAAAGGTCACTGGATATGGGATAGTTTCCAGGACTCGGCGATGCAAAGGTCACCGGCTATGGGGGCGTGCGAGGGAGCGGGGCCGAGCGCTTCGGAGAGATTCCAGGTGGCCTTCGAGACGGGAAATCTGCAGCTGTCAATGCTCTACGCCCTTGGGTGTCGTACCGCGTCACGATTGCGCTTGCGGCCTTGAGTCACCTGATCGGTTGGTATACAGTTACCAACCGACCAGGTTCCCTTTCAACGTGGGTCATATGGCAAGAAAAAAGGCCGAAGCCGGCGACGCCGACAAACAAGGTGCACTCGTATTCCAGCAAGGCCAGCCGCCTGATCTGTTCCGCAAGGCCGTCCCGGCGATTCATATCGCCCCCAAGTCCGGGTCGATCAGCCTGCAGCAGCGCAAGATGTTCAGTTCGCTGATCAAGAACGCCATTCGCCAGGATTCCCTCGACCGCGGCCGCTCGTCGTTCGAGATCACGATCTCCGCCCTCTCCCAGGACGTCGATCTGAACAGCAACAACACCGAGTACGTCAAGGAGACGATCAACTCGCTGATCAGCACGGTCGTCAACTGGGACTACCTTACGCAGGACAAGCGCAGTATCTGGAAGGCGTCCGGTTTGCTTGCTGGCGCTGAGCTCGAGCGATCGGTATTGCGATACACCTTCTCCGAGCAGATTCGCGGCGAACTGCTCAATCCCGAGATCTACGCGATGATCGATATGCGCATCACGCGTCAGTTCAGGAAGGCGCATTCGCTTGCGCTTTGGGAGAACGTCGTGCGGTACGAGGCCGTGGGTGTGACCGCGCGCTTCCCGCTCGCGACGCTGCGCGATCTGATCCTTGGGCAAGATACTTCGGCGCAATCGTACAAGCTCTACAAGCAATTCAAGAGCCGTGTGCTGGTGCCGTGTATCAAGGAAGTGAACGAGATTTCGGATCACATGTTCGAACTCATCGAGCACAAGGTGGGACGCTCGGTTGTCGCCCTGCAGTTCCGTGTGACCCGCAAGCCGGAGACCGATCCGTCCCAGGAGCTGCGAGCAAACGAGACGCTGCTGATTGGCGAGATGTCGAAGTTCAGTATTCCGGTTTCCGAGGCTCGGCGCCTGCTCAAGCAGTACGGCGAAGCGAAGATTCGCACGGCAGTGGCGTATACCGCGGCGCGCGTCGCGCAGAAAAACGCAGCGCCGCTCGCGAATGTCGCGGCGTATTTCCGCAAGGCGCTGACAGAAGGTTACGAGTTGCCAGGTGCGAATGCCGCTGCGCCCGCCTCCGACGCGAGCCGCGCACGCGAAAGCCAGGATCAGGTGAAGGACCGCTATATCGCGGCGAAGATCAACGAGGCGCGCGCCTACTTCAATGAGCTTGAGTACGACGACCAGACTGCGCTGATCAAGCGCTATAACGAGACGGTCGGCATGGACAAGCTCAAGGTGTCGACGGCCAAGGTGCCAAGCAAGATGGCGTCGACGAACTTCTTCCGTTGGGTGGTGCTGGACACCTGGGGGCAACCGACTGCTGCCGACCTGCTCGAATTCCTGTTGAGCGGACAACAGGCGCCCGCGGCGGGCGAAGGCCAGCAGGCTGCGGAGATTGATCTTGCGTTGAAAGTACGGGACGAGTGAAGGTAATGATCGAAACAGGCGGCGGCTTCGGCCGCCGTTTTTTTTTCACTGACCCACGGCGAGTCGATGTAGGTCGTACATAAGTTAATTTGGCTAAATATAACGATCTAGAAATTGTAGTCAAATATATATTTCAAATCAGCTCTGTATTAGACAAACTCTCGTTCTATTCGTGGCGCCCTAGAATATCGGCTGCGAGCGTGCCTCCGAATGATGTTCGTACTTCGTCGTGCGTCGCCTGTGATGACTGGTACCGCACGATGAGGCCGTGCTGTTCGCCTTGATCTCCACGTGGAGAGTTGCTGTTTCGAACGAACAAGAACCTGCAGGTCGAGCTACATGCGTGCAATGGGCGTACCCGGTTGCTGACGCAATCTGCGCGGGGTGTCGCCTGTCCACGCACAAGTACTTTGCCCGGAATGCCCATTGAAGAATCTCCACGTGGAGATTCGATGATTTCATGTGGCGGCCGAATTGTTGTCCGGTTGCACGGTTCACGCTCACAGCACTGACTGGCTTAGTCGCAGGTCACTCTGATGAATCTCCACGTGGAGATTTGTGCGCCGATCCTCGATTCACTTGACCGGAGATTTCTCCCGTACTCTTGTGCAACTTCAGTCTTCGATCCACCGGCACTCGTTCATTGCACGATTATGCGAAGACGCTGCGCTTCGTCGATCTTCGATCTCCACGTGGAGATTGATCGCTGCCGTCGCTAACACATCACCAGCCCCAATCTGACCAACCGGCAATGCATCGCATTGTGTTCATTCCTTATCCGCTCGGCCAACTGGTTGTGAACTGGCAACGTCTGAGACGGAAATCCTAGAATTTACTTTAAGTTGCCGTTAGACTCTCGAATGACTTGCCGGAGTCTCCACGTGGAGAATGTGCCTGGGAGGCTTGTCCGCTGTTGAACAATTGGATGGAGAAACGAATGGGTCTCGTGATAGCCGTAGCGAACCAAAAAGGTGGAGTTGGGAAAACCACCACCAGCATGAATCTGGCTGGGGCATTTCAGGCGGAAGGCTATAAGGTCTATGTAGCCGATGCCGATGGTCAGCAATCTTGCATGAGTTGGTGTGCCGCGGCAGGTCCCGAGACGCCTCTGCCGTTCCGCGTTGGCAGCATTCATAAGCTGGAAAAGATGATCGGGCCGGAAATCGCTGCGCTAGCGAACGACTACGACGTCGTCATCGTCGACTGTCCGCCCAATATCAACGATCTGACGACTGCGCGCGTTTTGGCCGTAGCGGACGCTACCGTCATTCCGACGGACGCATCGCCGATCGATATCTGGAGTAGCGAAGGGATGATGGAGTTGGTCGAGCGTACGCGCGTTGCCAATCCGGCTGGAAAATTCGCAATTTTGCTGAATAAATCTAATTCGAAAACGTTGCTGCACACGCAGATGAGCGCGATTCTCGCGGAAAGCAATGTCCGCGTGTTCTCGGCAACCATCAAGCAGCGAGAACTCTATCGCCAGGCAGCAGCGCTTGGCCGCACCGTCTTCGATGTGCGCGGCGTGCGCGGGGCGAAAGTCGCGAAGGACGAGATTAGCGCCGTCTACAACGAGATCATTGCGCTGGTTCAGGAAGAAGAAGAGGAGGTCGTCAATGGCCGCTAAGCTGAATTTCACCAGCAAGGTGCGCGCGGGCATGGCTGCCGAGCGTGTTTCGGCTGGCGAACGTCTCGCTGAAGCCGACGTTGTCAATATCGCGCAACGCGATGCCGGCGCGCCGAACGCCGCACTTGATACCGCCGACACGCCGGCCGCGCAGTCTGCTGAAATCGCCGAGGCGCCGCTTTCGCTGCATGCGGTTCGGAGAATTTCGGTCGAAGATGTCGTTTCCAATCCGTACAACCCGCGCGCGTTCTACAGCGCCGAGACGATCGACGAACTGGCTGAGAGCTTCGCGACACAAGGACAGATCACGCCTATCCTGGTCACGAAACTCGCGGCGTTTCCCGGCCAATATGTGATCGTCGACGGCGAGCGCCGTATTCGCGCTGCGCGCTCGCGCGGCGACAAGTTCATCGATGCCGATGTCCGCGAGGGTCTCGACAACCAGAACTTGTACCTGCGCGCTTATCACGCCAACAAGGAGCGCGAGGAGCAGACGGTATTCGACGATGCGCTCGCGTGGAAGAAACTGCTCGACGATCGTGTCTACGTCGACCAGGTCGAGTTGGGCGTGGCCGTTGGCGAAGACCCGAAGCATATCAGCAAGGTGATCGCGCTCACGTCGCTGCCGCCTTATCTGCTGCAACGGATGGCGCAGAATCGCAAGGATGTCGGGCTCGGACATGCGTACAACATCAAGCTGATCTTCGACCGGGCGGGCGCGACGGTCGCCGAGCATTGGCTTGCGCAGGTGATCGAAGGCAAGGCAAGCGTGCGCAAGCTCGAAGCGGCGGCCTCGGCGGAAGCGGGCGCGCGCAGCGTGGGACCGCGTCGTACGCATTACCAGTCACGCGTTCAGTTCAATCGTCCGGATGGCGTCGCATTGGGCGAGCTGAAGCTGTTTGGCGACGGGCGCGCGGAGTTGAGCCTCAAGGGCATTGCGCCCGCCGATCAGCAGCGCCTGGCCGAGCGCATGAAGGTCGTCATTGAGCAGTGGGCCTCGGAAATGGACGCATCTGAGGCGACCTGAGCATCGCCAGTATTTGGCTAACGGTGGCAGGGAAGGGCGTCGTCAGGCGCCCTTTTTCGTTGGTTCGGTTGTGCAATCGATGCACGCCACTTGAGCGGGGTCGAATCCGTGAAACAGAGGCGAAAAAATATAAGATCAAACATAACCGTTTATAATCAATGCATTAGATTACGTTTTCTAGAATGTTTCACGAAACATGCTAGCTGGAGTGAGATTAGAACGAGATTTTTACGCAGCTCACCGTGAAGATACTCACTCCAGGCAAAAAGCGTATCAAATGAAACGTAATTTGTAGTGCGTTGCGAAAGATCCAATTGTGAGGAATTGACAACACCCGTTCCCCCAGGTCATTCTTACAGACATGAACTGCCGCCTTTTCACGATTGCGCTGATTATTCGCACCATTCAACGAATGGTGGGTTAGCGTACGTCTGGCAGTAGTGACAACAACCCGCCCCAAGAGGCGGGTTTTTTGTTTCCGCCTCCTGGCCAAAACGAAAGTGAGTACAGGAGCCGTCATGCAGGTGTATCAAAGCCGTCCCGCCACCAAAGTCGCTGAAGCCACTGATTCCGCCCAGTCCCGCCGCGACGAAAACGACTACCTCCGGAAGATTCTCACGGCGCGTGTGTACGACGCCGCCCGCGAGACCGAACTCGAGCGCGCCCCGAACCTCTCGGCCCGCCTGCGCAACGCCGTGTTCCTCAAGCGCGAGGACAACCAGCCAGTGTTCTCCTTCAAGCTGCGCGGCGCGTATAACAAGATGGCGCACCTCTCTCCCGCGCAGCTGGAGCGCGGCGTGATCACCGCCTCGGCGGGCAATCACGCGCAGGGCGTGGCGCTTTCGGCGGCGAAACTGGGCGTGAAGGCCGTGATCTGCGTGCCGGTGACCACGCCGCAGGTGAAGGTCGATGCGGTGCGCGCCCACGGCGGTGCGACCGTCGAGGTCGTGCAGGCCGGCGAGTCGTACAGCGACGCCTAC
>NZ_CAJMYW010000024.1:0-89044 GCF_905220165.1 Paraburkholderia sp. J10-1 | reverse complement strand
CTTCGTTGGCTCTCGGAGTAATAGATCCTCGGTCGCTGTTTCATTTGCAACACCTCCGCTGCTCACGCAGGCTGTAGTGTGTTGCATCGACCGGTTGAATCCGCCGCCAGTATCGGCCAGTCGACAGTGGAGCCCGGATCGCCGACAATTGGATCTTCTGACATCGAAGCTAGCTTTCACGTCATGCGCAGACTGCAGGCATCGCGCTTCTTTATTGCAGGCAACCCTGCAGAACCGGTATTCACACTGGACAGCGCAGTGTCGGAGTGGCTCTTCGCATCGGGGTTCTGGAATCAAATCAATAACTCGCTGGGAACGATGTTTGACCAGTTCGAAGAGGACGAGGTTGAGCCAGCGGTACTCGTACAAATTGCGTCCGACTTAGACTGTTGCATCCGCGCGCTCGAAATACAGGGCGCAGAAGAGGTGCGATTCGTTTGCGGCTGGTCCTCGTCTGGAGACAGCCACGCAGTCAAAGTTCGGCGAACCGGTCTTATCTCGCAATTGGCCATGCTACGAAGCCTTCTAGCTTCGGCCGCTGCGAATGGGGAGGTCCTTGAGTTCAATCTTTGACGGAGCTCGTTATTGGGAGGCGGACGGCGGCCATTAATTCATTCAGAGAGTAATTTGTTGACCACTGCCAACCCGGAGCTGAGTACATGGACAGCAGGCTTATACCGCTTGAACCCCTGTCGCAGGTCGTATTTATTCACGACTATTTCCAGCTTGTTTTTCAGGAAGAGCGGCTCACGGTCTATAACTGTGCCGCAGTGGCGGACGGCGAGAGTTTTACTCGCCAAGGAACATCAGGGTTCTGCGACAAGCTCGTGGGGTTGATCGGCCAGAGCGTGGTCACTGTCGAGCAGACAGATCAATACGTACTTTCTCTTCGCTTTTCAGGTGGCGCGACCTTTAACATTCTGGCAAACACACAGGCAATTTGGCCAGAAGCCTTTGACTTCATTGGGCGAAATCGATATTGGTACCACGAAGTCAATGGCTAGCTGGCCGCGTTGAGCGTCCGCTGTGGAGAAAGTTGAAGGACCCCTCCGGGTCGGTTATGCCCGTTGCATGAGATGTGCGCCGGGGGGGCGAGCGGCGTGCCCGGTCGTGGACGCAGTGCGGCCATGAAGCGACGGTCGACATTGAGACTTGAATCGTCAACAATCTTCTTTTGTCGCCGCGTTCAGTAAGCGCCGTCCATTACGATGAAGCTAAGACATCTAAACCCGGCGGAAAGAGCCTTGATTGAACACATGCTACAAGCAAGCCCGCAGGCGCCAGCGCTTCGTGACTTGCTGCCGGATTGCTTGGTCGAAGGGTTGGACGACGGTCGGATGGGAAGTGTTCGGTTTGACTCGCAACATATCGAAGGGCGCCGGCTAGGCGCGGATCTCTGCCAGATGGAGTTTCTTGACTCCGATGGCGTACCAGTCTTCGTGACCCTGTCTCTGGACAACTTTGGCCAGTTGTTCGAGCTCGACATGTGGAAAGCGGATTTTTCTGCGATTCAACGCTTTCCGTTGACTCATTAAAGGAAACGGAGGGCTAGCGGTGGCCAACTAGAGACGTTCGACCTCGGACCCAAGATAGCCGACAATTTGGTGTCACTCTCCCAACTGCAGAAAATCCATCAGCTCGCCGACGATCGCTTCGGGAGCGTCTTCCTGCATCAAATGCCCTGAGCCAGGAACTCGCGTGAAGCGTGCTCCGGGAATCAGCAACGATAATTCAGGGCCTCGCTCGACCGGAATCCACTGATCCTCCTCGCCCCACAGGATGGAAACCGGGCAGCGTAGCTCTCCATAACGCGATTGGACCTCATCGGTATAGCGCTGGTTCATCTGGGCGATTTGCCGGTAGAACGCCGCTTGCCCTAGTTCGCCCGTCCATGGCGACGAGTAAATGCGCAATGTGTCTGTCGCGAGCGTTCGGTTCGCTGCGCCCTGCAGATATGCGTTGACCATCGCCCCATGAATGTACGCGGGCACGCCTGCGAACGCAGCCTCATGCGCGCGCACATGACGGACAAACGGTGAACCCCATGGGGCGATCGCCACCGGATCAATCAGCAGCAGGGATCGATACGCGCATTGGTTGAGCAAGGCAGCCCTGAGCGCTGTGGCACCTCCAAAATCGTGGGCGACTACGTCAGGCTTCTCGAGCCGCCAATGCCTGAGCAAGGCTGCAAGCAGGCGATTCTGAACCCCCAGTGAGACATCCTGATCCGCGCGCTGCTCGGACATTCCGTAACCAAGCAAATCGAAGTAGAAGACTTGTCGAAAGCGAGCGGCGATCGGCGCGATGCGGCGCCAGACCTGCGAAGAAAACGGCGTTCCATGGACCAGCACCAACGGCTTTCCCGCACCGATTACCCCATAGCGTACCGACTGGCCATCGAAGTCAAAAGAATGCGCCAAAGGCAACGCCCCAGGAAACGACTGCCTGGACTGCCGCGAAGTATCCGTCATGAATCACCTTGTGCGTTGGACTATGGCGATGTACCAGCATAGACTAACCATCAAAATCCAACAAGGAGGTTATATTGGCCAGTGCAAAAGAACCGCGTTTGCAAGCAGATACGAATGTGGGCGGCCACCTCGTCCTTAACTTCGTGAACACCTGCGGCGGCGCAGGTAAGGCTCGTGACGTCGAGCGATTGGTCAACTGGCGTGACGTTATCGACTGGGCTACGGCAAACGGTGTCCTTAATGCGGCTGATAGTCGACTGATCGAGAAGGCGCGGTTGCGCGCGGGGTGCCGTCCATCCGATCTCCTGAAAGATCTGACGGAACTGCGAGAAGCGGTGCATTCGGTGTTCTCTGCGATTGCCGGTAGCGTTCTGCCTGCGCAGACCGCCCGGCAGCGGCTGGAAGGCCATATCGTCGCGGCAATGAGCCATTCGGCGCTGTCCGTTGAAGGGCGAGCACCGGCACGCTGGACGGTATGCCCTGAGAAGGCCGGTAGCGCGCTCATCAAGGACCGGCTTGCTATCGCTGCGAGCGAACTGCTTTCGCAACCGATCCTGTCGAATGTCCGGGAGTGCGGCGCATGCTCGTGGTTGTTCCTCGATCTCTCGCGGAGCAGGTCCCGACGATGGTGCTCAATGGCCACTTGTGGAAATCGCGCAAAAGCACAGCGCCACTACCATACGACGAGAACGACATTTTGAACGGCGGTCTAAACGTGCGTGAACGGGCGTGCGGACTCATCGCCTCAGGCTTTTCGTGCACGACTAACGGCCGCTTTGGAGAAGGTTGAATGACCGGAGAGGGTGCACTGAGCCACACGTGTCGGGAAGCGCGCGGCCACAAACGGCCATTCGAGATTGGGCTTAGGATCGTCGACAATCCACCACCTGTGTGCCGCAGCGCGCCTGAGCGGCGAGAACCAAGGTTGAATGTGGCCTGCATGTATGCGTCGTGCCAGCAGGCTACTGCCCGCTCCAGTCGCCGGAGTAAAGGTCATAGACCATCATGTGCTGTAGCGCTTCTCTAATCTTGTCTTCTCCGACGGCGTCAAACAAGCGGGTCGGGATTGAAATCCCGACGTGCTCAGAGTCGATCGAAAATACTTCGGCTCTACCGTCGAGTAAGCCAAGGCTACGCTCAACGTCGCTCAGGGAAATACCGCGAATCATAAGTTGAAAGCTCATGACCGTTTCACCCGAATCTCTGCAACGTCTCCGAGCGCCTGATGCAGGCAACTTTCAAGATCGTCTGCCACCTTTTGTCCACGGACATCATAGACCACCACAAATCTAGCAGCACGCAGCGGCACGTGTTGTCGGCCAAAACGTATACGCGCCCGAACGTACGCAACGCTTAGGTTCAGCGCTGCTTGCGTCTCGACATAATGATTGGCGATTAGTGTATGTTCCGTGGCGTCTGCTGTTGAAAATTCTGGCGTGAACATCATGTTTTGATCCGAAGGCTCCCGACCGTTGAACGGCTGTTCTGGGGAAAACTGAAGGGCAGATCAGGGTCGAGTTATGCCAATTACATAAAGAGCGCATCCGGCACGACCGCCGGGCCGGGTGTCGGCCGCCGTGCGGCCACAACCGGTCGTTCGACGCCGCCGCGGAAATCGTCGACAATCTGCATATCTTCTTTATCCGCGGTGTTGAAGAACCTAGATGGAATCGCACGTAATCCAGTTTACGGAGAAAGAGCTTAGCCACTGGGCTGGCATGGGTGAATATGTACTACTACCGTCCGACGGCAGCTACGAGATAGCACTGAAATACGAAGGGGAACCGCCGCATGGTGACTCGTACCACACCGCCATAGTGGACGGCCGCCAGTTGCCCGGCTACGCGTGGTGCTGCATATTCTCGATGTCCGCTTGCTCGAGTTTCGTAGCATTCAGTTGGATGGAGCGTAAGTTCGAAAGGCTGACGACAATCGTCGATGTGAGACGCAGCTTGTACTTTGTCCTGCCCATGTATATCTACCATCCGTGCATCGAATGGCCCGCAGTTCTACCTGGGCCAGCCTCTGGGCCGGAACACTACGCATTCGTTGGCTCCGAGGTCTGGAGAGCGTTTTGACGCCGCCATGATCGCTATATCCAGCGCCGCTCATATAGCATCAGTCGGCAGCTTGGGACATCCAACAAACCCCGCAGCATCAGCGACAATCACGACGAGCTAAGCATATTGCGCGACCATGTCCAATGATCAAAGAAACGTTTGCCACCGATTCGGTGCAGAATACATGCCGCCCGAGGCGAGCCAGAAGGTAGGGATCGCGCTTGGATCCCTTGAGAATGTGCCGCTTCAAGCGGTTCGACTAACCCCGGAAAACGGTACGTGTGGTTGGTATATTTACGGCGGCGACTACTCACCGGACCCGGACTTCTATCAGCCGCTTCATGTCGCCCACTTGATCGAGCGCTGTCCGACCATTGTCCCTTACTTGGCACTGCCGCCGGGATGGCGTGTATTGCTTGCGCCGGACTACGAGGATGTCTGGTTCGATGGTGAGCTGCTGGTCACTGAAAGCTCGTAACGGCCAGTTCGGTCTCTCGCACCTGAGCCTCGTATCGTTGACGAATCGAGATACAGAAGTTGCTCGAAGCGCTCTATCCACTTGCGGATCAATGTCAAAAGCCCGGGGCTGACCGCCAGTGAACGAATGGTGGAAACGGCGCACTTTTCAGGAAGGCTAGGAAGACTTCCACAACCTGGTCACACATGAACCATTCATCTGCACGCATCGGAATATTTCCTGCACTGAAGACCAAGATCGTTCCATCTGGGCGCATAGGGGAAGGTTTGTCGTGAAATGCCCTCCATCTTTGTGATGCGTCGATCTCGAAGCGCTCAATCATGCAGCTAACGCCGCCTCCGGCTACCTGCACATAGTTTCCTTCGGTATCAGTCAATGACGCATAAGATGACTTTCCGTAGCTTCGCAATGACTTGAGCGCGCGGGCGATCTGTATGGGAGGCGGCGTGGTGATTCCCGCTTTACCCTCGATGTCGAATTTCATTGGTCGATTTATCTCGATGCCTCTCGATCAGATAAGGCATCCTACCAGTGTCCCGCCCCCATAGCGAATGGCCGCTATCGGCAAACCCGACTGACCGCTCGGGGTCGAACTGGGACGGACAACCAGACTACGGCTTCAAGGGAAATTGTCCTGGCGGAACCAGAGCCCTGTTGAACTGGCTCGCCTGTCTGCTTGTCACTCATGTGAGCCGTGTTGCGCGTACACGGCATCCGTCCTTATCTGCTTCATTCCAGCAAGATAATCAGGGCTCCTCTAGATATGCAGCGCAGCGCACATGGAGCCGTTGTACGACAGGTGAACGGTAGTCCAGAAACCAACCGGTTCGTAGATTGAAGAGTCTGTGCAAATCGGCATCGTCTTTCGGGAAGGGTACCTCGCTTTCCTGCCTGGCGATCACCCGAGATGCCTCCACGAGCCTTGCCCGCTCCAGCCAGTCACATTCTGCGCCGTTCGAGGCCAGCCAGATCTTTGCCGATTCGATCAGATGATCGGTGCGCAGCCACACGCCCTCGCGGGCGAATGCAAAGAGCTGGCCGACCACAAGGAAGCGCAGCAACTCGGTGCGTGCCTCGTCATCCAGAGGTCTCGCCACTTCCCTTCCGCCAAGTAGGTCGCCCGCAGGGCCGACTGTCGGGCTGGTTTCTCCTGATGCCGCAGCCGTACGGCCAGATCACTTTACCGCACCGATCGGCGGATCGCATGGGGACAGTTCATCGCCGCCCGCACGATTTCCCGGAAAGACTCGCCAGTTAAGGCTCCTCGAACCGATCAGGCCACCCCTGAACATCTACCAGGAGATGAGTTTGGCAAAATTTGCCAAAGCCTGATAGACTGGTTCACATGAGTACGATGAACATCTCCCTCCCCGATTCGCTGAAGGAATATGTCGACGAGCAGGTCGGCGAGCGCGGCTACGGCACGAGCAGCGAATACGTCCGCGAACTAATCCGCAAGGATCAGGATCGCAAGCGCCTGCGGACAATGATCCTGCAGGGAGCGACTTCGGGCCTCGCAGATCCGGCCGACGCCGACTACTTCGAATCGCTGCGCGCCCGCGTACGTACTTCGCGCAAATGACGGCCAAGCCCGTCATCCCGACCCGGCTGGCCAGGCAGGACGTAGAAGACGAGCTGACACATTACCTCGTTGACGAAGGCTCGGAACAGGCAGCGCTCGGGTTCATTGCGCAAATCGAGCAGGCATACGCGCATCTCGCCAAACACCCCAACATCGGCTCACTCCGTTACTCGTACGAACTGGACATACCGGGCCTGCGCTCATGGTCTCTCGATCGCTACCCGCATCTGATCTTTTACATTGAGCGCAAGGATCACGTCGAGGTCTGGCGCGTACTCAACGGCAAGCGTGATATTCCAGCCTGGCTGTTGAGCGATGACAGCGAGTTCCATTGACGCCATCTGCACGGCACAAGGCCCGCGAGAAGCCATCTGGTTCGCGGGCTTCTTCATTTTCCGACCATGAGGCTCGCAAACCATTTGACGGCCGCGCCCCTTTCTGCGCGCTTACGCCGAAGCCGCCTTTCGTTACACAGGTAGGGGGTTACCAGTCTTTTTTCCAGTCTTCTGCGATCCGGCCCGCGTCACTTGCGACGTTCAGCGTCGGGACCCGGCACGGGGATAGTCCACTCAGCCACCACTTCCCCCGCTTCGGGTTCGCGCTCTCGCCTCAGCTCCAGGATGCGACCGTGAGCGACAACCACTTTCAGGTCGAGTCTCACGCCTTTCCGGAAGTGGAACAAATAAGCCGTGAAGGAGGCTGTGTTGCTGGCAAAGTAACCGTCACTCAGAAACTCTCGACGCGCGACACGTCCATCGCTTGCCACCCAGTAATCGGCCATGGCGCAATCGAGTGACTTTGTCTGCCAGTCCTTTCTCGGCAGGTCTTCGAGGAACGGCTCGAAATCCTGAGAAAACTCGAATGTATCGTTCATCCTCGAGCGCGGCTTCGCTGGTGTTAGCGTCGACCAAGGGTAACATGGGCTCCCCAGTCTCCGGGCTGGCACTGCAAAACTGGTTAGGGCCGCTTCCGCGCCACAGTTTGCTCGTCGCGGGACTGTGCGGGACGGGACCGCACAAAAATGGTGACGGAGACCGGGCTTTCGCGTGTGGCGAGGGAGGAATCCGCAATGCGTCGATGTTTCTGCGACTCTTCTCACGTGCCTTCCCTGCTCCAATCCAGAATCAGTCTTCGCGGCGCAGCCTGCAGGCTTCGCTGAGACTCCCGGTTGCAGGGTCGATCGCGATTGCCGCGCGGCAATCATACGGTGCCACCGTCAAGGGTTGGAACGACGAATGCCTGCACCGGGCCCGGGCCTCTGAAAGCCGGACCCTGTGCTGTCCGTGGACCTGCTGATTGGCAGGTGTCATCCCGGCGTGGTAAAAGGTCGTCCCTTGCGGGTGATCGCCTCCATGCGATGCGTATTCTCGTGATTTCAGGTTTCAACATCGACAGGATTCAAAAATGGCAACTGGCACTGTGAAATGGTTCAACGATGCGAAAGGCTTTGGCTTCATCACCCCGGATGACGGCGGCGAAGACCTGTTTGCTCACTTTTCCGAGATCAAGACGGAAGGCTTCAAGTCGCTGCAGGAAAACCAGAAAGTAAGCTTCGATGTCAAGATGGGGCCGAAGGGCAAGCAGGCTGCAAATATCAAGCCAGCCTGACCGGCGCGCGTCGCATCCCGATGTGTGGCCCGCTCTGCGGGCCAGTTTTTCTTGCGCCCTGTGCATCAATCTCTAATGCAGCGATGGGCATCCGGCACATGTCCGCGCCATGCTGTTTGAGCGTCAACAGTAGTTTTGTGTGAAACACGATGTCCTGGTGCGCCCTCCTCGCGACATCGATCGATTCTCCGGATGATCGTCGACGAAGCGCAAGCGTTTCGCCACAGGCGTGAAGACGCAGGGCGAAGTGCGCGTTTGCGGTAGCGTTGACGTCGCACTTTCGGCCACGCTGCCCGGATCCATCATCGCCTGGCAAAACAGCGGATATCCTCTGAAGGAAGACGGTTGAACTCCGCCGCAGCAATAACACTGTCCTCGACGAATCGACTTCCCCGACCAGAAGCACTACGATCAAAAACATGCCGGCCGCCATGGCAGGTGCTTGTCGCAAGATAATTTGCTGACGATTCGCACCCACCGTGCCAGACGCCCACCGATGTAGTGGCCCATAGCGCCTCGCGACGCATGCGTAGTGAACCCGCGCGGTCCCGTGCATGATCGCGATGACCGTGACGCAGTCCGCCGCGTAGATTGTTTGAATCAGGCGAGGAGGCAAGTGCCGGAAATGCGTGGCGCTATCCTCGGTGGGTGCCCGTCGCTGCCACCACCCAGTGGATCGATGCCGGGAGCCGTGCTTTCAGGGGAATCGCCATGACGACGACTGAGTCACTTCTGACGTTGGCCGAGTATCTCGAGCTGTCCCTGAACTCCGGCGGAAGTGTGATCATGATGCAGAAGTGCAATGACGTCTGTGCCATGTACGTTGGCGATGCCAGGAGAGATCAGGATCGCCTGAGATATCACGGGAACATTGCCGCAACCCAGGCCGAAGAGATTCTTGAGCAAACCCACGCTGGACGAAACCGGCTGGAGATCGGCGGGCAGCTATACCGTTTCATCCGGAGCTTCAAACATTTTGAGGATCGCGGCGCGGTCGTTTTCGCGCCGTCGTGACACCGGAAGCACGACAATTTCGGGAAACTTGAATCTGACGTTTCCGGGTATGTTGTCCATTCCCAAATACTGAAAATCCTCATCAGGGACTTGTCAGGCGAAGTACGTTGCGCCCGAACAGGATCGAGTGGTCGAGTTGAACGGTCGACGGCGGCCAGCGTGATGTGCAGGTCAGCAGAGCCCCCGATCCATTCGCCGAAGCGCCCATTCCTGTGAAATCAGATTGCCGCGCCTTGCCTTGAAAGGGTTATCGGCTTGCCGTCGGCACCGTTGACCAGTGCGCCGGTTTCATCGCGGATCCATGAATGGTTACCCGAAATTCCTGCATGACTTCATTCGTTATCCTCTACACTTCATATCCGCTCCCGGGGAACGGGTACTTCAAGGAGCCCGCCAGCCTCACCCAGGCGTACATTTACGCGTCACGGAGCGAATGACGCATCAAATACCGACATCGCCGCGTCTATAATAAACACCTGCCGGACACCACTGATCGCATGGAGCCCTACTTTATGAATCAAGCCCGCGGGCGATATGCGGGATCCCGCGACAGCGGCCAACGCCAGGCTCGCCACGAAAAAAAATCTCAGCCCAACCGGCCGAAACAATCGTATGTGAAGGCGCCTGCGCAGGACGCCGCCCAGACCGCCTCCATTTTCAAGACACGGTCGTTCCAGTTTCTGGTCGATACGGTAGGCGCAGAGAATATCGCCATCGCACTTGAATCCAGCATGACGCGCGTGGCCGAACTGTTGAAGGGCGAGAGGTTCACACCCGAGACCGCCTTTCATATGGAAACTACGCTCGGGTTGCCGCATGGCTTTTTTGACCAGCCCAATCCTGGGCTCACAGCCGAGACCATCGCCCGGCTGAAGTCGCCACTCGACCTTATTCAGGCCGACGACGGACCAGACGCGACGTCCGAAGCACTTGAGCCGGCTTCTGCCCTGACTGTCGACCCGCAACCATCTCTTAAAAACCGTTTGTCCGAGGAAGCACAAATGCCCAGGAAAGCAACTGGCGGTACGCCCAGAGCCGTCAAGAATCATCCGGGCGTAGCGGCCGGAGCCCAGACGCCGCGAAAATCTTCGCGTGCAAAAGACAGAACGCCTCCTGAAACGACCCAGCAGCAATCGCTGGCTCTGAACGATGGCGCCGACGTAGAGAACATCCGACGCGCCAACCTCCACGTTCTCACGAGTCGCAACGGATCGAAAGCAAGGCTTGGTGTGGTCATGGACCTGAGTGGGTCCAACATGGCCCACCGGCTGCATGGCAAGAAGCGCCTGGACGCTGTCGAAGCAAACCGGTTCACGGAGCGGCTTGGTTTGCCAGCTGGCTGGCTGGACACCCCGCGTTCGGAAGCCGATATTCCAGCGTCGGTGTCGCGTATGCTTGCGCCTGCCGCGCGCGGACGCGTATCGGCTCAACAAAACGAATCGCTTGCGGCCGCAACGAAGGATGACGTACCAGCAAAGGCCTCCGGCGCGAAGACGCGTGGACGGCGCGCGCGGGCGGGCGATCCACAAAACCCCTCACCGGTTTCGACGGATGTGGCGGGCGAGCAGGAGGCGATCGTTGCCAGCGCGCAAGATCCTGTCAATGGTTTTCCCGACGACGTTACCGGTCGCCTGCCTGAAGAAAATGGTGACGGGGCTCCGCCAGCTACAGCGTCAGCACCTGAGTCGTTCGCCGCGTCCGCAGTACCGCAGCGAAACCCGGCAGCCCTCCCCTTCGCTGCCGTGACGAGCCTGGACAATCTTCACGGTATCGAGCCGATCGCGGAAGCATTGCTCAAGACGCTGGCGGGCAAGGCACGCACGGGTCGCCTGGACGAACTGAAGGCCCTGGAACTGCTGCAGCAGGCGATCCTGTTGTGAGCCTGTAGTAGCGTGCCAGGCCCTTCGCGCCATGATGCATAAGGCGCATCAGGGGGCCCGGTTCCGGTACGCACAAAAGCTGCGCCCTGTCAGCTCGACTTGCCATCGACCTGCATCGCCGGGCTAACCGTTGAGGGAATCATCTGGAAGATGGTGTGGGAGGCTCCCGGAGGCCGGATTTTCCTCCCGGGTTTTCCTAGGAATACTGATCAGGATGTGCCAGGTAATCCGCAGTGCGGAGATCGCCTGCGGCTCAATGGAGTTTGGACGCGTGACGACGGCGGGCAGTTGCCAGAAGCGGATTATCGTCGGCTTCGGCGTCGCGCTCTTGCGCACTGCCATCGGCAATGACAACGTGGACGTCCTGCGCAAAGGCATCTTCGAAACAGCTGCGCGCACGTGCAACACATTCAGATGCCGGCGCCTCACCCGCACTCGCTGCGGCCTGCGCAGTTGCCTTTGCGGCCAGGCCAAACGCGGCGACGATCTCGTCCCAGGTCAGTCCGGTCGCCATCGCTTCCTGCACGAGCTTACCCGCGACGACACCGATTTTTGCCCTCAGTTCATCATCCATTGCTTCAATTCCAATGATCCTTCGTGCCGCGCCTGCGCGACGTCGTTCCACAATTGTCTTCGCCTTTCAGGCGAGAGCGGCACGGCCGGCGGCGTCCTGCCACGCCATCTCGACCGCACAGTCACCGGACGTAACCGTATCGTGCGCCTTTTCCGTCACGACGTCATACGCCATGGCTCCCCCATCGCAGTATGCGGACGTTGCCGCGGGATAGCGCGATCGCACGATTGCCCGCGCCGCAACTGCGGTATCACGACCGGGTCGATAGCGTAGTTCAAGCATGGTGCCATTCCTATGCCTTCTGGAGCACGAAATTCGCGGCCGCGTATCGTGCGTTGCAGTTCCAGACCGCCTGCCCGTCGCGGTAGAACGTTGCCCAGCCGTCCTTGACGGTAACCTGCGCTGCCGGAAATACCTCGCTGTGCCCATTTGCGGCAGCAGAGAGGGAATTGTTTTCCTTGCAGATCGCCCTGTATTCGCCGTCCTCAGGTACGTCCGTTCGGGAGACTTCCATTTCGTGACCTCTCCGGTTGACGGTCACATCTGCCGACATATCGCCGGGCCACCGATCACGCCGACTGCGACTGTCGTACCGCGACCATAGTTGCGAGGCTCATGCCGAACCTCGTATCCATCCTCATCGCGCCTCAGGCGGCCGATATGCGCTTCGACGGTTGCGTCCTGATCACGCACAGCCGCAAGATCGCGCATCACCAGGTCCCCTGGCAACGACCGCAAACACTCCAGCAACGTAGACATCCCGTTTTTCCTTCCTCAGAACCTGATCGTATCGAACGGGACATCGATCCCGTGGTGTTGAAGCACAGCGTCGCGAAATACCTGCCATTCGCCTTCTCCAGCTCGCTCATGCGTGCAGTGCAGGCACTGATCCGCACCGGCGAGCTGCTCGGTCACGGTTCGATGCACGTCGATCCCGAAGCGTTTGCTGAATCGTCCCACACACGAGCCGTCGTGTGCGGTCACCCACACGGTATCTCCCAGTGAGGACACGTCAATGCTGTGAGGTTGCGTCATGCTTTTTTCCTGTTTATCCAGCGGCAATCGTACTGCATGTTACTGCGGGCACGCACACCCGCGGGACTCTGGAACTTATCGCTCCCGGCTCCTGTGAGACACCTGAAAGCACAGGATAAAAATTGAGTATATGGGCGGCGTCTCTTCGCACTGCTCGCCGCGAGGCGGTGGCGGGGACATCGAGCGTTGACCGTTAGTCGCTTTTTCTAAAAAACAATCGCGGCACGACAACCAGCAGGGCAACGGGATACCAAAATTATTTTGAAGGTCGCTCTTGCCTTGTAACGTGACATCTCAATATTCCAGCTCGACATCTATCCGCCAGCGTCGAACATGTCCAACAAAAGCTATCGGTCCTCGCGTCGCCTGTCTGCCAGCGCGCATGCAAAGTCGCTCTTTCTACCCATGCCTCGCAAGGAATCCTCGGATCTCGCGCTGCGTGCACGGATTGCGCTTGAGCGTCTGCGCAGTGGAGAAGCGGACCGCTCGCTGGTCAATCTCCTCTCGCAGGTCAACATCGTCACGAGCTTCATCACCCGGGCGGGTCACGGGAAACTGGAGATAGGGGAGATTGAACGCGTTGAGCGTGGCCTCGCAGAGGTACTCAATGAGGCCGATCGTACCAGTGCCTGGAATGTGCCCGAATGGCTGATTGACGGCCTCACCGCCGTAGTGAACGAGTACGACCGCCAGCTCTGCTTCACTCGCATGGAGATCGTTTTGAGGGCGAGTGATTACCTCGGAAAGCTGGTCGGTATGGTCACGCGTGACACCCGCGCCAACGACAGTCACCTCCAGGTTGCACAATAACTGCAGCGCGCTTCCTGTGCCCGAATCGCACCTCAGTCAACGAGGTGGGTAAGGGCGGCCGTTGAATGAGGACGTGCGGACGTGAGAGAGGCTCATACAAACGTCAGACGGATATTCTGGCACGTGAGGGTAACCGCTCCCCATAGACGGAGACCATACCTCCGGACGTGCAGTACATGGAAATGAAACTGGGAGCCGTGTAGCCTGTGACTGTCGGCAGAGGCACGCGGGCGCATAGCGACTTCTGGCAACGCTCAACGAAACGAAGTCACACGCGCCACTCGCGACCCGGCGTCCCACAACCCTGCGCGCGGTAAATGCGCTGCCGGCAACCACCTCCCCGGACGAACAGAACATGGAAATTCGCGTCGCTTACGAACACAGTCTCGCCACTGCGCCTGAGGAATTCATCGTTCAGGTGCCTTCGCAGCTCGTGATCGATATTCCAGCGAACGTGCCGCGCGCCCTGTTGCCGGAGTTCATCGCAAACCTGATCGTCGAACGCTCACCAACAATCGGAAAGATTCGCAATCTGAGGATTCTCTAGCGGGCTTCTTTTGATCGTTGATATCCGGGTGTCGACAGACGTTGTTGCCCGGCCTCAGCAAAACTCAGAAGAGGCTCTGTTGCCTGATATCGCGTGCCGGAGGCAATGACGGTTTCTGGCGTCGCGCGCCCACGCGTCGGCGAATGACACGGCGTACATGGGCGATCAGCTCGAAGCTTCCGTTCGGAAAACTGAGCGTGAGCCTGAACTGCGTCAGCCCATCCGCTCCGATACCGGGCTGCACCCGCAGCGATGCACGCATGTCGAGCCGACGGGCACGGTCCACGAGTTGCGCGCGACTCATCCCCGGCCACGCGTGCGAAATCAGTCGACCAACCGCCGGTGGAACCGACTCGGGAGGACAGGCAACTGGCAATGCGAGAGATACAAGTTCAAAACGGTAAGCCATTGGCTTGACGGCGCGCGGCCCTAAGTCCGCACTTCCTCACGTACAAACATGGCGCCGCTCTCACATAAGGCGACGCGCGAAGGGGCCTGAGTAATCAGTCGTAGCGGGCCGCGAATACGGCGTGGCCAGCATGTCACCCCGCCAGCTACGACTGGATCGCCCGTTACCGGTTACGCTGCTGCGACTTCAGGCGTGGCAGCAGCATCAGCTGCGGCCGCTGCCTTTTTGGCTGCAACCTTGCGCGGCGCCGATGCCTTTTTCGCGGGTGCTGCGGCCTTGCGCCCACGCACGCCCTTTGCAGGAGCCGCCGCTGCGCGGCCAGCCTTTTTCGTGGCCACTGCCGTCGTCGCCGCCTTTTTGGCCACGACACGCTTTACGCCTGCCTTCTTCGCAGTAGCCTTTTTCGCAGCACCCTTCTTTGCAGGCGCTGCCTTTGCGTCGGCAGTCTTCGCCGTTGCACCCGCTTCAATCAGGAATTTCGAGCGATCCTTGACGTCGCGAATCCAGAGCGGCGCAAGACCCCGGCCCGACCACGTCGCACCCGTTTTCGGATCCGCGTATTTCGGCGCAACGTGATGCACGACCGCGCCAGGAGCTTTTGCTGCCGCCTTCGCCAGCGTGGTCCCAGGCTTACGACCGCGTCGTTTTGCAACAAAGCCTTCGATGTCGGCGACAGTCAGGCCGTGCTTGTGCATCAGGTCACGGATTTTCGTCAGGCCCACCGACGACTGCTTTTCGGCAATCGCCACTGCCTGCTTCTGGAGTTTGGCAATTTTCGAGTTGATTGCGTCCAGGGTAACCATTTCTATTCCTCGCTGTGGGGTTTACCGTTCATGCGATCCTGGAACTTCCCTGGCTTGTTTGCCAGGCACTTCGAAGTTCGGTCTGCCCGTCAGAATTGACGCGATCGTCGCGGTCGTGATTATGACTTTATCAGTACGCTCGTGCAAATTGAAAGCACAGTGCGCAACGGTTTGAATGTCTCTGGAGTTCAGGAATCGGTGCACGCCCAATGTTGCCTGTGCGTCCCGCAGCGCCGTCTTTCCCGGTTTGAATGCTATTGCGCCGCAAAATGGCCTTCCCTCTATTATCCATACGTGTACCCGGTATCGCTGGTCGGGGAGGTATGGGTCTTGAGTCAGCGATGCGCCTGCTCATTGCGCACGATAAATCGCGAGCGCAACAAAAGCAGACTCAACGTGCGCAAGCAAACCTGGTGTCGCGCATAGGTTGTTTTATACTGCTTTCATAGCGGTCGCCAGCCGCGGCACCTCCCGTGCGCCGCTCCCAGCAAAACATGATTTAACCATGCTCCACCCTCTTCGCTGCCCCGGCATGGGCAGCGTCGGGTCGCGTGGTGTCCTGGCGGCACGCGATTTGCAATCACCTGCCCAACGACAGATTGTCGCGCGGAGAATACACCAGATGGATGAGAGAAAGCGCGAAAGCATTGTGGCCTATCTGCGACGACGGATGGCCGAATTTGGAATCGAACCGGAAGACATTGCTACTTCAATTGCAGCCGATCAGGCGCGTTTGCAGGCAGTGCGTTTCCGCGACGCTTCGGGCAACACATGGGACGGCAAAGGCGTTCCGCCACAATGGGTGGTTCAGGCAATCAGTGCCGGCCAGTCTCTTGAGCATTTCGCAATTGACGGCGCGTCGAATCGCGACCCGGGCAAACGCACCGGCGCCGACTGGCGCAATGACCCGTTTGCCGGCTCGAGACTGGCCACAACAATCAAAACAGAGGGCGTGAGCGCCTGAAAGCCGAGACATCCCGGACCTGAGATCCGGCATCATCTTCCTTGCTCCAGATGCCTGGACACTCACGTGATGTGACTCGCGTCTGCTGAGGAATAAAGCTTCCGGCATGAAGCGAACGGCTATGTGCCTCGCTTCCCGCACAAACTGGCCAGTCACTGAGAGTTACGCACCGTAAGCTAATCGCAGAGTTGCTGCACCTGGGACATGACGGCGCGCGAAGCACCTGTTTGCTGAAAATGAGCCAGTCCCGGGAAAAGCTGGAACCAACGTTGCCAGAATCTGACCGTTTCTCGCAACCGCGTCCAGCAGATTCGTCGCGAAGATACGCAAGATTGCCAGATCTTCGTCATCAGGCAAAATGGCCCACGCGAGCATGACGAAGTTGCCCAGACCGCGGCGTTCAGGAAGTGCCTGAATCCAGACATGTCGGTCGCAGACGCAGCCATGAAACGTTATTTTCGCTCAGGTCGCGCTCGTCCTCCCCGTTCGCACGCGCACTATTCACGATACATTCAGGTATCCTGCACAGCGGACATGGACGTTTCGCACGAGAGAGAAACGATAGCCGGTAAGCCACCTGCGTATGGACGGCCGGTGAAGATCGACATCCTCCTCAGGAAAGGGCTCTACTCTTCTTCGCAGCGCTCGCGCACGACGCCGCCCCCTCCAAGCTGACGCGCGTGAGCCGCGCAAAGCCCGGCATGGACAGCGCTGCCAGACTATCCCGGTGTAAAGGAACTGATTGCTATGAGCGAATCCCTGAAGAAGCCCAGGCCGGATGTGGCGACCTCGCCGACCGTCGTCGTGCGTGTTTCGCGCTCCAGCAGGAAAACGGTCGTAGTCACTTCCGGGATGAAGGCGCAGCTGCTCAAGCGGGCGAAAACATCGACACGAAGTGCATTTCCCGAGCTGCCCGAATGGCGGCTTGAGCGCTGACCAGCAACAGGCCGCAAGGCCCGTTGTGCTTTCTGCGTCTTCCCCGTCAAGCCGAAGGGAGTATCGGACTTACGTCCGATTTCCAGGTCCCCGTCCCCTCAAGACGACACCGGGCGTACCGCTAAAAACGGCTTCAGGAGCCAGGCGTCGCGAGGTCGCCTGTCGTTGCAGACGCGTCGGCTTTCATCTCGCTCTTCCGCTTGAACCAGTCTCCGAATGACGAGTCATCTAACGCGTATTCCCCACGGGCCGAACGCCAAACCAGGTCTTTCTTGCGGAGTGCGTCGAGCGCCTTCTGGATGTGGGTCGCGGCGAGAGTCGAACCGACAATCCGCGAGCAGGCGGTGATGGTCACTTCAGAAAAGGGTTCGAATTGTGGTCCACCTTCGACAAGCAGGCTGAGCACCGCCTGCTGCGGCCTGCTCAGGTTGTCGTACGCTCGCGAATACTCGTCCCAGATTTCATCCTGCCGTGCGATGGCCCCGCGAGCCAGCCGCTCTCCAAGACTGTGCGCAGCCCCTTCATCCAATGCAATTTCCGAGATGATTTTCTTCAGGACCTCGGGGCGGTGGCCCACCAGCTTGAACGCGTCAAATACGGCATCGGGTTCAAACCGGTTGTCTTCTGCCAGGTGCCGATTGATCCGCCCGGTGTACCAGTCAACGTAGTCGCGACCAAGAAACGGGAAAGGCTGAACAGAACTTCCGTAGAACGGCTGCTTCTTCGTGAGCACGAGGTGCAGGAGTTTGTCGCGATGTGAGCCCGTGCATACGATGAATAGTCGCCGGGCACCGTGCGCATCGACGCCTACGGTGTCGCGCGCCGACTTGAGCGAGAACATCAGGTCATCGGCAGAATTGAGTACCTCCTGCGCTTCATCGACGACGAGCATCACCGGCTTGCCGGCTACCTCTGACAGTGTTCGAAGCGCGACCGCGAGTGTCTTGCCGTCCGGCGCCCCGACGTTTTCAAGCCCGTAATCTTCAAGGGTTACGGCCGCGGCGCTCATGCCGGACTTCAGGGCAAGTTCGTCGGCAATCCGGCTTTGCTCGATTCGCAGTGCGTTGACCACGGCCGTCGCGACGAGTCGCGTTGGCGGCGTCTGCTGCGACTCCCACAAGTCCACATACACCGGCAGCCATTGCCTCGCGACGGCCTCGGGCATCAGGTCGCGCCGCAGAAAGGTCGTCTTGCCGGTGCGCCGCGGTGCGGCCAGGAACAGGCCGGAACTCGCGTCCACCAGTCCATCGCCCGTCAGTGCGTGGCAGTAGTCTGCGGCCAGCTTTTGTCTGGTGAAATACTGCGACATGGTCATTACCCTGAATTATCTACGTATGGATAAATTATACCTGCAAAAGATAATTCAGTATAACCCGGAGGGCGAGCGATCCGGGCGGCGACAGTCGGCGACAGATTCAGGCTAGATCCCGCGCGGCGCAATGACGACTCGCAGCGTCTCAAACCGTGTCACGGTTTTCTCGAGATCCCGCACGAGACCGGCAGGATTCTTGACCCGAAGCTGCGGATCATAGACAAAGCAGACAAGGTGTCGGGCTTCTGGATGTTCTGAATATCGCCTGATGTCAACGAGCAACTCGTCCGCGAGCTTCCTGTCCGTCAGGTTTTCACGCGTCATTTTCGTTTCGACCGCGATGCCCGGACCGACCAGGACGAAGTCGATGCGACTGTTTTGTGCCGCGACGGACGGAGAAAACTCCTCATCGCGGACATCGTCGAAGTCCGCAGCGAGCATGGCCGCAAGGAGGTCCTGCACATCGTACTCGTCGTCAACGGCGATCGTCCGGCGGTTTGCATGACGCCGCGCCAATCGCCTCGCGACAAGATGGAAGCGCTGACAGATCTGCTCAACGCGGGCGACGGCGTTGCTGGCGTTACCCGAACTGGATACGTGTTCAGCCCACGGATAGGCTGCGCCACATTGAGGACAGCGGCTGGGCAACGACCAGTTTGCGACGATGACGCCCGGTGCCCTGGGTTTGCCAGGAATGCGTGCGTTGCAGTGAATGCAATGACCCAGCAGTGGCTCCCCACAGATGAGGCAACGTCCGCCTGGCGGAGCTGCGTCGGGGTCGAACTGGTCCGTCCGGACATGGCCGTTACGGCACACATATGTTTGAGTTTCCTGCACCACAGTTATCCGCTGTCGTTATCAGAATCTGGTGATTCTAAAGGACCGTTAGCTGCTCTGGCGGGTCATTCCCCCCGCGATCAAACCGTTTCAGAGCGCGATCAGGCTATCGTCGCTTTCTGGCTCATGAACTGACGCCATGCCTGGCGACGCACGGATCTGGACGAGCCCCGAAGATGTCCCGGGAAGCGCAATTACCATCAATTATCCGAACTACGATAATTTATACCCAACTAAAATAATCGAGGATAGTTTACCCGTTGCCCCGCGACCCAGCTCACCTGATTGGGGCGCCACTCCGTAGGCCCAAACTTCGTTGCCTGCGCATTTGCGAGGATGAATTGTCTCCGCAGTGCGGAGACAATTCATCCCGTCCCCGACGCACTCCGGCACCGAAATATGTGCGGGGAGCGGGTCGCGCCCGAACCAACTGCGCGCAGCCCGTGCGGCGGCACCTGGGTCGCTGCACCCGGGTGGCCAACGAATCACGCGCCCGGCGCCGGACTCCCACGTAACTCGAAGTGTCAGCTTTTCCCTGGACCGGGTCATCGACCACGCGTTGACCGCTTTCGGTCGCCGTATTGGCACGCTGACCGGCCCGGAAGTCGCACACTACCGACACATCCTCGGGTGACTTTTCTGGGTGGAGCGGTTACGATACCTGTATATATATACAGGTATTTATTGGGGGCACCATGGCGCTGCCGCTACTGAACGTCGAGACGATACACCCGGACTTATGGCGAGCCTCGCAGTTGGGCTCCGCCCACGGCCGCACGGTGACGAGTGGACACGAGGCGCTCGACGCGGAGTTGCCGGGCCACGGCTGGCCGACGGGGGCCTTGACCGAGGTGATCGTCCCGCAACCGGGCTGCGGCGAACTGCACCTGCTTAAAGCCGCGCTTGAAGCCGTCGCGACCCGGCCTGTCTTCGTTCTCCAGCCTCAGCACAGACTTCAGCCGGCCATACGCGTGATTGAAAGGATGCCGGCTCGCATCTTTTCACCGGCCGAGGAGTTTGCCGAATGGACTAATATTTTCGGTGGTCGAAAACCGCGGAGTGCGACTGCCTCTTCGATCCAGAGTACGACGTCGTAGCCGGTACCTCGTGCATCATCACCAAGATCATGGTCGAGGCTGATCTCATCTACGACGCCAGTCTCAAGTAGGCATATCGCTTCATCCGGCCAGTACACGCGCACCCATCCTTCCGGCGTCGGCCGTTCGTCATCCAGGTACACTTTCATGGATGCTCCTCGCAAACGCCAACATCGTCCACACCGAGCGCCTGGAAATGTGTCCTTCGCGCACGGCTCGCGCTTCCATTGCGTGTATCGGCCCGATGTCCAGCAAATAGCCGCATTTTGCGGAATGCGGATGAACAGCGAATCATCTCTTCAGATTTTTCTGAACTCTTCAAGTGGCAACCCATTGCGCTCGACGTAGGCATTGGACGACGCGATCGCGTCCGCGTTCTCCTTCAACCAGAGCTCAGCACGTTTGTCCGACACGGCCCTGGCCAGTCCGGCTTCAGCAGCCTGCGATATATTCACCCCGAGATTGCTGGCTTCGGACAGCAGGGCTTCCGGTAGTGAAACGCTCGTCGCTTTCTTCGGAGCGTTGACGTTAGTCGCCATGGTGAATCTCCTTGCAGGGTGATTATCCGGATCTTGCCACGAAGCCCCGTTCCCGAGGACATACCGAAGCCCACTCCAGTTCGCTTGAGCCCAGCCGCCTGTCAGGCATTGGCATTGATCCGCACGGGCCAGCTATTCGGCCACGGTTCGATGTACGTCGATTCCGAAGCACTTGCTGAATCGCCCCACGTACGCATTTTCCGCAAACGCGCCGCGCCAGCAACGTTGCAATCTACGTGTACGCAATATGCAGGGTCTTCCGGACCTTTGCGAATCCTGCGCTACAGGCCAATACTCTGGATGGCTTACTCTGGGTCAGCGTAATACTTCCACCTCTGTCAAGAAGCACAACAGCCAGGTTGGGAGCCATCATCCTCGACACGTAGGGTATCCCGTCCACGTCAGTCGGATGCGTGTAGATCGCCCGCGACCAGCGCATCGGAACCCCGGTTTGCGGTACCAAACAGCCCGGCGTGCGCGCCAAGCGCGTTCATGCCCTGGCCTGTCAGATTGGCAAGCGTCAGGTCCGTCCCCTCGAATGTATGGATAAAACGCCGCTTCACTTCTTCGGCTGCGACCTGATACTGCGTCCCAACCGGTTCAAGGTCATGAAGCAGCGACTCTGCGACAGCTGTGGCCAGATTCAGTCCGAAGTAGCTGGTTCCGTACTCCCTCCTGGGATTGTCGAAGCGGTGACTCGCCGTCCTCCCGAAATGCGGTTCGTTTGTGTTGTAGCTCGATATGCGGACCAGCCGTTTGGCCTTGAGCGTGATGACCGGCAGCGCAAGCGTACCGAAATTCCTTGCGGGGTTTTTGAGGGCGCGTGCAACCAAATGCTATTCCTCCGCGTAACCCGCTGCGGCGCGCAGGACCTTCGACAGGTTGACCTTCTCCACCTGGTCAATGCTGTTGCGACCGCCCTGCCGGCGCCCAGGCTGCTTGCCACCAATCACTTCTAATGGAGTAAGGCCAGCCAGCGAGCGCCGCGGATCCGTGAGAAAAGCCCATTTGCTCGCACCGGGCAGTTCTTTCAAAGCCCTGGAGACGCGCGCAACCGTACGCCGGTCGAGGCTCTCGTCCACAAAAAAGGCGGGGTAGTAGCTCACCCCGTTGGGGCCATCCACCGTGAAGAGCGAGCCTGTCTTCAGCCGCTGGTGGATTGCCTGACGAGTGACACCTGCCAGGCCCATGAACTCCGCAGGCTTGAGCAGTTTGCCTTCCTTTGCGAGCTTCGCGCGGGCTGCCATCGCTTCGGCAAACATGTCCGCTTCGGCAGAGGACGCGCCTGCACGCCGGCCTGCCCTGGCGTCCACGGCGGTGCGAGCGCGCGGCGCGGGAGCGCGACGGCTGTGTCCCGCGCCCGGCTTCCTGGCCGGTGCGCCTTCACCCGCAGTGTCGGCGACGGCTGTGAACGCATCATCGAACCCCTGTGCGAACAGCGCGATCGACTGCGCGAATCGCTGCTGCTTTTTAGCGGGAAGCTGACCGATATCGGCCTGCATTGAACTCGCCACGACCTTTCGGATCGCTTCCGGGGTTCGCGCGCCAGTACGATCCAGCACCTTCGCAGCACGCACAAGCAGACGCGAAAACTCTGACGCCTGAATGGTTGCCTTAGACATGGGCCGTCTCCAAGGGAATGATCAAGCGTATTCCGAAGATGATGACACGGTCAAGATTGTCAAGGATGTAAAGGAAGTAAATCTTCCAGGGCATCGCGCGGATAGGTGCCGGACAAAGCGCAGCGCTCCGGCCCTTATCAGGTCACCCGCCGTGCTGGAAAGGCGATCCAGAAACGTGCGCTGGCGGGATGACTATCGTGTTCACGTAGGGTGAATACCTGGCAACTGAAGATGAGAAACGGGAAAGCCGGGAACCGCCAGGGAGACCGTTGCCTTTGGCGCAGAAAGGACGGCAGCAACACCGAAAAGAAAACGCCCTCAATAGTGCGGACTGGCAACAAATCCGGGCCAGTGGGCGACGGAGCCGCGGCTCACCCTCCTGAAACTTCGCACGGTTTCATCCTCTGAGCCGACGAAAGGTTGCGGCTCGGTACGTCTCTTCCACAGCGCCGCTCCGCACATTGACCCCGCGTATTGTCACTTCACGCTCGCCGGCACCACTGGCATCCGCAAACCCCTTCATTGTGCGCCGCAAGCGCGACGTCGCAGAGGTCCCTCGTTTCCGGGGCTGTGTTCGTTCGCGCGGCCATTGTCGTGTTGTCCACGACAACGAGCAAGCACTACGCAGTAATGACGCCCAGAAACCGGCCAGTAGCCACGCGGACCGCAATAGCGCCACCAGGTGTAGTGCGTCGCCCACCGTCGGTAGAGGCACGTTCACTTCCGCAGTGGCAAAACCGTTCGCTGCGCGTGACTTGTCGTCTCTGCAACACATGATAGAAATGTTTGTGATGGAATTCATACGGAACCGGAGACAACCCATGGTGAAAACAGCAGTGCGAACCATCCTCGAATTTTGTGTCATTGCCAATGTCGCTCTCCTTGCTGGCTTCGCATCGATGGTCGCCTGTGAGCATGTCCGCGAATACGCCACCCGGTTAACAAAGGACGACTGGCCGCAGGCCGAACTGGACACCGCAGCATCTGCCGCCCTCGCGTTTCAGAACGACTATGGACGGCTCCCCCACAACCTCGACGAACTGCGTGCCTCGCGAGCCGGGGCATACCTGCCCCGCGGCTTCGATCTGAAGGGCGTACTGTACTTTCGTGATGGGGACGGTCGTCCGCGGCTAAGCTGGCGGGATGATATCGATCGTGGTGCCGCGTACTGCACCCTTGATGCCGCATTAAACAGGCACTGCTAGCCATCGAACGTACGCGAATGCGAAGTTCAGGCGCTGCGTTCGGACTCCCGGATCCTGGTGCACTAACTACACACGCGGTCTTTTACCGCAACGTGTTGGCCGTCTCCTGGCACCGCTGCCCTTGCACGTCGCTCCGCGCTTTAACGATCGAACGATCAATGGTATTTCGACAAACGAGGTCGCTCACCCCGAAGACGGTCCGCAAATGGACATGCTTCCTTGAGGCACCCCGATCGTGCACTTCAGCCGCGACGTGGTCCATTGCGTTACGACATCGTCGCGATGGCATGGAGTTTCGAAAGGCATCCTGTGGTAGTGCCGGTCAAAAATCTGGCGCGAAATACGATACCCGCCCACCACGTCGCCATGGAAGCAACCATACCGTTCACGCGGACGATCGCGCACAAACCAGCCAGTGACCTCAAATGAGATTTCAAACCGCATGACAGGTTTGGGCAGATTTGCGCTGGTAGTGGACGGAATTACCCCGACGTCACAGTGAAACTCGAGGCTACCGCCAGGGGCGCTGATGGTAGAGACGATGAGGCGCATCAAAACGGGGGCCCGTTCGGGGACCGGGGTGAGCCAGCAGAAGCGAGCCGCTTCCGGTCCTGAAAGGTGAGTTTTTCCGGGGCTTTGCCAATGTCGATAACGAACGTCCTCCCGCGCCGGCCTTCCGGACCGCGGCTGCGCCCATGCTCTCAAGCAGCTGGCCGCGGTTTGCGGCGAAAACTATCCGCGCTACGCCACCTCTTCGGCGTGGCCAGATCAAACCTCCGAAGCACGGCTTGCATCCCGGGAAACGCGCGAGATCATAGGATATTCAAAACGCCGAGAAGGCCTGAACGACGAAACGCGCCGACCAATTCAAAATCACCACAGCGCTTTCGGCCTGCGGAGACAGCATCTATATGAGCCGGCACCACGTCAACGAGCAGCCGGGCGTTCATCCGTTGCGCCAGGCGTGTGCCGGAGATAATCACGAACCGCGCCATACGGTGACGCCGCCGTTTCGCAGTGCAAATCGCTCTTATCACCTCTTCCTCAACCGGGTGAAGATGGATTTCATGGTTGCGGTAGTGACTATCGAAGGCAGCAACAGGAGCCATTCCGCCAGCGTCGTGACGGTATTGACACGCGACCATTTCGAGAATGACGCGGGCCCGATCGGGAAGAGGGCGCTGCGCGTCGCAGCGAGCCGAGTGCTTAATCCTGTCGATTTCAGGCGTTGGGAGGAAGGGAAATTCGGACCGGGCGGCACGCGCCGCAGATACCGCGTCTTCACCTATTAAAGAGTGGGGACGCCAGT
This sequence comes from Paraburkholderia sp. J10-1, assembly GCF_905220165.1. NCBI lineage: Bacteria > Pseudomonadati > Pseudomonadota > Betaproteobacteria > Burkholderiales > Burkholderiaceae > Paraburkholderia > Paraburkholderia sp. J10-1. The sequence goes on along the minus strand of NZ_CAJMYW010000024.1, from coordinate 63,952 downwards.
ACGGGCTGCGAGATCCTCAACGACGCTCCAGTCTGCGACCACTCCGTCAATGAGCATGCGCTCACAAACGCCGCCGGCCACCCCGGATTCTGGGACTGGTACGCCCGTCAGGCGAGCCGTGTCAGCCTGCCTGTCGATTCGGTCGTCTCAATGCGCATCGTAGACTCTCACAAGATTCGTCTGGGGCTTTCCGCCCCGGCGTGTAAATGCCCATGGTGCCAGGCGAAGAAGCCACACTAAGCGCTACGCTTACGGTGGCTTCCACGCTTTAATTCATTCCTGGCCCCGGACGGCGACCAATGGATAACCGCCCCCACCTACACGCTGGGCAGTGCTGACAGGAGGCGGACCCTCACGCGCCGACGGCATCGAAGTGCCCAGACGGAAGAACATTGACGTCTTCAAGGGCGAACCGGAGAGTCCAGTTGAAATATATGACCATCGGGGTGGACATCGTAAAAGACCTCTTCCAGCTTCACCAGGTGGACGCCGACACAGGTCAGATTGCAAACAGGCAATTGAAGCGGGTCGTGTTCCTCGAGCATTTTGCGAATCGCGTCCCTTGCCTGATCAGCACGGAGGCGTGTGGTGGTTCCCTGCATTGGGCTAGATGACTGAATGAAACGGGCCATCAGGTCAAGCTGATACCAGCCAAGTTCGTCAATGCTTTCGCTTCCCGATCATGTCGGCCGTCTCATGTATTCTGCTACCTGCGAGGGTCATCAGTCCCTTCTCATTTCGTCAAGATTGCCCTGCCAGTCGAGCTTGCCGCGGTACTGGATAATTTCTTCCTGACGCTTAAGCCGAATGATGGTCCGCAGGCCGAGCTCCACGACGTCCCGTTCGGTTTTCAGGCCGGCTGCCGCAAGGGCGTCGGCCATCAGGCGATCGTCAATTTCGAGTGTCGTACGCATGATGTGGATCCGCTAAATACCTGAACGCATGTTACGCCCGTTCGCCGCCTTCCGTGCTAGCACGCATTGCTGGTGTGGACCAGAGTCCAAGGCGATGACGCCTTAGGCAGGCAGCACTTGAGAGACGCGTACACCGTCAGCGACGTCTCAGTTCGATATCAAGGCTGGCCTTCGTCGCCGCGAGACAAACGACCGCTCAATGCATTGGTTACGCGCGGGCGTGCCTCTGTCCGTGGCACGCTCGGTCGAATGCTTGAGTCTTTGCTGGCGGGTCGCAACGACTTCGGCTATCAACTCACCCGCTTTACAGGTGGACTCGACGTCATGTCGGAACACCCGCAGACTGGCAACGCGCTACGTGTTCAGGCACCTTCTCGGGTTCCGATTCGTGCGTTGACCACGGTTCTTCGATCTGGTTGCGGCCCCTTTCCTGTTACTCGCTATCGGAAATCTGATGTGTACGCGATCTAGTCGACACAAGCAGGGGAGGCTCAAGAACGATACCCCACGCGGTCAGCAAACCATCAAAAGACGGCTTTCCTGCCTGCGTTCTGGGTGCGGGCAAGGCGATTCCAGTCGTCCGATAGTGAACGCGCTCCTTCGCGCTCGCGCCTGAACGAACAATGCGCTCAAGCGCTCCATTGCGCAGCGCGTACTGGACGGCATCAGAGGCCGTGCGCGACTTCATCAACCCGGACGCCACAATCTCGCTCACCGTCGCGCTCGCGCGTTCGCGAAACCACGCGAGGAGTACCTCAGCGTTTTCGTGCGTGCTCATGATCGGCCCTTCCTGCGCGCGGGGCTTCGCCGCGCGTTATGTGTAGTTGTTGTCATTCCAGTGCCTGGCCCATCAGTTCCGACCATTCAATGCCGCGCTCATGCGCCGACGAACCGTCATGAGTCTTTCTGTTCATCGAAGGGTACGTGCTCACCCGTCGACGACTGCTTGCCGAGCTTGCCTTCATCTTCCATCGCGTCCTGCCACGCCAGCATGGCGTTCGCGACGGCGTCCTTCTCACCGCTGAAGGAGAGCACCGTTTCCCCGCACGACGGGCAAATGCCGCCGAATGCAGCCTGGATACCCGCCATGTTTCGCGTGTCCAGCGCGTCGAAATCGCTGAACGCGGTCTTGCAGGCGCCGCATACCAGCTTTGCCGGACGCAATGCCTCAATCTTCGCCTTTGCCTGCGCGACGCGTTGCTCCTGCGTGCCACGTTGTCTTGCCTGTCCCATCGCTCCTGCTCCGTTTGCTGTGATCCGGTAGTGGCCCGACATTCCGTTGCCAGCCCGCCGGGGTTTGATTGATTCTGGGGAAGAACCGATATTTTACCGGTCACGACAAATCGCCAATACCGAACGCGTGTGCGGCCTGGAATCCGGTTATTCCAGAGGCGGATAAAGCCCGGCGAGCCGCCGCAGGCCACCTATCACAGAAGATTTGAAGCCAGGTGTCTGTCGTGCCACGAGGAAGGCGGTTGCCCGGCGGCCTGCGGGCAGTAGACTGCAACGAGGCAGCGAGGAACGTCACGGCGTTGAGCGCTGACTGTGTGACGCCCGTTACCCAGCCGACGGACGAGTCGCGATGGAATCCAGCAAATCTAAAGGTCGCCACCGCACGCGGGCAATCGTTGACCTTTCCCCGGAGGCGGTAGTGGCCCGCATGGAAGCGTTTATCGAACGAACCCTTAGCCGGGCCACCAACGCGGCCCGGTTACGACTCCTGGATGATCCAGTTCGAACGCCAATCACCCCTGGTGCCACCGATCGCGTTAGTACACCCGAGCCCAAAGCGGGTCTCTACCCTCCATCGGCGAACGTACATTCAAGGTGTGCGCTTTCCTCTGAAGGTAACCACATCCCATCGACGGCAACCTTGCCGTCGCGCCGCTTCGATCATGTAACCGGGACGTAGCTCCGTGACACGAGCTTGAGCACCCTCGTCGCGTGACGTGACCATTACACCCCGCCGCCGACCATTGGCCGCATGGATGAGCTGAATCCAAGAGCTTTCCGGTGGCGAAATCATCAGGGTGTTCAGCCAATCCCTGTTATTACGGCCGACCCGGTTCTGTCGCTGACGTTCCGGCGTGTTCATTCCTGCAGCCGGCGGGCTTTCCGCCCGCAACCCACCAGGATTCCGGTTGCGCCGTATTAGTGGCATGTTAGACGACCAGTCCCCTCTTCCTTCTCCGCACTGCTGTATCCGGGTCGCTCGCCCGGCCCGACTTGCGCTCTGCGAATCCCGTGAGATGCTGAACCAGTCACCAACGCCAATCCTGGAGTTGTGTGACAGACCAACGGCCGCGATCAACAGGCACGGTTTCGCTCGTACCGGGCGATGCAGGCGGCGCGAAGCGGGCGACCACGTCCTTATTTACATTTGGAGTACGTATCAATGACCAGAGAAAACAGAATCTGGAAAATCGCCGTCGATGAAGCGCGTGGCTTTTTTCTCGACATCCTTGGCCCGCTAATCAGGCTCGTCAGGTGGATACGACGTCGAAACGGGAAGTAATCGCGCCGCACGCCCGAACCGATAGATAAGGCCTTCCGGAGTCAACTGATGAAAATTCGCCGATTTGCTTTCAAGCCAAATGGAACTTCTGTGACTCGCATCTCGAGTCGACGGATGTCGATCTCCATACCCGACGAGGTCCCCATCGAAGTTATCCGACTTTGGCTTGCCCGCCTGACAGTTCCTCTGAAAGGGCGACTGTCGACGTTGCGCTATGTCCGAAGACGTGAAACCCGGAGAAAGCGCGTCGCGGTTTGCCGCTTGAGGCGACGTCGCATCCGGCGCATGCGCGTACATGTGCCGGTTCGCATCTGGCGGCACGAGGCGGCCCGTTAAGGGTGTGTCCCTGGCGTTCCCTTTGCTCGCTGTCGACTTGCATAGCAAGAAACCGGGCACACACTGAAATGGAATGACCCGGACGGCAACCCTCGTGCCGACCCGAACCCTTCTCCTGGAAACCAGAATGAAAATTCCACATTTTGCATTACTGAGTATTGCTCGAGTTGTTTCTGTCTTCCTGTGCTTCGCTTTCCTTAGTCACGAATGGCGCACACTGTTCCAACATGGTTCCGTCCACATCCTTGCCGCAACGGTTGCAACGCTGCTTGCCGCATCGCTGGTCTGGTTTCCGAACCGGAGCGTGCGCGGCTGGACCTGGATCGCGTTCATCGTGCTTGCAATCGGTATGACGCTCGTGGCGCTTACATTCACGGCCTGGAGTCTTGCTGCCATCGTAGTCATTGCAGTGGCGTCCTCCAGACTCTGGCGGCTGCATCAGCGTCGGACGCCTGCCAGGATGATTGTCGACGGCACGCGCGTCATCATCCCGCTGGAAACGAAGATCACCCCGCAATGCGTACCGGCGGTCGCGCGTGAAAAGCGGGCAACAGTGGCACGCGCCACACAGGCGGCTACGGAAAAAAACCTACCTGTCGCGCAAGAGGTACCGGCTCAGCCGATACCGGCGGCACAACCGGCGCCGATGCAGGAACCTCGTGCGGTGCCGGCTCGGCAGGTGACTGCCCCTACATGGGATTTCAGTGAGAACGTACGCAAACCGCGTCACAACTTTTCTGCGGTCGTCGGCATGAACGAGACGAAATCGCGCCTGTTCCGGGCGGCTCAAGAAATCCTTGAAGGCACTTCGAAAAATCACAATAACGGCATCCTGTTGTTCGGCGATCCCGGCAACGGAAAGACGTTCTTTGCTGAGGCGCTGGCGGGCCAGCTCGGAGTCCCCCTGCTCTTGATCAGCTACGGAATTGTGGCTAGCAGGTGGATTAACGAAAGCCCGGAGAAAGTCAAGGCAGTGTTCGATGAGGCACGCAGGATTGGGACCTGTCTGCTCTTTGTTGACGAGATTGACTCCTTCATCAAACCGCGTGAAGGCAACGTGCACAGCATGGACCGCGACCTGACTAACGTAATGCTCACCGAAATCGTTGGGTTGCGCGGCTCAAAGGTGATCCTTGTCGCAGCGACAAACTTCCTGGATGACCTCGACGGAGCGGGAAAACGCGAGGGACGGTTTGACTACAAGATCGAGATTCCGCCGCCCGACCACAGCGCCCGAACTACGCTTCTCTGGCGCTCGATCACCGAGGAGCTGGGTGACGGATTTGCACAGCGCGAGCCGATCACCGCACTCGCCCGACGCTGGGAGGGATTCAGCGCTGCACGGCTGACAGCACTCGGAGGGCAGTTGCGCGAGATGCATCGCGACGGGAAATTCACGGGCCCGGTGACGTTCGAGATAGGTATGAAAGCGATGCGTCTGCTACAGGGACGCAAGGGACGACTGCCCGAGGGTGTCAAGGACATCTCCGACATCATCATGCCCGACAGGTCCCGCGGCGCGTTACGCAATCTGGCGTACCGCATGAAGGAAACTGAAAATCTCGAAAAACTCGGCTCGACGCTTCCGCGCGGCGTCATGTTTGTCGGCCCCCCCGGAACAGGCAAGACCCAGGCGGCGATGTCGCTCGCAAAGGCAAGCGAATGGGCGTTCCTGAAGACAACCGGCGCCGACATCATTGCAGACCCGAGGTCATGGGACCGGCTGTACCGCGAAGCCTGTGACGTCCGTCCGTGCGTTGTGTTTATCGATGAGGCGGATGGAATCCTGCAGGACCGACGCCACACAGGCCACGGAATGCTGACTGAAAAGATCCTCGACACGCTAGATGGGGCTGCGGGAAGGACACCCGATGTGCTCTTCATTGGGGCAACCAACCACTACGCGCGCATTGACGCGGCTGCGGTGCGCAGCGGGCGCTTTGAGGAAAAAATCCTGTTCGATGTTCCAACAAACAGGGCAATGGCGGCGTACGTGCGAACAATTTTCGCCAGTAAGCTGGACAATGCCTGGAAAGTAGAAACAGGAGCCGTGGTCCATACAATCAGGCTTCTCCGCGGCCGGACTATCGCCGATGCCGACGCGCTCGTGCGCAAGGCGATGACGCTCGCAGCGCTCAGGCGCATGCGTAAACAAACGGCGGACTTTCGCGTCACAGATGTTGTGAAGGCTGCACACACAATATTTGCTCAGTGACCGACCGCGGGTAGTACCAGTACAGCACGAGGCCGCACACGTTCTCCTGCTTGAGATTGCGCGAACTCGGTGTCATGCGCACCGCATCGTGGAGTGTCTTAAACATGACAACGGGCCTCAGCGGTGGTGGCTCGCGTGCGATAAGGCGTAACGCGCCCGGCGAGAAGCTCACCTGCGTGCCTGTTGATCAACTCCTGGAACGCCATGAACGGAAGTTCGGCAACGCACCGTGCATCGTCGACAGTCCGTTGGTAGCCTCGATGAGAAGAAAGAAGACCAGCGAGCACCTAACCCAGCGTTCATCATGCGAGATGGGCGCGTATCGCCACCGAGAGGGCAGTCGAAGCGACCATCTTCCGAGACCAGCATGCATGCAAAAAAGCCAAAACGGCCAATGGATAGTCTGGGCTGTATTTCTTTACTATCTGATAACTATTGTGCCTGCCGCCGGTGGACTGCTCATCGTTTGGCACTCGGCGCCCTTTTCTGTGAACGCACGCACAGCCGTCGATTCATTAACAACGCTGGGCTGGACACTCTTCGGGCTGACGATGGCAGCGAAGCTGGGCGGCGCGATCGCATTGTTCAAACTATGGCGTATTGCGTTCCCTCTGTTTGTTGGAGGCATCGGCCTTACCATCCTTCAGTTGGCAATGCACCATCAGGAGAGCACGTATTCGGGACCCGACAACCACATAGTGGCACTTGGGCTGGCAATTCAACTTCTTGTATGTGCGTATGCTCTGACGCTTACGGTCGCGTTCTGTGCTCACTTGAATCTCAAGCTCCGCAAATGCCGAGGGTAAAAGTCCTGACCATCCGGAATCTCCGTTCTGGAGTAAATCAACTGGCTGCTCCGGGTCGGCTATGCCAGTTGCATGCGGGCGTGGGTCGGGGACGAGCGCCGCGTTCGGTCATGGGACGCAGTGCGGCCAGGAGCGGCCGTTCGACATACCGGGGTAAATCGCTGACAATTTGGCGGATTCACACTTTGGAAGCTGACCGATGAAATGCCGGATATGTGGGCGAGCACTCGATCAGCCCGACGACCCCTTGTCGATGAACTGTGGCGGTGACTGCTGGGGTTGCGTCGGCGAGATTGAGGCCGATCTAGGCAATGCGGAATCGATCGAGCAGGTACGAGAAGAACACGTTCGCGGACTTCGCCCGGGATGGATAGACCCGGCGAAGTAGTGACCACCAATCTCCTGTTCGATCACTTTCGGCCATTTGCTGCCGGTCGAGAACGGCAGCTTCGGAGCGGCCCATAAACTCGCGGTGGCCCGGTGCTGACTTAGAATTGCGATATGACGACGCGTTCTCCTCGAATCTCGAACAATCTTCACAGGAGCTGGCTGGTCGAGTGCGCCAGTGATGCAACCCAAACGTCGTACTGGCGGGACCGCCTGCTGGATTCAGCACCGAATAAAGCAAATGACGATCGAACAATCTAAAACGCAGTTGATCTCGCTCATCGACAACGCCGACCTAAAAGTCATCGCGCTGACAGGCGCATGGGGCACCGGCAAAACCCACCTCTGGAACGAGATTCGCAAAGAGTCGCAGGACCCGATTGTCGAAGGCGCGCGCTACGTGTCCCTCTTTGGCTTGAAAGATATCAATCAGCTCAAGCTCAAGGTGGTCCAAAGCGCGCTCCCAGTAGGCGGTGACAGCAGCTCGTTGACCGAAGGTCTGATGAAGACTTGGAAGGTCAGCGTCGACGCCTTGAAGAAGGTCCACGAGGGTTTTTCGGCGCTCGACGAGCTTGCGCTGGTAGCAGTTCCTGTCGCCTTGCGCAACCGATTCGTAGTCGTCGATGACATCGAACGCAAGCACGCCTCGTTGTCAGTTGACGAGGTCCTGGGCTTCGTCGACGAATACTCTCAGAATTTTGGTACGCGATTCCTCTTGATTCTCAACTCGGACCAGTTCTCCGCACCTACCGACAGCGCGCTCTGGGCGGCGTTCCGAGAGAAGGTGGTCGAAGAAGAACTTCGTTTCACGCCGTCACCTGGGGAGGCGTTTGACATCGCGGTTCCGAACTTGGATAGCCCTTACCGCGCGACGGCCAGGACTGCGGTGGACGCGTGCGGGATCACCAATATCCGGGTCATCCGTCAGGCTTACCGTCTTGTGGTTCGGCTCCTCGGTGCGACTGGGGACATGCCTCTCGCGATACAGGCACGAACTGTTCCCTCGATTGTGCTCATTTCTGCTCTTGCAAACAAAGCCATCAAGGACGGGCCGACTCTGGAGTATGTCGCAGGCTACAACCGAGGTTCTAGCGACTTTGTGAGGCGCTACCTCGGGCAGGAAGGCGATGCGTCAAAGGACAAAGCCGAGGACTCAACGCCGGCCGCATGGAAAGTTCTGCTGTCAAGGCTAGGGATCAATTCTTCGGACGAATTTGAAGAACTGGTTGTTGCCTTCGTTTGCGACGGAAAGCACGACGCAAAGGCGATTGAGGCCATCGTCCAAGGCTACCAACGCAATGAGAATCGCACCGAATCTAGAAATCTCGCGCACGCATTCTTTGAACGTTTCAATTGGGACGTCACAGACTGCGACGACGATCTCGTAGCTGATGCGGTCAAGCTCATCGCCAGAGTCGGCGACCTTGACGCCTACACTGTCACGGCGCTCGGAAAACAAATGGCCGATCTACCTGGCGGTGCCAAACTTGAAGAAGCTTTGATTGATGGTTGGTTGGTTCACTTCGCGACCATCGCCGACAAGGCCGAATTCGGGGAATTACCGTTCCGTCAGCCGCTACACCCAAAACTTAAGGCAGCAATCGACGATGCGCGCGATGCTCGAACTCACAGTGCGACCGTCGTCGATGCCATCAAGCACCTTCTTGAGAACGACGGATGGGGCCATCGGGAAGAAGCGGCGATGAGAGCGGCTACGATCGACGATTTCGAGACTGCGATGCGCACGTTGAAAGGTCGTGATTTCAAGCTTTTCGTACTCAAAAGTTTGGACATTCTCGAGCAGCACGAAATGTGCGAGAAACACTTCGGCCAGGCTGGGATGAATTTCTTGGAAGCATGCCGGCGCATCGTCAGAGCCGAGAAAGAGAACCGTTTCGGACGGTTGTTGCGAACGTTGTTCGCAGAGAGCAAAGTTCCAGCGCTTTTGGCCGAGGGCGGAATTGAAGCCTTGCCCCAGGGGTAGACAGCGGTCGACTGCAATGCAGCGGTACCAGGGCGACTGTCCCCGGCGCTCTAAGGGGCAGCAAACCTCCATCGGGAGCACGGGCCTGCGGCGACATCTCCTTCGTTGCTCGACTGTACGAGCGTCAGCTTCTGGGCGCCCAAACCCGTACTGCCGATGTCGGGTATGGGTCGATATGACTCGCTCGTTTCCCGCTGCGTTGCATAGCCCCACGGACTCGATCCATGCTGCCGCGTGCGGCCCGTTAGCTGCTGTGCCTTGTTAACTGCAATCGGATCTGTTGAAGCAGAAGCTCTGCCATGCAACCCGGCGTCTGCGCCGACCTGCATAGAAAGATGACTTCGGCCACTCATCCGAGGAGCCCTTGCCCAATAGATGACGGCGACGACCGTCGATGCAAGCTCTCGGAAAGCTGATCGCCAGACATACGTCCAACTATGTTTCTGTTGGCAACGAATCGCGCACCCAAGACATCATCACATCGACCGCTTGACGTAGATTCTCAAATCCTGTAGGGTCTCGCTCGAGCCTGTCCGGCTGAGTTTCGAGCGACTCGCACCGACAATCACGCTTCCCTTTTTGCAGCAGTGTTTCGCCAGTGCCTCCCTTTGTGTGCGGGGCCACAAAAACGCTCGAGTGGCTTACGCAGACCTACAAAGGACGCATGATGGTTGAACCCACAGTACCCAGTATTGCATTTGCGCTGCGCGCGTACAGTAAGAGAACCCCCACCAGTATTGGTAAAAATCACGGCCAGGAGATGATTGCGGCCGCATTGGGCTATACGTCGTTTTATGCATTCGCGAAGTCCGATTGCGAAGCAAGCAGCCTCGCGAAAGCGCAGCATTTTGTCCCAGACACCGAACTGTTTGCTGTGCGGTGCCGGCAACTGAATTACAACCCAGACGATGTATGGCCGCTCATGAAGGCAGCCTTTGCTGAGCGCCATGCGACTGCGATACTCCATACCTGCGAAGCAGGTCTCGATCACGCTGCGCAGGCTCTGACGCGCCAGCAAATACTGAATGCGCCGCACCTTCAGTGTGAACTGACGAAGCGTGGCGACCTGCAGATCACTGGTGTGGATTTCCCGTTTTCTGCCATACGCTTGGCCGCACTGCCCGCAGTGGGCGAAGTCATGGAAGAGCATGTCAATGGCTTCGTGAGTGCCGCGGGCGCGACGGAGACAGATACAACCGTCTATCGGATCGCCGTAACCGCACGCCGCGTCATAGCCCGTACGGGCAAAACTTGTATCGCCGCGCCCGCTACAGAAGTACTCCATCTGGAATTTGAGGAGCATCCACGTCGGCAACAAAAAACGCAAACTGTCGATAACGCATCGATCGCTAAGCAAAAAAAATCCCCCCGGTCCCCACAGAAAAGCGTTGCGTTTTGCGAAGAGCTTTTCAGTCGCGTGAGCGGGCGCGCACGCGTCCGGTACAACAACCTGATGCCGTGTTTCGATCCCAATGAAAAATCGCTATTTATCAGTGACATCACCGCGGAGAAGGATCCCTGGATGCCCGCGTCGGCGTTTTTGAAGAACCTCACTGATCAGGAAATTGAGGCGCTCGCGAATCTCCCTGCGTGGAATGGCAACAATGAAATCACATTGAGCGTGACGGTGCTAAATGCGCTCCATCGCGCGATCCTCAGGCACCGAAAGCGGAAAATCCAAGTTGATCACCACTGTACGGCAGTCGATAGCCGTAACGAGCATAACTTGTTGCCAAACTGGACCTGCTACCACGATTCCGATGCGCCATTTTTTACAGAATCTGTGGAAAATGGGGTGGCTATCCGCCGTTCGGCGTACGATTAGTCATCGCCAAAAACAAGGCCCTGAGCCTGACTCCCGGAGAAATCCCTTGCAAACGAAACAGGCCAGAAGCGGCTGTTCCGCGAGCAGGTGAACCTACCATTTGAACGGCCGCAGTCCTCAGGAAGCGGCCATCTCGTCCACCTTGGCTCGACCGTCCCTTGTGGGCCGAGGGTGTGTCAAAACCCGTGCGATCGCCTAGACTGAATCAACCTGTTAGCGCGAGAGGCGGAGATGGGGCGACTTGTCGAAGGTACAAACCGCAATCAGGCCACGTTGCTGCCGGAATGTCTCGGAGACTTTATCGCTGAAGACAATCCCGTCCGGATAGTCGACGCATTTGTGGACGAGCTCGATCTGGCTTCCATGGGATTTGAAGGCACCACGCCCGCGATCACGGGCCGACCGTCTTACCATCCGGCCGTTCTGCTCAAACTCTATATCTACGGTTATCTCAATCGCGCGCAGTCAAGCCGACGCCTGGAGCGGCACCCATGACGCTCACCGCAAAACGATTGAAATCAGATTCCACGGCGATAACCGCGAGCAGCAGGAATGGCGAGATCGTATCGCGCCTGGCGGCATTGATCACCGCCTCGCCAATCCTCAAGGCCTCACGCAGCCCGATATGAAAGCGCACGTTCAGCATGGTTGCAATATCTTCGGCTGTCGGGGTGCTCGCGGTTGCGGCTTCAGAGACGGCGTCGGGCGGCACGACGGTCGACTCCTCGGCGCTGCATGTCGTCACGTTGAGAGAACTCGCGACCAGGAGTGTCGCGAAAACAATAGCGCGAAGGCCGCACATACGAACGCCCGGCCGGTCACCGAAACTGTTGTTCATGTTCGTTTGCGTTGTGCCGGTGGAACAAGTGGACACACTACACGCGACGAACGAACAATCTTGAATAAAGATCGTCTCCGGGCAGAAAAATCGCATAAAAATGCAGGGTCCGTCGAGCGCCTGCTAACGGCGGTCGATCACCGCCGCTCATGCTTTGGACGTTGATGGACGCGCACTAGCAACGCTTCATCTTCAGTACGCGAGATACCTGACCGGGTGTGAACGCGGTGTTGCGCGCGTAAGGCGCGCAGTCCAGGCGTGCGGTCAAGGACTCGCTTACTGCAAACAGACCGACAAAGCGAAACGAGTCGACCTCCATCTTGATGAACACCGGAATGGCGTCCCGCTGGCCTGCGAGTGTCCTGCCAGCCGCTCGAGCCGAAGCGCTGCCGTCGCAAATGATGATGTCCGGCGCCTGCGGATTGAGATCCATCCGCAGGCACGCGGCCACGACCTTCCCGTTCCTGGCGGGAAGGAAGGCCTGTTTGCTGCCCCCACATGCCGAATGAATGAATTCGCGAGTGTAGTTCTTGTTAATTTCGAACATGGTAAAACTCCCATCGTTAACAGCATTAAATACAGTACTACTTATCAATTATCTTCAAAAAAGTGTGGGAAATTTCTCACCACCAGAAACGTTACTTTTTCCGTTGATGCACTACCGTCACGCCGGGTGGAGCAGGCCGACCGACGATGCCCTTCCGGGCAGTCCGCATACTCAGGACCCGCAACATCTCGATGCCCTCGCGCGTAATCGAGAACTCCTGTCTGCCCGGTTCGTGGTCAGTGCGTTGCGCGAGGCCGGCGTCGCGAAGGACGGTCATATCAGGATCCTCCACGTCTACCTCGACAGGTGCATAGTCGAGCAGCATCAACGCTGCCATTTCGTGTGCGCTCAGTCGCAGCAAACCGAGCTTTTGACGCTCTGCAATTGGCGTTTCCATATGCCATTCCCTCAACACGGATCATGCGCGGCGGAATTCTCCGCAGCCCCGTGCGCTACGATGACTGCGCCGGAGGCGCAACAATAACCAGACTTCCAGTCCGATTCCGGTTATTTGCAGCGGCATCGCACGGAACGCGGCGAGTCGGCACTGCCATGCCCAATAGCCGCAGTTGAGCTATCCACATAGCGTGACAAGTTGCACAGGAGGAATCGAAACGACGCGCACCGCTCGCCTGCTGGCAAGACGGTGGCTCAAGGAGAGAGACGCAGACGTCTTGCCGGTCAGGCAGCAAAGCGACTTGGGGGACGTGGACTTCGAATGAGGCTCATGGGAACCGTTCTGACTATTTCGGTATTCGAACATTCTATTGTGCCGTTGCCAGCGCGCAAGTAAAAAGATCGTAAAGGGCTACGGTGTCACAATGACCGTTCAGTCCGGCTCGCTCATCCAGACCGATAGCTAACGCGGGACGTCGCAGCGCACGGCCAGCCGGCGAGACTCGGCCGGCTGAGAACGGCGCTGTCATATTCACAGCCCGGAAAACGCACCGTATCGACCAGCCGGAAGCCCAGCGAATGGTAGAACTCGAGCAGGCGCAGCGCATCCACCGGCGTATCAAGAGCGAGCTGCAAATATCCATGCATCGCGGCCCAGCGATTGCCAAACGAAAGCAGCGCGCGGCCGACTCCTCGCCGTTGCCAGGATGGTTCCACGCCATACCGGAGAATCGACGCGACATCCGGTCGTCGAAAGTGCCGACAGACTGAAGCCGGATCCGGGCCCTGCAACGTTAGCGTTCCCGCCGTTCGTCCTTTGCACACAGCGACGAAGCACGCTTCGTCCACTGTGCTGCGATGCATGGCACGCTCCCTTGCCTCGTCGTGGCACCGGGGACCACCCACCACGTCGACGGATGCAGCCGCGCGACGCAGCAGCTTCGTGATGTGGGTTCGGGAATCGTGCTCGGGGTCGAACGGTCTAATTACCATACGTCCAGTGTCCACAGGATCCTGTACGTAGCAGTCGTCGACTTGCATCGAATCGCTTGTATGAGGCATGACTTCCGCGGGCTCACCAGGAAATGATGGACAGCGGCGCGAGCGATACGACGTATATGGACAAGCCTAAAACAGGCCAGCCCGACGCGACCCCGACAACTGCAACGAGCGCCCCGGCAACGCCGATCACACGCATACGCTGTAAATGCACGCGTCTGCTGTCGGCTCTCGCACCGATATCGTCCGGATGCCTAAAATCAGTTCGATGCTTGATGTACGCTAGAGTGGCCATACGATAGTCCTGTTACGGCATTGGCTCACATACTCTCAAGCCTACCTGGATCGGTCTATAAATGGCATAAAAAAGAGATCAGTACTGCATAAGCACTCCGTTTCGACCTGAACAAACCAGGCATGTTCGTGAAGCTTTGTTGGCTTCGTGCGACAACCGTCACGTGACTATAGTGAGACGCCTCTCCCTCACCCCACATTCATCGGAAGCCGCACCATCTGCTTGCCCTGCAAATGCAGGCGCGTCTGGATCTCGGCCGGGGTCTGGTTATGCAGCCAGACCGTTAGAAAGTTCACGCGCCGGAAAATCAGCTTGCTCGCGAAGCAGACACTGTTGGGATACTCGTCCATCGCCTTTTCGGCGAGATTCATGAATTCGAGTACGGGGTGCGTACCGAATGCGATCCGATACTCGGCTGCCTGCCCGTGGCGTTGGCACTGCGCCACGTAGTAGTCGAGAGACGACGTCATGGTCTGCTTCAGGTGCTCGAGATGCTCCGCGCCCTCGTAGCTCTGGGCGTCGACCTCGCCCACCGCGATGAAGATCACGTTCGCGAAATACCCGGGGAATAACCGGTTGACTCAAAGGAGCGCGTACATGCCGATCACTTTCGGGCCAATCACGCGACTCGCAGACAGTGCCACCCGCCTGTATGCGTCGAACAGCGCACTGGTGCGCTTTTCGTTCTTTGCAATCGCGTTCAACAGATCGTCGAGGTTGGCAGACGTTGTTATGACGTCCGCCTCCTTGCGGACCTCGTCGACGAAGGCCGCGAGGAACTGATCCGCACGAAGAGTGCTTAACCGGGCAATTGCCGTATCCTTGAGGCAGTCTCCGACGGCGCCCTTCAATTGATCTTGTGCGAGATCCTTCACGGCACCAGCGGCGCCGAGTGCCAAAGATGTTGTGATCGGCTCAACCATGTCACAGGCACGAGATGGAAGGTTGGCGACCGCTCTACAGGTCCGGTGCTATCCGGCGGACGCGGTGCGGATCAGTTGCAGCCGTACGACGTGCAGTAGTGGTTGTAAGCATTGCCGCGGGAATCGGTGCCGTAGACGGTCCGGTTGCCATTGCCGTAATTCTGAATTGTTTCGTTCCAGTGCTGGCCGTTCGCGGCGGCGCCGTTGATCTGCGTCGTGTTGCCGTAGGTGTTGGTCGTCTCGTTCCATGAGTTGCCGGTCTGAGCGTTGTAGCCATTCACCGTGGTCATGGTGCCCATCCGGTTGACGGTATAAGAGTTGCCGCTCGAGTCATTGCACGTCTGCATGTTCGGACTGCCGAAGCAGTTCGCGTATGCCGCGCTGGAAACAGCGACGGCACCGCACAGTATGGCGATGTTAAGTATCGTTTTCATGATGGTCTCCCTCAAAAGGACGAGCAAACTTAGCAGGATTCATGCGGAAAGCCTATCGGGTACGTCGCCGTGGCCTCCGCTCCGTCCGGGCCCTATCTCGTCACACCCGGGCCTCCCGATCCGTTCCGCGCCGATATCGTGACCGCATCGGCGTGCGGAGCGAGGTGGGCGTAGCGCAACACCATTTCATACTTCGCCATGCCACCCAGTTCCATCCGCCGCGGCAATGGTGTAACGGCCTGCACGCGCCAACTCGCCCAGGTATGCCGCACGGCGTGAAAGCGGAAATGGTCGAGCGCGGCTACCGAGTCGTCCCGCTTGTGTCGCTGTGCAAAAGCGCCCAGCTCTCTTGTCCATTCCAATGGACGCCTTGACTTTCAATCAGCCTACTTATAGAACTGATTTAGCTTAAAGCTGCGCGGCGATTTGTAAGATTCTGATCGCATGGGCAGCATACGAAGTCAGGGTACAAAAGCACGCTGTAAGACGGTCAACCCAACGAAGACAAATCAGTCCTGCAGCGCGCGACACGGGCCTCGCGGTTTCTGGGCCGTTCGTCCGCGCGATGGAAGCGAAGGAGCGATCATGGCCAATCTCGCCCTGCTGGACCTTGTTTGTCCGTACGTGCTGCGCGCCGAGAATTTTGGCCAACAACATGCATGGCTTTCGATGCTGCGCGTCGTCTCGTTCGAAACGGCTTCCGACGACCTCGCGATCGTCATCCGCGGTCGCTGCGAATTCGACGGCTACCTGAGTCTCGATCTCGGTAGCGGCAGCTTTCGCTTCGATGGCGGCGTCGACGAAAGCGCGCCCGCATTCGATCCCACCAGCCTCGCGCCGGTTTTCGATATCCATCAGACGACGGTGGAATTCGAGCTTCTCGTGCCGCGCGCGGGCTCGGCCATCATCGCGCAAGGTGTGGCGGCGATCAGCGCCGCGAGTTTCACGCCGACGCGCGACGTGTTCGATAGCTGGGATACGCTGCCCATCGACACGCCGATGTCCGACTACCCCGGCAGCGGCTTCGTCCTCGATCTGGTGCTCGACCTGCCGACGTTGCGTCCACCGTGGTTCAAGCCGGCGAAGCTGAGTCCGCTGGGCACGCTGGTGCCCGATCCGGCCTTCACCGAAGTCACGTTCACGCTGCCGCGCTTCAAGTTTCGCGTCACGCATGGCAATGCGCTCGGCGCGCAACTCATCGCGAATTTCACCGGCGCAGGCGTGGAAAGCCTCGACGACCCGGGCGACACCGAAGTCTCCGAACTGATTTCGATGCAGCCCCCGTACGCGCTGATCGACGGCACGTCGTTCGGCTTTGCGTTCCGCAGCGCAACGCTCGACCTAAGCAGCGTGTCGACGCCGCCCGCGCTGTTGGAAAAATGCGGCGTCGGCGACGACTGGATCGGACTCTATCTGCCGGAAGCGCGCATCTTCATCGCGCCGGACGGCCTGCGCGATCTCGCCTTCGAAGCGGGCGTCAAGGAACTGCTGATCGGTTTTCGTCCGCAAGACGGCCTATGGGGCGACTTCGAAGCCGCGCTCGTCAACCAGGGTTCGTCGACGATCGAGATCGGTGCGCGCTTCATCGATTCCACCGGCCGGGTGATCGGCATCGAAACCGTCAGCGCGAACGTCGCGAACGCGTGGCTACCCGCGGCCACGACACTGATCGTCGATGCCTCCGGCGGGCGCGCGCCGTATAACCGTCAGGTAAGCATCGACGGCGGCGCGACGCAAACCGGCCCCGCGTTCGCGATCGATCTGTCCACGAAGCCCGAATTCGATGTCATCGTCACGGTAACCGACGCCGGTGTCACGCCGGTCACCGCGACGCTCACGATTCACGCGCACCGGCGCGACCCACAACCGGCGTTGCCTGCGCCGCCGAGCACCACATCCCCGGCACCGTTGCCGGCGCTCGTCGCGACCTTGGAGAACGCCTCCGGATCGCCGCCAATCGTCATCGTGTCGCAGAACGCCGACGCGGTGCTGCTCGGCACCGTCCCGCAGGATACCGGACTCTGCTGGCAACTCGACAACGGCGACGAGTCGGCTCCGCAGCCCTTTCTCACGGTAACCGTCGGCGCCGGCGAAACGCACCAAGTGCGCGCGCGCAAACCCGGCTCGACGGCGCCGTCGGGGATCGACGTCTACTTCTTTTTCGACCGCCCGAACGATGCGGACGGCAACACCTCGACCACGCTGGAACGCTACGTCCACTGCGGCCAGAATGTATCGACGCAGCGTGCGCTCAGCGAGACTTCGAACTTGCGCGAAGGCGTGCATCAGGCGCCGGAGGATGCGTACGCCCCCTATCTCTCGCGCATCCAAGACTTCAGCAAGGTACGGATCACCGGACACGCAAGTTACGAAGGCAAGAACGACACGTCGTTTCGCCAGCACAATTACCTGCTGGCCCGGCGCCGCGCGCTCGGCGCCCGCACCTATTTCAGCCGGAAGTTTCCGGGCGTCGTCAACTCCGCGCCGCTCGTCCCATCCGATACTGCGCCGATGTCCGACGCGCTGATCGACAGCTGGATCGCCGCCACGGACTGGTTTTCGCACGGCGACCCGAATCGCCGCGACTGGTGGACCGCGCATATCGACTTCGGGCAAAACCTGTCGATCCCGGACACCAGTTCGGAAGCCACGGTGAAACGCCCGGCGGCCGCACCGCCACCGCCCGCGCAAGTCATCGTCGATCCGCCACTGGAAGCCTCGAAAACGCCCGACTGGTTCCGCTCGGCGGCGCTCAAGTTCCGCATCGTCCGCTCGAAGCTGATCGCGCTTGAGATCGATGCTGAGATCGACTTCAATACGGCGGCCGAACAGAAGCTCGCGGCCACCGGCAAGCTCGGCGGCCAGACCCTGCCCGCCGGCCGAACCTTGCAGCAAGGCCAGCCGACTGCCGCCGACAATCCGGCTGACGGCATCACGAAGTTCCAGGTGTTGCAGCAATCCGATCCGGCCACCGGTGTGCTGATCACCAAAATCGCGATCGGCGCGGACCCCGCGGACAAGGACGGCCTGATGTGTTGGGGCTGGGTGCCGGGCGAGCCCCAGCCGGCCGACAAGGACGTCGCGCTGACCTTCATGGGCGCGTGCCTGTCGTTCTGGCCGATGCTGGTGGCGGGCGCCACGGGCCTCGACAAGGACGCGGACGGTCCGAGCCGCGTCGTCGACGGCGCGCTCACGGCCGCCGCGCTGGGTCTGCCGCTGATCATCGCCGGCGCCGGCATGGACTGGATCCGTACCGAGCGGGTCATGCTTTATGGCGTCGAATTTCTCCAGCGCGCGTACGGCGACGCGGTCGAGAACATCCTGCTTTTCGATCTCGGCGTCGAGTGGTCGATGGACATCGCCGGCATCGTCACGATTGCCCCGGAGAAGCCGCTGCGGGTTCGGTACAAGGCGATTGGGCTGCGCCTGGGCAACCGCAACGACGACGGCACGCCGGCCTTCTCGCTGCACCCGGTGTTCGACGCGTCGCGCGGCTACTCGATCGATCTGCAGGACGGCAGCACGCTCAAGCTCGCGAAACCGCTCGATCAGATCCTGCGCGTGCTCGCGGCGCGCCTGTCGCGCACCAATCCGCTCACGCTCGAAGTCGACATCGGCATGGACGTCGACCTCGGTGTGATCAGGATCGACCGCGCGGGAGTGCGCGCCTATCTCGACACCCTGCGCCCGCCCGAGCTGACCGCACTCGGCGCATCGGTCGACATTCCCGGTGCGCTGGTCGGCTCCGGCTACCTGAAAATCTCGAACGGCACGGGCGCCGACGGCTCGACCATTTCGGGGATCGCCGGTCAGATCGACCTGACGCTGCGCCCGATCAGCCTGCGCGTGAGCGCGGCGCTCGCCGTCACCGCCATCGACGACGGCGCGGGCCACAAGGCCACCGGCGTCTACGTCGGTATGAACGTCGTGCTGCCGGTCGCGCTGCCGCTCGCGAGTTCGGGCCTCGGCATCATGGGCTTTCGTGGCATCTTCGGCATGCATTACGAGCGCAACCCGGACGCGGGCGCGGCCGCTCACAGCGTGAGCAGCATCCCGGCGCTGGCCTGGCTCGAAGCGGCCGAGGGTCATCCGGAGCTGCTGTACAACGCGCACAAGCAGATCGATCTATGGCGCCCGCATCTCGATCAGTGGTCGTTCGGCCTCGGCATGCTGATCGGGACGATGGACGGCGGCGTGATCATGAATCTCGACGGCACGCTGCTGATTGAGCTGCCGGGGCCGCGCGTGCTGATTCTGATGAACGCGCGCATCATCACGCCGCCCAAGGGGCTGGATTCGGTCGGCCGTACCCAGGGTGTGCTGGCGGTTATCGAAATCACGCCGGACCATCTGATGATCGGCATCCTGATCCAGTGGGAGATCGAGCATCTGATCAAGATCGTGATCCCGGTCGAGGCGCTGTTTCCGTTTCCGCCGAACATGCAGCAGTGGCATATCTACCTGGGGCGGCGCCCGGACCTCGGCGGCCAGCCGGTCGAAGTCGACGTGCTTGGGATCGTCAGGGGTACGGGCTATCTCGTCTTCAAGGGCGATGGTCTGCCGAAGTACGGCGAATTGCCGCCGATCGAAAGCTTCGGTATCGGTGTCGGTGTCGCCGCGTCGTTTACGTGGGGGAGCACCGATATCGGCTTGTACCTGCGCATCGGTGGAGGCATGGACGCCGTGCTGGGCCTCGATCCATTCGTGCTCGCCGGCACGATCTTCGTCTCGGGCGAATTGCGTCTGTTCATCGTGTCGGTCGGGGCCGATGCGCGGCTTACCGTCATCGTCGACGAACAGCCGGGCGGTTCGCTCGGCCTCTATATTCACGGTTCCGTGTGTGGCCATGTGAGCCTGTTCTTCATCGATCTGGAGGGCTGCGTCGATATCACGATCAGCGCGCCGAAACCGCCGCCCGCCCCGCTGCCGCCGCTCGTCGGCAGCGTATCGATCAAGAGCCGATCACCGGCGCTCGCGATCGGCTCGGCCGTCGATCGCGGCATCGATACCAGCCTTGGCGATGCGCTGGCGCGTGACAACCGTCCCGGCTTCATGGATCAGAACCTCGTCGTCGTGCCCGTCGACGCAATCCCCGTCGTGTCGATGAACGTGCTGCCCGTCGTCACCGCGCCGCCGAAGTTCGGTGACCTGCCGGTGCCGATCGGCCCCGCGCCGGGATTGCCGCAGAACGGCGACGTTGAACGCAGCGGCGTGAACTATCACTACGAATTGTCGGCGCTGACGCTCGATCGCATCGACCCGGCGACAGGCGATGCGTTGACGCCCGCGGTATTGGGCACGACCGCGCTCGCGGCGTGGTGGGTCGCTAAAGATCCCACCGGCAAGAACCCGCTGGCGCAGCTCGGCCTGCTGACAGCCGAGCCCACGCCGGCGACGAAGGCGGCCGAACTGACCGATCGTCTCGTCGACGGCGTGCGCGAGCGCTGGGGCACGGTGTGCGAGAACGCGGCGCCCGCCGCCGAAGTGCTCTGGACGTTTCGCTGGGAGTCACTGGGCGCGTCGTCGACCGGCTGGCGGCTCGAAGGCGTGGCGTGGCCGGACCCGCCCCACACGCGCCGCTCGGTGGCGCCCGATACCACGCTCCCCGTCGCCGAACGTTGGCGCAGCGGCAATATGCAACTGGACGGCGCGCGCGGCATCCTGCCCGCGATCGTCATCGGTGCGGCGGTGCCGTGTTCGCGCGCGGTGGGCAGCGTGACCGGCGATCCGCGCGCGTTGCCGCGCGTCGCGGTGGGCGGACGGGGTCCCGTCAGCGACGCTCCCGGCAACGATGCCATGCTGCCGCTCGACGATCCAGTCGCGCAAATTCTCGTTCGTAGCCCCGACCAGCAATCGATTCGAATCTCCACCGTGCTCTACGACAAGATCGGCGCAAAGGTCGGCG
The DNA here is from genome assembly GCF_905220165.1 of Paraburkholderia sp. J10-1. NCBI lineage: Bacteria > Pseudomonadati > Pseudomonadota > Betaproteobacteria > Burkholderiales > Burkholderiaceae > Paraburkholderia > Paraburkholderia sp. J10-1. The sequence continues at coordinate 42,633 of NZ_CAJMYW010000024.1, read as the reverse complement.
CGAACACGACTACGGGCGCGTATCTAGCCGTGCCGGTCGGCGAAATTCTGCGGCGTTTGCAGAATGGCGAGCCGATCGCCGCCGCCGCGCTGGACGCCACATTCGGCGACGCGGCACTCGGCCCCTACACCCCACCGCCGCTGCGCCCGACGCAACGTTACGGATGCGAGGCGCGCTTGCTGCAGGCGCCGCTGTTCGACGATGGCCGCGCGGTCGTCTTCGGCAACCCGACTACCAGCGCCGCCATCGACGCGCAATTGCGCGCGCTCGGCATCCCGGTCGCGGCGGACGCGGGCGGCGCGGCTGCGCTACCATCGCTGGATAATGTCGTGGTCGTCCATACAGGCGCGTTCGCTCAACTCGACCTGCTGCTGTTCGTCACTGGCGACGCGCTGGAGCGCAAGCGTGTCGTCATCCGCGCGCTCGATGGGCACGGCAACGAGGTGCAGATATACACCGTCAGCATCGACGACCGGATCGCCACGCGCCCGTTGCCGGCGCGCTGGATCGACGCGACAGGCCCATGGGCCGACGGCATCGCGGAACTGCTTGCGTGGCCGCAAAGCGGCGTCAGCATGCCGGTGCACGTGGCGCTCGAGAAGTCTCCCGATGCCGTCAAAGTCGAGATCGGCACGCTGCACGAAACCATCGCGGCCGGCACGCCCGGAGATCCGAGGCCGCTGGCGCCGGCGTACTGCGTCGCCGCCATCGGCACGCTCGGCTACGTGGAAATCGAGCGCTACGACTGGGACCAGAAGCAGATCCAGCACGATCGCGACACGATCACCCAGGTCCTCGGCGATCCAGCCACCGACGCCGCGCTGCTGTACGCGAACTCGCTCTATCGCATCAGCGCGACGTGGACCGGCAAGCGCCTCACCGGCGACAACACGACCGACGGCAAGACGCAGACGTTCTGGTTCAAGACCGAGCAGATCGACGATACCGGCGACCTCACCGTCGATCCTCACGGGCCGCTCTTCACAGGCTCGCAGCCGATGCCAGTGCGACTCGACGGCTGGGTGCTAACGACCGCGCCGGCCGACGGCGAGACCCAGGTGTTCGGCGGCGAACCGCTACGCATCGTCTTCAACACGGCGGACATTGATCGACTGTTCGGCGCCTACGGCAAGGAGCTGCGCATCCGGCTGCAAGCGTCGTCCGGCGATCATCCTAAGGGCACGGCCGAGGTGCCGCATCCGTTCCCGGTGAATGCCGCGACGCTGGTGCCGGCCGGTGCCGCGCTGCTGTCGCCATGGGAGGACGCGGCGAGCCAGCTGCTCTCCGGCAGCTGTATTCCGGTCGACGCGACGCGCACGCGGCAAACTCAGGTCGATATTCCGCTGCCGCTCGATCCGGGCACCGGCTACCTGCTCGACGTCGAACTGGTGCCGGCCGGCGCGCCGGCGGATGCGCGCGGCCCGTCAATCTATCGCCGTCACTTTGCGACCGGCGCCTTCGCGACACTTGCGAATTTCGCGGCTTCGCTGCAAGGCGAGCGGGTCGGCGCGCGCGCCTGCGATCCGGGGGCGATGGCGGCAATTGGCGCGTTTTTCGCGGGACGCGCGCCGCTCGGCGCGGAACTCGACGACCAGTTCCGCGCGCACGGCCTCGAACCACTCGACGTGCCGCGTTCGGCTCGTATCGTCGTGTTCTGGTCGCAAACGGGCAATCAGCTACCGCAGCCCGAAGCGGTGCTGATCGACGCAACCGAGCCGCTGTGGCGCTCGCGCCCCTACCCGGCCAAGGTCGAAGACACGACCGGCCCGGTCGACGCGACGCGCTGGGCGCTCGTGGACACCGACTGGCTCGTGCTGGAAGACCGCAGCGCGGCCGGTGTGGTCGCGCCAAACGGGCTGCTGCGCGCGCCGGGCGGCCAGCGCGCGCTCGTCGTACTCGCGCCCAACTCGCGTGGCAAAACGGTGCAGATTGATCTGGTCGAAGTGACCTTCCCGTCGTTGCCGTTCCTGAATCAAACGGAAACACGTGCGACGCTGATCGGCCTGACGCTCGATCGCGCGCCGTGGGAAGAGACGTAACACCAGCCGGCCCCCTGATAACCCGTACGACGACATTTCCTATCGATCTAGAGCGCTCACCGACGACATTATGGCCACGCCCCGCATCGTCGATCCAAACAAACTGCTGTTGCTCGGCGCCGTCACCGACTGGCTCGCGACGTATCGCCGTCATATCCAACGCGCGCCGGATCCGCGCGACATCGCCGCGCGCCGGCAGCTAGGCAATACGCGCATCGTACAGTTGCGCTGGCTGATCGCCGGCACACTAGGCTACCCGAGCGCGCCGTTCGAGGTGTGGCGCCGTCCGGCGATGCCGTTCCCCAACGAATCGCCGATCGAGTGCGGCGCGTACACGAGCGCGGGACGCACGTTGTTGCATCTGTCGCAGCCGCGGGTGTTCGTCCGCCTGACAGTGCAGGCGCCGAGCGGCGGCAGCGTGATCGCGTACGGCGGGGCACCATACGCGTCGGCGGTCGTCGCGATGCAGGCACTCGCGAACGGCGCGCAGTCGGTCGCGCTTTGCGGACCGGCAATCCAGTCGATCGTGCTGCTCGGCACCGGCCTGACCGTGCAGTCGATCACCGGTGTCGACGGATCGGTCGCCAACGACGCGGATTGGAAAAGAGTCGAAATCGTCGGCCTGCCGAGCGACGCAAGCTGGGCCGGCGTCGCCGGACTCGACGCGAAGCAGGGACTGGTCGCCGCGCTGACCTCGCCCGGCGACGCCGCGCTCGATCGCTTCCGGCGCGGCGCGCCGTTCTACGGCTGGGATGAAACGATCACCGCCGGCATGCCCGCGCCGCCTTGGGTGCTGGCCGATCCGCGCGCAATGCTCGACACGTTCCAAGCGAACTTCCTCGACCCGCTGCGCACGATGATCACCACGCTGGCGCCGAGGGACCACGCGAGCTACGAGGTCGATCACACGCTGCCGCCACTCGATCCGATCAATCCGGCAGCCGGAGCAAACGCCGCGGTCGCGCGGTTCCGGCCATTGTCCACGCTCGTGTTCGGCGCGTCGACCGATCCGCTCGCCTCGCTGATCACCGGCTTCGGCACCGCGCTGGAGGATGAAGACCTGCCCCCCATGACGCTGCGCGACCGCCAGTATTTCAACGACTCCACCCATAGCGACTGGGACTTCATGGTGATCGCGCGATACGGTCAGGGACTCGACGGGCAAACCGACCCGGTCGAGTACGCCGCGATGGTATTCTCGCCTGGCGTCGGCCTGCCGCCGCCCGTGCCGGCCGGTCTGCAAGCCAGGCTCGACGGTTTGAGCGCGCCGCGCGTGGTCGACGGCGACTGGCGCGGCGTCGCGCGCGTGTCGTGGGACAAGATCGACGACGGCCTGCCGTTCCGGGCCGGCAGCTATGGTTTTGCGCGCGCGGCCACGGCACCCGCCGGGCCGGTCGGCGCGCTGATGACCCCGCGCCCGAAGGATCCGCAGGCGCTGCAGCCGATCGGCGCCACGGCGAGCGCGGAGCAGACCGCGTCAGGCCGCTTGCAGGCGCTCGACGAACGCTACGCGCTCGCGAGCACGCCCAACCCGAATGTGCTGCGCTACGGGGTCGCCCATCAGGACCTGTTCGGCCTCTGGAGCGCATGGTCGACGACATCGCTGTCGCTTGGCGAGCCGCCGGTACGAAAGGTCGACTTGTTACGCGGCGCACTCGATACCCAGAACGCCGCGGGCTTGTGTCCCGCGACGTTGACCATCGAGTTCGCGTGGGACTGGGCCACGCGCAGTCCGGCGCGCATTGAGTTCGTCGCGAGGCTGTATGCGCAGGCGCGCTATGGCGACGGACCCGCGGATATCACCGTGCCACCGGGGTTGCAGACGCGGCTCGGCGTGCCGGCCGGCGTTCCGTTCGCGGTGGTATTCGACGGCAACCCGGCGCCCTCGCTGGGCAGCGGCGCCGCGGGCGTGGCAGGCGCGATCGAGCCGCTTTCGCAGGATGGCAACACGGCCCAGAACGGCCCCGCCACGAATGCGGGACCGCGCCGCTACCGGTTGACGATCACCGGCTTGTCGCTCGACTTCAACGCGACCGGCCGTATCGGCATCGCGGTCTGGGCGCGGGCGACTGAATTCCGGCTGCCGCGGCGCGTCGGCGCATGGAGCGACGCGCCGCTCGTCGCATCGGCCGCCGATCCGCGCCCGCCGGTCGTGACGATCGAACATGAAGACGTGTTGATGGCTAGCATGGCCGACGCGTCCGGCGAACATCATGCTCATCTGGAATGGCCACCGGCACCTGGCGCGATCGGCTACTTCGTCTACACGACGACGGAGACCAAGCTGCGCAGCGCGCGCGGTTTGGCACCGGTGCCGCGCTCGATCACGCTGTCGGAGCGGCTCGTCGCATTGCGTGACGCGTTCGCCGCCGATCCGTCGCGCGGCGCGTTCACGCGCATCGACGCGCAGCCGTTTGCCGACACCCGCAAGGCCGTCACGCTGCCGCGCGGCAGCCGGGAAATCCATCTGTTCGTCGTGCTGGCGGTCAGCGCCGGACAAGTAGAGTCCGCATGGCCGGCGTTGGGCGACGCCGGGCTGCGCAAGCGGCCGATCGCCTACGCGGCGCCGCAGACCGTGGCGCCCTCGCCGCCCGATCTCGAAGTGAGCTGCGTGCGCGACGACAGTGTGGTGCCGGCCGCCTATCGGGCGCAGATCCGCATGCGCAACCCGTCGGGCGCGCGCGTGGTGCGCGTGGATCTGCATCGCGTGCGGGTCGCGCAAGCGGCCGCGCAACTGGACACGATGGGGCCGGCGGTCGCCCGCATCGACGGCTCGAATGCGAGCTATCAGGCCACGCCGGTGAAATCGGCGACGCCGGGCGAGTCGCAGCCGCTCGCCATGATCATCGGACGGGACGATGTGAGCGGCAGCTGGAAGCGCGTGTACTACCGGGCCGTCGCATGGGCCGGCCATGACCCGGCGCGCGGACTCTACGGCACGCGCTCCGCGCCGTCCTCATTGCGCGAGGTGATCGTGCCGCCCGCCACGCCGCCTGATCTGTCGACGCCGGTATGGCACTGGCCCGGCGATGCGCTCGAGGATGTCGTGATCGACGCGCTGACCCGCGCGCCTGTCGAACCGACCCCACTCGGGCCGCATCGGGTACGGGTCGAACTTTACGAAATCGCATCGGACGGCCGGCTCGCGCCGATGGTGTCGTTTCCCGAACAGCCCGGCGCCGACGCGCTGGACGCGGTGCCCGAAGCGCCGCCCGTCGGCGCGAACCATGGCGTGTGGCGCGCACCCGGCGCTGCGGCCGGGCAAACCGAGCTGCACGTGCGCGTGCGGCGCACCGGCACGGAGCGCGCGCTGTGCGGGCGCATCCTGCTCACCGATCCGATCGGACGCGCGACCGAGCAAGCGATCGACGTGCCGGCCGGCTCGCCGCTGCCGGCGCCCGATCTGTTGAATCCGGATGTCGTGAAGATCGTCGGACGTGGCTACGCCGTCAGCTTCGAAACCACCGCGCCCATCACGATGACCGCGGCCGGCCCGTACATGCTGACGGTGCGTTTCACTCCGATTCCGCTGCTGCCGATTTCGCTTCCGGGCGGGCCGCGCCCGGTGCTCGGTGCGAGCGTCACGCGCGCGCTGCCCGATATCTCGCCCACGCGGCCGAACGACAACCTGCAAACGGATCCGGACACCATTCCGCTGCGGCGCTCGCCGGGTTCGCCCGGCACGCCCGCGCACACGCGCGTCAGCGCATCGATCCGCTCGCAGCAGGGCGGCACGGTACTCGTTACCCTCGCCGCCCCCGATGGCCGCGTCACTTCGTTCAGCCGGACCTTGTCATGAGTACACCCCTGATCCCACCGCTCACGGCGCTCACGCCCAACGACGCCCGCAGCCAGCTCCAGCAGAACAATCTCGACGCACTCGGGCTCGTCGCGCCGAATCTCAGCACCGCGTGGAGCACCACGCGCCCGGTCGCGGCCGACTACGATCCCAACGCCTTGCGGCTCACGCTGAACGCGCCGCTCGCGCCGTTTCGCGCTGCGCTGCGTTTTGACGCCAGGCCGGTGCGATACAGCGACGTTCAGGGTGCCGCCCTCACCGATACGGTCGCGGTGCTCGAACTGCATCCCGAAGCCGCACACCGCCTCGCGCAGATGGTGCAGGTGCGCTACGGCGCCCCCGCACGGCCGATCCCGGTCGCGATGCTCGTGCATGGCGTGGCGGTACCCGCGAAACCGCAGCCGATCAACTGGTTCTACGCCGGCGCATCGCTGGGGCTACCCGGCGCGCTGGCCGTCACGTTCCACGATACACGCGGGCTTCCGATCGATCCGCTCGCCGTCGCGGCGATGTTTTCCGATCTGCTCACCTGGTGGCCTGCCCTCGTCGTCACCGATACGACCCCGCCCGCGCCACCGGTCCCGGCCCCCGGCGCGGACGGCAGTCTGACGCAGCTGCTCGCCGATCTGGCAGCGGGCCCGGCGCGCGTGCGCATCCACGTGATCGATCCGCACGGCAATGCATATCGCGCGACGCGCCGTGCAGGTCAGCTCGCCGTGATCAACAGCACCAACGTTCAGCAGGGCGCACTGCCCGCCAATGGCCTCGTCGACCTGCCCGTCAACCAGTCGATCGGCCGCGACGCCAGCGACGAAGCTGCCGAGGCTGCGGCGATCCAGAACTCGCAGGTGCAGCCGTCGCTCTATTGGGGATGGGCGTACAACGCGACACTCGCGCGGGCGCCGCTTGCCGCGCCCGCGTTGCCGGCCGGCGTGTCGCTTGCGGTGCAGTTCCTGCGCGCGGTCGCCGTCGATCTGCGCTGGCATCTGCTCGGCAACCGCACCAACGCCGCCGTTGGGGGCATTGCCGGCGACGATGGCACAACGCCATTGTTCGCCCAACCCGTCGTGCGTCCGGCGGTGCCCAACTTCGATTACCTGATCGACGGCATGGATGCACTCGGTGCATTGAGTCTGATCGGCAACGGCTTCCCGCAAACAGGCGCCGATGTACTAGGCCTGCTCGCGTCGCCCATGATCGACGAGAGCGTCGCGTTGCCGCCGGCAGCCGGGGCGGCCGGCCATTGGCCGACATTTCCAACGCCGAACCCGGGGGACGCAGGGTTTCCCCAGAACGCCGATGCCACACGCGGCGTCACGGCGGCGTTCCGCGCGCCCGGCGACGGCGCGAACGCCAATCTCGACGTGATCGTCACGATCGCGCCGGACTGCGTGCCCGCCGGTACCCACGTGCGCGTTTTCGTGCGGCAGTTCCAGCAAATCGACGCGATCGGCGAGCGTCCTTCGTTCGTGCGCGACAATGGCGGCGCGACGATCGCCGTGGCCGGCCAGCCGAACCCGATCCTGCTCATCAATCCGTTTGGTCTCAAGCCGGCCGATCCGTTGCCGGCGCCGGCGCGCCTGACGATCGACGTCGTCGCCACCAGCCGCGGCGGCGCGCGTCGACTGCACTCGGCGATCGACGTGGCGGTATCTATCGCCACCATCGCGTGGCAGACGAACGCGGCACGCTTTGATGGACTCGCGTGGCTTCAGCAGCCGGCGATCAAAGCCATGATGTCGGTGTTCGGCTGTACCGCCATCGCCCCGGTGTCGCTGTTCGGCCTTTCCGCGCCGCCTCCGCCGCCGGGACCGGCGCCAGCCACCCTGCTCGATCTCGTGCGGCGCTTCGCGAACGAAACGACCGCGCCACGGCAAGGACCGCATCTGCCGACCCAGGCTCGCTTCGAGACCGTGCTCGCGCTAGGGACCGGCGCGGCGGGCGCCAGACTGAACTGGCGCGCGGTGACCACCGGCGCGCGCTGGACCCAGGAAAGCCGCTGCGCACAACCCGAACTGGGCAATCCCGGCAATCCGGGCGGCCCCGACGTGCATGCGGCCGGTGTCCGCGCGGACGGCCAGCTTGCCTACGATCTCGCGTTCCACACACTCAAGCGCACGCAGCCGATCATTCCGTTCAGCGATACGACGTTCGGCTGGCTCGCCGCTACGGACGGCAGCAACTGGGACTTCCCGACTCCGGATACGGCCGGCTCCGTCTCGGCGGCCATGCTGGAGACGATCGCGCCGTTTTGCGACAGCCCGGAACTCGGGCTGTCCGCGATTCCCATCCCGCAGCCGACCGATACGATCCAGGCCGCCGTCGACGCGCTCGCGCAAAAGCTGGGATTCCCGAAGGGCCCGGCGATCAGCGTCGCCAACGAGGACCGGATGCGCCGCGAATTGCAGCGCGAGATGTACTCTGCGCGATTCGGCCAGCGCGACGCGCTGTGGGCACTGAATCGCGCGTTGGGAGAGGCGCGCGAATTCATCTACATCGAGAGTCCGCAGTTCGCGCGTACCGCGCGACCTGAAGGCGCGCCGCTCGCGCATGAGATCGATCTCGTGGGCGCGATCATCAAGCGCATGGGTGCGAATCCGCGTCTCAAGGTCATGGTCTGCGTGCCGCGTTATCCGGATTTCGCCGCCGTCAAAGCCAACTGGGTGCGCACGGCGCTCAATCAGCGCACGGAAGCGCTGTCGGCGCTGATCGCGCAGGATCCGCTGCGCGTGGCCGCGTTCCAGCCGATCGGTTATCCGGGGCGCAGCGCGGTGCTCCGCAGCACAGTGGTCATCGTCGACGACGTCTGGGCGATGGTCGGCACCAGCCACTTCCGCAGGCGCGGCATGACCTTCGACGGCGGCCTCGATGTCGTGTCCATCGACCGTTCGTTGAACGGACGCGGCACGTCGAGCGGCATCGCGCGCTTCCGTCAGGAACTGATGGCCAACAAGCTCGGCATTGCGATTCCCGCCGGCGCCGGCGACACGTCCGCGCTCTGGACCCGGCTCGCCGAACCCGAAGCCAGCTTTGACGTGCTCGCCGATCTGCTGTCGGCCGGTGGACTCGGGCACTGCTCGCCGGTATGGAGCGGCCCGACCGACAATAGCGTGATCGCGCAGGAAGACCGCATCGCCGATCCGGACGGCGTCGATCCCGACGGCAGCGACCTGCTGGCTCTGTTCGGCGCGCTGATCATCGAGAACTGATTTCGTAAACGCGTTGCCAGCGAGCATGTTTTGGTCAGCACTGCCAAGTCTAGCGCTGATCCCCTAACCGCTGTTCGTGTGGGCAAAAGCGGAACTCGTGAAATTCTTCGCGACGCGGCGATTATCCTGGATCGACGAGTGAATGCGGTTAAAAAGCTGCGCGATCTGTCGGAGCGTATCGCCTTTGCGCCAGCGCTCCCACATCACTGCCTTCTAGCGTTCGCTGTAATGGATCCGGGGTCTCTGCTTCATGTGCAACACTCCCGCTACTCACGCAGTTGCTATTGTGTTGCATCGACTAGTTGAATCCACAAGTAGATCCTGTCTGATAGCATCGTGAGTCGCTCAGCCGGTGGGCATCAATATTCTATTTGCGTACGCAATGAAATATTTACCATGCACCGTTCGACTGCTGTGAGTGGTTTGGACAACAGTGAAAATCGTACAATGCCTTGGACGTACAACCAGCACAATGGCCGCATCTAGCACGGCGGCAGTCTTGTCGGAATCGGTTACGCAGGTAACCCAGGGTCAAACAATACCGTTCATTCCACCCGCCTACGCCGATAGCAAACTGTCGCTCGGGATGCTCTCGCCGATCGATACTGACCGCCGCCCTGCTTATCGCGTGATCGGAGGTTGCAGATGGGATCTGATGAACGAGCTATTCGTGAGGTGCACCCGATCGCGACAATCCTGACCGGCGCCAAACGTCACGATGCCACCCAACTGATCCCGTTGATCGAGACCATCGTGCCGATTGGCGGCGCGCGGTCGGCCGCTGAGCCGTCCCGGCTGTGTCTACGCGGACCGCGGTTACGATCATGACAAGTACCAACGCCTTCTCCACGCGCGCAACATCCCCACCAGCGCCGCGCGGCATGGTCACCCGCACGGTAGTGGCCTTGGAAGAGTCCGTTGGGTCGTCGAACGTACACATGCCTGGTTGCACAACTTCCGCCGTCTACGCATTCGCTTTGAAGGTCGTGCGGACATTCACGAAGCGCTCCTCAAGCTCGGCTGCTGCTTGATCTGCTGGAACACTCTTCAGCGAACTTAACGGCCTTTATGAAACCGTCTCTAAGGCAGCAATTCCAATACACTTGAAATCCTGACGCCATTCTGGTGCGTCCAGAAAGCCCCCTTGTTTGCCCCGGCGTTCATCGTTGAGCCTACGACTCAACATGGGCAATCTGCAATGATGTAGAGGCGCCTGGACGCGTCTGGGTCAGCGCGCCCGCTACTGTGATCGGGTCTCCCCGGATGCCAATTCTGCGCCGTCAGACATGGCACGTGGTCCAACCGATTCCGGTGCGTATTCGGCTTCGGACTCACGGTACTGATTCCCACGCGCGGCTGCGCCGACATACTCGACTTTGCCCGTGACATCGCGCACAAAGGCTCGGAAGTAACTGGCCGTGACTTGACGCCATTTCTTCTCAGGCAACTCATCCGTTTTCACAATAGGAGCAGTCGATTCTACCCACGACAGGATCTGGCCATGGTAATAGCCGGTCTTGGGATCGAATCCGTTGACAGCCGACATGTTGAGCGCAAACTCGGCACGAAGGCCATCTCCAACGACACCGGCGCTCTTTTTCGAAATGCCGATTACTTCCATACACGCATAGTACTCCTGCTTATTCGATTTCAGGGTTGAGAGCTTTCCACGGCGAGTCTTCTCCCACCCGAGTGTTTGAGTCTTCTTCATGTAGTGCTTGATCAAGTTCATGACAGCTTTCTGCTCCGGGATCACGTAGGGAATGTGCCGCATGCGCCGGTGCCTCGGTCCGTCAGCGGAAAAGATAGATAGCCCTGTACCGTTATCGGCCCGCCAGGGCTGCAGGCTGAGCGCCTCGTTCACGCTCAACCCGAACGCCACCTGAGCAAGCAGAATCAGGCCGAAGCGCTCATCAAAGGCAAACGCTTGCCCGATTTTTTCCTCAACGTTAATGCCGGCACTGCTCCACGCCCTTGAGGTTCCACCAGGCGAGGGCACCATCAGCAGTTCGGCATCCACCTCGGGGAGATACACAGCGAGGGGTTTGACCAAATGTGGCTTACCGATCCACCGCGCGAGCTTGCGCAGGATCGAAAGATCCGTTCCGATGGTGGTGACCTGCTTTTTCTGGATAAAGTACCAGTGCCGCACGAGGCGCCGCACATGCTCCTCCTTAAGGTTGTGTGGAAGCGGCGTCATGCCCAACTCTTTGTACAGCGTCGAAAATGATTTCCTGAGCGATTCCTTGGCGATTTCGCGCGTGCGTTGTTCGGCGTCGCGACCGTCGACACGCTTTGCTACATGTCGGTCGAGCAGAACGTCCAGTTCCGTTTTCCAGCCCGTCTTTTGGTCCCCGCCACTGCGGCGGCGCTCTCCTGCGTCTTGCTCGAGTTCGATGTACATTGCCATGCTTATAGTCTCCACAGATAAACGCCGGCCCACCCCGAAGGAACCGGGGTGCGCGACGCACAACGATTCGGCAACACCATGCATACATGGCTTAAGCCGCCTCGCCGCCTGTGCCCTGTCTCGCCAGGAGCAGCTTTAACCCCCTCTCAGTTGGGTTCCGGGCGCAGCATGCCCGCACTACGCGTGGACCTCGACCGTGAGAGCGCGGTCGTTTTTGGCTCAACTGTGCTTCCGAGGGCATGAAACCGGTCCAACGTCGTCTGCCGCACGGCCCGGTCCTTGCGGTTACCGGGTTACCTCGCCGAAGCGAGGCGCCGACTCCTTTTCGTGGGAGGAGACAAGCCCACGCGCATCCGACTGCCGACAGGCATCGGAAGGGTAGCGCGCGTACCAGGTTCATGTGCCCTTCTCCACAAGACTCGGGAGCAGGGGGACCCTCCGCGTGTCAGTCGCTTGGCGACGAGTCAGCGGCCCGTCAAGGTGACGGCAAAAGTCTCTTCGTGCGGGGGAGCGAGAGGAGAAACCTGATGTACCTGGCGCCGCGGACGTGACGATATCGTCATGGAGACCGCAGCATGGCAGGGCTTTCGCCCAGACCCAGGCTCAAAAACAGGAATCCGTTGCTTTCAGGAGACGCCAGGCGGCGCCTACACTACTGAAATTCATTGAGGTCACGTGCTTCATTGACCTCCATCGGGGGGTGCCCTCTCGCGAGAGTTCGGGCTGCCGCAGTGGCGGCTCGCGGTATTTTAAGCATAGCTCACGAATATACGCAAGCCCGATCGAATATCCGACGACGAGGCAGTCTGGTCACCAGGTGACGGCAATTCCTGCGTCGCTTTCGGGCAAAGACGCCAGATTTACTGCCCTCCCGATGCCACCAACCAGCCGATCTACGACATCGTTCAGGGCACTACGGAAACCGAAACAGTCTGTGGTCACAATGCATTGGACCTTGCTTTGGGACGACGTCATCAAGCTCCCTCGCACATTGCAAACGTGATCGCCGCGGTTCATCTTGCAAGGGCGGCGGACTCAGACTCACGCAAGCGCCCCTCAGCTTGCGAAAGAAGACTGGCCACCAGAACGGTTCGGGGCGCATCCGGTCACAGACGAGGAACGGCTCGTCAGCTTAATCAGACAGCGACGAACTTGTACCGCGCCCGACTACGAGTGCTCGCCGCCGATGGTCGATCGCGAGGCGACGCAACGGCAGTTCGTTGATTCTTCGTGTCAAAAAAAACCGCTGTGTCAGGAATATGCCTGGTCGCTGCAAGTCTTTACCAGCAAGGGATGCAGGGCGATCCATTGCTCCCGCCACACGCCTTATACGCAAATTCGAGCCGTTCTTCTCTCCCGGTTTTTTCAAGTGCCATTTCCCGATGCACATGCCGGAAGATGGACTGCACAGCACATTGCGACGTCTGCCTGCTCGGCGCCTTAATGTAGTGTGCTGGAGCAAGTAGAGGGCCTGCACTGAGTTCCAGTTCAGGACGCGCCACAGGCCGCTAGCCCACATGGGCAGTGCTGGGAGATGTATAGGAGATGTGTGGTAGCAATCCACTGATACCTACTACAGCAACGGTCATGTGGGAGAGATCTGGTAGATGTCGCCACGATTTCTCACCTTGCGCTATTTACCCGGTTTGAAGTGGAAGGTGTTGTCTAAACTTCAAGCAGGAAATGGACAATCCACACGCACATTGGCACGTCGGGAAGAGAAGTGGCCGACAGGCAGTGAGATCGTGCGGCGCCACGCGCATATTTGCGCGGAACGGTAGGAACGGCTACAGGATAAGGTAATCAGGAAAGAATATCGGCGGGATCGCGGCATACACGCGACGGTACAACTACAGCGATGCCAGGTCGGGGGCTAGCCCGGACCTGGCGGGAGGCCCTGGTTCTCCTACAGGGCGGACAACGTTACCCAATAGCCATGGCAGGTGTCTGGTCATTCAGTCCGGGAGCTACTGGAACCCGCCTTGCCAGCCAGTCGTCAAGGTCACGTTCACGCCATTCTACTGCACGGACACCACGCCACACAGGTCGCGGAAAATCGCCACGTTTACCCAGCCGTAAATCGTCGTCCTCATGACCCCGACCATGGCAATCGCGCGAGGAAGTCGCAGCATTCGTTCAGACATTTCGGGTTCCTCTCCTCTCGTCGTCTACATCTTCTTGTTAGCCGGACAGGTATGCTCGAAGCGCACTCGCTTCAACCGAATCCAGAGAAGAGGTCCTTCGGAATGGCGTCCGGACCGAGAGCAAGTGCGCTTATCGACCCTCCTTCTGCCGCTCCCCGGTCAGTGCTGTCTGGCACGGCAGACCGCCGTGTTATTTGTGGCAACACCGCTGCGCGCTGTTGGCGCGCTCCTTCAAAGGCTAGTTGCCGAAACCGCGCGGCTCGGGCGCGCGGTTTTGCACATTGAAGCAACTCGCCGTGGAGCCGTGGGAACTCCTCCCTCCGGATAACGAGCCTGATGTCAAAGCCGCCCGCATGCGAATCAGGCTCCGCCGGCAACCCTGCGCGCCCCGTCGTCATGGGCGCAGCTATGTCATCGAAGCGCGTGCCGTCTTCGGCCAGCCGCTTGAGCAAACCCGCACGGTCCCGAGAATCAGCGACGGCCGATAGCAGCGATATCAGCTCGCGGTATGCCGGTCCTCGAATGATCACCGTGAAATTGAGGCAATCATCCATAGGACCTCACGAAGCGGTATTTTCGCCAAAGAGTAGAAAACCTACGACGTTCCGGTACCGGGCGTCGACGAGATCGACAACACGGTTGCGCGGGAACACTTCGGCCAGGGCACCGCGGTAGAGGTGCCCACCACCGCCTGCGAGTACGAAGGTCAGATCATGTGCCGCGCCCAGTTTCGCCTGGATGGCGCGCACAGTCTGGAGCGCGACCCGGTTAGCCCGTTCGAGGTAAGGTTCGAGTTTCATCGGCGCTCCGTAAACCAGCAGCGGCTCGCCAGTGCGCAGGGACCGCTCGATCTGGTCGAGTTGGTCAAAGCCCTCACCAAGCTCCGCGGTAACACCTTCCGCGATGGCTCGGTAAACGTGACTCGCGCCACCTGGCCTGCCACCGCTGCGCTCGAAGTCGATCGCCAGATTCTGGCTCACAATCCAGTCAGTCGTGAATTGGCCGACGTCAACCAGCGCGGTCCGGAGCGCTGAAAGCCTCCCCTCCTCCTCGGCACGGAGCGTCAGCATGGCGCCGACCCCTTGCGGCACGACGCGGACCTCACCGATTGAAATCTGGCCACCATTCCAGGAAACGCGGCGTCCGACTTGTTCTGCAAGCTCGGTCCGGAAACGTGGATACGTATGAACCGGGAGACCGACGACGAGCCGATCGATGTGAGAGAACCCTGTCGACGCCAACGCAGCATGAATCAGCGCACGGTACTCTGCGCGTTGGGGAAAATCGCTGCTCTCATTCCAGTCCGACCTCCGCTGGACGATCATTGCGTCTTCAGACACGTCGACATCGAACTTCGTCCCATCTACCTCGACCGTCTTTATTGAAGACTGCAGACTGTTATCGCGGGACGCCTCCGCGAGCGCACGTTCATCATGATGAAGTGCAAAGGACGGGAACGCGCTCATGACGAGTTTGCCGCTATCCGTTCGATGGCACTTTTTCGTGTAACCACTACCCACATCAAGTCCCACAACGCGCATGGCCATTCTTCACTCCTCCAGTTTTTGTACAACGATCAAGGCGGCCGTCCGCAGCAAAGAACCCGGACGGCCCGACCAGTCCCTTCTCCCCCGAAGGGGAACCCAAAACATCAACAACGGCACATCAAAGGCAGAGAGATTCCGCATAGCGCGGGCGGTCGCCCGCAGACGACCTGGTGTGCGTCATGCGCACACAGAGGTAAATCGGAAGATCATTGCGGGAACCACGGAGCGTGGTCGGGACGCGGGCCGGACAAGAAACGTCTGCCGCTTGCGGGGACACTGTTCGCAGACAGTGGGATTGCCGGCCGGCACAGCATGTCGCGGTCGGATTACGACTTACGAAGTGAATGAAGGCAGCCTATGATCGCGCATGCGATCTAGGCATAAAAGGCATGCGAGCGCATGCCATGGCAGAGACAACTCGCGTATGAGCCAACCGGCTCAACTCGCGATCGTCATTTCATGAACTGTCTGTGTTGCCACTGGGTGGCTGGGAAAAGCTGGTGCCGAGCAAACGGCCTGACCGTATGATAGCCGATAAGACGCTTGAGCGACCATCACTTTCTAGAAGTGCTTGCTTCGAGATCGATGCCGTCTGCGTTCGGGTCATCACACTGAACGTCGATGAACCTGCCCGAACGCTGACGAACTGCAATCCACCCTTCTGTCTCAGTCCCTGGCTTCCGCTTTTACAGCATCTTTTGCGCAACGTCGCTTCAGTTCGGCCACGCGCTCAATCCGCCCACTCGCCATCGTTTGCATCGCGTTCGACAACAGCAGCGATCCGTCGATCGAGGTGTTGAGCATCCAACTCAGCTTGCAGCGTGAGAGCCAGTCCACCAGATCCGGCCGACCGTCTCGCCTCGCCTGATCGCTCGCCAGCCTTGCGGCCCGCCTGACTGCTCGCGAAAGTCCCCTGATCTGCTCCTCCGCAATCGGGCCGACTGCCTTCCGGGCAGAGAGAACTCTAGTCAGCGCGTCGTCCGGGAGATAGCTTGCTACAACCCCGACCAGCTCCCGCTTGATGGCGGTATCACGCTGCTCAGCTGAAAACGGACACTCATGCTGGAGCCATCCCTGTTCGCACCCCCAGATCCAGGCCTGGCGAATCCTCCGTATGAGCGTTTCTGTCGCAACCGGGCCGAGGCGGGGGACAGCAGCGCAAGCGTTACGGAACGCTACGCAGTCCACGTCCCGCAACCCTGCCGCATGCGGGTCACCCAGTTTTTTCAGAACAACAGAAATTGAATGCATTTCCGTCTCGTGCGCTGCGCGCAAACGTTCATCGGCCATTCGCCGGCATTCTGAAAACTCCTTAACCAGCCAGAGGAGCGGCATTGGGTTCGGCACGGGCACACGTGCGCGCCTGATTTTGAGCCAGTGATTATAGGCGGCCTGCCAGTCACCTCCATGGCTGACTTCCCGGCGATCGACGGGATCGACGACCGTGAATCGGCTTCGCCCATTTGGTTGCTCACGGGCAATCAGGCCAGCTGGATGATATGGATAGCTAATCATTTATCTCGGTTGATAATATGCGAGTACCGGGCGGAAATGCCCAAGCTCGACCGACACCATCTGGACTGCAGTCATGAAGGTGTATCCAAGTGCCGTCAGTTCGCCTACGCGCCTTTGCGCAAATCCATGTCTGAGCCCGTGATGGCCGAGGGAAAAACCCAAGGCTTTCAGGCTTGCGTATGAGAAGCTCTGACTCAATGTCTGACCACCGCCGATGCTGTAAACCGGCTCACGATGAACTCCCCGATCGGTCTTCTGCGTCGCCTCTGCCAGGCGATACATTTCAAGCGCATCGGCCAGTGGGCGCGCCAGAGCTACGGGGCGGCGCAAGCCCCCCTTTCCTGTTACGACCATCCTTACCCAGTTTTTTCGACCCTCGAACATTGTTGCGCGCCAGTTCCGGTGCGACGATGGCTCCTGCTCATCGTCGCGTCGTAGCGTGTCAAGTTCTGACGCGCGGAGACCCGCATTAAATGACACCAGTGTGGATAGCGCGTTCCAATGGCGCTGATGTTCAATGACTCGCTGCACTTGATCCCATGTGACGGCACGACCTTCGCTCACTGTATCGATCAAGCTCGGGACATGAGGTAACCGAATGCCCAGCACGCGACTGAGACTGAGACGGGTCGAATCAGTAGCGGATTGCCTGTGGGTCTCTGCATACTCGTAGAGGAACTCCTCCGCTTCCGCCTTCAGGAAAGGACCATCCAGACATAGGCCGTTAGTGCGCCGCCACTCCATGAAGCGCCTTTCTGCCTGCTCAGTGATGCGTCCGCTGCCTACGGAAGTGATCAACGCAGATCGGTCTGTCCCGAGCTCCGAGCGAGCTACACCATGCAGCGTGATCGACTTGCGAATCCTTGAAAACATGCGGTCGCGGCTCATTTTTCATACCTCCTCATTCCATCGCCCAGCCCCCAACGTTCCATGCGTCGATGGATTGCACTGACGCTGTAGAGGCGCCCGGATTTCCGTGCGATAAGATTCTGGAGACGCGAGTACGTGAAGCACGCTGGCCGCGCGGAGCGCGCACGGCGAATCACGAACGCCTCGGCCACCGACTTGTACTCATCCAGCGAAGATTTTCGTTTCCTGCGTCTGGCACGCGGAGCTGGACTCGCGGCGAAATCATCGCCGCGTGGAACACTGCTGGTTCCAATTAGAGATTGTCCAGAACTCCTTCCGTAAAAGAGTCGATCAAGTTCATCAATCAGGTCGTGTATTGGCTGTCGTTTCATTTCTACTTCTCCTCTTCAAAAAAAAGCGAAATCAAACTAGCGGACACGACTAAAGGCACGGAACGCACGCACCGCGTCGCAAGGCGGGTGACACGGTGCGCGCTCCTCATTGCTTGAATTGCCAGGTGATCGGCATTGCGTTTCAAAAGGGCCACCCCACGTGAAACAGCGGACTCCCGACATGTACGCGCAACGCGGCTATATCCCTCAGCCACTCGGGTTGTCGGGAAGAGATCTCAACGCGCCACGACCTGCCCACTCCGGTGCGCAAAAGCAGCGATCAGATCTCGGGATTCGCCCAACCAAAGTTTTAGGTGTGTTACCGTGAACCTCCGCGTTCGTGTCGATGGCATCCACGCCGAGCGCCGTTCCCCATTCCCATCTCTCCGTGCCCGGTTTAGTTGTCGTGCTGGTTGCCTTTGCGCGCAATGGTTCGCGCTCGCGCGCAGGCCACAGGCTATCGTCGGATAAGTTCGTTGCGACGCGCCGCAGCGCGTCGGACCACGCGCAGAAACCGGCGATCAAACTCCGGCGAGTCGCAAACATCAACGAGATCCTTCGCGAGTTCCGTGTAGTTCACCGGGCTCCCTGCTTCTACGCTAATTCGCACGGTGAGAGCCTCGTGAATCTCATTGCCTTCCAGAACACAAAGATCGGCCGAGCCTCGGTATCGCTGCTCGATAAGGGACCGGAATTCTGCTACGGCTTCGGTGTGCACCGCGCAAAACTTCTGCGTTGCCGGATCAAATACAGGATCCCTCAGCGTTGGATTGCGCGCGAGTGACCGCGGACAGAAGGCGAACGTAAATGCCAAACTGCCTTCCTGGTCACACGTTTCCTCAAATGTAATGCGCCCGAATTCGGTATTGCGGCCGAACTCTGGAACGGCGAATTCTTCCAAGAATTCACGATATCGCGGCATGTCGCGAATGAATTTTTCGTCGAAATAGGTCAGACTCAGAAGCGCGCGAGGCCCGATTGTCGGGTAGTACCAAGGAACCGTAGCGTTGCGCGCCTTCGCCTGCACGAACCAGTGCGGCGCGACGCCGTACGTCATTCCAAGTTCCTCTGCAAATTGCGCGAAAGGGACTTGAGTGTTCGAGATGCCGCTCTGGGTGTTCGTAGTCATGTTTCTTCCTCCTGGGTTAAAGGCCGGGATGTGTTTCTCAACACGGACTCGCACAAAAAACACGAGGGAAATTCGCGGGCGGCTCATCGCCGCTCACCGCTTCCCCGGTATTTTTTCAGGAGTGAGGATTCATGGGGCATTCGCGTTGAACAACGCACAGCGGTCGCTTGTGTGCTCGAATCGTATCGCGAGCAGTGGACTTGCCGGATAAAACCCGTTCGACCCGGCTAACGTGCTTTGCAAGGGAAAAGATAACCTGCGAACGCAAATGCGATCCTGGCTTTCGACAGATGCGGTTGCGCACCTTGAGAAAGAGCGACGCTATCCGTGAGCATGAGTCAC
The DNA here is from genome assembly GCF_905220165.1 of Paraburkholderia sp. J10-1. Taxonomy (NCBI): domain Bacteria; kingdom Pseudomonadati; phylum Pseudomonadota; class Betaproteobacteria; order Burkholderiales; family Burkholderiaceae; genus Paraburkholderia; species Paraburkholderia sp. J10-1. The sequence goes on along the minus strand of NZ_CAJMYW010000024.1, from coordinate 23,258 downwards.
TCACACGTATGCGTCATTTCATGAGTTTTTGGCGGAGCTTGGGACGGCTCCGAAATTGCTGCCGAGCGAACGGCGTGTGCACATATTACCATCGTCTACTCATTGACGAGTTGCGATTTATAATTTGCATTCCGAATCAACTAGATCTGCGCCCGGGTCGGGAACGCAAAGCCGAACCCGGGCGCACTTTTCCGATCGGAAATGAACGATAAATCGAGGCGATTCATCGGTTCACTGCACTCTCGCTCCTTCATAAGCCGCGGTCGGTTAAATCCTCATTCCCCATGGAGGCGCGAAGAGTACAAGAGTTGAACGGTCCGATCGACGATTTCACCGAATAGCATGTGGAAGTCGTCGTTCAGAACTTCGAGGAGACCATCGGCCACGAGCGTCGAGTTAAGGACTTCCCTCTCATTACCTACGACGTACGATCGCATTGCCGCCGAGTAGAACCCCTTCCTTCCCTCGACGCTAGGGGTTCCCGGCCCGACGTATCGACCGAATTCCGGAGAAAGTTCGCGCCGCAACACTACGTGCAGAGTCGCATCACCTTGCGGCAGGAAGAGATCGGCTGCAATCTCCGGACATTCTGCAATTGCCCATGGCAAATAGAGCAACTCCGTGGCCCAGAAAGGGACGCCATAGATCCTGTGGCTTGCATCCGCTGCGATCACGACGCCCCACTTCGTCTCGAGGTGATAGACGGGGACCGAGAAAGCACGTTCGAAGTCCGCAAAACTCTTACTTAGTTGTACTTTCGGAGATCTTTCCGTCCACAACTGCAGATGCTTCGCTAGATCGGTGTCCCTCCGCTCGACGAGAAGAGCTTGTCCGAACGCGATTGCTTCGATGAGTTCTTTGTCGAGCGGTTTGTATTCGCATCCGAGCCTATCGGCGAAAGCAGCTAGGTCGGGACGCCCTTCAATTGCGATTGATTTGGCTACGGGCCAAAATGGCTGCGGAACGTGATGCTTTAGACGGGACGGTGGTCGAAGGAGTGAATTCACCCGAAGCTCCTTTTTCTTTGGTGCGGTCGAACGGCTCAATTGCACCTGAGACGGATGGGCCGTTCTCGCGTCGGGAAAACGCGAGCCCGAACGTCGAAACACCTACAAGGTGGCCGTCGCTTGGGCTAACGTTCGCGCCTTAGTTCTTTCGAGGGCAGGAGCTGGGTTGGCGTTTGCAAGGGATGCGAAGCGCCGTATGAGCCCCGAGAGCTTGCGGAGTTGGAATTGAGGTCGCGACTAGCGAGCGAATGAGGCCGGCAGCAGCCGTTTCGTCGCCATAGAGATCGCTGAGGTGGATTCGCGAGAGGGAATAAGTGCGGCTTGCCCAAATGGCAATATTTCGGCCGAATCAAATCGGTGCCGCAAAATACCCACCGTCGTCTCGCGTGCCCTGTCGCGTCGGCAAACCGACGAAGGGCTCGTTAGAACTTTGCACGATGCAAAGCAATTAATTCGGGCACAGCCGCCTACGTCAGGCGCCTAGCTCGTGGGGTAAATCATTCCGAGCAAACGGATGCGCTAGTCTACACCAGAACCGCGCCGTTGCGCAAGAAGGGACAGAGTTAGTCCTGAACGTGTCATCCGGGCTAGCGGGGATTTACATCGGCGCTAACAGCAAACGCGCGTCGTGCTTTCGCAGGATGCAAAAATACCTCGCGCGCACTGGTCGCGAGCGACCCGTCGCCGTCGGAGGGCTAGCGAGCCCTGCCCCTGCCGGTTCGCATTTTGTTGAACACGAAGCCGGCAAATGCGCCTCTAAGGTCTGGATACTTCGCGAACATGTCCTCGGTCAGTCCGGACGCTAGTTCCATCCCAAGGCGTCGTTGAGTAAGTTTGCCCGCAGCGCTGGCGCTATAGGCTCGTCGCCAGTCTTCCCGTTGTTTTGGCGTCGCCTCCTGGTACAGTTCCCAGCCGCGACGTACCTCGTCCACGATACGGTTTTGAGCATGCACATCTTGCGCCGCAAGTTGCAACGCAAGCCGCGTCTCAACTTGCTCCTTCGCTTCGATTTCCCGCTTCTCAGTCAACGCAAGACTGTTTCGAACCTGGACCATCTGGCGCTCAGCATCGGAAACGATCCATCCTTCTTTCAGGGCCTTCATGAAGAAGCCTGCAGGGCTCTTTGAAACCTTGCCAAGCTTAAGACTGAATCGGGTCCTTTCTACTGCCTGTTCCAAGCGCTCGTCGTTGTATGTGTCTCGGTCCGATGCAATCTGGCCGAACTGGGCACTCGATAATCCAAACTCTTGCTTCAAGGTCTGATAGAGCACCTGAGCTTGTTCGTGCGAATGCAACAGACGTTCAGCCATTTCTTTGCGCTCTATGCGAAAGCGCAGGCGACCTATCTTCCTCGATCCAGGTTCATTACGTGTCTCGTACGACAATGCAATGTCAGAGACCTCATTTATCTGATCCACGGCCGGAGTGAGCCAATCGCGCTTGAAATATTTGAACTCGCTTGCCTTAGCTCCCATCGAGCCCTGCCAGGACCTTAATTCTTCGAGCGTGAACCAGTCAGTCAGGCCCTCAGCGGCGTACGGCAGCAGGCGGTCGTACATCACTCGGGCGTAGCTCAGACTGAAAAGCGAGGTAATGCGAAGACTAAGCCAATGAGAATTCCCCGGGCCGCGAATTATCCCAATGAGATCGGGCGGCACGCGAAACTGGAACCGTCCTCCGGTATAGGAAATGCGACCAATCAGCTGAACCGATCCGAATGGCTTCGTCCCGTCAGCCTCCGCGTCCGCGGTAGCTTGGATCAGCGCCCGTTGCGCTTCCGTAATAACTTGCTCCAGATGTGCGTTATTACGGCTGGAGTAGCGCATGAGCCACTTGAAGTAGTCGAGTTCCACGTCGTAGAGATCGTGGACATCCTTCTCTTGTGCGACGATGAAGTACGCCGCATCGATCAATCGACGCGCGGCAACACCCAAGTCAACGATGCGTATAAGAACGTTCTTTCGTGCAAAGCCGATATCGGACCGCGCAGCTTCGACTGGCAAATCTTCCGCATTCGCGTCGTCGAACAGAGCCAAGGCCAATTGCCTGGATGTGGCCACTTGCCCCGCTGTCGTCATTCGGCTTCCCTCGCGTCCTCTTACCGTTCGAGCGGTACGGTACCGACCGCAAGGTGCGCTGTCAACACAGATCACCTCACCTTACGCTGCGCTTCTTCACAAAACGCCTCACCTTAGGCGCCGCCGGATCACAATTCGCCTCACCTTATCGGCCCAAATACTTCACCTTGCCGTCCAATCTGCCTCACTTTGTCGTGGTAAACGCCTCACCTTAGCGCTCAATTAACAGCACCACAAACACAGAACACATCACCTTGCGGATCTAAGTCTTTGATTTTATTTGTTTCGCTTGAATCCGTTTGTGGTTGGTCGGTTCTTTGTTTACAAGAAATACAAACAACCGTGCGCGCCCCAAGCCCGAGCGAGGATCTCAGAACACTATCTAGCCGGAGATGAGCGGACGCGTTCCAGAAGCGGCGAGGAAATAGGCGTGGGGCGTTTTAAAAGGTGAGGTGGATTGTGTTTTGAACAAACCCGGCGGCTAACTCAGCGGCTTTTCGTCCCCGAAGGTGAGGTGTTTTGTGTTGGAAGACTCGCTTGAGTGGCCCGATTCGCGTGCACCTCGCGGGTTGATCGTTTAGGTGTGGCTTTCACGCGGATATCGAAAACACTCTAAGTATTTGAAAAATATGGATATTTGTTAATTGAGGATCAACAACGGATGCGACCGGGTGCGAATGTGATGGCAATTCTGCGGTACGGCTAGTATTCTACGCTTCGACTAACGGAAGAAGCCGAACCGTGGAAATGCTCGGTGAACGTTTAGAAATCACCTCACCGTGGACAAAAAGGAATTTACCGTATGAATTTAAGCGAGCTTCCGGGCATTGATCGACGTGTCAAGCTCTCGGACTTCAGCGAGTTTGCAGAGCGGCTACGGGTCATGACCGACGAACTGCGTGATCAAATACTGGCTCCCCGGCCGCGGAAGACTGCTCCGGTGTTCACAATCGGTGAACTTTCGGAACTCTGCGGAGTGGACCGCCAAAAGATCAACTATCTCGCAACGAAGGAAGGCAGCGACCTTCCGGCAGGCGAAACTCACGGAACGGGGCGAGCGAGAATCTTTTCGCTGAGAGATGCGCGTAGTTGGGTGCAAAAGGTTTCGGCAATCTATCAGACGCCACTGGTCACAGGAACACGTGAACAGCGCGGTCGTGTACTGACGACGGCCAACTTCAAGGGCGGATCGTGCAAGACCACGACCTCTATGTGTATTGGTCAGGGGCTCAGTCTGCGCGGACGAAAGGTTCTCATGATCGACCTGGATCCTCAGGCGTCCCTTTCCGAACTCTGCGGACTGTACGCCGAGAAGGATATTACATGGGAGGACACTGTCCTGCCCTACATCTATGAACCGAATATTGAGGGCGGTCTGGGATCGAAAGTGCAAAGCACATATTGGGATGGACTCGACGTCATCCCTGCACACAACTATTTGCACGATGCCGAGTTTCATCTGCCCGCCGCGCAGAAGACCAGCCCAGGGTTTGAGTTCTGGTCGGTGCTGCGCAAAGGTATCGAGCCACTGCGCGCCCAGTATGACTACATCATTCTGGATACGGCACCTTCCCTGTCATACATGACACTGAATGGTTTGATGGCGGCGGATTCTATGGTCATGCCACTAGTCCCAGAAAGCTTAGATTTCATATCCTCGGCGTCCTTCTGGTCGCTGTTTGCGGAAGTCGCCAATGGCTTTGCTGCGCACGAGGTGGATAAGACCTATGACTTCGTCTCGGTCCTGCTCTCAAAGGTCGATTACGGCACGACGTCCTCGGCGCCAGTGGTGCGGTCATGGTCGCAACGAGCGTATGGGGACTGGCTTCACACGACAGAAATTCCCGCGAGTTCAGTCATGAGTAACGGCGCACTCGCTTTTTCGACGGTGTTCGATTTGTCGCGCGCGGACACAGTTGCGAAAACCGTTGCCCGGATTAAGCAGCCGCTGATGGATTATTGCAAATGGATAGATGACCAGTACGTCGCATTGTGGAGGGCTGGACAATGAGCAGCTTGCGTGATCGGATGATGGCTAAGACGGCTGATGTTCGAGCAGCAAAGGACATTCAACTCGATCCACAGCAGGAGAAGAATAAGGTTCCGCTCACCGCTCCGGGAATGGCGGGTGCCCTTGCTCAAGCTCAAAAGCGGATAACCGAATTGGAAAAGGCGGGTCCTGCTTCTGAGGTTAAAGTTGCCGATATTGTCCCGAATCCATGGCAGCCGAGGCAGGTTTTTGCGGAGGGTAAGCTCACGCAACTCGCGGAATCGATTCGGGAGGCTGGGCTTGTTCAGCCGATCGTTGTTCGGCGGAGTGGCTCGGGCTATCAAATCGTTGCCGGCGAGCGACGCTGGCGGGCTCACAAGATGATCGAAAGGGAGACTATCAAGGTCTTGGTTGTCGATCTGTCTGACGAAGAGATGGCCATGCTTGCGCTCGTTGAGAATGTTGCGCGAGAGGATTTGTCGGACTATGAGATTTCTCGCTCGATCCGTCGAACGGAGAAAGAGTTTCCCAACCGCAAGCGGATGGCCGAAGCGCTGGGGATTTCCCGTTCCGAGCTTTATCGTTATCTAGCGTTTGGTGAACTGCCGGACTTCATAATTAGGGACCTCGATGTTCAACCTCGCTTGCTCGGCGCGCATGCGGCACAGAATGCAGTGTCTGCGCTACGAGAGCAAGATCCGAGAGCGTTTGAGCTTGCCAGTGAAGTTTGGGCTAAAGTCGTTGCGGGGGACTTAGATCAGACGAAGTTGGCGAAGGCAATCAAGCAGGCTATCGACGACGACGGGAAGAACGCGGCGAACGTGAGCGATCGCAGCATCGACAAGATATTCGCGGGGGGGAATCAGGCTGGCTCGATCACCAAAGATTCGGTTGGTCTTACAGTGAAGATCAGAGCCGGCATGCTCACTGACGAAAAGGAAAAGCAGATTCGAGAGTTGATTGCCCAATTGTTTGCCAACGCCCCGTAGACCGATTACTGCTCAACAAGAAGGCCCGATTCGTCGGGCTTTTTTTATGGGTTTCTCTTTCTCGGGCGGTTCACCTCACTTTCTGAGAGGGGCTGCGATGCGCTGAGCGGCTTGAGAGAGGGGCTCCGCCCACCGTCTGCATAGCATTACGGTCGCCCTATGTGCACCGAGCGAATGAAGCCGGCTGCACGCGAGCGCTTGTGTCTCCATTGGAGACTCACCGATTCCCGGGCGAGCTTCGGTGATGAAGCGGCATGCTCGTTTACTTTCGTTTCCTAAGGGGCAAAGGCACTAGTGGAAAGGCTAAGTTGTATGCCGGTGTGTCTCCATTGGAGACACACCGGCCATGGATAACTCTCGGGGCGCGGACAGCGGGTCAAACGCAGACTTCCATGAATGAACGAAACGGCGGGTGCGGAGTTCACCACTTAGCCGCTTGAAAGCTGCTTCATCGACTTCTCAGAGCACTCACCGGACTTGATAGATGTTTGCGATTCGAATCACCTTCGCTGCGCCATTTGTGAAGGCACCGCGCGCGTCACAAATGGCGGAGTGTGAACGAAGCTGCCGTCTGTGTTGCCACTCTTGGGGTGTTCAACGAGCACCGTTGAACGACAAGTGGAGTGTCTCCAATGGAGACACTGTCGCTGTGCCATGCGTAAGGGCACAGCGTGCCCTTCAAGCGGATGTGTGAGTTGCTTGACTAGAAAAATGCACCCCGAAATGAGCCGGCTGCGCCCGAGACGCCGCCGTGTGGACCTTTATCCGGCGCCCCTTGAGCGGCGACGCTGAGTGGCTCCAGTGGCAACTCGCCGTCGCGCACCTCGTGATTGCGATAACGAGTTCATACGGGCAAACGTGCGAGAGCAAGCCGCATGCATTTATCGAGCTCCGGCTGTTCGGCAGATGGGTGATTTCATGAAACAGTCCTCCGCTCGGCGGAAGGGGCCCGCTAATCGGCCACGTTGGGGTAGTGCGAGTCAATGTCTTGCGTGAAGGCGTCGACGGAGGCGTTTGCGTACGGACGAACGCTCAAGCCCGGCCCGCCTCTAAGTTACCCTGGACGTCGGTCATTCGGCGGGTGTTTCAAGTTCGGTGCGGCAATCCCGGGCGTAATCCCGGGGTTCTCTGCCGAACTGGCGGCAAACTCCGGGTTTTAGAACAGTCAAGTTTCGCGTTTAGTCCAGTGCACCGCCGTAGGTCACTAGGCCGCTCCGAGTACAGGTGCAGCCCGGCCAAATGCAGGTCGCCGCAACAGCGAGGTCGGCGTCAAAGGCGCCGTGGGTTAGCGCGAAGCCGGCGGTGCTCATGCGTTTCGGCGAGCCTTGGCGCGAGGCGGATCGCCAGTAGGGCTACGAGCAACTGGATTAAGGCTCACCATGTAGCCTCGTGAGGTGCCGGATGCAAGCGGGAATAGTTCGCGGGCGGCGAGTTCAGACGTGGACGTTTGCGTCCAGTTGACAACGTGAGCCGTTGCTCATACGTGAATAGACACGTTGTCACAGACTCAATAGCCTAATCCGACTATGCGCTCGCCCAGAGGACGCTGCGGTGCTGCGCACGTCGAGGGCCGATGCGAAAGAACGCAAACTAAGTAACCGCGTCGCGCCCGTACGGATCGAAGCGTGACCAACATAACGATGACATTTTCGTGTGACGTGCGATTGGAACGCATTGCTTCATACGGGAAGGCGCTCTGCTGAGTGGCGGGCCGAGCATCGGATACTGCCGTGATAGAGAAGTATCTGACCGATCGCCGAGACGCGGATCGCGAGACGTGCTGGATGGCGAGATTGGTTGCCTTGGCTATACCGATGGACAGGTTTCCATAGGCATCCATGACGTCCCTCCTGAACGGGAACTCGTCGATACTTCACGCACGCAATACATTATGCAACTAACAATATTTGAGGCTCGCACATAGACCCAAACCTAACAACAGTTCACAGAAGTGTGTGGCAGTGGGCCGAGGCACGGCATATTCGATAGTCCCGGGAAGAGCGCGACCCAATCAGCACGCCGATGGGAAGGCTCGTGGAACACTCTCGAAAAATAATCAGGTGGCATGAAACCATTGTCAGGCGGGCTCTGTAGCCGAAAATGTTAGTAATGTTTCACGGGCATAGATCACTCTAGCAACGAAAGGCGCTTCCGAAGGAGAAAATAGATGACATGCGTCGGTCTGGTGAATCGCTTGTATAGAAAATAACGTAATATGTATGAATTCGTATCATCGCGACTCGGGCGCTCGCTCCCTTTGCGCTCCGCAGCCACATCCGAGTAGGCGATACCGAACGGAAGGCGACGCGAGGTATGAAAGCCTTGGCCAACGGGCCTGCTACGTGGTAAGCGTGTTCCCTAGCAGAATGTGACCTTGACCCCGCTCCCCGATGTCCCCGACTCCCCTTGGGGAACTGCTCGCGAGACTTCTACGCACGATGGCGGCCAAAGTAGTGTGGGCGCACTGGCCCCTCCCGCCATTCTCCACGGACGAGTTCCAGAGCCACCGTTTTCCGACCGCGCGCAGCAGGTGCGGGCGGCGAGGTATTGTTGCCACGCGTCACAGCGGTCGAGTCGCTCGGCGACACTGTCGCTTCGGATGCGCTGGCGGAGCCACTGGTGGTGAACGTGCCACCGCTCGAACGATTAGAAAATGGAGTTGCGATGCACGATAGGCGCGCTCGCGGATCTATCTCTTCGACTTTCGAAGCGAAGCATTTAGAAGAAGCGAAAGCTACGACAAAGGGCGTCACTGCGTTGACCGTAACGAGCCCGAATTTCCTTCCAGCCTGAACGCCGGCGCACGCCTCGCGCGGGGGGCGGACCCGATACACGCTTCAAGATTGGCAGCGACAGCGGATCGATGCTGACCTACGAGGCGAACGAAGCCTTCTTCCTGAGGCCCGCGACGACGCTGATGGGCGGTGCGTGGTACAGCAAGCTCGGCTCGCGGAAATGGGTGGACGTCACTGCACTTTGCGACTACTGGCTTTCGAAGAGCGTCGACGTCTACACGAGCGCGACATGGCTTCGCGCAAGTGGCGGAGCCGCGCCGGTTTTTCTTGGTGGCGGGTCGGCGCCGGTCTTCGAGAATGGCGTGTACGTAGGCTCGGGCGATACCTCGGTTGCGGTACGGGTGGGCTTGCGTAAGTTGTTCTGAAAAGGCGGCGTAAAATGAGATCACGCCGCCCGGATCCGTTCGATATCCTGAATGTAACCGAATGGATCCCTCCTCTCATACCGACGAGGGTGATTAGAACATCGTCTTGAGACCGACGCGGGCGAGCACCTGGTTGGGTCCACTCGACATTCCATCCGGGCCCACGATGCCATTGATCTGAGCCTGTGCGTCTGCGTTCGCCCGTTGCCAGACGGCCGAGACATAAGTGAGCGTACGCTTGGAGAGTGCGTACGTGAGAGCGGCCGAGAACTGGTTCGCGTGGTTGTTGTCGACCGTGGCGTTGCCGTTCATGTAAAGCCACGAACCACACAGGAACAGGAACGGGCTGATGTGCCATACCTCTGCGAGTTGCGCGCCCCAGACACTGCCGTTGTTGATGCTGTTGCGCACCGTGGTGAACAGCACAGTGGTCGTGAACGGGCCGGCATCGTAGTGCGCGCCGACACCCCAGTTGCGCACGCTGGTGCTGATGCCGCCAACGATGTACTTCTGGTTTGTATAGGCAGCATTGGCGCCGAAAGCCCCTTGTGCGTAGTTCAGCCCAACGCTGACCGCATTGTTCGTGCCGATCGAACCGGGCACGCCGCCGAAGGCGTAGAGCACGCCGCCCGAGAAGCCGTCGTACACAGGTGAGTTGTACTTGATCGCATTGGAAATCGCCATGTCACCGCTCATGCGGTCCCAGTCCATCGCACCCGTGGGGTTCTCGGGTATGGCGAGTTTATTGAACGGGCCGGCGCGGAAATCGTAGAGCCCCGCGCCGAACATCGACGCACCGTCATTCATTCCCGAAAAGAGCGAATCGACCATGAAGTCGTATTGCCGCCCGAGGGTCAAACGGCCCAGTGTGTTCGAGTCGAAACCGACAAACGCTTCGCGCGTGAACAGGCTCTGCTGCGGGATGAAGGAGCCTGTGCCCAGCATGAACTGGTTTTCGAGCTTGAAGATCGCGGCGGCACCGCCACCGAGGTCTTCGCGTCCACTGAGACTGAACAGGTTCGGAAAGCCGATCCCGTCGTCGAAGCGAAAATTCGAATGTCCCCCCTGATTGCTGACGTAGGTGACCCCGGCGTCGATCATGCCGCTCAGCGTCACGCTGCTCTGGGCATGCACGCTTGCTGCAAACAGCAGGGCTGCGGCCGCCGGTATGGAACGGGTAGTGCGCATTGTTGTCTCCTCAATCGACTTCTTCGTTCTGGTGCCTGATTATTTTTCCGGCCACGGCCGGTACTGCACTGAGCCCGATGGCTGCCCAAGCGGCTGAATAAGCGGCTGCCTAAGCGGTCGCTGGGCGTCTCCTCATAGACCGGTCCTGAGTGTTGTCGTTATTCGAGTTTCAGGAGCCTCATGGCGTTTTGTTTCAGGATCAAAGGCTTCACTTCATCCTTGAAGCCTGCGACTTCGAAATCCCGCATCCACCGTTCTGGCGTAATGAGCGGATAGTCGCTGCCGAACAGCATGCGATCCTTCAGCAACGTGTTCGCGTATTGCACGAGCTGCGCCGGAAAATACTTCGGACTCCATCCTGAAAGATCGATCCAGACGTTGGGTCTGTGCAGGGCAAGGCTGAGCGCTTCGTCCTGCCAGGGCCAGCTAGGGTGGGCGATCACGATATCGATATCCGGAAAGTCGATCGCCACGTCCTCCAGCAGCATCGGATTCGAGTTCTGCAGACGCAATCCGCCGCCGCAACGCATGCCACTGCCGATACCCGAGTGGCCGCTGTGGAAGATCGCAGGCAGTTTGTGTTCCGCAATGACATCGTAGAGTGGCCAGGCCATGCGGTCGTACGGCAGGAAACCCTGGACGGTCGGATGAAATTTGAAGCCCTTCACACCGCATTCCTCAATCAGGCGGCGTGCCTCGCGAGCCCCCATCTTGCCTTTGTGAGGATCGATACTCGCGAATGCGATCATCATGTCGCTGTTCTTCTGCGCCGCTTCGCAGATCTCCTCGTTGGGAATGCGACGGCGGCCGATCTGGCTTTCGCTGTCCACCGTAAACATGACCAGACCGAGTTTGCGCTCCCGGTAGTAAGCGACGGTTTCGTCGATCGTCGGACGCCGGTTCGAGCCGAAGTACTTGTCGGCAGCGTGATCGTATTCTTCGGCGTAGTTGTCGAAGGGGTTCCGGCACGACACTTCAGCATGCGTATGGATGTCGATGGCGATGAGTTCGGAAGTATTCATGTCAGATTGAGTTGGTGGTGCCTGCCGTGGACAGTCGTCCGGCGGCGTAACCGATGAAGAAGTCGAGGCTGCCCGGATTGCTCATGGTTCCGGCCTTGACGGCCTTTTCCGGATCGGCGCCGAGCAGCAGCTTGCGCACTGGCAGTTCCATTTTTTTACCGGTGAGCGTGTAGGGAATTGCGTTGACCTGCACGATCGCGTCCGGCACATGGCGCGGCGAAGCGCGTGCGCGTATTGCCGCGGCAATGCGCGTGCGCAATGGATCGTCGAGCGAGACGCCCGGCGTGAGAACGACGAACAACGGCATGAACGAAGGACGGCCCAGATACTCGAGATCGACGACGAGACTGTTTTGAATCTCAGGCAGCTCTTCGACCACGGCATAGATTTCCGCGGTGCCCATGCGGATTCCATGGCGGTTGATGGTGGTGTCCGAACGACCGTAAATGACGCAGCCGCCCTCGGGTGTGAAGCGGATCCAGTCGCCATGGCGCCAGACGCCTTCAAACAGGTCGAAGTAACTGTCGCGGTAGCGCATGCCGTCGGGGTCGTTCCAGAAGAAGACGGGCATGGAAGGCATGGGTTTGGTCACGACGAGCTCACCCACTTCGCCGACTAGCGGCCGCGCGTGTTCGTCGTATGCGTAAGCCGCTACGCCGAGTTCGGCGCACTGGATTTCCCCGGCCCGCACCGGCAGGAGCGGGCAGCACGCGACGAGGCCCGCTGCGATGTCGGTGCCGCCACTGATGGAGCCCAGCCAGAGATCCTTCTTGACGGACCCGTAGACCCAGCGGAATGCGTCGAGCGGGAGTGGGGAGCCGGTCGAGTTAATCAGGCGCAACGCGTCGAACCGGCCGAGTTTCGCGGGCTCGACGGCCGCCTTCATGCAGCCGGTCAGATAGGCCGCGCCACAACCGAAATGGGTGACGCCCAGCGCGTCGATGGTTTGCCATAGCTCGTTGGCGGACGGCCAGTTCGGATTGCCGTCGTACAGCACGACGGCGGCGCCTGCCAGCAGCGCGCCGATCTGCGTGTTCCAGACGATCCATCCGGTGCTGCCGAGAAACAGCATGCGGTCACCCACGCGGACGTCGTGCTGGAGGCCGAGCGACTTGTAGTGGGTGAGCAGGATGCCGCCGTGGCCATGCACGATCGGCTTTGGCAGGCCCGTCGTGCCGGACGAATAGACGATCCAGAGCGGATGCGAAAAGGGCACGCGTTCGAAGCGCGGCGTGGCCGCGGGTGCGGGATCGACGGGCCATGGCAGGCGATCGCGCCAGCCAACCGTGCGTTGCGTGGCAAGCGGCCCCTCGACGTGGACCACGCGGCGCACGCTCGGCAGGTTGCCAAGGATCTGCTCGACCATTTCGGCGCGGTCGTGGACCTTGCCGTTGTAGCTGTAACTGTCCACGGCAAACAGGACCGTGGGCTCGATCTGGCGAAAGCGGTCGAGCACGACGGACAGACCCATGTCCGGCGAACATCCTGACCAGATCGCGCCGATGCTTGCGCAGGCGAGAAATGCGATCACGGTTTGCTCGCGGTTCGGCATGTAGGAGGCAACGCGGTCGCCCACTGTCACGCCGGATGCCGACAAGAGATCCGCCATGCGGGCCGTCTCGGCTGCGAGTGTTGCCCACGAAATCGTGCGCATCGGCCGGTTTTCCGTACGGACGATGAGCGCCGTGTCCACCGGATTGCGGCCGCGGAACATGTGTTCCGCGTAGTTGACCCGCGTGTTGGGGAACCATTGCGCGCCAGGCATCGAGGCGTTGCCGAGTACGGGCTCGACGTATCCATCTGCGACCACATCGAAATAGTCCCAGATGGAACGCCAGAACGACTCGATGTCGCTGACCGACCAGTTCCACAGCGACGCGTAATCGTCGAACCCGTCACGTCCGGACCGAATGAGCCATTGCATGTAGGCAGCAAGCCGCGTTGCGGATCGCTGCTGCGCCGAAGGCGACCAGATCAGGTCGCCTTCGGCTAGGGATGAGAGGTTTGCGTCCATACAGGAGTACCAAAGTAAAAAATGCGCTGTGCGGACCGGTTCGCATGACGCCGGTCCACGCGTTCCTGAAGCATACGGACGCACCCTTCTGCATAGAAATGAGTGTAAATACCAATTTGGACACAAAGTACAATTCGCGTTAAATTCGCTCCATCGATGCGAACGCTCCGCTTGGGTCTCTTCAGGCGAGACCGAGGCGGCTTGCATCACAAACGAACGAGACAGCGAGAACGCGATGATTGAGGCAGTACTTGAAGTGCCCGTGTTGATCGTGGGCGCGGGGCCAGCCGGCCTGGCCGCGACCCTGCTGCTGAAGCAATACGGAATTGAGGCGTTGACGGTCAATCGCTATGGCTGGACGGCCAATACGCCACGGGCCCACTACCAGAACCAGCGAGCGATCGAGATCCTGCGCGAACTCAAACTCGAGGACGAGGTGATGGCGGCTGGCATGCCTCCCGACCTGGCCCGCAACGTGGTCTGGACCGAAACACTGGCTGGCGTCGAGTTCGCGCGTATTCAGACCTATATTGCGGACAGGCAGGACGACTATCGCCGCGCGAGTCCGTGCGAGTCTTCGAACATAGCCCAGTGTCTGCTCGAGCCGATCATGGCGCGCGCGGCGCTCGAGCGCGGCGCGTCGATTCGCTGGCAGCACGAGTTCGTGGATCTGGTGCAGGATGAGAACGGTGTAACCGCAACGATCGAAGATCGCGTCGACGGGCGCCGTTATCAAGTTCGCGCCAAATACGTGATTGGAGCCGACGGTGCGCGCAGCCGGGTGGCGGAGACGCTCGGCGTGAGACATGAGGGCCAGGAGGGCTGGGCCGCGGCCGTCAACGTCTGGTTCAAGGCCGATCTCACGAAATATTGCGCCTACCGCCCCGGCATTCTCTATTGGACCAACCGCCCGGGACTCGACTTCTGGGTGGGTAGCGGCGGTTTCATCAACGTTCGCCCGTGGAACGAGTGGGTGATGTCGTTCATGTACGACCCCGCCGAGGGGATGCCGGATCTTTCTCCTGAGGCGCTCGTCGAACGCGTGCGCACGCTGGTGGGTGATCCGGAACTCGAGGTCGAGGTGCTCGCTGCGAGCCCCTGGCAGATGAACGCGCTAGTGGCCGATCGCATGCGCGTCGGCCGGGTCTTTCTCGCGGGCGACGCGGTGCATCGTCATCCGCCCTCGGGCGGGCTGGGTTCGAACACGTCGATGCAGGATGCCTACAACCTTGCGTGGAAGCTAGCCGCCGTGCTGAAGGGCGAGGCCGGCGTTGCACTGCTCGACAGTTATGAAGCAGAGCGCTTGCCGGTTGCGCGCAAGGTCGTCGCACGTTCGATGCAGAACATCGAGTACTTCGTCGAGGTGGCCAAGGCGCTCGGCTTCCGGCCGGGCCAGACGGCGGATGAAGGCTGGCGCGCGTGGGAGGGGCTCGCGGCCCAAACGGGCGAGGGAGCGCAGCGGCGGGAGGCGCTATCTGCCGCGCTGGCTCTGCAGCGCTACCACTTCGCCGCGCATGGGACCGAACTCGGTACACGTTATCTGGCAGGCGCGCTGGTTGCCGCAGAGGCGGACGAGGACAGCGAGGGCGACACCGCGATCGACCGCGAACTCCACTACGTACCACGCGCTTGCGCCGGTTCGTACCTGCCGCATGCATGGCTCGAACGCAAGGTCGATCGCACGCAGGTGTCCACGCTCGATGCGTGCCGCGCGGGCCGTTTCACGTTACTGGTCGGACACGCCGGCGCGGCCTGGCGTGCCGCTGCCGCGTCGGCCTCGGCGGCAGCGGGCTTGCCACTCGATGTGATCGAGATCGGCACCGGGCTCGAGTACCGCGATGTCGAAAACACCTGGCAGGCGCTGCGTGAGTCGGGCGACGACGGCTGCCTGCTCGTGCGTCCCGACAAGGTGGTGGCATGGCATAGCGCCGGGCTCGCAAGCGATCCGGCTCACGAACTCGAGCGGGTCGTGCGTGCCGTGCTCGCCCGCTAGACATCGCTCCGGAATCACCTGAACACCGGTAAGACACTCAGATATGAAACTGCTCAACTACATCCAGAACGGCGATCAACGCACCGGCGCGATGACCGATGCGGGCATCGTGGATTTGACCGCCATGTTGCCGGGCGCGCCCACCGAAATCGTCGAGATCCTGCATGGTGGACCCGAAGCCGTCGCGCAGGCGCGCGAATGTGTGGCCGCCGCGCGTTCGTTCGCCGATCCGGCCTCGGTTCGCATCCTCGCGCCGGTGCTCAAGCCGAACAAGTTTCTCGGCGTTGGCGGGAACTTCATGTCGCATATCGACGAGGTGCGTCACCTCGGCTTCCATGAGCCGAAGTACCCGATCTGGTTCAACAAGCAGGTGACCTGCGTGAACGGTCCATTCGATCCGATCTATGCACCGTTCGATTCGCAGGAACTCGACTACGAAGGCGAGATGGGCATCGTCATCGGCAAGCGCTGCCGGCGCGTATCTGTCGATGAGGCGGCTGGCGTGATCGCAGGGTATGTGGTCTGCAACGACGTGAGCATTCGCGAGTGGCAGATGCGCGCACCCACGGCGACGATCGGCAAGTCGTTTGACACGCATGGCCCGTTCGGCCCGTACCTCGTGACGCCGGACGAAGTGGGGGATGCGGGCGCATTGATGATCCGCACCTGGGTGAATGGCGAGTTGCGCCAGGAAGGCTCGACCGCCGAAATGATCTTCAAGGTAGCCGAACTGGTCAGCGATCTCTCGCAGCGATGCACGCTCGAGGCCGGCGATGTCCTCTCGCTCGGCTCGCCCGCCGGCGTGGGCGGCTTGCGTAATCCGCCGGCGTTCCTGAAGGCGGGCGATGTGGTGCGCGTCGAAGTGGAGAAGGTCGGCGCGATCGAGAACGTCGTCTGCGCAGAACCACGCTGACTGCAGCGCACTATTCGCGCGCTATTTCTATTGACAGGGAAAAAATGGACACGAAAGTCACCGAAGCCCAGCAAGCATTCGAGGCTAATGCCGCTCGGCTATCGCCATACAAGCTTGCGCACGTAATCTGCCTGACCGACCGGATCGACGTGATGCGCGACTGGTATGCGAAAGTGCTCAATGCAACGGTTGCGTTCGAAAACGCCAATCTCTGCTTCATGCGCTATGACGACGAGCACCATCGGATCGGCTTCATCCGCGCCGACGGGCTGCAACCCGAACCGGATGGGCTGACCCGTTCGATTCATCACTATTCGTTCACGTATCGGGATCTGGGCGAGCTGTTTGGCACTTACCTGCGTTTGCGCAGCGCGGGAATCGAGCCGTTCTGGTGCGTGAATCATGGACCGACGACGTCGATGTACTACCGCGATCCGGACGGCCACCGGGTCGAACTCCAGGTCGACAACATGACGAACGAGGAAGTCGACGCGTTTTTCGCAGCGGGTAGCTACGAGGAGAATCCGATCGGCGTGATCTTCGACCCGGACCGATGGATCGCGCGACTGCTCGAAGGGGAGCCCGCAAGTCAGCTCGCGGTGCGTGAAAAGCTTCCTGCGGGCACGACGCCGTGGGACATGATTCGCAACTGACGGGCCAGATGAGAGGTCCCAGCGCACTATGAGGGTCAGCTTGCCCGTGCCTGCTGCGTTACACTTGTGCAACGTCAGCATGCGAGAGGCAGGAATGGTGAGGGCCACACTGGATCAGGAAAGGCGGCTGGAAATTGGCCGTCAGCGGCGCGAGAAAACGCGCAACGGCATTATCGAAACGGCGTTCCAGGTCGTTCGTGAACGAGGCGCCGATGAGCCGATGCTCGAAGATTTCATCGCGGCGGCGGGCGTGGCGAAGGGGACGTTCTACAACCACTTTCCGACCAAGAGTGAGTTGTTCCATGCCTTGGGCAGTTATGTTGCGGACGCAATCGACGAACGGATCAATCTGGTCGTCGAGGGCGTGACCGA
Source organism: Paraburkholderia sp. J10-1 (assembly GCF_905220165.1). Lineage (NCBI taxonomy): Bacteria > Pseudomonadati > Pseudomonadota > Betaproteobacteria > Burkholderiales > Burkholderiaceae > Paraburkholderia > Paraburkholderia sp. J10-1. The sequence continues at coordinate 5,879 of NZ_CAJMYW010000024.1, read as the reverse complement.
TCCGGCGCACCGGATCGCGGTCGCGTGCCGGCAATTCGTCCGGCTGTGCCGGGAGAGGCCGGAGTGGGGCTGGATCCTCGTGCGGGCGATGCCGGGTGCTCATGCCGGATGGAGCAAGGATATGCAGCGCGGCGTCCTGGCCGACGTCAGAGCCGGCGTGAAGCAGGGCATGTTCGCGGTGCCGTCGGTGCAGGTTGCCGTCGTGATGGGGATGGGGGCGCTTGCCATGGCAATTCAGACCGTGTTGCTGGAGAAGACAACGGCGCGGTTTGGGGAGGACGTGGCAGAGATGACGCTGCGGGCCATGGGTATGGATCTGGACGAGGCAAAGCGGATTGCTCATCTTCCGATCGATTTGAAGTAGTTTCATCGGGACAGGATTCGAACGCTGTTCCGTAAGCTGGCTATGTAGCATTACTAATTAATTGCCATAAAAAACCAGGTGAACGTTATTTTGAAAAGAACGATACGGAGACAACGATGACAGATGCAACCGGAGAAAACGTCCGGCTCTCAAGAAGCAGCATTGCCGCACTGCTGGTCGCCCACTGTGCGGGCATGATTGATCTGGTGGCGTTGCCGCTCTGGATCGGTGTGCTGATTGCGCAATACCGTTTCGATCCGCAACAGGCTGGGGGCGTCGTCACGTTGTTCCTGGCGGGCGTTGTCGTCGCGAGTGCAGTGACGGCACCGTTGTTCGCGCGTGCCAAGGTCCGGCTCATGGTTCCGGCCGGATTTGCGGCTGCGGGTGTGCTTTTCGGTGTCTGTGCATCGGTCTTCGTGTTTCCGGCCATCGCCGGGCTGCATTTCCTGGCTGGTCTCTGCGTGGGCGTCAGTTTGAGTCTCACGCACGGAACAATGGGCCGAACCGGCAACCCGCACCGCCTGTTCGGTAGCGCCATGGCGGCGATGGGTGCCTTCGGGCTCGTCTTCCTGTTCGTCGCCGGAGCGATCCTGAAGCTCGGCGGTCCCGGCGCTTTGTTCTACCTGTTCCTGGCTGTCATGCTCGTGGCCACGCTCGTCACCGTGCGCGCGTTTCCTGTGCGCTCGGGGGCGTCGAATGCAACGCCTGAGGCGACGGGCAAGATGCCCCGCATCGTGTGGTTCGGCGTTCTGGGTATCGTCTGCATGAATCTTGTGCAGTCGATGGTGTTCAGTTTTCTCGAGCGCATTGGTGTTGCGCGTGGTATTGCCCAGGAGCACATCGTGCTGCTGCTGATGCTCGTTGGCGTCGCGAACGTCATCACTTCGGTGATCGCCGCGCTCTCCGAGCGCCGCTTCAACCCCAGGACCGTGCTATTTCTTGGTCCCGTGTGTCAGGGTGGCTTCGCGGCAATCGTCACGCTAGGTGCGTCCATCCCGGCGTATTTCGGTGCAGCCGTGTTGTTCGTCTCGTGCCTCGTGATGGCCCACACGTTCGTGTTCGGAATCATCGCGAAACTCGATTGCTCGGGGCGTGCAGTTGCCGCTACTCCGGCGATGATGATGATCGGCTCGGCGCTTGGCCCGATTCTGGCCGGTACGCTTGTGAAGGTCGTGGGCTTCAGTGGACTTGGGTTTGCCGCTATTGCAGTCGACGGTGTGGCAATGCTGGTACTCGCTGCACTCGCGTTGTCTGTTGCTCACCGCAGTTCAGGAACGGCACCAGCCATGAGCGGGTCGGGTTGATACATTTCCTGACTCTATTGAAACTTATCCGCCGAAACTATTGGCACGCTCTTCGCCCCTTTGCGCGATGCTCAGGGAGTCGCGTTTCCGTATACGTTCGCGAACGTTATATGAAAATTCGATAATTTCTTATACGTCAACTTTGCATCGTAAGATACATCATGGCGTATCTCGCAACTAACCGTCCGACCGGCAGCTTGCAGCAGACATTCAGCTGAACCGCCGCGGACCGCGCGGCAATCAGTACGTCTCGAATCTTGAAGTTAGCGTCACAACTACTTCGATTCGAATACCTAAGCAATTGCGAGGGTATGGCGACTGCCAGAGGATGGAAAGACTCACGGGCACGATTTACATCACTGACCTACTACGGGCGAGATAAGATAAGAAGGCAATTATCTCAATGGCAGAGTTTCACGTCGATTTCCGAAGAAAACTCTATCCGCACGCACAAAAGCAGCGAATGTGTTGCTGGCTCGTCGAGCGCGGGCGAGGCGAACGTCGCCGCATCGAGCGGTGGCTATGGTCAAGGTCGAGGGACGCGCGCAGGCCGCTCTCAAGGAGGATAGGCGCATCGCTTCCCCCAGTGTTGGAGGAAGCGAAGGCTTGAGATCACTCCGCTACGGGCATCGAGAACTCGGCACCCTTTTCGGTGCTTTCCGGCCAGCGCTGCATGATCGACTTCTGCTTCGTATAGAAGCGCACGCCTTCTTCGCCATAAGCGTGCATGTCGCCAAAGAGGCTGCGCTTCCAGCCGCCAAAGCCGTGCCATGCCATTGGCACCGGAATCGGCACGTTGATGCCCACCATCCCCACTTCGATCTGGCGGCCGAATTCACGTGCCACGTGGCCGTCTCGCGTGTAACAGGCCACGCCGTTGCCGAACTCGTGGTCGTTGATCAACTGCACAGCCTCGGCGAAGTCCTTCACGCGGACGCAGGCGAGCACCGGCCCGAAGATCTCTTCCTTGTAGATCCGCATCTCGGGCGTGACATTGTCGAACAGCGTGCCGCCCGTAAAGAAGCCATTCTCATGGCCGGGCACCTTCAGGCCGCGCCCGTCGGCCACGAGCTTCGCGCCTTCCTCCACGCCGGTCGCGATATAGCCTTCGATGCGCTCGAGCGCCTGCTTCGTTACGATCGGGCCCATTTCCGCGTCGGCTTCCATGCCGTTCTTGATGACTAGGCTCTTCGCGCGTTCAGCCAGGCGCGGCACAATCTTGTCAGCCACGTCGCCCACCAGCACAGCCACCGAGATCGCCATGCAGCGCTCGCCCGCTGAGCCGTAGCCTGCTCCGATGAGCGCATCAACGGTCTTGTCGAGGTCCGCATCGGGCATCACGACCATGTGGTTCTTCGCGCCGCCGAGCGCTTGCACGCGCTTGCCGTGCTTTGCACCAGTCCCGTAGATGTAGTTCGCGATCGGCGTGGAGCCCACGAAGCTGACTGCCTTCACGTCGCGGTGTGCGAGGAGGGCGTCAACCACCACCTTGTCGCCCTGTACGACGTTGAACACGCCGTCGGGCAGGCCGGCTTCCTTGAGCAAGCGCGCCATGAAGAGCGAAGCCGAAGGATCGCGTTCGCTAGGCTTGAGGATGAACGTGCAGCCCGCGGCGAGCGCCACCGGGAACATCCAGCAGGGCACCATGCAGGGGAAGTTGAACGGCGTGATGCCGGCCACCACGCCCAGCGGCTGGCGCACGGTCCAGTTATCCATGCCCGTGGAAACCTGTTCGGTGTAGTCGCCCTTGAGTAGTTGCGGAATGCCGCAGGCATATTCGATCACATCGATACCACGCGCCACTTCGCCCCGCGCGTCGGACAACACCTTGCCATGCTCGGCCGTGATGATCGCCGCAAGTTCGTCAGCGTGACGATTCATCAGCCCGAGAAAACGCAGCATGACGCGCGCGCGGCGAATCGGCGGCGTGTCGCGCCACTTCGGGAACGCGGCTTTCGCGCTCGCCACGGCCGCGTCGACATCGGCACCTTCGCCCAGCACGAGGCGGCGTGCGGCGGCGCCGGTCGCGGGGTTGAAGACCGCTTGCGTGCGCTCGCCGGCGCCACGGGCGGTCTTGCCGCCAATGAAGTGAGCCACGTCTGCGGTATCAATAAAAGGTTGCATTTCGTCTCCTCGGCAATGGTTGATGATCACCAGTGTACGAAGCCTGGAAATACATGAAAAGAGACCGCGACTGAAATGATTGTTTACGTATACGAACAATCATCGGTCGAGCACGTAAAAAATAGAAAGGGCAACGAACGTGCCATGATCGGCGATTAACTCGCGTAAGCAGGTCTCAGGCGTATCCGCGCGACGACTGAACGGATGGGATGGACGAGTGGTAGGTGCCGTCGAGCACGTCTTCGGTACGCTCAAGCACTGGATGGGTCCTGCACACTTCCTGACCCGAACGCTCGCACGATGGGCGCGGTAAGAACCCTGAAGGCCGTGAAGTTGGCTGGGAGCTAAAGCCCCGAGGGGTGTTGTTGTGCTCGTGACATTCGACTCTTCAAACTCACCGTAAAAAAGTTTGACCGGTCCGGTCATGAATTGTTCACGCGGTAGAAAAATACGTTTCGACACGCCCTGGACCCACTTCGGCCGTTGAAACTAGCTGGACATGAACGCTGGTTTCAGAGGTCCAGCGTTCATCCACGCGTGCGTGCTGTCCGTCAAGTCATCGGCCCAAACTGCCGCCGCTCGTCGCAGCAAGACGAGATCGTTCGGCGGAGCCTTCGAAAGCCTTCGCGACCCAGCGAGGCGCCCCATGCTGCCTCGCGCGTCACGTCTTTTTGTTGTGCTTGGACTGCCACTGCGTCATAAAGGCAATCTCCTCCTTTTGTGCCTTGATGATTTTTTTCGCCAGCGCCTTCATTTGGGGATCTTTGCCGTACTTGAGCTCGACTTCGGCTTGATCCACCGCTCCCTGATGATGCGGGATCATGTGCGCCACAAAGTCCGCGTCTGTATCTCCGGTGTATCCGGGTGCGCTCATGTTTTTCATCATCTTTGCCGCGTTGTTCTCAAAGGCCGACGTCGGCGCAGACAGCGGCCCACCGGTTTCCGCAGGCGTATCCATTTTTCCAGCAGACATGTTCATCTGCCCATTTGCCATGGCAGTGGCTTGCTGCGCGCTCGCGTTGAGTGCGATGCCACACAACACGATTCCGACGTTGATCGAGAGGACGGTGAGTAAATGGTTGACTTTCATCTGAATGTGCCCAATAGGTGGATAACTGGATCGTTAGCGGGCGACTGCGCTCCTAATCAGGCCCCGCGTATTGATCATCACCCTTCCTATCGTTGGAAGGTCAAGCGTCCAGGGACCAGCGCACACTTTTGCAGAAACCGAGACTTGTAATTGCGCGAAGGGCTGCTTTGCCTGACAACTTATCGGATCGAATCCGTACCTGAATGGCCGGTATTTAGGCGCTCGAGACGTTCGAATGGCAAAGTCGACGCGCCGGCCAGCGTCCGAAAGTGGCCGACCAGCGCCCCGCGACCGGGCTCGGTGATCGCCTAGGGCGCGGCTCTCATGCAAAAGCATGAGCGGAAGTCTGTATTCGAGACTCAGTGCCGCAGAGCGGTCTGTCGAGTTACCACGTGACGTGGAGGCTTCGTTCCTGTGTGCGTGCCCCGACTCACTGCGACTAGGTGCAAGAGGCTTCAGTCTCAACCTCTCGTGACGAACCCGGCCATCGGCGAGCCCGCATCGAGGATGAAGCCTTCGCAAACGGGCCAGTTAACGAACGATGTCGGCCGCATAGAACTAACGAACTCAACCAGCAGCTAGAGGAGGGAGCAAGGTTGCGCGTGAGTGAGCCGAAACATCACTTCCCATTGGAAGACAGTATGGAGCACTCGATACTCGTCGCCGGCGGAATTGGCATCAGGCCAATTATCAGTATGGCTGATAAGCTCGCTGATTCCGGTCGTTCCTTCGAACTCCATTACTGCGTAAGAACTTGCAATAAAGCTGCCTTCCTGGAAGAACTCACAAGGGAGAGATTCTGTTCGGCAGTGAGATTGCACGTTGACGACGAACCGGATCAAAAGTTCGATGCAGAGTCGATTTCCAAACATGCTCCGGGGCGTAACAGACGTGCGCCGCCCATCTGCCAGATGCCGACTTTGTGGTTGACCGCCCCGGCGGGCCGCCAAACGCGTGGCTTTAATTGTTCGTACGGTCTGGTGCGCATCGTGGGGGC
>NZ_CAJMYW010000023.1:0-91754 GCF_905220165.1 Paraburkholderia sp. J10-1 | reverse complement strand
CACGCGACGGGGCGAACGGGCGCCATCGTTGCGATGGCCGTGACGGCGCTTGCCGTTGCCGCTGCGGCAATTGAAGTCATGCGCACTGCACTGCCCGGGTTCTCGCATCTGCTCTTCGATTCGCTAGCGGTGCTAATCGGTCTTTGCGCGGCGCTCGGCATTATCTATACGTGCACGGCCAGCGCGCTGGTCGGCCGTTTCTTCGCGCGTGAGGTGGCTGCGCCGCGCGACTTTCCGGCAATCACGATCGCCAAGCCGCTGCACGGCGACGAATGGCACCTCGAGGAACATCTCGCCAGCTTCTTCGAGCAGGATTATCCTGGACAAGTCCAGTATCTCTTCGGCGTTCACGACGCGCGCGATGAAGCCCTCGAAGCGATCGAGCGGCTACGCGTGCGCTACCCCGGCGCGCACATCACGGTCGTCGCCGACTCGCGCCTGTACGGTCCCAACCGCAAGATCGCCAATCTCGTGAACATGCTGGAGAAGGCCGAGCACGACGTGCTGTGCTTTGCCGATAGCGACGTGCTCGTCGATCGAAACTATCTTCGCCAGGTGGTCGGCGCGCTGCAGCAGCCCGGCGTCGGTCTCGTGACCGCCGTCTATCGCGGCCTGTGCGCGCCCGGATTCTGGCCTCGCGTGGCGGCGGCGTTGACGAACTATCACTTCCTGCCCGGCGTTGTCACGGGGCTCGCAATCGGGCGCGCGCGGCCGTGTTTCGGCCAGTCCATCGCCATGACGCGTGACACGCTCGAACGCATTGGCGGCCTTGCGCAATTCGCGCATCACCTCGCCGAAGATCATGCGATTGGCGAGGCCGTGCGCCGTGCCGGCGCGGAAGTTTCCGTTCCGCCCATTCTCGTGCGGCACGCGTGCGTGGAAAATACGTTCGCTCAGCTCTTTGCGCATGAATTGCGCTGGAGCCGCACCGTGCGCGCGGCAGACCGCTCGGGGCATCTGGGCGCCGTGCTGATGCATCCGTTCGCGCTCGCCATGCTGGCGGTGGCGTTGTCCGGCGGGGCCGCGCCGGCGTGGATGCTGGCCGCCGTGGCGCTCTGCGCGCGCGCGTGGCTGATCTGGAGAACCGATCGCGCGACCGGTGACAAGTCCAGCGGACTGTTATGCTTACCCCTTTGGGAAATGGTCCAGTTCGCGATCTACGTTGCGAGCTTTTGTTCGTCTGGCGTCGTTTGGCGCGGCACGCGCTTTCGCGTCGACAGGAATGGCATGCTTTCGCCAGTCCACGAGACCTGAGCGTCACAGTTGAGGGGGGCACAATGAGACGGGAGCAGAGCCTGGAGAGCACCCGCAGATGAAGCACATGGGACGTATCGCCGCCCTGGTCGGTCTCGCGATCGCCGTGTGGCTCGTATGGCGCGAACATCCTGCGGCGGTGCTGCAACTGTTGCGCGGCGCGGGCATGGGCCTCGTGCTGGCGGCCGCCGTGCATATCCTGCCGATGTGCGCGAATGCGTGGGACTGGCGCAGCCTGATTCGCGCGGCGCAGCGTCCGTCGTTCGCGGCGATGCTCAAACTCGTATGGATACGCGAGTCGATCAACGGTTTGCTGCCCGTTGCGCGCGTGGGCGGAGAGCTCGTTTCGTTTCGCCTGCTCGGCCGTGCGGGCGTGCGGCCGGCCACGGCAGTCGCGAGCCTGATCGCCGACATGCAGCTCACGCTGATCAGCCAGGTTCTCTATGCGCTGATCGCTGCAGGCTATCTGCTCGAACATTCCTCTTCCGATACCGCGCGCTTCGTGGGGCGTTTCGCATGGGGTCTCGCTGGGTTCATCCCATTGCTCGTGCTCTTTGCGCTCGTGCAGCACGCGCGGCCGTTCGAGCGGGCGGCACGCACGCTCAACCGCGTTACGAGCGGCAAGGTCGTGGATCTCGTGGGCAAGTCGGTACGCGTCGACTTATCGCTCAAGCTGATCTGGCGGCAGACCGGCGTGGTCGTGCGCTACGTGCTCATCTGGCAAACGCTTCAATGCCTCGGCTACGCGCTTGAAATCTGGATCGCGTTGCGTGTGCTCGGCACGGATGCGACCTTCATGCAGGCGTTCGTAATCGAAGCGCTGATCCAGATGCTCAGCAGCATTGCGTTTCTCGTGCCCGCCGGCCTCGGCGTGCAGGAAGGCGGTTTCGTCGTGATAGGCGGACTGCTCGGATTCGACGCGCCCACCTGCCTCGCACTCGCGGGCGCAAGGCGCGTACGCGATCTGATGTTCTATTTGCCCGGGCTGCTTGCCTGGCAGGCCGCCGAATATGGCTGGCCGTCAAGGCGCCGCACAGAGGGCGCGGCCACACGCGCCCGGCGCGTCCAATAAAGGCACTGGCCGCCGGGCGAGCGTGAAGGAACGCCGGATTCGGCGTGCGCCGCGCAATCGACGCGCAGTCGACGTTCAGTGCGCTTCGTACACGGTCAGCTTGCTGGTGACCGCCTGAACGCCCGGCACCTTCGCCGCGGCGTCCTGCGCGATCTGTTCCTGCGAAGCGTCCATAATCATCCCAGCGAGAATGACCTTGCCCGTACGCGCTTCGGAAAACACGGCGATGTCTGTGTCTTCCAGACCCTTCGTCTTGTAGACGGCTTGCCAGACGGTCTTGGAGAAGGCCTTGTTCGCTGCTTTGTCGGCCTTCATTTGCGCGCGAACCTGCTCCTTCGTGGGAGCCGCGGGCGCCGCGGTTTGCGCGAGAACGGAAGTAGAAAGCAGCACGGCGAATACGCCCGTGAGGGCCTGGTTACGAAGGTTCATGGTTCACCTCTTGACGTTGCGGTTGGACTAACGTGTTCAGTCAAACGACCTTGGGAAAGCGTGATCAATGTGGAATGCATTAGAACTGCAGGACGTATCGCGCATGTGTCGAGAAAAGTGGCCTGTGCAATCTTGCGTATCAAAAAGGGCCTTATATACACTGGGATACAAATCAGACTCACGCGCTGAGCCTCAAAGCCCAACCCGATAGCGATGGAATAGTTTTCCGCGCCGGGCTGTTGAGCAAGAGCGCACCGCACTGGGTCGGCCGCGCAGCCTAAAGGAGCCTCTCCATGAATCACCTTTCACGCGGGAAGCCGATTGCAATCGGGGCAGGGCTGGTTTTGATGATGAGCGCGGCGCTCGCGCAAGCGCAATCGTTCGATATCCCGGGCGCACAGCCGTTTCTGACCGCGAATGCTGCGGGCGTGCAGATTTACACCTGCGAATACGGCGCGGATCACACGCTCGGATGGGTGTTCCAGCAGCCGCGCGCAACGCTCTACGACGCGCACGGCGCGGCCGTGATCGAACATTCCGCCGGACCCGCGTGGCAAGCACGCGACGGCAGCCGCGTCGAAGGAAAACTCGTCGCGCAAAAGCCCAGCGATACGCCGGATAGCGTGCCGCAACTTCTGCTCGCGACGCACTCCACAGGCACGCAGGGCCTGCTCGAATCCGTGCGCTACGTGCAGCGGGTCAGGACGGTTGGCGGCGTCAAGCCGGCTGCGCCGTGCACGGCCGAGCATGAGTCGGGTAGTTCGCCTTATCTCGCGACTTACCTCTTTTATCAGTAAGAAGGCTCATCACTGAACGGTCTTGCTGGCATGACGCGTTGCCGTTATCCGTTACCCGCTGCGCATCGGCCCGGCTTGCTGCGCCTCGCTGAATAGCGCAGCCGTATCGAGGTTGGAAATGCGTTTGCCGATTTGCGCCAGATCGACGTCGCTGGTCTGCCCGATGAGTGCGTACGTCAACTCGTTCTGCCGCCATGTGGTGACGCCCATCGAGTCGACGGTGCGGGAAGCGACCGCTTCGTCCGGGCGCGCGTCCTTCATCACACACAGCGCGACGGGCGGCCCGCTGCGCGGCAGATAAACAATCTGCACGAGCGGCTTGTTGTGAAAATGAAGGCGCTGCACCGATTTGAAGGTGAGCCCGGCGCTGCTCAGGTCCGGCACGCGCAGCGCGAGGCGGTCGTCGCGGCGGATGTCTTCCACGACCTTCGCGGCGAGCACTGGATCGTCCTGCCGGTACGCAACGGTCTCGCGCGTATAGAGCCTCTGGTAGCCAACCGCCGCCTGCACCCACGGCGACATCTCCGAGGCGCTCGCCAGTTGTGCGGAGCCGGAGCCTGGGCCCGCAGGCCCGAGCAGCGAGTCGAAGCGCACGAGCTGGCCGGCCACGAACGCACCCGCCACGCACGCCGCCGCGAGCCAGACCGGCACGCGGCGCAGGCGCGATCTCACGGGCGCGGAAGGGTGCTGTTCGGAGAACGGCATCGTCTTGTCGTTTGCGCTCGCAGAAGGTTGCGCGCGCACCATTTCATCGATACTCAGGCGCAGCGATTCGGGCACGGGCGGCAGCGCTTGCTCAGCGAAGGCACCTGCGAAGTCGACCTGCGAGGCGCGCAGCAGCGAAACCTTCTTGCGCGCCTCGTCGGACTCGCGCAACTGCGCTTCGATCGCGGCGCGCTCGTCGGGCGACAGGCGGCCGTCCACATAGGCGAGTAACTGGGCGTCGTCGGCAATCATGCGATTGAGTCCTTGTGCTGCGGGGCAGGCGGCGCCTTGGGCGCTCTCCCGCTGAACATGACGCCGACCGATTGGCGCGCCCGCGAAAGCCGGCTCATCACGGTGCCAATGGGTACCTTGAGCACGTCGGCGGCTTGCTGATACGTCATGCCTTCGACTGCGACGAGCAGCATCACCACGCGCTGAGCTTCGGGCAGGCGCTCGACTGCCTCGATGATCTGGCTGTGCATCAGTTGCATTTCGGGGCCATTATCGACGGGATTGGGGAGATTCTCGAGGAAATCGTCGTCCCACTCGAAGCTCGCGCGCTTGCGCACGCTGCGGGCTCGCAGCTCGTTGATCCATGTGGAATGCATGATGGAGTACATCCAGCTCAACGCAGCCGTGCCTGGTTGAAGCTGATGCGCGCGTTCCAGCCCGCGCAGGCAGGCGCGCTGCACGAGATCTTCCGCGTCGTGCTGATCCCCGCAAAGGCGCAGCGCAAACGCCCACAGCCGCGGAATCATCGCGGGTAGCATGGCCGGTAAGTCTGTACCGCTCATCGAAGGGTTTTCTCCACGATCCCCGTTCAATCCGGACTGGCGCGCGCGACGCGGTCGTGTGCGACCGTCTGATCAGGGGGGGCGCGGCTCGGGCCTTTTGGGTGAACTTGTAACGAAACACGTGGGCGATGCGCTTTATTCCATGCCGGCGTTTGGGTTGTGAAGGGGCGACGCTCAACGGCCTTCAGTGGCCTTTCACGCCAGCTTGCGCTTCTTCGCTCGTACGCCGGTCGAACGACTCTGCGTAAGCGGCGGCGCGCGCGGCGAGCAGCGGGTCGTCAGAGGGCGCAATGCCCACCGGCAGCACCGTTGGGTCGAAATTGATGTCGCGGCAGGCGCCATCGATCTGCGCTTGCGCATGATCGATGACGATCGTACCCGCGTCGACACGATGCCGCTCGCGTTCGGCGGGCCAGGCGCGTGTGGCGTCGTCCACCGGGTCGCCCGCGCCCGCAGGTGTCAGCATGAGATGCCAGCTGACCGGCCCCGACTGCAATCGCACCCTCAGGCCGTGCGCGAGAAAGTCGGGGTCGCTTGCGCTCGGACTGCGCGTGTCTACCGGCGCGTAGGGCGCATAGGGCGCATAGGGCGCATCGGGCACGACGCTCCAGCGCACGAATCGCACGTCGCCGCTTGCGTTCGTGAAACGGAACGCATCGATGCTGTAATAACGCGCGTTATAAAACGCGGAAGCCGGCGGATGCGCGGCGAGCCAGTCGCGCAGCGCGTTGGTTTCGGGGTGCTGCGCAAAGAACGCATCGAGCCTCGCGGCGTCGGGGCGCCCGGTGCGCTTGTCGTTCTGCATGGCCTCTTGCAGTTCGTACACCGCTTGTGGTGTGCGCACCGCGAATACTGGCGCGGAATTCATGCCGGTGCGCCATTGCTCGCCGTCGCGCATCGCGAAAAGCAGTGCGAAACTGCGCACGGTCGTGTTTGCGTCGTCTTCGGCGGGATTGCCGCCAGGCGCGGAGAAGCGGCCAATCAGCGGCGTACGTCCACGCTCGAATACGCTCGCGCGGGACAACGCGGCGCCATTGCCGTTGCTGTCGAAATAGCCGCTCACGCAGATACCTTTCGCGTGGTTGCGGCGAAAGCCGGGGTGCTTGCCCGCGCTGCGTTCGAACGCGTCGATGAGCCGGCTGGGCGTGAGCGCGGCCTGGGCGCCGGGCCAATGTATCCAGCCCGCGGTCCAGGCGAACGCCGCGGCAAGCGCCGCAAGCGTGAGCGCAATGCATGCGTACCGGAAAAGAACTTGCGAATGCGAAAGACGGGACATAAATCGGCGCAGGAGCCTCGCGCCGCCGCCGGCGAATTGAAAGGCCCGCTATGCATCTCGTGCTTTGCCGTTGTGCGGCGAGGCCGATATGGTAATCCGCTTCCTGCTATTCAGTGCGTACTGAAGGTTGAATGTATACCAAGGTATGGGGTCGCCATCCAAAAGCGTCACTCAGCCTATGCGCGGGAAGAATACCTGGTTGCCGCGCTTCTCCTTAAGCTTCAGTTATTGGAAATCGGTCGGCGCAATACACAGGACGTTCCGGCTTCGCGAGACGGGGCACGCGTGACAGTCACGCTCATCCAGAACATGGGAGTTAGCCGTGGTGAGATTGGATTCGTGGAGGTCGACATACGCGGGAACCGCACTCGATGGCGCAGGCCCGGGCGAAAGCATGCGTCTCGCGCGGCCCCGTGGTGTGGACGATGCCAACGACGAAACCCATGCACCACGCGACTGCGTGGACGCGGCAACGCCCGACTGCCCGCACAATCCGTGGGCACACGTGGTCTCCGGCCTGCTTGCCTCCCCGGCTTCGCGGACGAGTGTTTCGCGCCGCGCAAGCGCGACGCGCACGCGAAACGACCTCCGGCCCGCGGATGACAACACCTACGCAAGCTGCACGGTCACAATCGAAGAGCGACTGGCCAATTCTTCGTTCACGTTGTCGTGGAGCGATCCGACGCGCTGCAGCTACCGCGAACAGGTCTGGAAACGGGCAATCGCCAGAAAATCGGGCGTCTGCGTACTTTCCGGAGAGCGTATCAAGCGAGGCGATGCCGTTTTCCGGCCGTTAGCGCGGCGCTACATGGTCCCTTTGAATTCTGGAGCGATGATACTGGCCGTGTCGCTGGAAGCGTTGGGCGCTCGTCTGGCCGACCCCGAATAAGCTCAAATAGCGAGCATTGCGCCGTATAAACAATAAAATCAGGCGCCTGAAATTCATTATTTGGGATTTTTTCTTCCCGTCAGTTTTTCCCGCCAGTGATCGGGCTGCATCGACGCAGCCGGACTTCCCCAATACCAAAGTACTACAGCCTCGCATGAACGCGCGATGTAAGCTTCAGGCTTGGCATTGCAAGGATTGCGCTAGCTAGCGGCTGACGTCGGCCGCTCGGCTGGCGCTTCAGCGGGTGAGTCGACCATTGGCGTCCCATGGGTATTGGGCGGTGTCCATGCTGGTTCGATTCGCACAACGTAACACTGCAGAACACTATCGTAGATGCTAAACACTGTGACCGACCGGTCGGCTGCCCTTTGCGTCAACACTCCTGCCGGAATCGTCTATATCGTGGATGACGACGATTCGGTGCGCGACGCACTCACGAGCCTGCTGCGCTCGATCGACCTGGAGGTTCACGCCTTTCACTCCGCCGAAGCGTTCCTCGCGGCGCCCAGGCGAGCGGGGCCATCGTGTGTTGTGCTTGACGTACGCCTGCGCGGTCAAAGCGGCCTGGCGCTGCAGAAGTCGCTCCTCATGCAGGAACGCTCGCCCATGCCGGTCGTTTTCATGACGGGCTACGGCGACATTGCCATGACGGTCGAAGCGATGAAGGCGGGCGCAATCGACTTCCTCACCAAGCCCTTTCGCGATCAGGACATGATCGACGCCGTGGTCGCCGCGCTGCAGCGCGACGCGCAACGTCTGGAAGCGGACAGCTCGCTCGTCGAAACGCGCGAGCGCTGGGACGCACTGACGCCGCGCGAGCGCGAAGTGCTGCTCAACGTTGCGGCGGGGCTGATGAACAAGCAGATCGCTTCGAGAATGGGCATTGCGGAGGTCACGGTGAAGATCCACCGCGGACAGGCCATGCGCAAAATGAATGTGCGCTCCGTTGCCGAGTTGGTGCGCAAGATCGTCGCACTCGGGATCGAACCGTCCGGGGAGTAAGTTAATACCACGGTTTATATTCTCCCAATCTTTTGGATGCGTTCATCACCCAATGATCTAGCGTTTATTTTCTGCCTTTGCCGTTATCTTTTGCACTCCACCTTGAAATTATCCAATTGGAGAGAGTGCGATGGAAAAGCGTGACGTCTACGAGACGATCAAGTCGATGAGCATCGAGTTGCCGCAGGTCAGTTCGCCGGCTGCGGCCTACACCATGAGCGTTCGCAGCGGCGGTACCGTCTATCTGGCGGGCCACCTTGCCCGCGATGCCGGCGCGGTCGTGACCGGCAAGCTGGGCGCCACGCTGAGCACCGAAGCGGGCCGTGAGGCCGCGCGCAAGATCGCCATCGATCTTCTCGCGACGCTGCATGCGAAAATCGGCGACCTGAACCACGTCAAGCAAATCGTGAAGCTCACGAGCTTCGTCAATTCGGCGGCGGGATTCTTCGAGCAGCATCTCGTGACGAACGGCGCTTCGGAATTGCTTGCGAAGGTGTTTGGCGAGGCGGGCGTGCACGCGCGCTCGGCGGTGGGCGTTGCGGAGTTGCCGCTCAATGCCTGCGTCGAGATCGAATTGACCGTCGAAATCGCAGACTGAGCAATCAGGCCATTGCGGCCCCGGGGCTGCGCCGCGTGGCGCGGCGTCCGTCCGATGCGTGCGCAACGAAATTAGCCGGCTTTTCCGGAACAATGGGCGGTTGCGACGCCTGTTTTCGCATGCAATAATCCCAAAATCCTCTGGTCAGACCGGATAATCCGCGTAAAACATGCCTGAGCGCGAGCTTTTGCGTATGTTTGAAACGCTGACGCCTGCTCGTAATTATCAGAAAAATGATGGGATCGGCCCTTGATCCCGGCCTCGTGCTGGATGCGCTGTCTGTTATGGCATGGACTGCGCTACCCGACGGCCGGGTCGACTTCGTCAACCGGAAATGGTCCGAATACACGGGCCTTGGCCTTGCGGTGTCATCGGGCTCGCAGTGGCTGGACGCGGTAAGCGCCAACGACTTGCCGGAACTGCTCGAGCAGCGTCGCGCCATTCTCGCTTGCGGCGAGCCTGGGGGCATCGCGGCGCGCCTGCGGCGCTTCGACGGCCAGCATCGCTGGTTCGATATTCAAATCAGTCCGGTTCGCGACGCCGAAGGGCAAATCGTTCGCTGGTGCGCGACGTGCAGCGATATCGATGACTTGCGGCGCGCGCAGGAAGCGCTCGACCGGCAAGCGCTCGATCTGCAGTTGGTCGTCGAATGCATTCCCGTACCGGTTACCGTGACGTCGCCGACAGGCGAGGTCGAAGGGCAAAACCAGCTCACGCTCGATTATTTTGGCAAGTCCTTCGAGGAACTCAGGGACTGGCGCAATCACGAGATCGTTCATCCGGACGATCTCGACGAGGCGGTTGCCGCGCAGGAAGCCTCGCTTGCAAGCGGCAAAACGTACAACGTCGAAAGCCGTCATCGTCGCGCAGACGGCGTGTACCGCTGGGTCAACGTGCGCGGATTTCCGCTGCGCGATCGCACCGGCAGCATTCTGCGCTGGTTTCTGCTGTGCATCGATATCGAAGACAGGAAGCGAGCCGAGATCACGCTCGCGGAGAGCGAGCGCCACCTCAACGAGACCATCAACGCACTGCCCGCGCTCGTCTGGTCAGCGCGCCCGGACGGAACGGGCGAATTTTATAACCAGTACTACCTCGACTATCTCGGGCGAACGCTCTCGCAGGTGAAGGACCACGAGTGGACCAAGGCGGTTCATCCGGACGACCTCCCGGGGCTCATGGCCGCGTGGACCGACATCATGGCGAGCCGTATGCCGGGCGCCGCGGAAGCGCGCATGCAGCGCTACGACGGCCAGTACCGCTGGTTTCTGTTTCGCACGAGCCCATTGCGGGACCAGGATGGAAACGTCGTCAAGTGGTATGGCATCAACATCGACATCGACGATCGCAAGCGCGCCGAGGAAGAGTTGCGGCGCAGCGAGGCCTTTCTGGCCGAAGGTCAGGCGCTGGCCAGAATGGGCAACTTCTCATGGGACGCCGACACGGATGAGATTGCCTGGTCGGAGCAGATCTACCACATCTTCGAGTTCGAGCCCGGCACGCCCGTGACGCTCGCGCGTATTGCCGAGCGCGCGCACCCGGAGGATATGGGGTTCGTCGCGCAGTTCATCGAGCAGGGGCGGCGCGGCGAAAGCGATATCGAATGCCAGCACCGGCTATTGATGCCGGACCAGCGCATCAAGCATCTGCATCTGATCGCGCACCGCATGACGGACCGTCCGGGCCGCAAGGAATATAGCGGCACGACGCTCGATATTAGCCAGCGCCGCAGTTCGGAAGAGGCGCTCGACCGCGCACGCGCGGAGCTTTCGCATGTCGCGCGGGTGATGAGTCTTGGCGCACTGACGGCTTCGATTGCCCATGAAGTCAATCAGCCGCTCGCCGGTATCGTGACCAATGCGAGCACCTGCCTGCGCATGCTGGCGGCCGTGCCGCCCAATATCGAAGGCGCGCAGGAAACGGCGCGGCGCACGATCCGCGACGGCAACCGCGCCGCCGACGTCATTACGCGGCTGCGCGCGCTTTTCACGAGGCGCAGCGCCACGATTGAACCGGTCGATCTCGCTCACACCGCGCGCGACATCATCGCTCTCATGCAGAGCGATCTCGACCGCGCGCGTGTCGTCATGCGCATGGAGTTCGCAGAGGGCCTGCCTTGCGCGGGCTGCGACCGCGTGCAGGTGCAGCAGGTCATCATGAACCTGTTGCGCAACGCGGCGGACGCCATGCGCACGGTGGACGACCGGCCCCGGCACGTGACGGTGAAGACGGAGGCCGGTTCGGACGAAACGGTCCGCCTGAGCGTGCGGGACTCGGGAATCGGCTTCGACCCGCAAGACGCGGAGCGGCTTTTCGATGCCTTCTATACGACGAGGCAAGACGGTATGGGCATTGGTCTCGCGATTAGCCGGTCGATCATCGAAAGCCAGAACGGGCGTCTTTGGGCCGAGATCCCGACGAATGGTCCCGGCGCAATCTTTTCGTTCTCGCTGTCCGTGTATGGCGCGTAAATGACGCCTGCGCGCCCGCGAGCGGCGCGTATACATACCTCCGTATGATGGACGCGTACGACGGGATCGGGCATCGTGCGGTGTTTGCTTCAGGGGCGTCTGGCGCCTTGACGTATATGGGGCGCGGAGATTAGCGAGGAGGCCATGCAAAGACCTGGCGAAACTGAAGGACAGGCGTGCGCGAACGTCTCGCAGGCGCTTCCGGTCGTGTTCGTGGTGGACGACGACGTGTCCGTGCGCGAATCGCTGGAATTGCTCATTCGCAGCGCGGGATGGCAGCCGCAGGTGTTCGGCGCCGCGCAACAATTCCTTGCTCACCCTCGCGTTTGCGGGCCGAGTTGCCTGCTGCTCGATGTTTCGCTTCCGGATCTGCACGGCCTGGATCTGCAGCGCCGGATCGTGGCCGAGCGTGCGGACATGCCGATCATTTTTATCACCGGCTACCCCGATGTACCGGTGACGGTGCGGGCCATGAAAGCCGGCGCCATTGAATTCTTCACCAAGCCGTTCAACGGCGAAGCGTTGCTGGACGCCATTCGCGACGGTATCGAGCGCAGCCGCGAGGCGATCGACACGCAGAGCGAAAGCCGCGTGCTGGAGGCGCGCTATGCCGCGCTCACGCCGCGCGAACGGGAAGTGATGACGCTCGTGGTGCGCGGTTTGCTCAACAAGCAGGTGGCGGCGGAACTAGGCATTAGCGAGATCACGGTCAAGGGGCATCGCGGCAGGCTGATGGAAAAAATGGAGGCAGGGTCCTTGCCTGAACTCGTGATCATGGCCGCGAAGGTTTGCCCGCAGGCCCCGGCTGCGTGGCAGCCCGGTGGTACGCGTGCAAGGGGCCGCCTTGCGGCAGCCGTCGCTTCAGCGCGGCTTTGACGCGGTGCATGGCGAGTGTTAGCGCTCCTTGCGGACAGATTTTGAGTTGAGTGATACCAAGGTACCGTAGATTCCCCACGCGGCCTGGTGCATCCTCAGAGGGCGGAGTAGTGGTCTCAACGAGACTTGATTGCGGGCAATCATGCTGGTAACGTTGGTCGATGATGACGAAGCAGTGCGGGAGTCGCTTCCAGATCTGGTGAGAGTGTTCGGCTATGCCGTGAGTGTGTTCTCGTCTGCCGAGGCTTTTCTTGCGTCTGAAGCCGTCGATCAAACCCATTGTCTGGTTCTCGACATCAACATGCCCGGTATGGGCGGCCTGGGGCTTTTTCGCGAGTTGAAGCGTCTTGGCAAGAACGTGCCGGTCATTTTCATTACCGCTCACAAAGACGCAGCCGTTCGCGACCGTCTGATCGCGCAGGGCGCGTGCGATTGCCTGTTCAAGCCCTTCAGCGATACGGCGCTTCTCGCGGCGCTCAAGGTTGCGCTGGGCGAGAACTGAGCGCGATTCAGTGCTTCGGGGCATTAAAGAGGAATAACGTGCCTCAAGGTCACGCAGGTGGAGCAAGTCAGGGCGCCATGCCGTCGGGCGGTTCGCAAGCCGAGCCCATCGTCTTTGTTATCGACGACGACATTTCCGTGCGCGAATCGCTGGAACTATTGCTGCGCAGTGCAGGTCTGCACGCGCAGATATTCGCTTGCGCCGAAGATTTCCTCGCCCACCCGCGCGTTTTCGCACCCACTTGCCTCGTTCTGGACGTATCGCTGCCGCAGGTCAACGGTCTGGAACTGCAGCAGCGCATTGCCGCCGACCGGCCCGATATGCCGATCATCTTCATCACCGGTCACGGGGACGTGCCCATGACCGTGAAGGCGATGAAAGCCGGTGCAGTCGAATTCCTGACCAAACCGTTCAACGGCGAAACCTTGCTCGACGCCATTCACGACGCCATTGCGCGCAGCCGTGAAGCCCTCGAAAGCTATCTGGCGTTGTGCGCGCTCCACGACAGCCATGCAACGCTCACGCCGCGCGAGCAGGAAGTCATGGCGCTCGTGGTTTCGGGGTTGCTGAACAAGCAGATAGGCGCGGAACTCGGTATCAGCGAAATTACCGTGAAGATGCACCGCGGCAAGGTCATGCAGAAGATGAGCGCCGATTCGCTGCCGGAACTCGTCAATATGGCGGCGATGCTGCGCTTGACGCCGCCGCGCGATCGCAAGCGCTAGCAAGCCATTGCGCAGATATACCTGCGTATAGTGCGCTAAACCGATCGCCGTATCGTGCGGTCTCTTGCCGGGGTGGTACGCTATCGCGTCTCTTGTTTCCCCGCTTCGAGCTGCGCCGCGCGAGTAAGCTCAAGGAAATTATTGGGGACAACGAATGAGTCGCCAGTTAGCTTACGAGCGGCGAATTTGCGTGAGCACGCGCAAGAATTTTCCCTTGACTTCGATTATCAGGAGAAAAGCGATCATGTCGGAACCGATCAACGAACGCCGCCGGCGTATTCTCGGAACGGGCCTTGCGGGCGCTGCGCTAGTGGGCGCGGGTTTGAGCGAACTGGCCCGTGCGCAATCGGCGGCGGGTGCAGCTTCATTCGGCGAGATCAAGCAAGTGCAGGCAAACGGCTTGAGCATCGGCTACGTCGATGCCGGGCCGAAGGACGGGCCGCCCGTTGTGCTATTGCACGGCTGGCCCTACGATATCTACAGCTTTGCCGAGGTCACGCCAATACTCGTGGCGGCCGGGCATCGCGTGCTCGTGCCGTATTTGCGCGGCTATGGCTCGACGCGCTTCCTGTCCGCCGATACGCCGCGCAACGGCCAGCAAGCCGTTGTTGCCGTCGATATCGTCGCGTTCATGGACGCATTGAAGGTCAAGCAGGCCGTGTTCGGCGCGTTCGACTGGGGCGCGCGCACCGCCAACATCATCGCGGCGTTGTGGCCCGAACGTTGCAAGGCGCTCGTTTCCGTGAGCGGCTATCTGATCGGCAGCCAGGCCGCCAACGCGAAGCCGTTGCCGCCGCAAGCCGAACTGGCATGGTGGTATCAGTTCTACTTCGCCACGGCGCGCGGCGTGGCGGGCTACGAGCAGAATCGCCACGATTTCAACAAGCTGATCTGGCGCCTCGCTTCGCCGCAATGGCATTTCGACGACGCCACCTACGATCGCACGGCCGCCTCCTTCGAGAACCCCGATCATGTTGCGGTGGTGATTCACAACTATCGCTGGCGGCTGGGTCTCGTCCAGGGCGAGGCGAAATACGACGACATCGAAAAGAAGCTGGCGCAGTCGCCGGCAATTTCAGTACCCACGATCACGATGGAAGGCGATGCCAACGGCGCGCCGCATCCGCAGCCGGCAGCATATGCCGGAAAATTCACGGGCAAATACCAGCATCGCGACATCAGCGGCGGCATTGGCCACAATCTGCCGCAGGAAGCGCCGAAGGCGTTTGCCGATGCCGTGCTGCAAGTCCAGCATCTGTAGCGGCTCGTGAAGCGCTGTGGGCCGCGATGAGGGGCTCGACGTACCGTAAGGAGGCAAGGTTTTGGGTATTCGCAATCTGCGTTTGCATCGCTATCCGGGATTGAGCAGTGCGCGTGCGGCGTGGAACGCTGGCGCCGGACGAGTGCGGCGACCGCACGATTCGGCGCAGTTCAGGGAGCGCGTATGACGAAGCTGATTCGGCGCGTCGTCAAGACGTCGCATGGCGATATCGCGCTGGAGGAGAGCGTGCAGGAAGGCTTGCCGGTACTGCTCATTCACGGAAATTCTTCGTGCCGGGGCGTTTTTCGCCATCAACTGGACGGCCCGCTTGCTGCGCGCCATCGTTTGATCGCATTCGATCTGCCCGGTCACGGCGAGTCGAGCAATGCGCCGGACCCGAACCGCACCTATTTGCGCGGTGGATTGGCTGACGCTGCGGTCGAATTGCTTGGCGAACTCGGCATTGACGAAGCGGTGGTGCTCGGCTGGTCGCTCGGCGGTCATATCGGCATCGACATGATCGCGCGTTTTCCAGGCTTGAAGGGTTTGATGATCAGCGGCACGCCGCCGGTCGGGCGTGACACCATGGCACAAGGCTTCACGGGTCTCCCACAGGCGGGCGCGGCCAGCCGGGAACATCTCTCCGGCGCGGAAATCGACGCGTTTGTTCAAGGCATTTTCGGCGACTCGGCCGAGCCGTTCCTGCGCGACGCCGTAGCGCGTGCCGATGGACGCATGAGAAAGCGCTTGTTCGAGGGCCTGCGTGCGGGGCTCAATGCAGACCAGCGCGAGATCGTGGAAACGAGCGTGATACCGCTCGCGGTCGTGAACGGCGGCGCGGATCGAATCGTCAATCTCGACTATTTCGATTCGGTATCCTATGGGAACCTGTGGGGCGGCCAATGCGTGCGCTTGCCCGGGCTCGGTCATGCGCCGTTTTGGCAGTCGCCGGAGACATTCGACCCGGTACTTACGCGGTTTCTCGCGGACATCGAGGCAAACCGGGCCGCCGGATAGCAAGCCATTGCAGCCCGGCGCACCGTACTGCGTCAGCGCGTGTGCACGCGCAAGGACGTCACGCCGCGCAGGTTGTTGCGGCGATGCCAGACCAGTCCGTCCAGATTCACAGGACGGATCTCGGGGAAGCGGGCAAGCAGGGAGCGCATCGCGACATCCATTTCGAGTGCGGCGAGCCGCGCGCCCAGGCAATAGTGAATGCCCGCGCCGAACGCGACCGCTGGCGTGCTCGTGCCGCGCGCGAAGTCCAGCGTGTCGGGCGCGGGAAACGCGGCCGGATCGCGGTTCGCCGAGCCGATCAGCATGAACACGACGGAGCCGCGCGCGAGCGAGGCTTCGCCAAGCGTGATGTCTTCGAGCGTGGTGCGGACCAGCATTTGCACCGCACCGTCGTAACGCATGCACTCCGCGATCGCCCGCGGCAATAGCTTCGGGTCATGCTTTAACGCGTCCATTTGCTGCGGATGGCGAAAGAGCGCGATCATCATATTGCCAATCATGTTCGACGTCGTTTCGTGCCCGGCAATGAAGAGCAGCACCGCATTCGACACGACTTCTTCGTCAGTTAGCCGCGACCCTTCGTCTTCCACGCCGAGCATGGCGGAAATCAGATCGTCGCCGGGGTGGGCGCGGCGACGCTCGATCACGCCGTGAAAGTAACACTCGAGCGTGAGCGCGGCTTCGTTGGCCGCGCGCAAGCCGTTTTCGTCGAGCGGCGCGAGATCGAATGCGGCGACGAGCTGGCTTGCTGCGCCGCCTAGCGCGGTCGCGTCCGTAACGGGCACGTCGAGCAGCCGGCAGATGATCTGCACGGGCAACGGGAACGCGTAGTCGCTGACCAGATCGAATTCGGCGTGCGAGGCCACGCGTTCGAGCAGTTCATGCGTTGTCGCCTCGACAATCGATGTGAGCTTCTCGATGCCGCGCGCGTTGAAGGTCTTCATCAACAAAGCGCGTAACCGTGTATGCGCGGGCGGATTCATCATCAGCAAGGTACGGCTGAGCGACTGGAACACCGGTTGCGCCGTCGCCTCGGCGCCATAGCGCGCGGCCACGCTTTGCAGATAGGTCTTGCCCATGCGCGGGTCGCGCAACAGGGCGTCGACGATCTCGAAGCGCCCGGTCACGAAGGCTTTGGGGCCAACCGGCAGAATCGGCCCTGCTGCGCGAATCTTTTCGTAAAGGGGATACGGATTGGCGTAGAAGGCAGGCGAGGAGAAGTCGGAAAATTGCATGGGCGTGAGAGGTCGTCAGGCGTGAGTGGCGGGTTTTTCGAGCAGCTTGACGAGCGTGTGGTGTAGGCGATTGGCAGGCGTAGCGATGCCCGCGATCATACCGCGATCGCACGATCGCGCCGGCGCCGAGTACCGAAAACCGCATCATGCCTCCCATCGCGCCCGAATGCGCCGATCTCACTGGAACACCCGAGCCCCGGCGTTTATTCCGTGCCGCGTTTGCACCGGGCGCCGCGGCGGTCAGGCGTGCGCGTAGATCGGCTCGAGCCCAACGACGTCCTGTTGAGAGGCAGGGGCCGCTAAAAACAGAGCGCTTCGCTTTCAACGCTTGCACGGTTGCCGGGCGAGGCTTCGCGCGCGTCGTGGTGAACCGTCACTGGCGTGGAAAGAATGTAGCCCTCGTTACGCAGTGTCTTGATGTAACGGGCCGCGCGTGCCGTGTCGTTCAACTTCTGCCGCAGCCGGCTCACCAGCAAATCGATCGAGCGGTCGAACGGGTCGGCGTTGCGCCGCTGCGTGAGATTGAGCAACTGGTCGCGTGTCAATACGCGTTGCGCGTGGTCGAGAAACACGCGCAACAAGCGATATTCGGCGCCGCTGAGCGCGACGACCGTGTCGTCGGATTCGAGCAGATGGCGCGCGGTGGTGTCGAGGCGCCAGTCTCCGAAGCCGAGCACCGGCGTGTCGTCCACGGGCTGCAGGTCGGGCGGCAGCATGCGCGTGCGGCGCAGCACCGCACGGATGCGGGCGAGCAGTTCGCGCGCCTGAAACGGCTTGGCCATATAGTCGTCCGCGCCCATTTCGAGCCCGACAATGCGGTCGGTGACATCGCAGCGGGCCGTGAGCATGACGACGGGCAGTGCGCGATGGCGGCTTTCGCGCAATCCGCGGTAGAGCGCGAGACCGTCTTCGCCGGGCAGAATCAGGTCGAGCAGGATGAGGTCGGGTGCATGCCTTCCCAGATACTCATGCATCTCCCTGCCGTTGCAGGCTGTCGCGACCTGCATGCCGTTTCGCTGGAGATAACCGGCAACCAGTTCGCGTATGCCGCGGTCGTCGTCAACAAGCAGTATGTGATCGATTTTTTCCATGATCGTCATAAGCGGAGCAGCGGCGCCTATTTACCGCTGCCAGCAGCGTAACCGGATGCAGACGATCGGACCATTCCATTCTGGATTGAGTCGACAGATGATTAAGGATAGTAGGTCATATACCTTGGTATAGGGGTATTTCACCGTAATAAAAAATATAACCGGGTGGACCGCGTTTATGTGCGGCTTACGAAAGATTACATTGCCGACATACACGAGATACATTGCCTGACTTTAATGAGGGACGACTTTCCGGAAACGATCGTCAGCGCGAATAAACAAGCGTTGCCGTGTCGCCGCGTCAATTCGACTATCCCTCATGAACAGGAAGCCAACGATGTCTTCGAATGATTTTTCTCCGATGCGACGCCACCTGCTAGCCGCATCGGCGGCGGCTGGTGCATTTGCGCTCTTTCCCAAGGCAATTTACGCCGACACGCCGAATGCGAAAATCCGTCCATTCAAGGCGAACATTCCTGACGCTGCGCTTGTCGATTTGCGGCGGCGTCTTGCCAATACGCGTTGGCCTGGAAAAGAAACCGTGGCCGACGAATCGCAAGGTGTTCGCCTCGCGCGCATGCAGCAGTTGGTCGAGTATTGGGGCACCGATTATGACTGGCGCAAGGGCGAAGCGAAACTCAATGAATTTCCCATGTTCGTGACGGAAATAGACGGGCTCGATATTCAGTTCATTCATGTGCGCTCGAAACACGAGAATGCGTTGCCGATGATCATGACGCACGGTTGGCCCGGCTCGATTCTCGAACTAACCAAGGCCATCAAACCGCTGACCGATCCCACGGCTTTCGGCGGCAGCGCCGACGACGCTTTCCATGTGGTCGTGCCGTCCTTGCCCGGCTTCGGCTTTTCTGGAAAGCCGACCACGCCGGGTTGGGGCTCCGATCATATTGCGCGGGCCTGGGGTGAGCTGATGGCGCGCCTTGGCTACGCACGTTTCGTTTCCCAAGGTGGCGATTGCGGCTCGGTCGTCTCGCACCGTATGGCCATGCAGCATGTGAAGGGCTTGATCGGCATCCACGTGAACATGCCGGCAACCGTGCCGCCGGATATTGCGCGGCTGCTTGCGCTGGGCGAGCCCGCACCCGCGAACCTTTCCCCGGACGAGGCACGTGCGTACGAAAAGCTGAATGTGTTCTATCGCGACAACTGCGGTTATTCGGCCATGATGGTGACGCGCCCGCAGACGGTGGGCTACGCGCTCGCCGATTCGCCCGTGGGCCAGGCGGCATGGATGTACGACAAGATTTCCCAATGGACTTATAGCGGCGGTGTTCCCGAACGTTCGCTGACCCGCGACGAGATTCTCGACGATATTTCGCTGTACTGGCTCACCAACAGCGCGACGTCGTCCGCACAGATTTACTGGGAAGATCACTCGAATAACTTCAACGCGGTCGATATCAGCTTGCCAGCGGCGATTACCGTGTTTCCGGGAGAAATTTATCAGGCGCCGCGCAGCTGGGCGGAGCGCAGTTATCACAATCTCGTCTACTTCAACACAGTCGATAAGGGCGGCCATTTCGCGGCCTGGGAAGAACCGCTCCTGTTCGCACAGGAGGTTCGCGCCGGGTTCAGGCCGATGCGCAAGCTCGCGTAAAAACCGCTGTGTCCCGCACGCTCGTCGTTCCTGGCGTGCGGGACGCGAGCCGCGCCGTTTTACCCATCCGTAGGTTTGAAGATATACGTTCATATAATGGCGCCGTACGCCTGAGGTGGCCTATTCTGGCGCTGCCGGGCAGGGCGTACCGCGAAGCCGATGTTGCCAGGCAGCGTGCCAGCTGTCTGTCTAATACGCGCGTTCCCCTGTGGTGCAAAGTGGCCCGGCCGGGTGAGGCCCGGCCAGTACAGGAGAACGAATATGAACGCGCACGCCATCGACCCATCGAATACGCCAAAGGCGTCGCTGCACGCAAGCGCGGTGCGCGCTTCGTCCCCCGGCGGCGCGTGGCGCTCTTTCGAGGCATGGTCGCGGCCTTTATGGGTGTTGCTTGCGGCGGCCTGCGCCTACGCCTCGTACGCAACGCATGCCGTACCGTGGCAGGAGCTTGCGCGCTACGGCTTGCCCATGATGCTGCCCGCCATACTCGTGGCGGCACTCGTGGCGCTGAAGTTCGCCGAGTTGCAGGTATCCGTTCAGCGCATGGCGGCCATGGTCGAGCGCGGCCTCGGCGAAGATGCTCAAGCGGTCCTGTCCGAAGACGCGGGGCCTGCTGTCATTGCGCGTCTCGCTCGCGCGTTCAATGTGTGCGCGCGCCATCGCGCGCGCCGCCAGGCCGAGTTGCTTCACGTGCTTGCCGCCTATGCGCACGATTTGCGCACGCCGCTTACGCGCATGATCATGCGCGCGGAACTCGTGGAGGAAGCGGCAGTAAGAGACGCGCTCGCCCGCGATCTTGCGGAGATGACCGAGCTGGTCGAGGGCAGTCTTTCCTGCGCGCGCATGCAATGCAGCGCCCAGGAGCCCATGCGTTCGGTCGATGCGGACAGTTTGCTCGGCGCGCTGATTGCCGACTATCGGGACGCCGGGCGCACCGTTGAACTCGAGGGGCAGGTGGGGCGTCCCGTGGTGACGTGTCCCCATGCGCTGCGCCGCGTGCTTGTGAATCTCATCGACAATGCGCTGCGCTACGGTGTGGATGTCCGCCTGAACGTGAGAGTCGAGGCGCAACGTCTCGTGCTGGCCGTACTCGACTCGGGGCCGGGCATCGCGCCCGCCCGTCTGGAAACGGTGTTCGCGGCCTGGTATCGCGCGCCCGAAACGGCGGCTTCGGCGTCGGGCTCGGGGCTCGGGCTCGCGATTGCGCGACGCCTCACGCTCGCCATGCGCGGCGAGCTGGAACTCGAAAACCGGCACACAGGCGGCCTCGAGGCGCGCCTCACGCTGCCGTTGACAGCAGCGTGAGGCGGGCAAGTCGAATTGCCGGGGCATCGGCGCTGTGTTGCACATGTCTAGGCAGACGCCAGCGTCACGGTAACGATGGTCGTTCCGCACAAGCGCTCGGCGAGATCGACATGAGCGGGACGCACGTTCCACCACCGCGAGCGGCCGGCTCTCGAGCGGTGGCCGAGCACGATGAGGTCGGGGTTGAACGTTTGCGCGTGGCGCGCCACGACATCGGCGATTCGCCCGAATTTGACGAAGCCGTTTGCGGTAATGCCGATATTGGCCAGCCGCGTGACGGCGTCGCTGAGCGTGTTGCGGGCCATTTCCTCGAGGTGAGTATAGGCAACGTCGGTAAGCAGGCCAGCGCAGCTTGCGTTCACGCTTTCGGAATCGACGACGGCGACGACATCGACGAGAGCGGACAAGGCGAGCGAGAGTTGCGAGCAGCGTTGCAGAGCGGCCTGGGCCTCGCTCGTGCCGTCGTACACGAGCAGCATGCGGGAAAAGGAAGACATGGTGTGCCGATAACGTAACGGAGCCGCTGGCGGCGCCTGATTGAACATGAAGGTCGGCCAGCGCAATCGTCCCAAAGGGTGAATTGTCCGGCCGCGCAATCAGAACAGTCCGTTATCGGTGTTTATTCCCGGCGGCGTGCTCGTTCGCGTGACGCCGAGATGTTTGCGGCAACAAGATTATTTCGGAATATTTCGGAATCCAGAGTGGTCGACAAAACGTGCAAGCCGTCAACCCGAAGCATGGCCAGCAGGCGCAACCTGGCCCACGGTTTCGATCCTCTGGCCCTTTGCAATCGCTGTGCCGATTGCGAGCAACTGATCGTCGTCGAGCGACGCAATTAGCGCGTAGCTGAGGTTGGCACGCCGCCATGTCAACACATTCATGCTTTCAACACGCTCGTGCGTCATGCTCGCGTCCGGTTTTTCGTCCTTCATCACGCACAGGGCAACCGGCAAACCCGTTTTGGGTAGATACACGATCTGCACGAGCGGTCTGTTGTGAAAACGCAATCGTTGAATGCGCGTGAATGTAAGCCCCGCTGGACGCAGGTCCGGCACACGTATCGGTACGCCGTCGTCGACGTGAATCTGCGCGATCACCTGCGAGACCACTTCCGGCGTAAGCGCGTCGAAGGCAACCGTATCACGCGTGTAAAGCTGCTGATAGTTCACCGCCGCGGCAACCCATGGCGAGACGCTCGCGGCCGCGGTGTGCAACGCGCCGGTGCCTGCACCACCGTCGCTGCGCGCCCAGTCTGTTGCATGTCGCAGCACGAGCGCGCAGCTCAGCACGCCCGCGGCGAATGTCATGGCTAAACCCGGCAGCGACAGATGCAGCGCAACGCGAAACGGCCAACGCGAGATAAGCCGCGCAAACCAGGCAGGTTCCGTGGCGCCGCGGCGCGCGGTGTCCGTGCTGCTCGCCGCCTCGGGCATGCCCAAATGCGCGCGGCTGAGCTGCTCGATCTTGAGCGTGAGCCGCTTGGGAACGGGCGGCAGTTTCTGGTGTGCGAAGGCGTGCCGATACCTTAGCGCCGACGCCGTGAATAGCGCCACGCGCTCCGCGATCTCGGGCGACGCGCTAATTGTCTTCTCCACATCTTCGCGCTCACGCGGCGTGAGTTCGCCGTCGACATAAGCCATGAGCAGGATGTCATCCATAGTCATGCCCCAATTTCCTTGCTGTTCTCCGCGCTTGGCGCGCGCTTTTCTTTTTTCTGATCGTTGAACAGGGCGCCGATCGCCTGGCGTGCCCGCGAAAGGCGGCTCATGATCGTGCCGATCGGTACGTCCAGCACCTCGGCGGCTTCGCCGTAGCTTAACCCTTCCACCGCGACAAGCAGCATGACAATGCGCTGCGCCTCGGGTAATCGCTCAACGGCGCGGATGATCTGTCCATTCATGACCTGTTCTTCCGGCGTTCTCGCGGAAGGATCGGGAACAGTTTCGAGAAACCCGTCATCCCATTCCATGCCCGAACGGTTGCGCACATTGCGGGCGCGCAGTTCGTTGAGCCACGTGGACTGAACGATGGAGAACATCCAGCTGAGCGGCGCGGTTCCGGGTTCGAGTTGATGCGCGCGTTCGAGCGCGCGCACGCATGCCCGCTGCACGAGGTCTTCGGCATCATGCTGATCGCCCGAAATGCGTAGCGCGAACGCCCACAATCGCGGAAGCATGGAAGGCAGGAGCGCCGACAATTCGGCGACAGTCATCGTCTCGGTAGCTTTCATTTTTCGACGATAGGGTTAAGCGGCAAAACCGTCGCCTTGACGAGAACACCCGGCGGGCGATTGAAATTCCATACGCGCAGATATCGCCGGCCGCCTTCATCTTCTTGACGGGCCGGGCGCCTCACGGGCAGGAGACAAAACGAATTACAACCGGAGAAGGTATCTGCCATATTTCCGGCCGGCTGCTGATTGAAAGTGTTTGTATCAATGCCGGAAGCCATACACATTGCGACACAAAACGTCGTGCTGATCGGCGCATGCATCGTGGAATGCGGCGCGCTTTACAGGTGTTCTTGTTGGGGAAGCGATTGCGTTCAACGTTTCACTCCCTTTTCAAAAACACGGAATTCACATGCGAAATCAGCAAGCGGATAGCGAAAACACCATGAAACAGGAGCCCGCTTGGGTGCGGGCGCTTGGCGGTACGGAACACTTGTTCTGGCTGCTCGACCGCAATCGGGCGATTCATTTCGCGCTCGTCGCGGAAATCGACCGCGTGTTCGAGCCCAGCGCGTGGCATGCGGCATTGCTTGCGATCCAGCAGCGGCATCCGTTGCTCTCCACGCGTATCGTCGCCGGCCGTGACGGCGCCCCTGCGTTTCATCGCGATCCCGACGCGCGAATTCCCCTGCGCGTAGTGGAAAATGCGAGGGCTTCGTGGCAAGTCGAGGCGGCGAGCGAAATGAACGCACCGTTCGACTGGTCAACTGCACCGCTTGTGCGTGCAACCTTGCTGCAAGGTGAACGCGGCTCGACGGTCATTCTCGCCGCGCATCACTCGGTGCTCGATGGCATGGGCGGCGCCTATGTGATGGAGGATCTGTTGTGCGCGCTCGCGGGCGGCTCGCTCATGAGTCTGCCCCTCGTGCAGCCGCTGGAAAGCCTGTTGAGAGCGCAAATGGCCACGGCCACCGTGCCCGGCGCGATGGCGCCGGCGCCCGAGCCCAAGGTGTTCCGCGCGGCGTCGGGCGCGCGTGCCGAGGTCGCCGCGCTTGCGCTCAGCGCGCCGCTCACGCGGGCCGTTGTGGAGCGATCGCGCATGGAGCGCACGACAGTGCACGGCGCGCTCGCGGCAGCGGTCAATGAAGCGGGGCGGCGCTTGTCGCAGGCGTGGCGCGAGCGTTCGGTGCGTACCGTTTCGCCGATCGACGTGCGCCGAACCGTGGGCGGCATGGGCCAGGCCAACGGCGTGTACATCACACAGACCGTGACGGTCGACGATCGTCCGCAAGGCGCACCGTTCTGGGACGCGGCACGCGAGGTCAAGGCCCGGCTCGCACCCGCGCAAACGCACGCATCGGTCGTACAGGAAACGAAAGCGCTGGATGCATTCATGTCGTCGAATCCTTCCGTTGAAGACACCGCGGGTTTTCTTTCGCACATGCTGGCGTTCGACGTGCTGCTTTCGAACCTGGGCCGCGAGCCGGTCGCTTCGGCCTACGAAGGTTTTGCGCTGAAGGCGCTATGGGGGCCGATCGTGAGTTCGGGCTTCAAGGACGATCAGGTCGTGGGCGTCTGCACGCAAGGGGGGGTGTTGCGTCTCACGCAGGCGAGCTACACGGCCATGCCAGGACTGCTCGATGAAGTGTGCGCCGTGCTGAGCGAGGCCGTTGCTGCCTAGTGTTGCGGCCGAGGTGAAACCTGACGTGCGCCGGCATGGCCGGCGCACTCGCTTACGGTGAAACCGGGAGCGTTGGGGTAGTGCTGATCACGGTGCTGCGTACAGCGTCAGTTTGGTTGCGACCTGCTGAACGCCCGGCACTTTCGCTGCGACGTCCTGAGCGACCTGGTCCTGCGATTCGTCGAGAATCGTGCCCGCCAGGATGACCTTGCCCGTGCGCGTATTGGCGAACACGGCGATGTCCGTGTCGTTCAGGTCGTGGTCCTTGTACAGGGCTTCGCGGACCTTTTTCGCCAATGCGTGATTGGCGGCGCGGTCGGCACGCATTTGTGCGCGGATCTGCTGCTTGGTCAGTGCGGGCGTGTCGCCGGTCGTCGTGGTTTGTGCGAGAGCGGCGGAGGAGAGCAGCGCGGCGAGTGCGGCCGTAAGTGCCTTGGAGCGAAGCGTCATGGAATCACCTGTTGACGTTGAGTATGAACGAGGAGTTGTCGAAGCGGGTCTTGCCCGGTGGGAAGCATAGACCGCGGGCCGTCCTGGCTCTATCAGACGTTAGGTGGTTCGTCCTATACGAATGTCAACGGCGCACTATACCTTGGGATGCTGCGGCGATCCGCGACGATTTACGCTGCGCTACCGGCTGCCACGGCGACGGCGGCGGCGAGATCCCTGGCCCTGACGGGCTTGATGAGGAATGCGCTCGCGCCATTGTCCAGCGCCAGGCTCTGGAGTTCGGGCATGGGGTAGGCCGTGACGAAAATCGTGGGTATGCGTATGCCCGCGCCAATCAGGCGCAAAAACATGTCGACGCCGGTCATGCCGGGCATCTGGACATCCGAAATGATGCAGCGCGGGTGCCGCTCGCCCACGGCGGCCAGCAGATCCATGCCGGACTCGAATGTCACGACGTCGTAATCGAGCGAGCGTAGCAAGCTGGAAAGGCCGGAACGGACCGAAGGGTCGTCGTCAACCACCCAGATGACTTGTGGCGTACACAATGAATATCTCCCGTGGCGTGCTGGAGGCGGTATGGCTGTGATCCGTCGCGTGTACGCGGCATAAGCTTACCGGAGCCCCCAAGCCGCCGAAATCATACGGAGGTATAGATAGGGTTTGCCGCAATCCGTAGGTAAGATGCAAGGGGGAAATGAGGGTTCACCCACCGCACGCCCCTCGCCGAGCACACAACGCTTACCAATCATTGCGCAATCGCGCGCCTCGCGCGCGGCATTCCCTTTGGGTTGACGCCTGAAATCAGCAACCGGTGGAGTTTGGCATGTACCAAATCGAGAGCGATCGTGGCAAGCGCGCGTCCGTGGAGGCGAGCCGGGCTTGCACGGAGCACGCTGCATCGAAAGTCTTTGTCGTCGACGATGACGAAAAGCTTCGGGAAGGACTCAAGAGCCTGCTCGAATCGGTGGGGTTTCATGTCGAGACCTTCCCGGCCACAGCGCAATTTTGCGAGCGCGTGCAGGCCGATATTCCGAGTTGCCTGATACTCGATGTGCGGTTAAAAGGCGAGAGCGGTCTCGAGTTTCAGGCATGGGCGGCGGAAAATGAAATCGTCATGCCGATTATTTTCATGAGCGGCTATGGCGATATTGAAATGTCGGTTCGCGCCATGAAAGGCGGCGCCATCAATTTCCTGACCAAGCCGTTTCGCGAGCAGGACATGATCGAGTCCGTGACCGAGGCGTTGCAGCGCGACGCGGCGCGTTTGATGAGGCTGAGCCAGTCGAGCACGCTCAGAGAGCGGTTTTCGACTTTGACGCCGCGAGAGCGCGATATCGCCGTGCTCGTTGCCGCGGGGTATATGAACAAGGCGGCGGCGAGCAAACTCGCACTCAGCGAGATGACCGTGAAGATTTACCGCGCGAGAGCGATGAAGAAGCTTGCCGCGCGCACGACGGCGGACCTGGTGCGAAAAATCCGGACGCTGCAGATCGGAGGCGACGCCGGGTCGATAGCCGATCCGCTTACCCACGATTGATGAACGATTCGCCGGAGATAACGTGCATGGTTGCAGGGGAACGGTAATGGAGAAAGACGCGGTTCGTATTGCGCCAGGGGGGGAGGGTGCGGTTGTCTACGTGATCGACGACGACGAGTCGATTTGCGCGGCGCTTTCGAGCCTGCTGCGCTCGTCCGGCTTCGCCACGCGCACGTTCACGCGCATCGACGAATTCCTGCTGGCGCCGAAAGAAGACGTGCCGGGCTGTTTGCTGCTGGACGTGCGCCTGCGCGGCGAGAGCGGCCTGACCTTTCAGCAGAGCGCGCACCGCTATGAAGTGGACATGCCCATTATCTTCATGACGGCGCACGGCGACATTGAAATGTCGGTGCGTGCCATGAAGGCGGGCGCGATCGACTTTCTTACGAAACCTGTGCGCGAGCAGCGCGTGATCGATGCCGTAACGACCGCCATCGCGAGCCATGCCGCGTGGCGCGAACGCGCCCGCTCGGAGGCGGCGCTACGCGCGCGCTACGACCAGTTGACCGCGCGCGAGCGCGAAGTCGTGTCGTACGTGGTGGAAGGCTTTCTGAACAAGCAGATTGCGGGCGAATTGAAGCTGAGCGAGATCACGATCAAGATTCATCGCAGTTCCGCCATGCGCAAGCTCGAAGCGCAGTCGGTCGCCGATCTCGTGAGGAAGATGGAGGTCATTAGCGCAGCCGGGCACGCGCGCAATTAATGGCGCACCGGCACGACATGGATGGGGAGAGGCATGGCAGCTAGAGCGGGTCGGCACTCGATGGCAGAGATCCCGGGCTGGGAGGCGACAGGCGCCGCGGAAATTCACGGGCGCATTACCTGCGCGCAACGGCTTCATCGCGACGACGACCTGGTGCTATACCGCGTGAGCACCGAGGCGTGCGAACAGCCGCTCATCGTGAAAGCGCCGTTCGAGGCACGCGCTTCGCGTGAACTCCTCGCATCGTTCGAGAAAGAATACAGTCTGCGCGAATCGATCGACGCGCAATGGGGCATTCGTCCGCGCGAGTTGTTTCGTTCGGGCGGCCAGTTTCTGCTCACGCTGCACAATTGCGAGGGGGCATCGCTCAGCGGCGACATGGCGCATGGCCGCTCGCTGCGGCGCTTTCTTGCGCTCGCGGTGTCGCTCGCCTCGGCGCTCAAGGACATGCACTCGCATGGACTCGTTCATCACAACCTGAGCCCCGCCAACCTGTTCGTGGATCGCGAGCAGCGCGTGTGGATCACGGGCTTCGGCAGCGCTTGCGGTATCGAGGGCAGCTACGCGGGCGGCGGCGAGATCGGTATCGTGCCCATGAGCCAGCTTCCGTATCTCGCGCCCGAGCGCACCAGCGCCGCGAGCCAGCGTAACGATCCGCGCAGCGACCTGTATGCGCTGGGCGTGCTGCTTTACCAACTGCTCTCCGGGCAGTTGCCCTTTGACGCGCGCGAGCGCGAGGAATGGGTCTATTCGCATCTCGTGAGTACGCCGCGGCCGCTCGGCAATCTCGTTCCTGAAATCCGTCCCGAGATCGAATTCATCATCAACAAGCTGCTGGCGAAAGCCGCCGACGACCGCTATCAGAGTGCGGCGGGCGTCGAGGCCGACCTGCAGCTTTGCTTCGATGAAATGACCTACGGCGCACAGATATCGCCCGCACTGCTCGGCCGGGGCGACCGTCAATCGCAGGCCGTGTTTCCCATGCGTACGTACGGGCGGCAGCGCGAACTCGAACAGCTGCACGGCGCGCTGGAACGCGTGCGCCAGACCGGCGACGCCATGGCGGTGATCGTCGAGGGCGAGCCCGGCGTCGGCAAGACGTTTTTCATCGAGGAATTCAAACGCAATATCGGGTCGGCCGGCGTGCATTTCACGCTCGGAAAATTCGATCAGTACAACGACAATGTGCCGTATGCGGCGTTTGTCCAGGTGCTGCGCGGGCTCGTGCGCCCGCTGCTCAGAAAGACCGGCCCGGAAATCGCGCTATGGAAGGGGCGCTTCGAGGAAGCCGTGGGCAAGGGCGGCCAACTGATCGTCAATCTGGTGCCGGAAATCGGCGCGATGGTGGGGCCGCAGCCCGCAATCGAAACCCTGCCGCCGCAGGAAGCGACCAACCGTTTTCTGCTGGTCGTCAAGCGCTTTCTCATGCTGTTTTCGGACAAGCAGCGGCCGCTCGTGCTCTTTCTGGACGATGTGCAATGGCTCGATTCCGGCACGCTGGAAATCATCGATGGCCTCGCAACGGACGCCGAACTGAAGCACCTGCTGCTCGTGCTCGCGCACCGCAGCATCGATCTGGGCCGCTCGCGGGTGGCGAGCGAACGGCTCAACGGCATTCTGTTCGGCAGGAAGGTGACCGAAAAGATCGGCCTGTTGCCGCTCACGCTCGCGGACATCGTGACGATGATTGCCGAGACGCTGGTCGAGCCGCCCGAGGCCGTCGCGCCGCTCGCTTCGGTGATCTTCGAAAGGACGGGCGGCAATCCGTTCTTCACGATCGAATTCCTGCGCGAGCTGATACAGGACCGGCTCATCGTGCCGGACGCGTACAGCGTGGGCTGGACGTGGGACATCGACAAGATTCGCGACAAGGGCTACACCGACAATGTGGTCGACCTGCTCACGCTGCGTCTCACGCGCCTGAACGATGAAACGAAGCATGTTCTGGCGGTTTTCGCGTGCGTGGGGGGAACGGCGCGCGTGGGCGCGCTCTCCCGCGTGCTCGGCACCGATAGCCGCCGCGTGCTGGCGACGATGCGCGAAGCGGAGACGGCGGGCCTCGTGTCGCGCAAGGGGGAAGCCTACCGCTTCGCGCACGACCGCGTGCAGGAAGCCTCGTACGCGATGCTCGGCGAAACGGCACGCGAACTCGCGCACGCGCAGATCGGCACCAACCTGCTCTTTGCCATGCCGACGGCCCCGAGCACGGCCGAAGTGTTCGAGGTGGTCGGCCACCTGAACCGCGCGCAGCGCATTCTTTCGCAAGCCGACCGCACGCGACTTGCGGAGCTTGACGTGCTGGCGGGCAACGTGGCGAAAGCGGCGGCTGCGTGGAGTTCCGCGCGCGAGTATTTCGCCCAGGCGGAAAAGCTTATCGAGCAGTACGGCGTGAGCGAGGCGCGTATCGACGTATTCCGGCTGCTGCTCGACATGGCGGAATGCGAGTACCTCACCGGCGGTTTCAGCCAGGCGCTGGAAACGGCGCGCAAGGCGTGTGATTGTGCGGGCGGTCTGCTCAAGCGCGCTAGCGCGCTGCGCATGGAAATCCGCATTCACCAGGCGTCCGGCGACTATCGTCTGGCGGTCGAAACGACGCTCAGCGCGCTTTCGTTGCTGAATGTCGAGGTGCAGGGCGAAGCCATTGACGATGCGCTAGT
Source organism: Paraburkholderia sp. J10-1 (assembly GCF_905220165.1). Classification (NCBI taxonomy): domain Bacteria; kingdom Pseudomonadati; phylum Pseudomonadota; class Betaproteobacteria; order Burkholderiales; family Burkholderiaceae; genus Paraburkholderia; species Paraburkholderia sp. J10-1. The sequence goes on along the minus strand of NZ_CAJMYW010000023.1, from coordinate 61,639 downwards.
CGCGCAAAAGCTCGCGGCGTTGCGCGAATTGTGCCCGCCGCACCGGGTCGCGGCGCTGCTTACGCGCGGCTGCCTCGACGACCCCATGCACGAGGCCGTGATCGGCCTCATCATCGACGCGATTCCGAGTGCGTATATCGGCGTACAAAAGCTGTTCCCGATTCTCGTGCTCAAGGCAGCCGAGTTGTGCCTCGCGCATGGCAACACGCGGCTGGCAGGCTATGTGTACGCCATCTACGCGCTGCTGCTGGTCGGCACCACGCGCGACTTCGATCTTGCGTTGCGCTTTTCCGAGCTTGCGCTTGCCGTGAACGAGCGCTATGGCGAACCGCGTTTGAGCGGCACGCTGCTGCATTTGCACGGCGACCATATCCTGATCTGGCGGCGGCCGTTTCGCGCGGCCATTCCGGTGCTGGGCCGTGCGATGAGCCAGTGCGTCGAAGCGGGCGACTTCATCTACGCGGGCTATATCGCGTTCGAGAGTATCTGGCAGGCCTATGAGCGCGGCGAGCACCTCAACGAGGTGACTAACCTGTGCCGCGAGAATCTGCGCTTTGCGAACGAACTGCGCAACAAGACCATCAGCGTCACGATCGAACTCGAATTGATGTTCCTGTTGCGCTTGCAGGGCGTCGATGCGGCAGACCTGGGCATTGCCTCCACGCACGAAGCACTCGTCTCGTTCGTGCGTGAGAGCCAGTTCGGCTGCGGCATCGCCTATGCGGCGATCATGGAAATGAAGCTGGACTTTCTGCACAGCCGCTTCGCTGCCACGATTGCGCGCGCAAGAGAGATCGAGCCACTGCTCGGCGCGGTGATGGCCATGCCGATCGAGGTGACGTACTACTTTTTGCGGGCGCTTGCGCTCGTGCGCGTGATCGACGAATTGCCGCAGGAAGCCGGGCAGGAAGCCGCGCACGAATTGATGGAGCGCGAACTGATCGGCGCCATCGAGCGGCTTGAATCATGGGCACATAGCGCACCGGAGAACTTCGGCAGCCGCTGCGCGCTCGTCACGGCCGAATATGCGCGGCTCGTGGGCGATTATGCGCAGGCCGAGCAGGAATACGAGCGCGCGATCGAACTGGCGCGTGAGAATGGGCAGCCGCACTATGAGGCCATGGCGCGCGAATGCTCGGCGCACTTCTACCGGCAACGCGGTTTAGTTTCGGTGTCCCAGGCGTGTTTGCGCTCGGCTCGCGACGCCTATGCGCGCTGGGGCGCCGACGCCAAGGTGCGCAGTCTCGAGCAGGCCTTTCACCATCTGCGTGACGGTGCGCCTGCCGCGCGCAGTTCCGGCGCTCACGCGGCGCCACAGGGAACGGTCGATGTCGCCGCGATGGTCCAGTTGTCCCAGGCCGTTTCAAGCGAGATCGACCTCGACAAGCTGGTGCAGGCGTTCATGCAGATTGCCGTGCGCCACAGCGGCGCGCAGCGTGCGCTGCTCATTCTCTGGTCGGGCGAGAGCTTTCGCATCGTGGCCCAGGCCGGTTCCAGGGCAAACGGCATTACCGTGGAAGCGAGCGACATGGGCCTGTGCGAGTCGGCGGTCCCGCTTACCGTGATTCGCCATGTCATGCGGGTTCACGAGAACGTCGTCATCGACGACGGCGCGGAGCCGAACGACTTCCGCGACGACCGTTACCTGAGCGAGGGCCGCTGCCGTTCGCTGCTCTGCCTGCCCTTGTTGCGCCACGCGGGGCTGGTTGGCGTGCTGTATATGGAGAACAGCGTCACGCCGTATGTGTTCGATCTCGCGCGCATCAACCTCATGAACATGCTGGCCGCCCAGGCCGCCATTTCCATCGAGAACGCACGGCTCTATTCCGCGCTCAAGCGCGAGAACGTGGAGCGCCGTCAAACCGAAGCGCGGCTGCGGCGCAGCGAGGCGTTCCTCGAAGAGGGCCAGCGCATCAGCAAGACGGGTACCTGGATCTGGAACACGACCACGGGCCAATTGCTGTGGTCGCGTGAGAATTACGAGCTGTGGGGCGTGGAATTCACGTGCGAGCGGCCGACCATCGAAATGTGCCTCGAGCGTGTGCTGGAGGCGGACCGCCTGCGTTTCAAGGAAGTCTTCGTCAACGCAATTTGCGAAGACGGCATGCATAGCCACGAATTCTCGACACGGCAAAGCGACGGCAGCGTGCGCCGCCTGCAGGTGATTTTCCGGCCGTGGTCGAGCGACGAGAGCGGTGCGCGCGAATATATCGGCGCGACGATCGATGTCACGGACCGGCGCGCCTTCGAAGACGCGTTGCGGCGCGGCGAGATGTATCTCTCCGAAGCCCAGCGCCTCAGCAATATCGGCAGCATTGGCTGGAATGTCGAATCGCGCGACTTGACGTGCTCCGCGCAAACCTACCGGATCCTCGAAATGGACGAACCCTCGCGGCCGCATATGGATCTCATGCTGGAACGCATTCATCCCGACGACGTCGATCAGGTGAGGCGCGCGCTGTGCGAGGGGGAGGCAGGCGCGTCGATCATCGAGGCCGAGTATCGCGTGCGCGTGGAAACGGGCGCGGTGAAGTACCTGCGCATGGTGGCGAGACCAATCGCTTCGGCGAGCCGTGCCGTGGAATACGTCGGCGCCCTTGCCGACATGACCGAAATTCACCAGGCGCAAAACGCGCTGTTGCGCGCGCAGGCGGAACTCACGCACGTCACGCGCGTGTCGACGCTGGGCGAATTGACGGCATCGCTTGCGCACGACCTCAAGCAGCCGCTCATGGCGATCATCACGCATGGCGAGGCGGGCATGCGCTGGCTGGACCGCGCGGTGCCTTCGGTTGCCGAAGCGCGCAACAATCTCGCGCGCATCGTGAGCGACGCGGACCGCGCGAGCGAAGTGATCAACCGCCTGCGCGCGCTCGCGCGCAAGGAGCGCCCGAATCGCGCCGCGATCGATTTGACGCAAACCGTCAGTGAAGTCGTTGCACTCGTTCGGCAGGAAATGGAAAAGAACAACATTCGCCTGCGTGTCGTGTCGGAAGACGGTTTGCCCAAGGTGGCCGCCGACAAGATCCAGATCCAGCAGGTGGTCATGAACCTGATCTTCAATGGCATGCATTCGATCCTGAAGTGTCCGGGCAGTACGCGGGTGCTGAAAATCTCGGCCGAATTCGCTGGCGCGGAGTCCGTGCGCGTGTGTGTGTGCGATTCGGGCACGGGTATCGATGCCGATATCGTCGAGCGGCTATTCGAGCCGTTCTTCACGACGAAGTCGGACGGCATGGGGCTTGGCCTGTCCATTTGCCGCTCGATCATCGAGGAACATCGCGGTTCGATCTGGGCGTTCAATAATCAGGACGCGGGCGCGACGTTCTGCTTCGAGCTTCGCGCGGCAGGAAGCGGCGCCGAAGGCACTGTCGCGGCACGCGCGAACGGAACGACCGCATGAGCCATTACGCGCCCATTCTCGACCAACTCGCCGATTACGATGTCACGCAACTGGTCGCGGGGCCGCCGGCGCTCTATCGCGGCGTGAACAAGGAAGGCGCGCACGTGCTGTTCATGGTGACGGAGGACGGCCCGAAAGAGCACGAGCGGTGCGCGCGGTTAGAGCACGCTTATGCGTTGCGCACGCGCCTCGCGGCGCCGTGGGCTGCACGGCCCTATGCGCTATTGCGGGAAAACGGCTTCGTTGCGCTCGCGCTGCGCGACCCCGGCGGCACGCTCTTGCGCGCGCGCTGGCGTTCGCCGCAAAAGCTCGAGCGCTTTCTGCGCGCCGCAATGGCGATTGCCACCGCCGTGGAATCGCTGCATGAAGCCGGGCTGGTCCATTGCGACCTGAATCCCGATTGTATTCTGCTCGATAACGCCGACGAATCGGCGTGCCTCCTTGGCTTTGGTCACGCGATGATGGCCGATCGTTCGGACCGCGAAACCAATCTTCATCGTGCCAGCAGCGGGGCGATCGAATACATGGCGCCCGAACTTTGCGGCCGGATGGAGCGCCTGCTGGACTGTCGCGCCGACCTCTATTCGCTGGGCTGCCTGTTCTACGAAATGCTCACCGGCGTGCTGCCGTTCACGGGCGTCGACAGAATGGCGCTCGCGCATGCGCAGCTCGCCAAGCAACCCATGCGTCCTTCCGCTTACGCGCCTGGATTGCCGCGCCAGGTCGAAGCGGTCGTCATGAAATTGCTCGCCAAGAATCCCAACGACCGCTATCAGTCAGCGGCCGGGCTGCTGGCCGACTTGATGCGCTGCCTGAACGCCGGGCCGGAGCGCAATGCCGCCGCCGTGTTTCCGCTGGACTTGCACGCAAGCGTTGCGATCAGCCGGCACGCCGGGGCGCTATACGGCCGCCGTGGCCAGATGGATGCGCTCGACGCAACCTTGCGCCGCGTGAGCACGAGCGGCGCGGTCGAGCTGGTCTTCGTCGCCGGCTATTCGGGTAGCGGAAAGTCCGCGCTGGTCGATCAATGGGCAAGCGCAATCGGCACGACATCGATCTCGTATGCGCGAGGCGTGTGCGAACAGCTCGATTCGACCCAACCTTATGGGGCGCTGGCCCGCGCGCTCGAGCGGCTCATCCGCCCGATTCTCGGTCAGGAGGACGCGAGCTTCACCGCGACGCGCAATCGCCTCACGGCGTGCATGGGCGCTCGCGCGGAAATTCTCTATGGCCTTTTGCCCGACCTGAAACTGATACTGGGCACTCTGTCGAGCGACGACGAAACGCAATTCAATGTCGACAGAGCGGTTTATTTGCGCACAATTGCCGATCTGCTCAAAAGCGTGTTGCAGCCCGAGCGCCCGCTCGTGCTGTTTTTCGATGACATGCAGTGGGTCGATGAAGGCACGCTGACGGTCCTCGACTATCTGACCCGCGACAGCGACCTCTCGCATGTCATGCTCATCGCAGCGTTTCGCAGCAACGAAGTGACGCCGGGGCATGCGCTCGAGCGGCTCATTGCCGAGACCAAAGACCGGCATCAGGTCATTGCAGTCGAGCCGCTTGACCGCGGCGACATGGCGCGCCTCGTTGGCGACACGCTGGGCTGCAAGCTCGACGCGTCGCTGCCGGTGATCGACATCATTCGGGAAAAGACGGGTGGCAATCCGTTTTTCACGATTCAGCTGGCTGCGGAACTCGCGAGCGAAGGGCTGATTGAATTCGAGGAAAAGGGCGCGTTGCGCCTGCGCGACGTCGATCGCATTCGCGCCAAGCTGTATTCGGACAACGTAGCGGACCTCATGCTGCTGCGCTTCGCACGGCTGGGCGAGGCCGCGCGTGACGCGTTGCAGGTCTTTGCCTGTCTGGGAGCCGCTGCGAAGATCGCCGATCTCGCGGCGGCGGCAAGCCTCACGAAGCAAGCGTTGGAGGCAAGCCTGCGCGAGGCCATCAACGCTTCGCTCATCGACCGCGATGCGGACAGGCTGCGCTTTACGCACGACCGCATTCGCGAGGCCGCCTACGCTTCGATGCGCGAAAGTGAACAAGCGGCCCTGCACCTCGAGATCGGGCGCAGGCTCGCCACGCGTTTGCGCGAGGACGAGCCGAGCGACGAACTTTTCGTCGTCGCGAATCAGATCAATCGTGGGGCTTCGCATGTCGTTTCGCCCGAGGAGCGCAAGCGCTTTGCCTACCTCAATCTGCTCGCGGGGGAACGTGCGAAGGCGGCGACCGCGTACACGTCGGCGCTGGTCTATTTCGAAACGGCGGCGGCGCTGATCGACGAAAGCACCGACGAAGACACGGCACAATGGACGGAATTTCACCGGGCTGACGTGGAGTGCTTGATCGGCACGCTCGCGCCCGCCGAGGCGCGGCTCGCGGCGCTCGGCCGCAAGCCGGTGAGCATGGCGCTGCGGGCGGAATTGACGCGCTTGACGGCGAGCCTGCAAACCGCGCAGAACCGGCAAATTCAGGCGCTGACCACGGGGCTCGACTTTCTGGCCCGGCTCGGTGTCAACATCGAAGAGCGCCCGTCGGACAGTGAAGTCGATCGCCTTTATCGGCAGTTGCGCAGCGAGTTGGGCGACAGGTCGATTGCCCAGCTTGGCGAAAACGCGTGGGTCGAAGACCCGGTGTGGCGCTGCGCGCTCGATGTGCTCGCCGATCTCATTCCGCCCGCGCTCTTTTTCAATGCCAATCTGCTCGACGTGATTCTGCTGAACCTGGCCTTGCTGAGTTTGCGGCATGGTCTTTCCGATTCCGCGGCGTATGGTTTCGTTTGCCTGAATCTCGTGTTTGCCGAGCGCTATGGGGACTACAGGACGGGCTATGAGTTTGCGCAACTGGCCGTCGACGTGGTCGATCGTTGCAAGCGCTCGCGCTACAAGGCGCGCATCTACATGCGCTTTGGCAGTCTCGTGATTCCGTGGAGCCGGCCGGCCCAGGACGCCATGCCGTATATCGAGCAAGCGAAGAAGGTGGCGAAAGCGGACGGCGATCTGGTATTCGACGTGTCGGGCGCGCGTAATGTCGTGAGCGTGCTGCTTCTCGCCGGCCGGCCGCTGGACGAAGTTCTCGCGGAGGCGAAGAACGGTCTGAACGTTGCGAGGTTGTCGCGTTTCTTTCTGTATTCCGGCGTTTTCCGCGCGCAGATCCAGCTTGTCGAACAACTGGGCGACGCGGGGCGGCGCGACACGGCGGATCATGCCGGCGACGAGGAATATCAGCGGGACATCGACGCGGTGCGCGCGAATAACACGAGCGTTGGCTTTGCCTACTGGACGTGCATGCTGCAGGCGAGCTTCATTTCCGGCGATTTCGAAGCGGCGCTCGAGGCAGAGGTGGCGGCGAGGCGATCGATCGGCGCGTCGAGAATGTTCCTCGAATTGATCGAATATCGCTTCTTTGGCGCGCTCACGCGCGCGAAGCTGTGCGAAATGGCAGCGACGCAGCACGAACGGGCCGCACACCGTGAAGCCCTCGACGCGCATTGCGCGGCGCTGAGCGCATGGGCGCACGTCGGTCCCGCGAATCTCACGGGCCGGGCCGCGCTCGTCGATGCCGAGATCGCGCGGCTCGACGGCCGCGCCCGCGAAGCGGAGCACCTCTACAACAAGGCGATTCGTCACGCCCACGAACGGCGGATTCTGCATGTCGAGGCGCTGGCGTGCGAACTCGCGGCAGGATTTCATCGCCAGCAAGGGCGCGGCACGATTGCCGACGCCTACTTGCGCGATGCTTCGCATGCCTATGCATGGTGGGGCGCGAACGCCAAGGTGCGCGCCATGACGGAGCGAGGCCTGAAAACGGAGCCGTCGGCCGCTGCGCCGATGCCGGCATTCGACTACCCGTCGCAACAGCTCGATATTGCTGCGATCATCAAGGCTTCGAGCGCGCTGTCCAGCGAAATCGTGCTGAGCCGTCTGATCGAAACGCTCGCGCTCGTGACGCTCGAGCACGCAGGCGCCCAGCGTTGCGTGCTCGCGCTGAACGACGAGGGCGGCTTGCAGATTCATGCGGAGGCCGTGACGCGCGCCGAACTCGCCGAAGTCAATGTCGTGCGGCGCGAGATTTCGAGCGAGGACTTGCCGCTTACGCTGGTTCGCACGGCGATCCGCACGGGGCAGCCGCTCGCGCTCGGCAGCGCCGCGACAGAGGGCGGCTATACGCGCGATGACTATGTGCGAAGGACCCAGGCGAAGTCGGTACTCTGCCTGCCGCTGCTCAAACAAGGCGGTCTGGTGGGCGTGATCTTTCTGGAGAACCGGCTTAGCGAAAGCGCATTTACCGAGGACAAGATCGCCGTGCTTTCCGTGCTCGGCGCACAGGCCGCCATCGCACTCGAAAACGCGCGCCTCTATCAGGATCTCGTGGAGCAGAATCAGCGCATCGCGCATACGGAGGAAGCGTTGCGCAACGCCATGGCCGAGCTTGCGCGCGTGACGCGCCTCACGACCATGGGCCAACTGGTGGCATCCATTGCGCACGAAATCAGTCAGCCTGTGAGCGCGATTCATTCATCGGCCTCGGCGGCCGTGCACTGGCTCGAGCGCGAACCGCCCGCACTCGAGGAGGCGCGCAAGATGCTGACGCTCGTGGCGGGCGAGAGCCTGCGTGCATCGAGCATCATTCACGGCATACGTGAATTGGCGAAGAACGCGCCGCCCACGCTAACCGTGTTCGATTTGAGGCGCGCGGTCGCCGAAGCGCTGCTGCTTGCGGGCGCGGAAGTCGAGAATCACCAGGTCGAAGTCGATAACGCCATCGCGCCGGAGTTCTTCGTGAAGGGCGATCGCGTGCAGGTTCAGCAGGTCGCGCTCAATCTCATTGTCAACGCCGTGGAGGCGATGGCCGGCGTCGATTCGCGCGCCCGCGTACTCGAACTTTCCAGTCGCCATGTGGGCGGCGGCCGGGCGGAAATCACCGTGGCCGACTCGGGGCCTGGGCTGCAAGCCTGCGTCGAGGGGTCGCTGTTCGAGCCGTTCGTGACGACCAAGGCAACGGGCATGGGTTTGGGCTTGTCGATCTGCCGTTCGATTATCGAGCGGCATGGCGGCACGCTGGAGTTCGAGCCCAACACGCCGCATGGCGCGCGTTTCGTTTTCTCGCTCGCCGCCGCGTTTGAAGCGGCGGGGGGAAACGCGGCGCTCGAGCGCTAGCCGGCCCGATTCACCGCCTGCTTGACGTGCATGGCCAGCGCCTGTGCGCTGACCGGTTTGGTGAGGAACGCGCGAACGCCGATCGACATGGCCCGCGCCTCGGCTTCGGCAGTCGGATACGCCGTGATGAGCACGAACGGCGCATCGACGCCCATGTCGATCATGCCCTCGAACATTTGCAGGCCGGACATGCCGGGCATCTGGAGATCGGAGACGACGCACGCAGTGCGATTGTGCGCAAGCCATCGCAGGAGGTCATTCCCCGATTCGAAGGTTTCGACTTCATAGCCGAGCGAACGAAGCAAGCTGGCAAGTGCAAGCCGAACTGACTGATCGTCGTCGACCACACAGACGTGATGAGCGGCGGACACGCATGATCTCCTGAGCAACAACGGCGCGATGGACCAGCACTCCAGCGCGGGTCGACAGCGCTGATAGTAATGACGGAATTCGCCGGGCGGAATCATACGCTTGTATAGCGGGTGTGATTATTTACAACACCGGCAACCATGCGTGTGCTTGCTGGAGAGAACGCTGCGCGGTGCACGTAATGAGCGTGCAGGCCGCGCAGGTTACCGGTGATTCATTTCGAGTCATTTCGGAATGGAAAGTTATTTTGCCGTGGCGCCGGACGCGCGAGGCAGCGCAAGACTCGTCAACGCGCCGATGACGCACAGCGCGGCCACATAGAGCTCGGGGGCGGACGGGTTCCACTTCAGCATCAGCGAAACCAGAACGGGCGTGAGGCCGCCAAATACCGCGTAGGCCACGTTGTACGAGAACGAGATGCCGGAAAAGCGCACGGCGGGCGGAAAGGCGTTGACCATTGCCACAGGAATTGCCGCAACCGCGCCGACAAAAAAGCCTGCTACGGCATAGAGCGGCAGCAGCGCGCCCGGATCGACGGCAAGGTGCCGGAGCATCGCGAAGTACGATGCGCCGAGCAGCAGGCATCCAACGAAGATCGTGCGCCGCGTGCCGATGCGGCCCGCAATCGATCCCGCCACCACGCAGCCGATAGTCAGGCAGAACGTTGCCGCCGAATTCGCCTGTAGCGCGGTGGCGGCGTCGATAGGAAAGCGCCTCGCCACGAGCGTGGGTGTCATCAGGATCACGACGACGATCGCGGCGGTGAGCGTCCACGTGAGCAGCATCGAGACGACTACAGCGCGGCCGTGCTTGCGCAGCACGGTCTTGAGCGGCACTTCGGTGGCGAGCGAGCGGCGTGCCTTCATCTCGACGAATACCGGCGTTTCGTTGAGCCAGCGCCGCAAGAAGGCCGCGAGAATGCCAAACAGGCCGCCAGTGACGAAGGGAATGCGCCATGCGTAGGCGGCGATTTCCGCCTGCGAATAATGATGATTGATGCCTGAGGCGAGCAACGAGCCGAGCAGGATGCCGAGCGTCAGGCCACCGGTGAGCAGGCCGCACGCATAGCCGATATAGCGAGGCGGCACGTGCTCGGAAACGAAGACCCATGCGCCCGGCACCTCACCGCCCACGGCGGCGCCTTGCAGCACGCGGCACAACAACAGCAGGACAGGCGCGGCAATGCCGATGGCATCGTAGGTCGGCAGCAGGCCCATGAGGAGCGTGGGCAGCGCCATCAACATCACGCTCAGCGTGAACATGCGCTTGCGCCCGACCAGGTCGCCGAAATGCGCGAGGATCACGCCGCCGAGCGGCCGCGCGAGGTAGCCTGCCGCGAAAATGCCGAAGGTCTGCATCTGGCGCAGCCAGTCGGGAATCGTGGGGGGAAAGAACAATTGGCCGATGGCGGCGGCGAAAAATACGTAGATGACGAAATCATAAAACTCGAGTGCGCCGCCAAGCGCGGCTAATGTGAGCGTGCGGTGATCGCTACCCGCTAGCGGGCGGTGCGGCACGAAGGGAATTTGAGGCGAATTTAGGGAATTCATCGGCGAGGCCAGGTTGGGTTGATGGAGGGCACGTTCGGTGCGCGCGGGCGCAATGGGCGAGCGATGAACCGACCTCGGCTCCGATAACGTCCCAGGCCATCAAAACACCTGAGCGATTCGCACTATTCCCGCCGCGGGGCAGGCGGAGTTGGCGCTTTGGGTCGTGTACAAAAGACAGAGAAGCGCATCGAGCGAGCGCGCGTTGTTGCGCGACGGCGCAGTGCAGGTTGATGGAGTGGAAGTGCAGCGGGACATTGCGTTTCAAAACGCCTGCACCGAGCGCGTCGGGCTACGTGTGCCCGAACAGGGCACGCTCAATGTCGTTGCGCTGGCAACTAACTGCAATGGTGCGAAAGGCTGGGATGTCGAGCGCGCGACGTTGTTATCGGCAACTTCGCGACACAGGCGTGGCTCATTGAAGGCGACCGCATCCGGCATGGCGGACAGATCGAAGCGACTTCGCTGATTGGGCAGGGGACGTGCTTGAGGTCTTCACTACCGTAAGGCAAGGGCAAGTGCGCCGACTTGCTGCCTCGATCGCAGGCGGATGGCCCGCCTGGGTGCTGGAGCGGGAGACGAGTCTCGAACTCGCGACCTCAACCTTGGCAAGGTTGCGCTCTACCAACTGAGCTACTCCCGCATGTCTGGCTCCCCGACCTGGGCTCGAACCAGGGACCTACGGATTAACAGTCCGGCGCTCTACCGACTGAGCTATCGGGGAATCAAGGAGGCCGGATTGTACAGGAGATTTTTCGAAGTTGCAGCTTTTTCCTGACAAATTTCAACAAGGGCCTTTGCGGGCAAGTAAGGTAGAAATCTAACGGTTTATGGTGTATTACCTACTCGCGGAGAAGGTTTGGCCCGCTCGTGGCTCCATTGCGCAATGGAAGTCTGGATCTACCCATGGGGCCACAGCTTGACTATCGTAGACGGCATCTCAACCCCAACCGTAGAGGAAGCACAACGATGTCCCTCGCCGATGCCGTCAACGAATCCTCCGCCGACACCAGCGCGGCACCTTCGCAACGCACGCGCGTGCGCCGGGTCGCGCAACGCGCGCACTACGACGCGGCAACGTTGCACGCGATTCTTGACGAAGCCTACGTCTGCCACGTGGCGTTCGCCGACGAGCACGGCGTGCATTGCATTCCCACCGCATGCTGGCGCGAGGGCGATTATCTCTACATTCACGGTTCGAACGGCAGCCGCATGTTGCGCCTCGCAGCCGAAGGCGCCCAGGTTTGCGTGACCGTTACGCATCTGGATGGGCTCGTGCTAGCGCGCTCGGCGTTCAATCATTCGATGAACTATCGTTCCGCGGTGATCTACGGCGTATTCGAGGTGGTGGCCCATGAGCACAAGGCTGCCGTGCTGGACGCCTTCATGGAGCACATTGCGCCGGGGCGCAGGCATGAAGTGCGCGCGGGCAATAGCAAGGAGCTGGCGGCGACCACGGTCATGCGCATTGCGCTCGCGGAGTCCGTGACGAAGATCCGCGCGGGCGGCCCGAAGGACGACGAGGAGGACATGGACCGGCCCGTCTGGGCAGGCGTGCTGCCACTCACGCTCGCACCGTTGCCGCCCGAGGCCGACACGGCAACGCCGGAGCGCGAGGCGCCCGCGTATGTGAAGGCCTGGGCAACGTGACGGCCAGGACAAACGGGAAGCTCGCGGTCGCGCTCAGTAGATGGCGGACCAGAGCATGCTGGCAATGGCGAGGGCGTAGATCACCGCCGTGATGATGGCCGCTACGCGTAGCGGCCGGCCAACTGTCGAAGTGCTGGTGATAATGACGAGGCTTATCCCGATGCCGATCAGGGCGAGCACGAGGAGCCGCGGCAGAAGACTCCAGCCATCCAGCCCAACCTTGAAGATCGACCAGATCACGGCAGCGGCGAACATGGCGAAATACCACCAGAGTCCCGCGGAGCGGTTCCAAAGCATGAGGATGCCGGCGCCGATCAATGCAACGCCGGCAACGAAGTAGTAAGGCGCGTGGCCCATCCAGGGGATCCACCCGCCCAGCACGGCGAACGCTGCGCCGACGAGGATGATCCATTCTGCCGTCTCGGCAGGAGAGGTCCAGCGGCGGTAAGACATAAAAGTCCCCCAAAATGCAGAAAAGCCGGGCTTTGCAGCGGGCATGGCTGCAGTCTGAATCTGACTGCGCGGCCCGACCAGGTGGCTCATCGATGAAGAACCTGAGAGCAAAGTCCCTGGTCGAGCGTAAGCAGCCCCTGTGCCCAGGTCAAGGGAGATAAGCCCTTGAATTTGTAAGCACTTCGCAACGCATTCACATTTAGGTTTCTCGCGCGAAAGAAATACGCATCGACGACATGGGCGATAGTCGACATTACCGGGTCGCGGCGATTTACCCGGCAAGAGTTGCGACGCAGGTCACATGTGTGAAGCGGCGTGCGTCAACATGACTTCCGCTTCCTGTCGAGCGAATCGGGTCGCTACGTCGCTATATCCGGGTGCTTATAACGTGGAGCACCCCGCGAATGCAGCACTGTCCCAGCGGTCCATATCGCCCGTAGCGCTTTCGATCTGAGAAATGCTTGGTTCCTTCGTGCGCGTCATACCGATAGCCTGCGTACTTCGCCAGCGCGAATATTCAGTGTGGCAGCGCAAGGGCAACAAAAGAAGAAGGAAACTCAATAATGAAAAGCAGCATCTGGGGCGCAGTGCCAGGCGCACTGTTGACGGCACTTCTGGTCGTGGCATCGACCACCGCGCATGCGGATCGTCTGGACGATATCAAGCGCGCGGGCGTATTGCGCGTGGCTGCATTCGACAGCAACCCGCCGTTCGGTTTCGTCGATCAGAAAGACAATCAGATCGTCGGGCTCGACGTGGACTACGCGCGCGCCGTGGCCAAAAGCCTTGGCGTGAAGCTCGAAATCCAACCCACCAACCCCGCCGATCGCATTGCGTTTCTGAAGTCGGGCAAGGTCGATCTGGTCTTCGCCAACTTTACGATTACCGACGATCGCAAGAAGGAGGTGGATTTCAGCACCCCGTATTTTGCTTCCGGCACCCAGTTCATTGCGAAGAAGGGCGTGCTGACGTCTGCGGAACAGATCAATGGCCTGCGCATTGGCGCAGACAAAGGCACGACCAACGAACAGCAGGTGCGCGCGAAATTCCCGAGCGCAACGATCGTCGCCTACGACGACACGCCTTTCGCTTTCGCCGCGCTGCGCACGGGCAACGTGCAAGCCATTACGCAGGACGGTCCGAAACTCGTCGCGCTGCTTGCACGCGCGCCGGACAAGGCGAACTATGAGATTTCCCCGTTCACGATCTCGAACGATTACGAAGGCGTTGGCGTGCCCGAAGGCGAAACGCGTTTGCTCGATGCGGTGAACAGCACGCTGACGCACCTGGAAACCGACGGCGAAGCCGCGCAGATTTATGACAAGTGGTTCGGCCCGAAGAGTGCGGCGCCGCTGCCCCGTCTCTTCAAGATCGGCGATCCGCAAAAGAACAGTTGAGCGCCGCGGTTGATTCATGCATAACTGGCTTGAACCGAAGTATCTTGCGTGGCTCGAACAGGGTTTCTTCGTTACGTTGATGCTCTCCGCCTGCGCGGCGTCGTTCGCGACGCCGCTGGGTTTTTTGCTGGCGGTCGCGCGCAGCGCCCCTACCCGTGCAATTGCGCGGGTGGCGGCGCTTTACGTGTTCGTCTTCCGCAATTCGCCGCTGCTCGTTCAACTGCTGTTCTGGTATTTCGGCGCCGCGGCTGTGTTGCCGTCCGGATTGATGGACTGGCTTAACACGCCGCACCTGGCAACGTTCGGGCCGCTCACGCTGCGCTGGCCGAGTTTCGAACTGTTCGCGGGCTGGGTCGGACTGACCTGCTACACCACGGCGTTCATCGGCGAAGAGTTCCTGGCCGGCATGCGCGGCGTGAACCCCGCACAGTGGCATGCCGCTGCGGCGCTCGGCATGGGCCGTTACGCGACCCTGCGCTATGTGATCCTCCCTCAGGCGTTGCGCATTGCGACACCGCCGCTCGCCGGCCAATACATGAACGTGATAAAAAACTCGTCGCTGACGATGGCGATTGGCGTTGGGGAGCTGTCGTACATGTCGCGTCAGGTCGATACGGAAAGCTTCAGGACGTTTCAGGCATTCGGCACGGCCACTATGTTCTATGTGCTGGCTATCGCGGTGATCGAGGTCGCGCTGGTGTTGTGGCAACGCGCCGGTCTGCGCGGTTTGCAGCGAGGCCGCGCGTGAACGGATTCGAGTGGCTGCCTGCGTTGCGCTACCTGATGCTCGGCGCGTTTCCGGCTGGACCGCTGGGCGGCATTGCGCTGACGATTGCGCTCTCCGTGATATCCGCGCTGCTCGCGGCGTTGATCGGACTCGCGCTTGGCGTTGCGCTCGCCATGACGCGAGGCGCCGTGCGTCTCGCACTGACCGCCGGCGTCGCGTTCTTTCGCGCGATACCTGTGCTCATGCTGATTTTCTGGACTTTCTTCCTGATGCCGATCCTGCTGCACGTCGACGTTCCGGGCCTCGCGACCGTCGTGTGTGCGCTGGCGCTGATTGGCGGCGCGTATCTGTCGCATTCGGTTTATGCGGGCATCACGTCGATCAGCGAAGGGCAGCGGCAGGCCGCGCTTTCGCTTGGCTTGACGCGCTGGCAGGCATTACGCGAAGTCATCCTGCCGCAAGCGGTGCGCGTGATGATGCCGTCGTTCGTCAATCAGTGGGTGGCGTTGATCAAGGATACGTCGCTCGCCTATATCGTCGGCGTGCCGGAATTCACGTTCCTCGCCAATCAACTCAATAACCGGCTGCTGGTGTATCCGGCGCAGATCTTCCTGTTCGTCGGGCTCGTTTATCTGCTGCTGTGCGGTGCGCTGCAGTGGGGGGCCAATGCGCTGCTCGTGCGGCGCAAGCTGCCGGGGCTGCATGGGTGTAAAGGCGCGCCATTGTAGTTCGCCGGGTTAAAGGCGCTCGCCCTATGAGGGGTGAGGAGGGCGGCACGCCAAGCTCCCGATCCAAAACTCAACGATTCCGGCGGCGCGGAAAGCCTACGGTCAGCGCCTTTTCTGCTATCCGTAAATTTCAGTTTAATTGATACGTAAGTGCGGCGAACTAGAATACGAAAATCACTTAGGATAACAAATAATAATCCTGTCCGATGCATGCTCAACGGTCAGGCCATCGCCGGACTACTCAGGTCTTTTCTCCCCATCGTTGTGAATGCAGTGAATGGCGAATACGCCGAGGGAGGCTACCGTGAACGTCCAGACCACGCAGCAGTGGGCTATTCCAGACCCGCGTCTTTTTACGCATTTCCCGATTAAAATTGCGGCGCAAATAATGGCAGCCGCACTGTATCTCACTGCGGGTTGTGCTTTTGCTGCCTGCGAAAAAGAGGCCGCGGCAATGTGCTCACAAGGTGATCCGCGCTGTCTTGATGGCGCAGCAAAATCGGTTGAGCAAGCAGCCAACGACTGCAAAACCCCGGAAGGGCGAATTCAAAGCGCCTCCTTGTGGCAGGCAACGCCAGGCTTCTTCGACAACGCACCGCACGAGCACGAGTTCTGGCGATGCGTGGCCAGGCTATGTGACCCGCCGCAAGCCCCCGGGCAATAGCGTCAAGCGTGGTTTTGCGGTTGCGCTGACAGAAGTCGCTTGTCGGCGCTGGCGCTTCCATGTCGCGCGATTGTGCAGGTCATCCGTCGAGTTCGCTCAGGAAGGAGAGCAGCAACCGGTTCACTTCCTCGGCGCGCTCGCGCTGCAGCCAGTGGCCTGCGCCTTCCAGCACGTGAGCGCCGCGCAAACCCGGCAGCACTTGCGGCAACGCGGCGACACGCTGCTGCATGCCGGGAAACCTGAGTACATCGTCCCGCGAGCCGCCAATGAAGAGCGAAGGTTGACGAATTGGGCAACCATACCAGGGGGCGAGCAATTCCGCGCTCCGGCGGATCGCGCGGTACCAGTTCAATCCGCCACGGAAGCCGGTGCGCCGGAACTCACCGACGACATAGTCGAGGTCGTCCTGAAGAAGCCAGCCCGGCAAGACGTCGGGGTCCACGGTGTTATCGAGGAGGCCGGCGCCCGGCGCGAGGATGCCTGCGACCATGCGGCCCGGGCCGTCGCCCGACATGCTGAACGTGACGCGGCGTAGGGTCGCTTCGACATCGGCTTGAAGTTCCTCCTCGGCCACACCCTCTCGCTGGAAGTACTGCATGTAGAAGGTCGTCACACCCTGCCGTTCGAGTGCCGTCAGCAGGTCGATTTTCGCGGGCGGGACATACGGTACGCTCAGGCCGACGACGGCGCGGAAGACATCGGGCCGTAGCAACGCACTGTTCCAGGCTGCAGGCGCTCCCCAGTCGTGGCCGACGATCACCGCCGTATCGGCACCAAGGACGCGGACCAGTTCCACCATGTCGCCTGCGTGGTGCAGCATCGTGTACTGTGCGGGGTCCGCCGGCGCGTCGGTGCCGCCGTAGCCGCGCATGTCCGGCGCCGCGGCGCGATAGCCAGCGTCCGCGACCGCAGCCATCTGCGCGCGCCAGGATACCCACGACTCCGGAAATCCGTGGCAAAACACCACGAGTGGCCCAGCGCCCTGCAGCGCGACACGCATGCGGATGGCACCGACCTGTAGCGTTTCGAGTTGCAGCTCGCGGGGGCCGCTCACGCTGCCTCCGCTGTTGCCAGCAATTGCGCAATGCACTGCGCCGCATCCGAAGCTTTGGCCCCGACGGTCTTGAGAAGGTCCTGCACGGCAGCGTCCAACTCCACACCTTTGAGAATCACAACCTGCCCGTTGAGGCGACACTGTCTGAGCCAGGCGCTCAAGTCGGGGTTCTGCTGCCAGTGCGCGGCATTGGCGAGCGTCGGCAGCCACATCCGTAGGTAATCGATCGGCAGTTCGGGCACGGGCACGGGCATGCACATCGCGTTCTGTTCCTGCAGATTTTCCATGTGCGCCTCGACCCAGGCGATCACGCTGCCCGAGAAGAGCGGCTGGCACCAGCGGACCATCAGGAGGTTGATGGCTTCCTCCTGGAACACCGGTACGCCCGGCAATGGCTGGATCGCGCAGGCCGTGCAGTCGATGTACAGCGTGTCAGGATCGGCGCTGAGTTCGCCTTTCTCCAGCACGATGCGCGACGGCTCGATTGCGCGCACACGGCCCAGCCGAACGATTTCACCAACCTTGCGCAACTGGGCCATCTCGCCTCGCGAAACGAGTGCGCAGCGGTAGGTCGTGGGTTCGATGGCCGGGTCGATCCGCATGAGCGCGCCGCCCGCTTCGAGTCGCCGGAACAGGTCGGGGACGTCGCGTGCGTCGCGGATCGCATCGAATTGCACCACGCTGTTCTCGAAATAACGCCGCCAGCCGGTCGGGCCGGGCTGCATGTTGGCACGATCCATCACCCATGCGTCGCGCGGCATGATCCAGCGGATGCGCTCGTGCGGCACACCGTTCTCGATCAGCCAGATGCACGCATCCATGCCGGTCTTGCCGGAGCCGACGACGGTATAGCACGAGTACGGCCGCGTAACCTTCGGCAATTCGTTGCAGGCAATGCACTGCACACCCGCGGCCAAGCTGTATTTTGGCGGGTGAGTGGACGGCACCTCGGTTTTCGCATGCGTGGCATTCACCCATTTGCGCCGCGCGCGCACCTCGTGCTCGGCGCCGGTCAGCAGCGAGCGGAAGCGGTGCGTGCGGCCTTCGCTCGCGAAGTGATCGCATTTCGGGAACCACTGCACGCGGCCAGAGGGCATGAAGCGCTGTTTCATTACCTGCTCAAAATGCGCGAGCACCTCGGCTCCCGAGGAAAGCCCAAGCATCCCTTCGTTAAAGCCCGTCGCTTCATGCGACCAGTCGCTCAGTTCACGCGAGGCCACGCCATACCAGGCAGACGGCTGGTGCAGCCGCACGTACGAATAAGTGTCGTTCCAATGGCCGCCGGGACGGTGGTGGCGATCCACCATCACGACTCGCGCATCGGGCGACTCGGTGAGCAGCGTGTCGACGAATGCCATGGCGGTAGCGCCCGTTCCTGTCACGAAGTAGTCGGACTCGATGCATGCCATGTCACTCTCCTAAATGGGAGACATTGATCTGAATTTCCGCGCCAGAGGCTTTCCGCCGGCTGTCAACCGACTTGGTCAAACAGCTGGGACGCAACGGGCGTTCGACGTAAGGGTGGGAAAACTGGGCCGCGGGCTTCTCGAGCGTTCAACGAGAGAGCGTTTGAATTTTTAAAGTCTCGGGATGCTCATCCAAAGTAGAATTGCGCCAACGCATTCGTCAAGGTTTCCTAACGATATCTGTTATCGAATGAGGTCCTTGCATTGCGCGCAGCGATCTTCGCAAAATGGAAAGTCCTTGGGATGGTTATAACGCCTTATACGGTTGCCGGGGTGCCGGGGTTACATCGTGTCTGTACGCTACCGCACACACTTTTGATGGGCACGGTGCCGGGCTCGTTACTGCGCGTCGCCATATCTGGAGACACGTGACTGGTTCTCCGCGCGGCGGTTCGGTCTCGCCTCAGACATGGCCCTCGGCACCTTTCCCGCATACAAGAGAATCGTCTCAGCAGTTTCCTTTCTTGGCCTGTCCGGGCGGACAGAACCCGTTGCCAGGACCGCCTTGCGGCGGCGGGGCCACGGCGGGTTCGCCCGGCACGTACACGGCACACCCGGCCAGTGTGCCGGAAGCAATCGCCAAAGCGATGATGATTCTTTTCATGACCGTCCCCCGAAGAGAAGAGGCGATTCGCCCCTTCGTTATTCCTGCCGTTATCAGAAAGTGAAATTCACGCTGGTCTGACTGCCGCTCGTCACGTTGACGGCCGTCGATTGCGTGGTGCCGGAAGCCGCATCCGCTTCGATTGTGTACTGGCCCGCCGCTGAGGTCACCGCGGTCAGGCTAACGGGCAGTGTTCCGTTATAGGCGCCGGCCATCGGCGCCGCAACGGGCAGGCTCGTTGTATAGACGCCCGTGTCCAGGTTGGCATTCGCCGCTGCGATTTCGTAGACGCCCGCTGATGTGGTCTGAATCGCACGCACACTGGCATCCGCCGACACCGTGACGGTGCCGCTCACGGTATTCATCGCCGAGGCGGGAAGCGCAATGGGTTGGCCTGCCGTTGACACGTGGGTCGTAGCGCCTACGACGACAGGCACTGACGAAATGATCCCCGTTGTCTCGTTGGGTTGCACGATCACGATATCGTAGTTGCCGTTGGTCGAACTCTGGACCAGCGTCGAAAACACGAAGTGGCCTGTGCTGTCCGCCACCGTGCCGCTCACCACCTTGCCGTTCTGCTCGGCATACACCGTAGCGCCAGCTTCGGCCGCTGCGACGTAGCCATCAATCAAGCCTGTGACGGTCGTCGGCGTGGCGGTAATCACCGGCTTCAACGCATACGAGCCGTTGCCCTTCTGAACGACTGACTTGCAGGCGTTGAAGTCGAGCACGAGATCGACGGTCGAGTTCGCGGCCACGTCGAAGGGGCGAATGATCTTGAGGCCGCTTTGGGTTGCGCTTGGCGTCGCCAGTGGCTGTTCGTTGGTCGTTCCCGACACCACGACCGAATTGGCCACCGTGTTCCCCTGGTTCTGGGCAAGGACAAGCCGTACCTGCTGATATTGGCCCGCGGTCAGGGTTGCTTGACCGAGCGTCGCCATCGTGCCGTTCGTCAGCGAAAGTAGATCGATTTTCTGCGGGGCAGCGAGCGTGATGTTGGTCCATCCGCTGTCGTTGTCGCCGGCGCTCGAGCTTGCGTTAATGCCGACCTGGCTCACCGTTACGTAGACGTGGTCGAAGCCGCACGATGGGGCGTCGGTCATCTGGACGTTCACGGTGCCGGTCGGGTTGCCGCCGCTACTGTTACTGCTGCTGCCGCCTCCACCGCCGCAAGCCGTGAGAGCGGCCGCCCCGAAAACAGCGGCCATTAGTGTTTTATGCATGCCGTTCATATCGAGCACCTTTTGTTTTGTCCCTGGTGCGCGAAGCATACGCTCGACGGGTTGCAAGTTATCTTGCGACATTGAAACAATTGGTAATTTTTGTGCTCGCTGTTTAAAGTTCGTTGCGAGCCTTTGTACAGCACGAGACGTGTGCTCGAGATCCGTCGTCGCGACCCGCAACGACGGCCGACTGTCACGGCGAAGTCGCCGCGCGAAGAACGTACGCTCGTCGGTGGAGAATCGCTCGCCTGCGTCGGCGTCGAGATTCTGTCCGCCAATGCGGCCTCACACACCGTTGCCGTGTGCAGGTTCCGCCGAATCGACGCTTGCCACGTCTCCAACGCGCTCCTGCAGGCGATCGAGAACGCTGAAGCCATATTCCGCGTTGAGCAGCGGAGTGACGGAATAACCGACCACTGCGGGACGGTACGCAACCGGACCTGTCGTGGCCGGTGCACCACCCGCGGCGCCGTCCTGACCCGTGGCGCTCGATGGGCTGCCGTCCGTGCCGCCTGTACCACTCAGTCCAACGCCCAGGACAGTGGCGCCGTTACCGCCGTTCGCTCGAACTGAGCCGCTGCCCAATGCGAAGCTCCCTGCAACGGCCAGCATGATCGCGATGGAGATTCGGCTGCGCGAGAGCAGGAAAAGCTCACCTCGCTCGATGCCCCAGCCAGTTTCCACCGGCGGATATTGTTTCACTCCATTTCCCGATGCCGCCGCATTGACACCATTTCGCATTTCCGGAAACTCCAATTCGCTACTTCGTGCACGATTACTTACGTTAATTGCCTTAAAATTTTCGGCACGAAAGATATAAGAAGAATTGGTAATTTTTTTAGCGAAAAATGAGCTTGCGGCGGCTGCACAACAGTGCATGCGCAATGAATTATTGATTGGGGGATTTTCGAGCGCTTTGCTGTTCAGGCCCGTCACAGCAAGAGTGGCGGCCAACATCTGGTTCGCGGATCAGGCCACTTTGGCGGTGCCGGGCATGCGCGACTGGTTGGACGCATTCGTGGCCAGTCAATACCGCCGTTGAAGATGGGATTTAAGTTTTTAACTTCTTTTATCGTCCGGTGCACGCATGTTAAATGGAGTGAACAGCCAGACTAACGATCGTGCTAATTTAATCATAACTTTCGTTGCGAGAACAACTGACTATATTTAAAGATTGTCAATTCAAATTTACAGTGGACAAATGTTTAGCGTTGTGAGGTGGCCCTATACTGCCAGTGGTCGCTGAACGACCCATTGCCGCTATTGCCCGCGATGTGGTTCGTGTGACGGCTTCGCGGCACTAAACGGCCGTCCGGCGAGTTCCTTGAATTGACGATCCGCTACGAAGCACCGGGTTTCCACCGTGCAGGACTGTGCAACATGTCGCGACAGGTGCAGACGCCATTGCCAACTAGGGGGCTGCTGTTGTAAGTTCGACAGCTTGCTGATACGGGAACGTCCCGCAGGCCCTGAACGCCTGATATCCACAATCCAATGAATTCAATCTCCCTGGCGTTGTTCGACATGGACGACGTTCTCTGTCACTACGACAGATCGTTGCGGGTCCGCAGGTTGGCCGCGCTCTCCGGCCGAACCGAGCGAGAGGTTGCGAATGCGATCTGGGATTCCGGGCTCGAAGCAAAGGCCGACGCTGGCGCGGTGACCGATGCCGAATACCTGTTTGCGACGGGAAAACTGCCTGGGTGCGAGATCTCGGAGAAGGACTGGTTGAGCGCCCGCAAGGCAGCGATGTCGCCCAATTACGAGGTCTTGAAATTGGCAAAGGAAGCAGCGAATCGTTGTCAGATCGCCGTATTGACAAATAATCCGGAGATCGTGTCGTCAAACATCGAGTACCTTTGCCCGGAAATCGCCAGCGTATTTGGCAATCACGTGTACGCATCTGCATCGTTCTCGGCCGCAAAGCCGGACGTCGAGGTATTCCGTCGATGTCTCGAGAAGCTTCGTGCTTTGCCGCACGAAACGCTTTTCGTCGACGACCTTCCGGACAATATTGCAGGCGCCGGGCTAGCCGGCCTTAACGCTCATCACTTTACTGGTCATCGTTCACTTGCCGACGCTTTGGCACTTCGTGGGCTAATTTGCGCGGCATGAGGTCCAGCGGACCTCACTCACCTGGTTGCTCTGCCCGCAAACCAAGGGCGGCGATGACATCGGCGAAATCAGACGTAACAAGGGTGCCCACCTCACGGGCTACGGGTTCAGGGCCATCGACCTCGCAGCGATACGTGATCCGGGTGCCGCGTTCGGTCGGCGATAGCTCGTGACGAACACGAACCACCACGCCAGCGTCGGGTACTTCAGTGATATCCTCGAAACCCTTGTCAGCCTCAACCCACCCGAAGCGGAACGGCAACCTCGTCAGGTCTGGCAAGACCATCACCGCAGTTGTGCCAGCCTGGAACGGTCCGTGCATTTCGATGCTAAGGACACCTTTGTTCCACTCCGACCACTTCTCCGGTTCCGCCAGGACGCCAAAAACCTTTGCTGGTGTCGCTGTACATTCACCCGTGACCTCGACTGACCACATGCCAGCTCCGTTCAAAGAATAATATGTGCGCATATTATTCTTTGAAAAGATACGTCGTCAACATTGCAATGGCCAGGATTGCGAAATGAAAGTTCCCGCCGGCCGAGTCCGATACCGCGCATTGGCAATCCGCCGTCGTGGCCGCGGCGCGTTATACCGTTGTGCAAGTAACCATCAACCTTGCACAAACAGTCAGAAATAACTGGACTGGCCGCTGTCGGCAGTGAGGCAGGAATCATACAACCGGCGAATCGATAGGCACGTGCTGTAGTTCACCGTCGCAAATGGTTCGGTCGCTTGCTTGATGCGGAGCGGACATCTGTGTCGCTGGGCGACGGCGCTGGTGAATGACGCCTCCTGGTCGCATCGCGCGCCGACCTCATGTGTCGATCGCGTGTGCCTTTGTAGAGATTTGTACAGATTTGTACAACGTCTAAAGTCAGATGAAATGCAACCGTAATCCAGAATGAATGTCTGCACGGCCGTACGACATTTTGCGGCCCACCAAACACAATTCGTCAAAGGATTCTGTGATGTCCATGTCCTCAGTGAACGGTTCGACTTCTGCTTACGACGCTTATTCCAGCTTCGCGCAAAAGCAGTCAGCTTCGTCGGACTCCCCCGATCGTGCCACGCTCAACAGCTTTTCGACCCAGAAAACGGTCACGGCCATCAATACGAGCACCGGCGCGGCTGAAACGCAGACACTGCGCGCGACGCCGCTCGCGGTTGCATGGGCGCCCCAGATGTTCGTGCAGGGCGACAAGAACAACGACGATGCCCTGTCGCTCGACGAATTCCAGGCTCAACTTTCGCGCGCCGGCGTAGGGGCCGACGACGCAAAGCAGCTTTTTAGCAGCTTCGACACGTCCGATGACGGTCAGGTATCGCTTACCGAGTTCGTGACGGGCGTGAGCAAGAGCATTTCGAGCGGAAGCCAGGTGTTCAACGATCTTCTGGATTCCTATACACGCGATGCAGACGGCAATCTGGATCAAACCAAAACCGATAATTTCCTGAGTGCCGGACTGAGCCTGGCCGAAACGTTCTGGAAAAATCTCGGCTAGCCACAAAAACGCGCCGGCCGCATACCAACCCGGATCGCGCCGCAATAGACATTGCGATGCCGTTCGAGCCGGCGCAGCCTTAAATCCAACCGTAAAATCATTGCCGACTAACGACGATCGCGCCTTGTTGTGCTTCAATGCAGATTCAAGCGCTTGTCAACGTCGGTAACTGGGCGAACGCGGGCCGACGGCGACGCACCACGCCGACCCGATAAGGCCGCACGGGTAGTTGCGGCCTCAAGGACGATGCGAGCGACTTCAGATTTTCAGCCGGGAGACCTTGGTGCCGGACAGCGACACATCGCCCATCAGCCCGGCGTTGGTCATCACAATGGCTTGAACCGGTGCGCTAGCCGTTGTCGTATCGATCTGGCCGTTTGCTCCAACCTTCAGCAGCGCAACCGATCCTTCGCCACCGACTGACCAGCCTTTCGAGTTGCGGAAGCTGTTAAGCGAATCATGGGTCATGAAAAGGAAGATGACAGCCTTGGATTGCGCACCTGCCTGCAAGCCGAATGAGCCCGCCGCGGTGCTGTAGTAGCCAACCGTTTTCCCGCCCACCCGCAAAGCGCCTTGACCGTATTCTCCCCCGGCGACGAACCCAGCCTTGATCACAGCCGGGAAGACAAGTACGCCATCCGCCTTGGCGACAAGTTCCTTTGAGCCTTTGACTGTCTCGTACAGCCTCGACAGTGTCGCGTTGACCTTCGCGTCGATTTCGTGACGCTTCGCTGCATTGGACTCTGCGGCAACGGCCTCAGTCATTGCCGCCGGGAATCGGGTCAGCGACAGTCCCGCAATGGCTAGCGTTGCAGCACCGGTCTTCAGAACAGAACGTCTGCGCATCATCACCTCCAACAAGGGTTACGGTCGAATTCGCTGCCTCCGGCAATCATCCGGCGTGGTGCAAGCAATCCATGCGTTGGCTATGTCGAGAGCATGACATGGTGGAACCGGCTCGTCATTTTTGGTCGGGAAACGAGTCACGCGAAGCTCGCTGGTTGACCGGCGGCTAGCGGCCTGCGCCGAACAGAACGGTCTTGTCACGGATTTCGGCGAACGACGGCTTCGGGTCGAGCGCAACGACCATGGATCGAGCTGGAACATTCAATTCTATTCGCTTCACAACGTTCGGCAACCCTCCCGTTGTTTCGAACGCAACACCCGCCTCGGTCGCCCTGCAGGCTTGCTCCGGATATGCAACGATAGCCGTGCAACTCGCACTTGTCTGAAGACTCAAGACAACCCAACGGGGAGGGAAGATGAGAGAAAACGCCGAGACGCTATTCGTCGCTTCCGAGGACATGGCAACAGCGCTGAATCTACTGGAGAGCATTGAGATTGAGGTCGGTTTCGATAGCGATGACCCTGAGAGCATCGAGCAGGCGATCCTCGCCGTCGAGGAGGCGATCGATACTCGCCTGAAGGGCTATCGCGGCGACGCTCGTGTTGAATCGGCGATCCTTCGCGTCAAGTTCGACTTTAGGTGCGCAATCCTCGATCAAGCCGCGTCCGATGACGCCGATGGGGAGGCCGTCAGCAGCGTCCAGACCCTGCATTGATCGTTTCGAGCCGATGTCGCGTTTGCGGGAAGGCGAATGGGTCATGTCGACCCCGCCCTGATGCCGGTGCTCGGCTGGGTCGTCGGCCAACCCGCATTCGCGCCACGGGGGGATCATCTTGTTCACGTGATTGCGAGCGCCATCCTGACAAATCCGTCGAGCGACGATGTCAAGAAGGCGACGTAGCAGAGTGCGCCTGGTGGTATCGAGGAGGGGGCGCCTGTTGACAAAGGCGGTGAGACGTTGAAGCGGCTGAGCTGTCGTGCTACCCGGCGACCGCAATGGCCAACGCCTCAATCCTGGTCCAAACGAATCCGGTGAACGCCATTCGCAAGAATTGCCGAAGCCTCTCGCACGGTCCTCTCGACGACCTCCTGGGCAGTCGGGATATCCTGAATCAACCCGGCACTTTCGCCTGCAATCACGGCGGCGATGTCGAAATCCCCAGCCTCGCGGGCGTTCGCGTATTTCGCTGACTCCTCGTCGAGGTGACGCAGCAGCTCAATCTCCCGGCCATACCAGCGATCCAGATGCCCATTGCGGAGGCACCGGCCGGTAAACGGAGCGGGCCAAACGTTGCGACGGGAAACGTCGAATACGATGCTTCGCAAGGTGTCGTCGCCAGTCGCGGCGAGAATTCTCGCTTTCGCAGCATCTTTTCCTGCGGACTCCCGGGTTGCATAGAAGCGCGTACCCATCAGCACGCCTGACGCGCCAAGGGCTAGCGCGGCCGCGAGGCCCCGCCCGTCAGCAATGCCACCTGCAGCTACAACGGGAATCGTCGTGCCAAGCGCGTCGACAATTTCCGGCACAAGCGAGAACAGGCCACGCGAAGCTCCGTGACCACCGCCTTCCGTGCCCTGTGCAACGAGGATGTCCGCGCCCGCCGCGAATGCCTCCTTTGCATAGGCCAACGACTGAACCTGGCAGATGAGGATGGAGCCGGCTCCCTTGATCTTTGCCGCAAAGGGCGCCGGGTCCCCGAAGGAGAGCACGACCGCCAAGGGCTTGTGTTCCAGGGCAAGCTCAAGCAGATGCGGACTTTTCGCGAGGCTCCACGTAATGAAGCCAACACCGAAGCGCGTCCCGATGTGCCGTAGCGACTCCAGTTCCCGGCGTAGCCACACCTCATCTCCATACGCGCCGCCCAGAATCCCCAGCCCGCCGGCAGCGCTGACCGCCGCGGTTAGACGCGCGTTGGCAACGAGGTCCATTGGCGCCAGCAGAACGGGGTGTCGAATTCCCAGACGTTCTGTCACTGCGGTGGCGATTGACATATAGCACCCCACATCGATGAGGAAGCGGCTCCTGTCAATGGTGGAACATCGAAGCTTCAAGCGTCAAGGTCAGGCGACTAGCCGGCGCTACCCACTCGTTAGCCGTCCAGACACGCGCGCAACGTCCGCGCGAGACTGGCCGCTTCACCCGGATCGGCGATGTTTGCGAAGCCCATCACAAGGCCGCGCGGCGAGCGCCGCGTGCGGCCGTTCGCGTACCAGATCGAAAGCGGCAGTACGGCCAGTCCTGCTTCGCGGGCGCGCGCAGCAACGGCGACGTCGTCGACCGGGCCATCAGGGCCTTCGGCGAACTGCGCCGCGAACTGGATTCCCCCTGGCGGCAATTCGACGATCAGCCGTTCGCCGAATGCCCGCTCCAGTGCGCGCACGATCAGCACGCGCCGCTCGGCGTATAACGCACGCATGCGCTTCAGATGCCGTGCAAAACGCCCCTGCTCGATGAAGTCCGCCAAAGCGGCCTGCAACAACGTTGGCGAACCAGCGTTCATGCTGCGAGCCACGCGCCCGACACGCTCGACGGCCCGCTCCGGCACCACCGCGTAGGCCAGCCGCAAGCCGGGAAACATCACCTTGCTGAATGTGCCGCAATAGATCACATGATCGTGCCGGTCGAGGCTCTTCAAAGCCGGCAACGGCCGGCCCAGATAGCGGAACTCACTGTCGTAGTCGTCTTCGACGATCCAGCTAGATGCCTGCTCAGCCCAGTCCAGCAGCGCCATACGACGGGCGAGCGACAACGTGTGTCCGAGCGGGCTCTGGTGCGACGGCGTGACCAGCGCGAAGCGCGCCTGCGCGGCCAGTTGTGTGCCGCGCTCGACGTCGATCCCTTCGTCATCGACCGGCACCGCGACAAGCTGTACGCCGGTTTCGGCCAGAAAACCGCGCGCGAGAAGATAGCCTGGGTCTTCGTACCAGACGCTGTCATTCGGGCGGGCGAGACTGCGCAACACGAGTTCGAGCGTTGCACGGTAGCCGCTGGTGACGAACACCTGGTCCGGCAGGCAGGTTACGCCGCGCGACAGCCCGAGATACGTGGCGATGTGTTCGCGCAGCGGCCGGTAGCCGGCTGGGTCCGGGTAGGCGAGCATCGCGCGCTCGCCGCTGCGAGCGCGATGCGCAACGAGCCGGTTCCATGCCTTGACCGGAAACGCGTCGAGCGCGGGCAGCCCCGGTTGCAATGGCCGGGGCTCGCCACTCATCGCGGCCGCAATGGCAAGCTGGCGCGGCGGAGGTTGAACGCCGCGCGATTCGCCTGATGTTTGAGGTGTGATGGCGCGCTTGATACTTTGCGTCCCGCTCGAATCCTTCGCGCCTTGCGCACGCGAGCGCGTTACCGATGGCGGCAGCGAGGGCGATACGAACGTGCCGGCCGCACCACGCATCTGGAGGTAGCCCTCGTCGACCAGGATCGTATAGGCCAGCTCGACCGTGCCGCGCGCCGTGTTCAGCTGCGTGGCGAGGCTGCGCAGCGCGGGCACGCGATCGCCTGGACGCAGATGCCCTGCGGCGATCGC
This sequence comes from Paraburkholderia sp. J10-1, assembly GCF_905220165.1. Taxonomy (NCBI): domain Bacteria; kingdom Pseudomonadati; phylum Pseudomonadota; class Betaproteobacteria; order Burkholderiales; family Burkholderiaceae; genus Paraburkholderia; species Paraburkholderia sp. J10-1. The sequence goes on along the minus strand of NZ_CAJMYW010000023.1, from coordinate 33,200 downwards.
GGTTCTGAAGCGCGCGCAGATCTGCTGGTAGACCGGCAACTGCAGTTGCCGATCGATGTCGACGGTGAATGCGGTGGGCGGCGCGGTCATGAAGGTTTGCCGGCGAGCGGAGCGGAATCGGGATGTCCTGGTCCACTCGCCATTTCTTGGCACTTTTCGGTAGTTCATGATTTTCCCACAATAGCCTCACGCGATGCGATGGCGGCGTGTCCTTCACGCGATTCGACACCCGCCAGCCGCTCTTTCGCGTGTCGACTGACTCTCATCTGGAGAATGTGTCATGAAGATCGTCGTAATCGGTGGTTCCGGCCTGATCGGCTCGCGTGTCGTCACGCTGCTTCGCGAGGCGGGTCACGAAGCGCTCGCTGCGTCGCCGCGTAGCGGCGTGAACGCCGTGACGGGCGAGGGCTTGAGCAACGCGCTGGCAGGCGCGGACGTCGTCGTGGATGTGGCGAATGCGCCTTCGTGGGAGCCTCAGGCGGTGCTCGACTTCTTCCGTACCGCGACGCGCAACCTCGGCAAAGCCGAAGTGGCCGCAGGGGTACGCCATCACGTCGCGCTTTCCATCGTCGGCTGCGACCGCACACCGGAGAACGCGTATTTCGTCGCCAAGGTCGCGCAGGAAGAGGGGGTTGAAGCGGCGGGCGTGCCCTACACGATCGTGCGCGCGACCCAGTTCATGGAATTCATCGGCGCCATTGCGGATTTCGGCACCGAAGGCGGGACGGTGCGTGTTGGCGACGGACTGTTTCAGCCGATAGCCGCGGATGACGTCGCGGCGGCCCTCGCGCAGGTCGCGCTTGCCGTGCCGCTGAACGGCACGATCGATATTGCGGGCCCGGACCGTGAGCCGTTCGCCGGGATCGTCAGACGCTATTTGAAGTCGGTTGGCGACCCGCGCCCAGTGATGACGGATCAGGATGCGCTGTATTACGGCGGTCGCGTCGAGGAGCAGTCGCTAGTCCCGCTCGGCGACGCGCGAATTGGCCGTCTGAGTCTGGACCAGTGGCTGGCGCATAACCAGGGTTGATTTCGGGGCGACACAAAACCTGAATCAACATGTTCGCAACTGCCTTGGCCGGGACCGTCGAATCGACAGGCGTCGAAGCCAGGAGAATAAGCTTTGGGTGAAGCATGAGCACATCAAGAAAAGTTGTCGTCGTGACCGGCGCCTCACAAGGCATAGGCGCTGAAGTCGTCAAGGCGTTTCGCAAGCTTGACTATCGCATTGTCGCGACCGCACGCTCGATCAAGCCGTCGCACGACCCCGACATTTTGAGCGTCGCGGGCGATATCGGTGACCCGGCAACCGCCCAACGCGTGATTTCCGAGGGCATCGCCCGGTTTGGACGGATCGACACGCTGGTCAACAACGCTGGCATATACATCGGCAAACCGTTCACCGAACACACTGCCGAAGACTACGCTGCGGTGATGAACGTGAATATGGCGGGCTTCTATCACATTACACAACTCGCCATTGCTGAAATGGAGAGGCATTCTGGCGGCCATGTGGTCAGCGTGACCGCCAGCGTCGTCGATGCAGCGCACAGCGGCGTGTATTCGGTGCTGGCAGCGCTGACGAAAGGCGGTCTGAACGCGGCCACAAAGTCGCTGGCGATCGAGTATGCGAAGAAAGGGATACGCGTGAACGCAGTCGCACCGGGGATCATCAAGTCGCCGATGCACGCACCGCAAACCCATGTGGCACTGGGCGCCTTTCATCCACTGGGGCGCATGGGCGAGATGAGCGATATCGCCGATGCGATTCTCTTCCTTGATCGTGCACCGTTCATCACGGGCGAAATTCTGCACGTCGACGGCGGCCAGAGCGCAGGCCACTGAAGTCTACGGGCTCGCAAGCCGGTGCCGCTTTTCGATACGGCCTGCTGATCAATTGTCGTGACGCCGCCAAAGTCAGCCCAGTTCGCTCTCGCTCTCCGCGCGCAGCACTTCGACGAAAGTCTGCTGGACGGCCGTGCCGAGCCAGTCGGTGCGCACCGTATAGCCGACCTCGCGGCTTGCTCCCGGCAACGCCAGGTCCAGCGCGACCAACTCGCGCCCCGGGTAAGCGTCGCGAATCTGCGCGCGCGAGAGCAGCGTCAGGCAATCGCTTTCCATGAGCATGGCCAGCATCATGGCGAGCGAACTCGTTTCGAGCACCGGAGGCGGCTTGACCGGCAACTGCGCAAAGATCGAATCGATCACCGCGCGGCGCGGTACGTTGTGCTGCGGCATGACCCAGTCGTGGTCGGCGAGATCGGCCAGGGCAACGGTCTTGCGCCGCGCCAGCCGGTGCCCCTTGCGCACGGCTACCACATAGGGGTCCGCAAAGAGCTCCGTTTCCTGCACCGACCCCGCGAGGCGGGGCTCGCGCAGCCCGCCCACGATAATGTCGATCCCGCCGCCGCGCAGTTCGCGCAGCAATTGTGCGTGGGAGCTTTCTTCGACCGTGACGCGTGCGGCGGGGTAACGCTCGCGCAGCCTCTGGATGGCCCGTGCAACGAGGCGCGGCGGCAACAACGGCAAGACGCCAATCGCGACCTTGCCGGTCAGTTGCCCGCGGGCGTACGCCAGTTCGTCCACCGCCTGTGCGACTTCATAGAGCGCAAGGCTCAAACAGCGGGCGAACTCGATGCCCGCGGGGTTCGCCGACACGCTATGCACGCGCCGCCGGTAAAGCGCCACGCCGACGTTCTGCTCGATTTGCCGCGCGGCCCGATGCACCGCGGGCTGCGAGATCCCCAGTGACAGCGCGGCCTCGGCTGCCGAACCCGCTTCGGCGATCGCGATGTGGCAGCGGACCTGCGCGTCGGTCAGGCGGCGGCAGATCTTTGCTGCGTTCGCCTGCGGCTCATCGGTCAGGTTCATCACGGCGCGCTCCATCTGATCGAGCATGCGGCGCACGCGCCGCTGCACGATGAGGCCCTCGCCGGTCAACTCGCTGCCGCCGAAGCCGCGTTCGAACAGTTGACCGCCAAAGCTTGTCTCGAGCTTGTTGATCGCCATGCTGACCGCCGGCTGGGTGCGTCCCGCGCGCACTGCAGCCTGTCCGATTCCACCGGCTTCGCACACCGCATCGAACAGAAAAAGACGCCTTAAACGCGCCAGATCATCGTCCGATGATGCCTGTCCGTCCGCCCCCATCGCGCCTCCCGATACACCAATCCAAAACCCTTAGCTTAACGCAAATTTATGAGCTGGGCCTTACTTCCAATTGAGGTCTCGGACCCGATCGCGATTACAGTTACGTTCAATTCAGCAGGGCATTTCCAGTCAGGAGCACTTCATGTCCGTCGTCATCGACACGCACACGCACGCAATTTCCCCGGATAAACAACGCTATCCGCTCGCGCCGGTCGGCGGCCACCAGTCCGAGTGGTCGGCGAAGCGCCCAGTCAGCTTTGAAGGTCTGCTCGCATCGATGGACGAAGCGGGCATCGACCGCGCCGTGGTGGTGCAAGCGTCGACGGTCTACGGCAACGACAATAGTTATGTGGTCGAGGCGGTGCGCAGCCATCCGGACCGTTTCGCCGGCGTATTTTCGATCGACGTGCTGGCGAGCGACGCCGTCGCCCAGATGCAGCGCTGGCTCGACGCGGGTCTCTCCGGTCTGCGTCTTTTCACGACCGGCAGCACGATGCCGGGGCAGGCGGGGTGGCTGGACGACGAGCGCTCGTTCCCGGTTTGGGACTACGCGCAGCGTCACAACGTGTCGATTTGCCTGCAAATGACCGCGCAAGGCATTCCGGCGCTGCTGAACATGCTCGCGCGCTTTCCGGACATCCGCGTGCTGCTCGACCACCTCGCGCGCCCCGAACTCGCCGGGGGCCCGCCCTATGAAGCCGCCGCGCCGCTCTTCAGCCTCGCCTCGCATCACGGCGTGTACCTGAAGCTCACGAACCGCACGATCGCCGAAGCGGGCCGTGGCGCCTCCACGCCGGCCGCGTTTTTCCCGCGCGTGCTCGACGCATTCGGTGCGAGCCGCATTGCGTGGGGTTCGAATTTTCCGGCCGCCGAAGGCGCGCTGCCGGAGCTGCTCGCCCAAGCTCGCGAGAGCCTCTCCATGCTGCCCGCCGACGCGCAGGAGGCGATTTTCGGCGGCACGGCGCGAACCGTCTATCCGGCGCTCGCCGCTTGATTCGCCGATTTCGTTTGCAACAGGAATACCCGATCGTGAGCACTCCAACGCAACCGCTGGTCTTGAAGGCCGCGCTGAAAACCTATCCGCATACGCGAGCGCTGAAAGCGGGCGAATTGACCGATCCGGCCGTCGACCTTCGTTTCGAGGACGTCGAGCCCATTCACCGCGCGTTCGCACCGATGGCGCGCCGCCAGGTGTTCGATGTCAGCGAATTGGCCATCGTCACCTATCTTCAGGCGAAAGCGTACGGCAAACCGGTTGTGCTGCTGCCCGCCGTGGTGGCCGCGCGTTTCCAGCAAGGCTGCCTCATTTACGATGCGCAGCGGGCCAAACCGGACATCGCCCAACTCGCAGGGAAGCGCATCGGTGTGCGTACCTATGCGCAGACCACGGGCATGTGGGTGCGCGCCATTCTCGGTGAAAGGTACGGCGTGCCGCTCGAGAAGATCGAATGGGTGACAATCGAGGGCGGGCATCTGGAAGAGTATGCTGATCCCGCCTTTGTGCGCCGCGCCGAAGCGGGCAAGCAGTTGTTGCCGATGCTTCGTGCGGGCGAGATCGACGCAGCGATCCTCGGCAACGATCTGCCGGAAGGACCGGAATTCAAGCCGCTGATCGACAACGCGGCGGCAGCCGACCTCGAGTGGTACGGGCTTCACCGCTATGTGCCGATCAATCACGTGGTCGTGGTGACGCGTGCGCTGGCGGAGTCGAACCCGCAAGCCGTTCGTGCGGTGTACGACCTGCTCAAGCGCGGCAAGGAATCGGTCGCTGCAGATAACGCCGGGAAAGCCGACAAGCTGCTGTTCGGCTATGACGCACTGCGCGGGCCGCTCGAAGAAACCCTTGGGTTTTGCGAGCAGCAGGGGCTGCTGCCGCGCAAGCTGACCGTCGATGAAATATTTGCCGACAGTCTGGCCATTCTGGGCGACGCCGCGTACTAATGCGCCGTTCGTCCGCTTCACGAGTTTTGAGCGAATCTGAATTCGCCGCAGTCTGTCAAGGAGACACCATGAGCCTGCCGGGCAAATCCACCGCCGCGAAAACGGGGGAATCCAGGGAACGTCGTCCGTTCTATCTCGACCTGTCGTTCCAGGTGCTGGCCGGTATGGCGCTGGGTGTGGCCACGGGGTACTTCTTCCCGAAGTTCGGCATCAATCTGCAACCCGTAGGCGACGCCTTTATCCGCATCATCCAGATGCTGATCGGCCCGATCATTTTCTGTACCGTATGCAGCGGCATTGCGGGCGTGAATGACTTCAAGAAGGTCGGCCGTGTTGCGATCAAGGCCCTCTTCTACTTCGAAGTGGTGACCTCGCTCGCACTGGTGCTGGGCCTCGTGGTCGTCAATGTGCTCAAGCCCGGCGTGGGCATGAATGTGGACTTGCACGGCATTCACTCGGCCGCTGTCGATACCTACGTTGCCAAGGCGCATCACGTCGTCACGACCAGCGAATTTCTGCTCAACGTGATTCCGCACACGGCGATCAGCGCGTTCGCCGGTGGCGACGTGCTGCAGGTGCTGTTCTTCTCGGTGCTGTTCGCGTTCGGGCTGGCCGCAATCGGCGAACGTGCGCAGCCCGCGCTGAATCTGATCGAGTCGGTGTCGGGCGCGCTCTTCTGGATCATCGGGCTGACGATGAAGATCGCGCCGCTCGCCGCGTTCGGTGCGATCGCATTCACGGTCAGCAAATTCGGATTCGGCACGCTGATCTCGCTCGGCAAACTCGTGCTCGAGTTCTATCTGACCTGTGCGCTGTTCATTCTGCTCATTCTCTGGCCGATCGCGAAGGTCAATGGCTTCAGCCTGCTGCGGCTGATGCGCTATATCGGCGCGGAGTTGCTGCTCGTGATCGGTACGAGTTCGTCGGAAACCGTGTTCCCGCAACTGATCGACAAGCTCGAGCGCCTCGGCTGCGAGAAGTCGGTGGTCGGTCTGGTTCTGCCGACGGCATACACGTTCAATCACGACGGCACGTGCCTGTATTTCGCCGCCGCGGCGGTGTTCCTCGCGCAGGCTACCAATACGCCGATGAGCTGGCACGATCAGCTCGTCCTGCTCGCAGTGTTGCTGCTCACGTCGAAGGGGGCGGCAGGCGTGTCCGGTGCGGCCATTGCGGTGCTCGCAGCGACGCTTACCGCATCGAACACCATTCCGGTCGAATCCATCGCATTGATTCTCGGCATCCATAAGGCGCTTTCCAGCGGGTTTGTGTTCACCAACATCGTCGGCAATACCGTGGCGACTATCGTTGTCGCGAACTGGGAAAAAGCGCTGGACCGCGTCGCACTGCGCCGGGAACTGAAAACAGGCTTCAAACCCGTTGTCGCCTCGTCGGGACGCCTCAATCAGACCAGCAGCGGTCACGCGGGCAATTAGCCGCATGTGAGCGCGTGCGCTGGCGGAACCGGCGACCCGATCCCGCCAGCGCGAAGTCACCGTCACGAAGGGTTGAAGTCATGTTATGTAGTTAGTTATACGAATCGTATGGGAGATCTTGCGTATCTCATGCGATGCAAAAAAATCACAATCTTGGAGACATACGATGAAAATAGCCGCGTGGAGAAGCGTTGGGGTTGGACTGTCACTGGCCGCCGGCGCGGTGCCCGCTTATGCACAGAGCAGTGTCCAGATTTATGGCACGGCAGACGGCGGCGTGCGTTACCAGACGAACGCGGTAAAGGGCGGTGGCACGGTGGTGACCATGAATTCGAACGGCTACTACAGTTCGAACAAACTGGGATTCCTGGGCACGGAAGACCTGGGTGACGGGTGGAATGCTCACTTCCGGCTGGAAAGCGGCTTCAACCTTGGCAATGGACAACTGGACAACACGACTAACACCTTGTTCAATCGCCAGTCCTATGTTGGCATCGGAAACAGAAAATACGGGTCGATCGACCTCGGGCGCCAGTACACGATTTCGCACGACATCATCAGCATTTACGACCCGTTCGGCTTTCACTACACGCCGATCCTGCCGCTGACCCAGGCGTCGGACGGCACGCGCAACAACAACGCCATCAAGTACAAGAACGACTTCGGGCCGCTGTTGTTCGAGGTAGACAATTCGTTTGGCGGCGTGGCGGGAAATTTCGCCAGCGGCGCAACGCGCTCGGTCGGCATGAGTTATAGCGCGGGCCCGGTTAGCGTGGGCGGCGTGTACGGACATCGCAGCATTCTGACCGGCACGGCTTATGTTCCGGACAGCTACTACATGGGCGGCGTGGCCTACAGCATCGGTCCGGTTCGGGTGTCGGGCGGCTTCATGTCCGAGGACCTGCAAAACCCCGCCGCACCGCACCAGGTGACAAACAACGCGTTCGGCGGTCTGTCCTGGACGATCTTGCCGAACCTGATTTTCGATGGCGGCTACTACCAGACCACCGTGTCGACCGACAAGGCGAGCCGCCGCGGCATTTCGATCATTTCGCTCGCCTATTTGCTCTCCAAGCGCACGACGCTTTACAGCGCAATCGACTACACGTCGTACAAGCACGCGGTGGTCAGCACGTTGAACCCGGCCGGCGCGTCGAGCCAGACCGCCGTGACCGTTGGCCTGGACGTGCTGTTCTAGCCGCAGTGACACAGCAGGGCGCGTGTAAGACACGCACGCGCCGAATTTCCCAGGAACCCATCATGATCATCGACATCCACGGCCACTACACGACCGCGCCCAAAGCGCTGGAAGCCTGGCGCAACAAGCAGATCGCGGCGATCGGTCAATCGTCGCGCGGCCCGAGTCCCTCCGAGCTGCATATCAGCGACGACGAACTGCGCGACTCGATCGAAACCAACCAGTTGCGGCTGATGCGCGAACGCGGGCTCGATCTCACCGTGTTCAGCCCGCGCGCGAGCTTCATGGCGCATCACGTCGGCGACTTCGAGGTGTCGAGCACCTGGGCGGCGATCTGCTACGAGTTGTGCTATCGCGTGAGCGAGTTGTTTCCGCGGCATTTCATTCCCGCCGCGATGTTGCCGCAAAGTCCCGGTGTGGATACGGCGACATGCATTCCCGAACTCGTGAAATGTGTCGAGCAATACGGCAACGTCGCGATCAACCTGAACCCCGATCCTTCCGGCGGGCACTGGACGAGCCCGCCGCTCTCCGACCGCTACTGGTACCCCATCTACGAGAAGATGGTCGAGTACGACATTCCGGCCATGATTCACGTGAGCACGAGCTGCAACGCGTGTTTTCACACCACCGGTGCGCACTATCTCAACGCGGATACGACGGCATTCATGCAATGCCTGACGTCGGACCTGTTTAACGACTTTCCCACGCTGCGTTTCATCATTCCGCATGGCGGCGGTGCGGTGCCGTATCACTGGGGCCGTTTTCGCGGCCTCGCGCAGGAAATGAAAAAGCCGCCGCTGGAAGCGCATCTGCTCAACAACGTGTTTTTCGATACCTGTGTCTATCACCAGCCCGGAATCAATTTGCTAACCGAAGTGATTCCCGTCGACAACATCCTGTTCGCGAGTGAAATGATCGGTGCCGTGCGCGGCATCGACCCATACACGCAGCACTATTTCGACGACACGAAACGCTATATCGAAGCCGCCGACATGACACCCGATCAGCGCTTCAAGATTTACGAAGGCAATGCACGCCGTGTCTATCCGCGGCTGGACGCCGCCCTCACTGCCCAAGGACGTTGACCATGTATGAACCCGGAGTGGTGTATCGCAACATCACGCGTGCGGACAGCCGTGCCGCCGAGGCGCTTGGCGCGCTCGGCAGCGCCACGGTGCACGAAGCGATGGGCCGCAGCGGCCTGCTCAAGCCTTATATGCGGCCGATTTATCCCGGCGCGAGCGCGTCGGGCACCGCCGTCACCGTGCTGCTGCATCCCGGCGACAACTGGATGCTGCATGTGGCCGCCGAACAGATTCGGCCTGGCGACATCGTGGTGGCCGCGCTGAGTGCCGATTGTACGGACGGCTATTTTGGCGATCTGCTCGCCACCAGTTTCAAGGCGCGTGGCGCGCGCGGACTCGTCATCGATGCGGGCGTGCGCGATGTCAACGTGCTGACCGACATGCGCTTCCCGGTGTGGAGCCGTGCGATCTCGTCGAAAGGCACGATCAAGGCCACGCTGGGTTCGGTCAATGTGCCGGTGGTTTGCGCGGGCGCGCTGGTCACGCCCGGCGATGTCGTCGTGGCGGATCACGACGGCGTGGTCGTGGTGCCGCAAGCCATGGCGGCGCAAACGCTCGAGAACGCAAGCAGGCGCGAGGCGAACGAAGGTCAGAAGCGCGCTCTGCTCGCCTCCGGTGTACTGGGACTCGACCTATACCAGATGCGCGAGCCGCTGGAAAAACTGGGGCTGCGCTACATCGACTGACCCGCACGGCCAGCAGGCGCATCAGATCCGCCGTGACGAACAAGAAAAAGGAAGCAGGAACATGACTGGCCGACGCAAGTTTCTGAAAGAGGCAATCGTTACGGGCACGGCTGCCGTGCTGGCAAAGCCTGGCGCCAGCGCTGCGCAGTCCGCGGCAGACAAGGCCCCGGCGGTGGAGCGCCCGCACGCTGCGCTGGCCGCGGCCGAGACACTGGCGCCTTCGCTCGACGAAGCGCCCGCCGCCGATTCCGCGCACATCGGCAATCCGGGCTCGGATTTCATGGTGGATTTGCTGCGCATCGCCGGTATCGACTATGTGGCGGCCATGCCGGGATCGACCTTTCGCGGCATCCACGAGTCGATCGTCAACTACGCGGGCGACACGCATCCGCAATTGATCGTGTGTACGCACGAGGAGGCGTCCGCGGCGATCGCGCATGGTTACGCGAAAGTCGCGGGCAAGCCCATGGCGTGCCTCGTCCATAGCACGGTCGGGTTGCAGCACGCCTCGATGGCGATCTACAACGCGTGGTGCGACCGTGTGCCCATAATGGTGCTCGCGGGCAATATTGCCGACGCCACGAAGCGCCGCCCTGGCGTGGAGTGGTATCACACGGCGCAGGACCTTGGCGCGCTCGTGCGCGACTATACGAAGTGGGACGATTACCCCGTGTCGCTCCAGCACTACGCCGAGTCGTTCATGCGCGCTTACACGATGTCCGTCACGCCGCCGATGGAGCCCGTGTTGATCGTCGCCGATACCGAACTCCAGGAGCAGCCCATTGCCGATCCGCGCGATATGCGCGTACCGCCGCTGCGCGAAGCCACGCCACCCGTTGGCAGCCCGGATGCGCTCGCGGCGGCCGCGTCGCTCCTGTGCGGCGCGAAAGCGCCGGTCATCGTGGCCGATCGGGCGGTCAGAACGCAGGACGCGATGGACACGCTCGTCCAGATCGCCCAGGCGCTGAACGCACCCGTGATCGATCTGCTCGGGCGCATGAATTTCCCGACCAACCACTACCTCAATCATTCGTCGCATCAGGCGCGGCTGCTCGCTCAGGCGGACGTCATTCTTGCGCTGGAAGTCGCCGATGTCTGGGGATTGACGGCAACGGTGCCCGACACCATTAGCCGCCCCTCGAAGCCGCGCACGAAGGGCGACACCCAGGTCATCAGCATTTCCACGGCCTACCTGTACGGCAAGTCGAACATGCAGGACGCAGAGCGCTATTTCGCGGCCACGTTACCCATAGCCGGTGACGCGCAAGCGTCGTTGCCCGGATTGTTGCGCGCCGTCCTCGCTGCGATGACACCGGCGCAACGCAGCGCCGCCGCCGCACGCGAACAGCCACTGAAACTGGCGTTTGAAAAGATGCGCAATGATGCACGCGAGGCCGCGACGCGCGCATGGGATGGCAGCCCCATCAGCACCGCCCGGCTGTGTCAGGAGGTGTGGAATGTGATCCGGCATGAGGACTGGGCAATGGTCTCGCCGCCCAACCCGATCAGCATGTGGCCGCAACGGCTATGGGATTTCACGAAGACCTGGCAGTTCATCGGTTCCGGCGGCGGCTACGGCGTTGGCTATGGCGCACCCGCCGCCGTCGGCGCAGCGCTCGCGCATCGCGACGCTGGCCGTATCGCGGTCAATATCCAGACCGACGGCGATTTGATGGTGCTGCCGGGTGCCCTCTGGACGGCAGCGCATCATCGCCTTCCGTTGCTCACCGTGATGCACAACAATCGCGCCTGGCATCAGGAGACCATGCATATCCAGCGCATGGCGAGCCGCCGCGACAGGCATCCGGAAAGAGGGACCATCGGCACCGTGCTTCACGATCCGCCAATCGACTACGCCGCAATGGCGCGAAGCATGGGCATGTGGGCCGAGGGCCCGATATCGGAGCCCGCCGATCTCGGACCGGCACTCGCACGCGCGATGGAACAGGTCAAAAGCGGCAAGCCTGCACTCGTCGATGTGCTGACTCAACCCAGATAACCGAGGTGCCGATGAAAGTGCATGACCGTTCAACCGTGCGCGCGGCAATGACACTTGCAGCAGCGATTGGCTGCGCATGGCCGATTGCGTCGCGCGCCGATGCGAATGCCGAAATCGAGGCCGGGCGCGCGCTATACATGCAGAAGGGCTGCTACGAATGCCACGGCATGTTCGGGCAAGGCAGTATCACGACCGGACCTGCGCTGGCGCCGCATCCGATACCGCTGTCGGCCATGCAGGCTTATGTGCGCAATCCCAAAGGCCAGATGCCGGTCTTCAGCGCAAAGATTCTCTCCGATGACGATATTGCACGCATTCACGCGTATCTCGCGTCGGTGCCGCAGAATCCGCCTGCCGACAGCATTGCGTTATTGAGCAACGGAGCGTCTTTAGGAAGCCACCCCAGCAGCGAAGCATCGGTTGCCAAGCCGTCTGAGCGAGGCCCATCGATCTATGCAGCGAATTGTGCCGCGTGCCATGGCCAGAGCGGAGAGGGCGGAATCGGTCCTGCGCTGATCGGCATTTCGAGCCGCTTTCAAATATCGGATATCGAAGCGCGTATTCGGGAACCAACCGGCATCATGCCCACATTGTTTCCCGCGCCTCTCAATGCTGGAGATGTGCGGGAGGTCGCACGTTATGTGGCGTCCTTGAAGGGCTCGCAATAAGGTGCCCCGTATCGGGAATATGCGCGATCGGTCAGCACGTGGAACTGACCGTGTTTCCCACCGTTCGCGCATCGTGACCGCATTCACGATGCACATTAATTCGACATGCGAATTTTGTGCACAGATCAATCTATGACGACCCGGCGCGAAACGTCGGCATTCTACGAATTTCGTTCAGCACCCAGATCGCACGGGACGAGAGCGGCCACTCGGCACGATGGATCAGCCACAAGGTATCGACGACTGGCGCGCCACATTCGATCACGCGAATGGCGCCTGCCTGTGCGAACGCTTCACGCGCGTGCCGGGGAATCACCGTAAATCCCAGTCCGCGCGCGACAGGTTCGAGGATCAACGAGATCTGGTTGCTGAACCCATGCTGCGGCAGGCTCAGCACACCCGGATTGGCGGGAAAGTGGCGGGCCAGGTGTCGTGTGGCCATGGCTTGTCCGTCCGGATGATCGATAAAGCCCAGCCGCTCGAGATCCGCCCAGCCTTTCACGTCCTCACCGGCAGGAACCACGAGCTCGAGCGGCTCCTCGGCGAAGGGTTCGGCGGCAAGGCGTGCGTCGTCGGGCCGGAGCGTGACGAGGCCGAGTTCGTATCGCTTGTCGAGCACCGCTTCGCGCGTTTCGGGATCGGGCGCGAACCGATGGCGGATCACGAGGCCCGGATGGGCCCGTTGCAAATCGAGCAGCAACGGATAAAGCGCCAGTCCCACGCTGCCCGGCGTGATGAGGCTGACTTCGCCGCTGTCGACCGTGGCGTCGGACAGCCGCGCCTGCAGACGCTTATGTGACGCTTCGACCTCGTTGTAGTAGTCGAGCAGCGCGGCCCCGGCCGGCATCAGTTCGAACTGGCGACCGCGCCGGATCAGCAGCGGTCCCAATTGTGCCTCGAGGTGCTGCACGTGCTGGCTGACGGCTGCCTGCGTCAGTCCCAGCTGGTTGGCGGCGCGCGTGAAGCCGCCCAGTTCCGCCACGCAAGCGAACGAGCGCAGCCATTGGGGGTTGAGCATAACGAATTCTTATCCAATCGATAAGAATGCATTAGAGCAGATTTTAGCGGACAGGGGCTACGCTTGTGGGATCGACGTTTCAGGAGCTTTGATCATGTCTCGACCCTATCCGCGCAGTTTTTCCCACATTGGTCTTTCCGTGACCGACCTCGACGCCGCCGTCCGCTTCTATACCGATGTCATGGGGTGGTATCTGATCATGCCGCCGACCACGATCACGGAGGACGACAGTGCGATCGGCGTGATGTGCACCGACGTGTTTGGTGCGGGCTGGGGTTCGTTCCGCATTGCGCACCTTTCGACGGGGGACCGTATCGGCGTGGAAATCTTCGAGTTCCGCAACGCGCAGAAGCCTGAGAACAACTTCGAGTACTGGAAGACGGGCGTCTTTCATTTCTGCGTTCAGGACCCGGATGTGGAGGGGCTGGCCGCAAAGATCGTCGCCGCCGGCGGCAAGCAGCGCATGCCGGTGCGCGAATATTTCCCGGGCGAGAAGCCCTACCGGATGGTCTACATGGAAGACCCGTTCGGCAACATCCTGGAAATCTACAGCCATAGCTACGAGTTGACCTACTCGGCCGGCGCCTACCAGCAATGACAGGGCCGGGCATGCATGGCGCGACGCAACGCGCGGAGCACCGGGCGTGGACCTGGCACACCAGCCCGGAGCCGCTGGGCCTGAAACTGGCGCGGGTTCCTGTGCCGGTTCCTGCGGCGGGCCAGGTCCTCGTGCGTAATGCTGCGATCGGGCTGAATCCGGTCGACTGGAAAGTGCTGGGCGGCGCGCTCGTGAACTGGCAGGCAGGCCACGTGCCGGGCGTCGATGGCGCTGGCGAAGTGGTGGCGCTCGGCGAGGGCGTCAGCGCTGACCGACTCGGCCAACGCGTGGCCTATCACACGAGTCTGCATCGCGACGGCAGCTTCGCGGAGCACACGCTGGTGGACGCGCGAGCGCTACTGTGTCTCCCCCATGCGCTCGACTTCGAAACGGCAGCGAGCTTCCCCTGTCCGGCGCTGACCGCCTGGCTCGCGATCGACAAGGTGCCGGTGAAGCCCGGGCAGCCGCTGCTCGTGAGCGGTGCAGGCGGCGCGGTCGGACAGTACGTGATTCAACTCGCCGCCGCGCGTGGCTTTGCCGTGACCGCCATGGCCAATGCTCGGCATCGGGACCGTCTGCTTGCGCTCGGGGCGAAAGATTGCGTCGACGGGCCGCTCCCCGACGGCGAAGCATGGACGGGGGGGCGGCGTTATTTCGCAGTCCTCGACACGGTCAGCGGCGATCACGCCACGCGTATGGCGGCCGCGCTGCGGGCCAACGGTCATCTGGTCTGCATCCAGGACCGCGTGCCGCAATGGCCGTGCGAGCCATTCGGTTTGACGTTGTCGATGCACGAAGTGGCGTTGGGTGCGCTGCACGTGCATGGCGACGACGGTGCATGGTTGCAGTTACGGCGCGCGGGCGAACGGATGCTGGGTGAAGTGTCCGAGGGACGCATGCAGCCACAGGGGCGCGTCGTGCACAAGTTCGACGAGCTGGCCCAACTGCTCGATACGCTGAGGAACCGGAATTTCTCCGGTAAACCGGTGATCCGCGTGTCGTAGTCGCCATCACTCGACCGCAAGGAGAATTCGATGGATGTTCGAGTCACAGAAGTTCTGGCGCTGTACCACGCCCGTATGCAGCAAGAGCGCAGCCAGCCGCGAGTCGAAGCGCCCGGCGGGCGCGACGGTGGTCACGACCAGCGCATGCGGGCCGTTTCGCCGGAAGCCGGGCAACTGCTCAACATTCTCGCGAAGAGTCTTGCTGAACCCGTCATCCTCGAACTCGGCACCTCGTTCGGGTATTCCGGCATCTGGCTGGCCGAAGCGGCGCGCGCCAGCGGTGGCCGGCTCATCACGATGGAGCTGCACGACTACAAGTCGCACTACGCCCAGGACATGGCGGCGAAAGCGGGGCTCGCGGACTGGATCGACTTCCGGATCGGCGACGCCGTGCAGCTGATCGGCGAGCTTGCGGGTAAGGTCGACTTCGTGTTCGTGGACCTGTGGAAGGATCTCTACGTGCCTTGCCTCGAAGCGTTCTATCCGAAGCTCAATCCCGGCGCGATCGTCGTCGCGGACAACATGCTGCGCCCCGGGTCCGAGGACGTGCGCGCCTACGGGCAGGCAATTCGCGCGAAGCCCGGCATGCGCAGCGTGCTGCTGCCTGTGGGCACCGGCATGGAGGTCAGCCGCTACGAAGCCGGCTTCTGACGATAGCCGGCATGCCTCGATGTAGCGATCGGACCCGTTCTCCGCCGTTCCTAATTTCTTGCGAATTTGATTTGCATAATGCCGCAATCGGGCGTGGACCGCGCTCTCGGTATTAAGGCCTTTCCTATGCAAATCCTGCTTTCCGTGCCTCGTTGGACCAGCGTTCTGTTTCTGGCTTGTGCGTTGGCGGCGTGTTCGCACGAGCAAAAGAGCGCTCAGAAAAAAGTTCAGACGGTGTCCGTGGAAACGGTCAAAACCGTGCCTTTTGCGCAGTCTGCGTCGCTGCCAGGGCGTGCGACGTCGTTCCTGACCTCGCCGGTCACGCCTCAAGTGACCGGCGTGATCCAGAAGCGTCTGTTCACCGAAGGCAGCGTGGTGCACGAAGGCCAGGTGCTCTATCAGATCGATCCCGCGCCGTATCAGGCGACCTACGACGCCGACAAGGCCAACCTCGAAAAAGCGCAGGCGGCACTGCTGTCGGCTCGGCCGATCGCCGAGCGCGACCGCTCTCTGGCCGCCATCGACGCGATCAGCAAGGAAACGCTCGAAGACGCGGAAGCGACGCTCAAGCAGGACGAGGCGACGATCGACGAGGACAAGGCCGCGCTGGAAAGCGCGCGCATCAATCTCAACTACACGCGCGTGACGGCGCCCGTGACGGGCACGATCAGCGCGTCGACCTATACGCCCGGCGCGCTGGTGACGGCGGACCAGACCACGGCGCTGGCGACCATCTACGCCTACGACCCGATGTATCTCGACGTCACCGAGTCCAGTACGGACGTGCTCGCGCTGCGCAAAAAGCTCGCGAGCGGCGCCTACAAGACCGACGCGAACGGCAACGCCAAAGTCAGGATCACGCTGGAGGACGGCACCGCCTACGCACACGAAGGCACGCTGCAATTCGCGGGCGTGGGCGTCGATGAAACCACGGGCACCGTGACGTTGCGCGTGATCGTGCCGAATCCGGAAAAGCTGCTGTTGCCGGGCGAATATCTGCACGCCGTCATCGATCAGGGCATCAACGAAAACGCAATCCTCGTGCCGCAACAGGCGGTGGCCCACGATCAGCGCGGCAACGCGACGGCGCTGATCGTCGACGGCGAGAACAGGATCGAGCAGCGTACGCTGATGCTCGCGGGCACGGCGAACAACAACGAGTGGGTCGTGACGGGCGGCCTCGCGGCGGGCGAGCGCATCGTCGTCGCCGGGTCGCAGTTCGTGAGCGTCGGCGATACGGTGAAGGCGGTTGAGGCATCCGAATCCAGTCAGGAAGCCGCGGCCGACGCGGCGTCCACGCCCGTGGCGAACTGAGGAGCGAAAGCATGCGTATCGCTCATTTCTTTATCGATCGGCCGGTTTTTGCGTGGGTGCTCGCGATTCTGGTGTCGTTGGCCGGCGCGTTTGCGATCACGCAATTGCCGCTCGACCAGTATCCGGACATCGCCCCGCCGACCATCCAGATCACCGCGACCTATAACGGCGCGTCTGCGCAGACCAATCAGGACGCGGTCGTGCAGGTCATCGAACAGCAGATGGTCGGGCTCGACAATCTGATGTACATGTCCTCGTCAGCGAACTCCGAGGGCAATATCTCGATCAAGCTGACGTTCTCGGCGGGCACGAATCCGGACACCGCGCAGGTGCAGGTGCAGGACCAGCTCCAATCGGCCAATGCGCTGCTGCCGGAAGAGGTGCAGGAAAGCGGCGTGACGGTGCGCAAGGCGTCGCCCGATACCTTCCTCGTCTTCAACCTCGTGTCCGAGGACGGCAAGATGAGCAAGGCGGCCATTGCCGACTACCTGTACAGCAACCTCGAAGAGCAGATCGAGCGCCTGCCGGGCGTCGGCCAGGCGCAGCAGTTCGGGTACGAATACGCGATGCGGATCTGGCTCGATCCGAACAAGCTGCAAAAGTACGCGCTGATGCCCTCCGACGTCGTCACGGCGATCGACGCGCAGAACACCGACGTGGCGGCGGGCGAAGTCGGCAATACGCCGGCGGTCAAGGGCCAGGAACTCGACGCGACGATCACGGCGCGCAGCCGCCTGACGACCGCACAGCAGTTCCGGGACATCGTGCTCAAGACCGGGACCAATGGCTCGCAGGTGCTGCTTGGCGACGTCGCGCGCGTCTCGCTCGGCCCGCAGGCCTACACGGTGGAAACCAACTTCAACAACAAGCCTGCTTCGGGTCTGGGTCTGCAACTCGCGCCGGGTGCGAACGAAGTGCAGGTCGACAAGGAAGTGCACGCCTTCCTGAGCAAGCGCGCAGCAAGCTTTCCGGCGGGGCTGAAGGTCGAATATCCCTACGAGATGGTGCCGTTCATCAAGACCTCCATCGAGGAAGTGGTGAAGACGCTCGCCGAGGCCATCGTGCTCGTGGTCGCGATCATGTTCCTGTTCCTGCAGAACCTGCGCACCACGCTGATTCCGGCCATTGCGGTGCCGGTCGTGCTGCTCGGCACCTTCGGCATCCTGGACGTGCTGGGTTATTCGATCAACATGCTGACGATGTTCGGCGTGGTGCTCGCGATCGGCCTGCTGGTGGACGACGCGATCGTCGTGGTCGAGAACGTCGAGCGCCTCATGACAGAAGAGCACCTCTCGCCGCGCGACGCGACGAAGAAGTCGATGACGGAAATCAGCAGCGCGCTGGTCGCCATTGCGATGGTGCTCTCCGCCGTGCTGTTGCCGATGGCGTTCTTCGGCGGCTCGACCGGCATCATTTATCGTCAGTTTTCGGTGTCCGTGGTTTCGGCGATGGCGCTTTCCGTGGTGGTGGCGTTGACGTTCACGCCCGCGCTGTGCGCAACGATTCTGAAAGACGGGCACGAGAAGCCCAAGGGCCGGTTCTTCAGCAGCTTCAATCGCGGCTTCGACGCCTCGACGAGCAAGTACCGCCGCGCCGTCGACAAGATGCTCCACCATCGCAAGCCCGCGATTATCGTCTACGCGTTGCTCGTTGTGGGCGCTGGGCTGCTGTTCGTGCGGTTGCCGACGTCGTTTCTGCCGACCGAGGATCAAGGCGTGCTGATGGTGACGGTGACCGCGCCCGTTGGCGCAACGCGCGAGCGCACTGAAGCGACGATGGCGAAAGTCGAAGACTATCTGCTCAAACAGCCGGCCGTGTCCGAGGTGTTCAACGTCGCCGGTTACGCGGTCGGCAGTAACGGCCAGAACGTCGGCATGATGTGGGTGAAGCTCAAGGACTGGAGCCAGCGCACAGCGGTCAACGACACGGCGCAGGGCTTCGTCGCCAAGGCTTCGCGCGATCTGTCGCAGCAGATTCGCGACGCCAAGGTGTTCGTGCTGCAACCGCCGACGGTGCGCGGGCTGGGTATCAGTTCGGGCTTCGATATGCAGCTCGTCGATGAAGGCGGTCTTGGTCACACGGCGCTGGCCGCCGCGCGCGACAAGCTCATCAGGATGGCGAATCAAAGCGGCGTTGTGCGTCAGGTGCGCTTCAACGGTCTGGCCGACACGCCGCAACTGTCGCTCGACATCGACGACCACAAGGCGAGCGCAATGGGACTCACGCTCAGCGACGTCAACACGACGATCGAAGACGCGCTGGGTGGCGAATATGTCGACGAATTCCTCGATAACCAGCGCATCAAGAAGGTCTACGTGCAGGGCGACGCGCCTTTTCGCATGACGCCGGAGTCGCTGGAACAATGGTACGTGCGCAATGCGTCGGGCACGATGGTGCCGTTCTCCGCGTTCGCGACTTCGCACTGGACCTTCGGGCCGCCCGAACTCGACCGCTACAACGCCGAATCGTCGTTCGAGATTGTCGGCGATCCGGCGCCCGGCGTGAGTTCCGGTCAGGCGATGAAAACCATGGCGGATCTCGTGGCCAAACTGCCCAAGGGTATCTCGTTCGCGTGGACGGGGCTGTCGTATCAGGAGCAGTTGTCAGGCGGGCAGGCGCCGTATCTTTACGCGGTTTCCGTGCTGTTCGTATTCCTGTGTCTCGCAGCGCTCTATGAAAGCTGGTCGGTGCCGCTGGCCGTGCTGCTGATCGTGCCGCTCGGGGTGTTTGGCGCGGCGCTCGGCACGACGCTGCGCGGTCTGTCCAACGATGTTTACTTCCAGGTGGGGCTGCTCGTGACGGTGGGCCTGTCGTCGAAAAACGCGATTCTGATCGTTGAATTCGCCACGATGCTCGAAAAGCAGGGCGCCAGCACGCTCAAGGCCGTCGAGCAGGCGGTCGCATTGCGGATTCGGCCGATCATCATGACCTCGCTGGCGTTTCTGCTCGGCGTCGCGCCGCTGGTCGTGGCGACCGGTGCGGGCGCGGCCGCGCGCCAGTCGATCGGCACGGGTGTGTTCGGCGGGACACTGGTTGGCACGGTACTCGCCATTTTCTTCACGCCGCTGTCGTATTTCATGGTGCGCAAGCTGAGCGGCAAGGGCGGCTCGCCAGGCGGCCGCGGTGGTCCGGGTGGTCGTGGCGGGGCCGGTGCGCCCGAAGGCGATTCGGGTTCGACGGGCGCGCAAGCTCAGGCGGGCGTCCCGGAGCACGCTGCGCAGGAAACCGCAGAGAGCGAGGCATATGCGTTGTCGGTGAACGGAGGTGAGGCATGAAGCGCGCAGTCCACTGGATGCTGGCCGGCGCGGCCGCCGCGGCGCTGAGCGCGTGTATCGACCTGTCGCCCTCGTATCAGCGGCCCGCCGCGCCGGTCGCGGCGGCGTGGCCGGAGGCAGCCTCTGCGCCAGCGTCCGGCACGGCCGCTGCCGATATCGGCTGGCGTACGTTCTTCGTCAATCCGCGCCTGCAACGCACGATCGCGCTCGCGCTGACGAACAACCGCGACCTGCGTATCGCAATTCTCGACATCGAAAAGGAGCGCGCGGAGTACCGGATCGAGCGGGCTTCGCTGTTTCCGGAAATCGACCT
This sequence comes from Paraburkholderia sp. J10-1, assembly GCF_905220165.1. Taxonomy (NCBI): domain Bacteria; kingdom Pseudomonadati; phylum Pseudomonadota; class Betaproteobacteria; order Burkholderiales; family Burkholderiaceae; genus Paraburkholderia; species Paraburkholderia sp. J10-1. The sequence goes on along the minus strand of NZ_CAJMYW010000023.1, from coordinate 12,864 downwards.
TGGCGGCTCCGAAGACGCTGGCCGCACGCCCACCTCCGTGAGCCGGGCGCAATCCGGCGAGTCGGCCACGACGAGCGGCGCGACGGGCAAGACCTCGCACATCTACAGCGCGAGTCTGGGCTTTACCTCGTACGAACTCGATCTGTTCGGACGCGTGCGCAATCTGAGCAAGGCAGCGTTGGAGACCTACCTCTCGTCGATCGAAACACGCCGCAGCACGCAGATCAGCCTGGTTTCGGATGTGGCGAGCGACTGGCTGACGCTGGCCTCGGACAAACGCCTGCTGGTGATCGCACAGGAAACCTTGACGAGCCAGCAGCGCACGTTCGATCTGGTGGATCGCGAGCATGCACTCGGTGCGGCGAGCGCGCTCGACGTCGAGCAGGCGCAGGCAAGTCTGCAATCCGCGCGCAACTCAGTCGCGCAGGCGCAGACCACGGCGGCACAGGCGCGCAACGCGCTCGAACTCGTCGTGGGCGCACGTGTGCCGGACGCCGATCTGCCGGATGCGCAGGTCGATCCGGTCTCCAGCATCACGACAATTCCCGCGGGCATCCCATCGTCCGTGCTGCAACGTCGCCCCGACGTGCTGGCTGCCGAACACACGTTGAAGGCCGATAACGCCGACATTGGCGCCGCGCGCGCGAACTTTTTCCCGACCATCAGCCTGACTGCCGCGCTGGGTTTCGAAAGTCCCGCGCTGGCGCAGCTTTTCACGGGCGGCAATCGCAGCTGGTCGTTCGAGCCTTCGGCGGTCATTCCAATCTTCAATGCCGGCGAGAATCGCGCCACGCTCGACGCCGCCAAGGTGACCGTGAAAATCGATATCGCGACCTACGAGAAGACGATTCAAACCGCCTTCGAGGAAGTGGCGAACGCGCTGGCCACGCGCGAGACCATCGACGAACAGCTCGACGCCCAGACGCGCACAGTGAAGGCCGATCAGCACGCCTACGACCTGACGATGGCGCTTTACCAGCAGGGCGGCGACAGCCTGATCGACGCGCTGACGCAACAGCGCTTGCTGTATTCTGCGCAGCAATCGCTGGTTGCCACGCAGCTTTCGGCGCAAACCAGTCTCATCACGCTTTACGCGGCGTTGGGCGGTGGTCTCGATCCCGCGGATTCCGGTGACGCGACGGCCGCTGCGGGCCAGCACTAAGGAGCATGAAGACGCACTGAGTGGCGTCTGCCGAGGTAGATATGATGTCCGGACGTTTCCAGAAAGAACGGTGGGGTAGCAAGGTCATGCGCCAGGAGTCGATGTCATGCCGCAAGCACTGACACGCGTGATGCGCGCGATTCGCCGGGCGAGCCTCACCGGCAAGCTGTTTGCCGCCATGCTCGTCGTCAACGTGCTCGTGATCGGCGCGATGACGGTGGGCGCGCGGCTGAGCTTCGAGCGCGGCTTCCTCGGCTATCTCGAACAGCAGGAAATCAAGCGGCTCGAGTCGAGTGTCGGACCGCTGGCCGCGGCGTATCGCGACCACGGCAGCTGGGATTTTCTGCTGCAGAATCGCAGCCTCTGGCACGAGATCATGCGGCCGTATGCGCCGGCATCGTATCCGGTTTCGAGTCGCGCGCCACTGCCGCGCCTTCCGGTGTCGTCGCTGATCGGCACCAACACGCGTTTTACCCTGCTCGATGCGAACGGCGCGTATGTGTTCGGCAATCCGGCCTTCGCGGCGGCTTCGCCGCGCCGTCCCATCGTCGTCAATGGCAAGACCGTTGGCTGGCTGCTGATGGTGCCGTTCGAGCGCGCCACGGAAGCGGGCGACCTGCGCTTCCAGAAGACGCAGCGCGAGTCGAGCTGGATCATCACGATTGTGGCCACGCTGCTGGCGGTGCTCACGACCTTGTGGATGGCGCGCGCACTCGCGTCGCCGCTGCGCCGCATCGCGAACGCGACGCACACGCTTGCGGGCGGCGATCTGAGCGCGCGCGTACCGACAGTCTCCAGTGGCGACATCGGTCAGCTCGAACACGATTTCAATCATCTTGCGCAAACGCTGGAAAGCACCGAGCGCATGCGCTCCGCGCTGGTCGCCGATATCTCGCACGAACTGCGTACGCCGCTCGCGGTAATGAGCGGCGAGATCGAAGCGATCGAAGTGGGCGTGCGGCCCGTGAGCGTGGAGGCCGTGCGATCACTCGGCGGAGAGGTCAAGCGCCTGAGCCGCCTCGTGGACGACCTCTACGATCTTTCGCTCGCCGATGTCGGCGCGCTGCGCTATCACCACGAGCGGATCGACGTGTGCGAAACGCTGAGATCGGTGTTGCGCCGTAGCGCACGGCGGCTCGACGATGCGGGTCTCCTCCTGCGCACCGATCTGCCGGATGCGCCGTTGTGGGTGCGCGGCGACGAGCGGCGGCTGCAGCAGGTCTTCACCAATATTCTCGAAAACGCGGTGCGCTATGTCGATGTGGGCGCCTTCGTCTACGTGACAGCCCGCGAAGATGCACACACGGTGCGTATCGATTTCGACGACAGCGGCGCGGGCGTACCCGATGCGACGCTGCCGTCGCTCTTCGAGCGTTTCTATCGCGTCGAGGCGTCGCGTAGCCGCGCGACCGGCGGCGCGGGTCTCGGCCTGCCGATCTGCCGCGGCATTGTCGAGGCGCACAACGGCCGTATCGAAGCCGCGCACGCGCCGCTGGGCGGCTTGCGCATTGCCATCGAATTACCGCGCCTGAAGGACAGCATCAGGAACCGACTTGATCATGAGTAACGAAACGCCAATCGACATTCTCATCGTCGAAGATGAGCCGAAGCTCGCGAGTGTGATGGCGGATTTTTTGCAGGCGGCCGGCTTCACGACGCGTTGCGTGAGCGACGGGCGCGCGGTGGCGAACGAAGTGGCGCGGCAGATGCCGGGTCTGATCGTGCTGGACCTGATGCTGCCCGGCCGCGACGGGCGCGATATCTGCCGTGATTTGCGGACCTATAGTGACGTGCCGATCATCATGGTGACGGCGCAGGTCGAAGAGGTCGATCGTTTGATCGGCCTCGAACTCGGCGCGGACGACTATATCTGCAAGCCCTTCAGCTTGCTCGAACTGGTCGCGCGCGTGAAGGCGATCCTGCGCCGCGCGCGCTTCGAACGCTTTCCCGAGAGCGTGCCGCTCACGCTCGACGAAGAACGTTTTCAGGCGACGTTTCGCGGCGTGGCGATCGAATTCACGCCGATCGAATTCCGGCTGCTCAAGACGCTCGCGGGGCGGCCAGGCCGGGTGTTTTCGCGCGACGTGCTGATGGACCGGCTTTATCCGGACGGCCGCATCGTAGAGGATCGGACGATCGACAGCCACGTCAAGAAGATCCGCCGCAAGTTCGAGGCGGTTGCGCCTGGCGAAGACGTGATCCAGTCCGTGTACGGCGCGGGTTTTCGCCTGGCATTGTAGGGTGCGCCCGCACCGGTCAATCGTGCGGAAGGGAGCGCAGCCGAAGTTCGCCGGACTTTCTCCGGACCCGGGCGACTACCGCAGTGCGCACTACACCCAGGTTGCGTGCATGAAATTGCCATGATAATTTTTCATGAAATTCAGCATGATAAATTTCACGTACGCGCCCCATGTTCGCCGAATCGACCCGCCATATCGAAAGCTATTACGCACGTCACTACGCCGAAAGCGGCGCGCTGCCCGAGCGCCCCGCGCTGGCGGGCGACTACAGTGCGGACGTCCTGATCATCGGCGCGGGCTTCAGCGGGCTGCACACGGCGTTGCGTCTGGCGCTGGCCGGGCGGCGCGTGGCGCTCGTCGAGGCGAGCCGTGTGGCGTGGGCCGCCTCGGGGCGCAACGGCGGTCAGGCGCTGCTCGGCTGGTCATGCGACATGCCCCCGTTCGAACAGGCGCTGGGCTTGGCGGGCGCGCGAGAGTTGTGGGAGAGCATGCGCTGGGCCGCCGCCGAAGTGCGCGAGTTGCCCGCGCGGCACGGCTTCGACATCGACTACCGGCCAGGCAGCCTGTGGGCGGCAGTCCGGCGCTCGCGTGTCGCGATGCTGGAAGCCGCGCGCGACGAGGCCGCGCAAAAGTGGGGCTACGAGCGCCTGCGGTTCATACCTGAAGCGGAGATGCCGGAGTGGATCGGCAGCCGCCGTTATCGCGCGGCGCTCTACGATCCCGAGGCGGGGCATCTCGATCCGCTCAAGCTTGCGCTTGGCCTCGCGGACGCCATCGAGCGCGCGGGCGGCGCCATCTTCGAGCAAAGCCGTGTGCTCGCGTATCGCGAAACGCCGAGCGGCTATGTGGCGACCACACGGGAAGGCACGGTGCGCGCCGGCACGCTGGTGCTCGCCTGCAACGCCTACATCGACCGGCTCGATAGCGATCTCGCGGGGCGCGTGCTGCCCGTGGGCACCTGGCAGGTCGCCACGCGCAGGCTCGATCCTGAGCTTGCTCGCTTGCTGCTACCGCGCAACAGTTGCGTGATCGACAATCAGTTCGTGCCGGACTACTTTCGGCTGAGCCCGGACCATCGCCTGCTTTTTGGCGGTGCGTGCACCTACCTTGGCGGCATCCCGAAGGACATTGGCGCGGCGATCCGCCCGAGCCTCGAGCGCGCGTTCCCGCAGTTGCGCGGCGTCGAATTCGACTACGCGTGGGGTGGTCATATCGACATCAGCATTCGCCGCACGCCCGACGTTGGTCACGCACGCAATCGCTACTGGCTGCAGGGCTTTTCCGGGCACGGCATCCTGCCGACGCTCGCGGCGGCGCGCGCCGTTGCCGACGCCATCCTCGGCGAGCCGCGCTTGCTTTCGCTCTATGAGCGCATTCATAATCCGCGTTTTCCGGGCGGCGAGCGCTTCGCCGCGCCGCTCGAAGCGCTCGGCAAGTTGTGGTACCGCCTGCGCGACGTCGTGTGACAGAGAGAAACGCATGGACCGGCAGGACGAAATAGAAGGCCTCGCGATCCTCATTCGCGATCTGCGCAAACACAAGAAGGTGACGCTCACCGATCTCGCACGAAAAATCGGCCGTTCGGTGGGCTTTCTTTCGCAGGTCGAACGCGGTCTCTCGCGGCCCACGGTGGCGGATCTCACCGCTATCGGCGAGGCGCTGCAAACGCCTACTACGTACTTCTACAACGTGAGCATGCCGCGCGAGTTGCCGTGGGTCACGAGGCCAGGCGAGCGGCGCACGCTCTACTATGGCGGCGGCATTACGGACGTGCTTGTTTCGCCCAGCATGTCGTCGGGTTTCTCGATGCTGGAGAGCCGGCTCGACCCCGGCGCGACAAGCGGCGAGCGCCCCGTGGACGACAGCGACGAGCAGGGCGGCTTCGTGCTCGAAGGCGAGCTGACGATCTGGCTGGAGGACAACGAAGACCCCGTGACGTTGCGGGCCAACGACAGCTTTCAGCTACCGGCGCGCTGCCGTTTCCGTTATGCCAATCTCGCCGATGCGCCCGCGCGCGTGCTATGGGTTTTCACCTGAGCGGCGACTCGATAGATAATCAGCATGACTGAGCAATATATCGATTGATTATGCCGTAAAGTTACGCGTTGACGACACGCCGGGCGAAAGGCGTTTATGCTGCCTGACGTTGCGCAATTGAAAGACAGGATGCGATTCGGCCGGGTGCCCGGAACCTTGCTGGCGGCGTTCCCGCAGGGGAAGTATGACCGGCGGCTGCTCCGGCGAGGCATTTTTTTCTGACCTGGTCAAAATCGGAAATATCGCTGATTTTCGTTATCCGCCAGCGGCCATCTGCACGAATCGTTCCTGTATAAACCCGCTTAAAACCGCCGTAATGTCGTTTTTGTGCATTTTTGCCAATTTTTAACGTAATTTTGTCTACACAGTGACTCCGCGTTGTGCTATTGATTCGGCTTTCGCCCTCATGCGCGGCAACCGCAAAACACGTGCCGGGCGGGCGATCGAGGCGTTTCCATATGCAACGCGATTTGCCTGTTTTGCCCGCGTGAGGTAGGGTATGCAGGTTTTCTCAACTCAACACAGGTAGCAGATGAACAAACAGGAACTCATTGACGCAGTCGCCGCTAGCACGGGCGAGACCAAGGCAGCCACGGGCGCCGCCATCGACGCGATTCTCGACGTCGTCACGCGCGCGGTCACCTCGGGTGACTCCGTGCAACTCGTCGGCTTCGGCTCGTTCTCGACTGGCCAGCGTGCCGCCCGCGTGGGCCGCAACCCGGCCACGGGCGCGGAGATCCAGATTGCCGCTGCCAAGACGGTGAAGTTCACCGCCGGCAAGGCATTCAAGGACGCTGTCAACGCGTCGTGATGCCAGGTCCGCCGTCATGGCGGATACGCGCGCTGCTGGCTCCGCTGGCTCATTGGCTGGTGCGCGGCGCAGTATCACGCCAGGGCGGTGGCACGCGCTTGGGCACGTGGCGTCACGCCGCTCGCCCGAGTGTGTGAGACGAGGGCGCAAGGCCTTCGGCAAGCCGGCATGCTCACATGCCGGCCGCTTTTTCTTCCCCGATTCTCCTACGGTATCCGAAGCGTTTCTCACGCCTCGTGTGTCGAAGCTCACGCATCGCGCGCTGCGTCGGCTTCCATCGACGTGCGGCTCATTTCGTTGCGGCGGCGCTTGGCCTCGTACATCGCCGTATCGGCTTCACGCAGCATCGCTTCCACGCTTTCGCCTTCCTCGCAACTCGCAAAACCCATTGAAAAGCTCAGTTTCGGTCCGCCGTAAAACTGGTTGTTCAACTCCACGAGTTTAGTGATGCTGTCCACCACGGTTTCCGCATCGCGCGCGTCGGCGCCGGGCATCAGCACGGCAAATTCGTCGCCGCCAATGCGCGCGGCCTGATACGGCTTCTGAATCGCTTTCGCGAGCACTTCGCCCGCGCGGCGCAGCAACGCGTCGCCGGCCGCGTGGCCAAGCTGGTCGTTCACCGTCTTCAGGTTGTCCATGTCGACGACGATCGCGCTCACCGGGAACGGCCCCTTGCGATGCAAACGATTGAGTTCGTCCACGTAGAACGAGCGGTTCTTGAGCTTCGTGAGCACGTCGTGCTTGCCGAGGAATTCGAGGTAGGCCTCGGCCTTCTTGCGCGCCGTGATGTCGGTGAGCGCGAGCAGCACGAGGTCCCATTGCGCCTCGTGGCCCGGAAACACCGAAAACTGCAGGTGCACGTTGACTTCGCTGCCGTCGAGCGCGTAGTTCACCACTTCACGCTGCTGGAACAGCCGGCCTTCCCATAGATCGAGCAATTGCTCGCGGAAATGCGGGCGCATTTCGTCGCGGAACACCTCGGGCAGGCGCGCGAGCAGCGTGGCTTTGTCCGGTGCGCGAAACATGCCCAGCGTGTAGTGATTCACATCGAGCACCTCGATCTCGCTCATGCAGCGCTCGACGAATTCAGGGTGGACGTCGGTAAAGGTGCGGAAGTCGATGATGCCCTGTTCGCGAACTTCATTGAGCAGTTCGCGAATGGCGGAGAAGTTTTCGACCCACAGCGAAACCGGCGCGTGCTCGAAAATGCCGAGCGCGTATTGCTCGCTCGCGGCCGCACGATGACGGGCTTCTTCGAGCGCCGAGACGTCTTCGATGGCCACGAGCACGCGGCTCCAGTCGGCTTCGTGGCCCGGCAGGATCACGCCGCGCAACAGGATGTCCATGCGCCGGCCGCGCAGCGTGTAGTTCACGCTCTTGCTCTCGAACGTGCTGTGGCCGTCCCACATCTGCTCGAGTTCGCCCACGTGCGCCTGGAACATGTCGTCGCGCAGCACCTGCGCCAGGTGCGCGGCGAGTTCTTCGTAGTCGCGCGCACCGTAAAGATCGAGCGTATGGCGGTTGACCTTGAGCACACGGATGCAGGCCGAGCATTCGGCCACGCGGCGCGGATCGTCTTCGAGGAAACTGCGCAGGTTGGTCACGCCTTGCGCGCGCCAGCGATCGAAGAGCGCACGCAACTGGCTATAGTCTTCGAGCCACAAGGAGGTGGGCGTCACGTCGAAGAAGTCGAGCAGATCGACGCCCATGTTGGCAAAGCTGGCCGCGGTGGCCGGGGTGCCTTGTTGCATGTCGGTTGGATGTAAGGGAGCAGGGCGCGGCGGGCTGCGCCGCACGAATAACCGAATCCTGGCACACCTTGGGGCCCGGGTGGGCATCAGCGCTGCAGATGTTACGTTGCTGCGGCGTCGGTTGTGTCCGATTCGTTGTCCAGTAAGCCAACATGCATAACGGCCGGCGCGGGCGAAAACTTGAGGGGATCGCTGCGCGCGCCAATGTGTTTCGCATCTCAAGGCCGGCGCGCTTAATCGGACGTTTCGATCGAATCGACGCGATCCGGGTAGAACGCAAGGTGATCCTTGATCGCCGACACCGCTTCATGCGGTGTTTCATAGGTCCATATCGCGTTCACGGCTCGCGCGCCGCCTGGCGTGATCGAGTAGTACGAAGCCTCGCCCTTGTATGGGCACCAGCTTTTATGTTCCGTGCGCGAGAGCAGCGACATGTCGGCGTCCTCTCGCGGTATGTAAAACACCGCCGGATAGCTCGCCTCGCGCAGCGTGAGCGCGCGGCGCGTGTCGGCCACTACGCGCCCGCCTGCTTTCACCACCACGCGCGTGCGCGCCGGTTCGACCGTGATCGGATGATCGGGCCCGGGAATCTTGACGGTCCGTGTGTCCATGACTGGGTTCCTCGCGCAAGGTGTGGAACGGGGGGAAGGGTTGAAGAGGCCGGCGTTTAGCCGAATACATGATATGCAATTGCAGATTAACTGGTAGGGGAAAGCGCTGCAGGCTGTTTCAATGAGGGCGCGACTGAATTCGACGCACAGGCGGCGATAGTCACGCGATTGCGCCGCCAGCCTGCGCGCTTCAAGTCACCAGCCGCGCCTTTATTTACCCGCAGCAGGATCACTGATGAGCCTCGATATTTTCTGGTTCTTGCCGACTTCCGGCGACACCCGCTACCTCGGCAAATCCGATTTCGGCCGTGCGCCGACCAACGCCTATATGCGCCAGATTGCCGTTACCGCCGAAGAACTCGGCTACGACGGTCTCCTTATTCCCACCGGCAGCAGTTGCCTCGACCCGTGGGTGACAGCGGCGAGCCTTGCGCCCGTCACGCAGCGCATCAAGCTGCTCGTCGCGCTGCGCACGTCGCTTGGCGGTCCCACCGCTTCGGCGCGCCAGGCGGCCACGCTCGACCAGGCGCTGAACGGCCGTTTGCTGCTCAACGTCGTGCCGGGCGGCGACGCCACCGAACTCGCGGCAGACGGCGTGTTCCTCGGGCATGACGAGCGCTACGAAGCCGCCGACGAATTCCTCACGATCTGGCGCGACCTGCTGCGCGGCGAGACGGTGAACTTCGAGGGCAAGCATTTGCGCGTGCAGGGCGCGCAGAACTTTCACGCGCCGGTCCAGACGCCGCATCCGCCGCTGTATTTCGGCGGCTCGTCGCCGGCGGCGCACGAACTGGCGGCAAAGCATGTGGATGCCTATCTCACGTGGGGCGAACCGCCCGAGGCCGTGGCGCAGAAGTTCGCCGATATCCGCGCGCGGGCGGCGCGCCACGGGCGCACGCTCAAGCTGGGCGTGCGCCTGCACGTGATCGTGCGCGAGACCAACGACGAGGCTTGGGCCGCCGCTGAGCGCCTCATCAGCAAGCTTGACGACGACGATATCCGCCGCGCCCAGGAAAACTACGCGCGCATGGATTCGGTGGGGCAGCGCCGCATGGCCGAGCTGCACGGCGGCAGCCGCGACAAGCTCGAGATCAGCCCGAACCTGTGGGCCGGCGTGGGCCTCGTGCGCGGCGGCGCGGGTACGGCGCTGGTGGGCGACCCGCAAACCGTGGCGGCGCGCCTTAAGGAATACGTGGACGCCGGCGCGGACAGCTTCGTGCTCTCCGGCTATCCGCACCTCGAGGAGTCGATCCGCTTTGCCGAACTGGTGTTCCCGCTGCTGCCGGGCAAGAAACCGGTGACGTTACGCGATCAGGCCTTGACGGGCGGCGCGTTCGACGTGCGCGCGCGCTAGCGGGCGCAGGACGCCGCGTGCGTGAGGGCCGCCGTGCGCGGCGACCGGGTCGCATACCGGAGGTCCACCGGCCAATTATTCGTGTGAGCGATAATTCGGTTTTATTCGTGTGAGTGATATTGGCGAAATATTCCCCACAGGCATATAATCGGTTTATGCCTCACAGGAATACGTCATGAACATCATCGTCCAGACACCCGGCGGGCTTGGCGAAATTCTGCAATCGGCGCGCAAGGCGCGCGGCATGACCCAGGCGCAGGCCGCGGCGAATCTCGGCATCGGCCAGCCGCGCCTCTCCGCGCTCGAAACCACGGGCGCCGCCAGCCTTTCGCTCGAGCAGATGCTCGCGCTTTTCGCGCTCTACGGGCTGGAACTCTGCGTGCAGTCGCGCGACGCGGCGGCCGGCACGCCGGAGTGGTGACGATGGGCCGCAAATCGCATTCGCGCGCGCTATCGGTCTGGGCCAACGGCGAGCGTGTGGGCACGTGGGTCATGACGCCCTCCGGCGACACCGAACTGCGCTATGACGACGCCTGGAAGCGCTCGGCCCTGGGCCGTCCGCTTTCGCTCTCGCTGCCATTCGGCATTGGCGATGTGCCATTGCGCGGCGAGCGCGTGCAGTACTACTTCGACAATCTCCTGCCCGACAGCGAGCCTATCCGTCGCCGCATCGCCGCGCGTTTTCGCACGGATACGCTCGACGCCTTCGACCTGCTCAAGGCCATCGGGCGCGATTGCGTGGGCGCGGTGCAACTGCTGGGCGAGGACGAAATGCCGGGCCGCGTCGACCGCATTGAAGGCACGGCGTTAAGCGATGCCGTCATCGAACGCCTGCTGCTCGAAACGGCCGGTGCGCTGCCCGGTGGCGCGCTGGAGGCCGACGATCTGCGCATTTCGCTGGCGGGCGCGCAGGAGAAGACCGCGCTCTTGCGCCACCGCGGCAAGTGGCTGCTGCCGCGTGGCGCCACGCCCACTACGCACATTTTCAAGCTGCCGCTGGGGCTGATCGGCCATCGCAAGGTGGATTTCAATACCTCGGTCGAAAACGAATGGCTTTGCCTGGCACTGCTGAGGGCCTACGGTTTGCCCGCTTCACAGGCGCAGATCCTCAGGTTCGGCGCGCAGAAGGTGCTGTGTGTCGAGCGCTTCGATCGTACGCGTTCGCGCACGGGCGGCTTGCTGCGCCTGCCGCAGGAGGACTTCTGCCAGGCGCTCGGCGTGCCGCCGCATCGCAAGTACGAAGCGCATGGCGGTCCCGGCGTGCGCGAGATTGCGGGTCTGTTGCGCCAGTCGCAGCAGGCGCGGGAGGACCTCGAAACGTTTCTCACTGCGCAAATCGTCTTCTGGATGCTCGCGGCACCAGACGGACACGCGAAGAATTTCAGCATCCGCCTGCTGCCTGCAGGGCGCTTTCAGCTCGCGCCGCTCTATGACGTCATGTCGATCTGGCCCGTGGAGGGCGACGGCGGCAATCAATGGTCGTGGCACAAGGCGTCGCTCGCCATGGCGGTGTGGGGCCGGGCGCGCCACTATCGCATGCGCGACGTGAAGCGCACGCATTTCGACGCTACCGCGCGCCTGTGCCACTACGGGCCGGACGCCGGGCCGTTGATCGAGCGCGTGCTGGCGCGTACGCCCGGTGCAATAGAAGAAGTCGCGGGCGCGTTGCCTGAAGGCTTTCCCGAGCGGGTAGCCGCGCGTCTGTTCGACGGCCTGCGTTTTTCCGCGGAGCGGCTCGCGGCGCAATAACGGCGCAAAAAACGGCGCACCCAGTTCACGCGTTCTTTTTCTTCGCCGGCAGCCACGTTTGTGGCTCGGCATACATTTCCTTGACCAGTTGCTTCACGAGATCGACGTAGACCGAATTGTCGTTCACACGATGATTCAGGATGATCGGCGAAGTCGCGTGGTCGCTGTCTATCAGCCGGTAGTGCACGTCCTGGCGCAATTGCCGCGCCGAAGCCGGGATCACGCATATGCCGAACTCGGCCGCGACGAGGCCGAGCGCCGTCTGGATCTCCCGCACCTCCAGCACTTCGCCTGGTTGCACGCCGTCGCCGTGCAAGATGCTGAGCACCTGGTCGGCGAAACTGGGGCGAGGCTCCTTGGGATAAACAATCAGCTTTTGCCCGGCCAGTTGTTCGATGGGAATCGGCGTCGACTCCTGTGCCATCTCGCTGCCGGTCGGCACCACCACGGCCAGCGGCTCTTCGCGCAGGATGATGCCGGCCACGTTGGGGTCGCTGTGGCGCACGCGTCCGAAGCCGATGTCGATGCGGCCTTCCTTCAAGGCCTCGACCTGCTGCACCGACATGAGTTCGACCATCTGGATGTCGAGTTCCGGCGCATTCTGGCGCAGCTTGCGCATCAATGGCGGCAGCCCTGAGTAGAGAACGGAGGCGACAAAGCCGATCGACAGCACGGTGCGGTGATGCAGCCCCACGTGCTTGGCGGTCGCTTGCAGTTGTTCGACGCGCCCAAGGATCTGCATGGCCTGCTCGTAGACGAGACGCCCCGCATCGGTCGTGCGCACGGGCCTCGTATTGCGAATCAGCAGAGGCACGCCGATCTCCTGTTCGAGCAGTTGAATCTGCCGGCTCAGGGGCGGTTGAGCGATGCAAAGCTGTTCCGCCGCACGCGTGAAATTGCGCTCGCGGACAACGGCTACGAAGTAACGAAGCTGGCGAAGATCCATGGTCTGTTCCCGGAAGAAGCATCCAATTTTCAATACTCTGAAAATATGATGCACCGCAATATCGGCCGATTTATCAGGGATTGCGGGTTCTCCATATTATAAAGGTATGGAATTGGACGCAAATAGTATTGGATCTTGCTCAGGCGCGGCGTGTATAAAACGACCATACCTTCTTCACTTACGCAGCATCCGACATGACTTCC
>NZ_CAJMYW010000022.1:0-94409 GCF_905220165.1 Paraburkholderia sp. J10-1 | reverse complement strand
GTGCCCGGCGAATCGTTCCCGGATAAACGCCATTGGGCTCGGGTCATCCACAAGGATCGAAAGGACTGCCCGCGCAGGTGAGCGGTTCTCGTCCACCATCTGGCGCAATGCCGCGATTTCGAGTGAGAGCGTTTGCTGTGGGGCATCCTTCGGACGCGATTGCAGATAGTTGCGCCGGAACTGCTCGAAACTGTCGTTGCGATACGCGAGCACGCCCTTGAACAGATCAGCCTTCGAGCGAAAGTGATGCGTGACGGCCCCCTTGCTCAGGCCTGATTCCCGGGCAACAGCCTCGAATGTCAGCCTCGCAGTCCCATCGCGGGCTAGGACAGTCAACGCCGCCTCGATGATCGCATTGCGGGTCTGTTCTGAACGCTCCTGCCTGGCCAAAAGTTTGTCCCCAAAGTTATGGAAGGCTGAAATGGCGCGATCGAACGTGCCTTGCTTCCTGTAGCCCACTTGCACAATATCTGCATCCTGGAGAGGGAGTATACGGCTCGTTAAAAAAACCGTCCAGACGTTTTGCTTTCTCTGTATCTCGTGCTAGACTTCGCTCCAGTTCTTCACCTTGCATAAAATACGAACCGTCTGGACGGCTTTATTATTCCGCGAAGACAGCGGAGATTACCTGCTGACGTCGTAGATCAAACCGCCCAGACGCCTTTGTTTATGCCGTTGCCGCCGTGTATCTCTCATGGGACCCAAAATGACAATCACCAGGAATGTTCGCCACCTGCTTTTCGCGCTGTCGTTTCTCTCGCTGGCAGGTTGTGCCGGTGTTCAACCCGTCGCCTATTCCGGCATTCCGTCGTCTTCGTACCTGAAGGCGAATGCCCACGACGATACCGGGCGCATCCCGTATAACTACTCGACGACGGTGAACTGGCAAGCCTACTCCAGGGTGATCGTCGACACGGCCACCGTCTATAACGGTGCTGACAGCCAGTTCGGCGACATGAGCGACGCCGACAGGGCAACGCTGGCCATTTACCTCCAGAAGTCTTTCACACAGAGACTCGGGACGAGATTTGTCTCGACTACGCAGCACGGTCCGGGCACGCTTCGCGTCAAGCTGATCCTCACGGGTGCCGAGACCACGAAACCCGTGCTTGGTCAGTTCACACATTTCGATATCGGCGGAAACGTCTATAACGGTGTGCAGGCCGTTCGCGGCGGTAAGGCGATGTTTGGCGGCTCCGTTTCGTACGCAGTCGAGATTTACGACGCGTCGAACAACAAGCTTTTGAATGCTTATGTAACAAGGCAGTATCCAAACGCCATGAACCTGGTCGCGAGTTTTGGCTCACTCGGTGCGGCGAAAGCAGGGATCGACAAGGGCGCCGACGCGTTGGTCGCTGAGCTCCGGTAAGCAAGAACACACATCGCGCGACACGGTGGATCAGTAGCGTGGAGCCACTGTGCGCGTAAAGCCCTTGCCGTGCATCCGGTCTCGTAGGTAACCAAATCGGCTGACGGAGCGTCCAATGCCTGGAATCGCGTCCCTCTTCGCACTGCCCCTCCCTTCGCCCGTTATGGTGGCGCTGGTGTTCGTTGCCGCTTATCTGCTGGTTGGCATTCCGCTTCATTTCCTTGCCGGTGCCGAAGCGCGTGACCTATGGGCAACGTGGACCGGACTGTTCGCCGCACTGATTTACATGGTGGTCTTCATTGACTTCTATCCTGAAGCGCACGATGTAACCACACGTCAACCGGCCGTTGCGCAACAAGGACTCTCCGTATCAGGGGAAGCGCGACAGCTGCATCGCGAAGCCAGAAATTGAGTTGGCCAGTTATATGTCGCTGGCTCAGGCGTGTGGCAGACGCACTATGGCGGATCTTACTCTGCGTGTATCGCGTAGTAGTTGGCCAACTTTGATTCAACCGTACTGGTTGACAAACCTGCGACTGCTGGGCTCCTCGTTTTGAAGGAAAGTTGATGTGAGATCAGGCAGTCATAACCCGTCCGATGACGCTATCCATACAGGCCATTTTTCACGATGAATTCTTCCTCCCAACTCCAGCCCGGCGCCGCGCGGACATCCCGCAGGCTACTGGTTTGCACAATCCCGGTACTCACGGCCCTCTTTTGTGTGCTCGTTACTGCAATGGTATTTTCTGGCGATGTGCCAGGACTCACCGAAGGATTCCCATCCACCAGCAATATCGACATACACAAGAATCAGATTTCCTTGAGCCAATCTGAATATCAACCGTGAATTCTGTCGGCTTTGAAAATATTTCCATCGATATGTGATGTTCGGGTTTGTATCGCAAAGCAGCTGAGTGTGTTATCCACTCCCGTGTGGCCCGATTCCGACCGTCAAGACAAGCGCAGAGAGATGGCATACATCATCGGCCAGGACGTGGGCGCGATTCTCGATCTGTTTTGGTCGAGTGCGTATTCGATGTTCTGGATAGTGGGGCTGGCGACAACATTTCTATCGCTCATCGCGGCCTCTATTTTCCTCATGCGACGGGCAGAATCCTTTGAGGTTTTCTTAGGCGCAACCGCAGGACTGATTGCAGGCCTTTCCTATTTTGCCCTTGCGCTTGGAACGCTCCCCGAAAGCGATGCCCGTGCAATGTGCTCGACAGGTTCGCCGACGCCTCGCGTCGCTGTACACACGAGTCCGATAGCCTTGTCTGGTGAAGGTCAACATGGTCGATGCAAGACGATACACTAAACGCCATTTGTTTTTCTGATCGAATTTCAATCGCAGAATACTTGTCCAGAATCCCGTTTGCACAAGTAAAAAGCCGCTGGAAGTTATTTGGAGGTAGGTAATGAGACGCCTGAGAGCCAGTCTGACTCTGTCAATCGCGTTCACGTGCATGCTGGCAGGGTGTGCTGCGACTACGACAGAAGGTGAAGTCAAACCAGAGAGTATTTCGGAATTCACAATCGGCGCGACAACTCAGCAATACGTAATCTGGAGGCTGGGAACCCCGTCTTCAACAACCGCCCTACCGGATGGATCGACGTTTCTGGTTTACACCTTCACGGGTAAGCTGCCATTTTGGGACAGAGTGATCTCAAATTTCGGACCGTACGCAACGACAAATGTCCGCAGAACCACCGTCAGCTTTATTTTCGGACCGGACGGGATTCTCAAGAAATCGGATACCGTTTCATATCAATGATCGCCTGTACGAGCTACGGAACACAAAGCTGCTGGTCACCCGCGGACATCCACGTTGACGTTGACTCATCTCCGCTTCCATGCGCATGTGAGCGCTTTCAGGTGCAAGCGTACCGGCGCCATTTCTTTTCAGGATTTCCCTACCCTCCTTTCAGCTCATCCTTCTTTCTCCTTGTGACATTCCCGCCATAATGAAAAGTTCAAGCCTTCGCTCCCGCGTCGCATTCTCAACGTTGTACCGTGTTTCAGGCAAATGGCGGCTCGTGTGCACATCGACCAAAAGCAAAAGCCGCAACCCGCGGCCACGATGCTGCATTGTGGATCGACGCTTCGTTCCGCAGGACCAGAAGCGAACCTTCAATCGCAACGAATGTATGGCCGCCCGCCGATGAACGCCGCCTCAATCGCGGATGTCCTTGCAGCTGCAAGCACCGAAAAAATCGATAACACATACATCGGTCAACGGTCCAGTGAGAATTCGCCGGTTCGATCAGTCAGTACGAATCGGCTGCCCAGTGAAATTGCGGCCTAAGGACTACGATCCTGGATTTGATCACTATGCGTATCGCGGTTCTCGATTATGACCCTGGCCAGTCGCGATTCGTCTACGAGGCGCTGACCGCTGCCGGCCACGACTGCCATGTGTTTGCCGAGGGCGGCGCGCTGATTCAACGGATGCAACGGGAAACCTTTGACCTCGTGACGCTCGACTGGAACGTCGTTGACATTCCGGGTGATGCTGTACTTGCCTGGATCCGCAATAACGTCGACTCGAATCTGCCTGTGCTTTTCATGGCAAGCCGCACGCGCGCGCAGGACGCCGTCCATGCGCTGAATGCCGGCGCCGATGACTACGTCACCAAACCGATCGCCGCCTCCCTGCTTCTCGCGCGCGTCTCTTCGCTTTTGCGCCGGACTTTCCAGCAGGAAGCGGCGGCGACCTCGCAGCAGTTTGGCGAGTACCTGTTCGATATTCGGGAGGGTAAGCTTTTTCGCCACGGCACATGCTTACCGGTTACCCGGAAGGAGTTCCAGCTCTCGCTACTACTCTTTCGCAATCTTGCGCGCCCGCTATCGCGAGCTCAAATCCGCGCGACGGTCTGGAAGCAGCTGACTGACATTCCCACGCGTACGCTCGATACACACATTTCCACCGTACGAGTCAAACTCGGACTTCGGCCAGAGAACGGCTATTGTATCGTCCCGATTTACGGCTACGGCTATCGTCTTGACAAGCTTGATGCAGCTGCGGTGGGCTCGTCATAAATGCTCGGAAGAGGTTAAATGGCCACTCGTTTCGCGCCTCATATCCCGAGGTGCGCAGTTGATCAAGAAACCAGCGCAATGGCGCCTCCTTTCGCGTCGAACCTCCACAAGCCGCTCGTAAGAACAGGTTGCACGGATGCGGGTATCGAATGCATCACGAAGCGTCGAAGGGCATTCGAGTAGCGTCTGCGTCGCACCGGTGCGCCAGCGTGATGCACTGTGTGGATGTGCCGGCCCCCGTGCCCGCTTCGGTCAGTGCGGTTGCCTTGGCGGCGCGACCAAACACGCAATGACTCATCCCAAGTGAGACTCATTGTCATCACGTCCTGAACGAGCTTGCCCGCTACCGCCCCGATCTACTCTCTCTGTTCATCATTTATCCCCCCTCATCCCGTCACGTGCTTCGCTTACTGATTGTCGTTGCAAGGATGGATAGATCGCGAAATCCGGACCTGACGTACAAGTGAAAATCCCGTTGGCATTTGCAGACCTGCATGCACTTTGGGGCCGATGATGCGCGGCGTAGTGGTCATCTAGTTGCCGGATGCCATGGCTCGACGACGCGCGATGCGTCTACTGAATTTCAACTATAACTTTCCTCTGATCCAAGTGATCGCATCCTCGAAGACGGGCCACTGGCAGCGACCACAAGGAAACGAACCGCGAGCAAATCGTGCGGTTGGGCGAACGAAGAGACGTTCCTCACGTCAGAAAAACCATATTGCACCAGTGTTCGAGTCGGCAGACGCAATTGACGGCGTGCGTGCATTCGCAGAAAGGCGCGAGCCTCGATGGAGCGGAATTTGACATTCTTCCCGCCCGGCGCGCAAGCGATGGGGATTCCTTCTACAGGACGACGTTCCGTCGCTAGCAATCGCATCAGCGAACTCGCGCCGTGAGTCGTTGCCCCTCGGCTCGGCACGGCAGTCTGAAGGTCACGATCTCCACTCACGACGACGCTGGTGCCACGCTTACCGTGGAATCGTGATCACGACACGTAGCTGGCTGCTCCAGTCGCGGCTCGCGTGGCCTTGCGATAGACACAGGCCCGTGCTCCGGCGAATTCGACTCAAGCCACATCAATTTCCGTTTGCTCGCATCAACGACCAACCGAGTGGCGTCCCTCAAAATGGACGCTTTCAGTACCGTCGTCCGTTTTGATCGCCGCAACAGCCCGACGCTTGTCGGCAATCAACACGATGGAGCCGGCCTTCAGGGCGGCCTCTGCAACATCGCGCGAGCGCATTGTCCGGCGGCGCACGCACTATCTCAACCGTGAGCCCGCCTGTCACATCCAAGACCTTTGGCGATTGTCCGCGACATATTGCACCCCTCCGAACTTCGCTACGCCCCGGCATGGCACCCCATTCCAGTGGTTGCGAACCATACGAAAAGCTTTCGAGTGGTTGATTTCGAAGTTCGTCACATGTTTGCGAACCAATGCAGCTAGGTCATAGCCAGAGGGGAGTACTGCGATCATGGCTACCGCCAACTGAACGTCGCACGCCTAGAACCGTGCTCCCCGATCCGTCGATGACGGTGGACGCCATCGACGACCCTGGTCGATCGCTCGACGATCCTCGAGCTCAACGTTGAAAGCTACTCGCGTCGTAACGCCAGCGGAAGCAAGCGTACCCGCCTGACGAACGAAAATTCCCGCCCTGCACGGCGACGTGCCGGGGGCGTCACCCTCGAATTTTGATATTGCTTGACATCGCCGGAGGAGTTACACAATAGTAAACAGTAGTTTCGTGAAATACACCACATGAATGATGAAGGGGACACTTGGAGAACATATGAACAGGAACAATGTTAGAGGCGGAGCAGCAGGCGGCAGGGCGTTGGCCGCCGCGTCGCTGGGTAATGTCATCGAGTGGTTCGACTATGGCGTGTACAGCTTCGCCGCAATCACAGTCGGAACACACTTCTTCCCGACGAGCTCCTCGGTTGCGGCCGCGCTAGCGTCATTCGCAGTGTTTGCCCTTTCCTTTCTGATCCGTCCAATCGGCGGCGTCATCATCGGTTCCTTAGGAGACCGCCGCGGCCGTCGGGACATGCTCATGCTGACCGTCGGGCTGATGACTCTAGGAACGGCTCTGATTGGTCTGCTCCCGACCTATAGCGAGATTGGCGTGGCCGCCCCAGTGCTCCTTGTCGTGGCGCGCATGATCCAAGGGTTTTCGGCGGGCGGGGAATATGGCGGCGCAAACACATTCGTGGCCGAAGTGGCACCGTCTGGCCGGCGAGGGCTCTTTGGAAGTGTCCTGGAGTCTGGCGTGCTGTTTGGCTACCTGTCCGGGGCAGCTATCGTAATCGGTCTGATGCACGTGCTGTCCGCTGACGCATGGAAGGCATGGGGCTGGCGACTACCGTTTCTGATTGCCTTGCCGCTTGGACTCCTCGCAGTCGCACTACGCAGAAACCTCGAGGATTCTCCCGTATTCAAGAAAATGAAAGCGTCTGGAGAGCAAGTTGCCTCGCCGCTGGCGGATTCGTTTAGAAGAGCCGCACGGCCCATGTTCCTAACAGCCGCCTTGGTAGCGTTCGGAAACAGCGCCTACTATCTCATTCTGGCCTATTTGCCGACCTACCTACAAACCGACCTCAAGATGTCGGGGGACGCCGCTCTGATGTTGAGTGTGTTGGTCATGGTTACGATGCTGGTCGCTATACCAATCTTCGGACGCTTGGGAGACCGGATTGGGCGCCGAGTATTACTGGCGGCATCTCCGATCATCTATCTCGTTTTCAGCGTACCGATGGTCATGATGCTTCAATCGGGAAACCAAACGTACGTCTTTGCTGCAGCGATACTAGCCGGTTTGGCGCTTGCGCCAAACGCGTCGCAATACTCCGCTGCCCTTACCGTCCTCTTCCCCCGATCGGTTCGCTTTACGGCTTTCACCTTGGCGTTCAACGTAGCCACAGCCTTGTTTGGAGGAACCGCGCCGTTCATCGTGGGTTGGCTTACTCAGGCAACAGGCAGCAGCTTCACGATCGCTTACTACCAGATGGCCATGGCAGTGCTTGCACTAGTCGGCGTGTCAATGATGCCGGAAACCAAGTCCCTCACTGCAGATCATGACGCGGTCATGGGCAATGAATCGCTCGAGACCGCGGTCGCCGAGCGATAACTGCCGGCACTTTTCCTTCCTATAGACTTCACCAAACCAGAAGAGAAAACATGTGGTTCGATATTGCTGAATATCAGTCTCGACTCGAAAACGCGCAGAAATATATGGCTCGACATGAGCTTGACTATCTGCTCGTGTTTGAACCTGAGCTCGTAACCTACCTAACAGGGTTCTACACATTAGGGTACGGAACTTCATTTCAATGTGTTCTCGTCCCCAGCTCAGGCCTCCCTCTCACAGTGCTTCGAAAGGCGGAACAGTTTCATTTCAACGATACCGCGGCGTGGCTCGACAAATACCTGCTATGGTACGACGGCGAATCCGCTCCAGATGTCGTGATTCGTGCGATGGCCGAACTGTCTGTAAAAGGGCGCATCGGATTCGACGGGGCATCGTGGCGGGCTACCACCACAATAATGGATCGCGTCAGAGGGGCGATTCGCGCAAGTTTCATTGATCTTGGTACGCAACTCGATTCGCTTCGTTTTATAAAGTCCCAAGCTGAGATTGCCTATATGCGCGAAGCTGGAAAAGCCGTGTCCCTGATGCATGAGGCTGGAATCCGCGCTGTATCTCCTGGTGCAACCGAGAGGGACCTAATGATCGCGACAGCTAGTGCCGGCTTGCGAGGAGGTAGTGATCAGGCGGAGCCCGGGCCACTAGCATCGGGTGAACGTGCATACCATATCCATTCTTGCTTTCAAGATCGTGTCATCTCACACGATGATCTGGTTTTCCTTGAAATGTGCGCACACAAGAAAAACTATCATGCTCGTTGCATGCGCACCATTGTTGTCGGCCAACACGACGATCACATGGTGGACACCTACCGTCGATTTGTCGACATTCAAGATGAGGCTTTAGCTACGATTAGAGCAGGTGTGCATTGTTCGGTCCCGGACCGGATAGTGCGTGAAGGCGTTGTAAAGACCGGATGGGTCGACCAATATCCGAACAAGACCTTCTACGGTATCGGAATGATGTTCTGGCCTAACACCTACGAAAAGCTCGAGGTCACTCACAACGCTGACTTCCATTTCGAGGCTGGAATGACATTTCACGCTTATATCTCGGCGCGTGGCCTCAATATTTCTGAAAGTATCGTCATCACAGATCGGGGCCATGAACGTCTAACCACCTTCGACCGAGGAATAATTCTCAAATGATCTCAGGATCACATAACACCTCGTCTCCGCTATTTGAGAACTATAGCACCCGGGATCTTAGAGAGTTAAAGCGCGCAAAATGGTCCAGTTCAGGCGCGCAATACGGAGCGGCAATCGCAGAGATGGATTTTGATCCGGCGGCCGACATAGCAGCTGCACATGCGGCATCAGCCATGCGCGGCGACCTTGGATATGCTCACCCTAAGGCGCTTGATGCTGCCTCGGATGCGCTTCGGGAATATCTCTTTCTCAACTATGGATGGCGGATCTCCTCGAACGAGGTAATAACACTCGGCGATCTTCTTCGAGCCCTTGAGGTTTGCCTTGCGTATTTCAGCGCGCCCGGCTGCCCGGTTATTGTACCGACCCCGTCCTATCCGCCACTTTTGATAGTGCCACGATTGCTCGGGAGGAAGGTAATCGAGAGTCCACTTCGTCAATCAGGCGGCCGTTGGACTTTGAGCCTCGAGGATATCGAGCGTGGACTCAGGTTGGGGGCTCGCCTTCTGATACTTTGTAATCCACATAACCCAACAGGAACTGTATACACCCGCGACGAACTCATCGCACTTTCCGAGCTCGTGGAGAGGTACGGGGCTCGCGTTTTCGCGGACGAGATTCATGCACCTCTCGTCTATCCATTTCGGGAAAACGACGGTCAGCTTCACTGCCATACGCCATACGCTTCCGTCACCGAGGTTGCGAAGAACCATGCGCTGACTGGCGTATCCGCCACGAAAGGCTGGAATTTGGGCGGTATCAAGGCCGCACATCTGATCGTCTCGAACGATACGGACATGCCAATACGCAAGCGGTTACTTGAAATGCTTGCTCACGGCGCAAGCACTGCAGGACTTTGGGCGACAACGGAAGCATATCGTAACGGTGGAGCGTGGTTAAACTCAGTACTAACCTACCTTGACCGAAACCGCTGCCGGCTATCAGATATGGTTGCGGAGCATCTCCCGGGAGTCGTCTACCATCGACCATTTGCTTCGTATCTCGCGTGGCTTGATTTTCGTCGGACTCAGATTGGCGACCGTCCAGCCGAATTCATGTTGCGTTCTTCAGGGGTGGAAACTAGCGAAGGCGTTGATTTTGGGGAGTGCGGTTCCGGATATTTGAGGTTGAACTTTGGTACCCCCTATCCGGTACTTGAGGAGACGCTCAGCACAATGGGTCATGCACTTCGCGTGGCTTCGCGGTGACTGCTTGTCAAATCGATCAGATACAGACGTGCGCCATTTTTCGTTTCTATGATTGTGAAAAACCAAAAATATACTTGAACTTGGATATCTGCACATGCGCCAAGGTTCGCAATTATTTACCATTTATGGATGAAAATCCTCCTCGCGAAAACGGTGCTGGCGTTCTTTTTGAACTGACGTAACCACACATCCTGACGATTCCATCTATTATTTAGTAGCGCATTTTTGAGGAGAAAGTCGTGCATAATAAATTCCACTCGTCGCTAATATTTTGCATTACTAATCAAAAGCGAATCATAGGTGTCAGCGTAGCGCTAATGACTTCTACTGTGGTTCATGCGCAAAGCTCCGTGACTCTCTACGGGTCTATTGACTTGGGCGTTGATTTCGCCAGCAATGTTGGTGGCGCCCATCAGTACCGTATGGCTAGCGCGGTCGGGATCCCTACGCGATGGGGTCTGACTGGCAACGAGGATCTCGGTCAGGGGCAGTCAGCAATCTTTAAGGTGGAGAGCGGTTTCGACGCGACAAATGGCGCACTAAGTTCTGGATTGGGCTTCAGTCGGCAAGCGTACGTCGGCATCAAGGATGAACGGTTCGGAACTCTTACTCTGGGTCGCCAATGGTCCCCTTTGACCGTTATGGTAGGGGCGTTTTCTCTGAACGTTAACTACGGTGGATGGTACTTCTCGCATCCGAACGACGTCGACAACCTGGACTACACGTTCTCGATTCCGAGCGCGATTAAATACGCGAGTCCAAAAATTGGTGGCGCCAGCGTCGAAGCTCTGTATTCCTTCGGAGGACAACCCGGGCAATTTTCAAACGGCTCGAGCTATAGCGCTGGAGTGGACTATTCTGTGGGACAGTTTTCTGCCGCAATTGCCTATCTTCGCGTTAACGATCCGCAGACAACCGTGTTCGGCTATCAGAGCGGTGGAGGCTATGTGAACTCCGTATACGGCACGTATCTTCAGAACGCTCGCAGTCAACAGATCTTCGGTGTCGGCGCGTCATATGCCTTCGGATCAGTCAGAATCCTCGGCAACTTCACTGACGTCAATTTTCAGCAGGGTGCTGGGAACGGACAGGATGTGAAATTTCAGAATTACGAACTCGCGACAAGCTGGAACGCAACATCCGCGCTCGCACTCTTCGGCGGCTATACGCTCACCGACGGCCGAAATCACGCCACAGACCAGCAGCCGCGATACCAGCAGTTCAACATTGGCGCCAACTACCAGGTCTCCAAACGTACTGCGCTCTACGCAATCGTCGCGGTCCAGAAGGCGAGTGGCGGTGCAGTTGCACAAATTGCCGGTTTCAACCCGTCCTCGAATGGTAAGCAGGTCGTCGGTCATGTTGGCATTAATCACGTGTTTTGATCTGGCCGCTTGCACGCTTCACTGATCACGTGGTCATTTTGCATGAGTGGCTGAATTACGCAATTACGGACAGAATTTTGCCATTTAAGCGATGACTAAGTCCCGGTGCTTCGACGAGTACCGGGACTTGCCTATACTCCAACGCAACGTCGATGCGTGTGTAAATGACGCGTTCGACGCCGTTTATTGACGTGATATTCAAAAGAAGCGGCGCGAACAGACCGTCCTGTCGGCTAACCGTCGTCTAAATGGACATCATCATTCACTTGATCTGTCAAGGTGAGAAGACGCGCTGTGCAGGTCGGTAGGCGTGCTTCTTGCAAATGCCCGCCGCAACATGCCAAAAATTTTTACCGTCCAACCGACGGCACCATGACCCAAATCAATTCAGCAGATTTGGATTTTTCCAAATTGTGGTAGGTGTGAGGTTCACGTCCAGGAAAGGTTATTGCATCTCCAGCATTTAAATCAACAACCTTGTTCGAAAACTGGATTCGGATTTTGCCTTTCAGAACATACGCCGTTTGCGACTCGCAGAACATTGGGTACAGTTCTTCGCCAGCGCTTGCACCGGGTTCCATTGTGGTATGGGTGAGCGACAGTAGCTTGTTGCTAGCCGGGCTCAACAAACTATGCCTAATCCCTTGCGCCTCGTTTGAACCCACAATGACGCTTCCAAACGAGACGACCTCCACCTGCTCGATGGTCAACAGGGCCCCCGGGTCCACACCGAGGGTCTTACACAGATTTACGAGAGTTCCGACAGTTGGTGAGATGTCGTCTCTTTCGAGACGCGACAAGTACCCCTTTGTTACGTTGGCAGCATCCGCGACCTGTTGAAGCGTGAGACCTTGCGCCAGTCGCGCCGCCCTAAGTCGGGGGCCAATGGTGAATGACGCATCCTGTTGATGGATTGCCGTTGATCTGATAGTCAAATCCGCCCCGCCTCCTCAAAGCATTCAGAGTTTCGCCACTACGTTGACCGAATATGCGCGAGCTATCGAGTATGTCATGTACACGCACAACGCGAACGCCATGCTCCATGCCGGACTCCGCGGAAGATGGCCGCACGTTCTCTACCGTCCGTCAGCACCACAGCAGCTCTTGCAGGCGCAATCGGGCTCGCTCAATTTTCGACATCCGAGATTGGCCGTTGCTCGGCCAATCACCCAATCGCTGGCTTTGACCGCCGCCATCGATGGGAGACCTACCCGCTTAGCATGATTGCGGCCAACTCCGAGGTCTCTTGGCGAAACCGCCGCCAACCCGGGAACGGCGTCCAGTAGGATTGTAAGCGACCTCTGCAAAGTTGAGCGAGACGGCTTGCGCCAGATAGCGATGCTACTACGCGGAGGCGAAGGTACAACACTGCCTGCCCCAGAGAGGCTCCACGTTAGAGCGATCCGGTGAGCTTTCGAAAGAATGGCGGTGCTTGTACGATAAGCGGTGAGGATGTGCTACAGCCTGCCGAAAGGGGTGTCATAGACGTTCGTGCATTTTCCCGATCAGACGCACCTGGGCCTGGCGCAGGTCTGCCTTGCCGCCTTGTATAAATTCCCTTTCCAATCAGACACCTGCTGACTACCCTTTGCGGACTAGCAACTGGATGACGGCAAACGCGCGATGGTTCAATCCGCAAGCCGTGATGGAAAGCCGAATTTGCAGACGCTGACTGCACTATCGGTTCGGTGGTCAGGACCGCGGCTCAGTCTAGGCGACTGGCGCTCGAAGCGGGCACATCACTCTTGGGACTTGGAAGGAGTTGGTGGGCGGGCCGAGCCACGGGGGTTTTGAACTTCCCACGGGGTACCGGCAGACACAGCGGCGCTCTGTCAGCGCTCGTTGAAGCTTGGCCGCATCAGGTAGGCCGAAGTCGCGGCGAGCGCGCCCAGCACGGCCACATACACCCCGACTGCACGATACTCGCAGACTTCGCCACGAGGGTTGCGGCGACAAACGGCGCAAGTCCCCCGCCTAGTGCCGACGCGAACTGGACACCCATCGACATACCAGAATAGCGCAGCTCTGCGGGAAACTGTGCAGCGTACAGATTCGATTGCGGTGCGAAGACGATCGCGTAATTCAGCGCTAACGCAAGAATGGTGGCCGCGACGTAGACGGAGTACGAGCCACTACCTATGGCCTTGAACAACGGCACTGCCATTACTGCCAGCAGCGTGCCGCCGAAGTAGTACAGCCGACGAGCTCCAACCCTGTCCGCAATCAATCCGAACATCGGAATGGACAAGGCCATCGCTGCCGCTCCCCACAACAGTGCGCTCAACGCCTCCGACCGCGTGAACTTCAGTTGGTTGACAGCGTAGGTACCGGCGAAACTGATCCGATGGATTTTTCGCCTGAGGCAGTGGACGCGCCGGTGTGAGAGATCAAGCATCCGCCAGGTGCGACCGAACCAGCCATCTTCGTGCTTCGATCACACCATTCATGTGGCCGCGCTGAACCGTCCCGTCAAGCAACCCATAGTCGGGCCGGGGTCGCGGGTTCACGCATTGGTTCGATGAGATGTCTTACAGTGAGCCCTTGCTGCAGCGGGAGTCGCCGCGCGCCTCGACGCCGAGTCTGCCGGAGGCCGCAATCCGGATGCTTGACCCACTTGCCTCGCCACCAGCTCACACCGCACGTTGCCAAACCGCAGTATGAGCTGGTTGAGCACGGGGCGATCAGCGAGACCGCCGTGTCGATTGACGCGTCAAGGTCCAAGAACACGGGTTCCGCCTGAATAGCCGCGACGCGGAATTTTGGATGCGTTACGCTCATTCCTATCCTCATAGCAAGTAGTGAGTAGTGAGTTCCCATAGCAGGGAGAAGGTCTCGCTCCGGCTTGACTGTACACCGCACTATTTCTGACTACGCTTGTCTTCCCTGTAGGAACCGCCGCAGTTGCAGCGCTAATGTCTGACGAGCTTATGTTTTGCACAAACTCCACCGCTCAAATCGACCCACTTCTCCACCTAACGCATTGGTCGGAGACTGTCTGCAGTACGTTTGTGCAATTGGAATGTGAGCCCCTGCCGACCAGCGGACGATCGATGGCAGCATCGCTAACACACATCTGCCGACGGTCAGCCTGACAGTAGTGACGTCAACTGCCCAACGCGCCCATCGGACCCCGGCCAAGATCTCTGCACCGGGCAGATACAGCGGGCCACCAAACCATTCACGGGAAATTGAACGGCGTGATGCGCGCCCTCCAGTTTCGCTGAGGTCATTTCACTCGTGCCAACAGTCCACTCGCCGGCGCCACTCTCACCCACACGTGTCGTCGCCGATCAGATCCCCGCTGTACGCCGGTTTGGGCACCACATAGGCCTCAGAATGCAATTTCCACCGCGATCGTGGGGTGTCATACCTCGAGGAGCGGATGACACCCGACGTTCAGCATCGGTATGTGACTAGAGCCGTCCAGAATCCAGCACAATGTCTTGCATCAATGCCGACGAGTCACGAGACGAGCCCCCCACCCTGAGCACGTACTCGCCTGGATTGATTTGCCACGCATGTTTGCCGGTATTCCACGTTGCAAGTCGCTCGGCAGGAATAGACACGCTGATTTGGCGGGCTTGCCCCGGTGCGAGGGCGACCTTTGCCCATCCAACCAGGCGCTGCGGCGGCTCCCCGATGCCAGTGGGCAACATCGCATAGACCTGCGCTACTTCCGCTCCCGCAAGCGTGCCAGTGTTCTTCACCGTGAAATGCACGCTGACATTGCTCGAGCCATCTGATCGGACTGTAATGGCAGAGTATGCGAAAGTAGTATATGAGAGCCCGAAGCCGAACGGGAACAACGGCTTGATTCCTTTGGCGTCGTACCAGCGATACCCCATCAATAGACCTTCGTCATAGTTGACGTTCAGGTCCGTGTGGCTAACCGAACGCTGTGGAAGGTCGGCATCGCGCTGCGGGAACGTCATCGGCAATTTTCCAGACGGGTTGACGTCGCCGAACAGCACGTCAGCAATAGCTTGACCTCCCTGCACGCCCGGATACCAAGCCTCGAGCACACCTTGAACGTTGTCGAGCCACGGCATTAGCACCGGGCTGCCATTCTCCAATACAACGATCACACGTTTAGCTTTCGCCGCGACGGCCGAGATTAGCGCGTTTTGATCGTATTCCGCACTGATAGGAGTCGACCTCGTATCCGGTAACGAAAGGCTCCCAAGATCGCGAGCCTCGGCCTCCCATTGCGTAGCGAAGACGATCGCAACATCAGCGTTTGCGGCTGCGGTGGCGGCGGCGCTCGCATCCGTTCCGCTATAGTACGTGATCGCTGCATTAGGCGCCTTCGCCTTGATCGCGGCGAGCGGCGACGACTTGTACCAGGTTGCGCACCCACCCATGGCAGTGTTCACGTAGTACTGGCAATTTGCAACCGCGTTACCATTTTCCGCAGGAACCGTGGCCGAGCCACCACCGGAAAGTACACCCGCGTCCGCGTGTCCACCAATAACTACAACCGACGAAATCTTATTCGAAACGAGGGGAAGGACTGCCTGCTGACCGCTCGACGGTGCGACGTTCTTCAGAAGAACGAACGATTGTTGTGCGATTGACAACGCGTCGTTGTTGCCGGCGGATCGATCGATGACGCCCCCCCGTTTGGGTGGATCATCCATAATTCCGGTACTGATCAGCACGTGCAGTTTTCGTTGAACCATGTCATTCAGGCGCGACATCGGCACGGTGCCCGCAGCAACCGCCTCCTTTAGCTTCGAACCGAAATGCGGAATAAAAGCGGGAATCTCCTTCTCTGCTTCGCCGCCCACCTCGCCGGGCTCCTCCTCATCGAGCCCGGCATTGGCAGCATTAACCGTGCTATGCGTCGCACCCCAATCGGACTGAACGACACCCACGAAGCCCCACTCCTTTTTCAAGACCGTGGTGAGCAGGTACGGATTTTCGCACGCGTATGTACCATTCACGAGATTGTACGAGCACATCACGTTGCCCGGCGTACCCTCCTTCACTGCGATCTCGAAGGCAAGCAGCTCCGTCTCGCGCATCGTGCGCTCATCGACAACTGAGTTGCTTTTTATGCGATTCGTTTCTTGGTCGTTCAACGCATAGTGCTTGATCGTGCCGATGACTTTGTGCGACTGGATACCCTTCGTTAGCGAGGCGACCATTCTCCCGGATAGCAAAGGATCCTCGCCCATATATTCGAATGTTCTGCCATTGCGTGGTTCGCGCGTAAGATTAATGCCACCAGAGAGAGATTCTGCGAAGCCAAGCGTCCGGAGTTCGATCGCGATACGGCCGCCATAAAGGGCAGCGACCTTTGGATCCCAACTCGCAGCGAGCGCCACCGGTGCCGGAAGTGCGGTCGCGTTTGTCTGTTTAACCGTCACTCCAGCGGGGCCATCAGCACTCTCAATCGGTGGAATGCCCAATCTCGGGATTCCGGGAATATAGCTCTCCCCATTAACGCCTAACGGAAAGGGACCGCCGATGCGTTGGGCCGGTACGCCGTTGCCGTGAACAAGCTGAACCTTTTCATCAAGCGTCATCTGTGAAACGAGTGCAGATACTCGCGCATCGACATCGGCGTTGGTTGAAGTTGGCTCGGAATGAGATCCCGATGCGCACGATGCAAGGAATACTACAAAAGGGCAAATCCCCGCTATCGCTGTATGCCGCAGCACTATATTCAAGTCAATTCTCCGCTCTCAAAACAACCTATTTTCTCTGGAAGTCGGTCGAAGACGGTTACGTACGTCACGCGATCCTTTCG
Organism: Paraburkholderia sp. J10-1; assembly: GCF_905220165.1. Classification (NCBI taxonomy): domain Bacteria; kingdom Pseudomonadati; phylum Pseudomonadota; class Betaproteobacteria; order Burkholderiales; family Burkholderiaceae; genus Paraburkholderia; species Paraburkholderia sp. J10-1. The sequence goes on along the minus strand of NZ_CAJMYW010000022.1, from coordinate 77,358 downwards.
CAACGCTCGCAGACATCCCGAGGGACGGCCCAACAAGAAACCTGCACAGTATCGATGCTGAGCACCCATATCCCCCCCGCAAGGTGCCTGCATATGCTCGACTGCCCGAAGTCAACGATTTCAGCATTCGCATTGCGCCCCTACTGCCCTATTGCGACCGCGTAAAGCGAGTCTCGCTTCGGTAGGACATACTTCGAGCCAATCCCAACCCCGGTTACGAATCCTTTAGGATGCGTGCGAACAGGAACCGTTCGTGCGGACCTATTCCATCTGCGCGATTCCATACTTGTATGGCGTAAACGACTCACCGACGATTCCAGCTAGGGCCAAGTTGGCCGCGATCTTAACGACTTTACGGTAATTCCATAAATGCTCCGTAGTTCAAAACGACGCAGCGATAGCACCAAATCTTCAATTCCTTTCGTCAGATGTAATATGGATACGGAATTACATAATTAACCTCGTGTAGTAACAGATACATCAACACTGTGAAGTCTCAGCCGAATATCAGATAGCCAGGAAGCCGCGCCCTACCGAAGGCCACAAGCTTCGCGCTATTGGAACCACAGCGGCGATCAGCACGACGTCCTTGTTTGTGACTCGGGATGCTCGATGCATTCCGCTTATTTCGCACCTCAGTTGCAAGGAGTGAGATCGCATCGTAAACAGCCGAATTTCTTGCGGCTTGACTGTGTGTCGCGCCGCTCTTGACTGAATTCGTCATGGCCTGAAGTGTTACTCCTACTTACTTACTGCGGAAAATTTGTGCGACACGCATGATCTCCAATTTTCATGGTGCACTCTGCGCCTGAAATGGAAGAGCCACTATGGGCCTCGTTCGTCACTGGTCGAAGATCAGAAGCACCATGAAACGCCGGCCCCCTCATCCCCAAGCAAGGTCTTGAGTGACATGTCACTGACCGCACTACTACGTCGAGTCAAAAGCAATCAGCGACGCCCCTGGACACGACGCAACCTCCCATGGTTGTCGTTCCGGCTTTCGGCATCCCCCGTATCGACGCAACGCGGTCAATGCGAACCGCGCCTACGCCGCATGCGACTGCCGTGTTGTCGAATGAATGCCCAATGAACACTCCCAATTGGACGTTCAAAGCGGCATCAGCACGTAGCCTTGGGATTCGAGCGTCGTCACCGTCGTCAAGCCGGACAGCGCGAGCGTCACATCTGGCGTGATCGCGTCGTAGCCGAAGTGCTGCTCGGCCACCGCCTGCGCACACACGGCGACCGTCACCCCAGCCTTCTTCAGTTCGGCGATCAGCGGTAGGTTGGGGTTCGGCACGCCGTATGCCGTGCGGTAGTGCGCATCGTCAAGCGCAAGCGGCGTCGCGGGGCCGTAAACGATCGCGACGAACTTCAAGCGCGAAAGCGGGACGCCGGCTGCAACGTACAAGTTCACGGTGCGCGCGACGCGATCCAACGCGGGATTCACCTCGGCCGGCTTCATCCCTCCCTTCGTCAACGCGAAGACGATCTGGTACGTATGGTCCGCCTGTGGCTTGAACCCCGCATTGGGCAGGAAGTGGATCCGGCCATAGCCCTGAATCACCGGCGTGGTCCAGAAGCCCTCCAGTTCGCTCTGCTGCGCGCGGGCAGCAAGCGAGACGCCGGCGGCGCAGATCAGCGCGGCGACCGCGACTGGCTTGACGATCTTCATTGCATCTCCATAGTGTTAAGTGTGAACAACTGCGGATCGACGAGCATAGTCCTGCGACGTAAATCGCGTGTACAAGCAATTTTATCGAGCACAGCCATCACGCTGCGCGTGCGTGAACGGCGGTCGTCGCACTGCCCACGACGCACCGTGTTTACCTTATGGAATACCAACTACATAAAGGAGAATATGTTTCCAGATGTAGCAGGAACGACGCAACGAATTAGCCGTTCCGATCTAGTCACGCTGCACTGTTCAATGAACATTCTCCCGCATCACAAGTTTGCTGGTTACAGACGTCACTCCCGGCACCTTTTCTGCAACCATTTTTGCCAAGTCATCTTGGTGTCGTTCACGAATGAAACCAGCAAGGGTCACTTCCCCGGTTGCAGCATTGCCGAAGACGGAGATGTCTGAACCGGTCAATCCTTTTTCTCTATTGAGCGCCTGAAGCACTTTTCTTGAAAACTGCCGGTTTGCTGCTTTTTCAGCTTTCCGTGAGGCACGCGATGTTGGCGCAACAAGCGTCGAACTATGCGCGCCTGCGGCTGGAGCGGTCGATTGTGACTGTGCGTATACGCCAGACGAAATCAAAGAAAAGATAACGTAACTCACAATTCGAAGACTATGTTTCATCTAACCATGCTCCTAATAAATTGCAAATGGCTAACTATCGTTCCAATATTGAAGTCGGCGCACACCGAACCACCGTCATCCAAAATGGTTCGAAATTGGTTGCATCAAACCAACGACCACCCATGAGCATTCTGTCGCTATACTTTACATTCAAAGCAGCAGCATTAACTCAAACCTATGAAAGCCGCTGTCTCGCTCCCAGAGTGTTATCGACAATTTTCCGGACAGATTCACGCCTTATGCGTACTGGTAGACGACTTGTCAGCTTGTCATCGTCGTTCTCCTTGTCTAGAAGTGTCCAAACAAAGATAAAAAATTAGAACTGGTGCTGGACTCCCAGCACAACCGCAAGCTGTCTGCGGGTACTTGAAGGTGAGAGATTTAAGATCTGAGCATTGGCGTTTCGACCTTTTTGCCCGACCGCAATGGCATAAATAAACGTTCTCTTCGAGAGTAGATATTGGCCGCCAATATTAATTTGGTCCCAGCCAGGATTGCGAATGTTCGATGGAACTCCGGAATAAGTACCATTCGTATGAATGTATGCTAACTGCGTGCTCAAATAAGGGGCAATTTGCCACTGGAGATAGGCTAAGTAGTTATCGAGGGTAAGCCCCGATCCGTCGAGATATTTATATTGCACTTTTGAATACAAACCATCAATAGTTACATGGCCAATGCGATACGATGTACCGGCCAGCCAAATCCTCTGCCGCGCGACGCTCGCATGATTAACGACGCTCTGTGCAAACATGAGAGTGCCATAGTCATCAGCCGTCCCACCTCCTGCTGTTCCGACCGCGCCCGCCGGTTGGGAATCGGGATGATCGAGCTGTTCAACTCCCAACGAAGCCGAAAACGGCCCATAGGCATATGTCGCGCCAGTGGACATTTGCCGGTTATTTTTGAATTGGCCTGCTTCATTGCTGAATCCATATGTAGCTCCCAATTGCAATCCGGCCCAATTCGGACTCAAATACTTGACTGCGTTACTGACTTTAAACGATCCGTTCGTATTATCAGAATCTCCAACATGTGCCCATGTGTTGCTAACTGCATATATATAGAGCAAATCGAGAGTTGTATCATACTGACGACCTAACGTCAGGGTACCATAGCGGGTATTGCTCAATCCGACATAGGCAACGTTAAACGCGCGCCCTGTGTTACGGCCATTCTGTACGCTGAATGGATTAATCAAACGAAAAACTGCCCTCGTCCCCCCGCCCAAATCTTCTGTGCCCGACAGAATCCACCGAGTAGGAGTAAGAAGACCGTTGATTGTTGACCAACTCGCGTGACCGCCATTATTGTTAGAATACATTATGCCAGTATCAATAACTCCCGATAGCGTCACGCTGCTCTGCGCCTCTGCAATACCCGACCATGCCACAATGGCCGCAACTAAAGTGACGTTAGCCGCAAAGATTTTTGACGCTGACATACCAGTTCTCCAAGTCGTTTTATATAAATAATCGACCGCCGCATTTAAATCTATGTGTACGTGGTCGATAATTCGGATATCTAATTATTAAAATGTAATTCTTTTTTTACGGTCTCCGATCTTCAGGTTATCTTAAGCTCGCCAGCATATCGGAATACTTTTCTGCCTTCGTAGTATTACCGGCTAACTCAGCACTCCGAGCCGCCCCAAGAACCGCACGACGAAGATTCGGCTCATGCTCCAGAACCGTCTCAAACTCCGCTAGTGCATCGGCCGGTTTTCCAGAATTCATCAGCAAGGTAGCTAGCATTTCCCGAGCGGAAACGATCTCTCCTGCAGTTACCGCGCTTTTGTCGGTTGCGCCTTGGCGATCCGCCGCATCTTCTAGCACCATTATTCCTTCGTTATGCTTTCCATCTGCGAAGATAGCAAGGCCACGTACGACTTCGGCTTGAATATCGATCTGCTCTGCCCAGTAAGGCAAATTCATTGCGGTGGCTGAGTCACGAAGCGAAATCATTCGTGCCACTTCTACGCGAGCCTTAGTTGGATCACCACTCATCGCTGCACCAATACCACGTGCAAAGGCGTTCTCTGCCTCCGCTTCTGGATATTTCTTCCAAGGATACGCATCGGCAGCCGGATCAAGCGGGAGGTTCGCTGCGTCCTTCCACGAATCAGTCGCGATTGCGATACGGGCAGGGACGGCAGCATAAGGGTAAGCCGCACCTAGATCGTCGACAATTGGTCTTGCACGCATTTGTGCAAGTACTTCACGCGCAGCATCAACCTTTCCCAATTGAAGATATGCGTACGCCATAAAGTCGGAAAAGTGGAATGCCTGTAAAGTCCCACTTCTTGCGGCCGCATATGCGGCACGATTCGACGCAATCGACTCATCCCAGAGGCCCAACCGCGTAAAGATATGCGACGGCATATGCAAAGCATGCGGCGCATCAGGCGCGATCTTTGCGTAGAGCCTCGCGGCGGTCAATCCACGCTCTGCGAGTGACGGATAGTCGTAGCTATGGATCAGATAATGAAGCACTCCTGGATGATATGGCTGCTTAGCTCGAACGGACTCGAGAATCGAAGCTGCCTTTAGCTCCCGAACGTATTGCTTATCCGCAGGATCGGAATTTGCGGACAGTATCATCGCGTAAAGAACGGATGCCTCGGAGTCCTCTGGATATTTGCTTGCCAGTTTTTCAAAGGCCGACTCAAGGGCCAGTGCGCGCACATGCCGGTCGACTTTGTCTCCATTATTGAAGAATACTGAGAGAGCATCGACATAATCGCGCTCACGCTGGGATTTAAGCCCCGTCTTTCGGGCCTCGTTTAGCGCAGAAGGTCCATCTTTCATGGCACTGGCTGGCAGACTCGCAGGCCAACCGAATGGGTTGTTTAGTGCCGCCATTGCGCGCACCCAGTACGCCATTCCGCATTTAGGGTCATCCTGAAGAATGCGATTAACAGCCGAATTTATTTTGCTCCAATCATAGGAATAGTAGTAAGCCATTGCTACATTGAAGTCATTTTGCGCAGCACTATTACACTCCACTCTAAAGTGGACATCCCCGATGCCACCATCATTTGCGACAGAATTTTGTGCAAATACCGATTGCGCCGCGCCCAATGCCATGACGGCGAGCATAGCTTGCAAACACTTCCGCTTCAGCAGCATGCGATTCTCCATATCAATCTCGCGGTTACTTATAGTTCTTGTCTTCGCTATTGTTAAACTTGAACTTTAATGTCCTCGGACGAATCGTTTGCCTTGCTCTGGTCGATCGATTCCGGTGATGAGGACGCAGTCGCGTCAAACTGTGATTCCTGTGTAAAGATGACACGGCTACCTGGAGTCCGATTCAGCACTAGGCGCGTCACGTCAGGACGTGAGTAATGTCCGGCAGGGTCTGCTGCTGCTTTAGCCAACGAAATTAACCCAAGGTCAATCTCCGCGTAGACGATTCCCTCCTCGCGCTCAGGCAATGGATCATGCAGCAGGGTTCCGTCTGGGCCGAAAATGGAAGTAAACCCACCACCCTGTTGAAGCAATTGACGTTTGGTCGGATCATCGCCGCACAGCGTGTCAATCATTTCGCTACTGACGACCGAACACGGGGCAATGACGAAACACTGCCCTTCGACCGCATAGATTCGAGAGGCAGAGACGTTCACCTCCGGGCCCAAAGCATTAGCCGCACCGCGATAGAGCGAGAAGCTCGGCCACCCCGCAATATGCACTTGCTCGTCTTGGGCATACATCGCGTATTTGGACAGTGGCTGGAGGTGCTCCCAGCAACACAGTGCGCCAACACGACCCAATGGCGTGGCCCAAACCGTCAAGTCCGTACCATCACCCTCGCCATATACGGTACGCTCAACGTGTGTTGGCTTGAGTTTTCGTCGACGTGCAATCGTTCGACCGTCAGCGCCAATGATCCACTGCCCAAGATACAGACTCCCACCTTGCTTCTCGCTGTGCCCCATCACCACCATGATGGAATGCTTTTTCGCAGCTTGCGCGATACGCTCCGCCTCGGGAGAATCGTAGATCAGCGAATTGTCGTGGTAACGCTGAATGAACTGCATGCCCCACGCCGGAGAATCCAACCAGATAAACCACGGGTAGCCAGGCAACCAGGCCTCTCCGAACGCCACGAGATCTGCCCCTTTGGAGGCAGCTTCGGCAATCAACGCGACGGCCTTGTCGATGGACGCGTTTAGGTCAAGAAATACTGGCGCCGCTTGGATAGCTGCGGCGCGAAATTTTGGATGCGCTAAACTCATGATGTGTCTCGCAAGTCAGGAGCCTTCATGGTAGGAAGGCAATATTCTTGCGGCTTGACTGGGCGTCGCACCTCTCTTGACTGAAACCGTCAACGCCGGCAGCGTTCGCCCGACTTGCTTTATCTGAGCAATTTGCGCTAAATGAGAACATGTTCCGTGTACATTCCACCGCCCAAGTCGATCCCCGCCTCCGCTTAGCGTATTGGTCTGATGTCGTCTGCGATGCCTTCGTACAACTCGAATGCGAAGTTGTGGAAGGGAAGCCCATCGAAGGAAGCGTCGCCAGCACACAAGTGGCCACTCTTTGTCTGACAAAAGTGTCGGCAAGTGCACAGCGCGTGCATCGCACGCCCGCAAAGATTTCTCAGTCGAGCGAAGACTATTTTCTCGTGAGCATTCAAACCCACGGACGAGGCGGTTTAGTGCAGGATGGCCGGGAAGCTGTTCTCACTCCGGGAGATTTCGCGCTTTACGACAGCACCCGCCCGTATACCCTGTTTTTTGAGGCCGACTTCCAGCAATACGTACTCATGTTGCCCGGACGGCTGCTGCGAACAGAATTTCCCAGCGCAAGCAATCTGACCGCCAGCACTATTGATGGTCAACGTGGCGCGGGACATTTAATGCTTAACTTGATCCATACTCTGGCGAGTGACATCGACACACTAGCCCCTGAGTCCGCGAGCGCAATTGCAGACAGCGTTAGGCAAATTCTGATCGCCGGTCTGTCTACACTTCCTGCAGCCAAACAGGCACCGATGTCGCAACTCCGACTATTCCATCTGGAGCGCGTAAAATCCCTTGTACGCAATAGACTTCGAGACCCGACCCTCACAATCTCGTCAATTGCTGCAGAATTGAAAATGTCGGCCAGCACCCTGCATCGTACGTGGGGCCGTGAGTCGTGCTCGCTGGGCGATTGGATTTGGACGCAGCGTCTGGATGCAGCCTACCGAGATATCTGCGATCCGAGCCTGGCCGGGCGCAGTATCAGTGAGATTGCATTCTCATGGGGCTTCAATGATCCAGCGCACTTTAGTAGAGCTTTCCGCGCTCGATTTGGATGCACACCTCGGGAGCTTCGACCACATCCGGTAGCAGGGCGACGCGAAGCATAGTTGCGAAGCTTCCTGCTCAATTGGCAACGAGGATTCTTTTCGAATGTCTCTCCTGTCTCCGCCAGTCATGGTACTGCGCGATTGATCTGAAGCACCTCGATGCCTGTCGCGGCCTGCTTTAATTAGGCAACCACGTCACCTCAAAAAGCGAGCACGTCAGGACGATGTTCGACATAGCTCGAGATGAGTACGGCACAAAAGCACTGCACGAGAGAGGTGGCCGCAGTTATGAAGTCGAAGCCAGAATTTACGGAATCTCTCACGATTAGCGATACGGTAGCCGCACGCCCCACTGGGCTCAACCGACTGTCCGTAATAGCAATAATCGCTGCGTCCTGCTTTAGACTGTATCGCACGATTTCTGCGATTTCCTGCGCGCATGGGCTTACTGATATCACTACGACTAGATCGCCAGCCCGGACAGCTCGCGCTTGATCAACAGTGAGGCTCTCGAAAGCCCCCAGATGCCCAACGCGCTTGCCGGCTTGCCGAAGTGCGTGTTCCAAATGTACCGCGACCGGGAAGGCGCGATTTGCGCCGGCAATCCAGACAATTTCGGCGCGCTCAAGCATATTGACCGCCCGCGCGAATTCGGGCCGATTCAGCGTTCGCCGTAGATTCTGCAAACCCATAATACTGCGAACAAGATGTGCGTCCGCGAACTGCCAATGCTCCCCGCTCAGAGCGTCTGGCTCATTGTCACTAGACCCGGATTGAGATCCTACTGAAACATCCTGAACGTGCGTGCCTCGGAACAGCGCCCGCATATCTGAATAGCCGGAAAAGCCAAAATAGTGTGCAAAGCGCACGACCGCGGAGGGATGGACACCGCAGTGCTGGGCAAACATCCGTATGCCCATATGGCCGAGTTCTTCGCGATTTTGGTCGACGGACTGGGCGATCAATTTTAGACGACCACTTATCCCGTCGTATTCTTGCGCTATGCGTCTCAGGAACTGTTCTCTCGTTCTCGGCGGAGTTGCGATGACTTTCATAGGGGATGCGCCATAGACACCATCACGGAAGCGTGCGTTTCCACAACACGCCACACTGTCCAACCGCGGCGTCCGGAAACACCTTCGGCAGCAGAGCCGGCGCACTTCCGTGAAACGCGCCCCGGCTCGCGGTGCACTCTCCACGGCCCGGTATGCCGTACTCGTCGTCGCGGCGGCATAGCATTTTCGCAACAATCCCCCCGCACGCTGACATATGAGAGCGGGATGCAGATGAAGCGGCTCCGGACCGCGGTTGACCGCAAATCGGGTCGCGCCTAGACCTGTCCGTCTTTCGCTGACGATGTTTTTGTATAGCTGCGCCCCCCCGGAAAGGCGTCAAGCGCGCATCCCACGTAGCGTCCGCTTGCATTGATTCGCCTCCTCTACAATATCGCTGCCTTGGGGTGATTCCCAGCGGCTTTTTGGTGTAGACGCGCTTTCCAGCGCGCAGTGCAGCCGAGGTCAACGGATCATGCGCCTGCGGTACGATCAGGTTCAGCACAATGTCGATATCGGCGTCGGCGAGCAGCTCGTTGACGTTCGCATGAGAGCGCGTAATCCTGTTGCGGCGTGCCTTCTCAATGGACCGTGTAGGGTCACTTCCTGTACAGCGGAGTACGTTCACGATTGGATGCTTTTCCACATTATCGAAATAAACCTCGCTGATATCGCCGATAGCCACAACTCCTACGTTGACGCTGCTCATGGGGTCTATCGTGATTGCCGACGGGTCAATCCGGCGCTACGAACCAGCTCTTCGCCGCGGAACTTATTCGTTCCGCGGCAGCGCTTCACGCAACGTAAAAATCAGAACTGCGTCGCAATACCGGCAAAGACTCCGAACTGTCCGTGCCCGTAGTTGGGATTGGTACTCGACGGATTTCCGTTGACGGGATCGTTGTTCACGTTCGCGCCATACAGACCACCGTTCAATCCGAGGTTCGAAGTCGAACTGTTGTGCAAATAACCGACTTCGCTATACAGACGCGTGCGCTTTGAAAGCAGGTACTGCCCTGAGAGCGTGTACATCGTCGCGTTGCCGTTGCCCTTGTTGGCATTGGCGTGATAGATCGCGCCCGTCACGTAGGTCGCCGGCGTAACGGCCCATTGTGCGCCCACCCACCCACTATCGACGGCAGTGGGCAGCCCAACGCCCGCAGGCAGCGCCGTTGGCGTGCTCGTGCCGAAGTATCCCGCATCGGACGCATCCGGCGCGCTGAGGTGCTGATAGCCCGCGTACACGGTAACAGGACCCCATATGTACGAGCCGGCAGCAAAGATGGAGCGTGATGCAAGATAGACATTGCTGAACTTACCGTTGCCATCTCGAATTTCGTCGTAAATGGCCTGCAAGTCGAGTTGGTGTGCGTTGTATTCCAGCTTCACGCCGTCGGAACGACCCTGCGAACTGCCGAGCCCCGTGGAGGTACCCAGTTGTCCCGGCGCGGTCCCGGGATTCCCCGCATTCCACGTGGTCGAATTGGTCAGGTTGTACTGCGCCTGAACTGTGAAGCCGCCAAAGCTTGGCGTCTTGTACTCGATGCCGTTGGCAGTTTGCGGAAACATGCGCCCGCGCACCAGCGTGCCGAACGAGTATTTTTGCGTCTGCTGCGGATCGAGCACGCCCGCATACTGGAGCAGCGCGCTCGCACCGAAGTTACCGAGCCGGAACGAGCCGTACGCATCATTGCTCATACCGACCGTTGCTTGTCCTTCAAAGAGCGACCCGTTGGCAACCGAGCCGTTCTGCGTATTGAGCCGAGACTCCAGCGTGAAGTTCACCGACGTACCCGCGCCGATGTCCTCCTTGCCCTTCAGGCCGAACCGCGATTCGCCCCAGTTTCCCGATTCAGCGGATACGCGGTTGCCGTGCGCAAAACCTGTTTCATATTGCAGCCCGTTGTCGACAATACCGTACAGGGTGACGCTGCTTTGCGCATTCGCCGCCGCGGCCAGACCCATCGTCAACGAGACAGTCAAAAGACGTTTCATTCTCTCCTCCATTTATCGATCGTGGTGACGGTTTACTTTCTTTTATATTCGTACTACGAATTATATTCGCCTGCACAACGTTGCCGCGACGCAAAACGAAGCGGCAACGAATGAACGTCGCCTACTTCAGGTACGAGGCGACGTTGTCCTGGGTGACGGACTCGAACGGCACGATCACTTCCGGCGGCGGCGTCTTGCCACCCTTGATCGTTTCGATCACCTGATACGCGGCGACCGCCTGTCCCTTTGCATTCTGGAAAATCGTCTGCGACATGTCTCCTGCGTGGATGGCGTGGAGCGCGTCGGCCGTGCCATCGACACCCGAGATCATGACGCCTTTCAATCGTCCGGCGGTCTTCAACGCTTCGAGTGCGCCAAGCGCCATCTGGTCATTCGCAGCGATGACCGCGTCGAATTTCTGGTAACGCTCAACCCAGTCCTCGGTTACTTTCATGCCTTGGGCGCGGTCGTAATCCGCGGGCAGGTTCGAGAGGATTTTCACATCCGGGCGCTTTGCCAGCGTTTGCGTGAACCCGGCGAGACGCTCCTTCGAGTGGTAGAGTCCGGGCGTGCCTTGCAGGTACAGGATCTGTGCATTCTTCGGCAGTTTGGCGTCCATGAATTCACCCTGCAGGCGCCCAGCATCGAAATTCTTCGAGCCGACGAAGGTATATTTGCCGCCGGCTGACTGAATGCCAAGCGCAATGACGGGAATGCCCGCCTTGTTCGCCCGTTCGACGCCCGGAACGATGCCTTGATAGTCGACCGGGACGATGACGATCGCGCTGACCTTCTGCGCAATGAAATTGTCGATCTGGTCGAGTTGCCGACTGACGTCACCGTTCGCATCGGTATAGATGACGCTCAGGTCCGGGTCAGCCTTGACCGCGTTACCGAACGCGGTCTTTCGGGTCATCGTGAATACGTCGGTGTCGGCGAGATTGGTGTAGCCAACCACAAACTTCTTTCCCGCCGCGGCGGCGCCACCCGCCATGACCATCAATCCCACTGCGACTGCGGCGATTCGTTTCCATGCCTTCATGTGCTCCTCCTGGTGTCTGACTGGTTTCTCACTACGTTGTGACTGCTGGAATGCGAAACTTCGAACCGTCTCTCAGGTTGCTTGCGGCTTTCTTTTCGAGCCGCTGTTCTTCGTCTTCACGTCGAGAATGACGGCGACGGCGATGATCAACCCCTTGGCAATCTGCTGCCAGTAGGAACTCACGTTCAGAAGATTGAGAATGTTGTTGATGACGCCGATGATCAGCGAGCCAATCATCGAGCCCATGATCGTTCCCGTGCCACCCATCAGGCTCGTGCCGCCCACCACGACCGCGGTGATCGCATCGAACTCGTAACCGACACCGCCTGCGGGCTGCCCCGAATTGATGCGCGACATCAGCACGATGCCGGCAACGGCCGTGAGAATGCCGCTGTAGATGAACGCGGTCATCGTGACCTTTCGCGTGTTGATGCCTGAAGCGAGCGCGGCCTTGCTATTGCCACCCGTGGCGTAGACATAGCGGCCGAATTTTGTGCGGTTCAACAGGACCCACGAGACCAGCAGGACGGCAATGAGAATCAGCACCGAGATCGGGATGGGGCCCACGGAACCCTGGCCGATCACACCGAAGTTCCCGAGATCGCTCACCGGCACCCCGCCCGTGTAAAGCAGGACGCCTCCCCGTGCGACGGTGGTCATCGCGAGCGTCGTGATGAACGACGGAATGCCAAATTGCGTGACGACGAAGCCATTGACGAAGCCAACGACGATACCCATCGCAATGCCTGCCGCCACGGCGAGCGCAATGCTTCCGGTTGCGGACATCACGCTTGCGGCGATGGTGCCCGTCAACGCGACCACCGCGCCAAGCGAAACGTCGATCTGACCGAGAATGATGATGAACGTGACCCCGCTGGCCAGGAGGCTCACGACCACCACCTGCCGCAAAACGTTCGTCAGATTCGATACGGTCAGAAACGCATCGCTCACGAAGGACGCGAGAACGACGATGCCAATAAAGATCAGTACCGTTCCGTACTTCCTGTAGATCGCCGCGAGACTTGCGCCCTTGATTCTCGATATCGCGCTTTCACGCGGCGACATGGCTTTTCCATTCATGCTGTTCAACATCATTGACCTCCAGTAGCCAATTTCATGATCCGTTCCTGCGACGCCTCGCTGCGATCCAGCTCACCCATGACCGCGCCCTCGTGCATGACGATCACGCGATCGCTCATGCCCAGAATCTCGGGCAATTCCGACGAAATCATGATGATTGCGAGTCCCCGCTGGGCGAATTGCGACATGAGTCGGTGAATCTCCGACTTCGACCCGACATCGATGCCTCGCGTCGGTTCGTCGAGAATGAGCACATTCAGGTCACCTAGTAGCCATTTGGCGATGACGATCTTCTGCTGATTGCCGCCACTCAGATTGCCGGTCGTCGTGTGCAGGTCGGCTGTCTTGATTTTCAGCATTTCGCGCATCTCGCTTGCCGCGGTGCGCTCGCGCGCGGCGTCGATCAAACCGCGCTTCACGAACTTGCCGAGATTCGCGAGAGAGATGTTTTCCTGAACCGATCGGCACAACACCAGTCCTTCGGCCTTGCGGTCCTCGGAAACCATCGCAATACCATGCTTGATTGCGCTCGCGCTGCCTTTCAGCTTCAACGCGTTGCCCTTGAGTACGATCTGCCCTTCGTCCAGTGGATCGAGCCCGAAGATCGCCCGCGCGACCTCGGTGCGCCCTGCGCCAATGAGCCCCGCGAGGCCCACGATTTCGCCGCTGCGCACGCTAAAGCTGATATTGCGGAACACGCCGCGCCGCGTTGCGTTGCGCACTTCGAGCACCGTTTCGCCGATGGGCGCTTCCAGCTTCGGGAAGATGTTCGAGATGGTGCGGCCGACCATCTGCGAGATCAGCTTCGATTCGTCGTAGGCGCTCGCGGGACCGGAATCCACGTACCGGCCATCACGAATGATCGTGATGTCGTCGGCGATCTGGAAGATCTCATCCATCTTGTGGCTGATGTAGATGATCGCCACACCACGCGCCTTCAAATCGCGGATCTGCGCGAACAGCATGTCTACTTCGGTGTCGCTGATCGCGGAGGTCGGTTCGTCCATGATGATGAGCGAAGCACCGCGCGAGATCGCCTTGCTGATTTCGATGAGTTGCATGCCCGCCACGCTCAACTCGCGCATCTTTTGCCGCGGATCGTATTTGAGCCCGAGGCGATCGAGCAGCCCGCGTGTTTCGCGCAACATGCGGCCGAAATCTACGAAGGGGCGCGCGAACGGGCCAAACCCCGGCGCGGTGGGCTCGCGCCCAAGGAAGATGTTCTCGGCGATGGTCATATCGAGTACGGGACTCAATTCCTGATGGATCATCGCCACGCCGATCTCGAGTGCGGCCTTCGGGCCGCGCGGCGCAAACGGCGCGCCCTTGAAATAGATTTCGCCGGAATCGACGCGGTGCTCGCCGCTCAGGATCTTCATCAGCGTAGACTTTCCCGCGCCGTTCTCACCGACCAGCACATGCGTTGTGCCTGCACGTACCTTGAGTGTCACCTTGTCGAGCGCGAGCACGCCCGGAAATGCCTTCGTGACCTCCCGCATTTCCAGCACGTAGTTTTCCTGCTCTGAAGCCATGGTCCTGCTCCTCACATGCGCGCGACATCGCCCCCTTACGCGGGTCAGCCGTGCGTGGCGTTGCGACGTCAAGCGCGAAGATGTACGGATGGCGTACGGATTTGCGGGCGGATATCGCCCGCCGCTCGTTTGTCAGTCCGAAAACGCGAGGGGACAGTACGAAATCCTGGCGATTTGAGTGATTTCCTGAATGCGGAACATGTGCTGTCTCCATCTATGAATTATTCTGATTTCCTCCTGAGTGCCAGTACGTCCCTTGGGTAGGCGATCGCTGGCACTCGGGAACTCACGCGCTGCTACCTGCTGATCGTCTGTTTGAGCGCGTCGATGGAAGTTGTGATGCCTGCTTCAACCGACATCGTGAGGTCTTCCATCTCCAGCGAGACCCAGTCGTTGTATCCCGTCATGCGGACCACCGAGAAGAATTCCTTCCACCACTGAAGATCCTTGCCGCAGCCAACCGCGACGTAGTTCCATGCGCGGCGCCCCACTTCCTCGACCGGCTTCGTCTCAAGCAGGCCATTCACGTCGACTAGCCCGCGCTCGAGGCGCGCGTCCTTGCCGTGCACGTGATGAATGGCGTCGCCCAGTGCGCGCGCAGCGGCGATCGGATCGGCACCCATCCAGATCAGATGGCTGGGATCGAGATTCAGGCCAACCATCGGGCCCACGCCTTCTCGCAGGCGGAAAAGCGTTTCGGGATTCCAGACCAGCATCGCACTGAAGTTCTCCAGCGCGAACTTCTCGACGCCGGCTTCAGTGGCCTGGCTGACAAGCTTGCGCCAGTAAGGAATCGCGACATCGTTCCACTGGTAGTCGAGACACCCCTTGAGCGTCGCGGGCCAACTGGTGGTGTAGGTAATCCAGTTCGGCACGCTATCCTCCGGACTCGCGGGCGGCAGACCGCTCATCGCCACGATCTTCTTGACGCCAAGTTCGCCGGCAAGACGGATCGTCTTCTCCATGTCTGCCTTGTGCTTCTTGCCCAGTTCGCCCGGATCCAGCGGATTGCCCGACACATTGAGCGCTGCGATTTCCATGCCGCGGCTTTCCAGCGCCGCGTGCAACGCACGCCGCTTGCCAGCGTCGGCGAGCAACTCGTCGGCTCGCAGGTGTGGGGCCGACGACCAGCCGCCGGCCGTCATTTCCACACCGAACACCTCCATCTCACACAGCTTGTCGAGCATTTGTTCAAAGGGCAGATAGCCCAGGCTGTCCGTGCAGAACGAAAGCTTCATCGTTTTCTCCGTGCTTTAAATCTATTGAATGTAATTGGGCAGCAAGCGCTCAGGCGTCGCGGTAAAGCGCCGGTTTTTCCTTGAGCGATACGCGTACCTTTTCTCCACTCTGCTGCGCGGCAACGCCTGCTTCGCAGCATGCCGCCGTCGCGTAGCCATCCCATGCGGAAGGCCCGTCGATCGTTCCTCGGCGTGCTGCGTCGACCCACGTCTGCAGTTCGAGATCGAATGCGGGACGGAAACGTTCGACGAAGCTTGGCGTCACCGCACCACCCCAACGACCGGCGCTGCGCACGTACGGGCCGCCATCGCTTCCGATGTTGACGATGCCGTCTTCGAACACAGCCTGCGCGGCGACCTGATAGCCGAACTGCGCGTTGACGAAGATCTCGACGTCGGCAAGCACCCCGCTTGTCGTTTCGATCAGCACCTGTTGGGGATCATGCTGGCCAGGATGGGCGTGCCGCGTCGGACGACCGAGCCGCACCTGCACCGAGGCGATCTCCTCTCCCGTGATGAAGCGGATGCCGTCAAACTCGTGCACCACCGAATCGTTCACCAGCATGTGGCTCGTGAAATTCGCAGGCGTTGTGCCGTTGCGATGCGAGAAGTGCAGCAGCAACGGATCGCCCAGTTCCTTCGACGTGAGAATCTCGCGCAGTTGCCGGTACTCGGCGTCGAACCGCCGCATGAAGCCCACCTGAATGAGCTTGCGACCGAGCTTGCGCTCCGCTTCGACGATTCGCCATGCCGATTCCGCGTCGGGCGTAAGCGGCTTCTCGCATAGGACCGGCAACCCGTGGTCGAGAACCTGAAGCAAAATCTTTTCATGCAGGAAACCCGGCGTCGCAATCACTACGGCGTCAACGCGCTCTTCCGCCAGAACCGGCGCAATATCCGCTTCCGCTGTAGCGCCCGGCGCCTTGCTCGCGGCTTGCTGTGCGCGCTCCACATCGACATCGACAACCGCGACGACCTCAGCACCGACAATCCGGTTCGCGATGCGCTCAACATGGTCCGCGCCCATGAGACCCGCACCCACTACCGCGACACGAAGCTTGTTCTTCATATATCGAAATCCTAAGTTTTTGAAAATCCCGTCTGACTGGATCGTGTGCATTCGCTCGCCAGGAGTGAGAACGCCCTGCCGCCAGTCACGCAAAAGTTGACGACACGTCAACGTTGTCCAACGGCATAGGGAGAAGCCTAGGGAATGGCATGTATGCGTCTCCGGCTGCCAGGCCTTTTCCGTGTCAGGTGAACAACGGGGCCGATGTGTCGTTTGTGTCTGTGAGCCGAAGTTTAGAGAGGCGCCCTGCCGCCGCAACAAGAAAAATGACCAGATCTGGTCACACCCTGCAGCATTTCCAGGTTCATCCATGACGGCGGGGTTGCGCGGCATCGATCGGTGTTTTCCCCGGTGATTCCGGGCTGCGAGGCCTGACCAGAAATGGTCAATGTTTCGGTTGTCGCCTGCACGACGCTCGCCTAACTTTGTCATCGAAAGCTCGAACGACACACCCGCCGCGGGTCAGCGTCTTCGCGGCAGAGAAAAATGTTGGAGACAGCCAATGACCTTCCCTTCTTCCCCTCCAGGGCTGCGAAGACCTCCGCCTCTCGTGCGTATTGCCTTCTGCCCCACCCGGCATCGCGATGCAACGGCAGCCTGTCCGGCTGCGCGACTCATCGCATGAGTACCGCAAACACACTTTCATCACCGCACGGATCACACATGGGTCACATCAGGCTAACGACGGCACAGGCGCTCGTTCGATTTCTCGATAACCAGTACGTCGAGTTCGATGGCGAGCAGACGAAATTCGTCAAGGGCGTGTTCACCATCTTCGGACACGGCAATGTCCTCGGCATCGGCCAGGCGCTCGAGCAGGACGCGGGCGACCTCGTCGTGCATCAGGGAAGAAATGAGCAGGGCATGGCTCACGCGGCCATCGGCTTCGCGAGGCAAAGCAGACGCCGCCAGATCTACGCCTGTACGTCGTCGGTCGGCCCCGGCGCGGCGAACATGGTGACGGCTGCGGCCACCGCGACCGCGAACCGCATCCCCCTGCTGCTGCTACCTGGCGACGTCCACGCCGGACGCCAACCCGACCCTGTGCTCCAGCAGATCGAGCAGTCGCACGATCTCTCCATCAGCACCAATGACGTGTTCCGCCCGGTCAGCAAGTACTGGGATCGCATCGTGCGCCCCGAGCAACTCATGAGCGCATGCATCAACGCCATGCGCGTGCTGACCGATCCTGCGGAAACAGGCGCCGTGACGCTCGCCCTTCCGCAGGACGTTCAGGCCGAAGCGTTCGACTACCCCGACTACTTCTTCGCGAAGCGCGTGCACTACATCGAGCGCCGGCCACCAGCGGCCGCCGCCGTGGCGCGCGCCGCCGCCGTCGCTGCTCGCAAGAGTCGGCCGCTGCTCGTTTGCGGAGGCGGCGTGCGCTACGCCAATGCCCAAAAGGCACTGGTTCGGTTCGCCGAGCGATTCGGCATTCCGGTTGCGCACACCCAGGCCGGCAAGGGCTCGATGGCGTGGGATCACCCGCTCAATCTGGGCGGAATCGGCGAAACGGGCTCGCTTGCCGCAAACGAAATCGCACGTGAGGCCGATCTCGTCATCGGCGTTGGCACGCGCTATACAGACTTCACGACCGCCTCGAAGTGGCTGTTCCAGTCTCCCGAGGTTCAGTTCGTCAATCTGAACACCAGTGCGTTCGACGCCGGCAAGCTCGATGCAGTATCGATTGTTTCGGATGCCGAACCAGGTATCAATGCGCTTTCGGAAGCATTCGAAGGCATCGCATTCTCTTCCGGCCACCGAAGCGATATCGCAAATGCGATTGCGCGTATGCGCGCCGAGGAAGAGCGTGTCCATCAGGTGCGCTATACGCCCGAACAATTCGTACCGGAAATCGATGACCACCTCGATCGCGGCGTGCTCGACGAGTTCGTCCGATTGACCGGCTCGTCACTCACGCAGACCCAGGTGCTGGGGCTGCTGAACGAGAAGCTGACCGATCGCGACGTGGTTGTCGCCGCCGCCGGCAGCCTGCCGGGCGACCTGCAACGCATCTGGCGACCGAAGGGAGAAGACAGCTATCACGTCGAATACGGCTATTCGTGCATGGGTTACGAAGTCAACGCCGCACTGGGCGTGAAGCTCGCGCAGCCGCACAAGGAGGTTTTCGCATTCGTCGGCGACGGCTCTTACATGATGCTCCACTCCGAGCTCGTCACCTCCATTCAGGAGCGCCGCAAGATCAATGTCCTGCTGTTCGACAACATGACGTTCGGCTGCATCAACAACCTGCAGATGGAGCACGGCATGGGAAGTTTCGGGACTGAGTTCCGCTTTCGTGACAGTGAGGCAGGCGCACTCACGGGCGGCTTCGTGCCCATCGACTTCGCAGCCAACGCGGCCGCTTACGGCTGCAAAACGTACACAGTCAAGTCGATGGATGAACTTGTCGCAGCGCTCGACGACGCGCGCACGCAGAGCGTCTCGACACTCATCGACATCAAGGTGCTGCCGAAAACCATGGTGCACAAGTACGGATCGTGGTGGCACGTGGGCGTGCCGGAAGTTTCCACGAGCGCAGCCGTCGACGAAGCATCCCGGCTCATGAAGCTGGCGCTCAACCGCGCCCGGCGGTATTGATCTCCCTTTTCTACAGACCCTCAATCAGGAACCGACATGCGCATCGCCCTCGATCCCTACATGTACCGCCATCTGCCGATTCCGCAGATGGTCGAGAAAGTGGCCGAACTCGGCTACGAATACATCGAACTCTCGCCGCGGGAAGATTTCCTGCCGTTCTACAAGTATCCGCGCGTGGACAAAGCACGCGTGCGCGAGTTCAAGCACGCATTGCGCGAGAACGGCGTCAAGCTCTCCTCGCTGCTGCCGCTCTACCACTGGTCGCACCCCGACGAAGCGATGCGCGAAGCCGCGGTGCGCAACTGGAAGCGCGCGATTCAGGTTGCCGTGGACATGGAATGCGACCTCATGAATACGGAATTCAGCGGCCAGTCCGACAATGCGCTGGTGTGTGAACAGCAGTTCATGCGCTCGATGGAGGAACTGCTGCCGGTGTTCGAGCGTGAGGGCATCAAGCTCGACATTCAGGCGCACCCTTACGACTTCTGCGAGCGCAACAACGAGTCCGTAGACATCATCCGCGGCCTCGACAAACCGTGGCTCAACTACCTCTACGCCGTCCCGCACACGTACTTCTACGATGACGGCAAAGGCGACATCGCGGCCATGCTCGACTACGCGAAGCCGAAGCTCACTCACCTGATCATCGCCGACACGCACAACCACCGTGCATCGTCGAATCTGCGCTACATCGTGAATCCTCCAGGCGTCACCGCGACGGTGCATCAGCATCTCGACATCGGGCAGGGCGAGATTCCCTGGGACACGTTCTTCCGCTCCGTGCGCGACATCGGATTCGACGGCATCGCGACCGTCGCGGTCTTCGCCTGGGAGGAACGCGCGGACGAGTCGTCCCGGATGATGCTCGACGCCGTCCAGCGCGGCCTCGGCCTGAAGTGACCCGCCAGTCCATGCTTTTCGCCTGACACTACACAACGCAACAGGAGCACCCATCGTGCAAAACCCGGTGCAAAACGCCGCGCAAAATCCAACGCTCGCGCCCGACCGAAAATTCGACGTGATCTGCCTCGGCCGGCTCGCAGTCGATCTCTACGCGCAACAGATCGGTGCCCCGCTCGAAGACGTCTCAAGCTTCGCCCGCTATCTTGGCGGTTCCTCGGCCAACATCGCCTTCGGCTGCGCACGGCTCGGTCTGAAGTCGGCCATGCTCTCGCGTGTCGGCAACGACCACATGGGGCGATTCCTCGTGAACGCGCTCACGCGCGAGGGCTGCGACGTGAGCCATGTCGTCACCGACCCGCAACGCCTGACCGCTCTCGTGCTACTTGGTCTTAAGGATCGCGAAACGTTCCCGCTTGTGTTCTACCGCGAGAACTGTGCCGACATGGCGCTGGATGAAGCCGACTTCGACGAGTCGTTCATCGCCTCGAGCCGCGCGCTGCTCATCACCGGCACGCACTTCTCTACGCCGCAGGTGCATCGCGCGAGCATGAAGGCGCTGGAATATGCGCGTCGCAATGACGTGCGCACCGTGCTCGATATCGACTATCGTCCTGTCCTGTGGGGACTTACCGGCAAGGCCGATGGCGAAACCCGCTTCATCGCCAACGGCAGCGTGAGCGAGCATCTGCGCGGCATTGTGCCGATGTTCGACCTCATCGTCGGCACGGAAGAAGAATTCCGCATTGCAGGCGGTTGCGACGATCTGCTCGACGCCCTGCGTGCGGTGCGCGCCTTGACGGCCGCCACGCTCGTGGTCAAGCGCGGGCCGCTCGGATGCGCGATCATCGACGGACCGATTCCGGCTGCGCTCGACGACGCGCGCAACTATCGCGGCGTTCAGGTCGAAGTGCTCAACGTGCTTGGCGCCGGCGACGCGTTCATCTCGGGTTTCCTCAAAGGCTGGCTCACGGGCGCCGACGAGACGACCTGCTGCGCCTTCGCCAATGCCTGCGGCGCGCTGGTCGTTTCGCGGCATGCGTGCGCACCCGCCATGCCCACGCCGGCCGAGCTCGATTACTTCCTCGCCAACGCCGCGCAAATGAAGCGGCCCGATCGCGATGCCACGCTCACGCATCTTCATCGCGTGACCCCGGCGCGACGTAAATGGGACGAAGTGCTCGGCTTCGCGTTCGATCATCGTGAGCAGCTCTTCGCACTCGCGCAGCAGGCAGGCGTGGACGAAGCGCGCATTTCGACGCTCAAGCAACTGTTCGTGGCGGCCGTGGCGGAAACCGAGGCGCAGATCGGCGTGCAAGGCAAGATCGCCGTGCTGATCGACGATCGCTATGGCCAAGATGCGCTCAACGCCGCGACGGGCCGCGGCTGGTGGATCGGCCGGCCGGTCGAACTTCCGGGCTCCAATCCGCTGCAGTTCGAGCATGGCCGCTCGATTGGCACCGCGCTCGCCTTGTGGCCGCGCGAGCACATCGTGAAGTGCCTCGTGCAATATCACCCCGACGACGAAGCCGAGCACCGGATCGAACAGGAGCAGCAACTGCGCTCGCTTTACGACGCCGTGCAGGCGAGCGGTCATGAACTGCTGCTCGAAGTCATTCCGCCGAAAAACAGACCGAATCCACCGTCGTTGATCGTTCGCGCGCTGGAGAGACTGTACGACCTCGGCATCCAGCCGGACTGGTGGAAACTCGAGTCGCCGCGCGCGACCGAGTGGCGCGACATCGACGCGCTGATCGAAAAGCGTGATCCGTATTGCAGGGGCGTGGTGCTGCTCG
Organism: Paraburkholderia sp. J10-1; assembly: GCF_905220165.1. Classification (NCBI taxonomy): domain Bacteria; kingdom Pseudomonadati; phylum Pseudomonadota; class Betaproteobacteria; order Burkholderiales; family Burkholderiaceae; genus Paraburkholderia; species Paraburkholderia sp. J10-1. The sequence goes on along the minus strand of NZ_CAJMYW010000022.1, from coordinate 55,450 downwards.
GCTTGAACGCCCCCATCGAAAGACTCGCAGACGGCTTCGTCGAAGCCAGCGCGAGCCGAACCTGCCGCGGATTCACCGTCGGCCGAACGATTTTCTACGAGCCGAGCCGCGCATGGCTCGCGGGTGAAATCGACGACCAGACCCTGGTCGCTCAGGTGCGCGCGAACTTCGAGGCGCTGATCCGCCTCTGGAGACAGTCTCGCACGCAGAAGGAGGCCGCATGAGCAACCTGATCGTCAAGGGGCAGCAAACGGGTCGTGGCATCGTGACAGTGACACCCGAAAGCGCGGGCTGGCGCCACGTGGGATTTACCGCGAAGCGCTTGGGCAGGGGCGAAAGTATCGTGTTCAATACGGGCGCCGTGGAATTGTGTGTCGTCGTGCTGACCGGCGTCGTCACGGTGTCGACGCCCCAACATTGCTGGCGCGAGATCGGCGGGCGGCGCAGCGTGTTCGAGGCTCAGTCTCCGTATGCGGTGTACGTTCCGCCGCGCCAAAGCGTGTCGATCGAATCGCACGATGACGTCGAGATTGCGCTTTGCACCGCGCCGGCGACCGGCCGCTTCGAAGCGCGCCTGATCGAGCCGGCGACCATCGCGCGATCGGTTCGCGGCGCGGGCACGAATACGCGCTACGTATGCGACATTCTTCCTCAAAGCGAACCGGCGGAGTCGCTGCTGGTCGTCGAAGTCGTGACACCTGCCGGGCATTCGTCCAGCTATCCGCCGCACAAGCACGACGTCGATGCCATTCCCGAAGAGAGCTTTCTCGAGGAAACCTATTACCACCGCATCGATCCGCCGCAAGGGTTCGCGTTCCAGCGCGTGTACACCGACTCGCGCGACATCGACGTGGCGTATGCGGTCGAGAATCACGACGTCGTGATGGTGCCGCGCGGATACCACCCGGTCGTCGCGCCACACGGCTACAACAGCTATTACCTCAACGTGATGGCGGGGCCGAAGCGCGTCTGGCACTTCAGGAACGATCCCGCGCACGAATGGATGCTGGCGAAATAGGTGCGTCTGAACGCGGCGGCGTGGACGGTGCATGCCGTCCCGCCGTCCGCGTTCAGAGCGTCGCTGGAAGATAAGGCGCCTCGCGCACATTCGCGAGGCAAAACACACCGAATTCGACCGGGCCAACCGGAGGAGAATCGGCGAGCACACCACACGCATGCAGCAGGTGTTGCAGTGCCGATATGACCTGCGCGTCGGGGTTCTGATCGATCACGAGATCCATCGTCCCCTCTTCGATGAAGGTCCGATGCTCGTCGAGCATCTCGTGACCGATCCATACGACTTTGCCCGCTGCACCGAACTCCCTGAGGGCCGCAGCGATTCCGGGCGAACCATAGCCGCTGTTATAGATGCCCGCCAGATCGCCTTGCTTCAGTGCGCGAGACACGGCGCGGTAACAGGCGTCGGCGTTGTCCTGCGTTTCGATTTCCGCGCCCTGATAGACGAGGTCCGCGTGCGCGGCAGCCATACCCTCGCGGAAACCGGCCATGCGGTCGCGGTGCGCGCCGAAGCTCAACCCGCCGCACAGCTTCAGCACGCGGCCCGGAGCCCGCGCCAGTCGCCCGATGAAATAGCCGGCCGTGCGGCCCGCGCGCACGTTGTCGATGCCCGCGTAATGCACGCGCGGCACGCCGGTGATATCCGTCATCAGCGTCACGACTGATTCGCCTCGCTCAATGGCGGCCGCAAGCGCCTCGCGCACAGGCACGGTGTCCCGGGCAGTCAGGACGAGCCCTGCGCGCTTGTAGCGCGAGCGCGCGATGGCCTCGACCACCGCGGCGTCCGACTCCGGGAGAATCGTCCGGTGCAGGACGATGCGCTTGTCGATGATTTGCGCCGAACGTTGCCACGCTGCGAGCAGACGCCGGAAGAAAGGCGTATCGCCGTGCGACAGCAACACGTCGATGTGGATGAGCCCATGCCGCACATCAGGCAACACGCGCCGCACGCCCAGTCGACGTGCCGCTGCAATCACCCGCTCGCGCGCGGATTCGGACACGCTGCCGCGCTCGTTGAGCACGCGGTTGACCGTCGACTCACTGACACCCGCTTCCAGCGCGATCTCGACAAAGCGCGCGTCGCGTTTGCGACGCGCGCCCGTCCCAGCGCGTTGCCCTGTTGCGGAGTCGCTCATCTAGCCGCCCGCGACGACCGGTCGTGTCCGGCCTGGAACCAGGCCTCGATGGCTTCGAGGCTCCGGCCCCTCGTTTCCGGCAAACAACGCGTGATGAAGGTGATCGAGACGAGCCCCAACGCGGCGAACAGGAAGAAGGTACTGGAAATTCCGACATGCGCCACGAGAGATGGAAAGCACAGGCCAATGACGAAGTTGACGAGCCAGAGTGTGCAGCCCGCGACACCTGCCGCAAACCCTCGAATCCTCAGCGGGAACAGTTCGGACAGCAGCACCCAGCTGACCGGAGCGATCAGCGCCTGCATGAAACTCAGGAAGCACACCATCGCCGAGAGGATCAAGCCCGCGCGCAAGTGGGAAACGGGCAACCAATCCGAGAACAGGCCGATCATTAACAGGGACAGCGTGGTCCCTGAAAGACCGAGGATAAACATTGGCCGCCGCCCGATCTTGCCCAGCGCGTAGATACCCACGCACGTCGCCAGCACGGAGATCACACCGTTGGCGATATTGGCGATCAGCGCGGTTTCCCGGCCGAAACCGGAACTCGTGAGGATCTGCGTGCCGTAGTACATGATCGAGTTGACGCCGGTTGCCTGCATCACCACGGCAACGCCCAGACCGATGAAGAACACACGACGTATCCAGGGCGTCGACAATTCGGCAATCACACGGCGGCCCGTCTGGCGATGTTGCGCGCCCGCATGGCGGATCTCGGCGAGTTCAGCCGCGACCTTTTGCTGTTCCCGAACACGCTTGAGCACGCGGAGCGCATCGCCAATGCGCCCCTTGGACGCGAGCCAGCGCGGGCTTTCGGGCATCACCAGCATACCGATCCACAACGCGACCGCCGGCAACGTCGCGATCACCAGCATCCAGCGCCAGATGCCGTGCGTCGCGCCCCACTGGTTGCCGATCACGGCGTTGAGAATGAACGCGAGCATCTGCCCGGAGACGATCATCAATTCGTTCTGCGTCACGATCTGGCCGCGTCTGTCCGCGGGCGCCATCTCGGCCAGATAGGTCGGAACCGCCACCGATGCGCCGCCAACCGCAAGACCCAGCACGAAGCGCGCGATCACCATGGCCGTCACGGTGGGCGCGAATGTGCAGGCGAGCGTACCAACGAGAAAAGTGACCGCCAGCGTCATGATGCTCGTGCGGCGACCATATCGATCGGCAAGGTGGCCGCCAATCACAGCGCCCATTGCGGCGCCAAGCAGCAGGAAGCTCGTGACCATCCCCTCAGTTACAGGAGTGAGCCCGAAATCACGCTTCATGTAGCCGAGTGCGCCGTTGATGACGCCTGTGTCGTATCCAAACAGCAGGCCGCCAAACGTGGCGACGATGGTGACGAGCCGGACGAAGCGGGCAATGCGCGTAGCTTCGCTCGTATCGGATTGGTCAAAGTCGCCGGGAATGGGCGCTTCGTAAGCGTTTCGCATCTTTGTCTCCGTATTCTTTCTCGACAGCGCTTTCTTGCAATGCGGATCCTTGCCGCAATGGCAAAGATTCGCAACCACCAGTTCGCTGTTCCTGATCCGGCGCATTCGACGATGGAACGCATCGATCCTGCTTTTGCACCGCTCACCATGCACGGTCGCTCGCGCAACCGCGATTATGCAAATGGATCGTTCAGGGACGGAGCCCGGGTTCCGGGCGAACACGGGACGAGTCGTCTCGTGAGAAGCAGGATTGCATGGACGGTGTCTCCGACGTTATCGACCACGATCCCGCGCGGGGAGCCGGCCGTGGCCCTTGCCGCGCTTCGCGCAAGTCTGTATGGAGGAAAGTAGTGAAACTTTACCCCAGCGACAACGCAAATTTTGACCATTTTTGGTCAACTTAATCTTGCGTTGCGCACGGGAAAGCAGGATTTCCGCGGATTAACTGACAGACGTAAACATTTTGTAAACAAGCAGTTGGCCGTCATATTTCCGTTGCGGACGAAAGAATGAACAGCATCAGGGGAGTGCCGTCTGAAGGCCGTGGACGCGGTTCACAATGGAAATAACGTCCTGTGCAGCTTGATTACGAACGTCTGAGGGAAAACCTGGGCTTCTTGACTCGCGCGAATCCAGGCAACGGGACTCGGATTAGCGAGCGATCTCTAACCAACCCGCGCCTGGCATTTGCGAGTCAGCCCTGATCGCCGCCGGCAACCGGCAATACGGAGCCCGTGATGTAGCTCGCTTCGTCCGAAGCGAGAAACAGGATCGGCGCGACCTGTTCGTCGAGGGTGCCGTAGCGCTTGAAGAAGGTCGATTCGGTAACCTGCGCTACCGCCTCGCTCATCCAGACCTTTTCCTGCTCGCTGTCACCAGCGGCATTGCGCGGGATGCGGCGCGACGGTGCCACGGTGCCACCGGGCGCCGTGGCGACCACGCGGATATTGTCCTCCGCGTATTCCATAGCCAGCGATTGCGTGATCGCATTCACGCCGCCCTTCGCTGCCGAATACGGCAACCGGCGAATGCCGCACGTGGCGTTCGAAGAAACGTTGACGATGGTGCCGCGCCCGCGCTCGAGCAGATGCGGCAACACGGCGTGACACGTGTACAGCGTGGGCATGAGCGAGCGGCGGATTTCCGCATCGATCTGTGCCGGCTCGAATTCCGCATACGGACGCATGCGGATAGCGCCGCCCACACCGTTGATGAGAATGTCGATTCCGCCAAATCGTTGCGCGGCGAAATCCATGGCCGCTTTCGCGCCGTCATACGTTTCGAGGTCGGCGACGAATCCCGCCGTTTCAGCGCCCTTCGCCTCGGCCGCGACTTCAGCCACGAAATCCGCGCGATCGACGAACACGACCTTGCCGCCTTCGACCGCCGCACGTAGCGCGACGCCGAGCCCAATTCCCTGCGCCGCACCGGTGACGACGACGACCTTGCCTGCGAATCGTTGCATGTTCATGCCGCCTTCGGAACGACGTTCGGGGTAAACTTCTCGTAGTGGAAGCTGTTGGGCTTCACACCTTCGTCATCAAAATACCTGCGTACGGCGTCCACCATCGGCGGCGGGCCGCACAGGTACACATCGACGTCGCCATCGTTCAAGGCGTCGGCGGGAATGTGCTGCGTGACCCAGCCCTTGCGCGGATGATTCGAATCCACGTCGGCGATGACGGTAGCGAAGCTGAAGTTCGGCAGCTTCGCTGCGTAGGCGTCGATGGCTTCGACCAGCACAAGATCGAGGTCACGCGTCACGCCGTAAATGAGGTGCACCTTCTGCTGCGCGTTGGTGCGCGCGAGCACTTCCAGCATCGAGAGGAACGGCGCCAGACCCGTGCCGCCTGCGAGAAACAGCAGCGGCCGCTGTACGTCGCGCAAATAGAAGCTGCCGAGCGGCCCCGTCAAATCGAGCTTCGTGCCCGGTTGTGCGGCTTCGAGCCACGTGCTCATCACGCCGCCAGGAATCTTCTTGATCAGGAAGCTGATCTTCGATTCGCCCGGCGCAGAGGAGAACGAATACGAACGGTGTTGGCCACTGCCCGGCACGTTGATGTTGACGTACTGGCCCGGCAGGAACGCGGGCTCGGCTGTATCCACATCGAGTTCGAGCACAATCGCGGCGTCGTTGTGCTGTTCGACTTTTGTCACCGTAGCGGCAAACTTGCTCTGCCCCGTTTTGCATACGATGGAAGACGCCGGTACCGCAATCACGCAATCGCTTTCCGGCACCATCTGGCAGGTGAGCACGAGGCCTCTGTCCTTTTCGTCCTCGGTCAACGCGTCCTCGATATAGTCTTCGCCGAGGTCGTAGCTGCCACTTTCTGCACGGCACTTGCAGGTGCCGCACACGCCGTCGGAGCAATCCATCGGCAGGTTGATCCTCGCGCGGAAGGCCGCATCGAGGACCTTCTCGCCCGCTTTACAATCGATGAAACGGGTAACACCGTCCTCGAAATTCAGTGCAATCTTGTAGCTGGACATGGTGTCCCCTTCTTTTCCATGTTGAAACCGGGTCTCGCTGTCAAACGACAATTAGGCGAGCCTTCAAACGTGATAAACGTCGAGCACCTGACGGATGTAGTCGTTCTTCAGCACGATCTTTTTAGAGGCAATGAGGAAGTCGTTGCCGCTCTTGCGCAAGGTGACGAGCATCGTGCCGAAGAAGCTATCCGTGGTTTTGTAGCGATGACTGAGCGTGTGGAAGTTGTAGCGCACATCCACTTCGTCGCCTCGACCCGCCAGCACTTCCACGTTCGTGACGTTGTGGTTCGTGCGCGGCTCCGGCATCGAGGCCCCGCTGCGTTCGGTCTTGATGCGGAACACGCGGTCTTCGAGGCCGCCGCGATTCGGGTAATACATCAGCGAGATCTGCGACTGGTGGTCGTCGGTGAGCTGGTCGTCGTCGTCCCACGCGGGCATCCAGTACGTGACGTCTTCGGCATAGCAGTCGAGCCACGCTTCCCACTGCCTATCGTCGAGCAGGCGCGCTTCGCGGTACAGCACGGCGCAGATTTTCTGGTAGTCGAAACTCATGCCTGTGCTCCTTCCTGTTCCTTCTTGAGCGCGTCGCGCATCACGCGCACCCAATATTCGTGTTGGCACACGAACAGGCCTTCATCTTCGCTACGCTCGCCCGAAATCAGCGGCTTAAGTCCCATCTTCTTTGCGTTTTCGTCCGGGCCATCGACCCACAACGGCGCGCCTCGCGACAGGTCGTTCCAAAGCGCTGTGGTGCCGGCGTACCCATTCTGGCAGGCGCGAAACTCTTCCAGATCGTCTGCGGTACCCATGCCGGACACGTTGAAGAAGTCCTCGTACTGACGAATTCGCGTAGCGCGGTCAGCCTGGCTCTCACCCTTGGGCGCGAAACAGAAGATCGAGACTTCCGTCTTGTCCACGCTGATCGGGCGCACCACGCGGATCTGCGTGCTGAACTGGTCCATCAGGAACACGTTCGGGTACAGGCACAGATTTCTCGTCTGCTTGACAATGAAATCCGCCTTCACTTCGCCGACACGCGCCTTGATTTCGTCGCGCTGTCGATAGACCGGACGCACTTCTGGATTCATCGTGTTGGTCCACAGCAGGATGTGGCCGTAGTCGAAGCCATACACGCCCGCCACCGACTTGCTCCAGCTGTTGGCATCCACAGCCTGCGTGCCCTCTTCCTTTCGCCGTCCCATCGTCGCGGCATAATTCCAGTGAACAGTGCTCACGTGATAGCCATCGCAACCGTTCTCCATCTGCATCTTCCAATTGCCTTCGTATACGTACGAAGAATTACCGCGCACCACCTCAAGCCCGTTCGGCGACTGATCAACGATCTGGTCGATGATGACTTTCGCTTCGCCGAGGTAGTCCTCCAGCGGAAGAACGTCCGCATTGAGACTGCCAAAGAGGAACCCACGGTAGTTCTGGAAGCGCGCGACTTTTTTCAGGTCATGAGAGCCGTCCGTATTGAATTGCACGGGATATTCGGTCGTTTTCTCATCCTTCACCTTCAGCAGCTTTCCGGCATTGGAAAAGGTCCAGCCGTGGAAAGGGCACGTAAAGCTGCCCTTGTTGCCGTGCTTGCGCCGGCAGAGCATCGCCCCCTTGTGCGCACAGGCATTGATGACCGCGTGCAATTCTCCGGTCTTATCGCGCGTGACGACCACCGGTTGACGACCAATCCACGTGGTGTAGTAGTCGTTGTTGCTGGAAACCTGGCTCTCGTGAGCTAGGTACACCCAGTTACCCTCGAAGATGTGCTTCATCTCCAGATCGAACAGATCGGCGTTGGTGAAGATATCGCGCCGGCAACGGAATATGCCTGCCTCCTTGTCATCCTGGACTGCAGTGACAAGTAGCTGATCCAGTTCTTTGGCTTTGCCGAAAATGTTTGACATGTTTCCTCTCCTAAGCGCGTTCAAGATCCTGCACGGAGTTCGCGCATTGGCGTCGAATGATTCTTATGGGCTCTCGCCAGGCGGAGGTGCTTACCCACCGCCGCCAGATCGGGCTGTTACGCCGCGGCGGAAGCCCGAAGGCGATGGACGAGCTGGTTATCCTTTCCCTGCACCAGCGGCGTTAGAACAAAGTTGAACTCGATGTCCTTGTACGTTTCGTCCTTCAGGCCCAACGCCGCACCTCCAGTCTTCTCGATCACCTGCGGAATTAGCTCCTCACGGGTGGCGTACGCGAAGTCGTCCCAGATTAGTGGATCACCTTCGATGTTGAATTGCGTCGTCAGCTTGCGGTGATGCGCACTCGTGACGAAAAAGTGCACGTGCGCCGGACGATTTCCATGGCGGGCAAGCTCGTTCAACAACTGCTGCGTAGCGCCGTGCGGCGGGCAGCCGTAACCCACCGGCATAAGCGTGCGGAATTCGTACTTGCCGTCGGCACCGGTTCTAACTGCGCCGCGCAGGTTGAACTCGCTCTGGGCACCCGTCGGGTCGAAATGCGAGTAGAAACCCTTCGAATTGGCGTGCCAACATTCGACGACTGCCCCTGCAACTGGCTCACCGCTTGGTCCCGTGACAGTACCGTGGATGACAAGCGGGCCCGCGTCTGTGTCAGTATTGATGTCAATCTTCGATACGCCATCGCGCAAGGGCGCGCCAGCCACATAGAGCGGTCCCTCAATGGTCCGCGGCGTGCAGCCATCGATACCTATCTCCCTGTCCTCGGCGTCCATGCGGATGTCGAGATACTTCTCCAGACCCAAGCCGGCGGCAAGAAGAGCCGCTTCTCCATCCTGGCCGAGCTTGTTCAGATAGTTGACTCCGACCCAGACCTCATCAGGCGTGATATCGAGATCATCAATGGCTTTGAAGAGATCGCCCAGCAAACGATTAAGAATCTCCTTGAGCCGGGGATTTCCGCTCAAATCGTCGATATTGACTGCGGCCTTCAAAAGATCCTGTACTTCCTTTGTTCTGAATACTTTGACATTCATAGTTACAGTCTCCACTTCGTAATCGAAAATGACTGGGGTTACGCCCACTGTCCCGGAATCACGCACGGGGGAATTGTTAGCGAATCGAGAAGGAAAGTTCCTACGCGTTCAATCGCCACTCGAGCCGTGACGCAAACCGCAATGGTGAAGTTCGTTGAGTTGCTTTATACGCCTCGTCCGGTAACAGCGTCCAATACTTTGGATAACAGATTTCCATATCACTCGGGTATTGCATGCGGGTTGGCAACGGGATATCGCACAGACCGAGCCGCCAGCAGCAGATTTAGGTGAGAGATAAGTTGATCCAAGCCCTTATGGTGCAACTCATTCAGCGTCGCGCGGCAAGCGACCGAAATACGCGGCGATGTTGACGATGTCTCGGTCCGACAGTGGCTTTGCCATCGCATTCATCGTTGGGCTCTGTCGCGTTTGCCCATCCCGGTACGCGTGCAATGCAATTTCCAGATAGTCGGAGTGCTGACCCGCGAGGTTCGGCACGCCCGGCAACCTCGCAATTCCGTTTGCGTTGTGGCAGGCGAAGCAGACGGCCGCGCGCCGCGCACCGGCATTGACATCTGGCGCCGGGTCGACAGCCTGCGCGTGTACGGCGTGGTGAGTAAGCAGCAGCGTGAGACCAGCAAGAAGAGTCGATTTCATGAGAGTAATTTCTGCAGCATTTACCGCGAATCAGATGAAGCCGTCGCGATACGAGATCGCAATACCGTAGGCGAGGAACACGGCGATCCAGAGTCCGAGCGCCGCGAGCGCTCCGGTGCCAAGGCGCGCGACCGGGCGCTCGGCCGTGTAGCAATTTTGGACCCGGCCCGAACGGTACAGCAGCAACAGATAGAAGCCGCCAACGAACCCACCGATGCCCGTGAGCGTTATGAAGAATAGAAAAGTCGACGGCCAGTCGAAGTGCACGGGGTAGGTGTATACGTCATAGCCAAATGGCCGAAGATAGGCAGTGCGGATGATTTCGCGCCAGAGCGAGAGCAATCCGAGCAACGCAATGCTCGCGACGGCCGGCAGGTAACCATGCGTTGCTGGGTTGAGGCGATGCATCCACCACGCCATCGCAACTAGACCAGCGACGAGGAGCCATCCAACCGGATTTAGTGCGAGCCCACTCGCGTGCGGCAGGTCAGCTTGCCATGCAAGCAGCGTCGGGACCGACAGCGCGAATCCCCATTGAGCTATACGTTGGCCGAGTCCACGTGCGAATGCAAGATATGCCGCTTCACGATCAGTACGACCGGCGAAGTATTGCGCGTAGACGAGCAGGAAAACGCCGACGCCCGGCACCGACAGGCCCATGATGAACATGTAGCGCGCCCATTCGATCGCGTGTAGCGAAGCTCCACGCGTATCCACATCCCCAACCGGCGCGTACCACTGAGTCCATTGCTGCGGCAGCAGTTCCTGATAGGACAGTGCGTGCATGATGAGGCCGTCAAGAAAGAACAGCGCAAGCGCAACCCATGCGTAAAGGCCGATGCGCTTCTTCGCACCCGCGTGATTGACTTGGTAGAACGCGAACCAGCAACAGTACCCGACGATGAGGGTAAAGATGAATGCAATCGCCCAACGCCCGGACAGCACGTTCGACGTATACCACTGCGGGTCGTAGATCACTTGCGTAAACAGCAGCGGCCCGACCCCGAGCACGATCAGTAGCGACACTGCGACCTTCGCAACCTTGGTCAACCCGAACGACAATCGCTCCCAATACGGGCCGGCGCCGCGGCGGTGAAACGCGATAATAGCGAGCCCCGCGCTGCCGAGCGCGAGATGCACGAATGCGATATGCAGCACCCACGTAGTCACCATCAGCACCTGAAACACGACCGGCTGCGCGGGAAGCCCGGCAGGATCGCGCATCGCATTCATTACAACTCCGATATCCATGGCCTTACTTCCTTGTCGATGCTAGTACGATCGACATTCGTTGCTGTTCAATCAGTTGGTTCACGTTCTTGCCGGCATTCACCGCCGCGAGGTAGCTTGCGATCGCGCGGATCTCGTCATCGGGCAGATCGATGCGCGGCATGTATGGCTGTGTGCCGTGTTTCAGCGGGCCTTGCATGAAGGCAGCGATCATGTCCGCATCGTGCGAGTACTGAAGCTTGCCGGGTAGATTTCGCAGCGGGCCGCCAGGCTCTAGCGAGTGACAATTCGCACAGGCCATCTTTGTCAACAGACGGCCTACCTCAAGTTCGTTCGCTTCGGTCACCGCGCGCAGGCCGTCCGGCACGAACGGGTTAAGCTTCAACAAGCCGTGCGCGGCGATCGCGTCGACCTCCGACTTGATCCCCTTCGCCGGCACATCACGCGCGATCACCTGGTTCCCGTAGATATACTGACCGACCACGTACGGCTTGCGCATCGATTCGCGCATGCGCTCCTCGGGCCAGACGCCAAACACCGCGATAAACAGGAACATCGTCACCGCAAGTGACGTATAGACCTTCTGCGGGCGCCACCACGCGAACAACAGCCACAGCGTAGCGACGACGAACACGCAGATCATCTCCTTGCCATAGACTGGCAGCAGATTCGCGTTGAGCATCACGATGGCGTTATTCGGCAGTGTGCGCAGGTAATACAGGAACATCAGCACGGCAACGAATCCACCGACAAGCCCGACAGGGGCAATCAGGCGTACGACGCCGCGGCGTAGCTCGCGGTCACTCACTCGGCTCGCTACTAGCAGGCCGACAACAGACGCCATCACGAACATAGCGCCGGTCCGCGTGCCGAGTTGAGCGAAGAAGTTGACGTTAAAGAATGCATCGCTCGTCGAGCCGGTCTGATACCAACGATCGCTGCCAGGCCACATCATGAACGACAAGATCCCGACAATCAGGAGCATCGTCGCCCACGACGCGAGCGCGAACGACCAAGTCAGCTTCAGGTGGGTCTTCGGGTCGACCTTGCCGATCAGGTAGACGAGCGCGTATACACCGATCACCTCCACCGTAAAGTAGACCCACTCGGTCGCCCAAACCCAGACGAAGTTGTGGATCAGACCACTAACACCGCGCGGGCTCGCAACTGTAATCGCGTACCAAATACCGGGGCCTGTGATCGAGCCGATAATGTACGAGAACACAAGCAGAAACATCCCGTACTTCTTGATGAATTCCATCAGTCGCGGCTCGTTTTTGCGATAAGCACGTGTCTCGAGCAGCGCGAACAGAAACGATGCACCGACCGACGTATGGGACGCAACGACGTGAATCACACCAATGATGCCCATTACCCAAGCTGTGCCGATGCCTGGAACGTAGAAAGTCGGGTACATGCCGAGTACCGCCATACAAATATTCCTCTTCCTAAATAAATAACCAATAAAGCCAATCGACCGACAGTTTCTCAGCGTCGCATCATGCGTCCGCTTCCCGCGTCTCAATATCCCGCTCCCGAAACCGACCTCGATCGATCACAGCGTTCAAATTCGAATGAGCTTGCGCGTGCCTTATGGCGCAACCCGCTCCGCGGCTTCGTTCTATCAGCCGGCTTTAAGAACTGTTTGATGTACACGTGATTGCGTGGCCGCGCGCGACGTGAGTGTCAGGCCTTGCGCTTGTCGATTGAACCGCTGCCACATTTTGGGCGACTTGTGGCCATATCGTTGGATTGATGTGCGTAGAAAATCGCCTGCGTCATCGGACTTTTCCGCCCTCACGGCGCTGCGCACGTCCAGACTCGTCGCTTCACACAAGATCTCACAAAGCGGGGGCACATAGCTTCAGCGAAACAATTAGCTATCTTCAAGCGCTCTTCGATGCATGCGCCCCGCTTCTACCCAATTCGCAACGTCTGGCGCCGGAACGGTTGGCCGCCCGCTCCGCCGTTTACAGGGCGCAGGCCATTTTGAAAGCAAAGCGCAGCAATCTTCACGGATAATCAAAGCTTGCCGTAGCTATGCAACCCCGACAGGAACATGTTCACCCCGAGGAACGCGAACGTCGTGACCAAGAGCCCTGTCAGCGCCCACCAAGCGGCGATAGTCCCGCGTATCCCCTTCATCAAGCGCATGTGCAGCCATGCCGCATAGTTGAGCCAGACGATTAGCGCCCAGGTTTCCTTCGGGTCCCAGCTCCAGTATCCACCCCACGCCTGCGCAGCCCACAACGCGCCGAGTATCGTCGCAATTGTGAAGAACATGAATCCAACCGCGATCGACTTATACGTTACGTCGTCGAGCACGTCGAGCGCAGGCAACCTGTCGGCCAGCACGCCGCGTGACTTCAGCAAATACGCCACGCTGACCATCGCCGACAAAGCGAAACTTCCATAACCGATAAAATTCGCTGGCACGTGGATTTTCATCCACCAGCTCTGCAGCGCTGGCACCAATGGCTGAATCTGCTGTGCGTCGCGCGTCACCGAGTACCACGTGAGGAATCCGACAGCCGCACTGATTACCAGTAGCACGAACGCGCCGAGCAATCGGGTACCGTAATACCCTTCGTAGTACAGATATAGCAAAGCGGTGATTAGGCTGAACAGCACAAAGACTTCGTATAGGTTTGATACTGGAATGTGGCCAACGTCCGGACCAATCAGATACGACTCGTACCAGCGCGCCATCATCCCGGTAAAACCCATCAGCACCGCAGCCCAGGTCATTTTCTGGCCGATTGCGCCGCCCGCCTCCGAACGGCTCAGCATGCCGACCCAGTAGAAAATGGTCGCTAAAACGAACAATGTGCTCATCCACAGGATCGCGGACTGACTCGACAGGAGATAACGCAGGATGAACGTCGAATCCGCACGGCTTAGATCACCGTCGTACAAATGGATTGACAGCAACGACAGCACCGCGACGCCAGCCGTCAGCAGTCGCGCAGGCTTCCAATACCAGCCAACGGCGACGAGTGCGAGCAATGTACCAATCATCACCATGCGATCGTAAACGTCCATGTGCGCGTAGTAGTGCACAAGTGCGAAACCCACGCCACCGACAAGCGCAAGTGCGAACAGCCAGTCTACGATTGAGAGACGCAGAAAAAATGCACGGTCGTCAAAGTGCGGCACGGCCGCCGTGTCTGCGGCGCACGCTGCCGCCGGCGGCAAATAAACCTGGTTCTGTTCCATGATATTAACGTGTGAACTCTTCGTGCCTATCGCGTAAAGGACTGCGTCTCTGGATACTGATGCGCTGCCATGTAGATCGCGCGTCTGCGCGATCTACTTCTCGAGATTGAACTTCCTGCAGGCGCGCATTGGCGACGACACCATCACTCCGATGCGAGCGCCTGTGGCTTTCGGCCGGCAACAGACCGCCGCGCCGCACCGCTAGCAGCTCATCAACACATTGGTGCGAAGTCGACATGACACACGGGCATCGCAGATTGGCTCGCGCAAGCCATCGAGGGCACTCTCACCAGCAAAGAAGCGGTGCGCGGAATACGCTTCCGGTGACCCCTGCGCAAGGTGACGAAATACCCCCGATGCCCATGCGCTTCCGTTCGTCGAACACTGCTCGCACGGGCATAGTGCAAGTGAGATCGCACCGCCCGCGCGGCCAGACCATCGATTGCCATACAAGCGATCGCAGTACGAGCCTACTCCATCAATCTATCGGACAAAAATTTGCGGAGTAGCTTGAGCGGTATCTCCGCTCAGTCGGATTTCCTTGATTTTCTTCATGGTCGCTGCGTCGAATACGCTAATTGAATTGGCCGCTCCTGCTACATATACCTTGTTGCCAGACTTATTTAGCGTCAACACGTAGTAGGTGTGATCAAGCGGCGCTTCCCCCACAAGCTTCTCTGTCTTTGAATCGAATTTCGCGAGACGATTTCCGACAACATACACAATATCCGGATTTGTCGGAGAACGTACACCGCTGAAAAACACTTCCGTGACGGGGGCAAAGTCCTTCAGCGACGCCTTGCCGGTCGCAAGATCGACGTCAATGTAGCCATACATCGTCTCATTCGTCCCTGGAGCCTTCTTCTCATCTTTGAAGCGATCAGCAGTGTATATAGAATCGAACGAATGTTGTGGTAGTTGCTGCGGCCACACGTTCAATACGTCTGGTTGCCCATAAAGTGGTCTTTTCCAGTTCCGGACCGCAACAGCGACGTCGAGCTTCCCAGATTTCACGTCCATGCGGTAGATGTCGGCACCTGCAATATACAAAGAGCCGTCATCCGCTGCGAACATAACCCCGAGTTGGCGCGGTACCGGGAACGTTCGGATCGGCTTCGCATCCATGCCACCACTGGTCGAATACACCTGTAGACGCGGAGTCTGAACTTCATAGGTGTCGCGATTGAGCTTGGTCGGGTTGACGACGCTGTATACCTCTTTTCCGTCAGGGCTCACAGCTATGGAGAACATCGATTTGACGCGTTCACCGGGTCGGTCCGAGAGATCCGCATGGAACACGACCTTGCATGTATCAAGCTCGACGCCGTAGAGATCGCCGTATCGATTGTTCAGAACATATGCGTGTGACTTATCTGGACTAATCGTTACCGTCCCTGGATTAAACGCGTCTGGCATCGAGCACGTCTTAAAAATCTCATCGGTGAATGCGTCCACGACAGTCAGCGTATTCGGATAGCCAACAATTGCGAGGTACTCGTGCCCTCTTTGCAACGCGCTACTGGCCGCAGCTACACTCACCAACGAGCCAGTCGACAGAATTGCCGATAGCAGAGTGATACCAAAACACTTCTTAATTGACATATTTTTCCCCAGTGTGTGCGGCGTCGATTACTTACCCTTCGGAAACACGCTACCGAGCTTGCGCCAGTCGGCGCTGGCTACGGAGTCGGATTTGTTCCAGTTCGGGTAAGTTATCATCGTGTCCGGCACCTGCGCGGGCCACCAACACGGATCGGAGCAACCGTAAAGATCCGCCTCCATTGGCTGGCACAACGAAGCAATGCCACCGAATGCATCTGTCTCCCAGCCGGGGTCGGTTGTAGCAGTACACCCTGCAACAGACGTCATCGCGACGACTTCTTCGAGCCGGTCTTCCTGCGCGGCTTGCTCAAGTTGCTTTGCCTTGTTGTTGAGCGGCTTTAGATGTTTCATGTCAGTGCGCCTTCCGCGGAGTAATGTGGTTATCGATGAATGCCGGGTTGCCTGCGATGATGCGACTATAGACTTCGATGCCGAAATCGATCCAATCACGCATTAGCTCGCAGTAGTGATAGGTCGGGTGCGCTGGGTCGCCGTAGCGTGCATAGCTTTCGTGATAGCAGCCGCCCGAGCACAGGTTGCGGATCCGGCAACTATCGCAGCCTGTGCCGCTGCGGTCGAGGCGTTGCGACAGGAAGTCATTGAGTTGCTCCTGTGCGACACCATCGCGCACATTGCCGAACGTCGGCAATGTTGAGCCTGTGAAACGATGGCACAAGTTCAGATCGCCCTTGTGGTCCACTGCGAGCATCTTGAGCCCCGCGCCGCACGGAAGCGACTTCTTGTGCCCTTCGTGCAGATCCGTGATCAGTTGGTGCAAGTTCGAGAATCCGATGTTGCGGTTCTCGAGCGCCTCCGTCAGATAGCGCCGACCGAGCGCCTTCATATTCGCAAAGACGTCCGCGAGCTCGTTGGGTCCCAAATTGAACGTGTCGAGCTGACCCGAGGTGACGGGTGCAAAGCCGACTTCCGCGAAGCCGAGCTCGTTAAACAGGTGATCCCAGATCCCCTCGATATCCGTCACCCCGCTTGTTAACGTCACACGCGCGCCGACAGGGCGGCTGCGGTAGCGCTTCAGCAGCATTTCGACCTTGCGGCGCACGACGTCATACGTACCCGAACCACCAACAGTTCGGCGATTCAAATCATGGATCTTCCGCGGTCCATCAATGCTGATTGACAGACCGAAGCGATGAGAGTCGAGCCAATCAATGATCTCCTCGGTCAAAAGCGTGGCGTTGGTCGTCATTACGAAATCGACCTGCTTTCCGAGCGCTCGGAAACGAAGCTCGCAATATTCGACCACGTGCTCGATCAGCTTGCGGTTACTGAGTGGCTCGCCGCCGAAGAAAACAACTGTGTATCGCGGTTCATCCGGCGACTCTTTGAGCAACATCTCGACCGATGCCTTCGCAGTCTCGACATCCATTCGACGTCCGGCAGACGGCGTATCGAGATCCTCCTTGTAGCAGTACGTACAACTCAGATTGCAACCGGTGTTGACGTTGAGCACGACGGTATTGATCGCGGTGCGCTCGATGCGCTTGGTGGCAAACTCCGGTGTCAACGGGGAACCATCACTAACCACTTCAAGTGCCATCAGCTCGCTAAGCGTTTCGGATACGGCACCACGCGGGGATGCACCTAGCCGATCAAATAGTTCTTCAGCGGTGCAAGTATTAGCGCGCAATGAATCGATGATGGCCGCCGTGAGCTCGTCGGCAGCAAAGAGTGAGCTGCTCGGCACGTGGAACATCAGACGCTCGTCTTCGACACGTACTTCATGCACATTGCGCTCGACTACATTCAACAGCGCGCCCATGGGAATCTCCTAGCAATCTCTAAGTTTGGATCGGACCGAAGCCCTGGAGCATGCCGCCAGGGCCGCTGACGCGGCCCGACGGCAAAGAGACATCACAAATCACGGCAGCGGCGGATTGTTCCAGCGCTGAACTGAAACGATCATCTGCCCAGTGCCAGTGACAGTACGACTGCCGTCAGCGACCGATGCAATGACTTTCAGGTTGCCTGTATTGTTGTTGGACCTGCGGCGCTCAGGGTTCGGCCCAGCGTTTGCCGGTGTGAAAATGCCAGTCGCGCTCTGCATCACGCCTGCGTATTTGACGTCGTTATCGTTCTTCGCCTGGTCGTCGAACGGTGCAACTGACCATAGCGCCGGCATATAGCCGATCCGGAACGGCTTGCCGGCCGAATCCACGCCCCAAGCCTCCGCATCAAATCGCCCTTGCACCTTCGGCATTGGACCGCCGTTGCCTCCGATCCGAGCAACTGCGTAGTCGGGCAAAACTTTGACTTCTTTGATCTCACGATAAACTGCGAATCCATCGGAATGTGCCGTACCGACTGAGACCTGTCGCGGTCCCGCGACGCTATCGCTGCTGGATTTGACTCGCACTCGCAGATACTCAGGCGTGCGCTCGAGCACAGATGTAACCGTTACACCTGAGCCAAAAGCCGGAGTTCCCTCAAGATTCGGACCGACAATTGTCACCGTCGCCTCACCGCCAGCCTTCACATAAGCTGGTTGAACGGCGAGGACACGCGCGTTGCCCTGCTTTGCCGCGCTAAAATCCATGCCTCGCTCGTCGTGCTCGTCTTCATACATGCGGCCGCTCAATTCGCCATTCCCGGCCATGAGTACCTGGTGCATCGGCACGCCCGCAACATTAACGTTCGCGCGCCATTCGTAGCCAGTGTAAAGGGTAGCGGTTCCAGTACCGACTAACGGACTGCCGTCTGCAAAGCGCCCCTTCAATTCCACCTTGAAGCTATCCTTGTCGCCGCCCGTCACGGTCATCAAGCCAAATGCATCGCCTTTCCCAGGCATGTGCCCACTGAAGCTCCACGTGCCGGCAAGCGCAGTCGCCGGCGGCTGGCTTTTCTTCCAGTCGTCCCACGCTTTGCTGTCGTATGGAAAGTTCTTCGCGAGGTACGGCGCGATGTCCGTCAGCGCGATATTGAACCAGTCGCGATCGCGCCCGAGCGAAGAATATTCAATCGACGGGAATTGCCCAACGTGGAAGTTCACGAGCCGCTCCCACTCCTGTACGGGACGGCGCTGCAGCAATGGTCGTGCGGCCGAGTGACAACGCGCGCACATCTGCTTGAACTCATCCGAACCGGCGGTCTCCTGGGTGTTCAGGCGTTGCTCGGGTGCATACCGGAGATCTTTTGTTTCCGATGGCGCAAGCCCTTGCGTATCCGACAAATACTTAACGAGAATTCGCCGCTCTTCGTCGCTAATAGTTAGGCCGTGCATCGTCTGCATTCGCCCGATTGTCAGCAACCAACCCTCCGGGGTCTTGCGCTGATGGCTGATACGACTCCACGAGTCCTTTGATTCTGCGGCGTGACACGCCGCACAGGTCTGACTCAGAATCGCTCGCGCGTCGCGGGGCGGTTGCGCTTGGGCATGAGCCACACCCGCAACCAGCGCGACCGGCATGGCCGCCGCCATGATGCCCATCAACCTGCTGCGTCGAATGAACGTTTTTAACAAAGCGCTGCTCCTTTGAGAGGGGTCTTAATTCGCCGAGGATCGAGGGGAACTGGCGTGGGACCATCGCAATAAGCAGGTTCCATGCCAACTGGAGAGAGCCCCGCGCGCATTCAAAAATCGCGCTAAAACGCGGGCCTGCGCCTCAAATATTCCGGGGAAATCCCTATTCAATTTTTTGCTTGAAACCGCATCAACGCCGCATCCCTGAGAGCTGACACGGGCTCTTGTTCTCGCGTCCCATTCCCGTCCCGCGAGAATTCCCAATATGGGACTGAGGGTCGACCTTGAGCGTCAACGACATTGCCTGATAATGCGTCGGAAGGCTCGCAGGCAAAAGGATGGGAAACCTCGCAGAACTCAAAGGGACAAAAAGCCTTGAGCTGGCATGCGATGTGCTTATGTATTGACGGACCATGCGCGCTCTGCTCGTACGGTCTATACGCCGCGGGTACCCTCCTGGCTGCTCTGCCGGTGGCTTCTGCAGGCGTTTAACCGATGTGCGGGCGGCGCGTCTCGCACGCATGTCGTGCGCTTGGTCAAGCGGCGCCACTGAGAGTGGCTCAAGTGTCCGATCCTGCATCGGGTGGGGTTGGTGGTCGGGCGAAGATCGTCGGAACGGCCTATGCAATTCCCACCGATCGGACAGACAGCGCGACCTGATTCATTCATCAATACTTTGAGACTAGCAATCCCCATGAAGCATCAACTGAATCGCTCCCGACGCAGCTTTGTCATCGCAGTTGCCGGCACTGTATCGGCACTAGCCCTTGCCCGCACTGCGCAGGCAGAGGCGCCGATGCTGGATGAGAACGACCCCGCTGCAAAGGGACTGGGATATCGCATTAACGCTGCGAACGTTGAAAAAGCAAAATACCCCCGATACGAGGCCGGGCAAGACTGCGGGAACTGCAGCTTCTATCAAGGAAAGCCCACAGACCCAGCAGCTGCTTGCCCCCTCTTCGCCGTCAAGCGAGTGTCTGGGAAAGGCTGGTGCAGCGCTTACAACAAACGTGCTTGATCATCCACGCGATGTTCCAGCGCGCCAGTCGCGATACCCAATAGGTTGATTCGGCTGCAACGCCGACAACCTCCGTACCCGGCGGGAGATTCTCCCGTCGACTCCTCGGCTGGTATCGAAAAAGATACTGAGAACCGCTGCGAAGCACTTATTTCAGAGCATGTTTCACTAGATGGATATACCTTGCGCCCTGAGCAAGTCTGACAAGACCGAAAGTCAGACGTCGCGCTTCGGCCGCGTAAATACAAGAGTTCACAGATCAGGTCAACGTCTGGGCCTGAATGACTTGTTCTTTGCTCTGGTCTATTCTTACCTAAATTCCTCCCAACACTTCGAATTGCGGCAACGCTCTTCGGCGCCAACGTAGCTAGGTCCATGTTGAGTTTCATTCTGCGCTTCGTGCAAACTGACGACCGGGCACAGTTAGCACGCTCATTAGCCTGGCTTTACAGCTTCGTGCGGCCACACCGGCTCGCGATAGCGGGGTTGCTAGCGCTATCCGCGTGCGCATCACTGCTGGCCATCGCGCAGCCGTGGCTAACCAAGGAGCTCATCGACCGCGGTCTGGTGAGCAGGAATACTTCCGCGCTCATTGGCTTTTCGCTCGCAATGGTTGGAGTCGGACTCGTCGGCACGCTACTAGGCGGATTTAATCGATACGTCTATACACGGTTATCCGGTCGCGTTCTTTTCTCGTTGCGCACCGCGGTCTATGCACACCTCCAGCGCCTGTCACCATCGTTCTATGCAGAGCGGCGGATCGGCGATTTGCTATCGCGCCTCGATGGCGACGTCGCCGAGATTCAGCGTTTTGCCCTTGACGGACTGTTTTCGGCGGTCTCCAACGTAATCGGTCTCGTCGGCACACTTACACTTCTGGTTACGCTGTCCTGGAAGCTTTCGCTGGTCGCGCTAGTCCTGATCCCTCTCGAAGTTGTGTGGCTTCGTATGATGCGACGAAAGGTTGAGGCAGGTGCGCGCACAGTGCGCGAGAGCGCCGCAGATGTATCGGCGTTCCTCGTCGAGACACTCCCCGCAATGAAGTTCATTCAATCCGCGGGGCAAGAGTCTCTGGAAGTACGCCGTCTCGACGAGCTTGGCGAGCACTACTTGGGGAAGCTGCTCAAGCTTCAGGTGACCGAATTTGTCACTCAGTCGGTTCCCGCAACGCTCACCTCGATCACCCGCGCCGGCGCGTTTGTTCTTGGCGGTTATTGGGTAATTCAGGGAACTTGGCAACTAGGCTCACTAATAGCGTTTTCGAGCTATCTAGGTATGGCCATTGGTCCTGTACGGAGCCTTCTGGGTCTGTACGTTGCCCTGCAGCGAATGACGGTAAGCCTCGGACGCGTCACCGAGTTGCAACACGCGCCCGTTTCCGTACAACAGGCAATCGTGACCCGCAGTATTCCCACGCGTGGCGACGTCGAATTCAACAATGTCTGGTTCGCGCACGATGCACGAGAGGGGCCGATTCTTCAAGGTGCCACCATGCGCGTCCCGCGCGGCGCCAAAGTTGCGTTGTCCGGCGTGTCGGGAAGTGGGAAATCGACACTGATTGATCTCCTCCAACGCTTCTATGATCCCCAGCAAGGCAGCATTCATTTCGACGGGGTCGACTTACGCCTCGTCAGCATTGACGCCTTGCGACGACGCATCGCCGTTGTAAGTCAGGATATCGTCCTCTTTCGTGGAAGCCTCGCAGATAACATACGCTATGCCTTTCCGATGGCGGGACACGAAGAGATCGTGCGCGCGGCGCGTGCGGCACAGCTTGACGAACTAATCAGTTCGCTACCGGGCGGACTCTACGCGCCAGTGGGTGAACGCGGTCAGCAGCTATCCGGCGGTCAGAAGCAACGGATTGCCATAGCCCGTGCACTTTTACAGGACCCAGCGGTCCTAGTGCTCGACGAAGCAACTTCCGCTGTCGACGAAATGACGGAACGGCAAATCATCGCGCAGATCGACGTACTTTTCGGTGACCGTACTCGAATCCTCATCAGTCATCGTGCATCGACGCTCGCTGGTGCAGACCTGCATTTCGAGCTATCCAACGGTCGCATCATGAGTCGTACTTCCCGGAGTCCAAGCAATGAGTGCTAGCGCACCCGGCTTCGCGAATAATGTTAGCGTCGGAGTCGTCGATAGTGGCTGCTCCGATGCTTTGGCACCGCAGGTTGATGCTGCACTGCGCTTCTGGTTCGAAACCGAGGATAGGCTGCGCTACGGCCCCGCGGAGCGGGATCGCATTGGACACGGCACCGCCATATGTGCTGCTATCGCCGCAGCCGCACCAAACGCACGTCTGCACATCGCGCAAGTCTTTCATTCGCGCAGTGTGACAAGCGCGCCGCAGATAGCTCATGCGATCCAGTGGCTCGTGGTTCAACGCGTGCGCATCATTAACCTGAGTCTCGGTGTGCGCACAGATCGGACAGCGCTGCGCGAAGCCTGTGCCAGCGCAATCGCTCAAGGGATCATCATATTTGCAGCCAGTCCGGCGAGAGGAAATCCCGTGTTTCCAGCCAGCTACCCCGAGGTCATAAGAGTCACCGGTGATGCGCGCTGCTCGCCATGTCAGTGGTCGTCGCTCGACAGCGAGCAGGCAGACTTCGGTGCAATCGTCTCGATCGAGGCGGCTGGATCGCCCGCCGGCGCCAGCATAGCGTGTGCTGCTCTTAGCGGACACGCCGCGCGGTGGCTCGGACAACATCGAGATGCGGATCGCGCCGATCTGCTCGCCTATCTCCGCGCGAATGCCTCGTTCATCGGCAGGGAGCGGAGAGCACTCTCATCATGACCGTACCGCGTATTGTCGTGCTCGGCGCCGGCCCGGCAGGGGCTACAGTCGCCATTGGACTAGCCCAGCTAGGCTACAGCGTGGCGGTCGTAGGAGAAAGACGTCGCTTCGATGCCGTTGAGGGCGTATCCGCTCGCGTGCTGCAAGGACTGCAACACGCCGGTCTTCGACGAGCGGCGGCATGTGCGCTACCGCCGTGTGGTCGCACGACATGCTGGAACGGCGAAGAGCGCGAACTGAATCACGAATATTTGATTGACCGACGCCGCTTTGACGATGCGTTGCGCGATGATATGACAGCGGCCGGAATCGAGATTCATGAGGCAACAGTCCGCGAAGTGCGTCAAGTCGGGGAGAGATATTCCATCTGCATCAACACACCGGCGGGTATCGAAACACTTGATGCAACATTTTTGGTGGAAGCACGCGGCCGTCGTGCACCAATTTCTCGAAACGCTTCGCGCGGCCCGCAATCACTAAGTCTGTTGAACATCTGGCAAGGCCGGCCTGGGAATCCGGCATCGGCAATTGAAAGCCTCCCGGATGGTTGGGCGTGGATGGCCAAACTACCGGACGGCCGCTGTTACTGGCAAGTCACCCTCGACATCGCGAGCACAACGCTCCCGGCGCGAGACGCGCTGGCAGCTTGGTGCACCTCCATGCGGGAGACCGATCTTGCCCGAAGATTTTTTGACAGACACGACAGCGAAGTGCGCGTATACGCCAGAAGTAGCAGCGCTGTCTTGAGCGACGAAACCGGCGGGGAAACATGGTTACGTGTCGGCGACGCGGCGATGGCTGTGGACCCTCTCTCTGGAAACGGCATCTTCCAATCGCTGTCGTCCGCCCTACAGGCGCCAGCCGTCATCAATACGCTGCTCGCTCATCCCGATCGCGCGGCACTCGCATTGCGGTTTCATCAGCGCCGTATTGCTGAGTTGTTCGGACGATTCGCACGAGTTGGACGAGATTTTTATGCGCTCGAGCAGCAGTGGCCAGACCGACAATTCTGGCGCACACGAAGCGTGTGGCCCGATAACCAGCCCGCTCACCATCCGCGTGACTTCAGCAAGCTAAAGATACAAAAGGCGCCGGTACTAGACGGCCACTTGATATCCGAAGCGGAAGTAGTCACCTGCCCCGACCAGCCTCTTGGCATTTGGCATCTGCATGGTGTTCCGCTTGCACCAATTGTCAATGCTCTTCGCTATAAAAGCGCTCATCAGGTCCTCTCGACACTCCCGTCGGAGGATGCTGTGCGAGTTCAGCAATGGCTCGAAAGTCAGGGATACCCTTCCAGCGGTCTAGCTTAGTTCTGCTATTTCTCGTCATCAATTGAGCGGATCTTAGTTTCGGTTCACTAGCCTCGCGCTAGCGGGCAGTCCAAACACCTCGCAGTCCTCGTCCCAAAGTGGGATTCCTGTCGCGATATGGGACGGGAATCACGCGCACTTATCCCACCTCCTGTGATTTCCGCACTCAAGGAACGACCGGCAGACGGCCTCCTTGGCTATGTCCGACGGTTCTCGGCACGTATGGCACGACATCTGCTTAGTACTAGACGCATCTCGAAGATGCCAGAGATGGTCCAACGGCCCCTGACTGCAACGCACCTCAACAATGACTATGATTAAGAGACATAAACCCCACGTCCTCTCCGCAGCACTCCTGATGTTCTCCATGCATGCACATGCGCAAAGTTCAGTCACCTTGTTCGGGATCCTCGACGAAGGCATCAACTACACGAACAATGTCGGCGGACATTCAGCGTGGCAAGTTGCCGGTGGCCTGTTGTCGACAACGCGTTGGGGCATCAAGGGCACCGAAGATCTGGGCGGTGGGCTGCACGCAGTCTTCGACCTCGAAAGTGGTTTTGCACTGGAAAACGGTCAGCTCCTGTACGGCGGCCGTCTGTTTGGCTTTCAGTCCTCCGTTGGCCTGCAATCTGACAGTCTCGGCACCCTGACTGCGGGCCGTCAGTTTGACACTGTTGCCGATACGATTGGGCCATTGACTGCCAATGGCAGCTGGGCTGGATTTCTGTTCTCGCATCCGCTGGACAACGACAACACGGACGCCACGTTCCATGTCAGCAACTCTGTCAAATACATAAGCCCGTCTTACGCTGGTCTCTCAGCAACTGCCATGTATGGGTTTGGGAATATGGCAGGCGCGTTCGCCCGAAACCGCATGTACGGCGTCGGGCTGAACTATTCGTACCAGTCACTTTCCGTTGCTGCTGTCTACGAAGACCTCTCCAGCCCAGGATCGACGCCTGGAGGCGCCATAGCTACCGATGATATTGGCTTCTCCGCAGCGAACCAAAAGATCTATGGTATCGGCGTGAACTACGGCATCGGGCAGGTCACGCTCGGTTCAGTTTATACACATGTCAATGTGGGCCAACCCGACTCATCAATATATGTTGGCAATCTTGGACTAGATAACGCACATCTCACGTTCGACAATATCGAAGTAAACGCAAGATACAGTCTCACACCGGCGTTCATCCTTGGCGGTATGTACACCTACACTCGTGGCGGATTGAGTCAGGGCGGTGCCAAGCAGACCCTTCATTGGAACCAGGTCGGCGCATTGGCTCAGTACTTACTTTCGAAGCGAACGTCGGTCTACAGCCAAGTCGTCTATCAAAATGTTTCGGGCGGCACAACCGGTACACCGCTAGACGTAGCATACATCCCTGGTTTGTCCGGTCCCTCGTCCAACGGGCATCAGGTTGTCGCTCGAATTGGCATAAATCACTCGTTCTAAGGCACCGAGTACGACGCGTCTTATGGAGACGACGGCGGCCGGAGGAGCACTTCTGGCCGTTCCACGGATGGAACGATAGTCTCACGACTAAGACAAGACGCTCGCCGGTCAATCAAAGCCAGAACCAGCACAGAGAGCGCTCACCGTTCCTGTTATGCCACAAGTCGCCCGCAGGTGAGAACGCCGGCCTACGACAGCGCCACAGTGAGCTTCGACCCTCCTATGAAACGTCTCGTTGTCGCCCTGGCTGTCTTGGCAATCACTGCATACCTGACCGAGCGGTTTCCGATCGTGACACCGGTTTTCTCGTCAGGCCTCTCTAACACGAAGCTCGAAGAACCGGACGAGTAAGTGCACCAATGTGATCGAGACACAGGTTCCATCCAGGCAACCCGACCTTGAAGGGCGGGTGTCCTGCGGAATTCAGGATGCGTTGGCCCATGTCGATGGGCTCACCTTTCACCGTTGCTGCGGCAAGAAATTAGCCCGCATCTCGAGCGACAGCACCTCCTCAAAAAAAGGTGAGGGCATGGGTTCGTCCACGGAACGTTCTGTCGAGGTAGATTTTTTTAGAGGTGTCGCTTTACTCGTTATTGCCCTCGATCACAACACGAGCGGCGTCCTTCGACATGTCACGTTGCATACCTACGCGTATTGCGACGCAGCTGAGGTTTTCGTCTTTCTGGGTGGTTATGCCTCGGCGGCTGCATACGTCGGTGTTGCCACACGCCGAGGCAAACTTGTTGCGCGTCGACGCTTCCTAAAGCGCGCCTGCGACATCTACCGCGCCTACCTGATCACGGCAGCACTGATGCTCGCTTGCAGCGCGGCTCTGAGATTCGTCAATGTGCCGTTAGCCGCAATCCATCAGACGTGGCCGATGTTTGCCGCACATCCGGTACGGACGTTGCTCGACTTCGCACTTTTTCGTCAGCAACCTTTCCTGTCTGCCGTGCTTCCAATGTACGTGCTGTTCGCGTTCGGCGTACCGTTCACAGTACCATTATTCCGGCGGTCACCCTCAGTTGCTCTTTTTGCCAGCCTCGCAGTTTGGCTCGCCGCCCCGTGGCTCGGTACCGGATTGCCCAGCTCGACCGGCGAAGGTTGGCCGTTCAATCCCTTCGCGTGGCAACTAATGTTCACTTTAGGCAAACTGTCCCGCCTACACCCCGTTTCTCAGGAATTCCACGCATCGTTTCGGGGCAGACAAGTGACGAAGATCGCGATTGGCGTTGCGCTAGTCATCGCGTTTATCAAGCTGTGCATAGATGCGCACGCTTCTCCCGGGTACATGAAGCAGAATCTCGCGAGCGTGCGGATTGTGAGCTTTCTGTCGATCGCGTGGCTCTGCGCGCAAGCGGTGCGACTCGGATGGATTCGCCTGCTCGCGGAAAGACTATGGCCTGTCGTTATAGTGGGGCGTCAGGGCCTAGCTTGTTTTGTCGGTGGCACCATTGTCTCAATATTTGCAGACGTCGGTCTTCAACTCGTCACTCGAACATTGCACTTGGCGACGGATTGGCCGATTCGGCTCGCTGGTGACTGCATAGAGATCGCGGCGCTGTTATTAATCGGTACCGTCGCGACTCGCATCGAACGATCTCGTGAATATCACTCCATCAAACAAAATGTCTTGGGTTTCATACATGCATCCGACGAACGATAGAAATCTGCGCTGCAGACATCGATTGAATCCGCGGACAAACCAATTATCGATGAAACCCTCGAAGCGAACAAAGTCTAGCGCTCACCACTACATATAGGATGGCAGTCGCGCACGTGGAACGTGCGCGAGACTATTTATCAGTGATCGCTAGCGAGCCGACATGAAATATTATTAATTGCGATCGCACCTAATCGAAACTACTTTTTTCACCCGCTATAAGTCTGTTAGTTCACGAGATAATAATGAGAGAGCACTGATGAAAAAGAAAATTGTGACAATCAAATTCAAACTGCTTCTTACGTTCGGCCTCTTGGCAGCGATACTAGCAATTTGTGCGGTTCTCGCGGCACTGGCGGCTCAGAAGCTTGATGCCGGCTCACAGTCGCCCCCCCAACTTTGGCTGGGCATTATAATCGCGGTCGCATCGACAGGAGCAGTGATTGCGGTGTACTTCTCGGTTCATCTCCATCGCGTGGTCTGCGGTGGCCTGCTACGCATGGCTCATAAATTTGAGGAAGTCGCGACAACGCTGGATTTGTCCAGACGTTCAGCTAGTCCACGAGCCGACGAATTCGGTCGCGCAGCGATTGCCTTCGACAAGCTAATGCGGCGGGTTGAAGAGGCGATGGCCGTTGTTCATGTCTCGTCGAATTCCGTATCTACGGCCGCTAAAGAAATAGCCTTCGGTAATCTCGATCTATCCGCACGTACTGAGCAACAAGCTGCTTCACTACAGGAAACTGCCGCGAGCATGCTTCAATTGACAGAGACGGTAAAACGTAACACAGACAGCGCACGAACAGCAAATGGCCTTGCATCAGACGCGCACGTCATGGCCGACGCGGCTGGTCAGGTTGTTAGAGTCATGCTGGACGCAATCGAACGTATCGATAGCACTTCAAAGAAGGTATCCGAAATCACGAGTGTTATCGAATCGATTGCATTTCAGACGAATATTCTTGCACTCAACGCGGCAGTGGAAGCAGCTCGCGCGGGCGAACAAGGCAGAGGATTTTCGGTTGTAGCAGCAGAAGTGCGCGTACTCGCCCAGCGGAGTACGCTGGCAGCAAGGGAGATCAACGAAGTGATCGCGTCCTCGGTCTCAACGGTCCATGAGAGTACGCGACACGCGCTGGAAGTAAGTTCGGCAATGGATAAGATGCAGTCGAATGCACGGCGTGTTGCAGGGATTGTTGATGAGATCGCCGTTGCCTCAGAAGAGCAAAGCCGTGGAATCGAGCAAATAAACACGGCGGTAGTTCAGATGGATCAAGTTACGCAGCAGAATGCAGCGCTGGTAGAGCAAGCAGCTACTGCTGCGCATTCTCTTGAGACGCATGCGATGAAATTGCAGGAAGCCGTTTCGGCGTTTACGCTGGCCGATACGGCGGTAGGCGACCACTGAAGTCACTTCATTGCTCGGTCGCCAATGTGCTCGCAACGACCAAGAATTGACTCCAACCGATTGGCCGTGGAACGTTCGATCTTCGGATTGCTCGATAAGTCAGGAAACCCGAACTCGCTTTCGTGGCCACCGAAGTTTCATAGCGAGACTATCGCTACGATGTCGAGAAAGATTTTTGTAAGCCCCTTGCGATCTTGGTGGGGGCAGCCAGTCGAATGATGGCTTATTTTTCTCTTTTCATTGCAGCCAAGTTCAGCCATGACTTTGCAGATACACACTTCAACGTGGAGGCGCATTCGCTCCTCGCAGCGCCCCACAATGCGCCGATGCAGAAGTCTGCCACGTCACCCACGCGTCAAAGCAGTCATGCCTCCGGAACTCCAGAATTGATCAGAAGCCACCATGATTCGACTATCGTTCTTCCATCTCACCAACCGCTCTGCGCCTTTCCCGATTCATACGAAGCCTCGGTTGCCGAGGATACTTTCTCCGCCTCAACATACGGTGATAGCGTGGACCGGTCACGCCATCCGCGGTCACTCATCCAACTCTTTGATCCGCCGATAAAGCGTAGATCGCCCAATTCCCAGCATCTTCGCAGCCTCGCCCACGTTTCCGTTGTGCTTTTCGAGCGCATTGCGAATCAACTGGGCTTCCTGCTCGCGAATCAAGCCAACAGGCCGAGCTGAATTCACACAGGTATCAGCGCCAACAAACCCAGCGCACATATGGTCCAACCCTAGCTCGGTCTCGCCATCACCCCGAACAGCCAATGCCGTGCGTAACACCATTTCGAGTTGGCGTATATTTCCCGGCCATGGATGTCGGCGAAAAACGTCCGCCAGCTCCTTGCTGATGCGCACCTCAGGGGCTCCAAGCTTCTTCAGAATCGTCACGACAAGCAGATCGATATCCGGCCTCTCACGCAACGCCGGAAGATTTATCGAGAAGCCTTTGATTCGGTAGTAGAGATCTTCCCGAAACGTCTTGTCGCGTATCAGTACACTCAGGTCGCGATGGGTCGCACAAATCACAGCCACGTCGATATCGTGTTCACTGCCAGCACCCAAGGGAGCGACTTTGCGCTCCTGCAGGACACGCAGAAGGCGCGCTTGCAAAGGGGCCGGCATATCTCCGATTTCATCCAGGAAGAGAGTACCGCCGTGCGCTTGCATCACGCGCCCAACGACTCCCCCTTTTCGAGCGCCGGTGAAAGCGCCCTCGCGATAGCCGAACAGTTCAGACTCGATCAATCCCTCGGGAATGGCTGCACAGTTCACTGCAATGAATGGCTTCCCGGAACGCGCGCTGGCATCGTGAAGGCCCTTCGCGATCACCTCCTTACCCGTGCCCGTCTCTCCTTGGAGCAAGACTGGCACGCCCTTGTTCAAACCCTGGCATGCCTGCTGCAATGCACGCAACAACTGGCGGTCTCCGCAGGCAAGTGCGCCCAAAGGGGAATGAGAATCGGCTACCGCCTCCGTTGCCTGTGCGGCACTGAGAATATTTCCCCCCACCGGATTCCGCGGCAACGCGAGAACCTTAAACCGGTATTCCTGCTGCAGGCCGGCGACCTTGAGTCCGTGAGCTTGTTCAAGAACAGTCATAAACGGCGCGCCACGCATTTGCAGCACATTACCGCACTGGAGGCCAACAACTTGCTCTCTCGTGAGATTCAACAGTTCACACGCCTGGAAACTTGCGCCAGCGACTATGCCTTCGTCCGTAATGGCCAGTAGCCCGGCCCAAATTGAATCAATATATTGTTCGTATGAATGTATGGCAACAAGAACATGCTCGGGAAACGTGGCAGCGAACAAGCGGCGTTCAATATGTCGCGCCACAGTATTCATCAGCATGAACATAGTGTCTTGTAGCGGCAGAGGTCCGTCGCGAGTGACGTCAAGCACTCCCAGAATCTTGCCGTACGGATCCGCAATGGGCATCGATCTGCAGGAAACACGGTTCAAACTGTCAAGGAAGTGCTCACCACTATTTACGAGTACAGACCGGCCTTCGACGAGCGCCATACCAAGAGCGTTGGTTCCACGCACGGACTCGCTCCAACATGCACCAGGGCGTATGTCCCGAATTCCAATGTGATCTTTGAACGGCGTTACATGACCGTCAATCTTCAGGATAGCCGCGTCGGCATCAGTCAAGATCACGATCTCTTGAGACGAGCAACGTTCAGCTAGAAATCGAAGTTCCGGAGTCGCCGCATCAAGTAACGCGCTGTTCACCTCGCGCATCTCTTCCTGGCTCTTTGCGTCCGGGAGGTTCAATAACGAACGGTCGTACCAACGGACACCTTGGTCGATGCTTCGACGCCAAGACGCTTCGATATCTTCCCGCAATACGCCCTCCGGCAACACCCCGTCCGAGCGCAACTGATCCCGCACCAAATTCGCAATTTGCAACTGGTACGCGACTGATGCCTCGACATGAGTGGTGCCGTGAACTCCTACCACGGCTCTAAGGAGCTGAGCAGCCAATTGAAATCCCACTATCGCTTATTGAACGAAATCTGTCATGATCGCCAGAGCCACACAACTAGGGCAACCCCCCCTTCAGCCTCAAGGACAAGCTTGCCGAATTCTTCTTAGTGACACGAACTTGTTCAATAATTCGGTGACTTCGGTTCACACCCGCGATGGCTCTTTAGAGAGCCGCCCTTCAACACAAACCTCACGGCCTACAAGGCAGTTCCCTGAACTCGACGTGCCCGCGAGACGACGCGCGGCCCTACGCCACCGTAGTGCCGCTTGAAGCACGCAAGCCTCTCCCCACTGCCCCCCAGAAAGCAAATATCGCCCGAAGGACTCCCCGGCAGGCTAGGTTGAAATTCCGTACCAAATGTTCCATAATAGCACACACGGCGTAGTGCCGCCGCAATTGAAGCAAGGGTAGTCAGTGACACAATCGCCGCAGCGAAAGCGAGTGCGATCATCTACAGCCAGATGCTTACGTGTTGTCTGACCTGCATTGCCGAGACCTACGCATACCTCGTGCGTGTGTTGTCCGAATTGCCACAACGCGCGCACCGGATGGCAATGTCACCGACTTGCTGCACCACTATTTCAGCAGGCACTCCAGGGCGTCATGCAACCCCGTATGAATTAGCGTATGTCGCGCCTACCGGACGCACATCTCGGCACGTTCGCGTAAGCGTCTTCGGTCGACTACAGTCGATCGCGACGTTGTGTGTTGCCCGGCAGCGCTCCCATATGCCCCGCTCCACAGCGTTTGGACTGACGGAAATGCGGCCACTCAAGCGCGTAGAACTGGTTCGCTTGTCAGGTGTTTGATCGCCGTGTTTAACCGACGTGCCTGCGCTTAACGATATCTGCGTCGCGTGGGTGTAGTCCCCACCTCAGTTATCAGGGCGTTGCTCGACCAGAATGCAAGGTGTCACTTCTTCTCCTTGTCGTGTCCCATCCGTAGTGCGAGCGGTGCCTCCATGCAGGAATAACCGAGGGATGCACAAAAGCGCTCAAAGCTCTGACAAACGGAAGAATCCAACCGCATCCAGGAGCGAGCGAGCCTGTGACGCGAGCGCATGCGTCGCGGCCGCCGATTGTTCAACCAATGCGGCATTCTGTTGCGTAACGTGGTCCATCTGGGAGACCGCCTGACTCATTTCCTGGATTCCGGTCAGTTGCTCAGCAGATGCAATCGAGATCTCCTCCGTGATCGTCGCGACGTCTCCAACCGACAGTACAATACTGCTTATGATCTGACCGGCATCTTCGACCAGCTTCGCCCCTTCTCTGACACGCGCGGAGGACTCTGAAATCAGCGCTTTGATTTCTCTCGCTGAACTCGCACTGCGTTGAGCCAAGGCGCGCACCTCTCCTGCCACCACTGCAAATCCTCTACCCTGTTCTCCGGCCCGCGCAGCCTCTACTGCAGCATTGAGGGCAAGGATATTCGTCTGGAACGCAATTCCCTCGATAACTTCAACGATGCTCTCGACAGTCTGCGAACTGCTAGAAATCCCACGCATTGTCGACGTCACTCGCTCGACGGCATCTCCTCCGCGTCTGGCCTCCTCCGCAGCTTTACGCGCGAGACTATTCGCACGTTCTGCACTATCTGAATTGCGGCCTACGGTGGCGGTGAACTCCTCCATTGCCCCAGCGGTCTGCTCCAGAGACGCAGCCTGCTCCTCTGTACGAGATGACAAGTCTGTATTTCCAGAGGCCAGCTGTGTTGCGGCCGTAGCGATGGCGTTCGTACCCACACGCACCTGTGCCACTATGCCCCCCAAACTCCTGCTCATGCCATCAAGCGAGCGAAGAAGTTGCCCAGTCTCGTCGAGCGATTGAGCGGTAACGTGCAAAGACAAATCACCCGATGCAACCGTGCTCGCCACGTCCACAGCCTGGATGATTGGGCGAGTGATTGTTCGTGTTAGCAGGAGTGAAAAGGCAGCTCCAAACACCAATGTAATTGCGCCGAGTGCCAACATGAAGTGAAGGGAGGAACGAATTTTGTCGACAACGGTCGCACTTCGAACATCTGCGTGTGCTTTTTCCAGTGCAACAAGCTGGTCAGTTGTCTCACTCAACGCGGTCAAGGCAGGGATTGTTCTATCCGTCGTAATTTTGACTGCGGCATCCTGATTATGCTGTTCAAGTGCGATGCTAACGCTCGAGAGCGCCGACATTAGTGTATCGCGACGCTCACGCAGAGTGGCAAGCAGTTCTCTTGCCCGATCAGATGTGTCAGATCTTTGAATCGTGTCGAGGAAAGTCGCGTTCTCCTTCTGATTCGTGTGAATCTTGTCCAGAAGAGCATTCACCGATGCATCGTCTCGGGCCAGAATTAGTTGCAGCGAGTATCGCGCGTTCATTTGCGTTCGCTTGTCTATAGCATGCGCCGCAGTTGCGCTGCGAAAGTCACTGTCAACCAGCAACTGCGTATCTCGGTCAATGCTGACGAGCTTGTACGCACCGACAACAACAATGACAACCAAAAGAAAGAGAACGACGAAAAAGCCAGCTCCGAGACGGGCTCCGATTCTCATATTGTTGATGATCGTTCTCAATGGCTTGCCTTTAATCGATTTTTATAGATGTCGTAATCGCGATTCAGCCGCACACAATCAGATCGAGTCGATGGGAAACTGCATAAATCTCCTCCCACGCGAGTTCTGCACTGGAAGCTTCCCTGCGCGCAAATTAACCTGGATGGAAGGGAAGAATAGCCCCGGTAAGGACAGGCTCTGGTCTCGCCTGTTGCGCATGTCTCTGAACGTCGCCAGATTGATTCCGTCGCGAACATGGATGTTTGCGTGCCTCTGGTGTCGAACATTGGTCATGCAAATCGGCTCGCGTCCGTCAGGAGGATAGTCGTGACACAAAAAGAGACGCGTTTCTTCCCCGAGTTTGAGGATCCGGCGAGCTGATTTGTACAGGTTCTCGGCGCTTCCTCCAGGAAAATCGCAACGAGCAGAGCCAACGTCTGGCATGAATATCGTGTCACCAACAAATGCCACAGATTCCCCGAATAGAAATGCCACATCAGCGGGAGTATGGCCCGGCACGTGCATCACCGTAACGACCAAAGGGCCGACGTTGAACTTCTCGCCACATTCGAAGAGATGGTCAAAGTCACTTCCGTTGGGCTCAAACTCGGACCCAAAATCGAATATTTCCCGGAATACTCGTTGCACTTCGACTATGCCCGAGCCAATGCCGATCTGACCGCCAAGTTCTTGTTTCAGATAGTCTGCGCCGGACAAGTGATCAGCATGTACGTGCGTCTCGAGATGCCATTGAACCAGCAGGTCGTGCTCTCTAATGTAACTTGCGATCTTGTCAGCAGCTTCCGTCGAGACTCTCAAAGCCCTCAGTTCAAAGCCGAGAACAGAATCCACAATTGCACATTCGCGGTAGCCCTTCGCGTTCACGACGTAACTGAATGTCGACGTCGCCGGGTCGAAGAACGGCTCAATTCTAACTTCCATCTTCTCTGACCCTCAGGCGAATGTCTGCTTTAGCCACAGCACAGCGACGCTGAGGACGAGCAAAGCGAACACCGACTGGACCCACTGCCATGGCAACCGATGCGTCGCTATACGGCCGCCCGCAAGTCCGACGACCATCGCCCCGGTAAAGACCCAGCCAACAGACGCAATGTGAGCGCCGCCTAATAGTGACCCGACTACGGTAAAGGAACTTACGAGCGCTACGACTGCCAGTGACGTCGCAGTAACACCAACCATCGGCAAATCGCTAAACTGCCGCAATGCCGGGACAATGACGAAGCCGCCCCCTACACCAAGCATGCCAGTGAACAGCCCAGCCGAGGCACCAATACTTGCCATCGACGCGGCACAGCCTGCTGTCCAATGAAATCGCCCGGTTTCAGGATTCACCCGACAGAGCAGATTTTTGCTGGACTGTTCGCGCTGGTTAGCGTTTCCTAGCACCTGAGCAATCATCCGGACCGCTACGAACAGCATCACTCCGCAAAATATGAACGTTAGCCATCGCTGTGGCATCTCGTGTGCTAAATGCGCTCCAATTGGCGCGCCGACTGCTCCCGCAAGGGACATTGCAATGGCCGCCCTATAGCGCACATGACCACGCCTTAAAGCCGTTACCGCGCCAATTGCGGCCGCAGATGAGACTGCAATCAGGGAGATTGGCGCTGCATCATGCAGCGTCAACCCTAGACCCAGCATCAGTGCCGGCACGGCCATAACGCCGCCAGCTCCAGTCAGTCCAAGGACGGCGCCGATTGCCAAGCCGTAGACGGCCCCGGTGAACATCATAGGTCCTTCCCTTTTACGGTCAGTAGGACTTGTACGGCAAGAATTTGCCGGAGAGCACCACACTTACGCGGTCACCTTTCGCATCCGCTTGGCGCTGGATGTCCATCGAAAAGTCGATTGCACTCATGATCCCGTCACCGAACTCTTCGTGGATCAACTCTTTGATGGTCGTGCCGTACACGTTCACCATTTCGTACCAGCGATAGATCAGCGGATCCGTCGGAACAGCCGTCGGCAGTGAACCTTTGTATGGAACAATCTGCAACCACGCGATGGCTTCATCGGACAACTCGAAGATTTCACCAACGATGGCGGCCTGCTCTTTGCTCAGCTGCATCTGACCGAGGCATGCGGCGGTAGTCCACTCCTTCGCCATGCCTACTTTTTCAGCGACATCTGCCCACTTGAGGCCCTTGCGAACCTTCGCCGAAACGATCATCTCGGTAACCTGCGTGCGACTCGAAATCATGTGACTATCCTTAAAAAAATCTACCACTAGAAAAATTAAGCCATATTTCCGGTACGGAGCACGCGACCCTGTTCAAGCTCCGTAACGTTGTCTTGGCACAGACCGGGACGAACAATCTGCGTCATTTGATGCATGTCGCGCCCTTGTTCGATATCCTGCTGGATCGTTGCGGACCGTCGGACGAGAAAATCGATGAGATAGTTTCGGATCCGATAGAACTGAGGATCGTGAATCAGCGATTCTCGTGTCCTCTCCCGGGGCATCGTGTTCACAACGATCTCTGCAAGGCGAGCACGCGGACCATTACTCATCAAAAAAATTCGGTCAGCAAGCAAGATTGCTTCGTCCACGTCATGTGTGATCATGAAAACGGTCTGATGCGTAGCCAGACAGATGCGCAAAAGCTCATCCTGAATAACACCACGCGTCAACGCATCGAGTGCCCCGAAAGGTTCATCCATCAAAAGCATCTTAGGCGCGACGGAAAACGCGCGGGCAATCCCGACGCGCTGGCGCATACCACCCGATAGCTCCGATGGCTTTTTGTCGATCGCTCGCGTGAGCCCAACCATATCGAGAAAGCGCATCGCGCAGTCTTGAATCTGTTGCCGTGTCCAGTCTGGATTCCGTGACCGGACGGCAAATTCGACATTCTGTTTCGCTGTGAGCCAAGGCAACAGCGCATGCCCCTGGAACACTACGCCGCGATCAAGGCTTGGGCCAGCTATCTCCCGTCCGCCCATGACGGCACTGCCACCACTTGCCTGCTCAAGCCCACCAAGCACGTTCAGAATCGTGCTTTTTCCACAGCCAGAATGACCAATTACGCAAATGAACTCTCCACGGTCGATCTTGAAAGTCACGTCCTCGAAGACCGGTGGAAGGTCGGCGCGGTAACGTTTCGAGAGGTTGTCAATCTCAATGAATGCTCCGCCGATTGTGCTGCGACTGTCGTTACTCTGCATAGGTCACCTTCTTTTGCAGGCGCGCGAAAAGCTGGTCGAGGAGCATTCCCACAACTCCGATGATGACTACCGCGAACAGGACATTTGTCAGAGAAAGATTGTTCCACTGATTCCAGAGGAAATAGCCAACGCCCGTCCCGCCGACCAGCATTTCAGCAGCCACGATCACAAGCCATGCAATCCCCATCGAGATCCGCATTCCCGTGATAAT
Organism: Paraburkholderia sp. J10-1; assembly: GCF_905220165.1. NCBI lineage: Bacteria > Pseudomonadati > Pseudomonadota > Betaproteobacteria > Burkholderiales > Burkholderiaceae > Paraburkholderia > Paraburkholderia sp. J10-1. The sequence continues at coordinate 18,130 of NZ_CAJMYW010000022.1, read as the reverse complement.
TGTGGGTGCAGCGGCAGGCAAGACAATCTGGAGCGCTTTGCGCAACGGCGAAACTTCGAGGGTGCGAGCAACGTTCAACCACTCCCGCCTTACGTTTGCGACGCCAAATGCCGTATTGATCAGCATCGGCCATAGGGAGCAGATGAAAATCACAAAAATTGCGGAAACAGAAGCATCCTTGATCGTGTACAGCGCGATTGGCATCCACGCGAGCGGAGAGATCGGCTTCAGTAGTTGAATGAACGGATCAAAAGCGCGATATAGAAGCGGTGACATGCCAATCAGGAAACCCAGCGGTATCGACACGACGACAGCCAGCAGATATCCGCCAGCGACACGCAAAAGGGAATGTCCCAACTGGATGCCGATCCCTTTGTCATTCGGACCATGATCGTAGAAGGGGTGCGCGAGGTTTTTCGCTGCGACGGACAAGAACTGCGCTGGCGTGGGGAAACCATCACTTGTTGGCTCAGCCGATTGATCGCCCGGAGCCTGCCCCATCAACCGGGCATACTCCTTTTGCTCTGGTGTCGTAGGTGCCTGCTGAACTTGCGTGCCCGCAGTTGTTGCGAACTGCCAGCAAACAAGCAGGATGGCCACCATGGCAAGTGACACAAATGCAGCCTGCAACCGAATTGAAGACTTCATCTCATATCCTTTGAGTCAGGTCCGCTTGATTGCAAAATGTGCGAGGTACGTGGCAGGGTCCGCGGGATCGTACTCACGGCCCATCACTGAGAATTTCCGCATCCCCGTAGCTATCGCATCCTGGTCGGCTTCTTGCCCCAGCGCCTTCATTTGCACGCGCGCGTCCGTAAGCAAGAACACTTTTTTTGCAAGGTCATCGTAGGAAATCGGCTTCTTGATGTAGCCCCACCGTTGCATTTGTGTGAGCATCCAGGTGGCCATCGAATACCACGGCAGCGGCTGAAAATCCGTTCGGTCTGGCTGATCGCGCACATGCCCAAGACCATCGGCGTAGTGACCGTTGAGTGCCTGCAAAATGACTGTTTCCGGCTGGTTCAGATAATTCGGCGTCGAGATAGCACGCGCAATCGCAGGACGATTCTCCAGCTTGTGGGCATTCGCGGAGGCCTTCAGCAGAGAACGATATAACGCCACAAACGTGTTTGGATTCTTGTCGATGAAGTCCTGCGCCACACCGAACGCACAACAAGGGTGCCCATCCCAAATGTCGCGCGACAGGATATGAATGAAGCCCACCTGGTCATACACAGCACGCTGATTGAAGGGATCCGGCCCTAGGAATCCGTCAATGTTTCCTGCCCGCAAATTGGCAATCATCTCCGCGGGCGGAGTCACTCGCAGCTGAACATCGCGGTCGGGGTCAAGTCCGTGCTCTGCGAGGTAGTAGCGGAGCAAGAAGTTGTGCATCGAGTACTCGAACGGAATGGCGAACTTGAAGCCCCTCCAGTTCTTCGGATCGCGGTTGTCCTTATGCTTCAGAGCTAGCGTAATCGCCTGGCCATTGACGTTCTGAATGGCGGCAACTCGCATCGGCTGGGCAGCAGACGCAAGCCCCATCGAAATGGCGAGCGGCATCGGCGCCAGGAAATGCGATGCGTCGAGCTGATGATTCAGCATCTGATCGCGAACCAGGGCCCACCCAGCGGTCTTGCTAAGTGTGACGTTGAGGCCCTGCTCCCGATAGAACCCCATTGGTTCCGCTGTAATCAGCGGCGTGGCGCAATTAATCGGGATGAAGCCGATCTTCAGGTCTTTCTTCTCCAGTGGGCGCTTTTCCTCAGCCATCGCCTGAAGGTCAGCTAAGGGAAGCACACTTGCGATAGCGGCACGCGCAGCGTTGACGCCGACTGCTCGCAGGAATCGGCGGCGCAGCGCATCGTGGGGGAACAGCGCCCGGACGGCTGCCATTTCGATGAAATGACGCGACTGAGTTTCGTCACCCTGCCCCTGGGGGCGCGACGCAGCGCCGCTGCGTGCAGTGTGTTCGTCCTGGCTGCCGTGCATGCCACATGAACAGCGCTCCAGCGAGTGGTCCGGGCTATACGGACGATACGGATTCTCATCTTTCATGTTCGACGCACCTGCTTCAATCCGGACTTGGGTTAGCCGCCCTACGGGCGGCAGGACGTTCAAGCAACAAGCCGCTGCTTAGTGACGCCTGCTTCGATACGTGCAATCACTCGACCATCAAGGCTCTGCTCCATGCAAATCTGCCCATCTCGATCCTCCGGAGCGCTCCACGTGCCATCTGAGCGTGGGACCCCGTGGAGAACGACGGGAAATGCCTTCGTTTTCAGGCGGATCATAGGCGTGCTGTGGACATAGCCGGCATGTTCCCGATTGAGCGCGTGATGCGAAAGAACACCCGCCTGGCGCACGATCGGCTCGATGAAACGGCACGGCACCCCGGCGACACTGATGCAGTCGCCGATCGCGTAAATGTCTTCGACGCTTGTCTGCATCGACAACGGATCGACAACAATGCCTCGGTCAAACGCAAGTCCTGCCATTTTCGCGAGCCGCGTTTCGGTAACGAGTCCTGTTGCGGCAACGACTTCGTCAACGCGAATTTGCTCAGTGCCTTGCAGCAGAATGTCTTTTTGGTCGTTTTCCGCTTTCTCGATCTTCTCGATGTGACGCCCCCCCAAAAATCTGACACCCCCATCCTGCAAGCTCGTCAAGAGCTTTTCAGAAACTATTGCCGGAACCAGGCTGGCCAACGGACCGGGGTTCACATCGATAAGTGACACCGCGTGACCTGCGCGCGCAAAGTCCTCTGCGAGTTCGCATCCAATCATTCCGGCACCGACAATCGCGACGTGTTTTTTCGCGCCATCCAATCGTGCCTGAAGCCCTGACCACCCCGCCAAATCATTGACACGCCAGCAGAGTGAAGCTGGCATCTGCTCTGGCAGTGCCGGACGCGCCCCCTGTGCGACTACGAGCTTCGTATAGCGAATCGCCCCTCGCGTCGTCCGAACCTGATTGAGCGACGGGGAAATACCGACGACGAACGTTTCAGTCATCAGCCGCACGTTGAGGCGCCGGGCTGCATTTACGGCAGACTCACGAACCAGATCTGCAGGTTTCAAGCAGCGCCCGAGCGCTACGGACAGTTCGGGCTTCAGATATCTGTCGCCGTTGCATGCGGTCACGAGGGTGATAGGTACTGCGGGATCGAGCGCTCGCAACGCTTCAGCCGCGCTCCACCCTGCGATTCCGCCGCCCACGATGACGACCCCGAGCTCACGCGAAGGAGCAACGGCAGCAGCGTCAGTCTGCAGTGCCGTTCGCTCAAGCGGCTCATAAGGCTCGAAATCCGCCTTCACGACTCCACAGAGCGGACAAGCCCAGTCCTCCGGAATATCGTCAAATCGCGTCCCTGGCGCGAGCCCGCTATCTGGATCGCCCAGTTCTTCGTCATAAATCAAGCCACAGGCCCGGCAGAGGAATTGCCTCCACGGCAACGTGGTCGGCGTGTTCATTCGGGGACCTCCTCTTTCGACAGACGAGCCATCTCCCAACGCAGGTGCTTGATGGCGGGGGTGACGATCGCTACGAACTGGGCCTCGCGCACACGGCGCTGCGGAGCGGCGCTCATGAGGTAGCCGCGAGCTCCCTGATGCATAAGCGCAGAATTTGCAGCGCGCAGCGCCAGTTGCGCGCCTTGCACACGTGCGTCAAGCACATGGAGCAGATAGTCTTTACTGCCGTCATAAGGCGTCTCCGCAAGCCGAGCAACTCGCCCCCCCAGTTCGTCGTACTCCGCCTGAAGCTCCGCGGCGCCATCCTCAAGGAATTGGTTGACGTGACCAAGCACAGGCTCGACTTCGCGGATGGAGTCGATACTCCCCTGTGCAATCCCGATCGCCATTCCAGCTTGCAGTAGCACAAATACCGCTCGTATCTTTGCAATGAGAGGGCGCGCAGGATCTGCAATCATCGCGTCCTCTCCAACAAAGTAGTTGTCCAAGCGTATGCCCCAAGTGCTCGTTCCTTCCATGCCCGAAAATTCGGGGCATTGGCGCAGTACGACCTCGGGCGCGAACTTCAACAGGAACATGATCTCGTGCGACAGTGAGCCATCGTCGCGGAACACCCCCGCCATGGCACCGCAGTACTGTCCGGGGGCGATATGACTCACCCACGGCAGTGCGCCACTAACGCGATACCCCCCGGCCACCCTCACTGCGCGCAACAACATCTTTTCTATACCTGCCAGCGCTTTCATCGGATTTGAAAGCGCCGTGCCCCCAAAAGTACGCCCCATCGCGTGATCATTGAGCAGTTCGCCTGTCAGTGCGGGATTATCGGATTGCTCCATGTAAAGCCCACAGACGTCATGCGCCCACGTGAGAAACCCGGTCGACCCACAACGGCGACTCACAGCGCGCATGGCATCCAGTGCCAAGCCAACCCGACGACCACCTCGCTCGAGGTGCGCACCGAATGCGCCTGCGGCGCCGAGCGACCCCATGATCTCGAGAGGGTAATGTCCCTCGTCAATGCGATGCGCGGCTTCGGCAAGCGGGCCATCGGCGACGGCCGTCACGTTTGACATGACCTGCGAATCGGTCCACGTCGAATCGATCCGGTCGCCAGGAAAATCAACCGCTATCATGATGCGATACTCCCGTTTATCAGAGTGATGGAGCGTGCTGCGGCTTAGTCAGCGAGCGCGATGCTGAACGGGACGGGATTGCGCATCGTGTTGGCGACGGGCGAAAAGTAGTTTGCGTGCTTGACGATATCGTCCAGTTCCTCACGCGTGGCATCGCCTTCGATGAGGACCTTTACGCGAATCGCCTGGAAGCCCATTTGCGCAGGCTGACGTTCGGCGCCGCCGGCGCCCCACGCGGCGGTATTGCCAATATCGGCTTCGAGGAAGATTTCTAGGCGCGAAAGTTTGACTTCGCGGTAGGTTGCAACGGCTGTGATGCCGACACTCAGGCAACCACCCAGTGCGGACAATGCGATCTCACCCGGAGCGGGGACTGTGTTTTCGCCGAAAAGGTGGACCGGCTCATCCACGACGACCGGGTTGTGCGTGCCCACATAGCTCCACGAGCGGAACTGCCCCTGCATTACCGTGTGGACCTTGTTGCTGCCCTTACGCTCGGGGTTCTCACGGCCAGCGGCGGCAAATTTCAGAAGGCCTTCGCGGTCGATGGGGCGCAGGTAGGTGGTGACGGTTTCGGTACTCAAGGTATTTCTCCTGGTAACAGACGTGCCATAAAAGCCGGATAAAACGATCTGCGTGATCGCACATCAGACTAAGCAACGACCGTGCCAAGACACAAAAACCCCTTTACTGCTTTGTATTGGTTGTGTTTTTCGTCACCACCCGCCCGACCAGCCAGTTCGGTCAAATACCAGATTGTTTACAATGTCGACATTTTGTCGAACATTGTCATCTCACCCTAACTGCAGATTTTCTGCCAGCGATACGAAAACTGGCGTGTCGTCAAACCTAGCAGTTGCGCTGCGCGCGACTTGTTACCGCCAGCCGTCCGCAACGCTTGTCGAAGTTCGTCAGCAGAATGCGAGTCGTTCGCCATGTACTGGCGCACTCCTTCCGGGACTTGAATTCTCGCCTGCTGCGTCGACCTTGAGGTCTCCAGCGCTGGCACCAATTCAGCTGCGGGCATAAACCGTTCGACATCTTCCGAGTGAAGTATTGGCTTGTCGGCGAGCAGCACGACGCGCTCGATGAAATTCGAAAGCTCCCGGATATTGCCTGGCCATTGATGATCCTCAAGCCTGGCAAGCGCGTCAGGCGCAAGATTGACGTTGCGTTGGTTTGCCTGGTTTGTACGGCTAAGAAAGTGCAAAGCCAAAGGTCGAATGTCGCCTTTGCGCTCTGCTAACGACGGCAGACGAATAGGAATAACGTTGAGTCTGTAATAGAGATCCTGTCGAAACATGCCGTTGGCAACATCTATCTCCAGGCTTCTGTTGGTCGCGGCAACAAGCCTGACGTCCACCTTGATTTCCCGCTTTCCCCCAAGCCTAGTTATTGTGCCTTCCTGCAATGTGCGAAGCAGCTTTCCTTGCAACGCGAGCGGCAGTTCACCAATTTCGTCAAGGAATATAGTGCCCGAAGTCGCCTGTTCGAAAAGTCCCTCTCGCACACCCGTGGCCCCCGTAAACGCACCACGTTCGTAGCCAAACAATTCGGACTCGAAAAGCGAGTCGGGAATTGCCGCACAGTTCACCTTTATGAACGGCTTGTCACTCCGTTGGCCGGACAGGTGCAGAGCTCTGGCGAATAACTCCTTGCCCGTTCCAGATTCACCAAGCAGCAAGACGCTCGCTGAAGCATCCGAGACCCGCTCCAACTCCGAGATGGCCCTCAACAGTGCAGGCGAGGTGCCCACGATTCCGTACTTTGCACTCTCGTGCTCGAGCGCGTGCATCAACATTTCGTTCTGCTCCTCAAGCGCCCGCGTTCTCGCCCTCATCATCGAATCAAGATGGAGAAGATGTCCGGCCAGTATCGCCAGGATCCGCAAAATAGAAACGTCGCTCGATAGAGCGCGATTCCGGGCGCGAATTCGATGGCACGCAAGAACGCCTACACTGCGATCCTCTATCCGGATCGGCAGAGCAATAAATGAAACGGGGCCCGGCGGAAGGCGATCCCGTGGAACAGCTCGCGCGAGGAAAACGTCGTCCCGATCGATATCCTGTATGATGACTAACTGACCGTGGCGCAGCACATGCCCCGTTATTCCTTCACCAATCTTGTAGCACCCCCGTTCTATTTCGTCGGGCTTGAGGCCATACGCATAGCGGATTCTGCAACTGTCAGTCGCTTCATCCATGAGCACAATACGCCCTCTGTTCAGCCCAAGGAGCTCAGACATAAGATGGAGCGTTTCACGTAGGACTATGTCCGTCGAAAGACTTTTCCCCACAAGACTCATGATTTGCTGGAGAAGGAGCATCTCCTGCTCCCTCCAAAATCCGGGCGAATCGCTTTCACTGTGCAGGGAATTCATCTATCTACCCTTTCTCAAAACACGTTCCTTCATTGATATCTACTCGTACATCAAACATATTCGCCGGACGAATTCTTCAACCTATTACCACCCCATATTTTCCAGCTCGATACGTCGAAACCTGATTTATTGACAAGTAGTTTTTCAAAAAACTCAACATCATTGCAACCCACCCTCGACGCCACCTTCCCTACATCATCGGATTCCAATAACATTTTCATCGCCGACACGATGCGTATCCCGCCCAGAAAATCAGATACAGATTCTCCAGTGAAGGACATGAATAATTCGAGGAAGGCACTCTCGTGGATTTGACAGACAAGGGCAAGTTCGTGAGCCGTCCAATCATGCGACGGGTTGGAGAACATGTGATCGAACGCCGGCTCGAGATACCCCTCCTCGCACGCCCGACCACCTCCGGAATGCTGGTTCGCCAGCTCACAACGCAACGTCATGAAAAAGAGCGCTGATGCGAGATTGCTTGCGAAATAGGAACCACCCGTCTCTGGATCGCAGGCTTCGTCCAAGATAAGTGCAATGAGGCGAGAAAGGCGCAATTGCGGTGTACTTTGCCCCTGCACGCTAAAGACCACGATTGAGGGCAGGCAGCGACGCAGAAGTACGAGATAAAGCGACGATACGAAGAACCTGCCGCTAAGTACCTCCGTCGGCCGAGATTCAACCGCTGAGCTCCGTTCAAGAGCATCCCGGGCATTTAATGGCTCCAATCGGTGCCCGCAGGCATCGACCATCACCGCAATGTCGCCAGCGACCATTGAACGACGACGTCCTGCCGCGTCAACGACACGCACGCCCCCCTGGACGACATAATGCCAACTGAGCTCCGGCACATTGCAGTATTCATTGACTTCGATCTGTGCGGATTTCGTGATTGAACGACGCAATTCGCACACACCGCGCACATGCATCACATCCAAGAGATGAGCTAAAAATCTCATTTGATCACCAAAGCTTTGGGACACCCGGCCGACATGTCCAGTATTTAGGGCTAGACTCCCCGCGCAGCGCACTGCAGCACCTGCGGCGCGCGATCGGGCAAGATTAAGCAATTTGTATGCCAGCACAGCATCTATCTGACAGACCAGACAACGTGCTTTAGGCCATTGGCAGTCTGAACATGCGTGCCCCCCCCACAGCAAATGGTGTCGTATTTCACCCGGCCGTGTAGGCGGCCCACAGACTCGCTCGCTGCGAGAATGCAGGCGGTCTGGCTGACCGCTCCATGGAAATGATGTCGGCGATGTTTGTAGCCAGGGGGAAGATCTGAGACCCCCCCCAACATGCATCACCTCGCGAATTCCAGTACGCTTCCTGAATAGAACGGCGTGACGCAACAAGCACACTTCAGGATTGCGTCGGCATGGGTGCAGGTTGCAACCTTTTGAGTGGAGCAACGCTCAACTCGGGAGCGACGCGCTACCGGTCTTCCTCCCACTTCCTGACTCTTTGAGTCCTGAAGGCCCACGAGTGGACGGTCGCACCAGTGAGCGCTCAGTCGATGCTTCGACACCGGTCCGCTTCGACCTCCTCCCACACACGCCTTCCAGCACCGTCCTCCCAAGCGCAACTGATCCTGTACCACATTCGCATCTGCGGCGGATATGCGACCGGCCTTTCATTCGGGGCGGCTCACGATGGCAGGGCGCCCATACCTGCCGCAAACGCGAAACGGCACACCCCCGTGTGTTCCCAACGAGGGACGTTAAAGACCCCCGAACGCCAGCCCGTTTGGCGTCAGAACAGCACAAACTCTCCCGACGAGGACTCCGGTCAGTCTGATTGACATTCCGTAACGGATGTTCCATAATAGCACCTACTGCGAGACGTAACCGCAATTGAAGCGAGGGTAGTTTATGGCGCGGCCACGGGAGTTCGATGCCGCAGAAGTTTTGCACAAAGCGATGGGGGTTTTCTGGCATAAGGGCTATGAGAGCACTTCAGTCGTTGATTTGGTAGAGGCGACCGGCCTCGGAAAAAGCAGCCTCTATGGAGCATTTGGCGGAAAACACGAGCTCTTTCTGGCGGCATTCGATGCGTACCGAAACGACCGCGTTCGCGACATGCGCAACATTCTTGAGCATGGACCGGCACGCCACTCCATCGAGACGTTTTTTCGCATGATCGTCACGGACGCCCACTCGCCGCAGTTTTCGAATGGATGCATGAGCATCAATCAAGCGGTTGAGATGGCTCCGCACGACCCTGAGGTCCGGCAGCGCGTGCAGGACGATTTTCAGCATATTGAGCACGCGCTGAGACGTGCGATAGAGCGCGGTAAAAGAGATGGCTCGGTGAGGTCCTCAAAGCCCGCGCGAGACATTGCTCAGCTGCTCGTCGTGGCATTCCCAGGGCTTCAGGTAATGGTCCGCGCTGGTTACGATAACGAGCGGCTGAACGATGCTTTAAGGCTGTTGTTCTCGAATCTCGATTGAAGATGTGCATGCTTTTATGCATGCATTTTTTTCCTTTGTTATGTAACGATCGTTCCGTAACAATTTCTCCACGCACAAGGAGGTCCTCATGAAGATCCAGCAAATCCGCAATGCAACCGTCATCGTGGAATTCGCCAACACGCGGTTCCTGGTCGATCCCGTACTCTCCCCGAAAGGCACTTACCCCGGATTCGAAGGCACTGCGAACAGCCATCTCTTTTGGCCAACGGTGGAGTTGCCCATCTCCGTCGAGCAGATTCTCGACGTGGACGCCATCATCGTTACCCACACGCATCTGGATCACTGGGACGACGGCGCCAAATCCTTGATCCCGAAGAACATGCCGATCTTCGTCCAGCATGAAGAAGATGCTGAGATTGTGAAAGCATCAGGGTTTTCAGATGTTCGCTTGCTGACGGAAGACTCGTCATTCAACGGGCTGACGCTCATCAAGACTCCCGGTCAACACGGGTCGGACGAAGCAATTCACGCCATTGGTGATCTACTGGGTCAGGTGAGTGGCGTCGTTTTCAAGCATCCGTCAGAAAAAACGCTGTATCTGGCCGGCGACACGGTGTGGAATAAATATGTCGAAAGCTGCGTAGAAACCTATCAGCCCGATGCCATCATCCTAAATAGCGGCGATGCCCAAGTCCCCGGTCTCGGTTCGATCATCATGGGTAAGGAGGATGTCTATAAGGTCCATCAGGCAGCGCCGCACGCCACTCTGATTGCGACTCACATGGAAGCAGTCAACCATGCTCTGTTGACACGCAAGGAACTGCGCGAATTCTCGGCAGAGAAAGGCATGGTCAACTACCTGCTCGTCCCGGAAGACGGCGAGGTTTGCGTCCTCTAAACCGCGGACAAAACTCCTCAAATTATTTAGAAGGATCAATATCATGTCTGTTGAAGCGAACAAGGACCTTGTCCGTAAATTCTACGCCGCACTCCAGCGGGAAGACTATGTCGCCGCCGCTGAACTCTGTCATCCGAACTTTGTGTTCTACACGCAGGTTGATACGCCAATCTACGGTACGGACGGCTTCGTCCAGTCGGAGAAGAAGAACTTCGACGCCTTCAAGGGTTTCCGGTTTCCGATTGAGGCGTTGCTTGCCGAAGGTGACCAAGTCGCCGCCTATTTGACGTTCGAGGGCAAACAATCCGGACCGATCGAAGGTGTGGAACCTACTGGCAAGACGGTGCACTTCTCGCTGATGATGCTCCTGAAAGTTGCCGACGGCAAAATCATCGAGAAACGGGCACACTTTGATCGATTCGACATTCGTCGACAACTGGGCGCACAGGTCTAATCCACGTCGTTAAAGATAGCCGAGTGTAGTGCCCCCTGACTTGTCTCCGGGGGGCAGTCAGGCGCAGGATAAGCCTGCGTCGGGAGGGGTGCTCGCGCACCACTTCCCGCCCGGGTGGTATTCAAGACGCAACCGAGTGGGCCATGCCAGAAATCTCTTCAAGAATACGGATAGCTACGAAATCCGACGAATGAGGCACACAAACCATGAGGCGTTCATTTACGACATCCGAGTTCGCGCCCAGTGATCGTCTTGCCGCATGGGAAAGGTGGATCACGGACTATTGCGCACCAATGTCAATGTCAGCTGAGAATGTGCAACGGCAGCATTTTGAAGCACGGGTTGACATGATAGATGATGGTCCGTTCTGCATTTCACACCTCCAGGCGACCGACCATGTAGCAAATCATCGCCAAGGTCTTTCGGAAGGCAAGGATGGGGAGCACGTTCTCTTGTCCGTGCAATTGAGCGGAATCAGTACGATTCTCCAAGATGGCCGCACTGCCCAGCTCGGTCCGAATGACATGGTGATATATGACGCCTCCCGTCCGTTCATATGGAACTTCTCCGGCCAGCAATACACAGTGCGCTTCCGTCGCGCACTTTTGTCGTCTCGCGGGCCTTGCGATCGCAGACATACTGCCATTCGGGTGCCTGCACAGAGCGGTCTCGGGCGCATCGCAGTCGAACACGTCAGTACCATCTATCGTGAGTTCGGCCACATTCGACGCTCCCCAACAGTTATCGAACACCTTTGCGGCACTACCGCTGATCTCATTTCGGCAGCACTGTCCGAATATTTCAACACGTCTCCAGTACTCGTGTCGGACGTTCGGGAAATGCATTTGCGCCGCGCTCACGTCTTCATCTCCGAGAATCTTCGCGACCCGGCTCTGCGCCCATCCCAAGTCGCAGCCGCGCTCGGTATATCGCAACGCTATTTGTATCGCATATTTGCTAATAGCGACAAATCTATCAGCGATTTTATCCTCCATAAGCGTCTCGATGGCTGTGCGAATTGGCTTGCCCAACCAGCTTGGCATCATCGATCAATCACCGACATCGCCATGAGTTGGGGTTTCAACAACGCTGCTCACTTCAGCAGACTCTTTCGACATCACTTCGGAATGTCGGCACGCGAGTACCGGACGTTAGGATTGAATACTGGCGACAACTCAATTACATGCGCAGAGTCAATAGCAAATAAGATCAACATTCAATCGCGCGAACTAGGGTGAACACTCGAAAGGCTAGCCGCCGGACTTTGGGCGGCGCGTTTCAGCTCGCGATCTTGATTGCTAAAGATCGGTTGACTGGTTCGCGGTCTTGCACTGTGATATGGGCATGCTGCGGACAACGCGCGATGCGCCCGCCTCGATTCTACTATTACGCAAAAGTCGCTTGAAGAGCCGTAGTGAATTTGAGTTGCGTCACCGAGCAAGCGATTTACGATAAGCCGCCAAGATATCGAACGCTTCAATTGAGTGCCACTGAGCACTCTCTTTCCGCAAGTGAGCAGACCAGATTTAGCCGCCAGCATGGCACGAAACATCAACAATCTGGTCCCTTCCAGACAAGACAGCACGAAATTGGTCGTCGACACTGCATTCGGTGTGACGAAAATCATAGTCACGTCCACATGCTCTCTCGAATATTGGCTGCGCTTTTCGAAATATCTGGGGCATTCGACAATGTAGACAGAAGAATCAAAAGACCCACAACTGCCAAATAGTTTGAATCAATCGATGGGTATCGGAGACAAGTATGCTAAAGCGTTTCAATATGAGCATCCCGGCAATGGTGCTCGCAATGTCGGCCTCGCCGATGGCATTCTCGCAAAGCGTGGGGAGCTTTGTCGCGTCGCTAGGTCCGGCGTGGATTGACTTCGGAAGATCACGTGCTACGGAACTTCAAAGTCAGTCGCCGTTTGGAACCTTCACGTCAGCAGGAACAGATGCGCAAGTACACAATGTCGTCACCCCCGAGCTAACGCTTTCCTATTTCGTGACGGATAACATCGCCCTCGAAGCGATTCTGGGCGTGCCGCCAAAACTGAATTTATACGCGCAAGGCAACGTAACTCCTTTGGGTTCGGGCGGTCCGGCACTTCAAATGGGTGACCTACACCCTTTCGCAACGGCCCGAGCATGGGCACCGATTCTTCTTGCCAAGTATTTCTTCGGTGCCGCTAACAACCGGTTTCGCCCCTTCATCGGTGCAGGCGTGAACTACACCTGGTTTTCCGCAGTCCAGTTGAACCCGAACATTGCTGGCGTGCTGACCCAGTTTGGCGGCCCGGGTGGGCATGCCGAAGGGTCGCTGAGCAATTCGTGGAATCCAGTTTTCTCCCTTGGTGCGTCATATCAGATCTCCGATCGCTGGTATATGACTGCGTCCGCGACCTATCTTCCGCTTGTAACGCATGCACACTTTAATGCTGTATCTCAGTCCGGTCAAACAACCCTGACAAACTCAAGCAAGATCACAGGTGACCCTATCGCAGTTTTCGTCGGGATTGGCTATCGCTTCTGAGGCCGGAATGGAAATGCTTTCAGTGAGTGCCAATAACTCGCGAGGATGCGCCGCGGATACCGCGGCGCACTTCAATAAGTGCCTCATTGACAATCTGCTTGCTGTCGGCGGAACTCCCTGGAGTTCACACCTTCCAGAGGGGGAAAAAACGCGAAAAGTACGCGATTTCGGAAAAGCCAAGCAGGTCAAAAATCTGTGCCACTGTCGTCATCGTATATACGAGATTCCGCTTCGCCTCGAGCAGCCGCCGCTGATGCAGGTACTGGAGTGCGCTCTGCTCATCGCAGCTATCACCGGAATGTTCAACGGGTATATCAGACGAACTGCGCACCCGCCCAATGACGAAGTCTTTCGCCAACCTCAATCCGACGGAACTTGCGAGAGGTCGCGAAAACCTCAAAAAAGCACGCCTTGAGCGCACTACTTCTCGCGGAAGATGATATCGAAAGCGGTTGCGGGCGAGCATGAGGCCTTTTTGCGGAAGTTGCCAGCCAGGGCTCCCCCGGGGGCTGCTGGCTAGGAGTGCAGCGTACTGGAAAACACCTAGATTCGCGTCCGATGCCCGGCTGATGAGGCGTTCGCGGTGTTATTCAATCCATCTATAACGATCATTTATTGGCGTGGGTTTTTCGTGAAGATAGGTGCAACTACTATTTGTACAAATATATATTCTTCTCGAATCCTAACGACTTCGAAATTGAATTTTCCTTGGGAGACGTCAAGGCCGCACACCACAGAAGCGCGCGCGAGTGTCTACCAAGAACATATACCGCGCGTGAGAGAAATCTCGTTGCCGGTTGCATTGGTAAATATAACAAGTTCCAAGCTATCAGGGTTAGTGGGTCATGGCTGAGTCGGACGCTAACAATTCAAATCGTCAGATTGCCCCCATATCAGACTAGTTAAACACGGAGACGTTGACTTAGCGATATCTAACTGCCTATCAACTTCCACGCACAGCACGAGGACGTGCTGGGTTGCACACTACCAGACCAACAGGACACGACATGGATTCGAGCAACAATGCCCGCACGGCGGACATTCAACATCACTACCATCCCGTTACCAGCCCGACGGAGCTGAGACGCGACGGGCCTTCGCTCGTGACAAAGGGCGAGGGTATTCGCTTGACGATTGATGGGCGCGAGCTCTTCGACGGTTTCGCTGGGCTTGGTTGCGCAGCTATCGGCTACGGAAACGAAGAAGTTGCCGCTGCGGCCTACTCGGCGATGAAGCGTCTTTCATTCTGCCATAGCTTCTGGGGTCAAGGGAATCCTGACGCAGCCCTCCTCTCCAAGAAGCTCTCCGAGCTTACCAATGGAGACTTCGACACCTTCTTCTTTGCATCGACAGGATCCGACGCAAACGAATCTGCCATCAAGATCATCTACTACTACTGGAAGCTGCGCAACCAGCCGACGCGTAAGATCCTGCTGGCTCGAAACTATGCATATCACGGCAACACCGTCCTGACAACTGTTCTCTCTGGCATTCACCACTATCACGAGCAATTTGATTTGCCCATCAGCGGTGTTGTTCACCACGTTGATGCCCCGTACTGGTATCGCTACGGAAATGGCAAAACGGCGGAAGAACAAGGGGCCGAAGCTGCGGCGTCGCTTGAGCGCAAGATCCTTGAACTCGGTGCTGAAAATGTTGCCGCATTTTTCGTTGAACCTATCCAGGGAGCCGGCGGTATCATCATGCCGACCGCAAGTTATCTGAAGCAGGTTGCCGAGATCTGCAAACGCCACGACATTCTCCTCGTTTCTGACGAGGTAATCACTGGCTTCGGGAAAACCGGCTCGATGTTCGCCTACCAGCATTACGGGTTCCAGCCCGATATCCTGGTCGTGGCAAAAGGCATTACATCGGCGTACTTCCCGCTTTCCGCAGTCGGGCTCGGCGCCAAGGTCGCCGATGTTCTGACAGCCGCAGATGAGATGTTTGTTCATGGCTTCACAAATAGCGGCCACCCCGTGGGAGCCGCTGTTGCTCTGGCGAACATTGATGTCATCGAGAAGCAGAAGCTGCTCGAACATGTGACAAAGGACCTCCATCCCGCACTGAACTCATGGATGCAGAAGTTCTCTCGTCATCCTGCCGTAGGCGAAGCACGTTCGGTCGGTGTCATTGCGGCTCTCGATTTCTCGCTTGGCCACACCGAAGAGGAACAAACTGCCTTCTGCGAGGCAGTGAGTCAAGAAGCACGCAATCGAGGCTTCATTGCAAGGGCGATCGGCCCGGTCCTGGGAATGATCTTCCCTCTTATTACGACGGTTGACGAGCTCAACGCGTGCATGGCGATTCTGGAGTCGTCCTTGGACGCTACATACGCTCTCACCGTAGCAGAGGCAAAAGTGTAAGCACTTGCCGTGGCTGCTGGCACCGTTCGGTTAGGCAGCCCCATCAGTCTCAGCCGCTCTTGACCATGGACACCCCGAAACTTACATCCCGACATACCGATTGGCGACGTCAAGGCTCGGCGATCCGGCGGCCTGTTCAAGAGCGCGGACGCAAGAAGTTCGAACAGATACTCCAAGTAACGGAGAGCTTCCTGGAGTTCCGCGAACCTGGCGACATAAGTATCTACGATATCGCCTACAGCCTGAACACCGCACCGCCCAGCGTGTACCACTTCTTTCCCGACGTTTCATTGGTGTTCGTGGCCTTGGCGGAACGGTACCTTCAGCAAATCACGGAAGTTTGCGCAGTGGGAAGTGCAACGATTTTCGTTCGATGGGAGACATTGCTTGACGCCTATTTTGATCGCGTCTTGATGCTCTACCGAACGAGACCGGCCATGCGGAAAGTTCTTCTTGGCTTAGGTTACACGCCTGAGATACGCAGGCTAGACATAGACAACAATCGAATCGCTGCAAACTACCTTCTCGAGGCACTAAGAAGTCATTTCGTAGTTCCTGAGGTAAGCGATCTTTGCGACAGAGTATCGGAGTCGATATCCATTAGCGATTCTATATGGACCCTACATCTTCATCGTCATGGAGAAATATCTGAGCTGGCCAGACAACGAGCTTCAGACGCAAGAAACGCATACTTAAAAAACATCCTACCTGACATGATGCCACGCAGGTAGCACACGCCGTTTGCCTCAACAAATCAATCACATTCCTGCGACGATTCAATTTGGAGTACTAATATGGAAGAGCTGTCGGCACTTTCGGGTACAAGTTCACCCGAGGACTCATCTCTGTTCGGAACGCTAGGTACTGGCGCGGTGGCACTACTCACAATCTCGGCGGCCGCCCCGCTTGGTGCAACTGTAGCGGTTGGTCCCGTCGCGGTGATTTTCGGCAATGGGGCGGGTCTTCCAGGCGCCTTTTTGCTAACTGGACTGTTTCTCTTCTGCTTCGCAGTGGGATATTCTGCTCTTGCGGCAGAGATACCTGGCAATGGAGCATTTTATCGCTACACCACCGTTGTCTTCGGGCATCGAGTCGGCATGGGAACCGCCTGCGTGTCCCTAGCATCATATCTAATGATGACTGCGGCGCTCGCGACTTTAACCGGGTATTTTGTGGACCTTTCCGCCCAGTCATTCGGCATACATATTGGCGCTCAGGCGTGGATAATTATGTCCATGATCGCAGTTGCCGCCTTTGGTATCAGGAATATTGATGTCGCGGCCAAGGTAGTAGTTCCTCTTATTATTTGTGAATTTGGCGCTCTTTCAATATTGATTATTGCAATCGTTGCTCATAAAGGAATAAATTCCTTTCCGGTTGAAGCAGTTTCGCCGTCCACGGTATTTTCCCCTGGTTTTGGAATTTCTGTGATGTTTGCGCTTAGTGCGTTTGTCGGTGTCGAATCCGCAGCACTTTACTCCGCAGAGGCGAAGAATCCAAAGACTGCGATCCCGCGAGCAACTATCATCGCAGTGGGCCTCGTTGGTCTCTTCTATTTCATTACCTTCTGGGCGTTCATCGGTGACATTGGGATTGACCATGTCGCTGCAATCGCACAGAAAGGCCTGACGGACGTCAATATTCAGCAGAGCCTTTTCCTTGACAGCTTCGGAAAAAATCTTGGACCGATTGCCGAAAAAATCATCTCCTTAATGATCGCGACTAGCTCGTTCGCCGCCTTTCTGAGTCTCCACAATGCTGCAACGCGCTACGTCTTTACGCTGGGAGACGCGCGCATCTTGCCTCGCCGCTTCGGTGTCGCAAGCGCCAAGGCCGGGTCACCCGCAACTGCAAGCATCGCGGTCAGTGTGTTTGTAGCAGTAGTAACGCTGGCGTTAATCATCTCACGCGTTGACTATGTAACCGCGTTCGCGCCAACCATTGCGCTGGGCACAACGGGCATCATCGTCCTGCAAGGTATCGTGGCTTTCGCTACGGTCTTCTACTTCCGTCGACGCAAAGATCCTCGCATCTTTACTACCTTTATCTTGCCCCTCATCGGCTTCATCGGAATCTGCTCAGCATTCTTCCTGACCCTTTCCAACTACGACGTACTCTCCGGATCCAGCTCGACCATTATCAACTCCATGCCACTCGTATTCATCCTGATTTTTGCGTACGGGTGCATCACAGGAAGAGGTAGATCCGAAAAGAACGCCTCATAAGTGATATGCGCAGAATTTGGGTAACGCTCACTTCGTCACGAGGACACCCTGCTCCTTGCTCACAAGTTCGATCTGATGCGCAAGGAGCGATTTGTCCACAACACTGCACCACATCATTTGGTTCACTGACGCAGTAATACTATTTTGTATCGCTTTTTTCGAGCTTTCTATAATAAATATTAGCACTACGAATTAGCATTGGAGATTTCGATGAAAATTAGACTCATCGCTGCACTTCCACTCTCTGCACTG
>NZ_CAJMYW010000021.1:0-96031 GCF_905220165.1 Paraburkholderia sp. J10-1 | reverse complement strand
AATTTAATTTGCATGGCGGCAATATAGGGAGGCCATCTGACTTGCAGAGCGACCGCGCAGGCCGATAGTGACTAGACCAGTCATAAACTGGTGAGTCATAATATAGGAATACTTATCGCAAAGGCATGTTTTTGCCCAACGTGCAGATCGGGGTATTTGTACTTCCCGTGCACTATCTGTACATTTACAGGGCGTAGAGGCTGGCCCAACAAAGGTCTGGCGCTTCCTCGATGTCACGCGATCATAAGTTACGCCAGTCTTTGATCTCGCACTAGCTGACACACAAAATGATGATCTCGCAATCAATGTGTCGCCCATCGAACAACTCGTCAAGACGCTTGAGCTTACTCATCGGCCGATCATCACTTCGTTCGATCCCCCCCTTAACCGATTTCGCATAGCCATTTGCACGAGAGCCATACTGAGCACGCGTGAAGTGCGTGGGTCGAACAGGGCGATGCCGGCTTGGTGCATGAGAGGCGTGCCGGAAAGGTGCTTATCGCGTCTTCCCTTTCTTGACGAGTCCCCAGAACTCAGCCAGCTCATCCGCATACGCCTGGTTGTAGCCAGCGTAGATCCCCTCGAACGGATTCTTCGGATCCGCAAGATCGTGGAAGCGGTTACCTTCGTCCGCATACAGAGCCGATTCGGCTGCTTTCTCGGCACGCAGGTTTTCCGGTCCGATTTCGATTTGCTGGCGTCCAGGCAAATTCTCGGCATCGACACGGCCCCAGTACTTACGCGGCAACTCGCCGTGCCGCACGGGTTTCTCGACGATGTGCGGCAACGCGTTGCCTTCAGCGTCATACAGGTACTTGCGCGACTCACCCCACATCCTGTCGATGTCCACGCCGAGCTCCTTTAACTGGCGCCAGAACTTGTGAACCATGTTGCCTCTCGTCATACCGGGTGGCGGCTCCTTCACCGGCAAGAGGTCTCGCGGCTGGCCGTGATCGAGCACGTCGGGGCTGTGACTCGGATTCTTTTCCGGTGGGGGCTGCATCCTTTCGGTCCACGGCGTGCGCTTTGGGCCGGGCCCTTTGGGCATTTCGCGATACTTCGGATGAGTTGTCGGCGCGGGCTGCGTTTTCGGTGGCCTGGGTTCGGGTACGCGCGGCGCGAAATCCGGATTGCCTGCGGGCATATTCGGGCGCGGTCGAGGTGGTGGCCTGTTGCGAATCGATGCGGATGGCGCGAAGGTATCGCCGGAGACCTTCTGTATGGGTGGGTAATCGGCACGCGGGGCAACGAAATCGTAGAGCTTGGCGCCTTCGGGCTGCGCGGCCGCCGCGGGCGGTTCGCCGTGTGGGACTACATCGTTCGCCGGTGTGCCGTGAGGAAGGACGTCGTTCGCAGGAGCGCCATCGCCCAGCAGCTTCTTCAGGTCTTCGACGGGCTGCTTGACCGGATGGGCCGTCGCGCGCTTCCCCGCGTCGCCCATCTGTGTTGCCTCCGCACCTTTGGTCGCCTCAGAGCCCTTGCCGCTATCAACAAGCTTGCCCGCATCGGTAGTCTTCGCGGCGTCGGTGACCTTGCTAGCATCGGCGAACTTGCTCGCGTCGGCGACGATGTCTGTGGTCTTCGCGGCTGCAGCGCTGGTGTCTGCCGCTTTCACGGCGCCGCCGGCGTCGGCGACCTTCGCGACACCCGCGCCGCCCTCCGCGGTCTTCGCAAGACTGCTCGTCGCTTCAGCCGTCTTCGCGAGGCCAGTTGTGGCTTCCGCAGTCTTGCCAACGCCACCCACCACATCTGCCGTCTTGCCTAACTCGCCAACCGTTTCAACGGTACGCGCGAGTTCGGCGCCCTTGGCGGCAGTTGCCATTCCTTTCGTGCCCTTCGCGGCACCGCCGCCAGGAATGAAGAAGCTCCCCACATCAACGAGCAGCAGCCCAGGAATCTCACCCACCCGTTCCTTGTCGCCGCCGACAATCTTCATGGCTCCGGTCTGCTTGTCCTTCTCGACCTTGCCGCCCAACGCCTCGATGTAGTTCTCACCGAACCCCATCGCCAGCTTCTTCGTCTGATCGAAGTCGCGCTTGGGGTTGAACTTTTGCTTCTCGCTGTGCGCGTCGAGCACCTGCTTGCGCGTCATGCCCTCGGGCGGAACGATGAGATCGTCGATGAGCCCCACCGTCTGACCCACGGGCCCCAACGGGCCCGCCGCCGGCATCTCGCCGAGTCCCCGCAGCGTATTCACCGGGTGCACGCCGATCTGCAAGATGCCTGTGCCCATCGACCACAAGGCCTTCATCACACCGCCTCGCACCTGGCGCTGAAGTCCATGCGCGCTGTCCATCGCACCACCGACCTTGTCCTCCATGGCGGAGAGCGTCGGGTGCTTTGCCCGATCGATGAGCTTCGGCGCCGGTGGCGTGAACTTGTCGTCTTCGTAATCGTTGACCGCCTGCTTGAACGAATCGGTCATGGCTTCCAAGGTGTCATCGGAGCTCTGCTGCGCAGCCTTCACCGCAGCGACGAAGCCCTTCTTCTCCTTCAGCGTCTGCACGAACACCTTTGTCGGCTCGGTTTGCGACCTGTTCCAGGCCTGCACGAAGTTGTCAGTGGCCTCGACCATGTTCTTGAGCGCCGTGACACGGCCCTCGTTCTTGCCGCCTTTCGACCGAGTCATCGCGCCAGCCATCTTCTCGCGCGCGGTGCCTGAAACGTAGGCGAGCATTTGCGTCGGCTTCAGTATCCGCTCTGTGGTATTCGATGCCGCCGCAATCACATCCTTCGTGGTCACCTTCTCGAGCTTCTGTGTGACGGTCGCCTTGGTCTCTTCGAAATTCTGAACAGCGCGATCCTTGGTTTCCACAGCCGCTTCCTTCAACGCGGCGGTTGTATGTGCCACGCGATCGACCACGTCGCCCGCGCCCATCTGCACGCGCTTCCACCAAGGCGTCTCTTCCGGCGCGCACTGGAGCCCGGGCGCGGCTGCCGTGCCGACTCGAGCCGTGCCGCCGCCAGCCACTGCAGCTGCGACGCGGTCCGCATCGGCCTCGGCTCCCGCATGTGTATCACTGCCGCCTCGTGCCTGCTGCACCACGTGCGCCAGCTCGTGGGCGAGCAAGTGCCTGCCTTCGCGCGTGTGTGGTTCGTATCGCCCCGCACCGAAGAACACGTCGCGCCCCTGCGTATACGCCTTGGCGCCCAGGGCCGCGGCCTCATGAGCGGCAGCACGATCGGAGTGCACGCGAACATCCTGGAAGGGCTCAGCGAAGCGCGCCTCCATGTCTTCGCGCACGCCCGCATCCAGCGGTGTGCCCCCGGTGCCCATGCGCGGACTTGTCTGGGTCGCCTCAGACAGCAGGCCGCCCACAGCACGGTTGGAGGCACCCGGCTGAAAAGCCTCGACAGCGCGTTGCGGGGCAAACGCGATGTCATTGCCACCTGTCTGTCCGACGACATGTACTGCCACGGCTGAGCGGGCTGCTTGAACATCGGTGTGCGCTCGAACTGCTGAGAAGTCATGCCCGAATCGGCTTTCCATATCCTGACGAACGCCAGAATCAAGCGGTTGTCTGGGTGAGCTGACTACCTCCCCGACGATTTCCGGCGTACCAGGCGCCGACAAACCTGCTTGAGACAGGCGATACGAGCCATACACCCGTTTGCTGCGATTGGACGTTTCGCCGGATTCGCTGCGTGCAGAATTTCGTTGTATCGGCTGTCGAGCTCTGGTCGAAAAAGTGGAAGCTGAAGTTGTGTGCGACGGTGTTTTCGCCATCTTCATCATGGTGACACCCCTACGGGACCAATTCCGCGACCTGATGAGGCTGCCAATGAGCAAAATCGAACGCGAGCGCAATGGCGCTGATCCTCTGGCGTCCCGGACAGACACGATTTGCTTATGAATAACTTCGACACGACGCGTATGGTTACTTTCCAAACTCAGCATTCACACACGCGCTCGCTATTGCACAGGTTTCCAAATTACTCACGGTCACGAGTGGTAGTTGCCGTTCTCAGTACGAGAATACCAGGAAATAGTTCAACTTCCAATTTGGACGTGCGGAGGTTCATCATGCTTTCCACCCGCTACGCCCCAAGCGACGCCTCTCATCGACACCGATGGTATCGATCATCACGTCAGCCGGAATCTGGTCGAGCAGATCAGGCAACACTTCGTCATCGTCTTCGTCCTGATGGGTCATTAGCGCGGCGCATATCTGGCCGGTGTTCGCGACGGCTCAAAGTCGTGTAGTTCGGCAGCGGCAAGCCCGGGTAGGCGAGTTTGCGCAGACTGAACGCGAAGCCCTGCAGAGCTCGCAGGGGCAGATGAAAGACCTGCTTAAGGCGGAGAGCATCTGGATCGACGCATCACTGTAGAGCCACGCGTGGCCGATCCGGGCCTGCGCGCTGAAATCGAAGGGCCGGTGTATGCCGCGCTTCCCGCGTTCACCATCAAGCCTGCTTCCCGCCGACGCTAAGGTTCCTATCTCAAGGCGGTGAAGCTGGTAAACGTCGTCGGCATTCGGAACCTCTATGCCGCGTACTTCCTGGGCGACGTATCGAAGATCAAGCCATAGGCGGTTTGCCGGCTGGCGTGTATCACGCTAACAAACCAACGGTCATCTCGCGCCGGCGGCGCGACCGTATTTTTGCAATCATTAAGTCGATTGCGAGCAAAAAAGGCGTGCAAAAAAATGACGTTCTGAAAATTAAAATAAAATAGATATTTCCGGTTCCGAAGAAAAATAAAATGTCCGGCAAGCTGTTCGTTTTCATTCTGCCTCGCTTGAGGCGCACGCCCCGGGCCGATGCCGCTTCTGCGCGGCACTTTCTGGACTCCCTCTGCATTTCGAACTAGACTCAAAATCGCAGTTTGTCTTCGAGCGCGCGAGCCCGGTGAAACGACGGGCCACACAGCAGGAATGACTCCGATGATTGGACAATCACCTGCCTTCGTCGAAACGGTGCGGCTTATCGAGAGAATCGCGCGCTGCGATGCGCCGGTGCTGATCGAGGGAGAAACCGGCACCGGCAAGGAACTCGCCGCGCGCGCCATTCACCTTGGCGGCAACCGTTGCAACGGCCCCTTCGTGCCGGTCAACTGCGGCGCGGTCCCGGCCGACCTCGTCGAGAACGAACTTTTCGGGCACAAGCGCGGGGCGTTCACCGACGCGCATATCGAGCAACTGGGGCTTGTCGCGCACGCCCGCTACGGGACACTCTTTCTCGACGAGATCGACGCGCTCTCGCTTAAGGGCCAAGCCTCGCTATTGCGCTTTTTCCAGGATCAGCATTACCGGCCGCTGGGCGGCCACGAGAGCATCAAGGCCGACGTCCGGTTAATCGCGGCAGCGAACAGCGATCTTTCCACACTCGCGGAGCGGGGCGCATTTCGCCTCGACCTGCTGTTCCGGCTGCGCATCATGTTCGTCACGCTGCCGCCGTTGCGCGATCGTCATGGCGATGTCGCACTGCTTTCGCAGGCGTTCTTGCGCGCGTGCCACGAACGATTCAGCCTCGGCGAGAAAGCGATCCACCCCGACACGCTTGTCTGGATGAACCGCTATCGCTGGCCCGGCAATATCCGCGAACTGGAAAATCTTATCTACCGCGAATATCTGCTTGCGGATACAGCGACCATTTGCATCGATGCGCCGCCCGGCATCGGTGGCAGCGTGCTCGACGGTAAGGGCGGGCTCGCGCCCTCAATGTTCGTCGAGGACTTTCGCACTGCGAAGTCTCGTGCGATTTCGGAATTCGAGTTCCGCTATCTGACTCATGCGCTGAACGCGGCAAACGGCAACGTCTCTCGGGCCGCGCGGCTGGTCGGCAAGGAGCGCCGGGCGTTCGGCAGGTTGTTGAAGAAGCACGGCATCGAGCGCGTGTAGCCGCGAGGGGTGGGGAAAAAACGACCCAGCGCCGAAGCGCAGTGCTGCGGTTCGCATCGCCGTTTGCATAGCCATTCTCAAAACGGTTCGCAAACTGCACTTTGTTCACGTGGACTCCGGCATTCGGCCAGCTGGAACCCACCTTGCTTCGGCCGTCCACATGCCCTGGCCATTCCTTCCTGAAGATCCCGGCACTGAAGCCTGGCGCGCAGCGCGAGGCCAGGGCCGGCCTGCGCGCGGCGCGCGCCGCCGCTTCGCGCGTGGGCGGCGGGGCCACGTTGGCCCCCATGTGCGCTGGATCGCCGCGAGTCCGGGCGGCGACAAAGGCAGCCGCATCGAAACGCTGATGAACTATCTCAAGTTCGCGTTTGCCGTATTCGGCGTTCTGGCGTTGTTCGCGATCATTTTCATGAACTTGCCGCCGCGCATGCTGGTCGAGCCGATTTCGGTGCCGAAGGCGCTCGCCGACCAGGGATTTACGGAGACGGTCGCCCAGCAGCGGCTTGCGTCGTACCTTAAAAAAATGATCGAGGAGGCGCAACAGACCATGCCTGCGCAGATTCGCGATTCGATCGAGGCCGATCAACAGGACGGCAACATCGAAATTGAGGGCACGGGCGTGTCGCTCGAAACGATTACGCAGTACGCCAAACGACTTTTTGGCCGGTACGACGCTTACATACGCGGCGCGCTAGTGCGCTCGGCGGACGGCAAGTACAGCTTTCTTTTTACGGTGACCGAAGGTGGAAGCGAATGGCCCATCGACCCGAAGGCCATGCCCTGGACGCCAGAAGCGAGCGAAGCCTTGCATTCGGAGCCGACCGGCGTAACCGGGTCGGAGCAGGAGGCGGATGCTGCGTGGCACGCCGAGGCGGACGTCGACTCTTCAAAGCCCGGCGACATCTCGGTGGGCGTGACGGGTCCGTCACCGGACCCGCGCGTCCCGCTCAAGGATGCCGCCAACCAGATCTTGCAGCAGCGCTCCCCCTTTATCTATGCGTCCGCGCTCTCGACCCGCGCGAGGAACATTTGCTATGAGTACGACGGCAATTGCGACTATGAGGACGCAATTGCGGCGTTCCACGACGTCATTCGCGATGGCGCGTCGGGGCGGTTCTACAAATGGAGCTGGCTCGCGCTTTCGAAGATCGACGAGGACAGGGGCGACTATGCCGGTGAGGTGGAGAAGGCGATGCTGGCGGTCGCGCTCGACGACAGATTCTATTGGGGGTATTACAACTGGGGCGTCGGGCTTGCCGAGCAGGGCTGCCACAAGGAGGCACTCGAAGCGTTCACGAAGTCTCTCGAACTTCATCCGGTGGACTTCGCCTACAACGCAGCGGGACGCACCGCGCTCGATCTTGCCTTGCAGGTCGGCGGCCCCGCCAACGACCCGCAG
Organism: Paraburkholderia sp. J10-1; assembly: GCF_905220165.1. NCBI lineage: Bacteria > Pseudomonadati > Pseudomonadota > Betaproteobacteria > Burkholderiales > Burkholderiaceae > Paraburkholderia > Paraburkholderia sp. J10-1. The sequence goes on along the minus strand of NZ_CAJMYW010000021.1, from coordinate 88,792 downwards.
CGCGCCGCGTATCTGGTCGAAGCGCAGCGGGATCTGGAGATCGCCACCACGATCAATCCTGGCTACGCGGAGGCGCATATCAACCTGGCCGATACACTGGTGGCCGAGTCATCGCCGCGTGCGCTGGAGCAGGCGAGGCATCAATACGCGAGGGCACTGCTGCTAGGAACGTCGCAAACGGGCCGCACTGTAGCCGATTTGACGGAAAGCGGCGTGATGCCGGCAGGCGCCACTGAGAACGACGTGTCGCGCAGCGCGCTCGTCGCCCTCGAAGATGCCCAGCTCGACACACCCGAGTGCAGGAACCTGAGCCCCAATCTCGCCCATTCGGTTCTGGCGGCCAAAGGGTGCCTTTCCCTGAGGCAACAGGAGCGTATGCACGATGCTGGCCTCCTGAGCGCCGCGACGCCTGCCGTGGCGATCCGGGTGACGCACGACCCGCACGATTGCAGCCGTCAGAGCGTGAGGGCGAACACGAAGCCGCCGCGTCCAGTATTGCTCGATCCGAGCGTGAGTGCCGCGGAGCTTGCCGAACAATCCGCTGTGGTCGGCCCGCCATGAGCGGCCGCTGAGCGCGCGCCGGGTCGAATTTGCCTCACCTTGCGCGCCGAATGTCCCACCAAGCCCCGCATTCCCTGGTGTTTTGCGCGCCGTCGCGCCCAGCGCACTGCATTGAAGGGCGCGGCGGCGCCCGGTCCGCGTCTTGCTTTGTCCCAAAGGCCGCGTCGATGGCTTTGAATCTCGCGCGGCGTGTGCATTCCGTCCATTCGTCCATTGAAGCGGCCAGCTCGCGCGCTTGCGGTTCAAGCACCGATCCACGCTTTTTGCTGGGAGCGATCCATGCCCGTTACGTTGACTTATCCCGGTGTCTACGTCGAAGAGATTCAAAGCGCGGTGCACACCATCACAGGAGTTGCGACTTCGATCGCCGCGTTTGTCGGGCAGACGGCGAAAGGCACCGCCGAAGAACCGACCATCGTGCACAGCTTCAGCGAGTTCGAGCAAGGCTTCGGCGGCCTCACGGCGAACATGATGCTCGGCTTTGCCGTGCGCGACTTCTTTCTGAACGGCGGCAGCGAGGCGATCATCGTGCGCATCGTCGCGGGTCTGGCGGCGGGCGCCGCGCCGGCCGCGCCTGCAGCAGGCGCACCGGCCGGTGGCGCGCCCGCGGCAGACGCGCCAGCCGGCGGCGCCCCAGCCACTGCCGGCGGCGCGCCGGCGGCGCCAGCAGCGCCCGCAGCGCCGGCGGACCCCGACGACCCGCCCGGGCCAGCAACCGCCGCGACGATCACATTGAAGGGCGACGGCGGCGATCTGGTCCTGCAGGCGTCCAGCGTGGGCGGCTGGGGTAATTCGCTCACAGCGACCGTGGACAACAACATGCTGAGCGCGCCGGCGGCCGGCGCCAAACGCACGACGTTCAATCTCACGATCAAACAAAACGCCAACGCGAGCGCGGCCAGCGCGGTGGCGGCGGGCAAATCGGCAGGGGCGCCGGCGGCGGCGATCGAGCGGTTCCTCAACGTCTCGGTGGACCCCAAGAGCCCGAACTTCGTCACCAACGTGCTCGCGAACCAGTCCTCGCTGGTGATCGTCGCGCCGGCCGCGAAGGGCGTGTTCCTGCCCAACCCCGCCACGGTTCAGTCCGATGGCAAAGGCGCAAACGGCGGCGCGCCGGGCGACGCGGACCTGACCGGCGACGGCATAGTCGGCTTCCAGGAAAACAAGCATGGCATCTATGCGCTCGCTAAAGCGGACATCTTCAACCTGCTGTGCATTCCGCCGCTCACGCAGGGCTCGACGCTTTCGGTGCCCGTGGTGACCGCCGCTGTTGCATACTGCGAAACGCGCCGCGCCATGATGATCGTCGATGCGCCCGCTGACTGGGGTAAAGCGGCTACCGCCGTCACGGGCGCGCAGGACCTGTCCGGCAACGTGGGCGCGCTAAGCCGCAACGCGGCGCTCTTCTTCCCGCGCATCAAGCAGCCCAACCCGCTGATGAACAACCAGATGCAGGAGTTCGTGCCGTGCGGCGCGATCGCCGGGGTGTTCGCCCGCACGGATGGCCAGCGCGGCGTGTGGAAAGCGCCCGCCGGCGTGGACGCGACGCTCGTGAACGTGCCGCAGGTCACCGTGCCATTGCACGACGGCGAGAACGGCGACCTGAACCCGCTAGGCGTGAACTGCCTGCGCGCGTTCCCGGTGGTCGGCCGGGTGGTATGGGGCTCGCGCACGACTAAAGGCGCCGATGTTCTCGCCGACGACTACAAGTACATTCCCGTGCGGCGTCTTGCACTCTTTATCGAAGAGAGTCTTTATCGCGGCACGCAGTGGGTCGTTTTCGAGCCCAACGACGAGCCGCTGTGGTCGCAGATCCGCCTGAACGTCGGTGCGTTCATGCAGAACCTGTTCCGCCAGGGCGCCTTCCAGGGGCAAACGCCAACCGATGCGTACTTCGTGAAATGCGACAAGGAAACCACGATCCAGAACGACATCGACCTTGGCATCGTGAACGTGATCGTCGGGTTCGCGCCGCTCAAGCCCGCCGAATTCGTCGTGATCCAGTTGCAGCAGATCGCCGGACAGATTCAGGTCTAACCCTCAAGCAACGGAGATCATGATGGCCGAGTTCACCGTCAACGCCCAGCGCTTCGATCCGTACAAGAACTTCAAATTCCGCATCAAGTGGGATGCGAAATACGTCGCCGGCATCAGCAAGATGAGCGCGCTCAAGCGCACGACCGAGGTCGTCAAGCATCGCGAGGGCGGCGACCCCAGCAGCAGCCGAAAATCGCCGGGCAAGAACGAGTACGACGCGATCACGCTCGAGCGCGGCGTGACGCATGACACTGAGTTCGAGAAGTGGGCGAACAAGGTTTGGCAATACGGCGCAGGCCTCGGCATGGAAGTCTCGCTGAAGGACTTCCGCAAGGACCTCATCATCGAGGTCTACAACGAAGCGGGCCAGCTCGCGATTGCCTATAAGGTGTACCGCTGCTGGATTTCGGAGTACCAGGCATTGCCCGACTTCGACGCGAACGCGAATGCGGTCGCCATCCAGCATATCAAGCTGGAAAACGAGGGCTGGGAGCGCGACCAGAGCGTCACCGAGCCTCAGGAGCCGACGTTTACGAATCCTTCGACCTGAAAGCGGAGCGGATCGTGAACCGTCTTGGCAGCGCCGCGTTGCTCGATGCGTGGGACAAGGGACACACGCTCTCCGCCAACGCGTGGGCGCTCTGGTTCGCGGCTGCGTGCAGGCCGGCGCTCGCGCCCGGGCACGAAGCCTCAGACGAGCCACAGCAGTGGCCGGTGGGCAAGCGTGACCGCGAGTTGCTGCGCGTGCGCGTCGCGGCTTTCGGGCCCACGCTCGAAGCCGTGGCCGCGTGCCCCGCATGCGGCGCGCAAGCGGGTTTCGAGGTACCGGGCGAGGCGCTCTTCGCGCAAGCCTGCGCCGATGAGGCGAGCGTGCCGCGCGAGCGGGTCATCGACGGCTTCCGGCTCGCCTGGCGGCCGGTGACGGCGGGTGACCTGCTCGCGATCGAAGGCGCACACGACGCGGGCGAGGCCGCGAAGGCCCTGCTCGAACGCTGCGTGCGCGCCCGGCGCGACGACGGCTCGATGGTCGAGGTGCACAGCCTTCCCGCGTCGGTGCGCGCGGCGTTAGGCGAGTGCCTGGAAGCGGCCGACCCGCAAGCGAGCCTGCGTGTCGCGCTCAGTTGCCCGGCATGCGGACACCAGTGGACGATGGCATTCGACATCGTCTCGTTCCTGTGGCACGAGTTGAGCGCGTGGGCGCTGCGTTTGCTGGGCGAAGTGCACGCACTCGCGCAGGCTTATGGATGGAGCGAGGCAGACATTCTCGCGCTCAGTGCGGCGCGACGGCGCCGCTATCTCGGGATGCTGACGTCATGAGCGACTTTCTCCTCTCGCTCGCCAGACGCTCGCTGGGCGTGGAGCCCGTCATCGCGCCGAGAATCGCGCCCTTGTTCGCGCCCGCGCCGCTCGCGCTGGAGCACGGCATCGGACATGCGTGGTCCGCGTTTGCCGAGGCGCCGCCGTTCGAGCCGCTCGATGCGCAGACACCAGGCGCTGACGGCGATCCGCGGCGCGAAATCGCGTTCGCGGAGGAGCCACGCCCATTGGCTCGCACACAGCCGCACGCGTTGCACAGCACCGCGGAGCATGCAGCGGATGCCGGCGACAGAGACTGGGCAAGCGCGCAAACCGCAAGCGATGACGATGAATTTCAAACGGCTGCGCGCGCTGCGGCGTCCCCACGCTCGCGCGGCCACGTGAGCGAGCTTCTCGCAGCACCCGCGTCGACGGCCGTTGCGCTATCCAGCGGTGTGTCGCCGGGCAGAGGACTGGCAGCGCCAAACGCGTTGTCAGACGGCGACGATGCAAGCGAGTCGCAGCAGGCGGCCGCGCCGGCGGTCCCCGCAATCGCGTCGTTCGATGCTGCTTCATCACTGCCCGATCGCATCGAGCACAGCGAGCCGTCGCCATATGCCGGCCATGCCCCACGTGAGACCGCCGCGTGGACCGCCGCCTCCGTTGCCGGAAGCGTCGCGCCGCGGCCTGTGCAGCAGCGAGACGCGCGTGCGGCCGCCTTCGTCAGGATTGCCACTCAACACGGCGACGAACCGCTCGATCAGCCACCGGACCCGCACCGGGTGTCGCCGCCGCACGAGGCGCGCTACGACGCCGCCCAGCCCGCGCATGCACCGATGAGCGCACGCGCGCACGATGACCACGAGCCTGTGCACACGTCGTACTCGAATCGCGCTTCGCCGAGGGAGATTCCACGCGCAATGCCACGCGAGGTGGCGCGCCGCGAGCCGCTCGCGTTCGTACCCGCAGCGCCGCCCGAGCGCGCGAACGCCGGGCCGACCGTGCACGTTACGATTGGGCGCGTCGAGATCCGCGCGGCGCCCGCGCCCGCGCCGGCGCCACCCAGGGCGGCGCAACTGGAGCGAGAGCCGTCGCAACTCGCGCGTTATCTGAACAAGCGCTCCGGGAGGGGGCCGTCATGAGCGCGAATGCCATCGCGGCCGTGACCGCGGCGTTGCGCAATCTGCTCGCCAATGGCGTCGCGGCCGAAACCGCCTTGCAGGACACGGTGGTCACCACGCTTCCGATGGACCGCGCGCGCGAACCCAATGCCAGCGGCAACCAGTTGAACCTGTTTCTGTACCAGGCGTCGCCGAACGCCGCGTGGCGCAACCAGGTCATGCCGCGCCAGGTGCAGCCGCTCGAATCGGGCTTTGCGCCGCTTGCGCTCAACCTCTACTACCTGATCACTGCATACGGCCGCGACAACGACGCGCAAACGCCGTTCAGCCACTACCTGCTGGGCCGCGCGATGAGCGTGATGCACGATCATCCGCTGCTGGGCAGTGAGGAGATCCGGCTCGCGCTGCCCGAGAACGACACGTATTTGCAGATCGAGCGAATCCGCTTCACTTTGCAGCCGTTGTCGGTCGAGGACATTTTCAAGCTCTGGTCGGGCTTCCAGACGCAGTACCGCTTGTCGGCCTCGTACGAGGCGGCTGTGGTGCTGATCGAAAGCGCGCGCGCGGCCAGCGCGCCGTTGCCGGTGCTCACGCGCGGCGCGGGGGATACGGGGCCAGTCGCGCAGGCAAGTCTCGATCCCGTCGTGCCGACGATTTCCAGTATCCTGCTGCCCGGCGGTCAGTTCAGCGCCCAGCCCGGCGACAAGATCTCGATCAAGGGCGCGTTGCTGGCGGGCGACAAGGTGGAAGTTCTGCTCTTCCACCCGCTCCTCGACGCACCGATCAGCATCACGGCCGCCGCGACCTCCACAGCCACGAACATCGACGTCACGCTCGATCCGGCCGCGGGCGCCTGGGCGGCGGGCTGGTATTCGGTGGCCGTGTCCGTGACGTCGAACCCGGGCAAGGCGAGCGCGCGCGTCGCCACGACCAGCCAGTTGCCAATGGCGCTGGCGCCCACGCTGACGAGCACCATGCCCGTGAGCGCCACCATCGCGAATGGCGCCGCGACCCTCAAGCTCAAATGCTCGCCGGACGTGCTGCCCGAACAACGCGTGACGCTGCTGCTCGGCGACCAGCAGGTGCCGGCCGCCGCGCGCACGGCCGCGACGAGCGCGCTCCAGTTCACCGTGGCGCAGGCCGTGGCGGGCCAGTATCTGATCCGCCTGCGCGTTGATGGCGTCGACAGCCTGCTCGTGGACACGTCGGTGCGGCCGCCCGTTTACCGCAAGCACAGGGCGGTGCTCAAATGAACACGCCTGTCAGCTGGGAGGCGCAGAACGCCGTGTGGCTTTCCGGCGCGCTTGCGTGGCTGCGCCTACGGCTCGCATGGCTCGCCGAGAGCGACCCGGACGCGCGGCGCGGCGCCACGCCCGCGAGGGAGGGCGTGCGCGCGGCGGATACGGACGCAGATGGGAACACGGATGCGGATGCGAGCGCGGCCGGCGAAACCGCTGGCAGCACGGCCGCCGCCTTGCGCGCGAGCGAGGCGCAGCTCGCTTCGATCGCCAGCGCGGATGCGCCGCCGAATGCGTTACACCTCCTCGCGCACCGCCTCGGGTTGTCCCCGTTCGAAGAGAACGTGTTGCTACTGTGCGCGGCCATGGAGCTGGACACGCGCGTCGCCGAGCTGTGTGCACGCGCGCAATATCCCGCCGTGCGCCCGTACCCAACGTTCGCGCTCGCGCTTGCGCTGTTCGACAACCCCGCGTGGGATCTCATGTCACCGGAGCGACCGCTGCGCTACTGGCATCTGATTGCGATCGGCGGCGGCGAGGGCGAGCCGCTCACAGTGCGCCCGCTGCGCATCGACGAGCGCATCTGCTCCTGCATCAAGGGGCTGAATTATCTCGACGTGCGTCTCGCCGCGCTCGTGACCCACGCGCGCACGGCAAGCGGCACCTCCCGGCCGCAGCCTTCGCAGGAAGGCGCGTTTGCGGCGGCGGTCGAGGCCTGGGAGTCGCCGCCCGAGGGTTCACGCTTGCCGCTCCTGCAACTGCTCGGCACCGATGCCGCCGGCAAGCTCGCGCTGGCGGGCCGCGTCGCGGCCGGCTTTCGCAGCGAGCTGTATCGGCTCGACGCCGAAATCTTGCCCGAGCAGCCCGCCGAGCTCGACCTGCTCGCGCGCCTATGGCATCGCGAATCCATGCTCGCGAACGTCGCGTTGTACGTTGAGCTTGCCGATCGCGACAGCGCGGACGAAGCGCGCGCTGTCGCCACGCTGCGCCGCTTTCTTTCGCGCAGCGAGGGCGCGTGCTTCATCGACGCCCGCGACAGGGTCTCGAAACCAGGCCGCCCCTCGGTCGATATCGACGTCGCCAAGCCCACGCCCGCCGAACAGCGCACGCTCTGGAGTCTGGCGCTGCGTGGCCGGGGTGTGCGCATTTACGGCGCGCTCGCCACGCAGTTCGATCTCGACGCCACCGAAATCAGCCGGCTTGCCGCGCAGACGCTCGCCCACTTCGGCGCGAGCGAAGGCGAGGCATTCGAAGAGCGCCTGTGGGACGCATGCAGCGACAGCGCGCGCCCGACCCTGAGCCACCTCGCACAGCGCATCGATGCGCGCGCCGAATGGGCAGATCTCGTGCTGCCCGCGGAGCAGCTTGCGCTGCTCAAGCAGATTTGCGTGCAGGTGCGCCATCGCGGTGTGGTCTATGAAGACTGGGGCTTTGCGCGCAAGGTGAGCCGCGGGCTTGGCATCAGCGCGCTCTTTAGCGGCGACAGCGGCACCGGCAAGACCATGGCCGCCGAGGTGATCGCCAACGACTTGCGATTGAGCCTTTACCGCATCGACCTTTCCTCGGTGGTGAGCAAATACATCGGCGAAACCGAGGTGAATTTGCGCCGCCTTTTCGACGCGGCCGAAGACGGCGGCGCCATTCTCTTCTTCGACGAATGCGATGCGCTCTTCGGCAAGCGCAGCGAAGTGAAGGACAGCCACGACCGCTACGCGAACATCGAGATCAACTATCTGCTTCAGCGCATCGAGTCGTTCCGCGGGCTCGCGATACTCGCGACCAACATGCGCACGGCGCTCGACAGCGCGTTCGTGCGGCGCCTGCGCTTCGTCGTGAATTTTCCGTTTCCCGGCGTCGCGGAACGCAAGTGCATCTGGGAGAAGGCCTTTCCCGCGCAAATGCCTCGCGAGGAACTCGATTTCGCGCGGCTCGCGCGGCTCAACCTCTCGGGCGGCAATATTCACAGCGCCGCGCTGAGCGCCGCGTTTCTGGCCGCGCACGCATGCCAGCCACTCGGCATGAACGAGATCATGACCGCCGTGCGCACGGAACTGGGCAAGCTCGGCAGACCCGTCAACGAGGGCGAACTGCGGCTCGTGAGTGACCAGGGAGGCGCGCGATGAGAATCGAGCTGCATATCGAGCGAGTCGTGCTGGAGGATCTCGGGATCTCGCCGGGCAGCCGCGATGCGCTCGAAGCGGCATTGCGCGCCGAGCTTGGGCGTCTTCTCGAAACGGAGTCGTTCGCGCGGAGCCGGGCGCGAACCGGGTTACGCGGCGACACTGTACGGAGCGTGAGGGGGGCGCCGCTCGTGTTGCCCGAACACGCTGCGCATGGGCAGCGCGGCTATGCGGGCATACTCGGCGCGCGAATTGCGAGTTCACTTGCGGGATCGATAGCCGGCTCGATATCCGCTTCGATCGCGGCGCGCCCGGCAAGCACGGCTGCACCGTCGACGCGGGGCCCCGCAGCGGCGGGAGGTTCGCGATGAGCACCTATCCCATGGGCCCGAGGCTCCTGAAGGGCGCGATCGTCGGCATCGATCTCACCAATCCGCTCGCGAGCGTCATCATGTTCCAGTACAACCCCGAGTCGCTCACGCGCACGCTGCAGGCGCAGGGCATGGGCGGCGAGCCGGGCGGCCGCGACGAAGTCATGCGCCTGAAGGGCGCGCCGATCGAGACGATCAAGGTCGATGTGGAGATCGACGCCACGGATCAGCTCGAATCTGGCGACAGCATCGCGCTCACCATGGGCATCTACCCGCAGCTCTCGCAACTCGAAATGCTGATCTACCCGAAGAGCGCGCTCGTGATCGCGAACACGGCACTGCTCGCGGCCGGCACGATCGAAATCATTCCGCCCATGGCGCCGTTCACGCTCTTCATCTGGGGGCTCAAACGGGTGCTGCCGGTGCGGCTCACCGACTTCAGCATCACCGAGGAAGCGCACGACGACCAGTTGAACCCCCTGCGCGCGAAAGCGTCGCTCGGCTTGCGCGTGCTGAGCTACAACGATCTGTCGATCACCAACCCCGGCTACCACCTGTTTCTCACGCATCAGATCGTCAAGGAGACCATGGCGACGATTGCGAGCGTCAACAACATCGGCGCGGTGCTGGGCGGCAACACCAGCATCCCGCTCACCTGAATCGACCGGACCCACCAGGAACGCCGCCATGTTCGACTACACGAGCCGCTACTACTCGCTCGACCAGGCCGTCTACACTGCCGCTGACGGCCGCGAGCATCCCTATGTCCTGCGCCGTTTTCTGCCGCAGCCGGCCAGCTTGCCGCTGCTCACTCAGGTAAGCGTCACGCAGGGAGACCGCCTCGATCTGATCGCCGCGCGCACGCTGGGTGTGGCCACGCAGTTCTGGCAGATCTGCGACGCCAACACGGCGCTCGACCCATTCGACCTCACGGGCGACGCGGCAATCGGCACGCTCGTGAACGTGCCCATGCCGCAAACGCCGCAAGGGTGAGCGATGGACCCGTCCTCCGCCGCCGCCAGCCTGCTCGGCACACGGCTCACGCTGTGGCTCGGGCCCACGCTCGCCGCGCCGGCCCCGGCACTGATCGTGGAGGCGCTCACGCACGTCGAGGTATCGCTCAGCGACGGCCCGCATGACGGCTTTCGGCTGGTGTTCTCGGTGGGGCGCACGAGCACGCTCGCGCTCGACTACGCGCTCCTCGCGAACCCGCTGCTCAAGCCTTCCACGCGCGTGGTCATCCAGGTGTGGCTGGGCGTGTTTCCGCAGGTGCTGATCGACGGCATCATCGTCAACACGCAGTTGAAGCCCTCAGCGGAGCCGGGCGCCTCGACGCTCACCGTGATCGGCGAGGACATCCGCTCGATGATGGATATCCATCAGACCGCCATGATCTACCCGGCGCAGAGCATCTACTCGATCATTCAGCAGACCTTGCTGACATACATGATGTACCTCGGCACGCCGCCCATCGTCATGCCCGCCGACCCGAGCGTCGCGCCGCCCACCGAGCAGATTCCCATCAGGACCGACACCGATCTGGGCATGCTGCTCGCGCTCGCGCACGACTACGGCTGCGTGTTCTATGTGGAGCCGACCCCGGTGCCGATGGTGAATCAGGCGTACTGGGGGCCGTTGAATCTCGCCACGCAGCCGCAAACCGTGCTCTCCGTGAACATGGGGCCGGAAACCAACGCGACGATCGATTTCGAGTTCAACGGCAGAAAGCCGGCGCTGGTCGCGGGCGCCGTGATCGACCCCATGACGCAGATGCCGCTGCCCGTCGTGACGCTCACTTCCACGCTGCCGCCGCTCGCCGCCATGCCGGCCATGGTGGTTCAGCCGCAGACCACGCGCAGCGTGACGCCGAGGCATGCAAGCGGCCTTTCGTATGCCCGCGCGCAGTTGCGCGCGCAGGCGCGCACCAACCGCGCGAGCCACGCGCTCGAAGCGACCGGCGAGCTGGACATGCTGCGCTACGGCACGATCCTGCGTCCGCGCCGGCTCGTGAGCGTGCGCGGCGCGGGCTATCTGCACGACGGCTTTTACTACGTGAAGGACGTCACGCACTCGATCGGCAAGGGCGAGTACAAGCAGCGCTTCACCTTGACGCGTGAAGGTTTCGGTTCATTGACTCCGGTGGTGCCGACATGAACGACGAGCAGCGCTACTTCGGCAAATATCGCGGGACCGTCGTTAACCCCACGACGCCCGAGACGAACGGAAGGATTACGGCGACGGTCACGGTAGGCGGCACGCCGATGCTGGTCGTGGCCGAGGCCTGCACGCCGTTCGCCGGCGCTTCGATGGGCTTTTACGGCATGCCGCAGGCTCAGGCCGGCGTGTGGATCGAGTTCGAGGAGGGCGACCTGAACCGGCCGATCTGGACCGGATGCTGGTGGCCCGAAGGGCAACTCGCGCTCGCGCTCGGCACCGGCGTCGACTTCACGACGCTGCCGCTCGCCATGCAGTCGGCGGCGGGCAACCGGCTCGTCATCAGCACGTTGAGCGACGACTGCATCACGCTGGAAACGGCGCTTGCCGACGCCGGGGCGCGCGTTGTCATCTCGATGGACAAGCTCACGCTCTCGTTTGGCCCGCTGGTGTCGATCGAGTTGTCGATCGATGGGGTGAAGATCTGCGGCGAGGCGCTGACCGTCGTTCCCGTATGAGCGAGCGAAGCGCACACGGAAGCGCGCACGAAGGAGAAACACCATGCCGGGTTTTCTGCTGCATAGCGGGGCCCTCGTCACCTGCTCGCATCTGGGCACGGCCGAGCCGATGACGGTGAGCCCGCAAGTGAGCGTGAGCGGGCAGCCCATCGTCACGCAAACCAGCACGTATGGTGTAACCGCGTGCCAGTTGCCCACGGTGAGCTCGGGCGCGCCGCCTTGCGCGAGCGCGAGCTGGCTTTGCGGCGCTACCCAGGTGTTCTCCAATGGCGCGCCGGTGCTGCTCACGGACAGCCAGTCCGTCTGCGCGCCAACGGGCACGCCGCTCATCATCGGTCTCACGCAGTTCGCCGTGAAAGGTCAGTGAGGAGGCTGCGGCGCCATGAACATCGCCTTTCCGTTCCGCTACGATCCGCGTGGGCGCACCGCCGAGGCGAGCGACCCCGACCACGTGCGCGACCTGATCGAGCAGATGCTCTTCACCAACCCCGGCGAGCGTGTGAATCTGCCTGACCTCGGCTCAGGGCTCCAGCAAATGGTGTTCGCGCCGAACAGCGCCGAACTCGCGGCGGCGTTGCAGTTCTCCGTGCAGGCTTCGTTGCAGCGCTGGCTGGGCGACCTCGTCGATATCCGTTCGCTGAGCGTGAGCGCAAGCGATTCGGCACTCACGGTGAACCTGCAGTACCAGATACGCGGCGCGACGCAGGCCGTCAACGCGCAGTTCATACGGGCCATCTGACATGACGCCGACGCCACTGATCCCGCCGATCACGCCGCTGCGCGAGGATGACCGCCAGCGGCGCATCGACGCGCGCCGCAAGGGGCTCAACGGCATCGACTATGTCGAGACCGGCGACGACCCGCACCGCATCAACGTGTACTTTTTCCTCGACGCGCCGGAGAAGCTCGACGCGTCCCACTGCACGATCGAGGGCGGCGTGCGCGTTCGCGGGATCCGCGTGCTGGGCGTGCGCGAGGCGGACGACGCGCCGCCCGGCGACCAGTGCGCCACACTCAGCGTCGACCGGCCAGGCGACTTTTCGATCTACACGCTCGTCATTGCGGGCTTGCCGGGGTTCGATCCGCACTACACGCGCTGCGCGTTCAGCTTCCGCGCGGCGGAACCGAAGGAGCTCGACTGCGTGCGCGACGCCACGACGGCGCCGCTCGCGCTGTACGAGCCGGAGATCGACTATCTATCGAGGGACTACACGAGCTTGCGCCAGCTCCTCATGAACCGGCTGGCGCTCGTCATGCCGCAGTGGAGCGAGACGCACGAGCCGGACGAAGGCGTGGCGCTCGTCGAGATCCTGGCCTACGTGGGCGACTATCTGAGCTACTTCCAGGACGCGGTGGCGACCGAGGCGTACCTGGGCACGGCGCGGCTGCGGGTGTCCGTGCGCCGCCATGCGCGGCTCGTCGACTATGCCATGCACGAGGGCTGCAACTCGCGCACGTGGATCTGCATCGACAGCGAAGCCGACGTGCCGCCGTTCGCGCCTTCGGCGTGCCGTTTCATCACCGACTGGCACGCGCTGTTGCCGGACCCCGACGCGGTCATCGAGCCTCGCGAGCTGGCAGATGTGCCCGGCGATGCCTATCAGTCGTTCTCCGCGGTCCAGACGAAGCCTTTCACGATCCGCGCGGCGCACAGCCAGATTTCGTTTTACGCGTGGGGCGCCACGCAATACACGCTCGCCGCCGGCGCCACCGCGGCCACACTGGTCGACGGCTGGCATGATGAGGATGCCGAAGCTTCACCGGGACACGACAAACCTGGCGCAGACGGCACAACAGGCGGCGCGGACGCGGCGCAAGACGCGGCGGAGCGCGCGGAAAGCGCGAAGCGCAGCCGGAGTCACGCAAGCGTCAAGGCCAACGGCGATGCAAACGGGCATGCAAACGGACATGCAGCGGGACACGAAAGCGCCGCGGGCGAAGCGGAGCAGACCAGCAGCCTGCGGCGCGGCAAGGCGGAAAAAGCCGGGAAGCACGCAAAGCCGGAGCGGCCAGCGGACAACAACACCTCGCGGCGGCGCAAGCTCGCGCATTTGCGGCCGGGCGACTATCTGCTGATCGAGGAGATCCGCAGCCCGCTTACGGGCGAGACCTTCGACGCCGACGCCGCGCACCGCCAGGTGGTGCGGCTCACGCGCGTCGAGCCGTCGTTCGATCCGCTCTACGAGCAGCCGCTCGTCGAAGTCGAATGGGCGCCCGAGGATGCGCTCGGCTTCGCGCTCGTTGTGGCGGCCGTCGGGCCGCCGCCCGCGTGCGAATATCTGGGTCCCGTGACAGGCGCGGCGGCGCCAGCCGACATCATGGTCGCGCGCGCGAACCTGTGGCTCGTCGATCACGGCTCGCCCGTGCAGGAGGACATCGAAGATCGCGTGCCGGCGGCGCTCGTGTCCCAGCGTTGCGAGGATGTGGGACTCACCACGCAGGCGCTAGTCGAGCCGGGCGTTTTCGCGCCCACGCTTCTACGCCGCGGGCTCACGCTGCGCGTGCCGCCGCGCGCGGGCGTCCCGGCCTCGGCAGCGCTCGCGCAAGACTCGCGCAGCGCCGTGCCGCAAATCCGCTTGATCTCGATCCCCGGCCTGCCCGATGGCTCCGGCGCGCTGTTTTCGTTCGACGATCTCGACGCACCGCAAGCACTGCTCGCGCGGCTCAAGGCGCGCGATCCGGCAACGCATGCGCTGTACGACCGCTTCCCGCGCGCGCTGCGTGCGGCGTTGCGCAAGTACGACGGCAAGTCGCCTTCGGCTTCGCTCGTCGCGATGCTCGAAAGCCAGCTCGCTGCGCTCGTCGTCGAATGGACCGCGCGGCCCGACCTGCTTTCGAGCGGCCCTGACGATTACCACTATGTCGTCGAGATCAACGACGACAGCGCGGCGCAACTGCGCTTCGGCGACGGGCAAACGGGCATCCGGCCCGAGGCGGGCAGCGCGTTTCGCGTGGCCTACCGCGTCGGCAACGGCACCACGGGCAACGTGGGCGCGCAGACGATCACGCATCTCGCTTTCACCGCGACGACCGTCGTGCCGGGCATCCGGCGCGTGTGGAATCCGCTGGCGGCGACAGGCGGCACCGACCCGGAATCGCTCGACGACGTGCGCACGAACGCGCCGGCCGCGTTTGGGGACAGCATCGAGCGCGCCGTCACCGCCGACGACTACGCGGCGATTGCCGCCCGTCACGCCAGGGTGCGCCGTGCGGCGGCCACCCTGCGCTGGACCGGCGACCGATACGCGGCGGTCGTGTCGATCGCGCCGTATGGCAGCGACGACGTGCCGCCCGCGCTGCTCGGCCAGGTCGCGCGCTTTCTCGAACACTACCGGCGCATCGGCCACGATCTCGAGGTGAGGGCGGCCACATGGGTGCCGCTCGATATGGTGCTCGCGCTCGACGTCGCGCCCGATTATCTGCGCGGGCACGTCGAGGCCGCGCTGCTTGACGCCTTCGGCACGGGACCGGCGCGTCGGGCGGCGTCGGGCCTGTTCGCGCCGGACAACCTCGGGTTCGGCGACGACGTCCATCTGAGCCGGATCGTCGCGACCGCACAGGCAGTGGAAGGTGTCGTGCGCGTGACGGTCGAGCGTTTCGAGCGCATGTTCGTGCCGTCGCGCGACGCGATCGAAAGCGGCGTGCTGCCGCTCGCGCCGCAGGAAATCGCGCGCGTCGACAATGACCCGGATTTCCCCGAGCACGGCCGAATCCGGTTTCGCATGCGGGGGGGACGATGAGCACACCGTGCGGCTGTTCCGATGATTGCCCTGACCCTGCCGCCACGGCAAGGACGCCCGGGACGATCTCGAACCGTCCGGGACTCGGTGCGCTCGCCTACCGCATCGGCACCTGGTCGAGATTCATGCAGACGATGCAGGGGCGCATTGCGTCCTTCTACAACGCGCTGCCCGCGCAAAGCGACGGGCCACCCGGGCCGCCGAGCCCGCCGCCCATGACGCGCGAGCCCGGCGACCCGGCGTTCGCGCTGCTCGACGCCTGGGCGATCGTGGCCGACGTGATCACGTTCTACCAGGAACGCATAGCCAACGAAGGTTACGTGCGCAGCGCAACCGAGCTTCGCTCGCTGCAGGAGCTGGCGAAGCTCGTGAACTATCGGCCGCGCCCGGGCGTGGCCGCGTCGACGACGGTCGCCTATACCGTGCAGGACCAGGGCGCGGACGCCAACGTCGCAGTGCCGGCGGGCAGCGCGATGCAAACCCTGCCGGTGGCCGGCGAGATCCCGCAGGTGTTCGAGACGAGCACGCCGCTCACCGCGCGCGCGAGCTGGACCGCGCTCGCGCCGCGCAGCGCCCGCGCGCAGCAGGTGACGGGCGACGCGGATGTCATCTACGTGAATGGCACGTCCACGAAGCTCAAGGCCAATGATCCGCTGCTGATCGTAGAGGGCGCGAGCCATACGGTCAGGCGCATCGAGTCGGTCAGCGTCGATGTGCCGAACAAGCGCATCACGCTCATGCTGCAATCGGCTGGCGCAGCCGCGCCCGCTCCCGTTGCGCTCGCCATGACCGTGAAGCCCGCAGCGCAGGCAAACGCAGCCACCCCCGCAGCCGGATCGCCGCCCGCCACGCCCGCGCCGGAAAAGCGCGCGCCGGTTTTCGCCGACAGCGCGCCGCCCCTTCTCGCGCGCTCGTTTTCGCAGGCGCTCGTGCGAGCGCCTTCCGCGCATCCCGCCAACGCGGCGGCGCTGGCGCAAACCCTATCCGAAACGTTGCAGCCCGACACCGACACCACGCGCCAGATGCTCGTGAAGTTCGCCCCGGCGCTCCAGGGTCCGCTCGATACGGCCTTGCGCAACACGACCATTGCGCCGCAACCGGACGTCCAGGTGTTCGCCTTCAACGTGCAGGCGGCGCCGTTCGGCAGCAGCGCGCCGTTGCAAACGATCTACGGGCATGGAAACCTGCCGCTGCGCCAGGTCGAATGGAGCTTCGGCGTGCCCGGTATGCCGCTCAACCAGCACCTCGACACGATCGCCGAACCGGTGGCGCCCCCGGCATTCGAATCGCCCGATGTGCTGTACCTCGACGGGACGTACGACAGGATCATCGCGAATAGCTGGATCATCGTGCTCGGCGTGGACGGCAACAATGCGCCGACGGCGCCCGTGGTTAGCCAGGCCGCCGAGGTCCACAACGAATCGCGCGCCGACTACGGCGTCTCCGCGAAAGCCACACGCATCAAGCTTGCCAATCCACCCTGGTTCGACGTGCCCACGCACTCGTTCAAGACGGCCGTGCGCGGCAGCGTGGTGTATGCGCAGAGCGAGGCGCTCGATCTCGCGCGAACGCCCGTGACCCAGGACATCGCCGGTGCAACGATCGAGCTCGACGATCTGCACGACGGCATGACCCCTGGGCAATGGCTCGTGATCAGCGGCGAGCGCACCGACGTGCCCGACACCCAGGGCGTAAACGGCACCGAACTCGTGATGCTGGCGAGCGCGCAGCATGCCGTCGAAACCGTGGCGGACAACGCTGGCACCCAGACTTCCGGCGGGAACGCGAATAGCAGCGCGGGCAACGAGCGCGCCGCGCAAGCGTTGCTGCCGGGCGGGCGCATGCGCACCACGCTCACCCTTTCGGCGCCACTCGCCTATGTGTACAAGCGCGAGAGCATCACGCTCTCCGGCAACGTCACGACCGCCACGCACGGCGAAACCCATTCGGAGATTCTCGGCAGCGGCGACGGCCGGGCCGCGCTGCGCACCTTCACTTTGCGGCGCTCGCCGCTGACCTATGTGCCGGCGCCGAGCGCATCGGGCATTGCGAGCACGCTTGCCGTCACGGTGAACGGCGTGGCATGGCGCGAAGTCGCCACCTTGCGCACCGCGGGGCCGAACGATCGCGTGTTCACCACGCGCACGCTCGCCGACGGCACGACTCAGGTGAGCTTTGGCAACGGCACACAAGGCGCGAATCTGCCCTCGGGAATCGAAAACGTTCAAGCGACCTATCGGACGGGCATCGGCTCCAGCGCGAACGGCGGGGCGGGGCAGGTGAGCCAGCTCGTGACGCGTCCGCTCGGCGTGATGAGCGTGGTGAATCCCATCGGCGCGAGCGGGGGCGCCGACCCGGACGGCCCCGACGAGATCCGCCAGAACATGACGCTGGGCCTGGCTTCGCTCGACCGCCTCGTGTCGGTCTCCGACTTCGAGGACTTTTGCCGCCACTTTGCCGGCGTCGCGAAGGCGAGCGCCGTGCAGGTGCCGGTTGGCACGGCTCGGCTCGTGCACGTGACGATCGCCGCGAAGGGCGACGCGCCGCTCGACGAAAACGGCGCGCTACTCGTGAATTTGCGCGCGGCGCTCGCGCAGTATGGCGATCCCCGTTTGCCGGTGCGCGTCGCGCCGCGTGACGTCTTGCTGCTGGTGATCAGCGCCCGGGTGCGCGTGACGAGCGGCAATCAATGGTCGGACGTCGCGCCGCGAGTGCGGGGGGCGCTGCTCGACACCTTCGGCTTCGAGCGGCGCGCGCTCGGGCAGCCGGCCGCGTTGAGCGAAGCCATCGCCGCCATGCAGGGCGTGGCGGGCGTGGAGTACGTCGACGTCGATGTGTTCGACCGCGTCGCGCAGGACACCGTATTCGAGGATCTCCAGCGCATTGCCAATGCCCCCGCAAGCGTGCCGAAACCGGTCGTCGAGGCCCGCCTCGCGCGGCGCCGCGCAAAAGGCACTGGCACCGGCATTGGCACCGGTGCCGGGTCCGTGCGCGCGGCGCAAATCGCGTGGCTCAGCGCGGACGTGCCGGGCACGCTGACCATCACGGAGATCGCGTCATGAGCACGCCCTTCGACGATCGCCTGTACAACCTTCTGCCGAGCGTCTACCGGCAGCGCGACGCCGATTTCGGCCAGCCGCTGCGCGCGCTCCTCGCGGTGATCGCCGAACAGGTCGACGCCGTCGAGCAGGATATCGCGGCACTCTACGACAACTGGTTCATCGAAACCTGCGCCGACTGGGTCGTGCCGTATCTCGGCGACCTGATCGGCTACCGGACGCTCAATGCGCCCGGCGCTCAGACCAGCGAATCGCCACAGCGCGCGGCGGCGCGCGGCCGCATCCTGTTTCCGCGCCGCGATGTCGCCAACACGCTGCGCTACCGGCGGCGCAAGGGCTCGCTCGCGTTGCTCGACGAACTCGCTGCGGCGGTCTCCGGATGGCCGGCGCATGCGGTCGAGTTCGCGCCGCTCATTGCCGCGACCCAGTCGCTCGATCACCTGCGGCCCGGCCGTGGCGGCACGGCTGCGGTGAGGGGGGCGCGCGCCATGGACCATATCGGCCTCGTCTCCGACGAAACCGCGCACCTCGTGGATCTGCGCCGTCCGCAGTCGCGCTTCCGCCAGGGGCGCTACGCGCCCGCCTCGGTCGGGCTGTTCGTCTGGCGCCTGAAGTCGTACGGCGTGGGCCGCACCGAGGCGTATTGCGTGGAGGAGGTTGGGCCACACTGCTACACCTTCAGCGTGCTCGGCAACGACGCGCCCCTGTTCGCGGCGCCCGACGCGAGCGGCACGCAAGGCACGAGTGGCGCGAGTGTGCCGCCATGGCCGGTGATGCTGCGCCGCGCCGATATCGCCGGCGACGACGGCCATGTCGATCCCCGCTACTACGGCGAGCACCGCAGCTTCGCGCTCTGGACCGGTGGGGAGAGCGCCGCGCCGTTTCCCGTCGGCACGCTGCGGGTGGCCGACCTGTCCGACTGGCGCGCCGCGCCCGCGCGCGGCACGGCCGTCGTGGACCCGGAATGCGGGCGCATCATGTTCGCGCCCGGCGAAGCGCCCGAGCGCGGCCTCTTCGTGTCGTATCACTACGGCAGCCCCGCCGATATCGGCGGCGGCCCCTATCCGCGCCCGCTGGCCGTGTGGGTCCCGCCGCCCGCCGCCGAGGGCGAGCACGCGGAGGTCGCCCGCTACACCGTCGGCAGCGAAGGCGATTTCCGCAAGCTGCATGAAGCGCTGCACGCATGGCATGAGGAAAAGCCGCGGTTTGCCGTCATCGAAATCGCAGCGAACGACGTGTTCACCGAGCCCGTGCGGATCGCGCTCGAAGAAGGGCAGAGTCTCGAAGTGCGCGCGGCCAACCGCGCGCGCCCGGTCATCCGCCTGCTGGACATACAGACCCACCGGCCCGACTACCTGGCGATCAGCGGCGCGGCGAAAAGCCGTCTCGTTCTGGACGGCCTTCTCGTGACAGGGCGCGGCGTCCAGGTCAAGGGCGAACTCGCGCACCTCACGATCCGCCATTGCACGTTCGTGCCCGGCTGGGAGGTCGAGCGCCAAACGGCCGCCGGGAACACGCCGCGCGCCGCGCTCCCATCGACTGCGTCGAGCGCGCCGAGCCTCATGCTGGTACGCACGCGCGCGCGCGTGACGATCGAACACAGCATTCTCGGCCCGATCCACGTGAGCAGCAGCGACCCCGAGCAGGAGCCGCTGCAACTGGCGATTCGCGACAGCGTGATCGACGCCCGATCCGCGCGCAACGCAGCCGTCGGAGCGGCCGGCGCCGAAGGCGACGAGGGGGCTCACGTCGCGCTGACCATCGCCCGCTGCACCGTATTCGGCATCGTCCGGGTGAACGCGCTCACGCTCGCGGAAAACTGCATCTTCAACGACGGCATCGCGGTGGAGCGCCGCCATACGGGCTGCGTGCGCTTTTGCTACGTGTCGCCGCGCGCTCGCACGCCGCGCCGCTACCGTTGCCAGCCGGACAGCGCGATGGCGGGCCAGCAGGGCACCGCACGCGAGGCGGCCGAGCAGCGGGTGCGGCCGGTTTTCAACAGCATGCGCTTTGGCTCGCCCGCCTATTGCCAGCTGGCGGGCAACTGCGCGCCGGAGATCGTCCGGGGCGCGGACGACGAGTCGGAAATGGGCGTCTTTCACGATCTCTACGAGCCGCAGCGCATGGAAAACCTGCTGACGCGACTCGAAGAGTATGTCCCGGCCGACGCGGACGTCGGCATCGTCGTCGTGAACTGACGCAAACGCACGCAGCGCGACCTTGCGTGGCGCAACGGAGGCAGGCATGAAAAACATCGATATATCGCGCGACAGCTTCGAGGCGCTCAACGGCTTCAGCCGCGTGGTGTGGCAGCAAGGCCGCGTACAGCTCGACGCCGACCTGAACGAGCAGGCGTCGATCATGCTGCATACGCTGCGCACGATGATGGTCGACCTTGCCGGCCGCTTTGGCGGTCCTTTTGCAGCGTGCGGCTTTCGCGTCATGCTGACCGAGGACGATCTCACCGAAGAGATTGTCGAGGCCGAGCGCGACGAGGTGGCCGTTATGCTGCGCGAGCGCGCGCGCACCGATCTCGTCATTTCGCGCGGCCGCTACTACGTGGACGGGCTGCTTTGCGAAAACCACCGCTATATCCACTATTCGCGTCATGCCGGGCCGGAGCATCGCGAGCGCGGGATCGAAGAGGCCGGTTGCTACCTCGTATATCTCGACGTGTGGGAGCGCGAAATCACGGCGCTCGACACGGAAGCGATCAACGAGGTCGCGCTCGGCGGCGCGGACACCGCGGCGCGCATGCAGGTAGTCTGGCAGGTCCGTACCGTCGCGCTGCGCGAGCGCGCGCCTGTCTTTGTCGACATGAAGCCGACATGGGCCGATCTGGTCGGCCGCTGGCAAGGCCGGCATCGCGGCAAGCTGCGCTCGCGCGCGCGGGAGGGCGGCGCGCCGTACGACGACGATCCGGTTGGCGGGCGCCACACCTATCGCGGCCCTGAAAACCAGCTGTATCGCGTGGAGATTCATTGCGGCGGCAAAATCGGCGAGCGGCAGCGGCCGAGCTTCAAGTTCTCGCGCGAGAACGGCACCGCCGCGTTTCGCGTGGAGAGCGTGTCCGAAGACGGCTTGACGCTCACGCTGCGCGAGTGGGCCCGCGACGACACGCTCGCGATCGCGGTGGGCCAGTTCGTGGAACTCGTCGACGAAGACAGCATGCGGTACGGCGCGCCGGGCGCATTGCCGAAGGTGGCGGCGGTCGACCCGTTGAACCGCCAGGTGAAGCTCGACACGCCCGTGCACGCGCGCGCCTTGCGCACCGAAGAGGCGCTCGTGCTCAGGCGCTGGGATCAGCAGCCGGGCGAACCGAGAAAGGGCGGCCTCGAACTCTCGGGCGGCGCGGCGCTGATTGTGGAGGACGACTGGCTGACGCTCGAAGCCGGCATCGAGATCCTGTTCGAGCGCGCGCAGCTCAATGATTACCGCAGCGGCGACTATTGGCTCATTCCGGCGCGCGTGGCGACGGGCGACGTGATCTGGCCAGATCGCGACGGCGAGCCCGAAGCCTTGCCGCCGCAAGGCGTGCAGCACCACTATGCGCCGCTTGCGATCGTGGAAACGGACGGCGGCGCGGACGGCCTGAAAATGGTGGTGCCGCTCACACGGCGCTTTGGCGCCCGCAATGTCGACGTATTCGACTACGACGCGTTCGTCTTCGACGGCGAACGGTGAAGGGAGTGCGGGATCGTGATCGAGATCAGGCGCTGCCCCGGCTGCCAACGCTCGCTCCAGGTCGTGACGACCGAAGGCGAGGGCAACGCGTGCAAGCTTGCCGGCAACGCGAATATGCGCAAGTGCCTGTGGCGCCGCCTGCAGGCCGAGCTGCACGGCGGGCAGCCGAAGGAGGGCGGGCCGGCGGATGGGCGACCGGGCGAGTCACCCGTTGATTCATCTGCGCCGCCACCCGAAACGGCGGAGCGTGAGGAAGCGGAGCCGTTCGTCGAGCCCGCCACGGACGAACCTGCGCAAACGCCGGCCGAACCCGAGCCGCGCGAGGAACCCGAAGACCTCATCGAACCCGGGACAGGCACGCAAGCGCAACCTGAACCGCGCGCCGAACGCGGGCAGTCCGGCGATGCCGCCGAAGCCATAAGGCGCGAGGAAGATGAGGACTCCGTTGAACCCTTCTTGCACGAAACCGTTGAAGATCATGAACCGCGGGTTCAGCGCCCACAGGACGAGGCGCCGCCTCCCGGGCCCGACGATGTGGCGCGCGCCTTCGCGAGCAAAGTGGAGGAACTGCATGGCGTGATTCGCGCCCGCGAGCAGACGATCGAATCGTTGCACTCGAAGGTCTCGCAGCACGAAGAAACGCTCAAGGCGCATCTGCAAGACTCGTCCATCGTGCAGCGCGCGCTGCGCGAAGCCGAGGCGGCCAAGGCCGCGCTCAAGCGGGAACTCGAAGGGCTCGGTGCCGCCTTCAGCGACACGAAGCAGCAAAACGCCGACCTGCGCGGCCGCCACGACACCTTGCAGGCCGAGCGCGAAAAGCTCAAGTCGCAGCTCAGCCAGGCAGCGAGCGAAATACAGAGCGCGCGCACGGCAGTCGAGCGGCGCGTGGCCGACCTGATGCGCAATCGCACCATGAAGCTTGCCGGCATCAGCGTCATGGCGGGCATGCTCATGGGCCTTGGCGGCGGCTGGCTGCTGCGTCCCACTGACCGCGCAGCGGATCGAACCAGCATCCCGATGGCGGAACTCAACGACTGCCTGAACCACGCCGACTGGAATTGCGTCGATAGCGCCGCGAGCGCGGTGCTCGCGATCGACGCGTCCAACGCCGCCGCGCTCGCCGCGCGCCAGGAAGCGCAACTGGCAATCCGGCTCGTCGATCAGTCGCGCGCGCTGCGCGCGAGGGAGGCACACGTAGCGCAAGCACTACAGGCGGCAAAAGCGGCAGAACAAGCCGCGCAAGCGGCGCAAGCGAACGCCGCCCGCGCGGCCAGTGGGGCGCACTGCCCGTCCGCTCCGGCGGCGGCTGTGGTCAACCCGCCGGGCGCTACCGGCGAAACCGTGCAATCGGCAATCGAGCAACAGCGCAAAGCGACGGCAAAGGCGCTGGTCGGCGCGGCGGACGCGCAGATCGGCAAGGGAGGGTACGACTGCGCGATCGACCTCGCCACGCTGGCGGGCCGCTACGACAGCGACACGGCACCGCTCGCGAGAGGCATTGTCGGGAAGGCGCAAGTCCTCAAGCAGCAAGCGTTATCTGGAGTCCGAATCGAAAACTACCGGCAGTAGCCGCTGAGGACACGGGACAGGAGGTGACATGGACGGCTCGACCACGAATACGAACTTCGCGATGCGCTCGCCGCTGCTGGTGCGCGGCGTCACGGCCTGCGTGCTGCTCTCGCTGAGTGCCTGCGAAGGCATGTCGACGGGGCAGGCGCTGGCGTGCACCGGCTCCATCCTGGCCGGAGCGTTGATAGGCGGCGCGGCGGGACATGGCCAGGGCGCCGCGATCGGGGCGGGCGCCGGTGCTGCAGCGTGCGTCGCGATTTACTTCGCCATGCGAAAGACCAAGGAGGCGCCACAGGTCGACGACGACTTCAAACGCGCCCACAACGGCCAGTTGCCGCCTCAGCCAACCATTCTGAAAGCGGATATCCAGGCGCAGCCTTCGCAAACGGTGCGGCCCGGTGAGCAGTTCCTCGTCGTCACGAATATCGAGGCCGTGTCGGGCAAGAGCACGCCGCTCAACGACATCACCGCGGAAATCCGCCTGTATGCGGCCGGCAACAACAACCCGGTGATGTCGCAAAAGCAGGAGGTCTCGCGCGACCCGGGCAGCGGGGCTTACGAAGCGAAATTCAGGATCTCGCTGCCGGATTCCATGCCGCAGGGCCAGTACCGCGTGCAGACCGTCTACTACCTGAACCAGCAGCCAGCGGACAGCCGCTCGATGCTGGTTCAGGTCGTCTAGATCCATAGCGTGAACCACGGCCATGTTCGCGCCGCCCGTACCCGTTCCAGCCAGGTCCGCCACGCGCACGGCCCGCGAAGGGGCCGAGCCCGCCGCGCAGCGCGCGAGGCGCGACGCCGAACGCGACGCGGCCGCGCTCGCTTCGACCGGCTTGCTTATCCAGCGCAAATGCGCATGCGGCTGCAATCCCGGCAATGGCGACGATTGCGCGCCTGACGACGCAAGCGCGGGAGCGCAAGCCGTCGTGCAGCGCAAAGCCGCAGGCGAGGGCGGGAGCGAAACTTGGCGAGATGCCGTGGCCGCCGCGCTTGCCAGTGCAGGACGGCCGCTCGACACAGCGTTGCGCGAATCGATGCAGGCGCACATCGCGAGCCAGTTGCCGCATCGCGTGCCGGGTCACGCGGCGCCGCGCGCACCGCTTGCCGCGCACGCCGCCGGTGCCACTCATGCCGCTCATGCCGGGCAACTGCGCATCGGGCCCGCAACGGACGCCTTCGAGCGCGAAGCCGACGCCGTCGCCGCGGCGCTCGACCGCTTTCCGGGCGCGGGCGCGCGCGAAGCGCGGTCGCGCTTCGATTTCAGTGCCGTGCGCGTGCATGACGATGCTGCGAGCGCGGCCTCCGCACGGGCGCTCGGCGCGCTCGCCTACACGGTGGGGCCGCATCTCGTGTTCGGTGCAAGTCGTTACGCGCCGCATAGCGCGAGCGGGCGCAGACTCATCGCGCACGAACTGACCCACGTGGCGCAGCAAGGCGCCGCGCCGCTCGTGCTGCGGCGCGCGCCGGACGATCCGCATGCCGCGCAGCCGGCGGAGCACCACAGGACCTGCCGCACCGGACATACGTCTGGTCAGGGCGAGCTCGTCCCCGAGGACGAGAAGGGCGGTAACGTCGACCTCTACTACCGGATCTGGGGCACGTGGCGTCGGGGCGATGCGGATCTAAAAATGTTTGCCGAGCGCGTGGTCAATGCATGGATTCCATGGCGCTTTGGGCCGCTCGCGGCAGAGGATCGCCACAAGGTCAGCGACTTCCTTTTCCAGACGGCGTTAAGCAAAATCGGCCGGGGCGTGGGCATGGACGGATGTGACTATGCGATCGCACTCACGAGGAGCGCTCTCGACAAGGCAGTCGAGCTCTCGGGCGAAAACCAGCGCTCCGCGGAAGTGCGACGCGAACGCAAAGCGCTTGCCGAGGGGCAGGGCGCAATGCCGAAAACGGAGGATCTGAGCGTCAGTCAGCGGCTCGTTCTGCTTGAGCAGCGTATCGACATGTACTGGACGTCCAATCAGGACGAAGAAGCGATACTCGACATCCTCCGGCACACGCCCGACGATCAGGCCGCGGACCTTTCGCGCCGGCTCTCGACCGACCGCCACGGCGACGAAACGTATTTCGCGGCGCTCGACCGCGTGGTCGATCTGGGCAACAACCTCGAACTCCATGAAGAACTCACGAAGCTGCACTTGCGCGGCCTCGGCAAAGAAAAAGGCGTTAGCGCCATTCTCGACAATGCGCCCGTGCTGCCGTGGCATGACGTCATGGGCTTCGGCGCCGACACACCCGTCACGTTTTCTCTCACTGCCGCGAGCGCGGGCAAGATCGTCGTGAAGTGCCATGTGGGCACTGCGCTGTTCGGATCCGACATGCCCTTCAAGGGCGAGATCGACGCGCTGCCTGGCGAGATGAGGATCGGCGGTAAGGCCTACGACGCCGACCAGCTTTTCAAGGTCCACGACTGGGACGAGGGCAAGTTCGTCGTGGTGCGCGCACGCGACCTGCTGGCCTACCAGCATATCGGCGTGCGCAACTGGCTCGGGCACATGGCGACGGTCGCTAGTTTCGCGCTGCCGGTGGGCACAGCGGCGACGGCGGCTGGCAAGGTTGCGCTGTTCACGATCGAGCGCGCCTTGCCACTGTTGATTCTCGCGACGCGCGAGAACCGGCTGAGCCTCCTGAAATGGTTCCCCACCTGGGGGCCGCGAATGATCTATTTCGCGGACATCGCCGAACTGGCGATCGGCCTGTACGGGGTGGGGAGCTTCGCGCGCTCGGGAGCGAAGTTCTTCAACGCCTGGCGCGAGGCACGCTTCGCGCGCAAGCTATGGGAGGCCGGCCAGAGCGTGCCCGAAGCCGAGAGCGCCGCCACGCGCATCGAGAGCGCCGCCGACAAGGTACTGCAGGCTGAATCGGAGTTCCGCCAGGCGGAGTCTGCCGGCACCCACGTTGGGGCGCCAGGCGCCGACACGCCCGAAGGGCTGCCGCTGAAAACGCCCGACGCCGACGCCGCGGCGGCTCAGGCGCACGGGGGCAGCGGAACGGCCGCGCCGCACGGCGCGCCGCCTCGCGACAAGGTGTTCGCGAGTGTTCCCGTGAAGGGCGGCCATCATGTCGAGGCAACAGCGAGGGGGCTGGAGCTGTGCAGTCCGCCTCCGTGCCCGCTCCTGCGCGTCGAGTACGCCGCGGAGCTAAAGCGCAATCCGCACTTGAACAAGGAAATGGATGCGCTCGACACCCTGCGCAAGAACAACGCGCCGGAAGCGGCCCGCAAAGCCGCCGAACTGCGCGAAACGCTCGACTACCTTAGGGCGCATGGCGCGCTGTTCGACAAGCTGCAGCTCCACGGCACGCCCGCGCAGGAGGCGCGGCTCGCGAGACTTTTCGAAACGGCCGAGGACGCGGGCATTTTCGTCGGCGAGCCGCAGCTGAATGCGATTGTCGATCGGATGCGCAACGCGCGCGGCCCCGCCGGCATCGAGCGCGAGCTGGCTTCACTGGAACGGGATCTGGAGATAGGCCCGGCAGTCAGGGAGGAGACGAGCGGTGCGGCGCGCGTGGGCCGTACAGCCGGGAGATCACCCGCCGCTACGGAGGAGTTGGGCGGCGCCCCCCGGCGGCCGGAGGTCGACGACCCCGACATCCCCGCGCCCCAGCGCTTGCATCCCGAGCCGTCCCTCGGGGGCAACGCCGAAGCGGCGCGCGCGCGCGGGCTGCCCTCCGAGGTCGTTGACAGCGGCTACGTCTACACGCGCCGCGACCTGTCCGACGTGGTGCCGGAAACCGGATTCAGTCGCGCGCGGCCGGCGCGACAGGCGTCGCCGCTGACCGAGGAGCGGGTGCGCGGCGTCGCCGGGCGGCGGCCGACCGCAGCGCCTGACCTGGCCGACGTGCAGAACAGTACGGTTGCGGCCGACCTCCGCTTGACCGAGGACCACCTCGCAAAGCTGAACCGCGGCCTGCCGCCCGGGTCGCGCTGGACGCTCGAGGACGTCCGAATCAACCGCACGCAGGTGGCCGAGGGCACAACGGGGCCGATGCGCGCGAGTTTGCACACGCGACCGGACATGCAATTCACTATCCGCGACCCAGAGGGTCGCGCGCAGCGCTTCGTGATCGAATACGACCGCTCGCCGCCCACGCGCGCGCTCGGCCACGCGCTCGACATCCTCGAGCGCGACCCAGCAGCGATCGTGATACTGAAAGTCATTGGTTTCGACTGACAGCCGCCGCGCGGCATTGACAAGCCCGACGGCGCCCAATAGTGCTGGACTTACGCTTTCTGTGAAGCGGGCTTTAGTTTTATTCGAAGCACGGAGTCAATATGCAAACTGCTGAACCCTACCTCGTATTACTGGCTTTATTGTTGGTCGGCATGGTCGTAGGATATGTTACGTTCCTCATTTTCCGCATGAGCGTACATCAGCAGAAGTTCGATTGGGTCGGAGCGCTTTCAGTCATTACCACACTCGCTGGTGGTGGATTCCTAACGTATAAGTCACAGCCAATCAACTTTGCAGCCTATGGAATAGGATTTTTTGTAGGGTTCGCTTCCTATTGGCAATTGCTTCAGTCTTCACGTTTTGATGGTTCGAATTTCCAAACTGGAAGTCGAGCCGCGGCTGTTCACGATAATTTGCCCCACGACGCGGCACCTGAAGAAGATGACATCGAATACGTGCCACCGCAACAACGGCCTGGGAAACGGTTGCACCTTCCTGAGGAACCAGAGGATTTAATCAAGCAAGTGCTAGATGACACTGCGCCGCCAGCGATGCGTGTACGAGCAATACTTGCGCTTCGAACAAAGCGACACTCGTCCGATTTTTTAGGTACAGATAATTTATGGCTGGATTTAGGGTTGGTAGGCTTCGACCTGCTGTTTCTGGTCGCGCTATTGAAAGTCCCAATGGCGTCGTCGGAGGGAGACTGTCTGTATACCGTCGATGACCTCGTGAGACGTCTTCAAAGCGGTAGAAACGACGTGCGCAATGACGTGCTATAAGCGTAGCTGAGCGGCAAATACCTCAGCCAAACACCATCATGGGTGCGCATCCTACTACACGTTAGATGGCGCGCAGCTGTCCCGCCGGGACACGCTGCCCCGCCGGGAGATGGAAAGGAATAGTAAGAGGTGTCACCTTGATTTTCGTGCAAGTTTCCGGCTAGGGGACCCACGCCAGATGGCGCGTTGCGTTATTTCCCCAAATATTTTCTCTTAAAAATCAATCGGTTGCTATCTACCTATATGGGGTAGACGTACAGGAGAATTTTGGCTGTACGAGATTGACCAAACTTATATCAATCCTCGCCGGTGATTGCATTTCCGAACGTTCGTTTGGCATTTTGGTTACGCATGTGAGAAGCAGGCTCGACGCCAACACATTCCCTTCGACCAGCGATGGGAGAGGGAGGCCAGCGCATACAGCGTGCGTCGCGCGGGCGAACCACGTATGACAGGAACTCGCCAATGACGACAAGGTACTTGTGGTCTTTCGTGCTGCGGAAGCCTGCATGTCGCCGAACTGGCATCGGATCAGGCGCATTACTTTATTAATTTCACAACTAGATCCAAACAAGGCTGCGCCTACAAACCAAATGCCATTCTCATCATGCTCAAGCGATCGGCTACGCGTCGTGCATAGCCCTTGGCGCCCCCGCTATAGCGAAATAACGCGCCCTCAAGGTTTCCACCTGACGACCTTATGTAGTCTCGCAGAATTGCAGACCCAATGCGGACGTTCGTGCGCGGGTCGGTCAAATCGGACGTGCGCAGGACACGGTCTCTGTGTTGGCTCGGAAGCACTTGCATGAGTCCCTTCGCGCCAACCACACTTACCGCAAATCTGTCGAAACTAGATTCGACTGCGATCACTGCGAGCAATAACAACGGCGAGATTGTGTAGTGCCTTGCCGCAGTTAGCACCGCGTGACCGATCCCCAAGGCGTCGTGCAATCCTATATGAAAACGAGAACTCACAACAGTTGCGATTTCCTCTGCCGTGGGTGCTTCCTCTAGCGGCAAGTCGACCGCTTCGGCCGACGTCGGCCACGTCGGCGCAACAGCGCCATAACACGGCCCCGTTAGCGAACAGAAAACCACAATCGCCGAGAGCACGATGTCGCGCAGCCGGCGAGCAGGAGTGTGCAACCACCCCATTGAAACTTCGCTCAGGTTCGTGAACACGGTCTATGTTCCTCAATATTCCGCGGTCACGAACGGTTCAAGCGGCCTTCCATGGAACGGCATGACGACGAATAGTAAAAACAACAAACTTAGAAATCGAGCGGAAACTGCAAAGTCGTCAAAGCAGACGTCCAAGCGCCTTGATCAATGCGAGCCGCGCACGTTTCGTTCGCAACCAACTCGCGAGCGCTGACATATCGGTGGTGCGCTGCCATGAACCTGTACACGCCAGTGGATCTTTCACGTTTGATCCGTTCATCCAACTCTGCCATGGCCGGATCGCTCGAAATCTTCTCGATGCCAATCAAAATGCTCCTTCAATGTCAAAGAATCGTCGGCGTTACAGTATGCATACCTTACTAAAATCTACAGTCCGACGGTAGACGTTCCGGTTCAACCATGGCACGAACGTGTATTCGTCGTATGCATTGCTGCCCACATAAATCCAATTGCTGAGAATGCTGGACATTATCGTCTCCCACTCTTTCCACCACTAACGGCCACCACACCGGTTTTGCGACAAACGCCGCTTCATGCCGGCTCTCATGTACTGCGCTGCGAAGACGCCGGGTTGCCAACTCGTTCGCCTGCAGCACGTCGCCAGCAAGGGGAGGGCCGCGTACCGCATCGGCGCTCCCCCGTTCGCGCAAGGGCGACTCGACGTCGATCTTTGCGGGCAGTGTTCGCAACAGATCTGCAAGCTGGGCCTCTCGACCCGACCCTCCCGTCTGCATGCGGAAGAGCAGATATACTCAAAAACGTAAAACGTAGTACACAAAGACTAAGATAGGTACGTTTACCAAATAACGCAAGAAAAACTTTGGCGTCGTAGCTACTGCCTCACGCCCGAAAAGGCAGTCTGGATAGTTCAAGCTGCGCTAAGGTGCAGGAACTGCTTCCCGGGAACCGCCGTGGACCTGGCAGGCTGTCGCTCGCGCAAGCCTGAGAGAAGGCCGCGGATGCCTTCTTTTCCTGTTACCTGTTGTTTTTCTTCATGACCTAATTTAGGTGGCGTTTCCTAGGAAGATTCTGGAGGCGTATGCAACCACGACGCCGAACGACGTTTCAGGAGCTCCACGGTCGATGAAGCCACGCGAGGCATTCGCCGAGGAAGACGCTGTCTAGCCATTGACCTTGTGAGCGAGCGGTCACTAACCCGGCGCATCCTGATCTTGGCCCAGGATATAAAAAAGCTGGGACCCATCGCTGCCTGCTTCTTCGACTGCGCTGCGCACAAGACTGATGATCGCAACACCGATCCGTTCGCGAAGCGCGCACGGGCGCCCGGGCGGCCTGATAGGGCAGTTCTGGTTCGACGGGTTGCTCGCTGATCTAGGAGGGGTCGGGGCACGTTCGGTACTTCGTCATTGGCCGTAACCCCCGGAACACAGGGAATTCCCTGTCTTTTTTCTTTTTCTTATTTTTGTATTATGACCTAACTTTGGTAGCATTTTCTACGAAGGCGTCGCGGGAAGCGTTTGCAACCGGGTCGCCTGTTGACGACTCAGGAGTTCAGCAATGGATGAAGCCACACGCAAGGCCTTCGTGGAGGACGGCGCCGTTCTGGTCAAGGGCCTTCTCAGCGAGCAACAGTTGGTCCGGTGCCGACAGGTCTTCGACTGGGGTATAGAGAACCCCGGGCCCATGGCCTGCAGCCTCTTCGAAGGCACAGTGCACAAGACGCACAACGACAACGCCAATCCGTATGCGAAGGGGCGTCTGGACGAGCTCGCTGGCGAGCTGCCGTTCGGCCGACTGTTCGCGGATCTTTGGGGTTCAGACAACGTCTGGTATTTCGCCGAGGAACTGTTTCTCAAGAGTGGGGGTAGTAGCGGCCGCTCGCCTTGGCATCAGGACACGTCCTACCTGCCATGGAAGGGGAAGCACTTCGGCAATGCCTGGATCAGTTTCGAGGCGGTGCCCAAGCAAAATGCGCTCGAGGTCGTGCGTGGGTCGCATCAAGGCCCACGTCACGACGGCACGACCTTTCAAAATGCTGAAGATCCGACTGAACCCTTGCATGGCGGCGATGTCTGGCCTCGCTTGCCAAATATCGAAGTAGAGCGCCGCGCTAACCCGGGTGCCTACGACATCATTTCCTGGGCGACCGAGCCGGGTGACGTCTTGCTATTGCATCCGGGCGTACTTCACGGTGGCGGCGCGGTGGATCCGGCGTTTCCGGATCGCCACACGCTCGTGCTGCGTTTTTTCGGCGACGACGCGGTTTTCAGCCCCCTTCCGCAACCGAGTATCTCGGGCTTCACACCGGCGGGGGTCTTGTTCGTTGCAGAACTCGCCGCGCTGAAAGACGGGGATCCGTTTCGCGCAACGTGTTTCCGTCAACTCGTCTGATCAAAGGAACTACCATCATGGCAATGCCCACTTCGCGGCAATCGATTATCCCGACGTCGTTCCAGGCGTTCTACGACGCCTATCACTTTTCGCCCGCGACTCGCGTGGGGGACACGATCTGGGTCTCCGGTCAGGTTGGCGTCGGCCCGGATATGAAAGCGGGCGAGGGCATGCAGGCGCAAGCCCGCATCGCCTTCGAGTCCCTGAAGCTTGTCCTCGAGACGGCGGGCGCGAGCCTATCCGACGTGGTGGAATTGACCACGTTTCACACTGACCTTCGCGGCGAGTTGGAGGACTTTTCGGAAGTCAAGGACGCGTACTTCCCGGCGCGCTATCCGTCGTGGACGGCAGTTGGCGTAACGCAACTGGCGCTTCCGGAGTTGTGCATCGAGATTCGGGCCGTGGCCGTGGCAGGGTGCGGCGGGGGCTGAGCGGGCTGGTCCGCCGATGTCGGGTTTGAATCAATCAATTTGTAGTGCGAACGAAAGTGGGATAGGACGGAGAGTCAAGATGAGAAAGCACACAATCGGAGCTGCTTCCGCCATCGCGGCCGCATTATTGCTCGTGGCCGGAGTGGCCGTTGCCGAGGACCTTACGCCTTCAGGCGCCGAGCGCGCGGCCAGCAAGGACGGGCTCGTGCCCGCGTTTGCCGGTAGGGAAGCTTCGCCCGCAGGATGGGAATGGGGCAAGGCTCGCGGCGACTTCTGGAAGTACAAGAATGAAAAGCCCCTGTACACGATCGACGCGTCGAACGTCGACAAATATGCCGACAAGCTCTCGCCGGGGCAGACCCAGCTCGTCAAGCAACTGAAGGGCTATCGCATGGATGTCTATCCGTCACATCGTGAATGCCAGTTGCCGGAATTCGCCGAGCAGAATTCGAAGGCAAACCTCACGACGGCGAAACTCGCTTCGGACGGCGAGACGGTGCAGGCTGCAGTGCTGCCGGGGGTCGCCTTCCCGCAGCCAAAAAACGGCGCCGAAGCGATTCTGAATTACGAAACGCGTTACCGCGGCGAAGGTATCGAGTGGTCACCGGTTGTTACCGCCATTTCCCCGCGCCCCGGCAGTAGTGACTGGATCGACGCAATCGGTCCGCAGGCGTTCTATTTCCCAGCGGGCAAGGAAGGCAAGACGTCGCCGCAGGACGTCGACCAGTTCAACCTGGGCGCCTACTTTTCGGTCGATTCGCCCGCTGCGCTGGCTGGTCAGGCATTCGTGCAACGCCAGTACTTCGACAAGGACTCGGAAACGTACTACTACTTTCCCGGCCAGCGTCGCGTGAGGCGTATGCCGGCCTATACGCACGATGCACCGCTGATAGGCTTCGAAAATCAATACCTGATCGACGAATCCAACATGTTCAATGGATCCATTGACCGGTTCAACTGGAAGCTCGTGGGCAAGCAGGAAATGATTGTTCCCTACGATGATTTCGGCATCTACACCTTCAAGGACAAGTTGCACGACGTCGCCACGCCCACCGGCATTTCGTCCGATCATCGTCGCTACGAGGTGCACCGCGTCTGGGTAGTCGAGGCAACGCTTAAGCCATCGGCGCGGCATGTCGCTTCGAAAAAGATCTTCTATCTGGACGAGGACAGCTGGCTCGCGCTCGTGGGCGAGGACTATGACGCGCAGGGCAAGCTCTGGAAGATGCGTGAGAGCTACCCTATACCGGTGTGGGAACTGGGTGGCGCGTGCGACAACGAGCCGATGGCGCAGTACGACCTCAACAACGGACGCTACGTTTTTGATGCATCCTCGATTGGCCAGGGCAAGGATATCCGCTGGTACCAGCAGGTCAATGATCCTCGCTTCAAGACAGATTTTTACTCGGCCGAATCCCTGCGATCGGTGAGCGAGCGCTGAAATCTGGCAAACCAAAAGGGGGGCGGCGCGCACCGTGGCGCGCGCCGGTTATGAAATTGGCGGCAGGGGAGAATCATGAAAGCGAAGACAATAGGAAGGACTGCTACAGTTTCACTGGCTATCGCCGGTGCGGCGGCAACGTCCAGTGCGTACGGCTACGAGTTTACGACCGGGATCAACGATCTCTCGGGTTCGTGGGTGACCAACCTCACGGCAGGCGGAGGCATCCGCACCAAAAACCCGAGCTGCTCGCTCACGGGCGACCCGAACGCGTTCGGCTGTGGAGCAGCGGCTAATGTGAACCAGTGGGGCGTTGGCGACAACGGCGACCTGAACTATCGCAAAGGTCAGCCTTTCAGCACCTACATCAGCGCGACCAGCGAACTGCTGATGAAGATGCCGAGCGAGGGACTCAAGTTCATGATCCGCGGCACCGGCATGTACGACTTTCTCGCCGGTGACACGAACAGAACCCCGCTTTCGAGCAGCGCATCGGCGCAGATTGTTTATGACGTGCAGTTGCTCGACCTGTGGGGGGAGAAGGATTTCACGATCGGTGGCAACGCCGCGCATGTTCGGCTCGGCAATCAGGTGATCAACTGGGGGGAAAGCATTTTCGCGATGGGTGGCGTGAACGCCACGAATTCGCTGGATGTCCAGAAGCTGCTGATTCCCGGCTCGCAACTCAAGCAGGCGCTCCTGCCCGCGCCGATGATCAGCTTCGCCGCCGATCTTTCTCATGGATTCAGTACTGAGGATTACTATCAGTTTCAGTGGAACGGCAACCGCTATCCGCCGGTGGGATCGTACTGGTCAGTGTCGAACAGCCTCGGCCGCGGTACGGAGCCCTATACGGTAAGCACCAACAACCTGAACGTAGCCGGACCGAGTGCGGGCACGATCGCCGGGCCTGCAAGCGGCAACCAGAACGCACTCAATGGTATCTACACCGGGCTCGTGAATGGCGATTTCGCCGGGCCGCCGAACAACGTCATCGGCCTCCCGGTCAACTGGGAGGCACCCTCGAAGTACAAGCCGCAGTTCGGCGTGAAATTCAACTATTCGCCGCGTTCTTTCGACGCGAACTTCGCGATCTATTACCTGAACTACACCGACAAGTCTCCGGTGCTTTCGTCACTGGCCAACGGGACACTTCAGTGGTCGTATCTGCAGAACCGTCAGCTCTTCGGCGCGAGCGCGAACTTCGGGCTCGGCCCCTGGGCGATCGGCACAGAACTTTCGTACCGGCCCCATGACGCCGTGGCGCTCTCCAGTTGTTATGGCGCCGGCGGGCCGCTCGACCTGAATACCAACGGCGTGACCGGCGTCGATTGCCAGCAGTGGGCCGACAAGAAGCGATTCCAGTACGACATCAACGGCATCCTCGCGCTCACACGCAGCGAATACCCGTTTCTCAAACTGATCGGCGCGGACGCTGCGGCGCTGACCTGGGAACTGACGTGGATCTACTACCCGGGTCTGAGCTCGAGCGGCGTCACGCGCACGGTTAACGGGCAGACCGTCACACAGGTGCCGATGGCGGGATATTTCCCCTGGTTGAACAACAACTCGAGCCTGGGTTACCCCATCGCCATGGCGCAGGGCTCGTCGAGCTCGGTAGGGGCGACGGTCGATTTCAACTGGACCTATGACGGCACGCTAATTCACGGCTGGCAGGTAACGCCGGGCGTTACGTTTGCCGATGGCCTGTACGGCTACACCCCGACGCTGAGCGCGAACTACATGCAGGGGGCGAAGTCACTGAACCTCTACGTGCTGTTCAACCAGAACCCCACCGTATGGCAGGCCGGAATCAACTACACCCTGTTCTGGGGAGGGCACAACACGGTCGGACAGCCGTATGCGGACCGAAACTTCGTCGGGATGTTCGTCACCCGCAACTTCTGACGATGCCATGCCGTACGCCATTGAATCATCTGAAGGGATATTGCCGTGTTAAATCGCCTGGTAAAAACGCTGGAACGGTTCTTCTTCGGTCACCGTGCGGCGGTGCTCGTGAGCATCGGCCTGTTCACCGCCGTCATGGCCTTTTTCGCGGTGCAGCTGCGCATGGACGCGGGCTTCGAGAAGCAGATGCCGATCGGCCACGAGTACATCCAGACCTTCCAGAAGTACCGCTCCGACCTGCTCGGCGCCAACCGGATCACCGTGGTCGTGCGTGCACACAAGGGCTCGATCTGGACGAAGGAAGGGTTGACGCGACTGTACAAGGTGACCCAGGCGGTGACGTACCTGCCGAACGTAGACCGCATTGGCGTGCAGTCGCTGTGGACACCGAACGCCTACGTGAACGAGATCACCGAAGAGGGTTTCCGCGCAGAGCCGATCATCTCCGGCACGATCACACCTGACCAGCTCACGCCCGACGTTGTCGCGAAGGTTCGACGTGCGACGACGCTCGGCGGCTATATCGGCACGCTCGTTTCACACAACGAAGACAGCGCGATGATCACGGCCGAGCTCAACGAACGCGACCGTAACGGCAAGGTGCTCGATTACGTGGCGTTCAACCACCTGCTCGAAGCGCAGATCCGCAAGCCGTTCGAAGACGCGGGCTATGAAATCCAGATCATCGGCTTTGCCAAGCAGATTGGCGATATCGCCGATGGCGCAACGGCCGTGCTCGGATTCTGCGGCATTGCGCTGCTGCTCACGGCGCTCGCGGTGTACTGGTACTGCCATTCGGTGCGCTTCACCGTGCTGCTCATTTCATGCTCGCTGACATCGCTCGTCTGGCAGTTCGGCACGCTGAAGCTGCTGGGCTTCGGGCTGGACCCGCTCGCAGTGCTGGTGCCATTCCTCGTGTTCGCGATTGGTGTTTCGCACGGCGTGCAGCAGGTCAACTTCATCGTGCGCGAGATCGCGCACGGCAACAGCTCGTTCGATGCGGCGCGCCATAGCTTCAGCGGCCTGCTGATCCCGGGTGTGCTGGCGCTCGTAACGGCATTCGTATCGTTCATCACGCTGTTGCTCATTCCGATTCCAATGGTGCGCGAACTGGCCATCACTGCCTCGCTCGGTGTCGCCTACAAGATCGTGACGAACCTCGTGCTTCTGCCGGTTGCGGCGTCGTGCTTCAACTTCACGAAGCGCTATGCGGACAGCGCACTCGCGCGCAGCGAGCGGCGCTCAGCGTGGCTGCGCGGGCTCGCGCGCATCGCCCAGCCGCGCTACGCGGGCGTCACCGTGGCATTGACACTGATCGTGTTCGCACTCGCCGCGTGGCAAAGCCGCGACCGCGTGATCGGCACGCTGCAGCCGGGCGCGCCTGAACTGCGTGCGGGTGCGCGCTTCAACCGTGATGCTACGTCTATCGCGAGCAACTACGACATCGGCCTCGACTGGCTCACTGTCGCGATCGAGTCGGCGCAGAAGGGCTGCGACAACCCGGCAGTCGGTCTGTATGAGGACGACCTCACGAGCGCGATGCGCACCGAGCCAGGCGTGGTGTCGGCGCAGTCGTATTCGGCGATGCTGCGCCGCTACAACCAGGGTTACAACGAGGACTATCCGAAGATGAACGTCGTGCCGATTGACCCCGAAAACTACGGCGCGGTGTCGGTGGATGTAGGCCGGGTGAAGGGCTTCATGAAGGCGGATTGCAGCATGACGGGCGTGCATCTGTTCCTCACCGACCACAAGGCCACGACGATCAGCCGGATTCTGGACGACGTGAAGACGTATCGCGCTACGCATCCTTTCCCGGGCATTACGGTGCGTCTCGCGGCTGGCAATGCCGGGGTACTCGCCGCAACCAATGAGGAGGTGGCGGCGAGCGAGCTGCCGATGATGCTCTATGTCTACGCCGCCATCCTGATCCTCGTGTTTCTCGCCTACCGCGACTGGCGCGCGATGCTGGCGTGCTGCCTGCCGCTCTCGGTGGCGACCTTCATCGGCTACTGGTTCATGAAGGAACTGCAGATCGGCCTCACGGTAGCCACGCTGCCGGTGATGGTGCTGGCCGTGGGCATTGGCGTGGATTACGCGTTCTATATCTATAACCGGCTGCAGGTGCACCTGGCGAGTGGGCAGAACATCGTCAAGGCTGTGCAGCACGCGATGCTGGAAGTGGGCGTGGCGACGATATTCACCGCCATCACGCTGGCAATCGGCGTGGCGACGTGGAGCTTCTCGGCGCTGAAGTTTCAGGCCGACATGGGCAAGCTGCTGGCGTTCATGTTCCTGGTGAACCTGCTGATGGCGATGACGGCGCTGCCGGCACTCGCCTCGGTGCTCGAACGCTGGTTCCCGCGCCGCAAACCGGCGCGCGCGCCTGGACTCTTCAGTCACTAACATGGGAGACGCAGTCATGATCAAGATGCTTGTTGCCTGTGCTGCGCTGTGTGCGAGTGCGGCAGTCTGGGCCCTTCCACCAGGAACCGTTGCGGACTGGGCCGCTAAACCGGCGCATTCGTGGACTGCGCCAGCGCACATGATGTTGCTCGACGCCGCGCGTGCCGGTAAGCGCATCGTCTCCGTGGGCGAGCAGGGTGTGATCATCCTTTCGGATAACAACGGCAATACTTGGCGCCAGGCGAGCCATGTGCCAGTTTCGGCCACGCTCTCTGCCGTCACCTTCACGGACGCGCAGCACGGCTGGGCCGTGGGCCAGTGGGGCGTGATTCTTGCGACCGACGACGGCGGTGAGACGTGGCAGAAACAGCGCATGGACATCTCGGTCGACCAGCCGCTGTTCTCGGTGATCTTCACGAACGCACAGGACGGGATTGCAGTGGGCCTGTGGTCGCTGATGCTCGCGACGCACGACGGTGGCAGGACGTGGACGAAGGTGATGGTACCGAAGCCGCCAGGCGCTGGCCGAGCGGACCGCAACCTGTACCACATCTTTGCCGATCAGAAGGGCACGCTCTATATCGATTCGGAACAGGGCATGGTGCTCAGGTCCACGGATGGCGGAGCGAACTGGAGCTATCTGGCGACGGGCGGCAAGGGCACGCTGTGGACGGGCGTGGCGTTGCCTGACGGCCGGATCGTCGTTGGTGGCCTGCTCGGCAGTCTGTTCGAAAGCCGCGATGGCGGGGCGACGTGGGCGGCACTGAACGCGGGCACGAAGAGTTCGATCACCGATCTTGTAGCGACCCGAAACGGACTCGTGGGCGTCGGACTCGATGGCCTTGTGTTCCGGCAACGCGAGGGCGGCACGTCGTTCGAGGTTCAGCAGCGCGACGATCGTGCGACGCTCACCGCCGCATTGATCGATGGCACCGGCAAACCCGTGCTGTTTTCGCAGGGCGGGGTGCTGACGGCCCGTTGAGAAACGGTCGTCGCTGCCGTGTTAAATCGTTCTCCTTAAGAGCGGGCAAGAAAAAGGGAGAAGCAATGATACTGAATTGGGCATCAAGGATGGATCGGAAACGTAAGCCGGACGCACAGACCCGGCGCCAGCTTCTACGCATTACAGCGATGGGCGCGGCGTCACTGGCGACCGGCGGCATGTCGCTGGCACAGGCCGCCGCAACGACCGCAACGAAGCCACCGAACGGCGACATTCTGGACGTCGCAATCATTGGTGCGGGTCTTGCTGGATTGACCGCGGGTCGTGACCTCAAACTGGGTGGATGCGATTCGTTCGTCGTGCTCGAGGCACGCAACCGCGTCGGTGGACGCACGTATAACCATGACCTCGGACACGGGGTTGTTTCCGAAGCGGGAGGTCAATGGATCGGTCCCGGCCAGACGGCGATTTTCGATCTGGCACGTCAACTTGAGATCGATACGTTTCCGAGCTGGTATGCGGGGAAGACCATCGTGATGGCGCAGGGTGCTACGGTGGCACAGGATTTTCACGGCGGTACGGGCGGTGACGACGCGATCGGCAACCGGCTTGCCGAACTCTCGCGCGGCGTGCCGTCCGGCGCGCCGTGGAAGGCCGCGCATCTGGCGGAGCTGGACAAACTCTCTTACGGCGATTGGCTCCTGCAGCAGGGCGTGAAATACGCGGACGGATACTTCCTCGCGCTAGCCGCGAAGCTGACCACGGGCGGTGCGCCAGCACAACTGGGTCTGCTGCACTACCTATCGATGATCAACAGTGCAAGCTGCAACTACACGCAACTCGAAGCGTTTAAGGGCGGCGCGCAGGAAACGCGCATCGTCGGCGGCTCACAGCGTCTGAGTATCAAGATGGCCGAGCAACTCGGCGACAAGGTCAGGCTGTCCTCGCCAGTGCGCAAGATTGCCGGCTGGGACCGCGATGTTGTGGAGGTGCATACCGATCTGGGCGTGGTCAAGGCGCGCCGCGTGGTCGTTGCGATGAATCCTGCCCTGTGCAATCAGGTGGTTTTCGATCCGCCGTTACCCGTTGGGCGGGCGCAGCTCCAGCAGAACTGGCCCACAAGTGCCCCCATGCGCAAGACGGTACACGTCTACGACAAACCGTTCTGGCGCGACGCGGGCTACTGCGGAACGATCTTCCAGGTCGGCGGCCCGGTCTTCATGGCATACGACAACTCGCCGCCCGATGCTTCTCTCGGTGTGATCGCGGCATTCGTTGCGCCGGGGATGTTGCCCAATGATCCCAACATGGCCGAAAAAACGCTTTCGGCCACGTTTGCGAAGGCATTCGGCGACCGCGCGCTGCATCCGGCGCAATTCCACGACTACGACTGGGGCCGGGTCGATCCTTGGACCCTGCATTGCATCAATCCCATGCCACCGGGCTTCTGGTCGAAGTGGGGCAAGTATCTGCATCCCGAAGTGGGCCGCCTGATCTGGTCAGGGACCGAAACGGCCGACATCTGGGCTGGCGCGATGGACGGCGCCGTGCGTTCGGGTCACCGTGCAGCCTTGCAGGCGCTGGCCGGTTTCACTCAACGCGGCGAGGTGGCGTGAATGAAACGGGCATGGATCGTAAGTGCAGTCGTTTTGCTGGCAGGCGTCGTGGGTGTGGGAGCGCTCTACGGGCGCGAATACCTCGACGGCATGCATTTCGAAAAATCGATGAGCGAAGTCGAAAAGACGGAAGTCGCCAATGGAGGCCCGTGGCCGCAGCCGCAGGAGACCTGTGTCTTCTGTCACGGTGCGCACGGCCAGTCCGTCAACGCCTGGTATCCGGCGCTGTCCGGACAACCCGAGGCTTATCTTGCTGCCCAGTTGCACGCGTTTGCCAGCGGGCAGCGATCCAACCCCTACATGGGTGCGATCGCGAGGGAGCTGACAGACGAGCAGATCAAGTCGCTGGCTGCTTATTTCGCGCGGCAGACGCCGTCCCAAAGCGAAGCGGTGCACGCCCAGACGGCGCTCGAAAAGCAGGGCATGGCGCTCGTCTCGGCGAAAAGCTGCCAGGCCTGCCACGGGGCGTCGTTGCTGGGCAGGGGGCCGGTGCCGCGTCTGGCGGGCCAGGGCGAAGCCTATCTCGCGAAGCAGCTTGCTGCCTTCAAGACGGGCGAGCGTCATGACCCAAGCGGCGCAATGAACGGGATGGCGACCACCCTGTCGGGCGAAGACATCCACGCGGTGGCCGCTTATCTTGCTGGCCTGATGCCGGGCGGCAGCGCCGCAGGCCCGCAATAGCCGACGTGGCCTAACGGGCGGGAGCAGCGGAGAGGCAGGGAAATATCCTGTCTTTTTTAGTCACTCAAAGTTTGTAATATGACCTATGTTTTGTATTGTGTTCTAGCAATTTGACATGCATCATCGTAGCACGGGCTAACGGCGCGGATCATCGACCGTTGGCGACATCCCAGGCATTCAAAAGACGCAGCATTTGACCCATCACGTATCAGGAGACAAGCATGGCTAAGCATCCCGTCGTCGTATATGGCGCAAGTGGTTATACCGGCATGTTGATCATGGACTGGCTCATCGACCAGGACATTCCCTTTACGGCGATCGCACGTAATGCGAAACGCACGCACGATATGATGGCGCAGCGCGTCGTGCGCCTCGAATCGGCGAACTACGAAATCATCGAAGCCGAGCACAACGTCGATTCGCTCGTGAACGCTTTTCGCGGTGCAAAGGTCGTGTGCAACACGGTCGGGCCGTTCTTCAACTTCGGCCTCACTGCTGTGGAAGCGTCGCTCAAGGCTG
The DNA here is from genome assembly GCF_905220165.1 of Paraburkholderia sp. J10-1. NCBI lineage: Bacteria > Pseudomonadati > Pseudomonadota > Betaproteobacteria > Burkholderiales > Burkholderiaceae > Paraburkholderia > Paraburkholderia sp. J10-1. The sequence continues at coordinate 46,882 of NZ_CAJMYW010000021.1, read as the reverse complement.
GCTGCCACTACCTCGACACGACTGGCGAGCAGCACTTTATCCGTCAGGTTCGCGAGCAGTTTGGCGAGCAGTTCCGGCAGGCCGGGCTGCTGGTGTCGCCTTCGAATGCCTACATGTACACGTTCGCGGAAATCGCAGCCGAACTGGCACTCGAAACGCCCGGTGTAGATGCACTGGAGACGGCCACGCTCACGCGCGGCCCGCGCGGCGCCGGCGCCGGTGTCAGCGTGGGCTCCACTGCGACCATCTTTGAAGGCTATCGCCAGGAATCGTCCTATCTGTGGGAGAAGAAGCTTGTGCCGCATGACAGGCACGCTTCGTTCAACATCGCTTCTCCCGATTTCCTGCAGCCCGTGTTCGCGCTGCCGTGGGGCGGCACTTCGCTGCCGGTGTACTTCGAGCACGATCCGCGCGTGCGCAGCTGCGTTTCCTGCGTAGGCTTCTACGACAACAACGCGATGCAGATGGTCCACGCGCTCGGACAGAAGTGGGAAGCCGAGTACGCGAACTTGCCGCGCGAGCAGCAGGACGCGGTGCTCAAGCAACTCGTCGATTCGACTACGCCAGCCATGCCGCCGCGCGAACGCACGTCGCTTCATCGCACCGTTGACTTCGCGATCGGCCGTGGTCAGCTCGCGGCCGTTCGCGCAACCGTGCACGGCATCACGCCTTACATCGCGACCGGCGCTATCCAGACGGCCGCAGCAATCAAGCTGCTCGACGGCGATGCCGCGAAGGTGGGCTTTGCCTCGGGCTCAAAGGCATTTGGGCATCGCTATCTGCTTGGGTTCCTCGAGCAGCGCGGCCTTGCGCGCGCGACCGTCACGCAGCTGTAAGCGCCGCGAGCGCGCTGTTTCGGTACAGATTCAGGACAGACTCAGGGAAACATGGGACATGGCAATCATTGACTTCTTCGACCGCGGTTGGCGCATCAATCCCGACGCAATCGCCTACATCCAGGACGAGCGCAGCTATTCGTTCGATGAGGTGCACACGCTGTCGTGCCGCATCGCCAACGGGCTGCTTGCGGCCGGCTTCGAAAAGGAAGCGAAGGCAGCGGTCTGGGCCGACAACGACGTCACGGCATGGACCTGCACGCTGGGGCTGTGGCGTGCTGGCGTGGTATGGATCCCGGTGAACGGGCGCAGCGCACCGCAGGAGAACCAGTACCTCCTCGACGCGTTCGATTGCGAAGCGCTGTTCTTCCATCAGGCGTTTGCACCAGCGGTTGAAGCGCTGCGTCCGAGCCTGCCCAAGGTCAGACTCTGGATCTGTATTGATGCCGATCTGCCGTGGGCGACGTCGCTCGAAAAGTGGAGCGCGGCGCAGCCCGCGACCGAACCGCGTGTCGATTACGACATGGACGACATCGTGACGCTTTCGGGCACGGGCGGGACGACGGGTTTGCCCAAGGGTGTGATGAACACGCACCGGGCGTTTCAGACCTACTTCGCTCAGTTCATGATGGCGTTTCCGTATGGCGTGGAGCGCCCGGTGAATCTTGCCGCGGCGCCCATGACTCATACCGCGGGGATGCTCTCGCTGCCGTGCACCGCGCGCGGCGGCACCGTGGTCGTGCTGCCCAAGCCGGAGCCGGGCCTGCTTCTCACGGCGATCGCGAAGCATCGGGTCACGGAGTTCTTCCTTCCGCCGACGGTTATCTATCGCCTGCTCGATATTCCCGGCATCGAGGACCAGGATTTTTCATCGCTCAAGTGCTTTTTGTATGGCGCTGCGCCGATGTCGGTGGAGAAGCTCAAGCGCGCGATCGAGGTGTTCGGGCCGGTCATGGCGGGCGGCTACGGTCAGACGGAAGCTCCAGCGTCGATCTCCTATCTCACTCCGGCCGAGCACTTCGTGGACGGCGAGCTTGCGCCGCAAGAACGTCTCTCCTCAGTTGGCCGCCCCAATCCACTCGTACGCGTTGAAATCATGAACGATCGCGGGGTAATTCTGCCCCGAGGCGAGACTGGTGAAATCTGCGTGCGCGGCGACCTCGTGATGAAGGGCTACTACAAGGCGCCCGACAAGACAGCGGAGACCGTCGTCGACGGATGGCTGCATACAGGCGATATCGGTCATCTCGACCCTGAAGGATACCTGCACATTACCGACCGCAAGAAGGACATGATCATCAGTGGTGGCTTCAACGTCTATCCGAGCGAAGTCGAGCAGGTCATCTGGGCGCACCCGGCAGTCCAGGATTGCGCGGTGATCGGCGTGCCCGACGAAAAGTGGGGCGAAGCCGTGAAGGCAGTGGTGGAGCTCAACGCCGGTCAGAGCGTGAGTGCCGAAGAGCTCGTGGCCTTGTGCAAGGAAAAACTCGGCTCGGTCAAGGCGCCGAAGAGCGTGGACTTCATCCGCGCGTTGCCACGCAGCCCAGCCGGCAAAGTGCTGAAGAAGGACCTGCGGGAGGAGTACTGGAAGGGCGTAAGCCGCCGGATTTGAGTCAGACACGCACGAATAAATCACCATGAGCGATATTTACATTGCCGGTATTGCGATGACCGTGTTCGGCAGGCACTTTGAACGCAGCATTGACGATCTCGCGGGCGAAGCACTGCGCGGAGCGTTGAAGGATGCAGGTTGCGACGCGACTGCGATCGGCGCGGCTTTCTATGCCGGCATTACCAACGGGCCGCTGCAGGGCCAGCTATCCATTCCGGGGCAGGTCGTGTTCAGCAAGATCGGGATCGAAGGCATTCCGGTCTACAACGTCGAGAACGCCTGCGCATCGGGCAGCACCGCGGTGCATCTCGCGGTCCAGGCACTCAGGTCGGGCGCCTGCGATGTCGCGCTCGCGCTCGGCGCGGAAAAGATGAACGTGCCGGACAAGGCGAAGTCATTCGCCCTGTTCGAGGCGGGGTGGGACGTGTCGCGCGTCGACGAGAACTTCGCCAGCCTGATGAAGCTCGGCGAAGGCATCGAGCCGCCGCCCGGATCGGAGTCCGACCGGCCCTATAGCCGCTTTATGTCTGTCTATGCCGCGCTGTGCCGGTATCACATGAAGACCTACGGCACCACTCAGCGCCAGATCGCCGCCGTGTCGTCGAAAAACCATCTGCATTCGGTGCATAACCCGTATTCGCAGTTTCGCCAGGCGTTCACGATCGACGAGGTCCTTGCAGCGCCACCGATCACATATCCGATCACACTGCCCATGTGCGCGCCGGTTTCGGATGGCGCGGCGGCGGCGATCCTGTGCAGCGGGGAGGGGTTGCGGCGCATCGGTGCTGACCGCAGCCGCTGCATCCGGGTTGCAGCGAGCGTCGTGCGCAGCTTCACGCATCGACGTATCGACGAGCCGGAGAGGAACATTGGCCGTCTTGCGGCGCTGCAGGCCTACGAGCAGGCGAGCCTCGGCCCCGAGGACATGGACGTCGCCGAAGTGCACGACGCATCGGCGATGGGCGAAATCATCCAGGCCGAAAACCTGCAACTGGTGCCGCCCGGTCAGGGCGGTCCCGCTGCCGAGCGCGGCGAGTTCGCCCTCGGCGGGCGCATTCCCATCAATACATCGGGCGGCCTCGAATCGAAGGGACACCCGCTGGGTGCCACAGGAATCGGTCAGCTCTACGAACTGGTTGCTCAACTGCGTGGAGAAGCGGGCGCGCGCCAGGTGCCGGGTGCACACCACGCGATTCAGGAAAACGGTGGTGGATTTCAGGGCATCGAAGAGGCGGCGCTTGCCGTCCACATTCTGAGCAAGACTTGATGGAGCATGTATGAGCGAGACAACGGAAGCACAGACAGGACAACAGGGCGGCCCGCGGCCCGGAGTGAGCCGCCGCACCTTCATCAAGGGCGCGGCGGCAGCAGCCGTGGTGGTGCCGGCGGTGGCGGCTACGCAATGCTCGCGCGTCGAATCGCCTGGCCCTGTGGAGGAAGCCAAAATGACTGCCGACCTGGAAAAGTACCGCGCGCTCGGCGGCTGGGTAGAAAGACCAGGCGACATGCGGCCAGAACTCACCGGCGACGTGAATGCGGACGTGGTCATCGTCGGCGCCGGTTTTGCGGGGCTTTCGGCTGCGCTGGAACTGGTCAGGCATGGAGCGAAAGTGGTCGTGCTCGAGCGCGAATTTGCCGGCTTTGGTGCAAGTGGTCGCAATGCGGGCTATCTGGCTGGCGCACTCGCGCTCGAATACGATCTCTTTCTCAAGAGCGTGGGTAACGAGAAAGGGAAGGAGATCGTCCGCTACTACGAGGACGCCGTTCCCTTCGTGGAGGGGAAGCTCAAGGAGTACGAGATCGACTGCGACTACAACCAGAGCGGCATTATCCGTGCGGGTATTGATCCTGCACAGGAGGAGAAGGTGCGCGAGGACATGCAAACGGGCGCCGGATTGGGCTTTCAGTCGGAGTTTCTCGACCAGGCCGAGATGCGCGCGCGTGGCATTCCGCCAGCGTTTTTGTTCGGCAATTACGTGCCGCGCGGCGGCACGCTCCACCCCGGCAAATACGTAATGGGGCTCAGGCGCGCGGCGTTGCGCGCAGGCGTGAAGATCTATGAGAACACGCCACTGCTGTCTTACACCGAGGGGCCGGTCATCAAGGTGCAAACCCCGCGCGGCAGTGCGAGTGCTCCGGCGCTGATCCTGGCCACCAACGCCTATACGCCGCAACTCGGCCTGCTTGCGGACAAGGTTGTGCCGCTACGGGTCTCGGCGATCGAGACCGAGCCGCTCTCTGATACCCAGCGCAAGGCATTGGACTGGCCGCGACGCGAAGGCATCGTGACGGCACACTGGACCATGGAGAGCCACCGCCTGACCGTCAATAACACGCTCGTGGTGACGACGAAGCGTATCCATTACCCATACGGCTCCAGGACGCCGAACGTGCCCGACTATGAGTCCTATCGCGAGCTGCGCACGGCCCTGCATGACCGCTTCCCAACCCTCAAGGGCATCGCGTTGAGGGCATGCTGGAGCGGCTATATCAGCCTGGCCAATGACGCGCTTCCGGTTGTCGGAGCCACGGGGTCGCATCGGAACATCTTCTACAGTGCCGGGTGCTCCGGACATGGCGTGGCCGCGCAGTCCATGGTGGGCAACATGATTGCCGGGCGGATTCACGGCATCGATAATCCGCTCCTTTCGGCGCTCGATCACAAGACGCCATCGACACTGCCCGAGCCGTTGCGATGGTGCGTTATGAACGCGGCGTTAGGCGTGGTAAACGCGCTCGACGACCGCGTGAACAGCAAGGCGCGCGCCGCCCAGGCGCTGCGGGCGTAACGCGCGTCGAGGTAAGGGACGCCTTCGGCAAACACACGTCGACGCGGCCTCATTGGGGCACTGTGCGAGCGATTCGGTGTTTGGCTATAGCGTTTGAGCGTGATGAAGAGCGCGCACGAACGCTATAGCGGGCCATGCCATGCCATGCGGATGGAGTTTCAGCCTGGTGTAAGGTATAGTCATGTTTACCTAGGAAGCGGTTTGTGTGACCGCGTTGCCTCTCCGGCGAGGCGTCTAGCTCACTCAAGGCGGAAAGCGATGACAGTGCCAAAAGAGCCAAGCACCCGTAAGCGGCGCACGTCGAGCGCAGCACCTTCCACGGGAACCCCCCCCGACGGCCTGCGGGCTCAGGGCGTACGTACGCGCAATGCCATTATTCGTGTGGCAAGGAAGCTTCTGCTCGAGAATGGCCCCATGGACTTCTCGCTGCGTGCTGTCGCCCTGAAGGCGGGAATCAGTGTCAGCAACCTCCAGTACTATTTCCCGACGCGACCTGACGTCGTGCGGGCGGTGATGGCGCCGGTGATCGACTCGTATCTCAATGTCCTGAAGCAGGCTCTCCAGAACAACGCTTCGCCGCGTGCGACGATCGAAGCCATTCTCGATCAGTCAGTGCAGGACGCGAAAGACTCGAAGAACATCCCATTGTGGTGGCATTTCTTTTCGTTTGCCTCTACCGACCCCGAGTGCGCACAGATGCGGGACGAATGGTACGACACCTTGACGAGCGAACTCGCCAAGCTCATTCGTGCCGCGAATCCGGAGCGTGGGGCGGCCGAGAGTACCCATATCGCCGTACTGCTCACTTCGATGGTGGATGGTATGACCATCCATCTGGGCACCCCGCGCAGCAAGCGCGCGTATATGCGAGGGTTTGAGGCGATGTTCCTCGAGACCGCGCGTAACCTGGTATGGGGGAAGACGGTGGACGCCGAGACGGCCTAGCAGCCACGTAACTCTGCCAGCGAAGAGAAAGACAGGGGAATACCCTGTCTTTTTTTTTGAACTCGTGTTTTGTATTGTTACCTATGTTTGTCATGTTGATCTATAAATGAGGCGACCGGGTTGCGGGGCAGTCCGGTCCACATGTGTCCAGGAGAGGAGTACCGAAATGATTCGACTGCACAAGTCCGTAGGGTTGCCGCTGGCAGGATTGACCGGTTTCGAAACGCCAATGAGCGAGGAGGAACGTGCGATACAGGATACGGTTCACCGTTTTGCACGTGACGTGCTGAAGCCCGTCGGCCGCGAACTGGACCGCATGGCGCCGGAGGAAGTGATCGCGCCGGGCTCGCCGTACTGGGTGGCCATGATGGAGAGCGCAAAGTTGGGCCTCGATCCGCAACTGCTTGCGCAGCTCCCGCCAGACATGGCCGTGCGCATTGAATCGCTGATCGGCGAAGAGCTCGGCTGGGGTGATGCAGGGCTTGCCGTCTCGATCGGCGTGGCGCCTGCTCCGTTGATGATGGCGCAGTCAGTCGGTAATCAGGAGCTGATCGACATGTGCACCGGCAAGATTGGTTGCTGGATGAACACGCAGCCCGACCGCGGCACCGATGCCGCGATTCTCTACCGCGAAGAGATCAGCGCTGCTGGCAAACAACCTGTGGGTAATTTGACTGCGAAAGTGGGCGCAGACGAAATCGTAATCAACGGACAAAGTTCCGCGTGGATCTCGAATGGCTCGGTCGCGCAGGTAGCGCTTGCGTATATGGCGGCGGACTATGGCGATGGTTTCTATGGCGCCGGCGAGCGAAGTGCATTCACGAACGGCATCGGCATGATTCTTCCGCTCGATCTGCCGGGTATCTCGCGTGGCAAGCCACTCGACAAGATTGGCCAGCGCTCGTTGCCGCAGGGCGAGATCTACTTCGACAACGTGAAGGTGCCCAGGCGCTTCGCCATTGCACTGCAGGATGACTATCTCGGCAATCTGGCCTCGACGTGGTCCTTCGCCGGTACGCACATGTGCCAGGTGTTCGTCGGCGTGGCGCGCGCTGCGTTCGAACTCGCGCTGGATTATTGCCACGAGCGCAAGCAAGGTGGGGCGCTGTTGATCGACCACCAGATGACTCAACTGCGTGTGGGTGAGATGCTGCGCCGACTGGAGATGGCGCGTGCGACTGCGCGACGCAGTCTCGCTTTCTCCCGTCTGTCTCCAAAGAGCCATCCGTACGCAACGGCCCAAGCCAAGGTCAGCGTGACTGAAGAAGCAATGAAGATCACGAATGAGGCATTTCAACTCTTTGGCGGCAACGGCACCACCCGCGAGTTCCCAATTGAGAAGCTGTTCCGCGATGTGCGCTCTGCGCTGATCGAAGACGGCGAGAATTATCACCTCACGCTGCGTCTGGGCGTGCTTGCAGGAAGACTCTATCAGGACGGCTGGACGAAGGAGTGACCAAGCCGTCGGCGGCGATGGATTTGCCTCGCGTTGAGGCTCCATGGCACCTGGATCGGGTCGTCAGGTAGTCGCTGGTTTGTCGTGAGTGCCATCAATTTGGTTTCGAATTCATTTATTTTTTAGGAGTACGACATGAATGTTGGTGCCATATTGAATCATGCCGCTCTCGCTGCTGTGCTAACGGCCGTCGCCATATCGGCTCAGGCGCGTGGTGGTGGCGCTCCCCGTCCTGAGCAATCCATTTCGCATTCCGTGTCCGCCGCGCGTGGAGTGGAGAATGACCCGAGTGCGCAAACCGAGGCGGCTCGCGTGGCCGGGCAGACGGGTGCGGACGTCGGCCCGGCGCCGGGCAAAACCCGCGCACAGGTCCGGGCCGAGCTCCTGCAGGCCGGAGAGGAGGGGATGCTTCCGACGCGTTGGGTCGATTATCCGCCCAGTGCCGCGACCAGGGCACGAAACAGGGAAGACTTCCTGCGCGTCGAGCAGGTGTGGAAGGCAGAAGGGATCATTCCGGCGACAAGCGTAAGCAGCACAAATGGATTGAGCGAGGAGCAGCAATGAAATTGTTGGTGGCAGTGAAGCGGGTCGTGGATGCCAACGTGAAGGTCGGCGTGAAGTCTGACGGAGCGGGTGTCGACATCGCCAACGTGAAGATGTCGACGAACCCGTTCGACGAAATCGCTGTGGAAGAAGCGGTGCGTCTGAAGGAAGCGGGCGTGGCGACGGAAGTCATCGCCGTTTCCGCGGGCGTGACGCAGGCGCAGGAAACGCTGCGCACGGCGCTGGCGATCGGCGCGGATCGCGCGATCCTCATCGAGTCGAACGAAGACCTGCAGCCGCTGGCCGTCGCCAAGCTCCTGAAGGCGCTGGTCGACAAGGAACAGCCGCAACTCGTGATCCTCGGCAAGCAGGCCATCGACGACGATTCGAACCAGACCGGCCAGATGCTCGCCGCGCTGGCGAACCTGCCGCAAGCCACGTTCGCATCGAAGGTGGTCGTGGCCGACGGCAAGGCGACCGTGTCGCGTGAAGTGGATGGCGGCGCGGAAACGCTTTCCTTGAAGCTGCCCGCAGTGGTCACGACGGATCTGCGCCTGAACGAGCCGCGCTACATCACGCTGCCGAACATCATGAAGGCGAAGAAGAAGCCGCTCGAGATCGTCAAGCCGGAAGACCTGGGCGTTGACGTCACGCCGCGTCTGAAGACGCTGAAGGTTGTCGAGCCGCCCAAGCGCAGCGCTGGCGTGAAGGTGCCGGACGTGAAGACGCTGGTCGAGAAGCTGAAGACGGAAGCCAAGGTGCTGTAAGGAGCGAGACGAAAATGACGAATCTGGTTATTGCCGAACACGACAATCAGTCGATCAAGGCCGCGACGCTGAACACGGTCGCAGCAGCACAGAAGATTGGCGGCGATGTGCACGTGCTGGTCGCGGGCCACAACGCGCAGGAGGCAGCCGACGCAGCCGCGAAGATCGCAGGCGTTGCGAAGGTGCTGCTCGCCGACGCGCCGCAACTCGAACATGGTCTTGCCGAGAACGTCGAAGCGACGGTTGTAGCGATCGCGAAGAACTACTCGCACATCCTCGCGCCGGCAACGGCAGCGGGCAAGAACGTCACGCCGCGTATCGCTGCGAAGCTCGACGTCGCGCAGATCAGCGACATCACCGCTGTGGATTCGCCGGACACGTTCGAGCGTCCGATCTACGCGGGCAACGCGATTGCGACGGTGCAATCGGTTGATCCGGTCAAGGTCATCACGGTCCGCACGACCGCATTCGATGCAGTCGCGGCAGAAGGCGGCAGCGCAGCGGTCGAAAAGCTCGAAGCCGCAGCAGACAGCGGCCTCACGCAGTTCGTCGGCCGTGAAGTCACGAAGCTCGACCGTCCGGAACTCACAAGCGCGAAGATCATCGTCTCGGGTGGCCGCGGACTTGGCAGCGGCGAGAACTACACGAAGGTGCTGGAGCCGCTCGCCGACAAGCTGAACGCCGCACTGGGCGCCTCGTGTGCAGCAGTGGACGCTGGCTACGTGCCGAACGACTATCAGGTCGGTCAGACGGGCAAGATCGTCGCGCCGCAACTGTACGTAGCAGTCGGCATCTCGGGCGCGATCCAGCATCTGGCCGGCATGAAGGACTCGAAGGTCATCGTCGCAATCAACAAGGACGAAGAAGCACCGATCTTCAGCGTGGCCGACTACGGCCTCGTGGGCGACCTGTTCACGGTCGTGCCGGAACTGGCGTCGTCAACCTGAGCGCATAGCCTGGAGTTGCTCGTGTGATTTCCGGGCAGATGCCGGGCTGATCCTGATCATTTGAGCGGATCGTCAAACTCGCTACATGGCGCCGCGCGTTGGTGCCTTGGCGGGCGTCCGAAAGTGGGATGTCACGAAGCATCTTTTGAAAAAACCGGGGAATACCCTTTATTTTCTCGTTCACGAAGTTGGTATCATGACCTATCTTTGGTTGTATGTTCTATAAATACGCCGCCGGAGCGGCGGATCTCGCGGTACCGGCCGCGGCGCACGAATGATTCGCAGAGGCATTCGAAGGCGTTGCGGGGCGTGGTGTATCGACCGGATATCGAGCACGGCGCCTGAGCGGGGCGGTTTCCTTGACACGCGCAGAGCGAGAGCCTTCTTCACGTAGACAGAGGCACTATGGTAAAAAAATCTTCCCCAGACGGCGCTGCAAACCTGCAGCGCAGGCAATGGCTCAAATATGCCGGTGCCTCGGCTGCTGCCGTGGGTACGCTCGCCATGAGCACCCAACAGGCGTATGCCGCGGTCACCAAGGCCGCGCCAGGCGCGGACGGCATTCTCGACGTCGCCATCGTAGGAGCGGGGCTGGCCGGACTGACCGCCGCGCGCGACTTGCGCCACGCGGGCTGCGAGTCCTTTCTGGTGCTTGAAGCCCGCGATCGCGTGGGTGGGCGAACGTTCAATTACAACATCCCCGGCGGGTACGTCTCGGAAGTTGGCGGGCAATGGATTGGGCCCGGCCAGACCGCCGTCGCGGATCTCGCACGCGAACTCGGTGTCGGCACCTTCCCGACCTACTACGACGGAAGTACGGTCATGCTGGGCGGTGACGGCCGCGTGGCAGTCGATCTGAAAGGCACGTTCGGCACCGATGAGGCGATCGCGGCCAAGCTCAGCAAGCTCTCACGCGACGTACCTTGTGGTGCACCGTGGACGTCCCCGAAGGTCGGCGAACTGGACAAGCTTTCGGTTGGCGACTGGCTGGAAAAGCAGAATATCAAGCCTGAAGATCAGGTCGCATGGAATGACAGCATCACGCTTTCGGGCGGCGCGGCGCCGGCGAAGATGGGGTTGCTGCACTTCCTGTCGATGGTTAATTCTGCGGATTGCGATTACTCGCAACTCGACAGCATCAAGCACAGCGCCCAGGAAACGCGCTTCATCGGTGGCTCGCAAATTCTCAGCATCAAGATGGCCGAGCAACTGGGCGACAAGGTGCGCCTGTCTTCTCCGGTCCGCCTGGTTTCCGGATGGGACAGCGACGTCGTCACCCTGCATACCGACCATGGAGAGGTGCGGGCACGAACCGTCATCATGGCCATCCATCCGGCTTTGTGTCATCAGGTGCAGTTCGACCCACCTTTGCCTGAAAAGCGTGCGGCCCTGCAGCGCGCCTGGCCCGCGCATTCCCCGGCACGGAAGACGGCCATGGTCTATCGCCGTCCGTTCTGGCGCGACAAGGGTATGAACGGCAGCATCTTCCAGGTCAATGGCCCCATCCTCTGGGCCTACGACAATTCCCCACCGGGCGGCGAGATCGGGGTCATCAACGCGTTCATCGAGAATGCAAAGGTGCCGTCCGAACGGGACGCGGCGATGACCATGCAAAAGCAGTTCTATGCGCAGGCGTGGGGCGATGAAGCACTGTCTCCCATCGCCTACCACGATCAGGACTGGGCCCGGATCGATCCGTGGACCCTGACCTGCGTTTCCGCCATTCCGCCGGGATTCTGGAGTACTCACGGCGAGGCGCTTCGCCCGTCGTGCGGCAAGCTGATCTGGTCGGGGACGGAGACTGCGAATATCTGGGCCGGCTATATGGATGGCGCCGTGCGTTCCGGCCATCAGGGCGCGCTTCAGGCGCTCAATGCGCTGCGCCGGGCGTAGGGGGTAACGATGAAAAAAACACTATTGATTGGCATTCCTCTGGTTATTGCCCTGTTGCTGGCCATTTTCGGCTCGGATCTGCTGGGTCTATACCGGCTGCAGCGCTATCTCGCAGCATCGACCACGGCTTACCTGGCTGACGGCGGCCCCTGGCCGCATGTGACCGACGTCTGCATGGGCTGCCACGGCGTCAAAGGCAATTCACTCCATCAGGGGTATCCGAGTCTCGCCGGGCAGCCGGCACCCTATCTGGAGACCCAGCTTCACAATTTCGCGAGTCAGGCGCGCCGCAATCCGAACATGGGACCCCTCGCGATGACAATGAGCGATCCGCAGATCAAATCGCTGGCTGAATATTTTGCCGGGGTGACTCCGGTCGCGAATCACTACTTCGAGCCGGATGCGCAACTGCGTGAGAAGGGACAGCGTCTGGTGGCCGCGGGCAATTGTGCTGCCTGTCACGGCGCTCAATTGATGGGCCACGACCAGTTTCCGCGTTTGGCTGGTCAGGGATACGACTATCTGCTCGCGCAGTTCGACGAGTTCGCTTCCGGCACCCGCAGCGAACCCACAGGTGTCATGAAAAACCTTGCAACCGGTTTTTCGCCCGAAGACCGCAAAGCCATTGCCACCTATCTGGCAAGCCTTGACCCGAAGAAGAATTGATCCATCAAATGCAACCTGCGTTGGGAGTTTAGTCATGGACCTCAGATCTGTAGTTCTTATGCTTTCCAGTGCCTTGCTGGCACTGAGCTCGTTTTTCTACGGCTGGAAGATCGTCAGGAAGCGAAACTATCTTCTTGGTCTGGAGATGTGGATCGTCGGTACTTCGGCGACGAACGCCATTGGTTTTTTTGCTACCGGAAATGCAGTTTCCTATGAGGTCGCACACTTCTTCGATGCGTTTTCTCGCGGATTCGGTATGCCCATCATCGCTGTCGCGGGCCTGATGGCGATTACGCATGGATACAAGCCGTCAATTCGTCAAGACGTCACGGCATTCGTCGTCTCGTTTGCGCTCACATTTGTTCTAGTGGGAGCAGATTTCATCGCCGGGATTTTGCCCTACTTCTATCTGACGATGTGGATTCTGCTATCGGTATATCTCGTGTACTTCATCAAGCGGCTTCTGGAAATTGGCGAAATGCTGAGTGCTCTGGCCGTAGGGGTTGCTCTGGTAACGTCGCTGGGCATTGCCGCCATTTACGACTTTTACAAAATACCGGGCGAAGAAACGAACGTCTTTCTCAATTTTTTTACGCTTGCTTTGTGCTCATGGGCCTACTTCATGCCGGCGATCTATTACGGCTACTGCGCTTTGGAGCGCGCCAAAAATGGCAGAGTCGCGCTGAACTCGCCCACGCCTTACCGAACCTGACCTTTCCCGGAGATCAATGATGAATCAAACCTCGCATAAGGCCATGCTCTTCACGGCCTGGAGCGCAATCATCGGTGGAATTCTGGCGTACGCGAATGTCGGCTTGTCATTCGTGGTCACGGGCCCGGATGCGGATATGGTGCTGCACGGAGCATCGATGCTGGCCTTGCAACCGGATACTCGCGATCTGTTCCGCTGGTGCATGGTCGCCGACACTTTTGGGTTCTATCTGCCTTTCCTCGTCATTGGCGGATACTTTGTGCACGTATTTCGCGAAGAGCTGGGTGCGCTTGGCAACATGGTGGCGATGGCCGTCGTGTTGTACGTCATGGTTGGCGTAACCGGCGCTGTCATGCAGTTTGCGATCCTTCATCCGCTGGCCCATCTTTACGCGGGCGGCGACGATGCCACGAGAAACGCTGCGGCGGCAGTATGGACTGCGATAGCCAACGGGACGCAAAACGGCCTCTGGTGGATTGAGGGCCCGCTCGTGCTCTTCTGGACGCCGATTGCCGCCAACGTGCTCAAGAAGGATGGCTGGAAGGGATCGATTCTGCTCAAGATCGTCGGCTGGGCTTTCGGGATCTTCTTCCTGTTCGGCTTGTTTCCGGATCTCGACGCGTTTTCGAATGCCAGCGAGATGATCGTCGTGCTGGTGCTGCCGCTATGGATGTTGTTGTTCGGCTGGCAAATGCTGCGCCGCGCGCGCGCGATGCCGGCACGAATGCAAGGCGCTGGCGCATCCACCTAACGCAACTCTCAACTGCATCTCAACACGGGACTGAATATGACTACCCTGATCGTGAGTTACCCGAGCACCGAAGGCGGGACGTTTGACCGCGACTACTACCTTTCGAACCATGCTCCGCTTGTCCGCTCGGCGTGGAGTGAGTTTGGTCTGAAGTCGGCCGAGGTCCTGTTTCCGTCGCCAATGCCACAACCCTTCGCATGCGTAGCGATCCTGCGTTTCAGCGATCAGATCGGGATCGATGCGGCGCTTTCCTCCGCCAAAACCGCCGAGGTGATGGGCGACGTGAGGAACTTCACCAACATCACACCGACGATTTTCTGCGCGGGCGACTGACCCGTCGCACGGCTGGTGTGACTTCACCGTCGCTGCCACGCCCGCAATTCTTGCGACGACCGATAGCAATGTGAACATTCAATCTTCCCTATGACATTACTGATTGGTATTCCTCAGGAAGTGGCTGCCGCAGAGCGGCGCGTTGCGACGGTGCCCGAGGTGGTCGAGAAACTGATCAAGCTTGGGTTCCCGGTTGCCGTACAAAGCGGTGCCGGCGCAGGCGCGAACTTTGGCGACGAGGCGTATCGTGCGGCGGGTGCCGAGGTCGTGGCAACGGCCGCCGAACTCTGGGCCCGCAGTGACATCGTTTTCAAAGTGCGCCCCCCGAGCAGCGAGGAAGTGGCGCTGATGCGCGAGGGCGGCATGCTGATCGGCTTTGTGTGGCCGGCCCAGAACCCCGAACTGATGCAGCAGCTGGCCGCGAGGCACGCTACCGTGCTGGCGATCGATTCGCTGCCGCGCACGCTGTCACGCGCGCAGAAGATGGACGCGCTCACCTCGATGGCCGGCATCAGCGGCTACCGCGCGGTGATCGAGGCAGCCCATGCGTTCGGCCGCTTCCTGAACGGTCAGGTCACCGCCGCCGGCAAGGTCCCGCCTGCGAAGGTCTTCATCGCTGGCGCGGGCGTAGCGGGCCTGGCTGCCATCGGCACCGCGGCCAGTCTCGGCGCGATCGTGCGAGCCAACGACACGCGCGCCGAGGTGGCCGACCAGGTCAAGTCCCTGGGGGGCGAATTCGTCAAGGTCGAGTACGACGAGGAAGGCTCGGGCGGCGGCGGCTACGCGAAGGTCATGAGCGAGGGCTTCCAGCAGGCGCAGCGCGCGATGTACGCGCAGCAGGCGAAAGACGCGGACATCATCATCACCACGGCGCTGATTCCCGGCAAGCCGGCTCCGAAGCTCATCACCGCCGAAATGGTGCAGTCGATGAAGCCGGGCAGCGTGATCGTGGACATGGCAGCGGAGCAGGGCGGCAACTGCGAACTCACCGTGCCCGGCGAGGCGGTGGTGCGCCATGGCGTGACCATCGTCGGTTACACGGATCTTGCTTCGCGTCTGGCCAGGCAATCGTCCACGTTGTATGGCAACAATCTGCTGCGCGTGGTCGAGGAACTGTGCAAGACGAAGGACGGCACGATCAACGTCGATTTCGATGACGACGCCATCCGCGGCCTCACGGTCATCAAGGAAGGCAGCATTACCTGGCCGCCGCCGCCGATCAAGCAGCCGGCTGTCGCGCCCAAAGCCCAGCCCGCTGCGGCGGCAGTCGCGCCGAAGAAGGGCCACGGCAGCAGCGAGCCGATGTCGGCGAAGTCGCTGGCCATCGCGTTCGGCATCGGCGCGCTCGCCTTCCTGATGGTGGGGCTGTTTGCGCCAGCCACGTTCCTCTCGCACTTCACGGTATTCGTGCTGGCCTGTTTCATCGGATACATGGTGATCTGGAACGTCACGCCGTCGCTGCACACACCGCTGATGAGCGTGACCAATGCGATCTCGTCGATCATCGCCATCGGTGCGCTGGTGCAGGTCGCGCCGCCGCTGGGCGGTTCCGCGGCGGGTGACCGGCCATCGGGTCTGATCCTGGGCCTGGCTGTGGGCGCGCTGGCACTCACGGCCGTCAACATGTTCGGTGGCTTCGCAGTGACGCGCCGCATGCTGGCGATGTTCCGCAAATAAGGGGACGATAACAATGACTTCCAATCTGACTACCGTCTCCTATATCGGCGCGGCGATTCTCTTCATCCTGAGCCTTGGCGGCCTGGCCAATCCCGAGACCGCGCGCCGCGGCAACCTGCTCGGCATGATCGGCATGCTCATCGCGGTGCTCGCCACGGTGCTCGGTCCGCGCGTGTCGGCCGAAGGCATTCCGTATGTTGTCGCTGCGCTGGTCGTCGGTGGCGCCGTCGGCCTGTTCGCCGCGAAGAAAGTGCAGATGACGCAGATGCCTGAACTGGTCGCGCTGATGCACAGTCTGGTTGGCCTGGCGGCGTGCCTCGTGGGCTTCGCCAGTTACATCGATACGTCAGTACAATTCACTGGCGCCGAGAAGGCAATTCACGAAGTCGAGATTTATGTAGGCATCCTGATCGGTGCAGTGACTTTCGCGGGCTCGGTCATTGCGTTCGGCAAGTTGTCGGGCAAGATCGGCGGCAAACCGCTGCTGCTGCCGGCACGACACTGGCTGAATCTGGCCGCGCTGCTGATCGTGATCTACTACGGTCGCGCGTTCCTGCATGCAGAGACGATTCAGGACGGCATGCTGCCGCTCGT
Organism: Paraburkholderia sp. J10-1; assembly: GCF_905220165.1. NCBI lineage: Bacteria > Pseudomonadati > Pseudomonadota > Betaproteobacteria > Burkholderiales > Burkholderiaceae > Paraburkholderia > Paraburkholderia sp. J10-1. The sequence continues at coordinate 30,361 of NZ_CAJMYW010000021.1, read as the reverse complement.
CGTGATGACGGTGATTTCACTGCTGTTCGGTGTGCACATGGTGATGGCGATCGGCGGCGCCGACATGCCCGTGGTGGTGTCGATGCTCAACAGCTACTCGGGCTGGGCGGCGGCGGCCACCGGCTTCATGCTGGGTAACGACCTGCTGATCGTGATCGGCGCGCTGGTGGGGTCGTCGGGCGCGATCCTTTCGTACATCATGTGCCGCGCGATGAACCGCAACTTCATCAGTGTGATTGCCGGTGGCTTCGGCAGTGGCGCGGGCGTGCCCGCAACTGCGGGCGGCGCGAGCGCGCAACCTGCCGGCGAGGTGGTGGCGGTGAGCGCCGCCGAAACTGCCGAGCTGTTGCGCGACGCGAAGAGCGTGATCATCGTGCCGGGCTATGGCATGGCCGTGGCGCAGGCCCAGCACACGGTCTTCGAACTGACGAAGCTGCTGCGCGAGAAGGGCGTCGACGTGCGGTTCGCGATTCATCCGGTAGCGGGGCGCATGCCGGGCCACATGAACGTGCTGCTGGCCGAAGCGAAGGTGCCGTATGACATCGTGCTTGAGATGGACGAGATCAACACGGATTTCCCGGAGGCGGACGTTTCGATGGTGATCGGCGCGAACGACATCGTGAATCCGGCGGCGCAGGAGGACCCGGCGAGCCCGATCGCCGGCATGCCGGTGCTCGAAGTGTGGAAGGCGAAGACGTCGATCGTGATGAAGCGCAGCATGGCCTCAGGCTATGCCGGCGTGGACAACCCGCTCTTCTACAAGGACAACAATCGCATGCTGTTCGGCGATGCGAAGTCGATGTTGAGCGAGATTTTTGGGGCGCTGAAAACCTGATCCTGTCCATACGCCAATCGTCGCTCACTTTCGGGCCATAGATTCTCAATAACCCTGTGCCTTGGTCGCACGCGATGTAACAATGAAGGAGTATTTGAATGAGGAAGTCTCGCCGTACTTTTATGATGACGACCGCGGCTGTTGCTTCGGGACTAGCACTGTCCCGTGTTGCTTTTGCCGATCAGGCCAAGGTGTCGGAAGCCGATTCGGCGTCGCTCGCGCTCGGCTACAGGGCGGACGCAACAAAGGTCGACAAGGCGAAGTATCCGAAGTACACAGCGGGTCAGGTGTGTAGTAACTGCACGTTCTATCAAGGTAAATCGAATGATGCGTTCGCTCCGTGCCCGATGTTCGGCGGCAAACAGGTCGCGGCCAAAGGTTGGTGTGGTGCCTATAACAAAAAAGCTTGATTGCTCATAGGCTGCGTGTACACGGAAAGCGTGCGCATGCAGCACATTATCGCGCCGCCCAGCGCACAACTGATCGGCGCGGGCGAGTGTCGCTGGGTTTACGCTAGATAGTGTGGAAGACGTCGGTGGAAGTATCGGATCGCCAGTATGCCTGTCGACCAGGCACTATGGTTATAAGGGTTCCTTAGTATATGGACTTGTTCAATGAGGGCATTCACAGGCACTATCCGGTTCAAGATCATGCTGGCGCTAGGCGTTTGCGTCGCGTTGATGGCGTCCATTGGTGTGATGGGCATTCGCGGTCTCGCCCGGCTCAGCGCAGATATGGGCAGCATGTATTCGGAGAGCACTGTGCCAATCGAAGATCTCGCCGCCGTACAGGCGGCGGCTCTGAAGATTCGCCTTCAGATGCGTTACATTCAGGCGTTGCGTGACCAGGACAGGGCCGCAGAACTTGTTGCAAGCATCGGCGAAGAGCAGCAAAGGCTCGATCTGGCCTGGCGTGACTATTACCCAGCGAAGATTGCCACGCCCGATGAGCGCCGACTTGCTGATCGGGTGGCGAAGGAACTCTCAGTTTTCCGAACGCAGTCGGACGACGTTGTCTCGGTGCTACGCGCTGGAAATCTGGACATGGCAGCATTCACGATCGATGAACTCACGGAAACCGGCGATGCGGTGTCCGACGCGATCGGCCGCGACGTCGCGTTGAGCGCGATGCAGGCGCGGCGGTTGGCTGAACGGGGCAACGCCACGTTCAACGCATTGCGACGGACGGTGCTTGGCGCAATCGGTCTCGGCATAGCTGCAGCCACCGCCGCGTCCGCCTGGCTGGTGTGGGCGATTACGAGTCCGTTGAAGGTCGCACTTGGCGTAGCCCGGCGAATCGCCGAAGGCCGGCTGGGTCACGCCGAGGGAATCAGCTTGCGGGGTGAGTTCGGGCAGTTGCTGCGGGCACTCCGGGCGATGGACAGGCATCTCGCAAGGACCGTTCTGACGATCAAGGTTTCAAGCGACGCGATTATGAATGCGTCCAGTCAAATAGCCGACGGTAGTACCGACCTCTCGGCAGGCGTGAGGCGGCAAGCCGCGTCGCTAGAGGAAACGGCGGCAAGTATGGATGAACTGATCCTGTCGGTTCAACGTAACTCGGATCATGTGCGCCAGGCAGCGGAGTTTGCCAACGCGACGTCGCTTGCGGCCGATACCAGTATGGCCGCAGTCGAGCAGATGAGAGGTACGATGGACAACATCTCCGCAAGCTCGGCGAAGATCGTGGAGATTACCGCGCTCATCGAAGGAATCGCTTTTCAGACCAACATTCTGGCGCTGAATGCGGCTGTTGAGGCTGCGCGCGCAGGCGAGCACGGGCGGGGTTTCGCGGTTGTCGCCGGAGAAGTCCGCAGCCTCGCGCAGCGCGCAGCTATCGCAGCGAAGGAGATCAAGGTTCTGGTCCGGGTCTCGGCCGATGCGATTTCCGGCGGGGCCGTGCACTCTGGCCACGTCTTGCAGGCGATGGTGGACGTTCGGGGCGCGATCAAACGCGTGGTTGAGATCAACGACAACATTTTCGACGCGTCAGAAGAACAGCGCGGGGGGATCGGGCGGGTCAACGAGGCCGTGAGTCGTATGGACCAGGTGATTCGCAAGAATGCGGTGGTAGTGCAACAAGCGGCAGATGCGGCGGCCTCGCTAAACGAACAGGTGGCCGCCCAGCGCCGCGCCATTGCCGTATTCGAGGTCCATTCGCAAGCGGAGCCATCGCCGGTCTGATCCTCCTCTGCCAGGACGTACCGTCCAGGCCCGGCGAACGGACGGCGCGTGCCCGTGACAATCGCGGGTGTGACGTCCGGCGCTGCGCGTAACCGATACGGTCCAATCCGTGACAACTACTGCGGTGGGAGGCGACCCACCCACAATCAGAGACGGGGAACAAAACGCACATGTGCCGCCACAAACACTTTGTCGCGGCCGCGCTGACGAACTGGATAAACGCACGCTGCTCTGTCCGACTCTGTGGTCACGCTTCAAATTTAACATAAGGTTATTTATCGCATTCGTCAAAATGTTTGTGAACATTATTGGCTCTTCGCACACCAGCTCTCGGCGCCGCCAATGCACCACTGAGTCAATCTGCTAATGACGGTCTCCGCGCGATCAATCGATCAATCCATCCTCGCTCGCTCGGGAGTTATGCACCCGCACGTCCTGCGGTGCCATACCATAGGCGCGTCAAAAGGCACTTGTGAAGTCGGACGCGCTCGTAAAGCCGTGGGCATACGCGACGTCCTTGGCGGGCACTCCCGGCCACGCGACCAGTCACCCCGTTGACCACCACGACGCCGCCGCGTGTGACCGCCCTCAGGCTGTCCGTCCAGGTCACGGCCCCGATGTTGTCGACGATTGCCCAGCGCGGCGCGGCAACTGATCGCCGTGGTGGGATATACGGTTGGCGCAGAGGCGCTCGCCGATCGCGGCACCCCCGTCATTGCGCGTCGTGGCCCACACCTCGAAGCAAGCAGCACGGCCCACCTGAATGAGCGCAGTCGATATGCCGCCCGAAGCGCCCTGCGCCAGCAAGGACGGTGGACGCTGCGCTCGTACTCTGCCGTTGACCGGGGCGCTCTCGCGAACTTTCACCACGTATCACATATGAGGCGAAGTGCCACGAGGGCTGGCTCTCGCGGAAACGGTGTACGTCAGCCAGAAGCGAGGCGTCGATGCGAGCCAGCCCACGGATAGCTCGAAGCCGATCTAGTTCTGTCACAAATCGGGAAACAGGGCACCCACCACCGGGTGCCAAGCCAAAATTAGGATGCTGGAACGCGTCGTGCTTGCTAAACCTGGTGCCTCTTCTTCCATCGCACTCGGGAGATCTGCCATGCAAACCGGACTTACCACGGGTCTTTCGCACGTCAAGCCGCAGGACACGTCATTCACGCGCACTGGGCTGCGCTATTTCTTTGTCTATCGTGATCTGGAAATCGTGAGGGTCACAGGTGGTCACGCAACTTTTTAGGGCAAATCTTGCGCCGAAGTTGGGCGCGGGCTGGCACCGGCATGAGGCAGATTTTCAAATCGTCAGCATGCTCAAAGACTGGGCGCGCTTCGTGTACGGCGACAAGGAAACGCTCGTCGAAGCGGGCGATTGCGTGCATCAGGCGCCGTCCTCTTCGAACACGAGCCAGACATCGAGTACATCAAAATCGTGAGCCCTGCCGAATTCAAATCGGTAGACGAGGAACCGCCGCGGCGCCCTAGTAAGTATAAAGCGGCAACAAGCGACACCCTGACGCATGTACAAGCTTGCCGCTGCACGTACAGTCGATATGTCCGCCGACTGCTGCAGCAGATCACGAAGCCACGAACACGACCGGAGAAATTCATGCGAATCACGCTCCATCTCGGCACTTTCGACCGTCTTGACCCGAGTGCCTATGCGATCCTTTGGCTCGACAACGACACCCACAAGTGGTCGCGCGAAGGTCATGCCGGCCTCCAATTTCCCGACTGGGGAAAGCTGCGGGTCGATGAGCGCGGCACGGTGGTGTGCGATCAGCATGATGCGCGCCCCCTGTTCATCCTCGACGGCCTCGCCATGGAAGCCCAAACTGGCCCGTTCGAGGGGGAATCAGGCGAGGCACTCTGGTGCTGCACTGAACGCGAAAGCGGATCAAGCGTTGTTGGGCACTGGCACGTGCAGTGCGTCGACAAGGACTCCGTGCTTGCCGAGCACAGCGTGTTCGCTGAGGACGAGATCTGACCTCGGGGCGCTCAGCCGTCTGACGTCGCAATCTTTCCGCATTCGGTATCGTGGGTGGAGGTGCTATGGGCTTGATGTGCAAGAAGATAAGTAGCTCGAATATATTCGAACCACCCGTAATAATACGAAATTTGTCAAAGCCATTTTCAGATGTCCGAAGCGGACATCTGAAAATAGCCTGAACAAGATGAAATTTCGGCAATTTCTATTATGTAAATGACATTATGGCCGAATCGCATACCATTCCGAAACCGTTTGCCGCGATCGACAAGATGGCGCGGAATCGCGCCTAGCATGACCGGAGAGGACTACGAGTCGTATTGCTTGAGCGTCGAGGCACTGATTAAGCCCTTGGGGCGCATCGATGGTGCAGACGTGGAATGTTGGATTTTTTCTGATCAGAGGTCTGAGTGGCGGCTGTTCCTGAAGCGACTTGACTGGGAATTCAAGGAGGAACAGCAGTAATTGGTGCTATCTCTTCGGGAAAACAGCTCAATAGTTAGGGCGAAGATGCACGCTAGTATGAAGGAAGGCAACAGACAAGCCGTCGCCGACGATGTCCTCACTACGGCGCATGAGCAGCCACCAGCAATCATCAACGCCATTAATACAAAGGATCAAAAAACACACTTTTACTTATTGTTTTTGGCTTCCGATAAAGGCGTCAGTGCCGTGCCCGTCGCGCGGCCTCTCACTCAACGCTGATCGCCCCATTCGGAGAACGCCATGGCCACGGTTCGACCCGCCGCCTCTTCCCCCGTGCATCACTCGCGCCCCAATGACATGAAACGCATCGCTATCGCGAGCGTGATTGGGACGACGGTCGAATGGTACGACCTATTCGTGTTTGCTACCGCCTCCGCTCTCGTCTTCAACAAGGTGTTCTTTCCGAGCTTCGTGCCGCTCGTCGGTACGCTGCTCGCTTTCGGCACATTCGCATCTGCGTATCTCGCGCGCATCGTCGGCGCGGCATTGTTCGGCCACTTCGGTGACCGCCTCGGCCGCAAATCGATGTTGCTGGTGTCGCTAATCTTGATGGGCTGCGCGACATTTACAATTGGCCTTCTACCCGGCTACAGCGCGATCGGGATCTGGGCACCCATTCTCCTGCTAACGCTACGCATCGTTCAGGGGCTGGCGCTTGGTGGCGAATGGGGCGGCGCGGTGCTAATGGCCGTCGAACACGCGCCTGCGAGCCGCCGCGGTCTATTTGGTTCGTGGGTACAGATCGGCGTGCCTGCGGGGACACTCATCGCGAACCTCGCATTCCTCGCTAGCAGCGCCGCACTTTCGCCTGCCGATTTGCTCTCGTGGGGCTGGCGCATACCCTTCCTCGCGAGCGCGCTGCTCGTTGGCTTCGGCCTTTACATCCGCCTGAACACGTCCGAGACACCGAGCTTCGAAAAGCTCAAGGACACGAGCGCGCACGTCGAGCTGCCACTCGCGACCGTATTCAGTCGCTACGGAAAGCAGGTTGTGCTCGGCGGCATCGCAACAATGTCGACCGGCACCTCGTTCAATATGATGGTTGCATTCGGCCTCACGTACGGAACCCAAACCCTCGGCTTCTCGCGCAGTGCAATGCTCTCCATCGCATTGTTCGCCTGTGCCACGTGCATCGCTATGCTGCCCATCTTCGGCAGACTATCCGATCGTATTGGTCGCAAGCCGGTAATCATCGGCGGCATCCTCGCCGAGGCGCTGCTCGCGTTCCCGATGTTTTGGCTACTCGACACTCGCGAGTTCGTATTCGCGCTCGCTGGCTACCTGCTGATGATGACTGCGTTCGCGGCAAACTATGGGCCGATCGCGACGTTTCTCGCTGAGCTATTCGGCACCGAAGTGCGTTACTCAGGCCTGTCGGTCAGCTACATGCTGTCTGGCCTGCTCGGAAGCGCTGCCACACCAATCGTCACGACCGCTTTGCTCGCCGCCACCGGTCGCGGGTCGTCAGTCGCCTGGTTCATGGTCGTATCCGCGCTGGTGTCTGCCGCCGCGTTACTCTTGTTGACCGAAACGCTTAAGCGCGATCTCACTGTCAGCCCTAACGCCACGACATCAGACCGCGCGTGACGTGCTCGCAATATGGACGGGACGACCACCATGACAGTCACACTCGATCAATCGCTCGCACAACGTCTGCGCGACGTCAGCCTGCCCACACTCGGCCACTACCTTGAAGCAGGCTTCGCGAGCTACGCACTCAGGGCACTTGTACCGAACGTGAAGGTCGTCGGCCGCGCTGTCACGCTCCAGTTGCATAGCCCTGACGCGATTGCCGTCAATCGCGCGTTGGCACAATTGACGCCCGGTGATGTGCTCGTAATCGACATGCAAGGTGATCACGAACACGCTTGCGTGGGCGCAGTTACGGCAACCGCTGCGCAGTGTGCGGGAGCGGAGGGAATCGTGATCAACGGCGTCGCTACCGATCTTGTTGAATTGCGGCAGATAGGGCTCCCTGTGTTCGCACTCGGCACAAGTGCACTGACAACCAAGCGGCTCGACGACAACCTGAGCGGGTTCAACGTACCGGTACAGTGCGGCGGCGTAACCGTCGCTCCAGGATCGATTGTCATCGCCGACGACAATGGGGTTCTCGTCTCCGACACCGAATCGCTCTTGATGGTCATCGACGCAGCGCTGGCATCCGACCGTGCGGAACCCGGCATCCTTGCTCGCCTGCGCGCAGGCGAGCAAGTGCGCGACATTCTAGTGTGCACGACGCCACAGACCATTCGCGCGTCTAATGCAGACCATTAGAACATTGAAATTGACGCAGCACCCCGACTGAGCGAAAACTACCCAACCCCATCCGCACGAACAAAGAGAGCCACTGATGGAATCCCTCGAAGCTACGCACTCGAATACCGGCACGCATGACTACGCGCCCGAGGAATGGGCAATCCGTACCGACCTTGCTGCGCTCTACCGCCTCGTCGCGCATTTCCGCATGACGGACATGATCGACACGCACATTTCCGCACGCTTGCCAGGAGACACTCCGACGTTCCTTATCAACCGCTACGGCATACTTTTCCATGAGATGCGAGCGTCGGATCTGGTAAAAATCGACGCGCACGGTAACGTGGTCGACGAACGCGCAAGAGACAATCCCGAGCGCTTTCGCGTGAACGCGGCGGGCTTCACAATCCACTCTGCCATCCACTCTGCACGCGCCGACCTGCATTTTGTCGTGCACACGCATACGGCATCCGGCATCGCGGTATCTGCCCAGGAACGCGGTCTTCTGCCGATCAGTCAGCATGCGTTGAAGTTCTACGATAACCTCGCCTACCACGACTACGAAGGTATAGCCCTCGACCTCGAAGAGCGCGAGCGCCTCGTGCACGACCTCGGTTTGCATAAGGCGATGATTCTCCGTAATCACGGCCTGCTCGCGGGAGGCGCGACAGCCGCCGAGGCGTTCCATGAAATCTACTTTCTCGAGCGCGCGTGCCAGGCACAGGTACAGGCAATGGCAGGCGGTTGCAAACTAATCGTCCCAACGCCTGACGTCTGCCGGCGCACGGCTGGTCAGTTCAAGCGCGACGATTCAGCCGAAATCGCAGAGACTGCGTGGCGCGCGGCACTCCGCCTGATTGACGATCCGACGTCCGACTACCGAAGCTGATTCTATCCGTCACGAACTGGTGCCTTGCACCGGTGTATGCCCTCTTCCTCATGACAACCATCGCACTCCTTAGCAAAAGCTACGACATGTCCCATCTTGTCGACCCAATCCAGCGCGCCGCCCCCTGGTTGCAGGTCGTCTTGCACGACGAACCCGGCGCCGCTGACGCGGAAATCGTCGCCTGTTGGGATCCACCACATGGCGCGCTCGCCTCGATGCCGAACCTGCGACTCATCCACAGTATCGCCGCCGGCGTAGACAACATCCTTGCGGATCCCGCGCTGCCAACGCTACCGTTGTGTCGAGTCGTCGACCCCCAGCACGCACGCGGCATGAGCGAATTCGTTACCTGGGGCGTACTACATTTCCATAGACGACTCGACCTGGTACTGGGCAACCAGCGCGATGCGCGCTGGTTTCGTCCAGCTCAAGCTCACCCCTCCGAATGCAAGGTCGGCATCATGGGGCTCGGAGAAATCGGTGGGCGCGTCGCCCTCGATCTTCGACAGCTTGGCTTTACGGTACGTGGATGGGCGCGGCAGGCGCGCGCGCTTCCCGGTGTCGAGATTTTCGAGCACGAGGCCGGCCTGCACACGTTTCTCGCGGACACCGACATTCTCATCTGCCTGCTGCCACTCACGAGCGAAACGCGCGGCATCCTGAACGCGGCAACATTCGGTGCACTGAAACCCGGCTCGAAGCTGATTCACGTCGGACGCGGGGAGCATCTTGTAGTACCCGATCTCGCTGCAGCACTGGGTAGTGGGCAGCTAGGCGGTGCGATAGTCGACGTATTCCCGGTCGAGCCGCTTCCGGTCGACGACCCTCTGTGGCGTGTGCCAAACCTGATCGTCACGCCACACATGGCGTCAGTCGCAAGCTCAGACACGATTGGCCTGCAGGTTGCGCAGAACGTACGTCGGCTGCTGGACGGTGAACCGCTAAGCAACGTGGTTGACGTCGCGCGCGGCTATTGAGCCGACGGCTCACTCTCAGGACTTCCCAACCGGGGCTGCCTGTTCGTCGAGGAACGCGTTTAGTGCATCGACAAAGGCAGACTCAGCTGCACTCAGCCTGCGGTCCTCTGCCCAGAGAAAATGGATATCGACGTCGGCGACGCCGCCTTCCGGCGGCAACTGTCGAAACTGACCTTGTGCGACTTCATTGCGGACAATGTGTTCCGGCATACAACCGATGCCGAACCCCGAAAAAATGAAGCGCCTGACCTCGGCCATATTCGCTGACGTAGCGATAACGGGCCCCGTGAGGCCCATTTCGTCACGGAAGATCGTTAGCAGTGACATATGGTCACCGAGCTTGTCGCCAGAGAACGAAACGAATGGTTGACCCGTGAGTTCGTCGAGCCTGATGTCGTCGCGGTCGAACAGAGGATGGTGCCTGCCGCAGAAAAGCGCATACCTTTCTCGCTGAAATATTCGGCCATCGATTCGCTTTGGCAGCGCGCGGCGCGGCGTCAGGCCAATCGTCGACGCCTTCTGCTGCAGGCTGTTGACAACGTCCGCGCTTCGCATCACCTGACTTTCGAATTCGATGCGCGGAAAGTTACGGTGAAACTCCGCAAGGAAGTCGTCATATGCGGGGAAATCAACGCCGCTCACCATTGCGATCCGTACCGTGCCGGAGATGTCGTGATCGGCGTCGACATCGGCAAGCGTGAGTCGCGAAATTGTGCCGTAGATGTCTTCCGCGATCTTCTGCACTTCGATGCCGGCCTGCGTCACTGCAATTCGAGGCCCGTGCCGATCGACGAGTCGCAGGTTCAGTTGCTCCTCGAGCCTGCGCAGCGCCTGACTCACGGCAGGCTGTGTGAGATGGAGACGCACGGCAGCGCGGCTCACACTTTTCTCTCGCGCGATGGCGAGGAAGGTACGGAGCAAGTTCCAGTCGAGTCGGTCGTTCAGGTAGGTGTCGGGACGGTCTTTGCTCACGGTAGCTCTCACGCACTTAAGTATTCTTGAAAATTATACTCAGGATAAGAATTAGAAATTGGACTAATTTTTTTGAATTTCCGATAAAGACGTCATGACGACCCCCGCCCTTTCAAGGCCAAACAAACGGAACCCTGATGATGCTCAAGATCAATTCAGACCGGCTCTGGCAGAGCCTCATGGACATGGCAAAAGTTGGCGCAACCGCGAAAGGTGGCGTACGCCGCCTCGCCCTGACGGAAGCAGATACGGCAGGACGCGCACTCTTCGAGACCTGGTGCAGAGACGCGGGGCTCACGCTGTCCGTCGATCGCGTTGGAAACTTGTTCGCACGTCGCGCCGGCCGCAGTGAAGACGCGGCCCCTGTGGCCAGCGGTAGCCACCTGGATACGCAGCCTGAAGGCGGCCGCTTTGATGGCGTGTACGGCGTGCTTTCTGCGCTCGAGGTCATACGCACGCTGAACGACGCTGGCATCGAAACTGAACGACCGCTGGAAATCGTCGTGTGGACCAACGAAGAAGGCGCGCGCTTTACGCCCGCTATGCTTGGGTCGGCTGCGTTCACGGGAGCCATGGCGCTCCACTCCGCGCTCGAATCGCGCGACGCAGCTGGAACTAGCGTCGCCGAGGCACTTCGTGCTTCCGGTTATGCAGGCGAGCGCGCGGTCCCTGGCACCGTATTCGATGCCTATTTTGAAGCGCACATCGAGCAAGGGCCTGTACTCGAGGAAAGCGGAGTGCCGGTCGGTGTCGTCACGGGCGGTCAAGCGATCCGCTGGCTCGATGTACGCGTCACGGGTCAGGCAGCGCATGCGGGTACGACACCAATGCAGTACCGAAAGGACGCACTCTTCGCTGCAGCTGACATGGCCGGCGAACTCGAATCCATCGTCGTGGACTTCTTCCCGCAGGGCCTGGCAACAATCGGCGAATGGCAGATCCCTAACGCATCGCGCAATACGATTGCCGGCGATGTTGCGTTCACGGTCGACCTGCGCCATCCACACGACAGTGCAATTGCTGACATGGAGACCGAGGTCCGCGCGCGGTTCGGCTCGGTAGCCACACGTCGAGGCGTCAGCGTTGAAATTAGCCAGCACTGGGTCAGCCCCGCGACCCCGTTCGATCTGGCCTGCGTCGACGCTGTGCAGCGCGCGGTCGACGCCCTCGACTACCCGAACCAGCGCATTATCAGCGGCGCTGGGCACGATGCAATCCATCTCGCGAAGTATTGCCCGACGGCCATGGTCTTCATCCCGTGCGTCGGGGGACTGAGTCACAATGAAGCCGAAGATGCGCTCCCGACTGACGTCGCGCGCGGTGCGGATGTCTTGCTGCACGCGATGCTTGAGCGTGCTGCGGCGGTGTGACTATTCCAAAGCGCCATTAGCCCACTACTCACTCCGTCATTCGTGGCGCCACCAGTCCTTTTGCGAGATCGTCAGTTAATGCCTGCACCCTATTCTGCCCGCCCGCTTGCCGCGCTGCGACGCGTGTGGCTCTTTGTACCTGGAGCGAATACTGCCGCACACGCCGCCGCGCTCCAATCACAAGCCGATGTGATCGTTGCCGACCTCGAGGAAATGACCGCTCCTACTGATCGGCCGGCCGCTCGCGAGCGTATCGTCGCACTACTTGCCGACGCCGCTACCTGCGGCGCGGTCGGCGCCGTCCGCATCAACCTGCTGGAGCACGACGGTTACGCCGATCTCGAAGGCGTGATGGCGGGACGGCCGAGCGCCATCTTCCTTCCGCATGCGGAAACGCCCGAGCAAATTGCGGTGCTCGCCGAAGCGCTTACCCAACTGGAGGCCCGCTACGGCATTCGCCACGAGGCGACAGAGATAGTTCCGACGATTGAATCAGCGCGCGGGCTGGTTCATCTCGCAGCGATACTGAACGCAAGCCCGCGCATACGGTATGCAATGCTCGCGGTCGAAGACCTCGCCTCGAGCCTGGGCGCGCGCCGCACGCCCGGTGGACTCGAATTGCTACACGCGCGCAGCCGCTTCTTGATCGACTGCATCGCGGCCGGTCGCAAGCCGATCGACCTGCCGTGCACCTACCGCGCGACCGATGTTCTTGCTCTCGACCTCGAGACATCGACACAACTTGGCTTCCGGTCGAAATGTGCAGTGTTCCTCGATCACGTCGATCCAATCAATCAAGCCCTAACTCCATCCGAGGCGGACGCATGTGGGGCGCAAGCGGTACTGGACGCGCATCGCGAACAGACCACAATCGGTGATCGCAGAACGAGCGGCTGGATCGACGCGCCAGACGCGAACAACGCACGACGCGTTCTCGAGCGCTACGAGGAATCCCTGCACGTCCGTCAGCGGCTGGGCACGCAGGAAGCATAAGCAACGCTAATGCTCTCGATTATTGACCAGAATTTTACATACGCATATCGGCGAGGGATAAACCAACTAGCTGTGTCGTGAACATCACGTCCAGTGCCGCCACTTCGCGCCGCAAGACGACCAACAGGACAGCCCATGTCTCACCCAGCCCCAACCACCACTTCGCAGCCGGTACGCGCCGCAACGGCGGCTTTTATCGGAACCGCCGTCGAGTTCTACGATTACTACACGTATGCCACGGCCGCTGCGCTCGTGCTTGGAGACGTATTCTTCCCGAGCAGTAACCATTTTCTGAGCACCATGGCGTCGTTCGGCACGTTTTTTGTCGGCTTCGTCGCGCGGCCCTTGAGCGGAGCTGTGTTTGGGCACCTCGGCGACCGAGTGGGTCGCAAAAAGATGCTCCTGCTCACAATGTTCCTTATGGGCGTTGCGACGACCGCCATCGGCCTGCTACCCGGCTACGCGTCCATTGGTGTGTGGGCACCGATCCTGCTGGTGTTACTGCGAATCTTGCAAGGTATCGCGGTCGGAGGCGAATGGGGAGGCGCCGTGTTGATGGCCAGCGAACACGCGCCGCAGGGCCGCAAGACGTTCTTTGCCTCCTTCCCACAGATGGGCAGCCCGGCGGGTTTGATCCTGTCGATTCTCGCATTCCGGGCCGTAACGTCGCTCGATCACGAAAGCTTTCTCGCATGGGGCTGGCGCTTGCCGTTCCTCGCGAGTTTTGTCTTGTTGATAATCGGCATGGCGATCCGTCTTGGCGTCAAGGAGTCGCCGGAATTTGAGCGAGTGCGAAGCACCCAGGCAGTTGCAACATACCCGGTCGCAGAAGTTCTGCGCACTGCCTGGAAGCCGATTTTGTTTGCGGCCGCCGCGACCACAATCGGCTCCGCCGGCTTCTTCTTCACCAACACGTTCATGATCTCCTATGTGACGACGTATCTTGGTATGTCCAAGTCGTTCATCCTCGACTGTCTGTTCGTCGTCACCATAATCCAACTGCTCTCGCAACCCGTCTCCGCCTTGCTCGCGCAGCGATTTGGCGAGACACGTTTCCTCACGTACGCGGCGATACTGTCAATGTTGACGCCGTACCCGATGTTCCTGCTCGTGCAAATGAAGAATCCAATTGCGATCGTCGCAGGCGTCGCGTTCGCGGTCGTCACTCTGTCGGCGATTTACGCGGTCATCGCCGGCTTCATTACGCCTGCGTTCCCGACCCGAGTCCGCTATTCCGGCATCTCTATCGCCTATCAGCTCTGCACGACAGTCGCGGGCGGCACGACCCCTCTGATCGGGACGTTGCTCGCGCAAAAGTACCACGGCGAATGGCTGCCCCTAGCGCTGTACTTCTCACTTCTGTCATTTGTCTCACTTATCGGAATCGTCGGATTAGGCCGATATCACGAAGCGCAATCCGAGTGCGAAGCGAATACACTTGGTGCACAAGTGTAGGTGAATACAAGTCAGAACTCCCGTTAAAGACACGCTCAGCATCGTGTAGCCGCAGGAGGTAAGGGCGTTTATTGCGTACTCACTTTTACCGAGGACCGTGGTGCACGACGCGGAGCGCGGTCCCGAACATCGGTGTGCGGATCATCGTAATCCGAGGGCTAACATTAAAAGTACCCTACATTGCGTTACCACTCGTCGCCCCCCGCGCGCGACAGTGCCTCACGCAATCGCAAGAGGCACTGTCGATATCCCGCTTGCCCCACCTTGCTCCTGCTCGCCCGTCGCTCAATAGGTGTGCTAGCGGAATCAAAGAATACGTTGAACACGTTAGCAAAACCAACGGAAATCAAATTGTTCGACCTCCGTACGCTGTCTGGCCCGGGCGAGGCGCCCGCATAGCGACACATGAAGCGCGAGGCGTCGGCAACTCGGTAAAATTGCTGTATTCCCGCATGGTCCTGTCGCGAATGCGGTATGCAGCGTCGGCCGGAATTCGAATATCTTCGCCCGTCGAACCGATTGGGGACTATAGGGGAAGAGCCGGTTGATATGGTGCCTGTGCGATGAATCCGAAAACTAAAAAAAATGGGCTCAGTCCAACAATGCGCCATACCCTACTGGCCGCGCACCGACACTCAGCCGTTTCAGGCAATACCAGAGCAAAGCGGCATTACTCGTGATGACGGGACGCCCCACCGCGTCCTCGATCGCCTGGATCACGCCGCTCACGCGGATTCCCGCGCAACTGATCAGCACGGCGTCGAACTCGCGTGGCAAGGCCGTGGCAAGCTCCAGCCACGTTTGCTCGGGCAGTGTGCCCTGCTCGTAAGGCGTCGAGCACGCGTGGCTCCCGTCCGTGACCACCTCGAAGCCGCGCGCAGCGAGAAACGTCTTCTCCGTGGCCACCACGTGCTCGCCGTAGGCCGTTACGAGGCCGAGTCGCTTGACGCCAAGCTCGGCGCAGGCCGCAAGCACGGCTTCGATCGTCGTCACCGCCGCGATATGCGTCGCCGCCTCCACGCGTGCGTTGATCGCTTCAGGCCCGTTGACAACGCCCGCCGCCGTGCAATTCGTGGCGATGAGATCCACTTTCGCGTCGGCGAGCAGTTGCGCATGCGTTTCGATATCGTCGATCAGCGTGCGGTCGGATTCGATCGATGTGTCGCGAAACGGCAGGCGCGTGGTGACGAACTGCACCCCCTCGGGCGCCATCGCCTGAATCTCGAAGTCGCACAATCCGCCCGATGGATAGAGATGGCCGATGCGCGCAAGATGTCCGAATCCAATGCTCACAAATGCCTCACCTGGCAAAGTACGTGGTGCGGGCCGCCATCGGATGATGGATGTTACTGCCCGTGAACGGCGGAAATTGTTCGAAGTCCTGACGCATTGCGTGACGCACTGGCGAGTGCATCGCTTCCGTGATCGCCTGCGCGCTGTCGAACATCAGCTTGTTGCGCTGCATGTAGTGGACGCGTGTCCACGGCATCGCATCAAGCCAGTCGATGCGCGTGAAGATCTCGATCTCGCGCACGCCCGGAAAGTCGAACATGATCTGCGGATGATGTGTGAGGTAGTAGTTGATCCACTCGTCGAAGTCGATCGCATGGCCCGGATAGTGAACCAGAAACTGGCACGGCAATGCGCCTTCCGGCACGCACGCATGCGCATCGGCCACGGGAAACGGCCGCCGCAGCATGGCCTGCTGCTCGACACGGCAACCCGCGAGGCTCGGCAGACCGGCGGCCGCGAGCGCCTGCAAATGCCCGCCCGCGGCGATCGGCGCTTCGAGATCGAAGACCGTGTCGTAGTCGAGTTGCATCGCGAAGATCGGCGAGGGGCCGTCCTGTGTGTAGTAGTCGTCCGCGGACTCGGGCGTGTAAAGCCGCGAGCGGCGCAGCGCCGGCGTGGCGTCGACGATCGCGGTGATGCGCGCGAGATCGTCGGCGGCAATGCGCGCCGACGCGTCGGCATCCACCCAGGTCACGAGATAAGAAAACTGCATGATTCGATTGACCTCCTTGTGTGCCGAAGCGTGGCGGGACAATACGCGGCGCTTCGGCCATCGTGTCACAACGCCAGCAAGAGCGTCTGGATTCGCTCGCGTTGCTGCGCGGCGTCGTGGAGCGTGAGTGCGAGCATCAGGGCGATGCGCAATTTCTGCGGGCTCAGATCGCCGCCCGCGATCACCCCGTCGCGCGCGAGGAACGCCTGCGGCGGCACCACGCCGCGCGCGGCCCGGCTCGACTGCACGACGACGACGCCCGCCTCCACCGCCTGACGATACGCGCTCGCCTCGCCCGCCGAGGGACGTCCCGGCACGAGCCCCGCGCTGATCAGTCCCTTGCTGCCCGCCGCGACGAAACTCTCGATGGCGACGCCGTCCGCGCCCGCGTACGACATCACGATATCGACGCGCGGCAGCGCGATCGCCGCGTCCGGTTCCAGCAGCGCGCGATCAAACCACGGCGTGGCATCAGCGCCAAAACGAGGCATCGCGCCGCGCCGCCAGGTGACGCGCGCATCGGCGTCGATGCGCGCGAGCGGACCATAGCCCGGCGACTCGAACGCATGAAGCTCGAAACTGGCCGCCTTCGTCACGTCGCGCGCCGCAAACAGCGCGCCGTCCATCGCGACCAGCACGCCGTGCGCGGCGCTCGCGGGGTCGCGCGCGGCGGCGATCGCGCCGCGCAGATTGGCGAGCACGTCGCTGCCCGCGGTGTTGGCAGGCCGCTGCGCGCCGGTCACGATTACCGGCTGCGCGATATCGAGCACGAGTTGCAGGAACCACGCTGTTTCTTCGAGCGTGGCCGTGCCGTGCGTCACGATAAAGCCTGTGATGGACGGGTCGCGCTGCGCCGTGCTGCGGATCAGGCGCGCAAGCTCGACCCAGTCCGCGGGCCGGATCGCGACGCTGCCGAGGCTGCGAAACGTGACCGGCAGCAGGTCGACGTCGGGCGCGAGTTCGCCGAGCGTGGCCAGCAGCGTATCGATCGGATGCACGACGCCGCTTTCCGAATACTCGATCCAGTCGAACGGGTTGCGAGCATGCATCGCGAAGGTGCCGCCCGTGCCGATCACCGCGATCCTGGGGCGGTGCGGCGCGCGGGCGATGGGTGAAGTGCGCTCGTCGGTCATGTCAGCGGCTCAGGCGAACGTAGAGATTGCCGTCGTCGATACGCACTTCGTGGCAACGCGTATCGCGCGTGATCGGCGACGTCGTGCCCTTGCCGGTGCGCACATCCACGAGCCCCGCGTGCAGCGGGCACTCGATCTCGTGGCCGTCGAGAAACCCCTCGCTCAGGAGCGCGTTGCCGTGCGTGCAGATGTCGTCGAGCGCGTGAATCTCGCCGTTGATGCGAAAGAGGCCCACCTTCACCGAGTCGATCGTGACTCCCAGGCAATCCTTACCGTCGAAGCAGGCCTCGACGGCGCCAACGTGCCGCCACGCATCGGCAGCCACGGATGTCGCACCGCCCGCTTCCACTACGGCCTGCGCGGCGTGCAGCGTGCGCGTGCACGCGGAGGCAATGGGAATGACCTTCACAGCGCATACTCCTTTTGAAGGTTGATGACGTCATGCTGCTTCATCGCGCCGATCAGATCGGCGATGCGTGCAATGCCGCGCCGCTCGCAGAACGCGCGCATGCCCTCGATCACACGCGGCATTGCGGTGGGCGAAACGAAATTCGCCGTGCCGACCTGAACGGCAGTGCAGCCCGCGAGCATGAACTCGATCGCGTCTTCGGCAGTGCTGATGCCGCCACAGCCGATCACCGGAATCTCGACGGCCTGGGCGCACTGATACGCCATGCGCAGCAGGATCGGCTTGGTCGCCGCGCCCGTAAGGCCGCCCATCACATTGGCCACGCGCGGCTTGAAGGTCTCCACGTCGATCGCCATGGCGAGAATCGCGTTGCTGCACACCAGCGCGTCCGCGCCGGCGGCCTGGGCGGCAAGCGCCACTTCGACCAGGTTGCCCGCGTTCGGCGTCATCTTGACCCACACCGGAATGCCGGTGCTCGCCTTCATCGCGCTGATCACCTGGAAAGTCGCTTCCGGGTCCATGCCGAAGGCCTTGCCGTTTTTCTTCAGGTTCGGGCAGGAGACGTTCGCCTCGATTGCCGCGATGCCGCTCGCGCCGATACGCGCCGCAAGCTCGCCGAACTCATCGGCGGAATTCGCGGAGATGCTGCCGACCACAGGCGGCGTGTAGCGCCGGTAGAACGGCACGGTCGTGTTGACGTAGTAGTCCGCGCCCTTGCTCGGGATGCCGATCGAGAACAGCGTGGCGTCCTTGAATTCGGCGACGCGCGGCGGCGGCACGCCTTCGCGGATATCGGCCGTGATCGTCTTCGTGACGATCGCGCCGAGGCAGTTGAGGTCGAACACGCGCGCGTTGCCGTCGGCGAAGGTGCCCGAGGCGGGCATGACCGGATTCGCGAGCGTGAGTGCGCCCACCTTGACGCTCAGATCTACCATGATGTCGTTTCCTGCAAGTCGAAGACGGGGCCGTCCCAGCACACGCGCCGGAACGTCAGACGCTCGGATTGCGCGTGCTCGCGAAACGGCCGCACGCATGCATAACACGAGCCGATGCCGCAGCCCATGTGCTGCTCGATCGCGGTTTGCCCCGCAACGCCCCATGCCTTGCCGAGCTTTTGCAGCAGCACGAGCAGGCGGTTCGAGCCGCAGGTCGAGAGAAAGTCGAACGGCTTTTGCGCGTGCAGCGTGTCGAGCAGGGCTTCGAGTTGCGCGGGATCGCTGTTGCCGTCGGCGTCGGTGACGATATGCACCGTCGCGCCGGCCGCGCGCAAGCGCTCGGCGGACATCACGAGCGCCGGGCTGCGCGCGCTCAGCACCGCCGTCACGCTCGCCCCGCGCGCAATGGCGTGCGCGGCGAGCGGCGAGAGCGTGGCAAGGCCCACGCCGCGCGCGACCAGCAGCACGTGGCGCGCGTCCTTCGGCGGCGCGAAGCCCTGGCCGAGCGGCCCGAGCGCGTCGAGCGTGTCGCCGGGCTGCAATGCGGCGAGGCCCTGCGTACCGGCGCCCTGCACCTTGTAGAGAAACTCGACGGTGCCGAGCAGCGGATCGGCGCCGTAGACACTCATCGGCCGGCGCAGAAACGTCGAGCCCGACGCGCCCGGCGGGCACGCCAGATGGAAAAACTGGCCCGGCTGCGCGTTGGCGGCGCCTGGCGGGGCGGCCACGATCATGTGCCGATACTCGGCGTTGACGGGCGTGTTCTGCAACACCTCGCACGCGTGCTCGGCGATCCCGGCGACGAAATCGCCACAGCAGCGTGACGCCGAATCGGCGCCGGTATGGGTCGCGCAAGGCGACGAAACGACTTCTGTCATGACTGACTATCCTGGGTTCGCGGGTTGCGCGGGTTGTACTGCTCGCGGGCGACGCGCCGTGCGTCCAGGTCCGCGAAACTTCTGGCGATCGGCAACGGGCCGTCGGCCAGCGTCATCATCTGGAGCGTGTCGAACTTCATGTAGCTGATGCGCCAGAGGCCGCTCGAAGCGTCGCGCCGGTAGCGCTCGGTCGTCACCGCGCCGAGCCATACCGCGCCCGCCTGTGCGCCCTCGCCCTCGCGCAGCGCCACCTGCATCAGCCGCCACCTGGCTTCGGCTTCGCCGCGCACGGCGTCCACCTGCAGGCTCTCGCTCACGTAGTAATGCATCGCGAAGCGCCACGGCGACGTGAGAAACCAGCGCGCGATGGCTTCGCGGCCCACGAGGTCGCCGCCGAAGCCGTCACCGCCCGCCCACACGGCGTCGTCGGTAAAGCACTCGGCCTGCTGGCGCGCGATTGCGGCGAGCGCGCCGGCTTCGATCTTGCGGTAATCGTCGGTGTACTTCGCGTCGGCGAGCGCGCCGTAATGCGCCTTGAGCGCGCGAATCGCCTCGATCGCTTCGAGCCGTGCCACGCGCGCAGCCAGCGTGGCGAGCGTCACGTCGCGCGCCTCACGCGAGTTGTCGTGCGCGAGCGCGAGTCCCATCGAATTCGCATTCACGGCGCAAGCTCCCTGAGCGGCGTATGCGCGTCCGCGAGACGCGCGAGATCCACGGGCGCGCCGCTTTCGACGAGCTTTTCGAGGAAGCGCCGCTCGCGGCCCGCGTTCACGAGCACGCCCGCCACGACGCGTCCGTCGCGCACGCTGAACGCCGCGCACGGTCCCGCGCCGGGCGCACCGCGCATGACGACCTCGTCGCGCGGATCGGGCTGACCCACAACCTGGACGTTGTAGCCGAGCTGGTCGGTCCACATCCACTGCGTCTCGCGATAAGGCCGCGGCTCGCCGACGATCGACTGCGCGACTGCGAGCGCCTGGTTCTCGGCGTTGCGCCACGTTTCCTGACGCAGCCCCTGAGATGGCGATGCGCCGCCCAGCACATGCGCGACGTCGCCGACCGCGTAGAGCCACGGCGCGCGCGGGCTGCGGCACGTGGCGTCGACATCGACGCCCTGGCGGCCCGCAAAGCCGGTGCCGTCGAGAAACGCCGGCGTGCAGTCAACGCCGATCGCGATGAGGATCGTGTCGGCCGCGACGTCGAACGTCGCGCCCGCGCTTGCGGCAAGACCCGCCGCATCGACGTTCGCCTTGCGGCAACGCACGACATAGCGGCCCGGCTGGCTGGCGCCATTCGGCTCTTCATCGGCAGCGGCGATTTCCTCCACCGCCACGCCCAGTTCCACGCGCACGCCGTGTGTCAGATGCTCACGCAGCAACCACTCGGACATCACAGGCGGCAGGCAGCGGGCGAGCACGCGCGGCCCCGCTTCGAGCACCGTCACCGGCACGCCCAGTTCGCGCGCCGACGAGGCGACCTCCATGCCGATCACGCCTGCGCCGATAATCGCGAGACCGCGGCTCTCGCGCAGTGCGCGGCGCAAGGCGACGCTGTCGTCGATCGTGCGCAGCAGATGCACACCGGGCAATCGCGCACCGGGAATCGCGCCGTCGCGCGGCGCGCCGCCCGTGGCCACCACGAGGCGGTCGAACCGCAGTTGCGCACCACTCGCGAGCGTGAGCACGCGTTGCGCGGCGTCGAGCGCGACCGCGCGGTCGTGCAGACGGTCGATGCGCGCATCGCGCAGCGCCGACACTTCCCAGAACGCGCCGGGTGCGAGCGAGAGTGTCGATGCAGGCGCGGACGTCGATGTGACTGCGGCCGAAGCTTCCTCGCTCCACGGCTCCTGCTCACACGTGAGCCATTCCTTGGAAAGCGCCGGGCGCTCGTAAGGCGGATGACGCTCGTCGCCGACCAGCGTGATGCGGCCAGCGAACCCGAGCGCGACGAGATGCTGCACGACGCGCCCGCCCGCATGCCCCGCGCCGACCACGATGATATGCGCGGCGGCGTTATGGGTTGATGGATCGTGACTCATGCGCCCTCCTTCATGCGGCGGCCGGCGGCGCGGCTCGCAATTCGGTCCCAGGCAGCCCGGCGCGAAGTCCTGCACGATAAAGCACACCCTGCGCGCCGACGCATGCGAAGCGGCGCGGCTCGCGCTGCGGAATCAGGATCGCCTCTCCCGCGACGAGGCGATAGTGTTCGCCCGCCGCATCGATATCGAATTCGCCTTCGAGAATCGCGACGACTTCCTCGCCACGCGCATCGGTGTGGTCCTCGCGCACTTCGCCCCCAGCGAAGACCGAAAATTCCGCGGCCAGCAACTCGCCCTGCGCGCGCGCATCGTGCGGATTGCTCACGCTCGTGGCCGCGGCGAGCGTGGTGATGCCGTCGGCCGCCATGTCAGCGCCAGATTTCATTTGCGCTCCCCCTTTCATCGGTTCGCCAGCGGGTAGTACGGCGTATCGTCCTGCGCGGCGTACTCCGCGCGCGGCGGCGACACGATATTGAGTCTCATGCTCACGCCCTCGGGGCCGTAGCCGTTCTTGCCGTAGTGGCTAAGACCCGCGGGAATGATCACCGCGTCGCCTTGCGCGAGCGGGCGCTCCACGTCGGGCACGCCGGGGCGCACCTCGAAGATCGAGCACGTGCCGAGCACCTGAAGCGAAGCTTCCTCGCCGTGGTCGTGCGCCTTCGCTGGCAGGTTTGTGCCTTCCTGTTCGACGAACTTGATGACGGCGACGCTCATCGTCTCGCCCATCATTGTTTTCATGTACAGGCCGTTTTCGACGACGGTTTTCAAACCGTGGTCGATACCGAACACGCGGCATTTCGCCATTTCGCAGCTCCTTCAAAAACGGGCCGGACGCGCCGGCCGACAGCGCTCAGGGCAACGGACGCATGACGAAGGACTCGTCGGCGCGAAAACGCGCTGACTCGTATCCGTCGATCACGGCCGGCTGGTTGTAGAACTCGATGGCAGGCGCGATCTCGGCGAGCGAGAGCAGCAGGTACATCAGCGCCTTGGCTTCGGGATGCTCGTCGAGCGTCTCGAGTGCGTAGCGATTCAGGTACGCCACGACGTCGTCGACCTGCGGCAGGATCGCGTCGCGAAACGCGAGAATGGCATCCATGCCAACAGCGTGACGCTGTGCGTTGCGCAGCGTTTCAGTTTCGAGCGCCCATGTCTCGACGAACGGCGCGAGCGATTCGAAGCCGGCCGGCAGCGCTCGCGCGGCGGGCGCCTTGCGCGCGACGAAATTGACCGGTTGGGCGTGCAGCGCAGTATTCGTGTTCGGATTCATGTTGAAACTCCTGATCAGGCCGCGACAGCGGAACGGGCAGCGGCTTCAGCGGCGGCGCCTTGCGCGAGCAAGCGCTCGACGACGTGAAACGCGTGGCGCACAAGCAGTTCGTTATCCTGAAGCACCATCACCTTCTTGGCGCCCGTTTCCGCGGCGCGTTGCGTGCGCTCGAGCGTACTGAAGTCCTCCAGTAGCACGTCGCGCAGTGCGACCTTCATGTATTCGAGGAAAAAGCGCCCGCCCGGCGTGGTCATCTCGGGGTAGTAAACGCGCGCGTCGACAAGCGTCTGGTTGTGCGAGATCGGACGGAAGTTGTACGCCTGGCAGTAGTTCGGGCGCAGCGAAACATAGAAGTCCGGAAAGATCACGTTCATGTCGAACAGCCAGTTCGGGCTCTTCGTCCAGTTCACGCCCGGGGGCAGCGCATCGAGCGGGAACGCATGCTTCGCGCTGCCGATGCCCGCGCGCAGCGCGGCGGCCGCGATCGGGCGCTTCTGCCCCGCGTCGGACAACGCGTTTTGTGCGGCGGCACCGCCTTCGGTCACAGCTTTCGGATTGCCGTACACGGACTTCTGGTTGCCCGCTAGCGAGAGACGGCGATGGAACTCGCCGCACAACGCATCGAGCGGCGGCATGCTTTCGTTTTCGGTCTTGTCGATCGCGTCGGCGATCGAATTGCCGTGCACATAGGCGACGTGATACGCCTCCTGGAACGCGTCGAGCGCGAGCTTCCAGTTGCAGTTCACCACCGTCTGCCAGCCGAAGCCCGCGGTCATCTTGTCGAACGGATAGCCTTCGATATCGCCGAACATCGGCTTCATATAATCGGCGAGCGACACCGACGGATTCGGGTTCATGTTCACGAAGATGAAGCCCTGCCACACCTCGCACGCCACGCGTGCAAGACCGAACTGCTCGCGGTCGAGGCCGAAGAAGCATTTCTCGTCTGGCACGCCGGTGAGATTGCCGTCGAGGTCGTAGGCCCAGCCGTGGAACTTGCAGAAGAATTTGCGCGTGTTGCCGCACTTGTCGTAGACGATCTCGTTCATGCGGTGCGCACACACGTTGTGCATCGCGCGAATTTCGCCCTGGCGGTTGCGCACCACGATGATCGACGTATCGCACGCGGCCAGATCCTTGACGAAATAGTCGCCGGCCTTCGGAATTTCCTCGACGCGGCCGACATGCAGCCAGGTCTTCTTGAAGATGTGTTCCTTTTCGCGCTCGTAGTAGTCGGGCGAGATGTACGGCTCGACCGGGATCGTTCCGGAGCCAAGCTCGGGATAGCGGCCGGTCAGCGTGCCTGCCGGCGCGGGGACTTCGGGGGACAACAAGGTCGTGGACACGATGGCATCACCTCAAAAACGAACACCGTTTAATAATGAATGGTATTCTGTTTTGGAAAAATTTGCCCGTCAAGGGCTTTTTTATCCATGGGTGAAGCGGGGAATCGGTTCGGCTCCCCGCGACGGGGGGCGACGCAATGAACGGCGACAAACGGGAGCAGATTGCGCAGGCCGCGCTCGAACTCTTTCAGCGGCAAGGCTTCACGGCGACGAAGATGGCGCAGATCGCCTCGGCAACTGGCATGACGGCCGCCAATCTGTACGTCTATTTCGACTCGAAGCTGGCGATCCTCTATGAGGTGTTCCGGCCCTGGCTGAGGAACCAGCTCGAAGCGTTGAGCGCGCAGGTGCGTGCGCAGGCGGGACCCGAGCAGCGGCTACGCCGGTTG
The DNA here is from genome assembly GCF_905220165.1 of Paraburkholderia sp. J10-1. NCBI lineage: Bacteria > Pseudomonadati > Pseudomonadota > Betaproteobacteria > Burkholderiales > Burkholderiaceae > Paraburkholderia > Paraburkholderia sp. J10-1. The sequence continues at coordinate 5,549 of NZ_CAJMYW010000021.1, read as the reverse complement.
CTCGTCGGGCTTTGGCACGACATTGCGGGCGCTGACGCGAACTTCGCCAACGCGTTGATCGACGCGCTCGCGCAGCGTCGTTCCGCTGCGCAAAGGTCCAGCGCTTTCCTGCACGAAATGGAGGTCGCGGTTGGCGCGCTGCTGCGCGAGTCCATCGGAATGGAATCCGCCGCACGCATTTCGTGCGCGGACGAAGCGATGCTGTCGCGCCTGATCTGGATGGCGTTCGACGGCTTTGTCATCAACCGGCGTCTTGGCGACGTGCGCGACATCGAGGCAGTCGCTGCGTTGATTGTTGCGCTGGTGCTGAATGAAGCCGCGGCTTCCTGACAAAGGCGACGCACGAACGCGGATTGATAGAATTGGCCGCATCGGGTTACAGCCACTCCACTAGAGAGACCTCAATTGCCGCAAATTAAAAAAGCCGTCAAGCGGGAAGCAATCCTGGCGGCCGCGTTCAGCGCCTTCAGTGAAAAGGGGTATTCGGCGACGACGATGACCGAAATTGCTCGCCTCGCGGGCACCACCGTCGCCAATCTCTACGTCTACTTCGACTCCAAGCTCATCATCCTCTATGAGATCTATGAGCCCTGGCTCATCGAGCAACTGCACCGGATGCGCGCGGAAGTCGCGTTGCTCAACGGGCCGCGCAAGAAAGTCGAGCGTATCCTGCAGGGTATCTGGGGCGATATTCCCGCCGCCGACAACGCCTTCGCGAACGCGCTGATCGACGCGCTCGCAAGCGCCCCGGCGGGCCTCGCCAAACCCAACAGCCTGCTGGTTTCGGTGGAGAATTTCCTTACCCAGTTGCTCAAGGATTCGCTGCCGCCGGAGCGCAGCGCGGCGCTCGGCGGCGAGCTCTTCGCGCATGTGATCTGGATGGCTTTCGACGGCTTCGTCATTAATCAGCGCATTGGCGACCATCGCGACATCCAGCGCATCGCCCAGCTCACGGCCACGCTACTGCTCGGCGAGGCGCCGCCCGAATCCGCCTGAGACGCCGAGCGCGGCATAGGGATTTTCCCGAACCAGGCACAAATCTTTTTTGAAATCTTTGACGCAACCAATATGGAATGACATTCTTTATTCGAGCGCAGACTGAATCCATGGCCTGCGCCGGGCAGGCAAGCTCAAGGAATGGGGTGCGCGATGGCACCGCATTGCGCGCCGCGAGGTCACGCACGAGGACTGGCATGGCGCTTGCCTGATTCTTTCCGGCAGTTTCGATCGAATGAGTCACCCATGGCGGCCATCTCCGAAAGTCCTCACGCTATCGCCCTCGACCCGCCCGCGCGCACCACGCGCCGTGTGCTGGCCCTTTGCTTCCTGACGATCGTCACCGAAGGCTATGACATCGGCGTCATGGGCACGATCGTTCCCTCGATGCTCGCCGACCCGGTCTGGAAGCTCACGCCCATTGAAGTCGGCGCCATGAGCAGCGCGGCGCTGTTCGGCACGCTGTTCGGCTCGTACTTCATCAGCGTGCTCACCGACCTGATCGGCCGCAAACGTCTGCTGATTGCGTGCGTCACGCTGTTTTCGCTGTCGATGCTCGGCGCCGCCGTCGCGACGACGCCGTTCCTCTTCGGCGTCATGCGATTCATTGGCGGGCTGGGCCTTGGCGGTGTCATTTCTGCGGCGGCGGCGCTCACTGTCGAATATTCACCGGTCGCCAAACGCAACCTGAATTTCGCCGTCATGTATTCCGGCTACGCGATCGGCGCATTGGTCTCGGCGGTGATCGGCATCGCGTTTCTGGAATCGCACGGCTGGCGCTTCGTGGTCGCGCTGGGGGCGCTGCCGCTGCTCGGCGTGCCCGCGCTCATCGTGATGCTGCCCGAGTCGCTCGCCTATCTTCTCGCGAGCGGCAAGCGGCGCGAGGCCGACGCGCTCGCCGAACGGCTTGGCCTCTCGATTGCCTCGCTCGATACGGCGCCCGGCGAAGCGCCGGCCAAGCCTTCGCTGCGGCTCGTGTTCAGCGAGGTGTTTTCGCGCGGCAATCTCTGGTCGACGCTTTGCCTCTGGGTCGCGCAAGTGGCCGCCGTGCTCGTGATCTACGGCCTCGGCACCTGGTTGCCGCAACTCATGCGCAAGCTCGGCTACGACCTCGGTTCGAGCCTTTCGTTTCTCGCGGTATTCATGCTCTCGTCGGCAATCGGCGGCATTCTGATCGGCCGCGTCGGCGACCGGCTGGGACCGCGCAAGACGATTGTCGGCGGCTATGTGATCGGCGCGCTCGCGATCTGCGGATTGACCGTAAAAGGCGGCGTCTTCACGAACTACGCGCTCGTGGCGCTCGCCGGGCTCGGCAGCATCGGCGTGGCGATGGTTCAGCTAGGCTACATCGCGAGTTTCTACCGGCCGTTCGCCCGCGCCAGCGCGACGGGCTGGGCAGTCGGCATCGGGCGGCTCGGCGCGATGGCCGGGCCGATGCTCGGCGCGTGGTTCGCGTCCTCGCATCTGGACGTGCGGCTCAACTTCGTGGCCTTCGCCACCTCCGGTCTCATCGCCGCGCTCGCGATCAGCCTGTGCCGTCCCCGCTCCGCATAAACCACCGCGCGTGACACCCGGTACGGCGCGCCCCGCGCGCCCTCTCCGCGGTCGGGCGACATCGCGCCGATCCGCTTCCCCATACCCAAACCAATAACGACATGCAATCATTCCAACGCGCCACATTCCTGACAATAAGGATTCCTCTTCATATCGCAGCGGCTTTCATCGTCTGCGTTGGTGTCGTCAGCCCACGCCCCGCTCACGCCCAGAGCAACGTCACGCTTTACGGCCTCATATCGGTAGGCATCAGTTATTCCTCCAATGCGGGCGGAAAATCCCTCACGCAGATGACGAGCGGACCGCAGCAGCCCTCGCGCTGGGGACTGCGGGGCAAAGAAGATCTCGGCGGCGGTGTTGCGGCGATCTTCGTGCTGGAAAACGGCTTTTCCATCACGTCGGGCAGCGCCTCGCAAGGCGGTCGCCTGTTCGGCCGGCAGGCATGGGTCGGACTGACCACGCCGCAATACGGCACGATCACGCTCGGCCGCCAGTACGATGAAATGACGCAGCAGTTGAACTGGACCTCTTCCGCCGTGCAATTCGCGACCTATGGCGCACACGTGGGCGACAACGACAACATCTTCAACGTGCTGCGTTTGCAGAATTCCGTGCGCTATGTGTCACCGACCCTGCATGGTTTGTCACTCGCGGCGCAGTACGCGTTTTCGAACCAGGCCGGCGCATTCAACAACAACAGTGCCTTCAGCGGCGGCCTGTCGTATCAGCGCGGACCGTTCCGCTTCTCCGCCGCGATGTCGCAATACAACCGTCCGGATTCGACGAACACCGGTGGCGCGATCGGCGACTCGTACGGCTACACCTCGCCGTTCGCAACCAGTCCCGGCGGCGCTGGGGTCGAGAAGCAACGTATCCTCGGCGTCGGCGCGGGCTACGACTTTGGCTTCGTGCAAACCACGCTTTCGTACACGAACGTCCTGTTCAACTACCTCGATACCACGGGACTGCGCCTGAACAATGTCGAAGTCTCCGTGACCCATAAGATCACGCCGATGCTGCTGGTTGGCGCGGCCTATATCTATACGTTCGGGAAATCGTCCGAAGCGCTCAAGCCGCACTACAACCAGGTGAATCTCGGCGTCGACTACTTCCTGAGCAAGCGCACGGACCTGTATCTGGTCGGCCTTTATCAGCGCGCGGGCGGCAGCGCCCAATACGCGCAGATCGTGACGACGGCTGCTTCCAGCACGAAATCGGAAGCGCAGGTAATTGCCGGCATTCGCACCAAGTTCTGACGAACGCGCATCGCTTCAGCACCCTCCGCAATCGCGCCCCCTCTCCCTTGACGGCGCCCGCGCCGTTTGCTCTTGTTCCACAAATCGAATCATCATGAAAATCAACAACAGAGGATTCCTCTCCATTGCGCTGTTCTGGTCTTGTGTTTCCGTGGCGTCCGCGCAATCAAGCGTGACGCTGTACGGCAGCATCGATGAAGGCATCGGCTACGTGAGCAACGAGAAGGGTAGCTCGGCATGGGTGATGGGGCCAATCACCGTGCCCGACCAGTTCGGCTTCAAGGGCGTGGAAGACCTTGGCGGCGGGACCAAAGCCATTTTCCAGCTTGAAAATGGCTTCTTTTCGAATACCGGTGCGCTCGCCTCGTCGGGCGTGCTGTTCAGCCGCAAAGCGTTTGTCGGCCTGAGCGACGACCGGTGGGGTACCGTGACGCTCGGCAAGCAGTGGGATCTGACCGACGATGTCTTGCTGCCCAACGCGAACGGCGCGGTCCAGTACAACTACTTCCTCTATCATCCGGCGAACATCGACAACGACGCGGTGACGACCGTGAACAACACAGTAAAATACGCAAGCGTTGCGTGGCATGGCGTATCGGCACGCGCGATGTACGGCTTCAGCGATGCTTCGACGGGACAGGGCCGTTACGTGGGCGCAGCCCTCCTCTACAAGTCGTCGGCGCTGCAACTCGGCGCGGTCTACAGCGACACGCGCGACAAGTCGTACGCATTGCATACGTCACTCGGCTACGAGAGTTTTCTCGGCCAGGATCTCACGGGCGGCGCGACATTCAGGGCGAGAGATTCGCGGATCCTGGGCGTGGCGGGCACGTATTCGCCTAACCGGCAGTGGTCCTTCCATGCGGTGCTCGACAGCGCGCACATCGCGAGCGAAACCGATTCCGCGAACGCGACAACGGCGGAACTCGGCGTGGACTGGAACGTCACGCCGTTCGACACGATCTTGCTCGGCGGATACCGAACCTGGTTCGCAGGCAAGAGTTACACGACCGCGGGACTCTCGAATCTGTACCACCTTTCCGTGCGCACGATGCTGTACGCTGAAGCGACGTTCCAGCATGCCGGGGGTGGCGCCCAGGCGGCGCTGCTGTCCTTGTCGCCGGCGTCGGGCAGCAATCAGGCCGCGTTTCGCATTGGTGTACAGCACTTCTTTTGATACGCGCGAAAACGTTGCGCCACCGATCTACCTAAAGCGCGCGATTCGTGCCTTTAGTCAGAAATTAACCTGGCGCCACGATTCTGGATATTCACGTTGCGACCGTCTGTCTGGCCAATCAGCCCAGCATTGCTGTCAGTAAAGCATGCGTCGCGGCGCCAACTAGCGACGCGTTGACGGTGAACTACATGTTCAACGATGCCGCAATTCGCGCCTTCACAGCCGCCACACAATCCAGTGCCGTTGTCAGCACCGGATTAGCCGATGGCTCGCTGTAGTAGAGCCGCACCGTCTCAAGAAAGCGCGCACCGTCGATCGGCAGGATGGCAAGCGTGCCGCGCCGTGCCACGGTCAACGGCATCAACGCAAGAAACGGATACAGGCCGAGCATCGTCTCATTCGCCTGGATCGACACCGACTGCACGCAGCCCGCCGGCAACTCGAAGCCGCCGCGTTGCAGCCAGCGTTCGAGGGCAACGAATGTGGGCGCCTCGCGCGGCGGCAGAATCCACGGCAAGCCAGCAAGATCGGCGCGTTTGACGGTACGGCGCGCCGCGAGTGGATGA